>NZ_BNBC01000014.1 GCF_014654675.1 Streptomyces spiralis
CTCATCCCCACGACCACATCAACGAGCGGACAAGCCGACAGTCACATGATCAACAGCCTTTTGTTAGAGCCAGTTAGTGCCAGCCCACTTGGGCGTAAAGCAGCCGATGCTAGGGTCCTGTCGATCGAGTTACGGGGGATAGCAGGTGTTCACAGTTTTCACGGCTGCAGTGTTCATCCTGCTGGCGCCGCACGCGCCTTGGTACATCAACCTTCCTATCCTCCTCGTCGTGGCCGTCTCCTTCCTCGCGGACACCGCATCGAAGAAGAGGCACGTCCGGTACCTGGCCTTCGGCTACCTCCTCCTCATCGACGTCGCCGCGCCCTACGAGACGAGCCGGAAGGACGGCTGGAACTGGGTCGCATGGGTCGACCTGGTCCTCCTGCTGGCGGCGACCCTCGTGGCGGCGCTCTTCGTCCTGTCCGGTCAAGAGAACGCCGGCAGCACCCGCCCGGCACCCTTGCCGGCGGTACGCAACCGGCCGGTTCCGGCACCGCGCCGACGCCCGGCGCGAGTCGCTGCCCTGCGTCGGCAGGCGGAGCGGGCCGCGTCCCGCCGCCGCTGACCGGGGAGGTCGAACAGGCGGATCTTTTGCTCAGGGAGGACTGGGATCATCCGTGGATACTCCGGGTTCCTCGTTTTCTCCGGCGCCTCTTGACCGAGGCGCCGGCGGTGGTAACGACACCGGCGTCGGACCAGACGACGTGGCTGGAGAAACACGGTGTCGTGACGGACGAGATCACTCCCTGATCTGCTCCGTCTCTGATCTGTGCCCGTGCAGTCGATCAACGCTGCGACCTGCGACTTAGCTGGCGGTGTTTGTCAGCGTTGGTCGTCGTCGAGCGCCCTCGTACGGCCCACGGGCGGCCCGGCTCCAACGGCTCTTGCAGGTGACAGGATGGCCGGCATGCCCCTGCCTGCACCAAAGGATCTGACCTCGACGGTCCTGCGAACCGACTTCAGCGATGACGCGGCCTGGTCCGCAGTACAAGCAGCGATCGACGCGGCAGACGGCTATCCACACGCCACGTACGTCAGTGATTCCCGCTTCACCGACGTGAGCATCCAGGCGCTGATCGACGAGGAGGCCGCCACCGAGGAAGACGACAGGCTCACCTACGTGTTCCTCGCGGATGCGACCACGATGACCGACCCTTCGTCTCCGCTCCTGGCCGTCGACCTCTACGACGAACCTGGACGGACATTCCGGGTCCCGGCCCGGTGGTACCCCGAGATTTCCGCCAATCTGAGCATCGCCAACATGGACTTTGCCGACTTCGCCGATGCAGCTGACGGTACAGGGACGTTCCGCGGTTGGGGCGACGACTGAACCGGTCCGTTCCCTCATGGGGTGCCCTCTGCCTGTGAGGACGGCGCCTCGGGGATCGTCTGTGCCTCACCCGACGACAGTCAGCCACGCTGGCGGCTGAGCCGACCGATCAGGCGCGCGTGGGCCTTGCTGCGCGTGCTGCCCGGCCGCTTCAGCGGGAAGCTCGCGACCGTAGTTCCGCGAGCACGGGGGTTAGCCGCGAGAGTTGCGCCGCTGGCGTCGCCCCGGCGCACCGGCTCGAGCGGGGCCGTCGATGCTGTTTCTCGGCATTTGATGGGCCGATGCGGACTTCCACGGAGCACGGAGGCAGGCAGTGCTATCGCCGCAGTTCCCGCAAGGACCTGTGCAAGAGGCCACTTGGACAGGGAAATTGCAACTTCGACATGGCTCGCAGGGGCAGCTACCTTCATCTGGTCTTCGGTGGTCGCCACGGTCGCACAGGGGTTCCTTGAGGCCGGGCCGGCCGCGACGGGATGAGTCGGTCATGCCCCACGAACCATCGCCCCCATGCGCAAGCAACCGAACCGGGTCCACGCCAGGCAGCCCCAACCAGGGAGAGACGCATGCCCCATCTTGCTCTGTACACATTCGGCGTCCTGAAGTCACCTCTCGCCGATCCCGCACCTCTCACGCGCGAGTTCTACGACATTGGTGAAGCCGTCTACCGGAAGATGAGTCAGCACCCCGGGTACCTCGCTCGTGCTGAAGCGGTAGACGGTGACCGGGGCATGCTCTTCGAGGCGGACTGGGGTGCATGGGGAGAGTTCGCCGTACCGCCTTGGTACGGCAAGGGCCGTACAGTGGAAACGACCGCCCTGGCCGCGACTCTCTCACTCTGGACCGACCTGGGCTCGGCCTTCGACGCCGTCTACACCGGTCTGCACCGTGAGGCGCTGAACAGGCGTTACGACTGGTTCGAGAGGACAGGGCACCCAAATCACGTGTTCTGGTGGGTCTCCGACGGCGTGATACCCACCTGGCGGGACGGGGTTTCCAGGCTGGAGCACCTCCACGACCACGGCACCGCGCCGCACGCCTTCACCTTTCACGACTCGTTCGCCCCGGACGGAACTCCGACCAGGATCAAAGGCATCCATCGGGCCGAAGAGCGACCAGGTTCGCTGAACAAGGAAGCCTGAACGACTGGATTCGCTGTCAAACGCCTCGATTGACTGACGGCGAACAGCAATGGAAGGGCCTGGCTTTGTTCACGAAAACCCGGTTGTCGTGAACAAAGCCAAACGCTCCGACTCCCCGTCACGGACATGTGGCCTATGAGTCGTCGCGTTCAGAGCCGGTTCACGAGCTTCTGCAAGCGCGACCGGCAACGAGCGCTGCCTCTGTCACCTGTGGTGCCACTACACTCCGCCTGGCACCACAGGACGTACACCAACTGGCCGAAAGCGAACGGGGAGTGGCATGGCTACGGGGGGATGGGGGCCGGGAAACGGCCCGGGCCAGCCGGGCGGCAACGGACCGGGAGGCCAGGGCGGCTGGGGCGCTCCCTACGGACCACCGCAGGGAGGCCCGTACGGTCCGCCACCACCGAATCCGGGCCCGTACCCGTACCCGAACCAACCTGCGTACCCCTACGTCCCCCAGCCCACGAGGCCCGCCGCCCGGCGCCGCCGCGGCTGCCTGTCGTTGGGCTCTCCCTTCGGGCTCGTCGGCGCGATCCTGCGCTCCGCGCACCGCGTTGCCACCAGGCTCTTCGCGCAGGAGGGCGACGGCCGGATCGAGGACCGCACCGTGGACCGCGTCCAGTTGGCCCGTACGGTGCTCGGTGCCGCCGCCACCATCGCCCTGATCCTCGCCTACAACGTGGAACCGAACCGCTGGGAGGACGCGGCGTACGGCGGTGCCGCCCAACTCATCGTCGCCCCGTTCGTGCTGATCATCGCCGCGCCCCTGGTCATCATCGGATTCATCTACTACGCGCCCCCGCACCTGCGGCCGCATCTGCGCTCCCGGCTGCGCGCTCCGCTCAAGGCGGTCGGCTGGTACGTGCTGACGTTGGTCGTGATCGGCGGGATCCTCGTCCCGACGGCCCTGACCGTCAACGCCGACGACGGGAAGAGCTGGTGGGAGTACGTACTGGCCGTCGCCTCGCTGATCGTGATCGTGTGGGGCCTTCCCTTCTTCTTCATGGCGTCGCTGTACTCGGCCCGCAGTGCCTTCAACAGCGCCCAGGTCCACCCGATGCTGCCGCCCGTGCTCACCATGACCCTGGTGTGGGTGTTCGCGGCCTTCAGCCTGATCGGCGACGGCATGCCGGCGGGCCCGCCCGTCGTCCAGTTCTGCTCCGCGCTGGGCGGGCCGCTGTCGCTGACCGCCGTCTCGCTGTGGGAACTGCGGCGGATGAGGACACGTTTCGGCGTCACCCTGCGCGCCTGATCCGCCTTCGCCGGGCCCCGCTCCCAGGAAAAGCGCGGACCTTCGGTGAGGGGTCCGCCTCCGCTCGTTCGATGTCGGCAATCCTCGGCTCCCGCATCCGCAGTTGGGCCGGCGTCACCTCGGCTCTTCCTACGACTGTCGTTAGTAGGCGTCAGTGGTCGCCACTGAGCGACGTCGGACGGCCATCCGGCTGTGAGCTACCACTGTCACCGTTCCGAGCCCCTCACTCCGAGCAGACCGTCCATGGCGATACGTGCCGCCGCCACGACGGCATCGAGGCGATCACCCAGGTGGGAGCGGACCTGAAACCCCTCTCCGTCGGTTCCGTGGGGACATCGATCGCCCCTTACCAACGCGTCCGACAAGGGTGGCTTCATCCCTGCCTCAAGGGGCACACGACCAGTGAGACCTACGGAGGTACGGAGATGAGCGCCGGAGAACGGGCCAAGGCAAAGGCCGAACAGATCGTCGGAAAGACCGTGCGGACGGCGGCCCACGCGGTGCACAAGGAAACCCTCGCGGCGAAAGGCGCCGCTCTCGAAGCACGAGGCAAGATGCGGGGCGCGAAGGAACAGACCAAGGGCTCCTTCAAGCGCTGAGCGCGCTGCCGCAGGCTTGAACCTGTACCAGGAACGGCTGAAGGCCCAGGGAGAGGGAAACAACCTCTTGCCCGGGCCTTCGGCGTTCTGAGCGGGCGTCAGGAATCGAACCCCGCGTAGCCGGTGCGGAAGAGTGCGTATGCGGATGACCGCTGAGCTGGCGAGACGCTGACCTGGACATTCCTGGGGGGCTTGCCAACGTTCCCCGTTATTCCCCGCCGTTCGCCATCTGACCGGACACGCAGGGGACACGACGTCGTTCGTCCGACTTTTCCCGTTCGGTACCCTCGCGCCCGGCACGGGTGTGGCACGCCTGTCCCGTTCACGGAATCCTGTGGAGTCTGGCCGGTGCCGTCCGTAGTCTGAGCGCATGGGCCATGCAAAGACCTCGTAGGGTTGGGCGATCACGTGCGTGACCAGTGGATTCCCTACTATCGGTAGGGCGGGTCGAACTCACCCCTGTGGACCACGGTTCCCCCGTGAGTCCCTGTCCGTTCTGGCACGAGAGTGGCACGGTTCGGTACCGCGACTTGGGCCGCTCGATAGGAACTAGGGGTAGCGGCCCCTGAGTTCTGTCCTGCTGGTCAGTCGGTCGACAGGGACTGCCGGCGGTCGGCTGGGGTCTCCATGGTTGCTGTGTTTCGCTGGTGTCCCGCACCCTCAAGGCAGTTGCTGAGAACGCGGCGGCACACTGGAATGAGTGACGGGTCCGACAGCCCACGCTTGGGCAGAGCGACAGAGGGTTTGCCTGAGTGGTCCATCAGTACGAACTGGCGGTCGTACTCCACCAACTCACTGAACGTCGACCAGGCGTAAGTATGCGTAACGCCTTCTGTGCTCACGGTCAGAGCTTCCTCGGTGATCACCTCCTCGTGAAGCCGCCGCAAGGTAGAAGAACGGTTCCAGACCCTGCGTGCGCTGCGGCGGAGGCCCCAACGCGAGGAGAGCGCGATTACCCGGTAGCTGTAGCCCACGAACATCACCGCGCAGACCAACGTGATGAGCGAGGTGTCAGGCGGATAGCCGGAGCTTGTCCAGGGCGCGCCGAAGATCACCGTCAGCGCCAGGCTCACCCCTGAATTGACCAACGCTCTGTTGCGTGAGCGGCGCCATGTGGGGGAGTTGGCAGCCAATTCCGCGATGTCGTCGCTCTCCGGCACGTAGCTCAGCGTCAGCGCTTGCATGCCCTCGCCTCAGTGATCCCGATGGTGTGAATTACGGATCATAGTGACGTCAGGTGAACACAGCTTTTGCCAAAGCAAGGAACTCAGGCCAGATGTATCCCTGGTATCCCTCGAACGCTGACGGGTCGCACTCCTTCAGTCGGCGGCCGGCTCTTCCAACTCTGCCAGGACAGCGTCTTCCTCGTGGTCGTCCGCGTTGAGGAGCAGATCGCAGGTATCGACACGCAACCCTTAGTGGTGGAGGCACTGACTCCAGAGGACGACAGAGGAGCTGGCGAACCACGGCTCGCCGTCCGGCTGAATGTGGTGGACGGCTCCCGTATCCGGCTGCATGGCCCAAGCGGACGTCAGGACTGCGTTCGGCCGGTCCGAGATCTGGTCCTCAGCCATGAGGTAGAGCAGCCGCCCATCAGCGGTTGGCAGTTTTGGCTCCGTGCCCCGCTGAAGGCACACCCGCGTGAGAGCCGTTGTACTGGCGCTGCACGCCGACAGTGGGGGGTGCCCTTCTTAGTCGCTCACCGACTTCCAGGCCACGAACACCCGAGACCGTCCGCCAGGCCCGGCCGGGGCCGTGCCGCGCGCAGGGCGCGGAGCGAGCCGCCCAGGGCACGGCCCGCTTCTGCCTCGTCGGCCGGCGTCGTGCGCGGACGAGGCCGGCCCGGCCCCGGAAGCGGGGCCAGGCCGGCTCGGCGTGCAGAGCGCGCGGGGTTCAGCAGGAGCCGAGGTCCTGCCAGACGCCCCACTCTCCGGTGGTTCCGGGCTCCTCGCCCTGCGTCCACCACTTGGCCTTCCAGTTGTGGCCGTTCCACGAGACCGTGTTGCCGCCGGTGTAGACCTGCGAGGAGTTCCACGCGGCGATGGTGCAGGTCGAGCCGCCACTGGTCCCGCCGCTCGTCGTGCCACCCGTTGTGGTCCCGCCGCTCGTCGTGCCGCCGGACGTCGTTCCCCCTGTCGTCGTACCGCCCGACGTCGTACCACCCGACGTTCCCGAGCCCCCCGCGTACGCCATGAACGCGTCGGTGAACGCCAGGCTGCTCTGGCTGATCTCGCTGCATGTCGACAGCGAGTTGGCGCTTCCGCTGCACGGCTGGTCGCGGTTGATCGACCAGAACGCCAGCCGTCCGACGCCGTGTTGTTCGGCGAAGTTCTCCACGGTCGCCGCGTCCGCCAGCGTGAACGTCGAGCCGTCGTCGTTCTTGCCGATCATCGGGGTGATCCCGAGGTTCGCGTACGTGTAGCTCGAGTCGACCGACTGCATCTGGGCCAGCGTCGCCTGCGCGGCGGCGATCGAGCCCTGGCCCATCTCGGTCCCGGTGCCCGAGTAGTAGTCCATGGTCATGATGTTGACCACGTCGATCTTGATGCCCGCGTTCTTCGCGGCCTTGAGGATGTTGACGCCGTCGTTGGTCAGCCCGCTCGCCAGGACCGGCAGGGTCATGGAGAACTGCAGGCTCGGGTTGGACGCCTTGAGGTCCTTCATCGCCTGCATCTGGCGTGCTGCGGCGGCGGTGTCCGCCACCGCGGCGCCCTCGACGTCGAAGTCCAGCTGCGTGACGCCGTAGTCGTTGATCAGGGCCTGGTACCCGGCGTCGATCGAGCTCTGGGTCGTACACGTCCAGGCCAGCGGCAGGCCGCTCGCGCCGCCCGAGGAGATGATCACGGACGCGCCCTCGGACTTCGCCTTGGCGATCAGCGGGTCGGTGTAGGAGTCGTTGCCGATCGGGAGGGTGTCGCCCCAGATCTGGTTGCAGCCTGAGCCGAGTACGAAGGCCGCCGTGTACGCCTTGAGGTTGTGGCCCGTGATGGCCTTGTCGAGCATGCCTTCCTGGCTGTTCGACATGTCGACGTAGGGGGCGACGGAGTAGACGCCGGCCGACGCGGCCTCGCCGTCGGGGGCCAGGGCGAGGACCGCACCGGCGGTCACGAGGGCGAGCGCGGAGGCCGAAGCCGCCATTTTGGCAAAGTGCATGGGAGTCCCTCGGGCATGGAGTGGTGGGGTGGGGGAGTGCAGGCGATGTGGGAGAGGAAGGGGGAGGGAGGAAGTGGGGGCAGCGTCAACGGCCTTGGAGGGACCTGACGTTGTCGCCGAACGTCCAGCCCTTCGAGCCGTCCCAGTTCAGCGACCACGTCATGAGGCCCTTGAGCCCGCCGCTGAAGGCGTTCCACGACTGGCTCACCAGGCTCGGCGCCATGTAGCCACCGCCCGCGCCGGGTTGGGCCGGCAGGCCCGGGACCTGCTTGTCGTACGGCACCTTGATCGTGGTGCCCTGGACGACCAGTCCGTTGTTCAGGCACGTGGTCTGCGCGGTGAAGCCCGCGACCGTGCCGGCCTCGTACGAATCGCCGGAGCAGCCGTACATGCTGCCGTTGTAGTACTGCATGTTGAGCCACCACAGGCGGCCGTTGTCCACGTACTTCTTCACGATCGGCAGGTACGCGCCCCAGATCGAGCCGTAGGTGACGCTGCCGCCGGTGACGTACGCGGTCTCGGGCGCCATCGTCAGGCCGAATCCGGCCGGCATCTGCGACAGCACGCCGTCGATGATGCGCTCGAGGTTGGCCTGGGAGGCGGAGAGGGTGTTGATGTTGCCGCTTCCGGACAGGCCGGTCTCGATGTCGATGTCGATCCCGTCGAAGTTGTACTGCTTGAGGATCGGCACGATCGTCGCCACGAACCGGTCCGCGACCGCCTGCGAGCTGAGGTCGATGCCGGCCGCCGCGCCGCCGATCGACATCAGGATCGTGGCACCCGCGGCCTTGGCCTGGCACATCTCGGCGGGCGTCGGCACCTTGACCCCCGTGTCCATGCCGTCCTGCCACTGGACGGTGCCGTCGGAGAGGATCACCGGGAAGGCGGCGTTGATGACGTTGTAGCCGTGCGCGGCGATACGGCTGTCGGTGATGGGGATCCAACCCATGCCTGGGTGGACGCCGTTGGCGGCGCCGTCCCAGTTCTCCCAGTAGCCCTGCAGGACCTTGCCCGACGGCCTGGGCTTCGTCGGGCAGGTGCTGCCCGGCGGGGTCGTAGTGGGCGGCGGAGTCGTGGTGGGGGGAGGAGTCGTGGTGGGCGGTGTCGTCGGCGGAGTTGTGGACGGGGTGGTGGGGGGTGTGGTCGGGGTTCCGCCGGGTCCGGTGAGCACCACGTCGTCGGCGTAGTAGGCGGGTTGGCCGTACCAGCCGTGCAGGTAGATCGTCACCGAGGTGGTGTTGGCGCCGGTGGTGAAGTTGACGCTGAGCCGGCCGTACGAGGAGTTGCCCGGCGTCCACGTCGACGGGTCGCTGCCCGCGCCGGTCCCGGTGGCGCCGAGGTAGACGTAGGAACCCTGGACGTAAGCGCTCAGCGTGTACTGGGAGTTGGGCTGCACGCTGATGGTCTGGGAGCAGTGCGCGTCGTCCTGGCCGGACGGCGTGGCCTTGAGGGCGCCGGAACCCGAGTGCACCGGGCTCGTCACGGCCGCCGCGCCGGACCCGGCCGAGCACGTCCAGCTCGAAAGGCCGCTCTCGAAACCGGAGTTGGCCACCAGATTGGTGGTGGCGGCGCCTGCCGAGCCGGAGTTCACCAGGGTGAGGCCGGTGCCGATCACGGCGACCGCGCCGGCGCCCGCGAGGACGCGCTGCGCGACGGTTGAGCGTGGGGCGGTGCAAGGGTGACCGGTGCCGGCCGGCCCTAGAGGACGCAACCTCCGACGGAACATGCTGTGCTCCCTTCTCGCCACGTGCCATGGGCATGGGCAAGCTGTGGAGGGGCGTGACGCCCGGCTCTGGGTGAAGTGGAGACATGCGGCCGTGTGACCGTCGGGATCGTAGGGTCGGCGGCAGGGCGCGTCAATAGGTCTGGACCAAAGGCGCGGTGAGCCGTGTCCTGCGGTGCCCCGCGATGCCATGACCTGACCGGTTTCCGTACTCTCCCTGGGAGTACGGGACCTGCCGCCGTTGCCCGACGCGATCGCGGCAGGCGCCATCGTTTTCCGGCGGGCCGCTGAGCCCTGTGCCTGCGGCGGCGGTGGTCACCAGATGTCCGGAGTCGGGATCGCCCGGCTGAAGTCGCCCGCCCGCAGCGCATCCGTCGGGATGGACCAGTGCATCCAGCCGCCGTCGCCGCCGATCCACCACTCGTCCTGTCCGGAGAGCTGGAGCAGATGGTGGTAGACGTTCGGGTCCTCACCGCCGGGCATCCATGGCCCGCTTCCGGTGGGGTACACCGGCCGGCCGAAGGCGATGTCCTCGGAGTCGAGCGCGCCCGGCCGTTGCCCCCACTCGGGGAACAGGTCCGCTATGTACATACCGGGCATGGCCCTGGCCTTGTCGTCAGCCTCGGGGCCCAGGTCGAGGTGGTCCCAGGCCGGGTCCCAGGTGTCGGGAAAGGCGAACCCGGCCGACGCCGCCCACTGCACCGGCGCGAAGACGCTCGAGCCGGAGGGCGGGTCCGTCTCGACGGCGTGAGCGGAGCGGGCCGCGATCACCCTGACCACCTGCGGATCGTTGCCGATGAACTTGCCCATCAGTGCGTCGGCGACTGGGTCGCGCTGCTCGGATTCGAAGTCGAGGCAGAAGAAGTTGAGCAGGCCCGTCCCGGGCGGGAGGAGACCACCGAGCCAGGGGGCCAGGGCGTCGGTGTCGAGGACGGCGAGCAGGCTCAGCGGGAAGCCCTCGCAGGTCGGCCAGGGCGTGCCCGGTTCGAGCATGGCCCGGCCGCCGAACCGGCTGTGGCCCGCGGCCTCGCCGGGTCCGGCTGCGGTGAGCGCGAAGCCGGGGCGGGCAAGGCCGACGAGGCGGGTGGCGAGTTCCACGCCGACACGCTCGGCGCAGAAGTCACGCAAGGCGCTGAGCGTGGTCTCCGGATTCATGTCCATCCAGGCATCCAAGCACCCGCCTGTGACAGGGCCACCTCCGCCGAAGTCGGCATAGGTCGCGAAGTCGACGGCTCCACCACTGGCCGGCGCCATCGAACTCCCGGCGTTAGCGTTAGGGACTCCTTGAATCGATGTCGGCACGCGAGACTCAACGTCGCGCTCGCGTGGTCATGAGCCGTCCGTCGGTCGAGAGCGGTGGGTTCGTGATGACGGGCAGGTGGTGTCGGGTGAACAGCTCCGTGCAGAGTTCGACACGATTGCCGACACCGGTCTTCGCGAACACCTTGCGCATGTGGTCATTGACCGTCTGCTCCCGAATGTGCAGGGAGTTCGCGATCTCGGCGTATGTGCGGCCCAGGACGACCAGTTGGGCGATCTGGCGTTCCCGGGGTGTCAGCCCGTAGCCGTTGAGGACGAGAGCGGTCAGGGACGCGGGCCGGCTCGGCGTCAGGGATGCGATGATCGCCTCTTCGCCTGCCGGAGCATCAGGCCAGGCGCTGATGGTGAGCCAACGTCCGGTGCTGAGGTGGACGCGGGCGGACACCGGCTGCCCGGAAAGGCTGTGCCGCGCGCGGCTGAGTACCGCTGTCAGGGTGTGGTTGGTCGACGCACCGGGAACGCGGTGCCGTTCGGAGATCTGCGAGAGCCAGTAGTCCGCGATCCGGCTGACGTAGGTGATCCGTCCCTCCGGACTGGCTATGACCAGGCCGGGGGCGTCCGGGACCTCGGTGTCGTCGATGCCTTTCAGGAGCAGGGCTCTGCGCAGGTCGGTGGCGACCGGGGAACTGATCGCCTGGGCACGCTCCACGTCTTTCGCGGTGAAAGGTGTCGAGCGCTTCGCTCGGCACAGGACCAGAAGGCCCCACGTGTGGCCGTCCGCTTTGAGGGCGACGCGCAGTTCGTCGGCCAGCCCCGCAGGCGAGAGAACGTCCTGGAAGTAGACGCTCTGCGCCAGGTCGCCGCGTGTCGAGGCGCTGAGCAGGCTACTGGATGTCGGGCGTCTCGCGAGGACGCGGATGTTGTCCACGCCGATCTGCTCGCCGTGCTCGATCTCGAACAGGCGAGGCATCACCTCGGCGGGGAAGCCGTGCTCGTGCAGGCCGCCGGTGTCCAGGAGGGTCGCCGGATCGAGCATCACGGCGCACCACACGTCAGCCGGCACCTGACGCAGCAGGGAGTGGGCGGCGGTGTTCAGGACGTCCAGCGGCTCCGCTTCCGCTGCGGCGGCCGGTACGTGCTCGTCGGTGGGCAATGCGACTGAACTTCCCCGTGTGGATCCGGAGTTGCGTACGCGGCGCGGGAGCATGCCCGGAAGTGTACGGCCGTATCCCAGATGCATGGGATGTCGCGATGATGTGTTGTGGCCGTATCGTGAACAAGCTGGTCGGTCCGCTTCTGAACCTCGACGACGTCCGCCGGCAGCCCGACGCGGCCGGGGCGAACCACGCACCACACGCGCCGCTGAGGTCTTCGGCCGTGAGCGCTCTTGGAGAACACCAGTCAGGGGGTGGTTGCTGTGCTCGAGCAATTCCACGACGCGAAGAAGAGCGCGAAGTCCGCGGTCAAGAGCGCCACGAGAGCAGCCGGCGTCGTCGGCGGTGCGGCGGGCGCACTGCCCGTTCCGATGGTGGATGTCGCAGTGATCGCTCCGATCCAGATCCACATGATCCGGTCGATCGCCGATGCCTACGGCCTCCCCGAGTGCGAGCGCGCGGCCGTAGGGCCGATCTCCCTCCTGCTGGGAGCCGGTACGGCGAAGCTCAGCCGAGCCGCTGCGGAGCGAGCCACGCACATGGTTCTGCGTCAGTTCGCGAAGGTCTTGGCCGAACGGGCCGTCCGGTTCGTGCCCGTGGTCGGCGCGGCCGTCGGCGCGACCATGTCCGCGACCGTGGCAGTTGCCGCGACCAAGGCCCTCGGCGAAGCGTGGATCAAGGTCTGCGAGTACGCCTTGAGCAATGAGCTCAAGAAGCTCGACGCCTTTCTCGAGTCGGACATGGGGAAGCTCCTGATCGATGTTCTGAACAAACTGGGATACAAGGCGCTTCTCGACACCCTGATCACGGACGCGAGGCTCCGGCAGAAGATCGCCGATCTGAGCGGCAACTGAAACGGCCTCCATCAAGCACGTCACTCACGCGGGGAGTTCACAGATGCCCTGGTCGATCGTTCCCAGCATGGCAGCCGGCCGCATGGCGGGAGCGGCGGGCCGTCGTCTCGGCAGGCACATCTCCACTGCCCTGAAGCTGTCGCAGGAGGGGGAGAACTTCACCGTCAGGCTCTGCGGTGCCGTCCTCGGCGGTGCGGCGTCCGCGATCGTGTCCGCCATCCTGGTCGACCCGGTCGGCCTGGCCGGAGCCGCCGCGGCGAATCCCGACACGTTCGGCGCCGACGCGGCGCCCACCGCGCATCCGACGTCTCCCTCGAA
Organism: Streptomyces spiralis; assembly: GCF_014654675.1. Classification (GTDB taxonomy): domain Bacteria; phylum Actinomycetota; class Actinomycetes; order Streptomycetales; family Streptomycetaceae; genus Streptomyces; species Streptomyces spiralis. The sequence continues at coordinate 12,786 of NZ_BNBC01000014.1, forward strand.
CGGCGACACCCCCCATGGCGGCACCACCCCCCACTTCGGGTACGAGGGCCGCTATCCGCAAGGCGTCGACCACAACGGCAACAACGTCATCCAAAGCAGCACTGGTGGCCCGGTCCTCAAAGACACCGGACAGCCGGTGGACCCCGGAGACGTCACCTGGAGCTGACTCGACAGCAGTACTGCCCGTTCATGCGCAGACGGACACGGACACGGGTGACAAGAGCGCGAGGGGAGCAGCACCATGCAACTGCCGGAGAAGCTGATCTTCAAGGCCATCGCAGCCGCTCTCGGGGACGCGGACGAGGTCCTCCAGGACACGAAGCGGTGGAAGTCCGTGGGCCGATGGAAGTGGTGGCAGAGCAGCCAGGCCGTCGGGTTGGCCGCGGCCGGCACCCTCATCCCGGGAACATGGCTGGTGGCGGCACCCGCCTCCCTGGTCTTCACCTACCGCAAGATGGCTCACATCGCGTGGGCGATCGGTCAGGACATGAACGCCGAGGTCGAGCCGGTCAACGACATCCTGCTGATCACCGGTCTGTGGACCGGCGCGATTTCGACGGACACCCTGGCAGCGGCCGGTGCCGCATGCAAGGAACTCGACCTGGAAGCCCTGAAAGCGAGTGGCACCGTCGAGGAGTTGGCGGTCACACGCTCGCTGCTCGAGCAGGCCGTCCCGGGCTTCTTCAGCATGCTGGGGGTGAAGCTGGGCGTGTACGTCGCCGGCGAGGTCGGCGCGGGCTTCGCGCCGGTCGTCGGGGCCACGATCATCGGGGGCGTCACAGCCGCGACCGTGGACGCCTTCGCCGATCACGCCAGACAGTTCTACACCCACAAGCGCGCCGCCGGCCGAGCACAGCGCGTCCGCGGCGCCGTCCCGGCCGACAAAACAACCTGACGGAAAGGTCCGGGTCCACGACGAAGCCATGTTCCGGACCCGGGAACGACCTCGGCCCGCGTCAGCCCTCGAGTGCCATCCGAAGGCCGAGGAGGAGCAGCACACCGCCGGAGACCTGCTCGAGGCGCCTGCGCACCCCGGCTCGGGAGAAGACCTTCTTCAACCGGCCGACGAACCACACGTACAGCCCGTAGTAGCCGACCTCGAAGATCGCCCAGATCGCCGCCAGGGCGATCATGGTGGGCAGGTGAGGGGCGCTCGCGGGCACGAACTGCGGGAGGAAGGACATCGCGAAAACCGCGGCCTTGGGGTTGGCCAGGTTCAGCAGCAGGCCCGAACGGTACGAGGTCCATCCCGAGCGCACTGCCGTTGCCTCCTGGTCGTCCTCCTCCCCATGCCCTCGGCGGGCGTCCAGCAGCGCCTTGACGCCGAACACGACCAGCGTCACGGCGCCGGCGATCCGCATGACGTCGTACGCCAACCGGGAGGCCATGAGCAGCGCGGTGAGCCCCAGTGCGGCGACGACGCCCCAGATGAACACGCCGGTCTCGTTGCCCAGCACAGTGAGAAAACCGGCGCGCCTGCTCCGCAGGGACTGCCGGATGATCAGCATGGTGCTCGGGCCCGGCGAGGCCGCGATCAGCGTGCAGGCGCCGAGGAAGGCGAGAAGGGTGCTCAGCATGCGCCCCATCGTGGGTGCCGCCCACCCATCGTGTCCATAGCATTTGCCGCCTGTGGCCTCACACGGGAGCTCCTGCCTCGCGCCTCACGCGTGCGGGGCGTCGGGGGCGGCGGCCTCCAGATCGGCGATGGTGCCCGACATGATCGTCCGCACGTGCTCGGTGATGTGCTCCGCGGGCCAGTCCCACCAGGCCACGGCCAGGAGCCGGGCGATCTCCTGGGCGTTGTAGCGGGTGCGGATGAGGCGGGCCGGGTTGCCGCCGACGATGCCGTAGTCGGGTACGTCGCCGGTGACCACGGCGCCGGTGCCGACGATCGCGCCGTGCCCGATCCGTACGCCCGGCATGACGGTCGTGCCGTGGCCGAACCACACGTCGTTGCCGACGACGGTGTCCCCTCGGTCGGGCAGCCCGGTGAGCAGGTCGAAGTGTTCCGACCAGGAGCCGCCCATGGTGGGGAAGGGGAAGGTCGAGGGGCCGTCCATACGGTGGTTTGCGCCGTTCATGATGAACCGCACGCCGGTGCCCAGCGCACAGAACTTGCCGATGATCAGCTTCTCCGGACCGTAGTGGTAGAGCACGTTGCGGGTCTCGAACGCGGTCGCGTCGTCCGGGTCGTCGTAGTAGGAGTACTCACCGACCTCGATCAGCGGGGACTTCACCAGCGGCTTGAGCAGCACCACCCGCGGCTGCTCGGGCATCGGATGGAGGACTGTCGGGTCGGCGGGGACAGGCATGGCGGGTGATTCCTCAGCGATTGCGGATCGGTGAACCGGTCCATGATCCCCCACTGAGCCGTCTGCGACACCGCTTCGGCCATGGCCCGCCGGTTCCGGGCGGCGGAGCTCCACCATGGCCTCAGTCGGGTGCGGGTGCCGCTCCGCCGGGACCCGGCCACGCCAGGAGGTTCGCCAGCAGTTCCGCCTGCTCGATGGCGTCGTCCAGGGCGTGGTGGGTGTGCCGGCGCCGGGACAGCAGATGCCGCGGCATCGTGCCCTTGGCCACCGCCCGCAACGGCAGCCCGGCTTTGGTGGCGTACAGCGTCTTCATGTCCAGGCAGCCGGAGTGCCCGAAGGGGCTCTCGCCGGTGAAACGGATCAGGTACCAGTAGAGGAACGTCCAGTCGTACGACGCCGGATAGCCGCACATCACCGGTTGGGCGCCGACGCTCACCGCACGCACCCACGCGCTGAACTCGGCGAGCGCGACCGCCGGTTCGGTGCCCTCGGCGGCCAGCCGGTCCCGGTCCAGGCCGCTCACCGCCAGCGCCTCCGGGACGAAGTCCGCGGAGATCGGCCGTAGTTCGCGGTAGAAGGTGTGCTCCTCCGGGTCCGCCGGTGTGAAGCCGTCGGCGTCCTGGGTGCCGGCCACCGCCGCGCCGAGGCTCAGCATCGAGTACGGCCCCGGGATCGGCCCGTCGGCCTCGATGTCGACGGAGATGCAACGGCTGGGCTTGACGCGTCGTGCGGGCATGGGACCGGAGCATGGCAGCCACCGGCGGTGTCACGCATCCGAATTCGGGTGCCGACCCGGAGACCAAGGCCGCCGAGCCGAATTGCAAGGCGCCGAGCCGAACTCAGGCGCCGACCCGAGTTCAGGGCGCCAGCCGTATCGAGGGCGCCAGCCGTATTGAGGGCGCCGGGCCGGATTCTGGTGGCACCTGGCCGAAATCAGGTGCGCGGCCCCGCCTGGCAGGGGCTGAGTGCCGGCAGTAGGCCCGCGAAGTACGAGCGGGGCGGGACCCCCATCAGGGACCGGAAGTCGGACGTCATGTGCGACTGGTCGAAGTAGCCGGTCGAGGCGGCGAGTTCGGACCAGCGGGCGTCCGCCGCGCGGGTGACGACCGTGCGGACGCGGTCGATACGGGCGTAGTGCTTGGGAGAGACCCCGACGCCCTCGGCGAACAGGTTCCGCAGCTGCCGCTCGCTGACGGCCAGTTCCCGGGCGACGTTCCTGACCTGCACCGGTACCCGGTCCAGCCGTACCGACAACGCGTCCACGCCCGCCCGCAGCAGCGCTGTCCGGGACGGGTCCACCGCGTCGGCCAACAGGCCGGGCAGCACCTCGGCCAGGTGCGGCAGCGCCTCCCGCGGATCCAGCCACCGCATCTCGGCCGCCAGCCGCCGCGCCGCCTCGCCCGGCAGCCCGTCCAGCGCCACCACCCGGCCGACCAGCGCGGCGGCCGGAACGCCCAGCAGGGGCCGGGCCGTACCCGGCGCGAGGCACAGCTCCACACAGGAGACGCGGGTCTTGCCCTCGTGGTACGAGGCCCGCACCCGCGGCCCGACGGCCAGTACGTCTCGCTGCCCGTCCGCCGTGACCCGCAGCACCACCTTGGTCACCGCTTCGGGCAGCCGGACGAACGTCTCCTCGGGCGGCCTGGTGAAGGACAGGGCCCGCACTCCGGTGACCCAGGGGCGCAGCACCTCGGGCGCGGTCGGCAGTTGCTCGGCGATGGTGTACGGCACCCTTCCACGGTAGGCGCCCCGCACCGCCTTTCCGGCGGGCCGGCCGTGCCGGAATTTCCAAGAGCCGGGCGCGGCGGGCGGGCCACCGTGGACGTCATGATTCTGGTGACGGGTGCCACGGGCACCATCGGGAGTGACGTCGTACGACAGCTGGCCGCGCGCGGTGAGAAGGTTCGGGCCCTCACCCGCGACCCGGCGAAGGCGCGCGTGCCCGCCGGGGTGGAGGTGGTGCGCGGGGACTACCACGACCCGGCCTCCCTGGAAGCAGCGCTGACGGGGGTGACGGCCGCCTTTCTGCTCCGGCCGCCGGGCCCCGACGAGGGCCAGGACGCGGCGCTGGTCGCGGCGGCCGGGGCCACGGGTGTGGGCCGGCTGGTGAAGCTGTCCGCGATCGGCACCGGCGAGGGCGCTTCCGGTCCCTCCTCGCTCTGGCACCTGGAGGGCGAGCGGGCCGTGCGGGAGAGCGGGGCCGAATGGACGGTGCTGAGGCCGTCGTCGTTCGCGTCCAACACGCTGAGCTGGGTCCCGGCGCTCCGGGCCGGCGAGCCGGTGCCCAACATGACCGGGGACGGGGCCTCGGGTGTGATCGACCCCCGTGACGTGGCCGCCGTCGCCGTCCGGGCCCTGGTCGGGAGCGGGCACGCGGGGCGGACGTACACCCTGACGGGGCCGGAGGCGATCAGCATGCCGGACCAGGCCGCCGTGCTCGCCGCGGTTCTGGGCCGCCCCGTGCCCATCCGGGACCTGTCGGCGGACGAGACCCGCGCATTCCTCCGCACCGCCTGGGGCATGGAGGAGGACCGGGCGGACGGCGTGCTGGCCGGTGTGGCGTTCGTCCGCGACGGCGGCAACGCGGTGGTCACCGACGACGTGCCGGAGGTGCTGGGCCGTCCGGCGCGCACCTTCCGTGCCTGGGTGGAGGACAACAGGGGCGTCTTCGGGGGCAGTTGAGGGATATTCCGTTGTGGGACGCGGGGCACCACCGTAGGGTCCCCGCATGTCCCTGCGCGTTCGTATGCGTCAAGCCCTCCCGGAAGCGATGCGCGCCCGCGACAAGGCCGCGGTGAGCGCCCTGCGGGCAACGCTCGCCGCACTGGACAACGCGGAGGCGGTGCCGGTGGGCGAGGCCGAGACGCGCGGACCGGCCCTCGAACAGTCACCGGTCGGAGTCGGTGCCACCGAGGCGGTGCGGCGTGAGCTGAGCGAGCACGGTGTGGTGGAGATCGTGCGGGCCGAGGCCGACGAACGACTGGAGGCCGCAGCACGGTTGACGGCACCCGCGCACGCCGACCGGGTCGCGCGGCTCCGCGCGGAAGCGGCTGTGCTGCTGGGCTTCCTCGACGGCCACGGTGCCCCGTAGAGAATTCAGTGCCCGACATGCGGGAGTGGAATATAAGTCCGTATTTCACCAAGTGACCGACTTGCCCGAAATGCAGGCAAAGATGCAGCAAGGGTAAATTTGTCGTCCGACGCCGGTCGGAAATCCGCTCCGCCCGGCGTGATGCAATTCACTTACGAAGCGGCCTAGTGACGGAATAACGCCTTAACTGGCGCAATTTGCGGCGCAAATCCCCGGTCGGCACACTCTCGCAACTATCCCGCTTAGTAAAGAGAGTGATTGTCGACTTATTGATCTGCGGCTAACAATGTCCCCGCCGCAGCACACCGCAAACGAAATGCGGTGTGAATTGTCGAGGGGGATCGGCAACTGCGGGCCATGCAATCCATGGACCCAAGGACCGCACCATGCCCAGACATGCCGCCCACCGCCCGCGCCGAGCACGCCGCTTCTCCGCCGGCAGCGCCGTCGTCGCCGGATCCTTCGCCCTCGCGTGCACGGCCACCCTCGGCTCGGCCCAGGCCGCCCAGGCCGCCGAGGCCACTCCGGCCGTCGCGTCCACCGGCACGACCACCTATGTCGTCCAGCCCGGCGACCACCTGGCCGCGATCGCCCGATCCCTCGACGTGCCGGGCGGCTGGGAGGCCATCGCAGCGGCCAACCACCTCGCCAGCCCCTACGTCATTTACCCGGGCCAGGTTCTGACCCTGCCCGACGGATCTTCCACGGCCACGAAAACCGGGTCCGCCACGGCCACGAAAACCGGGTCCGCCACGGCCGCGAAGTCCGGATCTTCCACGTCTGCGAAGACCGCGTCCGCCACGGCCGCGAAGACCGGATCTTCCACGGTCGCAAAGACCGCGACCGCCTCCACCAGCAAGGCGACCTACCCCGACAACCTGGACGGCTGGATCAGGCACTCGCTGGCCGTCATGGCGACCAACGGGATCCCGGGCACGTACAACGGCATCTACCGCAACGTCATGCGCGAGTCCTCCGGGAACCCGAAGGCCATCAACCTCTGGGACTCCAACGCCGCGAAGGGCACCCCGTCGAAGGGCCTCCTCCAGGTCATCGACCCGACCTTCACCGCGTACCACGTGCCGGGCACCTCGTGGGACATCTACGATCCGGTCGCCAACATCACGGCCGCGTGCAACTACGCCTACCACCGCTACGGTTCGATCGACAACGTCAACGGCCCTTACTGACGTGACGGGAAACCGGGGGGCACGGGCACGTCAGGGCCCCGCTCCGTACGGTCGCGCAGGTCGGTCAGCAGCCGCCGCATCAGCTTCCCGTGCACCCCGGACCCGATCACCAGCTGCCGGTAGACGAAGCCGAGCGGCCCCGGGAACGCCGCGTACGTAGCGGCGCGCAGCACCGTTCCCGAGCCGCCCGGCGCGGGCTCCAGCCCCAGCTCCAGCGTGTACCGGGAATAGAAGTGGCGACCGGCCAGGACCGCCCGGCACCCGGGCACGGACTCCACCACCCGCATGCCCGGCAGCGTCGATCCCGTCTCCAGCGCCGGCCCCGACGCGGCGGCGGGCTTCGCCCCCACGAGCCGTGCGTACGCCTCGCGCAGCCCACCCCCCTGCCGCCCGGCCAACCCGGTCAGCGTCCGCCACACCTCGGCGGCGTCCGCCGCCACCACCACGTGGTGCTCGTCCACGAAGGGCAGCCCGTACGAGGGGTCCCTCGGCCGGCCGCCGTCCCCGGCGTCCCGCATGCTCACAGTGTCACCCCGCGGAGTCTCGGTGGAACGGCGCACGAACCCCTCGACGGTAACTGCCCCCGTTTTCACGGACAACAGACGGGCGATAGACGGGCGACAGACGGGCGCCAGGAGGCAGGCGCCCACGGCCTTGGTCGACTCCTAGGGGGTGTCTGGTCGATCATGCCGGGCTCGCGGTGGCCGGCGCCGTACTTCGCCGCGTTGTCGTCGGTCGCCGATGCTCCGCATCGACTCCCTCCTCCGCCTTGCGATGCACGGCACCAGTCACCGCTCCCTGATCCGCCCTGATCGACGAGACACCCCCTAGCGGGGCGTCAGCTTCCACAGGTGGTCGGCGGTTCCGTTGTCCGTCCACTGCAACACCTGCGCGCCCGGCGATGTGCTCATCCGGTCGACGCCCAGCAGCAGTCCGCTGTTGTAATTGGCGATCTTGTAGTAGCCGTCGCGGGCGGGGACGAGCTGCCAGAGGTGGTCGGCGGTGCCGTTGTCGCCCCAGACCAGCGCCGTGCCGCCGTCGCTGGTGCTCATGTCGGTGATGCCCAGCAGGAGGCCGCTCCTGCCGTTGACGATCTTGTAGAGGCCCTGTCCGGCCGCCACCAGGGTCCAGTTCTGGCCGGTTGCCGTGGTGGAGGCCGCCTGGACCACCGAAGTGCCCTGGGCGGTGCCCGCGTTCGCGGTGTCGAGCGCGAGGCCGCTGTTCCTGTTGGTGATCTGGTAACGCCCGGCCAACGTCGTGGAGGTGCCAGTGGGCGTGATCACCACGTGGTAGCCGTCGGTGGCGTTCATCGTCACCGGCACGGTGATCGAACCCCCGGAGACGGTGTGGTCGGTGTCGGAGATCGTGATCGGGCCGGGCGAGGCGGTGGTACGGCCGGTGTGCGGGGAGTACTCCACCTTCACATGCACCGTGCCGCCGAAGGCCGGCAGCGCCGACAGGCCGTCGACCCGCACGGCGCAGGAGCCGGTGCAGCCGCCCGCGACGACCTCGATACGGTTCCCCGCGCCGGTGCGGGAGGCCAGGCCGTCGATGCCGGTCTGCGCGGGCGGCGTGGTGACCAGCATGCTCCCGGACATCTCGCCGTACCACTTGTACGTCCAGTACGCGCCGTTGGGCGCGCCACCGGTGCCGGTCAGGGTGTCGCCGAGGGTTCCGTACTGGTTCCAGAAGGCCAGCTCGGCGTCGTGGACCCCCGCGCGCTCGAACTTGGCGGCGTACCCGATGAGGGCCCCGGAGTCGCCCATCTCGGACGGCGTGCCGTACTCCTCGATGGCGATCGGGCGCGGGCTGATGCCGAGGCTGCTCTCCAGGGCGCGGTAGGCCGCGACGTGGGCGGCGATGTCCTTGCTGCCCTGGAGCTCGTGCCAGGCGATGACGTCGGGGACGGTGCCGCCGGCCTTCGCGTCGGTGAGGAAGGTGCTCATCCAGGACTGGTTCCAGGCCGAGTGGCTCGGTCCCTGGATGGGGGTGGTGGCGTCCTTGGCCCGCACCTCTTTGTACGTGCGCGCCCATCCCGTGGTGAACGCCCCGGCGTCGGCGGTGTCCCAGGTCCAGTCGGGCTCGTTCCACAGCTCGTAGGCGACGATGTTGCCGGCGCCGGAGGACCGCACGGCGGCGACCTGCTTGTCGACCGCCGACAGCCAGTCGCCCCAGCTGACCCATTTGTAGGGAAAGTTGGGGTACCAGTCCGGCATCCTTACGACCACCTTCGCGCCGGCCCGGGCCGCCTTCGGCGCGACGACCAGGGCGTCACCCGCCGGTTTCGGCTCGCCGTTGGGGAGCTGGGAGCCGCCCGGGGCCATCTGGACGAAGGTGTTCGGCTTGAGGGCGGTGACGAGGCCGTCGGCGGGCGTGCTGTCGTCGGCGAGGCCGTAGAGGCTGCCGGTGGCGACATGTGTGACCGGGCGGAGAACCTGCCCGGCGTTGACGACCAGGGTGGTCGCCGAGGTGGGGACCGCCTCGGCCGGGGACCCGGCGGACAGGGCGGTCGTGACGGCGAGGGCGCACACGGCCGCGGTGACGGTCAGGCGGCGCGTACGGGCGGGAACGGGGGGTCTTGTGCGGCTCATGGGAGGGGGACTCCTCACGGAGGACGGGGGGAATCGGGTGAGTTCAGTCCTTCACGGCGCCCGCGGTCACCCCTGCGGCGACGTAGCGCTGGGCGAGGACCAGAAGGGCCGCCGCGGGAACGGACGCGACGACGGCGGTGGCCATGATCGCGTTCCACTCCTGGTTGTTGTTGCCGATGTACTTGTAGATGCCGAGGGTGATCGGCCTCAGACCGCCGCCGCCGTCGAGGGTGTTGGCGAAGACGAAGTCGGACCAGGCCCACAGGAAGCCGAAGAGCGAGACGGTGACGAGTGCGTTGCGGCTGACCGGCAGCACGACCGACCAGAAGGTGCGCAGGGTGCTCGCGCCGTCGATGCGGGCGGCGGCGATCAGCTCGCCGGGGATGCCCGACATGAACGCGGTGAAGATCATCACGCCGAAGGGAACGGCGATGGTGGAGTCGGCGACGATCAGGCCCCACCAGGAGTTGAGCAGACCGAGGTCGAGGAAGATGCCGTAGAAGCCCATCGCCATGACGATGCCGGGGATCATCTGGGCGATCAGCAGGGCGAGGCCGAGGGCCCCGCCGCCGCGCGGGCGCAGTCTCGCCAGGGCGTAGCCCGCGGGAGCGGCGATGAGCAGGGTGAGGGCGACGGTGCCGAGGCCGATGAGCAGGCTGGTGCCGAGATACGGCAACTGGTCGTGCAGGACCGCCCGGTAGCCCTCGAAGGTCGGGTGCAGGGGGAGCAGGTCGGGCGGGTTCTTGCGCATGTGCTGCTGCGGGGTGAGGGACACGTTGACCATCCAGTACACCGGGAACAGCATCAGCGCGGTGAGCACCAGCCCGAGGATCGTGTGCCGGCGGGAACCGTTCAGTGATGTCACGCTTCCTGCCTCCTCTGGACGCGGATGTACAGCAGGCCGAAGACGAGGGCGATGAGGATGAGGAGATTGCCGACCGCGGCGCCGGGACCGAACTTGGGCAGCAGCGTGCCGAAGCCCAGCTGGTACGACCAGGTCGCCAGGGTGGAGGAGGAGTCGCCGGGGCCGCCCTTGGTCATGATCCAGATCAGGTCGAACACCTTCAGGGTGTAGACGAGCCCGAGGAGCACGGTGATCGCCGACACCGGCCGCAGCAGCGGGAAGGTGATCCGCCGGAACACCTGCCAGGCGCTCGCCCCGTCCAGGGCCGCCGCCTCGTACACCTCGGCGGGGACGTTCTGCAGTCCGCTGTAGAGGATGACCAGGTTGAACGGGATGCCGATCCAGATGTTGGCGATGATCACGGAGGGCAGCGCCCAGTCGGGCGAGGTCAGCCAGCCGACCGGGTCGACACCGAAGAAGCTCAGGAAGTAGTTCACCACCCCGGACTCGCTGTTGAACATCCACGACCAGGTCGAGGCCGACACGATCAGCGGCAGCAGCCAGGGGATCAGAAAGAGCGCCCGCAGCACCGTGGAGAGCCGGAAGTGCCGGTTGAAGAAGACGGCCAGCGCCAGACCGATGGCGTACTGGAAGGCGATGGACACAAAGGTGAAGACCATGGTGTGCCGCAGCGCCGGGGCGAACGTCGGATCGTCCAGGACCTTCCGGAAGTTGTCCCAGCCGGAGAAGGGCGCGTCCCCGGCCACGAAGGAGCGGACGGTGTAGTCGCGCAGGCTCAGGTCGAGGTTGCGGTACAAGGGGTAGAGGTAGAAGGCGGCGAGGTAGGCGATCAGCGGCGCGACGAAGGCGAACGCGGTCAGCCGGCTCCGGCGCCGCAGCCTGCGCTGCGCCGGCAACAGGCCGGACGCGCCCACCTCCGCCGGCGCGGCCTTGTGCGGCGGCCGGTCCACGCGGGTGACGGTCATGGCTCGGCCTCAGTTCTTCTGCGCGCTCGCCTGCGCCGCGTCCAGGGCGGCCTTCGGGCTCTTGCCGCCGGACAGGGCCGCCTGGACGGCGGTCCACAGCGGCTGGGAGATGGTGGGGTACTTGGTGCCCAGGCCGCCGCTGGTGCGGCCGCGCGCCGCGGCCACCGCGTCCACCCACGGCTTGAGCCTCGGGTTCTTCGCGACCTGCTGGGACTGGACCGCCGCCGTCGGGGCGACGTACATCAGCGTGGTGTCCGTCGACAGCAGGTTGGCGTCGCTGGTGAGACACTCGACGATCTTCTTGCTGACGTCGTAGCGCGCGGTGTCCTTCTGCACCGGGACGGTGGCGAACTCGCCGCCGGTCGGCACGGGCGCCGAACCGCCGCTGCGCGCCGGGAGGCTGAGGACGCCGTAGTCGAATCCGGCCTTGTCCGCGTTGCCGAGCTGCCAGGTGCCGTTCTCGCCGAACGCGTAGGAGCCGGTGGCGAACTCCTGCCAGCTGGTGGTCTGGGTGTTCTGCAGGACGTCCTTGGGCGCGTACCCCTCGTCCACCCACTGCTTCCACAGGGACAGGGCCGCCACGCCCTGCGCCGAGTTCAACCGGGTGAGGTCGCCGCCCGCGCCCCAGAACCAGGGCAGGAACTGGAAGCTGCCCTCCTCGGTGTTGATCGCGGAGAAGGTGATGCCCTTCTTGCCCGAGGCCTTCACCTTCTTCAGCGCGGCGGTGAGCGAGTCCCAGTCCTTGACCGAGGCGGGGTCGACGCCCGCGGCGGACAGGACCTTCTTGTTGTAGTAGAGGGCGAGCGTGTTGGCGCCGATGGGCACGCCGTACGCGGAGCCGTCGATGGTGCCCGCGCCGATGATGTTCTTCTGGATCGGCTTCGTGTCCAGGCCGAGGTCGCTGGTCTTCGTGAGGATCCCCGCCTCCACCAGAGTGGAGACGACCGGGTTGTCGACGAGCATCACGTCCGGCGCGTTGCCCTGCTGGGCGGCCAGCAGGGCCTTGTTGCCCAGGTCGGTGGTGTCGTACGCGGTGCGCTTGACCTTCACCCCGGCCTTCGTCCCGCACCCGGCGACGAGCCTGCCCCACGGGGAGGAGGCGTCCAGCTGCGGATACGGATCCCAGAAGATGTACGTCCCTGAGGACGCCCCGGCGGAGCCGGACGAGCCGGAGCCGCCCCCGCAGGCGGTGAGCGAGGCGAGCGTGCCGGCTGCGGTGAGTGCGGCGAGGAGGACGCGGCGGGTGGATATCACGGGATGACCTCGATGCTGGTAGGGCGGGACGTTCAGGAGGTGGGCAGCCAGACGCGCATGCTGCCGTCTTCGCGGTTGGCCCAGGCGTAATAGGGGACGGCCGTCAGCTCGACGGGCTCCTCCTGGGTCTGCTCCGGTGTGTGCGGCGCCTGCCGCGTGTGCTGACTGTGCTGCGTGTGCTGCGTGTGCTGCGTGTGCTGCGTGTATGGCGTGTACGGCCACCAGCCCGGCCGCGGGGCGGCGCGCCGGCGTCCGGCGGCCACCACCGTGGTGACGCCGCCGAGCAGGTCCGGGCGGTGCTTCACGGCGAGGGGGCGGGTGGTGTCGACGACGATGTCGTCCAGGCCGCCCCCGGGGTGGTCGGCCTGCTCCAGGCAGTACACGAGCGGGCCGCGTTCGATCGCCACGCAGCCGCGTACGGCGTCGACCCGGGGGTCGGCGACGGTGAGACGGGGCTCCAGCGTCAGCTCCAGCACCACCCGGTCACCGGCGGCCCAGCTCCGCCGCAGCCGCAGCCAGCCGTCGGTCACGGGGCCGTCGTAGGCCTCCTCGCCGCACCGGACACGGACGTCCTGGCACCACCGCGGCACACGGAGGGACAGCGTCCAGGGCCGGTCGGCCGGGCTCTCCTCGACGGTGAAGGCGAGCGTGCCGTGCCAGGGGTAGTCGGTCGCGCAGCGGACGGTGACGCCGTCGCCGGAGTAGCGGCCGGTGACGTACTGGTGGATCTGGAGGCCGTCGTCGTCCGTGGTGGCGAGGTAGTGCGGCAGGGAGGCCAGGAGCCGCATGACGTTGGGCGGGCAGCAGGCGCAGCGGAACCACCGGGTGCGCCGGGCGGACTGGTCGCCGCCGGGGTCGGTGTGGCCGTCGCGGACCTGGAGCGGGTTGACGTACAGCCAGCGCTCGCCGTCCAGCGACACTCCGGCCAGGAAGCCGTTGTACAGGGTGCGTTCGATCAGGTCGCTGTAGCAGGCCTCGCCGGTGAGCAGAACCATGCGCCAGCTCCACTGGACGGAGGCGATGGCGGCGCAGGTCTCGCAGTAGGCGCGCTCGTTGGGCAGTTCGTAGGGGTCGCCGAAGTCCTCCTGGTCGTGGTGGGCGCCGAGGCCGCCGGTGAGATGGGTCTTGGTGGCGGTCATGGCGTGCCACAACCGCTCGGCGGTGGCGCGCAGTTCGCCGTCACCGGCTTCGGTGGCGAGATCGGTGACGGCGGCCAGCAGGTACAGCTGCCGCACCGCGTGACCCTCGACGTTCGTCGCCTCGCGCACGGGGACGCGGTCCTGGCAGTAGGCCTCGCCGCCGAGCAGGCCGTGGCCGTAGCGGTCGACGAAGTAGGCGGCGAGGTCCAGGTAGCGGCGCTCGCCGGTCTCCCGGTAGAGCTCGACCAGGGCGGTCTCGACCTCCGGGTGGCCGTCGATGCCGTCGATGGGCCTGCCGCTGCCGGGCGGTCCGAAGACGGAGTCGATGTGGTCGGCGAACCGGCGTGCCACGTCCAGGAGTTCGGGCCGTCCCGTGCTCCGGTGGTGGGCGACGGCGGCCTGGATGAGGTGACCGGCGCAGTACAGCTCGTGGCCCCAGCGCAGGTCCTTGTACCGCTCGCCGCCCTTGACCAGCTGGAACCAGGTGTTCAGATAGCCGTCGGGCTGCTGGGCGGCGGCGACGAGCCCGGTGATGTGGTCCACGTGGGCCGCGAGGTCACCCTCCGCCTCGTCGGCGAGCTGCCAGGACGCGGCCTCCAGCCACTTGTAGACGTCGGTGTCCACGAACGGGTACGAGCCGCGGAACTCCCCCTCGGCCGTGCCGGCCGCGAGCCGCAGGTTGTGCAGATTGCCCGCGGACTCCAGCAGGCCAGGGCCCTGCGGGAGTGAGGTCTGGGCGTTGACTTCGCGCCGGTCGTGCCAGAAGCCCGCGTCGATGCCGGCGACGGCGGGACGCAGAGCGGCCCGGGCGTGAGGACCGAGCCGGACCGGACCGGAGCAGGTGGGCGGGGTGGAGCTGGTGCGGTGCATGGTTCTCCGAGGGGAGGTGGGAGGAAGAGCTGACGCGAGCCGTCGAGCAGAATGTGAGCAACCGTTTTCCTGAGCCGACAGTAGAGGTGCAGAGCGCCGGGGCGGTCAAGGGTCTGAGCAAGATTTCTTGGACCGTGCGAGGGCTGGAACTCTCTCCCGTGGCCTGACAGGATGGCCGTATCGACGTCTCTGAGGAATGGCTCCAGGAAAAGGTTTGCTCGTGACCTCTGCCGCAGGTGTTCCAGGCTCTCCCCCCGCCGGCCGGGCCAAGCTCGCCGATGTCGCCGCGCTCGCGGGCGTCAGCGTGGGCACGGCCTCGAAGGCGCTCAGCGGTGCCGGCCGGATGCGCCCGGAAACCCGGCAGCGGGTGCTGGACGCGGTGGAGGCCCTGGGGTTCCGGCCCAACCAGCACGCCCAGAGCCTGCACACCGGCCGCAGCTGGACCGTCGGCCTGATGACCACGGACGGGATCGGCCGGTTCAGCACGCCGGTCCTGCTCGGTGCCGAGGACGCGCTCGGGGCCGGGAAGATCTCGGTGCTGCTGTGCGACACGCGCGGCGACGCCATCCGGGAGCAGCACCACCTGCGCAACCTGATGGACCGCCGGGTCGACGGCATCATCGTCACCGGCCGCCGTACGGACCCGCGTCCGCCGCTGACCGGCATCACGGGTCTGGAGTCGGTCCCCGTGGTCTACGCCCTCTCGCCCTCGACCGACGCCGCGGACACATCGGTCGTCACGGACGACCGGGGCGGCGCCCAGCTCGCCGTGGAGCACCTGCTGTCCACCGGGCGCACCCGCGTCGCGCACGTCACCGGCCCGGAACACCACGCGGCGGCCCGCGACCGCGCCCGCCACGCGGTGGGTCACCTGTGCGCCGCCGGACTGTCGCCGTCCACCGGCCGGGTCCACTTCGGCGAGTGGAGCGAGGCATGGGGCCGGCGCGCCGCCGACGCGGTCCTGCGCACCGCGCCCGACACCGACGCCTTCTTCTGCGGCAACGACCAGATCGCCCGGGGGGTCACCGACGCGCTGCGGGAACGCGGCGTGAGCGTGCCCGAGGACATCGCCGTCATCGGCTACGACAACTGGGACACGATGGCCCTGGCCAGCCGGCCGCCGCTCACCACGATCGACATGAACCTCGCGGAGATCGGCCGGGTGGCGGCCCTGCAACTGCTGCGGGCCATCGACGACGCCGACGCGACCCCCGGAGTGCACACCGTGCCCTGCCGGCTGGTGGTCCGGGAGTCGACGTGAGGGACGGAGTGCGTACGGGACCTGTGAGGTGCGGCATACTCACGAACGACGCGTGAGAGGCGGTGCCCTCGGGAACGGCGAGGGGCCCGCTCCGGAAGGAAGCGGGCCCGCTCGGCCGGGGCGGTCAGTGGGGCAGACGTGCGAGCAGTCCCGCGAAGTCCGTCCCGGACGGCAGCGTCCCGAAGGCGAGCCCCCGGTCCCCGGCGAGACGGGAGGCGCAGAACGCGTCGGCGACGGCGGCGGGTGCATGGCGCACGAGGAGCGAGCCCTGCAGGACGAGGGCCGCGCGTTCGATGACCCGGCGGGCGCGCAGAGCCGCGTCCTCGGTGGGTGCGAGTTCGTCACGCAGTTCGCGCCAGGCCGCATCCAGACGGCGGTCGGCTCCGGCGGCGGCCTCGACCTCGGTGCGGAAGGCGTCCAGGGACTCCGGCTCACGGGTGAGCGCGCGCAGCATGTCCAGCGCGTTGACGTTGCCCGAGCCCTCCCAGATGCCGTTGAGCGGGGCCTCGCGGTAGAGGCGGGGCATGCCGGAGGCTTCGTCGTATCCGTTGCCGCCCAGGCACTCCAGTGCTTCGGCGACGGCGGCGGGCTGCCGTTTGCACACCCAGTACTTGGCGACGGCGGTGGCCAGGCGGAGGAAGGCGCGTTCCTGCGCGTCGCCGCGCTGGGCCCGGTCGGCGGCGCCGGCCAGCCGCAGCGCGAGGCCGGTGGCGGCCTCGGACTCCAGTGCGAGATCGCCGATGACGTTGCGCATCAGGGGCTGGTCGATCAGCTTGGCGCCGAAGACGGCGCG
Source organism: Streptomyces spiralis (assembly GCF_014654675.1). GTDB lineage: Bacteria > Actinomycetota > Actinomycetes > Streptomycetales > Streptomycetaceae > Streptomyces > Streptomyces spiralis. The sequence goes on from NZ_BNBC01000014.1 coordinate 29,117, forward strand.
GTGGCGCACGTGGTGGGCGGCCTGGGCGAGGGCCGCGCGGGTTCCTGCGGCGGAGCCGAGCACACAGTCCAGGCGGGTCATGGTGACCATCTCGATGATGGTGCGTACGCCCTTGCCCTCGGGTCCGACGAGCCAGGCCACCGTGTCGTCGAACTCGGGTTCGCTGCTGGCGTTGGAGCGGTTGCCGAGCTTGTCCTTCAGCCGCTGGATGCGGAAGGTGTTGCGGCTGCCGTCGGGCAGCACCCGCGGGACGAGGAAGCAGGACAGCCCGCCCGGCGCCTGGGCCAGCACCAGGAACAGGTCGTTCATGGGCGCGCTGGTGAACCACTTGTGTCCGCGCAACCGCCAGGTTCCGTCGGGCTGTTCGACGGCGGTGGTGGTGTTGGCGCGCACGTCGGTGCCGCCCTGCTTCTCCGTCATGCCCATTCCGGCGAGCAGGCCGCGCTTGTCGGCGGGCGTGCGCAGGCCGGGGTCGTAGACGCGGCTGGTGAGCAGGGGCTCGTACGTAGCGGCGAGCTCGGGGGAGTGGCGCAGGGCCGGGACGACGGCGTAGGTCATGGAGATCGGGCACAGGTGTCCCGGCTCCAGCATCGTCGTCAGCATGAAGCTCGCGGCACGGGCCACGTGGGCACCAGGGCGCTCGTCGGCCCAGGCCGCACCGGCGAGGCCGGCGCCGACCGAGGAGTTCATCAGGTGGTGGTAGGCGGGGTGGAACTCGACCTCGTCGACGCGGTGGCCGTAGCGGTCGTGGGTGTGCAGCACGGGTTCGTGGCGGTTGGCCTGGTCGGCCCACAGCTGCGCCTCCTCGCTGCCCGCGAAGCGGCCGAGGCGGTGCAACTCGTCCAGATGCCACTCGGCGCCCTCCCGGCGCACCGCCTCGATGAGCACCGCGTCGTCGGCGAGGTCGTGGCCGGTCAGCGGCGGGGGCTGGTTGGTGACGTCGTGCGTCACGGCGGTGGGGTTGCTGCGGGGCACGGTTGTCTCGGCGGTCTCGGCGGTCGTGGTCATCGTGGGTCCTCCGGGATGCACGGTCAGGGCGTCATGTCGGGGGCATGGCCGGGTCATGTCGAGGCATGACGGGGTCACGTCGGGGTCGTGGGGCCGGGCTCCGCGGGCGGGGCGCCGGCGCAGCGCAGGGCGGTGGCGGTGAGGTCGGTGAGGAGTGCCTCGGTGCTGTGGTCGTCGGAGGCGCCGAGAGGATCGACGAGGATCTCGCCGATCGCCCCGGTGAGCGCGGCCGCGGTGATGCCGGCGTTCTGCGCGGGCAGCAGGCCCTGCGCCATGCCCTCGTCGACCACCTCGGCGAACAGCGCCCGGTAGCGGCGGCGGAAGTCCAGGCGCTCGGCGCCGACGGCCGGTTCGGCGGGGGCGGCGAGCAGCGCGTAGGCCAGTCCACGGTTCTCCAGCGCGCGGCGGGCGAAGACCCGCACGCCGCGGCTGAGGCGTTCCACGGGGCTGCCGGGGCCGCGCAGCACCTCGCCGAGCACATCGACCTCGTGTCCGGCGGCCCGCCGGAACACCTCCACGGCGAGTGCGGCCTTGGAGGGGAAGTGCTGGTAGACCGAGCCGGCCGCGATGCCGGCCGCGTCGGCGACGGCGGTCACGGACGCCTGTGACCAGCCCACTTCCGCGACCACCTGGGTGGCACACACGACGAGGTGTTCGCGGGCGGCCTGAAGGCGGCGGATTTCCGCCGGGGTCTTGCGGTACGCCATGGAAGAAGTGAACCATCATTCAGACTTTCCTGCCACGGCCGGTCGCGCCGGCTCGGCTCGTCAGGAGAACGTGACGCACCTCAGTGCCCTGCTGGACAGTGCCGTTCGCTCGGCCGGTGACAAGGAGGCCGTCGTCTACCGCGATCGCCGGTGGACCCACTGGCGCGCCCTCGTCCTGGTACCGGTGTTCCTGTTGCTGTTCCTGCTGGTGAGGGGCGGCCCGGTGTACCTCCTCGCGCCGCGCGACCTCGGGGCCCGCGACCGTGCGGCACTCACTCTGTTCGCCTCGACCTGCCTGCCGCTGGTCGTGGCGATCACGGCCATCGGGTCGACCGGAAGGTCCTCGGCAGGGACCAGGCCGCCGCACTGGTCGGCGCCGCGATGATCTCCGTACTGGTCCTGCCGCTGCCGGCGATGCGGCTGCGCGCGGGTGGCGGGCGGAAGCCGGTGTCACGGTCCTCGGCGGAGTCGGAGGCCTGGTGACGGGCGGTCTGGTGACGGGAGGCACGGTGACGGGGCGGGGGCTCTCTGGCCGCCAGTCCGCCCCGACGTCGGCGCCGGCCCTGGACGACGAACTGGCCCGTGCCGGACGGTGACGTGCCCGTGACGCCGTCCGCTGCCGGCTCTCCATCCGTGGGTGGAGAGCAGCGGCGGCCACTCCATCGACCCGTGGGTGGTGGTGATCCACTGCGTGTGCGGAGCAGTCTTGAGGCATGGGTTCTCTGCACTCGGCACTTGTCGTGGTCATCGGCGTCTGCGTCGTCGTCTTCGGCGCGGCCTGGATCCTGGGCGCCGTCTACTTCGGCGTGAAGAGCCAGGCCGGTCCGCGCGGTTGGCTGCGCGGGCTGCGGGGCTCCATGCCGCGCCGGCTGCTGCTGATCGCGGGCGCCCTTGCCTTCTACGCCCTGGTGGGGTGGTCCCGGCACTTCTGGCGCCATCTGCGGTACTGGCAGCCCGAGCTGGCGCTTCTGGGTGGCCTGCTCGCCGTCGCCTCCACCGCCTGGCTGCTGTGGGCCCGCTGGGTGCTGGGCACGATGTGGGCCAGCGTCCCGTTGGTGAAGGAGCGGCATGAGCTACGGACGGACGGGCCGTACCGGCTGGTCCGCCATCCCATCTACACCGGGCTGCTCGGCCTGATCGCCGATGCCATGCTGGCCTGCGGCTTCGGCATCTGGACGGCCTTCCTGGTGGTCGCCGTCCCCTGGCTGCTCTGGCGGGTCCGGGTCGAGGACGGCCTGATGGCCCGGCAGTTCGGCGCCTCCTACGACGCCTACCGCGCCGGCGTCCCGGCACTGATCCCCCGAAGACGTCCCATCCGGTTCGGCGCGCGCCAAGTCGGCAGCGAGCACCGATAGGCCGGTCCGCGCGCGGGACGCCGGTCCGTGCGCGGGAGGGCTGCCGCGGGATCTGCCGTGCTCAGGGCAGCAGTGACCGGAGCGCCAGGTCGGTCACCTCCGCCTCGACTCTGTCCCGCTCGGGAACGACGGCTGCGCGGAAGGACCGGCTCGCCAGCAGGGAGACCAGCCACCAGGCCGCGGTGTGCGGGTCGACGTCGTCCCGGACGTCCCCGGCGGCCTGACCGCGGCGCAGCAGCAGCGCGAGCCCTTCGACGAGCTGCTGGTGCACCTCGCGGAGGGCGGTCCCGAGTTCCGGGTCGTGGGCCAGCCCGCCGGCGTCCGCGAAGAGGAAGCCGTGCGAGCCGGGCTGGTGGAAGCGGTCCATGTGGGCCGGATCGAGGAAGGCAGCCAGCACGTCGGGCACCGGGCGCCCGGCGTCGGCGGACTGGTTCAGCAGTGCGGACACCGTCTGTGTGACGTGGTCGAGGACCGCGCGGTACAGGGCGGACTTGGAGCCGAAGTTCTGGAAGACGACCGGTTCCGAGACCCCCACCCGTCGGGCGATCTCGGAGACCTTGCCTCGCTGGTAGCCGGTCTCGGAGAAGACCTCCGTGGCGGCGGCGAGGATCGTTGCTCGGCGTTCGGCCGCGGGCAGGCGCTTGCGCGTACGGGGAAGGGAGGTGCGGGGACGGGAGTCGGTCACGCCTGACATCGTATGCGGCCCCTTGCCAGCTTTCTTAGTCGGGACTAAGTTGGAATCTGCTTAGTCGTCACTAAGTTATGGAGGAGGGCCATGCCCCTCGGACATCTCATGCAGGGCAAGCCACGCTCGGACACACCGGGCGTGACGATCGCAACCCCGCGCGCGTACGAGCTCTTCGGCGGTCTCTGCTTCGCCGGCCGCCGCCGCGCGGCCTTCGCCCGCCTCGCCGGGATCAGCGGGGCCGAGACCGGCGACCGCGTCCTGGACGTGGGCTGCGGAACCGGTTACCTGACCCGTCACATGGCCGCCCGGGTCGGCCCGGACGGCGCGGTGACCGGCGTCGATCCGTCGCCGCCGGTCCTGGCCTACGCCCGGCGCAGGAGGCAGCGGCCGGGCAGCGCCCCCTGCACCTACCGGGAAGGGATCGCCGAGTCCCTCGACCTGCCGGACGCCTCGTTCGACACGGTCGTCACCAGCCTGATGCTTCACCACCTCCCGGAAGACCTCCGGCCGGCGGCCCTGCGGGAGATGCACCGCGTGCTGCGGCCCGGCGGGAGGCTGCTGGTCGTCGAATTCCGGCCGCCGAAGAGCCGGCTCGGTCGCCACCTGGTGCACGGCGCGACGAGCCCCGCCATGTCCCACAACCGGGTCGACCTCCTCGACGGACTGATCGCGGACGCCGGCTTCGACATCCGCGGAAGCGGCGACGTCCGGCCGTGGCTGTGCTACGTGCAGGCGGTACGCCCGGGAGCGGCTGATCCGGGCCGGCGGTGACGGCAGGTGGGGTGCGCGGCGGGGCGGTGCACGGCCTGCTCGTGTGAGCCCTGTACGCGCCCCCGCCGGGGCGGCGAAGATGCGCCGTGTCGGCGGGCACGAGGACCAGTCGGTGCCCGTCCGCCCACCGTCCAACTCCCCGAGGAAGGCAGGTCGGTCGAGGTGCTGTTGCGGTTGCCCACGTCCGTGACCGAAGCGCAGGAATGCCTGGCCGAGGGCGCCCTCCCGATCGGCGGGGCGACACTCGTGTGGGCCACCTGGCAGCGCGACGGCTTCCCCGAGCGGGCCATGTCACTGCGCGAGCTGCCGGAGGCCAACGTCATCGGGCCGGAGGCGCTGGGCGCCGCGGTGGTGCTGAACCGGATCGACGACCGAATACCGGAGGTGCTGCGCCGGGCGGCCGGCTCGGTGGGGACCGGGGCCGTGCGCCGCACCGCGACGGTCGGCGGCAACATCGTCGGCAGCTCGCTGCGCTGTCTGCTGCCCGCGGCCCTGGTCCTCGACGCCCGTGCGACCGTGCTGGAGTCCGACGGGCTCCACGAGACCGATCTGGCCGAGGTGCTGTCCAAACGTCCGCTCCTGCTCAGCCTGCACTGGCGCCGGCCGATCGCCAGTGCCTACCGCAAACTGCCGGGTGAGGCGGGCGGACCGCCCCCGCTCGTCGTCGCCGCCGCGCTGCACGACGACGGCAGCGGACAGCACCGACTCAGTGTCGCCGTCCGCGACGGCTACGACGTGATCAGCGACGGCACCCCGTGCGACACAGGGACAGGCACAGGGACAGGCACAGGCACAGGCACCGACGCCGAGCAGGTGCTTGGCGCTCTGCGTGGCACGGCCCTCGGCGAACTTCCGGACGCCTCGTGGGAGGTCGTCGGTCGGCTGGTTGGCGACCTCCTGAGCCGCCCCGGGAGCCACTGAGGACTCAGCAGCGGGCGGGCGGCAGCGCGCCGTCCTCTCCCTGGAGGGTCACTTCCGCGGTGCCGTCGCCGTCCTGCGCGAACGCGGCCGTACACACCAGCTGACGCACCGCCGGCTTGCCGAGCGGCCGCACCGCGAGCGGGAGGACGATCTGCACCTTGCCGGGGCTGGTCGACACCCCCACCGGGCCGTTCAACTTCGGCAGCTCCGTGCGGAGCCCGGCCGCGCGCTCGTCCGCCAGCGGACCGGCGAACAGCGCCGTGATGTCCGTCGGGGCGTCCACCGGTTCGGTATGGCCAGGAAGACCGTAGTCCTCCTGGAACCGGACCACCGGCGTCAAGCGCTCTTCGGTCGAGAGGAAGAAGAGGAGGTACTGCCCCTTGGGGTCGGCGGCCATGACAGTGGCGGGCCCACCGACCTCGATGACACCGGTCTTCTGCACTCCGCAGCCGGTGAGCAGGGTGGCCGCCGTCGCGCAGGCCGCGACGGCCCGGCCCACGGCAGTGCACGGATACTTCACTCCGTCGCCTCCTCGCCCGTCAGGGGTATGGTCACGGTGAACACGGCGCCGCCCGCCGGGCCGTTCGCGGCCCGGACCGTGCCGCCGTGCAGCCGCACGTTCTCCAAGGTGATGGCGAGGCCGAGACCGCTGCCCGCCGAGCGGGTACGGGCTGCGTCCGCCTTGTAGAAGCGCTCGAAGATGTGCGGCAGCGCATCCGCGGGGATCCCCGGGCCGCTGTCTTCGACCTCCGTGACGACCCGGACCGCACCATGGTCCCCGGTCGGCCCGTTCCCGCATGTCTCGGTGCGCAGCCGCACCGTGACGGGCGCGCTGCCATGCCGGAGCGCGTTGCCGACGAGGTTGGCGACGACGACGTCGAAGCGCCTGGGGTCTAGCCGTGCCCGGATGCCTTCGGGCAGGTCGGTGACGACCTGAGCGGGATCGGTCCAGTGACGGCTCGTCAGGGTCTTGCGGATGGCCTGGGCGACGTCCACCTCGTCGGCGTTCAGCTCGGCGGCCCGGGCGTCGAAGCGCGAGATCTCCATCAGGTCCTCGACGAGGACGGCCAGCTTGCCTGTCTCGGCGCTGATCAGCCGTACGGCCGCTGCGGTGTCGGGGGCGAGACGCGCGGCGTCCTCGTCCAGGACCTCGGTGACGGCGAGCATCCCGGCGAGCGGGGTGCGCAGTTCGTGGGAGACGTCGGAGGCGAAGCGCCGGGCGCGCGCCTCGGCCGCGCGCAGTTCGCCGACGGTCCGCTCCAGCTCGACCGCCGACTCGTTGAAGGTGCGGGCCAGGTCCGCGAGTTCGTCGCTGCCCTTGACCGGGATCCTGGTGTCGAGCCGGCCGCTGCCCATGTTCCGTGCGGCCTTGCGCAGGTCGCGGACCGGGCGCAGCACGCTGCGGGCGGCCAGCAGCGCCGGGACGAGTGCCGCCGCGAGCCCCGGGAACGCCCCGTCGCGGGCCGCGGTGACCATGGCCCGGACCTGGATCTCCTCCTCGTTCAGCGGCATCACGGCGTACACCACCAGCCCGGTGGGCCGCGCCGTCTTCCCGGCCCGGAAGACGGTCGGCATGGCGACGGTCAGATACGGGGTGCCGCCCTTGTCGACCCGCTGGAAGGCGCCGTGGGGGTTGGCGAGCGCGGCCTCGCGCAGTGCGGGGGTGATCACGGTGGAGACGGGGCTCGTGCCGGAGGAGACCCGGACCGATCCGTACTCGGCGAACACCACCCAGGTCCGGGGCTTGCCCTGCCGGGCGATCGCAAGCAACTGCTCCCGGAGGCTCTGGGTTTCGACGGGCAGGGACGTGCCCAGCCTCTGGACCCGGTCGCGGAGGGAGGAGACGGCGGTGTCCTGGGCCTGCTTAAGGATCGCCGTGCGCGCCGCACGGTAGGCCAGGGTCGCGGTGGTCGCGGCGCTGATGGCGGCCACCAGCAGAAACGCGAGCACCAGTCGGGTACGCAGCCCGATACGGGCTTTCCGGCGGCTCATCTCGCGTCACAGGGGTCCGAAGCGGTAGCCGAAGCCCCGCACCGTCTGGATGTACCGAGGGCTGCCGGGCTGGTCCTCGATCTTGTTGCGCAGCCGCCGCACGCACGCGTCGACCAGGCGCGCGTCGCCGTGGTAGCTGTGCTCCCAGACCTGTTCGAGCAACTGCTGGCGGCTGAAGACCTGCTCGGGCGCGGCCGAGAGGTACAGCAGCAGCTTGAGCTCGCTGGGCGCCAGCGCCATGCGTTCCCCGGCCTTGGCGACGTTCAGCCCGGCACGGTCGATCGCGAGGTCGCCCTGGAACTCCACGGCGGCGCGTCCGGCCGGCTCCTCGATGCGGCGCAGCACGGCCCGGATGCGGGCCTCGATGACCTCCGTGCGGGCGGGCTTGACGATGTAGTCGTCGGCGCCGGCCTCCAGGCCGATCACGACGTCGAAGTCGTCGCCGCGTGCGGTGAGCATGATGATCGGCAGCTGACCGGCCTCGCGCACCTGCCGGCAGACCTGCACCCCGTTCATGCCGGGGAGCATGAGGTCGAGGAGCAGCAGGTCCGGCCGGAACTCCCCGATGGCCGCGAGCCCGGCCTCCCCGGTGGGGGTGGTGCGCACCTCGTGCCCGCGGCGGCGCAGGCCGAGACCGATCCCCTCCCGGACGGAGGGATCGTCTTCGATCAGCAGGACACGAGGCATGGGCAGATTATTCCATTCGGTCGACTGACGAATTCCCTCGGTCAGAAGGCGAAGGAATGCGGCGGAATAGGGCAAAAAATCGCAGAAAAGGGCAGGGGAAGACGGACGGAAGGAGGCGCACACAGAAGGTGGCGTGAGGCGGTCGCCAGGACGTGGCGTCACCTTCGGCGGCGCAGTCTGCGCAGCACCGCCCCGAGACCCGCCTCCAGCTCGGCCAGCCGCAGGGGGCGGGCCAGCAGTGCGAAGACCGTCAGGATCACCGCGGTGCCGGCGGCCACCGCCGCGAGCGGGCCGAAGGCGGCCGCCCGTCCGGCCACGAGGTGACCGAGCAGGACGGCCGGGACCGCGGCCACCGACAGCCGCACCTGTGCGGTCACGGCGCGCGAGCGCCACAGCGAGCGCCGCGCCTCCGCCGGTGCCGCGAGCCTTCGGTCGAGTACGTACCCGGTGACCGCCCACCCCGCGAACAGCGCCACCGAGTACGCCCCCGCCATGCCGGTGACCGCCCAGCGCGCCGGCAGCACCATGCAGGCGACCGTGGACAGCCCCGCGTTGAGTCCCGCGATGACCAGGTTCAGCAGGAAGGGCGTACGGGTGTCGGAGAGGGCGTAGAAGGCGCGCGCGAGGACGTACTGCCCGGAGAAGGCGACGAGTCCCGGCGCGAACGCCGTCAAGGCGCCGGCCATGACCGCGATGTCGTCCGCGCCGGTCCTGCCGTACTGGAAGGCGACCGCCATGACCGGCCCGGCGACCGCGGCGAGCACGCACGCGGCGGGCACGACGGCGGCGGCGCTGTGGCGCAGGGCGGAGGAGACGTCCCGCCGCAGGGCCGCCGTGTCGCCACCCGCCGCCGACCGGCTCATCCGCGGCATCAGCGCGGTGACCAGGGAGACGGTCACGATGCCGTGCGGCACGGCCCACAGCAGGTACGCGTTGCCGTACGCGCTGAATCCCGCCCCGCCGTCGATCCCCTCGGCCGCGGCGCGCTCTCCCGCGGTGGTCGCCAGACGGGTCACCACCCAGTAGGCGACCTGGTTGGTGAACACCAGCAGCATCAGCCAGCCGGCCGAGCGCAGCGGCCGGGACAGGCCGCTGCCCCGCCAGTCGAACCTCGGCCGCCAGCGCAGGCGCGCCGCGCGCAGGGACGGCAGCAGCGCCAGCGTCTGGGCGACGATGCCGGCCGTGGTGCCCCAGCCGAGCAGCTCCGTCTCACCGGAGGTGAGCGTCCCGCCGGTGCCGGCCGTCACCAGGTAGAGGCCGAAGGCGGCGATGACGACGACGTTGTTGAGCACCGGCGCCCACATCATGGCGCCGAACCGGCTCCGGGCGTTCAGCACCTGCCCCAGCAGGGTGAACAGGCCGAGGAAGAAGATCTGCGGCAGGCAGCAGCGGGCGAAGACGACCGTCGTCGCGGCCTGCGCCCCGCCGTAGTCGGTGTACGCCGCCACGATCGCGGGCGCGGCCCACACCGCCGCGGCCGTGAGGAGCAGCAGCACGGCCGTGCAGAGCGTGAGCAGACGGTCGGTGTACGCGGCCCCGCCGTCCTCGTGCTCGCCCGCGGCCTTGACGAGTTCGGGGACGAACACGGCGTTGAGCGCGCCGCCGAGGAGCAGCGTGTAGACGATGGTGGGAACGGTGTTGCCGACCGCGTAGCCGTCGGCGGCCGGACCCACGCCCAGCGCGGCGGCGACCACCGCGGAGCGTACGAAGCCGGTGGCGCGGGAGACGAGGGATCCCGAGGCCATGAGCGCACCGCTGCGCAGCGTCGAGTCGGGGCGGCGGTGCGTGCGCCGCCCGGGCGCCGTGACGGTGCTCATCGGCGGGCCAGGTACATCTGGAAGGCGCGGTACAGCGTGTGGTTGGCGGTGCCGTCGAGCGGCGTCTCCCACTCGCCCAGCGTCTCCACGACCTGGCCACCGGTGCCGAGCTTCCAGCGCAGCAGCCCGAACGGGCGGTCGCCGGGGTCGAGCGAGGCGGGCACGCCCCGCATGTCGTAGACCTCCGCACCCCGGGCGTGGGCGTCGAGCATCATGCGCCACTGCAGGGCGTTGGAGGGCCGTACCTCCCGCCGGTGGTCGGCGGAGGCCCCGGTCTGGTACCAGACGCGGCGCCCCACCGTGATCATGGTGTGCGCGGCCAGGATCTCGCCCTGGTGGCGGGCCAGGTAGAGCCGCATACGGCCCGGCTCCTCGGCGTTGAGTGCCGCGTACTGGCGCTCGTAGTACGCCAGGGAGCGGCCGAGACGGAATCCGTCGCGTGCCTCCGTGACACACAACAGCCGGTAGAAGTCGGGCAGTTCGGCGGCGCCGCCCTCCGTCACCTCCACGCCCGACCGCTGTGCCCGGCGTATGTTGCGCCGCCACTCCTGGTTGAGCCCGGACCACAGGTCGTCGGTGTCGCGGCCGGCCAGCGGCACCTGGAAGACGTAGCGGGGCTGCGCGTCGCCGTCGCCCTCGTCGCCGCCGCAGCGCCGCCAGCCGCGGGCCCGCAGCCGTTCGGCCACGGCGGCGCCCAGCGGATCGACCTCGCTGGCGAGCACGTCGGTCACCCGCCGCCCGGGTCCGGTCGCCGTCTTGAGCGTGGCCGCGTCCCACCGGCGGTAGGCGGGCGAGGGCCCGATGCGCACGGCGAACGCGCCCGCACCGCGCAGATGGCGCAGCAGCGGCCCGAGCCAGCCGTCGAGGTCCGGGTCGCTCCAGTCGGCGACCGGGCCCTCGGGCAGATACGCGAAGTACTTGCGGGTGCCGGGGAACTGACGCAGCAGCACCAGCGCCACACCGCTCAGCTCCCCGGCCCCGGGTCCGGTCCGCGGCCCCCAGCCGAGCAGCCGGGCGTGCCAGCCGCCCTTGACCTCGGCCCAGGACGGGCACTGGAGAAAGCCGGGGTTCAGGGCGGAGCCGGTGCGCGAGGCGAGGAAGGCCCGGTACGCCTCGGCGGAGACGGGCTCCAGCCGCATGTCCTTCCGGTCACAGCCTGCCGTCGTGAGCAGCGCGGACACTGCGCCTCCTCGAATGCCGTCGTGGTGGTGGGGATACGGGAACCGGCCTGTGCGGCACGGGGTGTCCCGAAGATTCACAGGCGTCCGTGACCGCGCCGCGCGCCGAATGTGACCGGACGATGACCGTTCCTCTGCAACGGCCGTCACACAGCCGAGGCAGCCCCATCCAGCGGGTTTTCGCCGCCTAGAGTCACCGGCGTCCCGCCGTGGACTTCCTCTTCCTTCACCCCTCTTCCACTCCCTTTCACGGAGGCATTCGTTGAGCGAGATACGTGTCCGAGGCATACGTCCCGGCTCCGCGCGGATACGCAGCACCACCGGCGCGGCGGCCGTGGCGCTGCTGAACACCGCGCTGCTGACCGCGGCGCTCTCCGCCTGCTCCGGCGGGCACCCGTCCACGGCCGGGGCGGTCGCGAAAGAGGGCGGCGGACACGCCGACGGCCGCCCGGTCACGGTCACCGTGACACCCCACGGCACGCGGGCGAAGCCCGGTGAGCCGGTCACCGTCACCGCGCAGGACGGCACCCTCACCTCGGTCACCGTCACCGACGCACGGGGCGGCCACCTCGCCGGCGGCCTGTCGCGCGACGGCCGGACCTGGACCTCCGACCGCAACGCCGCGCCCGGCACCGCCTACACGGTGAAGGCGCAGACGCGCACGGAGGAGGGGACGACGGGCGACGCGGACGCGTCGTTCACGACGGAAGCGGCCGGCCTCGTCAACAAGGTCGACTGGCGGCCGGGCGACGCCACCACGGTGGGAGTGGCCCAGCCGATCTCCCTGGTCTTCGACCGCCCCGTCCACGACAAGGCGGCGGTGGAGCGGCAGCTCAAGGTCACCACCTCGAACCACACCGAGGGCTCGTGGGGCTGGATGAAGGACTGGTCGGGCAAGGACCGGGTGGACTGGCGGCCCAGGGAATACTGGCGGCCCGGCACCCGGGTGACCCTGGACGCCCAGCTCAACGGCACCGACTCCGGCACGGACGGCGGCTGGTTCGTCCGCGACTACCACCTGCGCTTCACCATCGGCTCACAGCAGATCTTCAAGGTCGACCTCGACCGCAAGCGGCTCACCGTGCAACGCGACGGCCGGGCGGTACGGACCGTCCCGGTCTCCGGCGGCACCCCCGGCCCCGAGACGGGCTCCTGGCGCGGCACGGAGGTGGTGATGGCGAAGGAGGGCACGATCCGGATGAACTCAGAGACCGTGGGCCTGGGCAAGGCCTACGACCAGGACGTCGACTACGCGATGCGCCTGACCTGGTCCGGTACGTACGCCCACGCCGCACCTTGGAACGCCGCCTACTTCGGCCGGGCCAACAGGAGCCACGGCTGCATCGGCATGAGCGACGCCGACGCCCGGTGGCTCTACGAAAACGCCCACATCGGCGACCCGTTCGAGGTCACCGGGGCGGAGACCAAGGGCACCGTGGCCGTGAACAACGGCCTGGGCGACTGGAACGTCGGCTGGGACGACTGGCGCGCCCGCAGCGCCCTGCGCTGAGGCCCGGCGCCGGACGGGCGCGCGTCGTCGAGACGGCCGAAGGCGGATGGTTCAGGCGGCGCTGCCGCGCAGCTCCGCCAGGGCGGCCGGGGTCAGCTGCCGGGGCAGGTGGTCGGCGTCGACGAGGACGACGGTGCAGTGGGCGGAGTGGGTCAGGGCGGTGGTGAGGCTGCCGTCGGCGAACTGGGCGAGAGGGCCGCGCGGTGAGCGTCCGACCGCGATGGCGCGGGCACCCAGCTGATCGGCGTGCCGGGCAAGGGCCCGGCCGGCGGCGGCATGGTCGCCGACGCTGGTGAGGATCTGGCCGGTCGCTGCGACGCCGTGGGCGGCGAGCCGGTCCAGATGGGCGGTGACGGCGGCCAGGGCCTGGTCGGCGGTCTCGGTGTCGGCGGCCTGCTCCTCGACCACGGCCGTCTGCTGGACGTGGACGACCTCCAGCGGGCTGCCGGTCTCACGGGCCAGGCGGGCTGCCGCGTCGACGATGGCAGCGGCCTTGTGGTGGGCGCCGACGGCGACGACGACCGGAGGCACGCCACCGGCGACCGGTGTGCCGATCGCGGTGAACGACGGCGTCACCGGCTCGCTCTCCTCGGGCTGCGCCTCGGCCTGGCGCAGCAGCCGGTGGCCGCTGGCGAGGACCGGGATGGCGAGGAGGAAGGTGGCCGCACCCAGGTAGAAGGGGACGCTGAGGTCGGTGGCGTCGGCGAGCTTGCCGGCGACGTAGGGGGCCAGGCCGCCGCCGATGAAGCGCAGGAAGCCGTAGGCGGAGGAGGCCACCGGGCGCTCGACGGGGGAGACGAGCATGACGGCCTGGGTGGTGAGCGTGTTGTTGATGCCGATGAAGGCGCCGCTGACGATGACCGCGACGATGACGGTCGTGGGGGTGGCGACACCGGCGGCGATGACCGCCATCACGATGCCGAGGCCGAGGAGGTTGGCGTACAGGACCGGGGCGGTGCCGTACCGGGCCTGCAGCCGAGGGGCGAAGAAGACGCTGAAGGCGGCCACCAGCAGGCCCCAGCCGGTGAAGACGAGCCCGAGTTCATGGGCGCTCAGCTTCATGGGGTAGGGGGCGTAGCCGAGCATGGTGAAGAAGCCCCAGTTGTAGAGCAGGGCCATGATGCCCATGGTCAGCAGGCCGCGGTGGCGCAGCGCCTTGAGCGGGGCGATGGGGGAGGTGGGGCGCTTCGGCTTGGGCAGGGAGGGCACGAAGGCGAGGGTCGCGACCAGGGCGACGGCCATGAGCACGGCGACACCGAAGAACGGGCCGCGCCAGCTGATGGCGCCCAGTTCGCCGCCGAGCAGCGGGCCGACGGCGATCCCCAGGCCGAGGGCGGTCTCGTAGAGGATGATCGCGCCGCCGAAGCCGCCGCTGGCGGAGGCGACGATCACGGCCAGGGAGGTGGCGATGAACAGGGCGTTGCCCAGGCCCCAGCCGGCGCGGAAGCCGACGATGCCGTTGATGGAGTCGGTGGAGCCCGCCAGGGCGGCGAAGACGACGATGACGGCCAGGCCTATGACAAGGGTGCGCTTGGCGCCGAACCGGCTGGAGAACCAGCCGACGAACAGCATCGCGACCGCGGTGACGATCAGGTAGCTGCTGAACAGCAGGGAGACCTGGCTGGGAGAGGCGTGCAGGCTCTCCGCGAGGGCGGGCAGGATCGGGTCGACCAGACCGATGCCCATGAACGAGATCACGCAGGCGAACGCCACGGCCCAGACGGCCTTCGGTTGCCTGAACGGGCCGGCGGTCTTTCCGTGCGGTGCACTCATTGCCGCTTCTACTCCAGTCATGTGACGACGAGGACAGTGGTGTGGGGGGGGGGCAGTGGGTGAGGGGCCGGTGGGTGAGCGGGTGCGCGGGTGCGCTCAGGAACGCGACCGGTGGTCCTGGACCGCGCGGGCCAGCGCGGGGAGCGCGGTCATCACCGCCTGCTGCTCGGGTTCGGACAGCTCCTCGACGAGCTGTTGCAGGGCATGGGCGCGCTCGGCCCGCCGCTGCCGGAACACCTCCAGGCCGGTGTCGGTGGCCTCCACCAGCACCCCCCGGCCGTCGGTGCGGTCGGCGGTGCGCCGTACCAGCCCGGCACGCTCCAAGCGGGTGACGAGCTGGGTCATGTTGGGCTGTGAGACGTTCTCCGCCCGGGCCAGCTCGGTCAGCCGCTGCGGCCCTTCGCGGCCCAGCCGGCCCAGCGCGGACGAGGCCGCGGTGCTCAGCCCGCCGGCCGTCGCGCTGTGGCGCACGTACCGGACCAGCTGCTCCACGGCGATCATCAGGTCCTCGGCGGACGCGTCCGGAGGAACAGGACCGGGATCCATAACCCGCTTATGCATAAGCTCATTATGCATAAGCGTGTACGATGCAGCAAACACTTTCCCCGGCTTCCGGTCCCCACCGCGAGGAGGCGCGCGGACGGGCTGGACGGCCGTGCATGACACTCCGTCAGCGAGTGGCGCGGGCCTGTCGTGGACAGCGCGCAGGGCCGTTGTCGACGTACCGTAAGCAGGTGTTCTCCTTCGCCGGCATCGCGACGGCCGTGCTCGACGGGCACGGCACCGTGCTGCGCTGGTCCCAGGAGGCGTGCGACCTGCTGGGGTGGACCGCGGAAGACGCCTGCGGACGGCCGTTTCGGGCCCTGTTCGCCGAGGCGCGCCCGGGCGCGGACGACGAGGGCCTTCCGGCGCGGGGCCGGGCGCGGCTGCGGCATCGCGCCGGCGGTCCGGTCGACGTCACGTTCCGGGTGCTCGACCTCCACCCTGCGGGCCCGTCCGTGGTGCTCCTGGCGCCCACCCGGTCGACGGACGACTGGGGTCAGGGCGCGAGCACCCTGCGCGCCCTGCTCGCCCAGGAGCACCTCGGGATGGCCCTGCACGACCGGGACCTGACCCTCGTTCGGAGCAACCTCACCCCCGGCCTGCTGGGCGGCGCCACCCTTCCTCCGGGCGGCCGGCTGCGGGACGTGCTCTCGCCGGAGGACGCGGAAACCGGCGAGGCCGTGCTGCGCCGCGTCCTGCGGACGGGCTCGCCCTTGACCGGGGGGCCCTGAGCCTGCGATCGGTGCACGGCGGCCCGGCGCAGCGGGTGTCGCTCTGGGCCTTTCGTCTGGAGGACGCCGCGGGCGTCCCGGAAGGCGTCCTCGTGCTGTACGTGGACACCCTCATGCAGCAACGCGCCCGCCGCGAACTCGATCTGCTGCAACGGGCGGCCGCCCGGATCGGCGGCTCCCTCGACCCCAGACGTGCCGCGCAGGACCTGGCGGACGTCCTCGTTCCCGCCCTCGGGGACCTGTCGGCCGTCTCGCTCGCCGAGGCCGTGCTGCACGGCGACGAGCCCCCGAGGATCCACGGCGGAGGAGACCTGCACCTGCGGCGGGCCGCCGTGGCCTCCGCCGCCGGCCCCTATCCCGACGTCCTGCTCCAGCCGGGCCAGGCGCTTCCCTCGCTGCTGGCGACGGCCGAACTGCGGGAGCTCCAGCACGGCCGGGCCGCCGTCTTCGACCCGGCGACCGTGGCCACGCTGTTCGACGACCCCGCGCAGCTCAGGCACTTCGTGCCGGACGGCGGGCACTCGGCCCTGTGGGCTCCGCTGTTCGCGCGCGGCCTGGTCCTCGGCACCGTCGCGGTGTGGCGCACCGAGCAGCCGGACGCGTTCGACGAGCAGGACGTGGACATGCTCACCGAGATCGCCTCCCGCTCCGCGCTGAACGTCGACAACGCCCGCCGCTACCTGCGCGAGCGCCGGTCCGTGCTCGCCCTGCAGCAGCGCCTGCTTCCCCGGCCCACGACCGACAGCCCGGCGGTGGAGACGGCCGGCCTGTACCGGCCGGCCGGTGGCGGATCCGGCATCAGCGGCGACTGGTACGACGTGATCCCCCTGCCCTCCTTCCGGGTCGCCCTCGCCGTCGGCGACGTCTCCGGCCACGGCCTGTACGCCACCGCCACCATGGGCCGGCTGCGCACCGCGGTCCGCACGCTCGCCGACCTCGAACTCGATCCCACCGAACTCCTCACCCACCTCGACGACGGCGTGCGGCAACTGGCCGGTGAGTCGGACGCGCAGAGCCACGTCGACTCCACCTGTCTGTACGCCGTCTACGACCCGATCAGCTGCCTGTGCCAACTGGCGAGCGCCGGTCACCCGTCCCCGGTGGTGGTCCGGCCCGACGGCACCGTCAAGGTGGTCGACGTCTCGCCGGGGCCGCCGCTGGGCGTGGGCGGCATGCCGTTCGAGACGGCCACCGTCGACCTGGAGCCCGGCAGCGTGCTCGCCCTGTACAGCAAGGGCCTGATCGAGCGGGACGCCGCCGACGTCGAGAGCGGACTGCGGTGGCTGACCGAGAGCCTCGCGGCCTCGTACGGGTCCGACCGGTCCCTGGCCGACGTGGGCCGCGCGTTGCTGGCCGGCCTCGGAGACGGCCGGCAGTGCGACGACATCGCCCTGCTGCTGGCCCGTACCCGTGCGCTGCCGGAGGAGTCCACGGCGAGCTGGGAGTTCACCGCGACCCCGGCCGTCGTGTCCGCGGCCCGTGAGGCCGTCGCCCGGCAGCTCACCGACTGGGGGCTGGACGAGCTGGTCTTCACCACCGAGCTGATCGTCAGCGAACTGGTCACCAACGCGGTCCGTCACGCGGGGGGCCCGATCGGCCTGTGGCTCATCCGCGGCGACGTACTGGTCTGCGAGGTCACCGACCCCAGCAGCACCCAGCCCCGGCTGCGCCGGGCCCGCTGGACCGACGAGGGGGGACGCGGGCTGTTCCTCGTCGCCCAGCTCAGCCTCCGCTGGGGCAGCCGCTACGGTCGCGCCGGCAAGACCATCTGGTCCGAGCAGGCCCTGGCGCCGCCCGCGGTCGACTTCGAGGCGCTCATGTGACCGGCATGTCCGGTACTGAATATCCGGGCCACGGTATTCAGTACCATACGCGGGGCGAGTGATCGCCAAGGGCCGGGACAGGGAAGGATGACCGCCCATGAGCAAGCCACCCGCGCGGATCCGACTCGCCGACGCCGCCTTCGCCCTCTTCGACGAGCGCGGATACGAGCAGACCACCGTCGACGACATCGCCGACCGGGCCGGCGTGGGACGTACGACGTTCTTCCGGCACTACCGGTCCAAGGAAGCGGTCATCTTCCCCGACCACGACCGGCTCCTCGAACTGATCCGGGACCGGCTCGCGACCTCCAGTCACAGCACCGCCCTGGTCGCCGTGTCGGACGCGGTCCGCCTGGTGCTGCTCCACTACGTCGACGAGGGCGAACTCGCACGCCGGCGATACGCCCTGACCAGCAAGGTCTCCGCCCTGCGCGACCGCGAGATCGCCAGCGTGGCCCGCTACCAGCGGCTGTTCCGCGAGTTCATCGCGGACTGGATGGGCGACCCCACGGAGTCGGCGTCCCTGCGGGCCGAGATCATGGCGGCGGCCGTGGTCGCCGCCCACAACCATGTGCTGCGCCGGTGGCTGCGGGGCGAGTCCCCGGACCCGGTGAGGGAGGTGGACGAGGCGATGAGCGAGGTGCTCGCCCTCTTCCCGGCACCCTCCGGACACGAGGACGGCGGTGCCGGCGGCACCACGGTCGTCGCCTTCCGGACCGGACAGGACCTCGACGCGCTGCTGCCGTCGCTGCGACGGCTCGTGGAGGGCGGGACCGGCGCCGGGCACTGAGAACCCGACCAGGCGCGCCGGAGGAACGAGCCGGCTGCTCGCTGATCGGCGGAACCGCACCCCCGGGCGCGGCGCCTCGGCGGCCACCCCCGACGCGGGCCGTGCGCCCGCGGGGGATACCGTCCCGCTGAGGAACTGTGCCGACTCGTCCCCTCTGGGGCGAAGGAGAACGATGCGCATGATCGCCGACGCGGTGACCGATCTGTCCGTTGCGGCCGTCCGGGGCGTGCAGACGGCCGGGGGCCCGGCGGAGCCGACCGTAGGCCGTGTGCTGTCCTCGTGGCAGCCGGACGTGCCGGCGCTGGTCCTGGTGATCGTGCTGGGCGGGCTGTACGGCTGGGGTGTGCTGCGGGTGCGCCGGCAGGGCGGCACCTGGCCGGCCGCCCGTGTCGCGGCCTTCGTGCTGCTCGGTCTCGGTGCGCTGGTGGTGGCCACGATGTCGGCGCTGGCCGTGTACGACCACGTCCTGTTCTGGCCGGCCGCGGTGCAGAACATCCTGCTCGATCTCCTCGCGCCGCTCGGTCTGGCCCTGGGCGATCCCCTGCGGCTGGCCGTCGAGGCGCTGCCCGACGCCCGGGCGGCACGCGTCCGGCGCGCGGTCACCGGCCGGGTGGTGCGCGTACTCACCTTTCCGCTGGTCAGTACCGCTCTGGTGCTCACCACCGAGCTGGTCGTCTACTTCACGCCGTACTTCGCCACCGCACTGCGCGTCGGCTGGCTGCACGAGCTGATGTACCTGCACCTGCTCGCGGCCGGCTGCCTCTTCGTCGTCCCCGTGCTCACCCACGAGCAGGCGCTGCCCTCCTGGTGCACGCATCCGGTGCGGGCCGCGCTGGTGTTCCTGGACGGGATCGTCGACGCGGTGCCGGGTGTCGTCGTGATGACCCATGGCACCCTCATCGCGGGCGCGTGGTACCTGCACCACGCGCCCGCCTGGTCGCCCGACGTCCGTCACGACCAGCAGATCGGCGGCGGCGCCATGCTGAGCATCGCCGAACTGGTCGCGCTGCCCTTCCTGCTGTCGATCCTGGCCCAGTGGGCCCGCGCCGAGCGGGTCCAGAACGCCGCCCTCGACCGCCGTCTCGACAGGGAACTCCTCCGTGCCGCCCCGCCGGCCGACGACCAGGCCGAGGACCGCGGTTCCGCTGCCACGGCCACTCCCGAGCGCGTACGCCCCTGGTGGGAGACCGAGCAGAACGACGTCGCCGCCAGGATCCGCCGCCAGCACTGAGACGCCCGACCTGAGACGCCCGACCTGATCCGCCCGACCTGATCCGCCCGCACTGATCCGCCCCGCCCGACAGGGCGGCGCTCACTCGATCGGGTGAGCCCTCGCGGACGAACAGGAGAACCGGACCCGGCCGGAGAGGCGAGCAGTCCGACCGCCCGGCGCAGCCGCGTTCCGCCGCGTTCAGCCCTCGCAGGGCCACCGCCTCTTCCCTCTCGTCCGGCCACGACCGACCCCTTGCCCGGCCGCGCCCCATCGGCCCGGCCCACACGAACGCCCTACGACGCGCGCGGCGAAAACCGCCCTTGCACACTGCAAGGGCGGGTACCCGGACAGGGTCCCGCACGCTCCAGGAAGGCGGTCGCCCCTGATGAGTCGCACATCTCCCCTCGACGCCCCGTCGGCGGACACGGTGGACGTGGCCGGGCTGGAGGCCGCGCTGCGCGCGGCGGCGGTGGACGCCGAGGTCCGGTTCGACGCCGGGAGCAGAGGCGCGTACGTCACGGACGGCTCCAACTACCGTCAGGTGCCCCTCGGCGTGGTCGTGCCGCGCAGCGTGGAGGCGGGCGCAGAGGTGGTCGAGGTGTGCGCCCGGTTCGGGGCCCCGGTGCTGTCGCGCGGCGGCGGCACCAGCCTGGCCGGCCAGTCCACCAACACCGCCGTGGTGATCGACTGGACCAAGTACTGCCACGGCCTGATCTCCGTCGACCCCGACACCCGCACCTGCGTCGTGGAGCCCGGCATCGTCCTCGACGAGCTCAACAACCGGCTCTCCGACCACCGCCTGCAGTTCGGGCCGAAGCCCTCCACCCACCGGCAGTGCACGCTGGGCGGAATGATCGGCAACAACTCCTGCGGCGCCTCCGCACAGGCCTACGGCAAGACGGTCGACAACGTCCGCCGGCTCGAGGTCCTCACCTACGACGGGCTGCGCATGTGGGTCGGGCCGACCTCCGAGGCCGAGCGGGCCACGATCGCCGCCGAGGGCGGGCGCAGGGCCGAGATCTACGCCGGTCTCGACCGCATCGCCACCGAGTACCTGGCCGACATCCGGCGCGGCTACCCGAAGATCCCGCGCCGGGTCTCCGGTTACAACCTCGACTCGCTGCTCCCGGAGAACGGCTTCGACGTCGCCCGCGCCCTGGTCGGCAGCGAGGGCACCCTGGTGACCGTCCTGCGGGCCGAACTCGATCTGGTGCCGGTGCCGCCGTACCAGTCGCTGCTGGTACTCGGCTACGACGACATCTGCCGGGCCGCCGACGACGTCTCCCGGCTGCTGGATCACTGCTCGCCCAGCCAACTGGAGGCGCTGGACGGGCGGATGGCGCAACTGATGCGCGAGGAGGGCGCCCACCTGGACTCCCTCGACGTCCTGCCCGAGGGCGACAGCTGGCTGCTCGTGCAGTACAGCGGCGACAGCCAGGAGGACGTCGACGAGCAGGCCCGCGCACTGCTGCGCGCCATCGGCCGCGGCGAGAACGACCCCACCGTGGCCTTCTCCGACAACCCCGCCCGCGAGGACAAGATGCTCAAGGCCCGCGAGGCCGGCCTCGGGGTGACCGCGCGGCCACCGGACGACCGGGAGACCTGGGAGGGCTGGGAGGACTCCGCCGTCCCGCCCGAACGGCTCGGCGACTATCTGCGCGACCTGAAGAAGCTGTTCGGGGAGTTCGGCTACGACGAGCCCTCGCTGTACGGGCACTTCGGGCAGGGCTGCGTCCACACCCGTATCCCCTTCGGACTGAAGACCGCCGAGGGCGTCGCCGACTTCCGGCGCTTCGTCGAGCGCGCAGCCGACCTGGTGTCCTCCTACGGCGGCTCCCTGTCCGGCGAGCACGGCGACGGCCAGTCCCGGGGCGAGCTGCTGACCCGGATGTTCGGCGAGCGGCTGGTGACCGCGTTCGGCGAGCTGAAGAGGCTGTTCGACCCGGACAACCGGATGAACCCCGGCAAGGTCGTCGACCCGAACCCGGTCGACGGGCAGCTGCGCCTGGGCGCCTCCTGGCGGCCGGCCACACCCGAGACGCACTTCGGCTACCCGGAGGACGAGCACTCCTTTACCCGCGCGGTGATGCGCTGCGTCGGCATCGGCAACTGCCGCGGCCACGAGGGCGGCGTGATGTGCCCCTCCTACCGGGCCACGCTGGAGGAGGAGCACTCCACCCGGGGCCGGGCCCGGCTGCTGTTCGAGATGCTCGGCGGCCACGCGGACTCCACGATCACCGACGGCTGGCGCTCCAGCGCGGTGAAGGACGCCCTCGACCTCTGCCTGGCCTGCAAGGGCTGCAAGTCGGACTGCCCGGTGAACGTCGACATGGCCACGTACAAGGCCGAGTTCCTCTCCCACCACTACGCGGGCCGGCTGCGCCCGGCCGCCCACTACTCCCTGGGCTGGCTGCCGGTGTGGGCCCGGCTCTCCCGGCTCTCCCCGTCCCTGGTCAACACGCTGCTCCAGGCGCCGGTGCTGGCCCGGGCGGGCAAGGCGCTGGCGGGCGTGACCGGTCAGCGGCCGGCACCGGTGTTCGCCCGGCAGTCGTTCCTCCAGTGGTGGCGGGAGCGCGGGACGCCGGAGCCCGACCCGGCCGGGCCGCGGACCGTGGTGCTGTGGCCGGACACCTTCAGCACCTACTTCCACCCGTCGATCGCGATCTCGGCCGTCCGGGTGCTCGAGGACGCGGGCTTCGACGTCGCCGTACCCACCGAGCCGGTGTGCTGCGGCCTGACGTGGATCTCCACCGGGCAGCTGACCACCGCCGAGAAGGTCCTGCGGCGCACGCTCGACGTGCTGCGCCCCTACCTGGACGCGGGCACCCCGGTCATCGGCCTGGAACCGTCCTGCACCGCCGTGTTCCGCGCCGACGCGCCCGAGTTGATGCCCGCCGACCAGGACGTCAAGCGCCTGGCCGGGCAGATGCGCACGTTCGCCGAGCAGCTGGTGCACCACGCGCCCGACGGCTGGCGGCCGCCGCGGCTCGCCCGGCAGGCGACCGTGCAGACGCACTGCCACCAGCACGCGATCATGAAGTTCGACGCCGACCGGGAACTGATGCGCCGCGCCCATCTCGACGCCGACGTCCTGGACGAGGGCTGCTGCGGTTTGGCCGGCAACTTCGGCTTCGAACGCGGCCACCACGAGGTCTCCATGGCCGTCGCGGAACAGGGCGTGCTGCCCGCCGTCCGCGGCGCGGCCCCCGACAGCCTGGTCCTCGCCGACGGATTCAGCTGCCGCACCCAGATCGAACAGGGCCGCACCGGCCGCCGGGCCCTGCACCTGGCCGAGGTGCTTGCGCTCGGCCTCGACGGGAACCTGCCCAGTGAGCAGCCCGAGCGCCTGGCCGTCCGGCCCGCCACGCCCTCCGGCGCGGCCCGGTGGGCGGTCACCGTGGGCGCGGCAGGCGCCGCCGCGCTCACGGCGGCGGCCACGACCGCCACGGGACGACGAGCCCTGCGGCGCCTGCTCCCGCCGTGACGGCGGCCTGCCGAAAGCAACCCCCGAACCCCCCGAAAGGTTTTCGAACATGTCGATGAAGGTCTCCGACCACGTCCTCGAGCGCCTGCGCGACTGGGGTGTGGAGTACGTCTTCGCCTACCCCGGCGACGGCATCAACGGGCTGCTCGCGGCCTGGGGCCGGGCCGACGACAACCCGCGCTTCATCCAGTCCCGGCACGAGGAGATGTCCGCCTTCGAGGCCGTCGGCTACGCCAAGTTCTCCGGCAAGGTCGGGGTGTGCGCGGCCACCTCCGGACCCGGCGCCATCCACCTCCTGAACGGCCTGTACGACGCCAAGCTCGACCACGTCCCGGTCGTCGCGATCGTCGGGCAGACCAACCGCAGTGCCATGGGCGGCTCTTACCAGCAGGAGGTCGACCTGCTCAACCTGTACAAGGACGTCGCGTCCGACTTCTGCGAGATGGTCACCGTCCCCGAGCAGCTGCCCAACGTGCTGGACCGGGCGATGCGCACCGCCATGGCCCGCCGCTCGGTGACGGCCGTCATCCTCCCCGCCGACGTGCAGGAACTGGACTACTCGCCGCCAGAGCACGCGTTCAAGATGGTCCCCTCCAGCCTGGGCATGCCGCAGTACGCGCCGGTGCCCTCCGACGACGACCTCGCGCGCGCCGCCGAGGTGCTCAACGCCGGCGAGAAGGTCGCCATCCTCATCGGGCAGGGTGCCCGCGGGGCCCGGCAGGAGGTCATGGCGGTCGCCGACCGGCTCGGCGCCGGCGTCGCCAAGGCACTGCTCGGCAAGGACGCCCTCGACGACGACCTGCCCTACGTCACCGGCGCCATCGGCCTGCTCGGCACCCGGCCGTCGTACGAGCTGATGGAGAACTGCGACACCCTCCTCGTCATCGGCTCGTCCTTCCCCTACACCCAGTTCCTGCCCGAGTTCGGGAAGGCGCGGGCCGTGCAGATCGACATCGACCCGCACATGGTCGGCCTGCGCTACCCGTTCGAGGTCAACCTCGTCGGCGACGCCCGCGAGACGCTGACCCGACTGCTGCCGCTGCTCAAGGCGCACAAGAACAAGAGCTGGCGCAAGAAGATAGAGAAGGACACCGCCCGCTGGTGGCAGGTCATGGAGCGGCGCGCCGCCGTCGACGCCGAACCGATCAACCCCGAGTACGTCGCCCACTCCCTCGACGCCCTGCTGCCCGACGACGTCATCCTCGCCGCCGACTCCGGCTCCGCCGCCAACTGGTACGCCCGTCATCTGAGGATGCGCGGCGCCATGCGCGGATCGCTGTCCGGCACGCTCGCCACCATGGGGCCCGGAGTGCCGTACGTCATCGGCGCCAAGTTCGCGCACGGCGACCGCCCGGCGATCGCCCTGGTCGGCGACGGCGCCATGCAGATGAACGGCATGGCCGAACTGATCACGATCGCCAAGTACTGGAAGGAGTGGGAGGACCCGCGCCTGATCGTGGCCGTGCTGAACAACCAGGACCTCAACCAGGTCACCTGGGAGATGCGCGCCATGTCCGGCGCCCCGCAGTTCCTGCCCTCCCAGTCGATCCCCGACGTCGCCTACGCCGACTTCGCCCGTTCCGTCGGCCTGAACGGCCTGCGGATCGAGGAGCCGGGCGAGGTGAAGGGCGCCTGGGAGGCCGCGCTGAGCAGCGACAGGCCGTGCGTGCTCGACTTCGTCACCGACCCCGCCGTACCGCCCATCCCGCCGCACGCCACCCTCGACCAGATCGAGGCCGCCGCGGCGTCCGTCCTCAAGGGCGACAGCGACCGCGCCGCCATGGTCCGCCAGGGCTTCAAGGCCAAGATGCAGGAGCTCCTGCCCGTGGGCCGGCACCACCGCACGGAGCGGCCGCACGCCAGGCACACGCCATGAGCGGTGGCACGGTCGTGGAGGGGGTGGGCACCGCGGTGTCCGCCCCCTCCACGGTCGGCGGCGACGCACCGCAGAACGAGCCACCGCAGACCGAGCCACCGCGGACAGAGGCATCGCAGACATGAGCACCACCACCTTCCCGCCGCACGCCCTGCACGACTACGCGCTGCTGGCCGACGGGGACCGCGGCGCACTGATCGGACCGGACGGCGCCGTCACCTGGATGTGCGCTCCCACCTGGCACGACGACGCCGTCTTCGCCTCCCTCATCGGCGGCCGCGGCGTCTACGCCGTCACCCCGCGCGGCCGCTACGTCCCCGGCGGCTACTACGAGGAGGGAACCCTGATCTGGCGCAGCCGATGGATCACCACCGACGGCGTCATCGAGTGCCGCGAGGCCCTCGCCTTCCCCGGTGAGGAGGACCACCTGGTCCTGCTGCGGCACCTGATGGCCGTCGACGGAACCGCCCATGTGCGGCTCGTCCTCGACCCGCACGCCGACTACGGGCGGGCACCGACGACCTCCCCGCACCGCGACGACGACGGCGTCTGGCACCTCAACTCCGGCCGCCACCGCCTGCGCTGGCAGGGCGCACCGACGGCGACCGTCCGCGCCGAGGGACTGACCGCCGACCTCGTGCTGCGGCCCGGCGAGAGCCACGACCTGGTCCTCGACTGCTCCGACGCCCCGCTGTCGCGCACACCGCCCCGGGCCGAGCAGTGCTGGGCCGCCACCGAGCAGGCCTGGCGCCGCGGCATGCCCGCTCTGGGACGGACCATCGCCCCCGGCGACGCCCGTCGCGCCTACGTGCTGCTGCGCGGCCTGACCTCGCACGGCGGCGGCATGGTCGCCGCGGCCACCACCAGCCTGCCCGAACGCGCCGAGGCGGGCCGCAACTACGACTACCGGTACGTGTGGATCCGCGACCAGAGCTACGCCGGACAGGCCGCGGCCGCCGTGGACGCCACGGAACTCCTCGACGCCGCCGTCCGTTTCGTGGGCGAGCGGCTGCTGGCGGACGGCCCGCGGCTCGCCCCCGCCTACACCGTCCACGGCACGCCCGTCCCCGATCAGCGGGAACTGGACCTGCCCGGCTACCCCGGCGGATTCAGCCGGATCGGCAACAAGGTCTCCGGACAGTTCCAGCTGGACTGCTTCGGCGAGGCACTGCTGCTGTTCGCCACGGCCGCGCGCGCCGGCCGGCTGGACGGCGAGGGCTGGAAGGCTGCCGAACTCGCGGTCCGGGCCGTAGCCGAGCGCCGGCGGGAACCGGACTCGGGCATCTGGGAGCTCCACCCGGAAGCATGGACCCACAGCAGGCTCATCTGCGTGGCCGGACTGCGCGCCCTGGCCGGTGTGGCACCGGACCACCCGCTCGCCGGCACCTGCGCCGAACTCGCCGACACCCTGCTGGCCGAGACCACCGCCACCAGCGTGCACGCCGACGGCCACTGGCAGCGGGCCCCGGACGACCCGAAGGTCGACGCCGCGCTGCTGCTGCCCGCCGTGCGCGGCGCGGTGCCCGCCGACGACCGGCGCACCCGCGCCACCCTCGCCGCCTGCCGCGAACAGCTGACCGAGGACCACTTCGTCTACCGCTTCCGGCACGACGACCGGCCGCTGGAACAGGCCGAGGGCGCGTTCCTGCTGTGCGGGTTCGTCATGGCGCTGGCCCAGCACCAGCAGGGACAGGACATCGACGCCCACCGCTGGTTCGAACGCAACCGCGGCGCCTGCGGCTCGTCCGGGCTGTACGCGGAGGAGTTCGACATCGCCCAGCGCCAGTTGCGCGGCAACCTCCCGCAGGCCTTCGTGCACGCCCTGTTCCTGGAGACCGCCGCCCGCCTCGCCCAGGACCCCCAGCCGTCGGCGCGTACCGCCGAGTGAGGAGCCGACCCATGCCCCAGACCGTCGTCATCACCGGAGCGAGCGCCGGCATCGGCCGCGCCACCGCGCGCGAGTTCGGCAAACGCGGCGCCGACGTCGTCCTGATCGCCCGCGGCCGGGCAGGCCTGGACGCCGCCGCCAAGGAGGTCGAGTCGCTCGGCGGGCGGCCCCTCGTGCAGGTCGCCGACACCTGCGACGCCCGGCAGGTCGAAGCGGCCGCCGACGCCGCCGAGCAGGCGTTCGGCCCCATCGACGTCTGGATCAACTGCGCGTTCACCAGCGTCTTCGCGCCCTTCGACGAGATCACCGCCGAAGAGTTCCGGCGGGTCACCGAGGTGACCTACCTCGGCTTCGTCAACGGCACCCGCAGCGCTCTGCTCCGCATGCTGCCGCGCGACCGCGGCACCATCGTGCAGGTCGGCTCGGCGCTGGGGGAGCGGGCCATCCCGCTTCAGTCGGCCTACTGCGGCGCCAAACACGCCATCAACGGCTTCACCTCCTCCCTGCGCACCGAACTGCTGCACCGCGGCAGCAACGTACGGGTGACGATCGCCCAGATGCCGGCCGTCAACACCCCGCAGTTCTCATGGGTGCGCTCCCGGCTGCCCCGCCATCCGCAGCCCGTTCCGCCGATCTACCAGCCCGAGGTCGCCGCCCGGGGCGTCGTGCACGCCGCCGACCATCCGGGCCGCAAGCAGTACTACATCGGCGCCAGCACCCTGGCGACCGTCTGGGCCAACCGTCTGGCCCCGGCCCTGCTCGACCGCTACCTGGCCCGCACCGGCTTCGACTCCCAGCAGACCGACCTGCGGCCCCCGAGCGGCGAGAGCAACCTGTTCGAACCCGTGGACCGGCCCGGCGGCGGCGACCACGGGGCCCACGGCATCTTCGACGACTCGGCGCACAGCCACTCCTTCGAGGCCGTCCTGGCCCGCCACCCCGCCGCCGTCGCCTCCGTGCTCGCCCTCGGCGCGGGCGTCGCCGCCACCGCGAAGGCCGCACTGAGCAGGCGCGTCCACGCCAACGCCGCATGAGGAGACTTCCATGACCGCAGCCGACCGCCCGCGCCGCCTCCTCGACGAGGCGACCGACATCGTGGCCATCGTGGGCGGGGTGACCCACGACCGGGCCCGCGCCGTACTGCGCGCGATGTCCGCGCACACGCACATCAAGGAACCGCACGTCGCCGAACTCGTCGTCGAGTGGGCGGTGTCGGGGCGGCTCCCGGCCGACCTGCGCCGGGAGCTCAGACTCCAGCTCGACACCGGCCGGGGCGCTCCGGCCGCCGAACCCGTCGCCCCTTGAGGAGGGGGTGGACGGCGACCGCCGCGGCCCCGGCGGTACGGTCCCCGGCGAGCGGAGGCCCGGCCGCGGGGCCCGCCGGACACACCCTGCCGAGCGCCGTCGTCCTCTGCGATGATTCTCCGCGCCTGATCGTCCGCCCCGCCGGGTGGAGCGGCGGAAGGGGGACACCATGGCACCGCACGACACCGGCCGAGGCCACGCCCGCCCCGGCCGGCCCGGGCAGCACCCCCTCGACCGCGAGGCCGAGGAGCTCGGCGTGGCCGTGATGGCCGCCTCCCGGCTGTTCGTGGCGATCTCCGCCCGCGCGCTCGCCTCCACCGACGACTCGCTCACCCTGCCCCAACTGCGGGCGCTGGTCGTGCTGGACACCTGCGGACCGGTCAAGCTCGTCGTCCTGGCCGCCACGCTCGGCGTCAACCCCTCCACCGCGCTGCGCATGGTGGGACGGCTGGAAGCGCTCGACCTGGTCGACCGCAGGACCAACCCGGCCAACCGGCGCGAGGTCGTGCTCAGCCTGACCGCCGACGGCCGCGATCTCGTCACGCGGGTGCTCGCCCATCGGCGCGCGGAGATCCGCAAGCTCGTGCAGCGGCTGCCCGCCGAGGAACGCGCGGTGCTCGTCCCCGCCCTGCACGCCCTGACCACGGCGGCGGCCGACGAGATGGCCGTGGACGTCTACGACGACGCCCGCCTGGACCAGGGCATCGTGGACGACCCCCTCGACCCCGCCTCCCCACCGGACGCCTGGAAGGCCCATGGAGATCCTGGTGAGGGAGCCTCCTAGTAGCCGGCGGTGTCCTCGGGCGGGAGCTCTGCGGGGTAGGGCTCACCGAAGTCGGCCGAGCGGCTGACCTTCTCCCAGGCGGTCGCCTCGGCGAGTTGGCGGCGGGAGTGGTCCAGGGCCATGGTCGCCGCGTTCACACCCAGCAGGAGATGGGTCGGGACCCGGCCGCGTCGGACGGTTCGCACGATGATCTCGGCGGCGCGCCGCGGGTCGCCGGCCGCTCCGTCCCCGCTCTGTCGCACCCGCCGGTTCATGGCCCCGACTGTCTCGTCGTAGGCGGCGGGGACCGGGTGGACCGTCATGGAGGAACCGGCCCAGTCGGTGGCGAAGCCGCTCGGTTCGACGACCATGACCTGCACGCCGAACGGTGCGGTCTCCGCCGCGAGGACGCGGCTGAAGCCGTCGACCGCGAACTTGGCCGCCTGGTAGGAGGCGATGCCCGGAGATCCGCCGACGCGGCCGCCGATCGAGGAGATCTGCACGACCGTGCCGGCCCCTTGGCGGCGCAGGGTGGGGAGCGCGGCCCGGGTGACGTTGTAGACGCCCCAGAAGTTCGTTTCGAACTGGGTGCGGAAGTCGTCCTCCTCCGAGGTCTCGATGGGTGACACGTTGGCGTATCCCGCGTTGTTCACGAGCACGTCGATGCGTCCGAAGCGGGCGAGCGCCGCCTCGACGGCCTCGCGCGCCGCTTCCGGGCGGGTGACGTCCAGTGCGAGGGGATGAATGCGGTCGCCGTACTTCTCGACTGCCTCGGCGAGGGCCTCGGGGCGGCGGGCGGTGGCCACGACGCGATCACCCGCCTCGAGGGCGGCGGTGACCAGGGCACGGCCGAGACCGCGCGACGAACCGGTGATGAACCAGACCTGTTGACTCATGCCTATAGTGCAACACCGTTCTCTTATTTACGCAACACCGTTTCGTTAAAGCTTTCCTATGATGTGCCGCATGACTACGCCTGCCTTCCAGCGTGCGCGCAGTGCCGAGGCCAAGCAGGCTCGAGAAGAGGCGATCCTGGACGCGGCCCGTGCGCTCGGCGACAGTCGCGGGATCCGGGACGTCACCCTCACCGACATCGCCGCGGCCGTGGGGATGCACAAGTCGGCCCTGCTCCGCTACTTCGAGACGAGGGAGCAGATCTTCCTCAAGCTCACCGCGGAAGGCTGGCGGGAGTGGTCGGCCGACGTGCGCGCCGCTCTCGAAGGGAGGGCGCACGCCACCGCCGGGGACGTCGCCGAGATCATGGCCTCCACACTGGCGGCGCGACCGATGTTCTGCGATCTGCTGGCACAGGCGCCCATGAACCTCGAGCGCAATGTGTCGGTCGACTCGGTGCGCGCGTTCAAACTCGTGACGCTCGAGGAGATCGAGCTGATCGGCGTGGAGCTGCGACGACTGCTGGGGCTGACCGAGTTGCAGACGGTCGATCTGGTCGCCACGGCGACGAGCCTGGCCGGGGCGCTGTGGCAGATGGCCACCCCCGGCCCGCGCCTGCGCGAGCTCTACCGGACCGACCCCCGGCTCGGCCACGCCGTCGTCGAGGTCGAACCCCGCCTGTGCCGCGTCCTCGCCGCCTTCCTCACCGGACTCGACACGGGGTCCCCCGCGACGGCTCGGCCGGCCTAGGGCCTACGGCCATGTGCTCCCGGTCCCGCTCGCACAGACCCTGATCGCCGGGCGAGAAGGCAGCAGCCCGCCCGCCGCGGGTGTTCAGCCGGTGGGGGAGGGGCGGTGCGGACCGACGGCGTGGGCGTGGAGGAGTTCGTCGAGGACGTGGCGGGCGACCGTGGCCATGTGCGGGTTCCGGTCGCGGTAGTGGCGCAGTTCGATCAGGGCGATCGACAAGGCCCATCCGCGCCCCCGCGTCCAGGTCGCCTCGTCGGTGTCCAGTGCCGCCCGGAAGACCTCCCGGGCCCCCGCCGGCAGCACGTACCAGGCCGCGATCAGGTCCACGGCGGGATCGCCCAGGCCCATGCAGCCGAAGTCGATCACGGCGCTCAGCCGGCCACGCGCCACGAGCACGTTCCCGGGCTGCAGATCGGCGTGGATCCACACCGGCGGCCCGGCCGGCGCGGGAGCCCGCAGTGCCTCGTCCCAGACGGCGGCGGCAGCACGGGCGTCGACGGCGTCGCGCAGCGCGGCGATGGCCTCCCGGGTCTCGGCGTCCCGCGCGGCCAGGGGCTCGCAGCGGTAGGAGGCCGGTCCGCCCGCCGGATCGATCCGGTGCAGGGCCGTGACGAAGCCCGCCAGGTCCTCCGCCAGCCGGACGGGTTCGCCGACGCTCCCGACGGCCGGGTTCTCTCCGTCGAGCCAGCGGTAGACGGACCAGGGCCACGGCCATCCCTCGGCCGGCGTCCCCCTGCCCAGCGGCTCGGGCACGGCCACCGGCAGCAGCGGGGCGAGCCGGGGCAGCCATGTGTGCTCCTTCGCCACGTCCTCGGCGGCTCCGGCGGTGCGGGGGAGCCGTACCGCCATGTCCTCGCCGAGCCGGTACATGACATTGGCGGTGCCGGCGGAGGCGACCGGGGTGACGGGAAGCCCCGCCCACTGCGGGAACCGGCCGGCGATCAGCCGGCGCACGAGCAGCGCGTCGAGGGCCCGTTCGCCCGGGCGGAGGGTGGCGGCACACATGAGCGGCAAGCAAACGGGACCCCGCCCGGGGGAGTCAACTCGTTTTCGGGCGCGGGCGCCCCGACCCCGAATGGCCGTTGCCGGACCCCGGGGAGACGATGAAGGCGAGGGGCTCGGCCCCGCCGGTACCGTGCCTTCGAGCCCGGAGAGGGAGACCGGCCCCGGCCGCAGACAGCACGGCCGGAAGGGAGAACACCGTCATGTTGGAAGTGAAGACGGTCGACAAGCCGGACGAGCGGCGCGACTTCCCCCGGGGCCACCTCGAAGCCGTCCACCTGAGCGGTCTGGACTTCGCCGTGGGCACCTTCGAACCGGGCTGGCGCTGGTCCGAGTCGGTCGGCCCGATCGCCGGCACGAAGTCCTGCATGATCCACCACAACGGCTACGTCGTGCGGGGGCGGATGCACCTGGTCATGGACGACGGCGGCGAGGCCGAGGTGGGGCCCGGCGACGTCTTCGTCTGCGCACCCGGACACGACGCCTGGGTGGTGGGCGACGAACAGGTCGTCGTGTACGACTTCGCGGGAGCCATGGCCCAGCAGTACGCGAAGCCCGGCGAGGGCGGGCCGGGGTCCGAGGCGTGATCGAGGAGTGGTGCCGCTGCCCGGCGGGACGGCGGTCCGTCCCGCCGGGCACTGCCGCTCCCGCGGCCCGGGCGTGCCCTCACACGGGCAGCAACCGGGAGACGATCTCCTCGAGTTGGCGGGCGTTGCGGCACTCGTGCATCTCGACCACACCGGCGTAGGCGGGCGCGGCGGAGTCGCCCGTGCCCCACTGGGCGCGCGGCTCGGGGTTCAGCCAGTACAGGCGGCGGGCCCGGCCGGCGATCTCCCGCAGGGCCGGCAGGTTGGGGTCGCTCATGTTGGTGCGGGCGTCACCGAGCACGAACACGGTCGTGCGCGGGCCGACCGCATCGCCGTAGCGTTCGGCGAACTCGCCCAGCGCCACGCCGTAGTCGCTGCTGCCGTGCCAGCCGGTCAGCCGTGCCTCCGCCTGGATACGGGAGCCCAGTCCCTCCGGGTCGGCCGTGCCGTGCCGCAGCAGCCCGGTCACCTCGTCGATCCGGTTGACGAAGGCGAACACGCGCACCTTGCTGAACTGGTCGTGCAACGCCTGCACCAGCAGCATGGTGAAGTCGGAGAAACCCGAGACCGAGCCCGACACGTCGCACAGCAGCACCAGTTCGGGCCGGACGGGCCGGCGCCGGCGCAGCACCGGCTTCATCGGCACGCCGCCCGTCGACAGCGAGCCGCGCAGGGTGCGGCGCAGGTCGATCGTGCCCCGGGCGGCCCGGCGGCGGCGCGCGGCCAGCCGGGTGGCCAGCTTCCTGGCCAGCGGCTGCACGGTCCGGCGCAGCTCGGCCAGCCGGTCCCGGCCCGCGTACAGGAAGTCGACCCGGTCCGCGCTCGGCGCCACCGCCCGCCGCGCGATCTCCTCCCGCCCGCGCCGCTCCGCCACCCTGCGCCGCGCCTCGGTGGCGACCTGCCGGCGGAACACCTCGATACGGCGCCGGATCTCGTCGTCCAGCAGACGGTCGGTGAAGGAGGCCGCCCCGCTCCCGGCGCGGACACTCGCCCGCACCCGGGCCAGCAGCGTCTGCGGGCGCAGCCGCTCCAGCGTCTGGTACGCCGACCAGCCGTCCGAGCCGGGGGAGCTGCCGTATCCGCCGAGACCGTCGACCGCCTCGGCCGCCAGCTGCCCCAGCAGTGCCGTGTCGCCCGCGGCGAGCGCGTCCGCGAGCCGGTCGCGCAGTTCCTCGCGTCCGGCGGGCTCCCCGTCCGGGGCGCCGACACCGCGGGGGAAGTACAGGTCGAAGACGGGGTCGAACACCGTCCGCTGGCCGCTGCCGTGCAGCAGCGTGGCGGCCAGCCCCTCCCGCAGCAGCTCGCGGTCGGCCAGCCCCAGCGCCTCGACCGCCCGGGCCGCGTCCACCGTCTCGCCGGTGCCGATCCGCAGGCCGTGCGCGCGCAGCGCGGCGACGAACCCCGTCAGCCGCTCCGCCACCGAGGCGCCGGCCGGCGCGGCGGCGTTCACACGGCGTCCAGGTCGAGCTTGGCGGCCGCCTTGAGCACGTCCTCCTGGTGCTTGAGCAGCACACCGAGGGTGTCGCGGACCACGCTCTCGTCGAGGGTGTCCGCGCCGAGCGCGAGCAGCGTGCGCGCCCAGTCGACGGTCTCGGCGACCGACGGCACCTTGCGCAGGTCCATCGCCCGCAGCGCGCCGACGACCCGGACGACGGATGCGGCCAGCGCCTCCTGGAGCCCCGGCACCTGCAGCCGTACGATGCGGCGCTCCAGCTCCTCCTCCGGAAACCCGATGTGCAGGAAGAGGCACCGGCGGCGCAGCGCCTCCGACAGCTCGCGGGTGGCGTTGGAGGTGAGAACGACGAAGGGGCGGCGGGTCGCGGTGATCGTGCCCAGCTCGGGGACCGTCACCTGGAAGTCGCTCAGCACCTCCAGCAGCAGGCCCTCCACCTCCACGTCCGCCTTGTCGGTCTCGTCGATCAGCAGCACCGTCGGCTCGTCGCCGCGGATCGCCGTCAGCAGGGGCCGGGACAGCAGGAACTCCTCGCCGAAGATGTCCGTACGGGTCTCGTCCCACGTCTCGTCCCGGCCGGCGCTGATGCGCAGGAGCTGCTTGGCGTGGTTCCACTCGTACAGCGCGCGGGACTCGTCCACGCCCTCGTAGCACTGCAGCCGGACCAGCCGGGCCCCCGCCACCTGGGCCACGGCCTTGGCCAGCTCCGTCTTGCCGACTCCGGCGGGCCCCTCGACCAGCAGCGGCTTGCCGAGGCGGTCGGCGAGGAAGACGGACGTGGCGACCGCCGGCGAGGCCAGGTATCCGGTCTCGGCGAGGCGGGCGGAGACATCGTCGACGGACGTGAACAACAGGGCCTCCAGCGGGGGCGCGCGAATCGGTTGCGAAGCTGTCTTCCTCGATCTGAGCACTTCTATCTAAGCGCTTGTTCACTCCCTCTGTCACGGGACTTCCTCTGTCATGGGACTTCCACTGTCACGGGACGTCGTCTGTCCCGGGACGACGCGCGCACCGCCCCGGACGGGCCACCTCAGCGAGCCGCCCCCGTGCGCCGCCGGTGGAATGGACGCGTGACAGCGCCCCCGCACGACTGCCTCGCCCGCAACGAGTGGATCTGCGGCGCGTATCTGAGCACGCGCCGCCACATCCTGTGGGACGCGGTGCTCCAGCACCTGCGGCTGACCGGCCTGTCGGTGCTCATCGGACTCGCCGTCGCCGTCCCCCTGGCCCTGGCCGCCCGCCGCTGGGGCTGGGCGGCCGGCCCCGTCCTCGCCGTCACGACCGTCCTCTACACCATCCCGTCCCTGGCGATGTTCTCCCTGCTCCTGCCGGTGTACGGGCTCTCGGCGACCCTCGTCGTCGCCGGACTCGTGCTGTACTCGCTGACCCTGCTGGTGCGCAACATCCTCGCGGGCCTGCGCGCCGTCCCCGAGGAAACCCGGCAGGCGGCACGCGGGATGGGCTACGGTCCCGTGCGGCTGCTGCTCACCGTCGAACTCCCGCTGGCCCTGCCCGCCGCGATGGCCGGGCTGCGCATCGCCACGGTGTCGGCGGTCTCCCTCGTGACGGTCGGCGCCATCGTCGGATTCGGCGGGCTCGGCAACCTCATCTACGCGGGCATGAACACCTACTTCAAGGCCCAGGTGCTCACCGCCTCCGTGCTGTGCGTGGTGATCGCGGTCGCCGCCGACCTGCTTCTGCTGGGCGTACAGCGCCTGCTGACCCCATGGACCCGGGCGGGCCGCACATGACGACCCTCACCGACTCCTGGCGCTGGCTCACCGATCCCGCCCACTGGAGCGGCGACGACGGCATCGCCCACCGCCTTGTCCAGCACCTGGTGCTCACGGTCGTCTGCCTGGCCGTCAGCTGTCTGATCGCCCTGCCGGTCGCCCTGGTCCTCGGCCACCTCGGCAAGGGCGGCGCACTCGCGGTCAACCTCGCCAACGTCGGCCGGGCCGTCCCCACCTTCGCCGTGCTGGTCCTGCTGCTTCTCACCCCGGTCGGAAGGTGGGGCGAAGGCCCGACCGTCGTGGCCCTCGTCCTGTTCGCGGTGCCTCCGCTGCTCACCAACGCCTATGTCGGCATCCGCGAGGTCGACCGGAGCGTCGTCCGGGCGGCCCGGGGCATGGGGATGACCGGCCGGCAGACGTTGTTTCACGTGGAACTGCCCCTTTCGCTCCCCCTGGTGCTGAACGGGGTGCGGATCGCCGCCGTCCAGCTCGTCGCCACCGCCACCCTCGCCGCCCTCGCGGGCGGCGGCGGCCTCGGCCGGATCATCACGGCGGGCTTCAACCTCGCCAGTACGCCCCAGGTGGTCGCGGGGGCGCTGCTCGTCGCCGTGTTCGCGCTCGTGGTCGAGGGAGTCTTCGAGATCACCGAGCGGCTGGCACCGGCGTGGGCCCGGGGCGGCCGATGAGCGGGCGCCGGGCCCTGACGGCCGTCGTGCTGCTCGCACTCACCGCCTGCACCACCGGCCCGTCCCTGGAGAACCGCGGCCAGGTCACCGCATCACCCGGCGACAACCGGCACCTGACCATCGGCTCCGCCGGCTTCACCGAGAGCGATCTGCTCGCCCAGATGTACGCCCTGCTGCTGAACCAGGCCGGATACAAGACGGCGATGCTGACCGTCGCCAACCGCGAACTGTACGAACCCGCCCTGGAGTCCGGTCAGATCGACATCGTCCCCGAGTACGCGGCCACCTTCGCCGACTGGCTGAACGCCAAGGCCCACGGCACCGACGCACCCCCGGCCGGCTCACCCGACCTCGGCACCACCATGCGAGCCCTGCGCAAGCTCGCCGCACCGCGCGGCCTGACCGTCCTGGACCCCGGCCGCGCCGTCGACCAGAACGCCTTCGCGGTGAGCCGGTCGTACGCCCGGCGGCACGGTCTGAAGACCCTCAGCGACCTCGGCGCCTCCGGTCTGAAGGTACGGCTCGCGGCCGGCGACGAGTGCGTGCGCCGCCCGTACTGCGCCCCGGGCCTGAGAAAGACCTACGGCGTCGACGTCACCGGCATCGACCCCAAGGGCGTCGGCACCACCCAGGCCAAACAGGCCGTGCGGAGCGGACGCGACCAGATGGTGCTGACCACCACGACCGACGCCACCCTCGACGCCTTCGGCCTCGTCCTCCTCGCCGACGACAAACGCCTGCAGAACGCCGACTACGTGGTCCCGGTCGTCAACCGAGCCCGCGCGGGCGGCACACGGGTGACCGCGGTGCTCGGCAGGCTCAACGACGTCCTCACCACCGCCGACCTGGCGTCTTTGAACCGGCAGGTCGACAGCTGGCGCCGACTGCCCTCGGACGTGGCCCGGACCTATCTGAAGGACAAGGGCCTGCTGAAATGACCGCCGCGACCGGGACGGCCGCCGTCAGGCGCCGGCCACCGAGTCGAACCTCACCTGGTCCCGCGGCACCCCGCGCGCATCGGCGTCCACCGAGCGGCGCAGCGCCTCGTGCAGCTTCGCCGGAGTGAGCACGCCGAGGAAACGGGCCCCGTCCAGCACGGCGACCCAGCCGGCGTCGTGCTGGAGCATCACCCCGAACGCCTGCCTGAGCGACGCGCCCACCGGCACCCACGCCCTCATACGGTGCGCCAGACCGCCGACGGAGCCGCCCGCGGCCAGCGCGTCCAGGCCCACCCAGCCGTGCAGATCACCGGAGGCGTCGAGGACCACCGCCCAGCGGGCGCCCTCGGCGCGCAGCCGCCCGGCCACGCGCTCGGCCGGCTCGTCCAGCCGGGCGACCGGCGGCTGCTCCAGATCGTCCGGCTCGATCGCGGTCACCGACAGCCGTTTCAGACCCCGGTCGGCGCCCACGAACCCCGCGACATACGGGTTCGCCGGGCTGCCCAGCACCGCCCCGGGCGTGTCGAACTGCTCGATCCGCCCCTGCCCGTACACGGCGATGCGGTCACCGAGGCGTACCGCCTCCTCGATGTCGTGCGTGACCAGCAGCACCGTCTTGCGCACCGCGGCCTGCATCCGCAGGAACTCGTCCTGCAACTGCTCGCGCACCACCGGGTCGACGGCCCCGAACGGCTCGTCCATCAGCAGCACCGGAGGATCCGCGGCCAGCGCCCGCGCCACCCCGACCCGTTGCCGCTGTCCACCCGACAGCTGCTCCGGATAGCGCGGCCCGTACGTCCTCGGGTCCAGACCCACCAGCTCCAGCAGCTCGGCGGCGCGCGCCCGCGCCCTCGCCTTCTTCCAGCCGAGCAGCGCGGGCACCGTCGCGGTGTTGTCGAGGACCGTGCGGTGCGGGAAGAGGCCGACCTGCTGGATGACATAGCCGATCCGGCGGCGCAGCCGCACCGGATCGACCCCGGCGACGTCCTCGCCGCCCACCAGGATCCGGCCCGACGTCGGTTCGATCAGCCGGTTGACCATCAGCATCGTGGTGGTCTTGCCGCAGCCGGACGGGCCCACGAGGGTGACGAGTTCCCCCTCGGACACCTCGAAGCTGAGCCCGTCCACGGCCGTGGTCCCGTCCGGATACCGCTTGGTGACCTGCTCGAACCGGATCATTCCCTCACGCTAACCGCGCCGGTCACGCCCCGCTCACCAGCACCACCTCCAGGGTGCGCGGACCGTGCACCCCCTCCACCCGGTCCAGTTCGATGTCGCTGGTCGCCGAGGGGCCGGAGACCAGGGTCAGCGGGCGGGTCGGGACGAGGCGTTCCAGGGCCTGCGGCACCGAGGAGACCACCTGGTCCGGGACACGGACGACGCAGATGTGGTGGTCGGGGATCAGGGTGATCCGGCGGCGGCCCTGGTCGGGGGAGCCGTCCAGGACGATCGTGCCGGTCTCGGCGACGGCGACCGCGCAGCCGGTGACCACGCTGTCCACCCGGTCCAGTTCGTGCGGCGTGCTGTCCGGACGGTCCGGGACCCGCGTCACCTCCGTCTCCGTCAGCCAGCTCTCGTCCAGACCGGGCGGGACGAGGACGGTGCCGGAGCCCCGCTCGCCGAGCAGATGGGCGATCAGCCCGGGCAGCCCCTCCGCGTCGCTGCGGTGCACGACCGCACGGTAGTCCACCAGGTTCTCGGCCAGCAGATCCACGGTCTCCTCGACCCGCCGGTCGCCGTGGTGCCGCAGATAGTCCCGGGAAACGGCCTGCTCGTACGGAGTGTCGTCCGGTGGCACGTCCGCCAGCGCGCGTCGCACCCGGCCCAGGATCCGGTCCCTGCTGCTCACTTCGTCCCCTCCTTGCCGCCGCCCGTTCGCTGCCACCAGTCGCGGAACGGTTCCGCGGGCACCGGGGGCAGGTCCCGGGTGCCGCTCCAGGCCTTGCCGGGGCCCGGCAGCGTACGAGGATGCAGGCGGCGGGTGCGCGAGGCGAGACGCTGGCCGGTGCGCAGGACGCCGGGGTGGGTGAACGCCCAGCGGGCCGCGCGCATCGCCGCCCGCTCGGCGGCGTGTCCCTTCGCCGGCCGCAGCACCACCTTGTTGCCGCCGCGCGTCACCTGGTCGCCCTGGGCGACCCGTTCGCGCAGGTGCACCAGCACCTCGGGGATGTCGATGGCGACCGGGCACACCTCGTAGCAGGCGCCGCACAGCGAGGACGCGTACGGCAGGGAGGCGTCGATCTCGCTGCCGGTGCCGCGCAGCTGGGGGCTGAGGATCGCGCCGATCGGCCCGGGGTAGACCGAGCCGTACGCGTGCCCGCCCGCCCGCTCGTAGACCGGGCACACGTTGAGACACGCCGAGCAGCGGATGCAGCGCAGCGCCTGGCGGCCGACCTCGTCGGCGAGCGTGTCGGTACGGCCGTTGTCCAGCAGCACCAGATGGAAGGTGCTCGGCCCGTCCTGGTCGGTGGTGCCGGTCCACATGGACGTGTACGGGTTCATCCGCTCCGCCGTCGAGGAGCGGGGCAGCGTCTGGAGGAAGACCTCCAGGTCCCGCCAGGTCGGCACGACCTTCTCGATGCCGACGACCGAGATCAGCGTCTCGGGCAGGGTCAGGCACATCCGCCCGTTGCCCTCGGACTCCACGACCACCAGCGTGCCGGTCTCGGCCACGACGAAGTTGGCGCCGGAGATGCCGACCTTGGCACGCAGGAACTTCTCCCGCAGGTGCAGCCGGGCCGCCTCGGCGAGTTCGGCGGGCGTGTCGCTCAGGCCCTCGGGGGCCGGACGGCCCCACTCGCCCATCTCGGAGCGGAAGATGTCCCGGATCTCGCTGCGGTTGCGGTGGATCGCGGGCACGAGGATGTGCGAGGGCCGGTCCTTGCCCAACTGCACGATCAGCTCGGCGAGATCGGTCTCGTAGGCGCGGATGCCCTCCGCCTCCAGCGCCTCGTTGAGGCCGATCTCCTGCGTGGCCATCGACTTGACCTTGACGACCTCGCTCTCCCCGGTCGCCTTGACCAGGTCGGCGACGATCCGGTTGGCCTCCTGGGCGTCGACCGCCCAGTGCACGGTGCCGCCGGCCGCCGTGACCGCCTCCTCGACCTGCACCAGATAGCGGTCCAGGTGGCGCAGCGTGTGGTCCTTGATCCGCCGGCCGGCCTCGCGCAGCGCCGCCCAGTCGGACACCTCGGCCACCGCCCTGGCCCGCTTGGCGCGGATGGTGTGCGTGGCGTGGCGCAGATTGCCGCGCAGGGTCTCGTCGCGCACGGCCTCGTGCGCGGCCTCCGGAAAGGCCGGGTACGACGGGAAACCGGGCATTCCCACGAACGTGGCACTCATAGGGCGGGCTCCTCCTCCGTGCTCGCCAGGATCTCCGCGATGTGCACCGGCCGCATGCCGGTGCGCAGCCGGGCCATGGTCCCGCCGAGATGCATCAGACAGGAGTTGTCGGCCGCGCACAGCACCTCGGCGCCGGTCGACTCGGCGTGGCGCACCTTGTCGGTGCCCATCGCCGCCGAGACGTCGGGGTTCTTCACCGAGAAGGTGCCCCCGAAGCCGCAGCACTCCTCCGCTCCGGGCAGCTCCACCAGCTCCAGCCCCTGCACCGCCCGCAGCAGCCGCAGCGGACGGTCCCCGAGGCCCAGCACGCGCAGCCCGTGGCAGGTCGGGTGGTACGTCACCGTGTGCGGGTAGTACGCCCCGACGTCCGTCACCCCCAGCACGTCGACCAGGAACTCCGTCAGCTCGTACGTCCGAGGCACGACCGGCGCCAGCGTCCGGGCCAGGGCGTCGCCCCGGCCCTCGGCCCGCGCCCGCTCGCCCATCCGCGGATACAGCTCCCGCACCATCGCCCCGCACGATCCGGACGGTGTCACGATCGCCTCGTAGCCCCGGAAGACCTCGGCGAACCGCCGGGCCAGCGGCTCGGCCTCGTGGCGGTACCCGGTGTTGTAGTGCGCCTGCCCGCAACACGTCTGGGCCATCGGGAAGTCCACGTCCACGCCCAGTCTGGTCAGCAGTTTCACCACGGCGCGCCCGGTGTCCGGATAGAGCGTGTCGTTGACGCAGGTCAGGAACAGAGCGACACGCATCGCGGCTCCTTGTTGTCGATCATTGGGTGGTTGAAGCCTAGTCAGGCGGAAGGTACGGGGGCAGGTCGCGGACCGTGGCGTGGCGGCGTGCCTCGCATGGGGCGTGGCGGCGCGCCACGGATCGGGCGTGGCGGAGCACCGCGGATCGGGCGTGGCGGAGCACCGCGGCTCATGGCGCCGCCCCGGCGAGCCGGGCCTCGGCCGCACGCCAGGCCGCCGCGTCGCCGCTCGGTTCGTACCGCGTCAGCGGCTGCGTCCGCGCGA
This sequence comes from Streptomyces spiralis, assembly GCF_014654675.1. Lineage (GTDB taxonomy): Bacteria > Actinomycetota > Actinomycetes > Streptomycetales > Streptomycetaceae > Streptomyces > Streptomyces spiralis. Next base: position 70,341 of record NZ_BNBC01000014.1, read on the forward strand.
TCAGGCGCCGCATGCCGGCCCGGTCGCCGACGAGGCCGTGCGCCCGGGCCTGCACCAGGACGTTGCCGAGGGCCGCCGCCTCGGTGGGTCCGGCCACCACCGGCAGCCCGCAGGCGTCGGCGGTCAGCCGGCACAGCAGGGCGTTGCGGGTCCCTCCGCCCACGATGTGCACGACGTCGACGGGATGGTCCGCGAGCCGCTGGGCCTCGCCGATCGCCCGGCGGTGCGCGAGGGCGAGGGAGTCGAGGATGCAGCGCGTGAACTCGCCGCGGGTCTCGGGCACCGGTTGCCCGGAGGCCCGGCAGGCCTCCGCGATCCGCTCCGGCATCCGGCCCGGGGCCAGGAAGGCGGCGTCCTGCGCGTCGACGACCGACCGCAGCGCGGGCACCTCGGCCGCCTCCCGCAGCAGCTCGCCCAGGTCCGGGTCGCCCCAGGCCCGCACGCACTCCTGGAGCAGCCACAGCCCCATGATGTTGCGCAGGTACCGGACCGTGCCGTCCAGCCCCAGCTCGTTGGTGAAGTTGGCGGCGCGGCTCTCCTCGGTGAGCACGGGCTCGTCCAGCTCCAGACCCGCCAGCGACCAGGTGCCCGTACAGATGTACGCGAACCGCTCGCCCACGGCCGGCACCGCGGCCACCGCGGACGCCGTGTCGTGCGAGCCGACGGCCGTCACCGGCACCGGCCCGCGCAGCCCCGTCTCCTCCAGCACCTCCGCCCGCAGCACGCCCGCCGGGTCGCCGGGCCGGCGCAGCGGCGCGAACAGCTTCAGGTCGATGCCGAGGCGGGCCGCGACGTCGTACGACCAGTCGCGGGTGCGCGGGTCGACGAGCTGGGTGGTGGAGGCGTTGGTCAGCTCCGTGCCCTGCTCACCGGTCAGCCAGTACGTCAGCAGGTCGGGGATCAGCAACAGGCGCCGGGCGGCGGCGAGCTGGGCGGTGGAGCGGGCCGCCGTCAGCTGGTACAGCGTGTTGAACGGGGCGTACTGGATGCCGGTGGCCGCGTACAGCTCCTCGGGGGGCACGCTCGCCCACACCTTCTCGGCGACGCCCTCGGTGCGGGCGTCCCGGTAGTGCACCGGGTTGCCCAGCAGGGCGCCGTCGGCGTCGAGCAGGCCGTAGTCCACGGCCCAGCTGTCGATGCCGACGGAGTCCACCCTGCCCGCGGCGCGCAGCCCGTCCAGCACCCCGGCGTACAGCCCGAGCACGTCCCAGCGCAGTCCCTCGGGCACCCGCACGGGACGGTTGGGGAAGCGGTGCGCCTCGCTCAGCTCCAGCGAGTCTCGGCCGACGCGGCCGACCATGACACGCCCGCTGGACGCGCCGAGGTCGACCGCGGCGTACGACTTCACGGCCCCGCTCACCGCAGGAAGGCGGCCGCGACGCCGGCATCGACGGGGATGTGCAGACCGGTCGTGTGGGTCAGCTCCCCACCGGTCAGGGCGAAGACGGCGTTGGCGACATGCTCGGGCAGCACCTCGCGCTTGAGGATGGTCCGCTGGGCGTAGAACTCGCCGAGCTTCTCCTCCTCGACCCCGTACACGGCGGCCCGCTTGGCACCCCACCCACCGGCGAAAATCCCGGAGCCCCGCACCACACCGTCGGGGTTGATCCCGTTGACGCGGATGCCGTGCTCACCCAGCTCGGCGGCGAGCAGCCGCACCTGATGGGCCTGGTCGGCCTTGGTGGCGGAGTAGGCGATGTTGTTCGGCCCGGCGAAGACGGCGTTCTTGGAGGCGATGTAGACGATGTCACCGCCCAGCCCCTGCGCGATCATCACCCGGGCGGCCTCCCGCGAGACGAGGAAGGAGCCGCGGGCCATGATGTCGTGCTGCAGGTCCCAGTCCTTGGCGGTGGTCTCCAGCAGCGGCTTGGAGATGGAGATGCCGGCGTTGTTGACGACCAGGTCGACCCCGCCGAAGGCGAGCACGGCCTCCCGGAACGAGGCGGCGATCTGCTCCTCGTCCGTCACGTCCACGGTGACGGCGACCGCCTTGTCCGGCCCGCCCAGCTCTTCGGCGACGGCGGCGGCGTTCGGGGCGTTCAGATCCGCCACGACGACGCACGCGCCCTCGGCGACCAGCCGCTGGGCGATCGCCTTGCCGATCCCGCTGCCCGCGCCGGTCACCAGCGCCACCCGGGTCGCCAGCGGCTTCGGCTTCGGCATCCGCCGGAGCTTGGCCTCCTCCAGCGCCCAGTACTCGATACGGAACTTCTCGGACTCCTCGATCGGCGCGTACGTCGAGACGGCCTCGGCCCCGCGCATCACGTTGACGGCGTTGACGTAGAACTCGCCGGCCACCCGCGCGGTCTGCTTGTCCTTGCCGAAAGAGAACATGCCCACGCCCGGGACGAGCACGATCGCCGGGTCGGCGCCGCGCATCGCGGGGGAGTCCGGCGTCGCGTGCCGGTCGTAGTACGCGGCGTACTCCGCGCGGTACTCGGCGTGCAGCTCCTTCAGCCGGGCGATCGCCTCGTCCAGCGGAGCGGCCGGCGGCAGGTCGAGCACCAGGGGCCGCACCTTGGTGCGCAGGAAGTGGTCCGGGCAGGAGGTGCCCAGCGCGGCCAGCCGCGGATGCTCGGCCCGGGCCAGGAAGTCCAGGACCACCTCGGAGTCGTCGAAGTGCCCGACCTGCGGCCTGTCCTGCGAGGCCACGGCCCGGACGTACGGCGCCAGGGCCGCGGCCCGCTCCCGCCGCTCGGTCTCGCCCAGCGCCTCGTACCCCTCGATCACCGGCCCGAAGGGCTCCGCCTTCCCGCGCTCGGCGAGGAACTTCTCGGCGGTCCGGATGATATGCAGCGAGTTGCGCTCGCACTCCTCGGAGGTGGCACCCCACGCGGTGATCCCGTGCCCGCCGAGAACGCATCCGATGGCCTGCGGGTTGGCCTCCTTGATCGCGGCTATGTCCAGCCCCAGCTGGAACCCGGGCCGCCGCCAGGGCACCCACACCACCGAGTCGCCGAAACACTCGGCGGTCAGCTTCTCGCCGTCGGCGGCACAGGCGAGCGCGATACCGGAGTCGGGGTGCAGATGGTCCACGTGCGGGGCGTCGACCAGGCCGTGCATGGCCGTGTCGATGGAGGGCGCGGCCCCGCCCTTGCCGTGCAGGCAGTAGTCGAACGCGGCGACCATCTCGTCCTCGCGCTCGACACCCGGGTACACCTCGACGAGGGCCCGCAGCCGGTCCAGCCGCAACACGGCCAGCCCGCTCTCGGTGAGCGTCCCGAGATCGCCCCCGGACCCCTTGACCCACATCAGCTCGACATCACCGCCGGTGACGGGGTCGGTGTCGGTGCCCTTGGCGGAGGCGTTGCCGCCGGCGTAGTTGGTGTTACGGGGATCGGCGCCGAGCCGATGGGACCGGGAGAGCAGGGCGGCGGCTTCAGGATGGGTGGACATGTTTTCGGCTCCTTCGGAGAGAGAGGGGACTGCAGTAAGGGGCGCGGGGCTGTTTCGATCAGCGGCTCCGCCGCGGGGCGCGGTGCCAGGGCCCGCGAGCCCTGGCGTCTTAGGCCCCCCACCCCGCTTGCTGTCCACCCACTCGCTCAGCGACGATCTTGTCGGCCCACCCGGACCGCCGGTACGCCACCAGGGGCTCGGGGTCCAGCCCCATCTCCTCCCGCACCTCGCGCAGCAGCGGACGCACGTCCGTGTTGTACGCGTCCATCAGCACGGCATTGGCCTCCAGCACGTCACCCGAGGCCTGGGCGGCGGCGAGTGCCTCGCGGTCGACGAGCAGCGCCTTCGCCGTGGCCTCCTGCACGTTCATCACCGACCGGATGATCGCCGGGATCTTCGACTCGATGTTGTGGCACTGGTCGAGCATGAACGCGACCTCGGGCGTGAACCCGCCGCCGCGCACGACCTCGTACATGATCCGGAACAGCTGGAAGGGGTCGGCGGCGCCCACCATCAGGTCGTCGTCGGCGTAGAAGCGCGAGTTGAAGTCGAACCCGCCGAGCTTCCCCTCCCGCAGCAGCGTCGCCACGATGAACTCGATGTTGGTGCCCGGCGCGTGGTGCCCGGTGTCCACCACGACCTGCGCCTTCGGTCCGAGCTTCAGGCAGTGCGCGTACGCCGTGCCCCAGTCCGGGACGTCCGTGGCGTAGAAGGCCGGCTCGAAGAACTTGTACTCCAGCAGCATCCGCTGGTCGTCGCCGAGCCGCTCGTACACCTCCGCGAGCCCCTCGGCGAGCCGGTCCTGGCGGGTGCGGATGTCGTCCTGCCCGGGGTAGTTCGTCCCGTCGGCGAACCACAGCTTCAGGTCCCGCGACCCGGTGGCGTCCATGATGTCGACGCACTCCAGCAGGTGGTCGACCGCCTTGCGGCGTATCGCGGCGTCCGGGTGGCAGATGCTGCCCAGCTTGTAGTCGTCGTCCTGGAAGGTGTTGGAGTTGATCGCGCCCAGCCGCACGCCGCGTTCCTCGGCGTGCTTGGCGAGCGCGGCGTAGTCGTCGACCCGGTCCCAGGGGATGTGCAGGGCGACGGTCGGGGCGACGCCGGTGAACTCGTGCACCTTGGCCGCGTCGTCCAGCTTCTCGCGTGCCGTGCGCGGCACGCCGGCCTGTGCGAACACCTTGAAACGGGTCCCCGAGTTCCCGTACGCCCACGACGGCGTCTCGACGGCCTGGGTCTTGAGCGCGGCCTTCACCGCGGCGAGCTCGGTCACTGCAGGGCTCCTGTGGCGTGGGGTGGAAAGCGTGTGAACGGCTTCTGAACGGCTTCGCTGTGAAACGATTCAGAACCGGAAGGTATGGGCCCCGCGTGGGGGTGTCAACCCCCCAGGCCTGGACTCTTCTCCGTGACCCCTCTGTGACCTTTGAGCCTCCAAATTTTTTCGATCCGTACCCATTGACGCGACATCGGCTCCATGCCTAACGTCCCGGCAACCCAGTTGAAACCTTTCACGACCCGGTACGGCTGCCGGCCGGCGTCGTCGAGGAGCCCCCAATGACCCACCCGTCCGACACGGGTCCGGCCCCGGTGCTGGCGCTCAGGGACATCTCGAAGTCCTTCGGTGCGGTGCGTGCCCTCAGGAACGTGTCCCTGGAACTGTTTCCGGGGGAGGTGCACGCCCTCGCCGGGGAGAACGGCGCGGGCAAGTCGACCCTCATCAAGACCCTCGCCGGAGTGCACCGGCCGGACGCCGGCCAGGTGCTGCTCGACGGCGAGCCCGTCGTCTTCCACGGTCCCGGCGACGCCCGCGACGCCGGCATCGCCGTGATCTACCAGGAGCCCACGCTCTTCCCGGACCTGTCGATCGCCGAGAACATCTTCATGGGACGCCAGCCCCGGCGGGCCATCGGCCGGATCGACCACAAGGCCACCCACGAGGCCACCGCCGGCCTGATGCGCCGGCTCGGCGTCGAACTCGACCCCGACCGCCCCGCGCGCGGCCTGTCCATCGCGGACCAGCAGATCGTCGAGATCGCCAAGGCGCTCTCCTTCGACGCCCGCGTCCTGATCATGGACGAGCCCACCGCCGCCCTCACCGGCAGCGAGGTGGCCCGTCTGTTCGGGGTCGTCCGCACCCTGCGCGAGCAGGGCGCCGCGGTGCTGTTCATCTCGCACCGTCTGGAGGAGATCTTCGAGATCTGCCAGCGGGTGACCACCCTGCGGGACGGCGCCTGGATCGCCAGCGAGCCGCTGGACGGCATGACCGAGGACGACCTGGTGCGCCGCATGGTCGGCCGCGACCTCGACGAGCTCTACCCCAAGCAGGACGTGACACCGGGCGAGGTCGCTCTCAGCGTGCGCCGGCTCACCCGCGAGGGCGTCTTCACCGACGTCTCCTTCGAGGTGCGGTGCGGCGAGATCGTCGGTCTGGCCGGACTGGTCGGCGCCGGGCGCACGGAGGTCGCCCGGGCCGTCTTCGGCGTCGACCGCTGGGACGCCGGCGAGGTGGAGGTCGGCGGGCGCAAGCTGACCAACGGCGCCCCGTCCACGGCCATGGCCGCCGGGCTCGCCCTCGTCCCCGAGGACCGGCGCGCCCAGGGCCTGGTGATGGACATGTCCATCGAACGCAACATCGGCCTCACCGGACTCCGTACGACGAGGAGGGCCGGCCTGGTGGACCGCGGCGCCGAACGCAGCCGCTCCCTCGACTGGGCGGTCAAGCTCCAGGTGAAGTACGCCCGGATCGCGGACGCCGTCTCCACCCTCTCCGGCGGCAACCAGCAGAAGGTCGTCCTGGCCAAGTGGCTCGCCACCGGCCCCAAGGTGCTCATCGTCGACGAGCCCACCCGCGGCATCGACGTCGGCACCAAGGCCGAGGTGCACCGGCTGCTGTCCCAGCTCGCCGCCGACGGCGTAGCCGTCCTGATGATCTCCTCCGACCTGCCCGAGATCCTCGGCATGGCCGACCGCGTGCTCGTGATGCACGAGGGCCGGCTGACCGCCGAGATCCCCCGCACCGACGCCACCGAGGAAACCGTGATGGCCGCAGCCACGGGGAGGGCCGCGTGACCGTGACCGCCCCCAACCCCGCCTCCGCCACCGAGGTGCCCAAGTCCAGCGGCACCCGCCTGGTCGACCGTGTCTTCAAGATGCGCGAACTCGCCATCCTGGTCGTCTTCCTGGTGATGATCGCCGTCACCCAGGCCGGCAACAGCGAGTTCCTCTCCCAGCAGGGCATCAAGGACCTGCTGCTGAACGCGACCATCCTGGTGCTGGTCGCCACCGGCCAGTCGCTGGTCGTCATCACCCGCAACGTCGACCTGTCGGTCGGCTCCACGCTCGGCATCAGCGCCTTCGCCGCCGGCACCTATCTGCACGGCGGCGGCAACTCACTGGTGGCCATCGTGCTGGCGGTGCTCCTGGGCGTCGGCTTCGGCCTGCTCAACGGCCTGCTGGTCAGCCTCGGCCAGGTGCCCGCGCTCGTCGTCACCCTCGGCACGCTCTACATCATCCGGGGCATCGACTCCATCTGGGTGGGCTCGCGCCAGATCACCGCGGCCGACCTGCCCGGCGGCTTCGTCGACTTCGGCTCCGGCGGCATCTCGGCGGTGCCGTACCTGGCGCTGATCGCCCTCGTGGTGCTCGTCGCCACGGCGTACTACCTGAAGAACTTCTCCGGCGGCCGCGAGCTGTACGCACTCGGCTCCAACCCGGAGGCCGCCCGGCTCGCCGGCATCCCGGTGCGCAAGCGGATCCTCGCCGCCTACACCTTCTGCGGCGGCCTCGCCGGCCTCGCCGGGGCGATGTACCTGGCCCGGTTCGGCAACGTCGACTCCGGCACCGGCAACGGCTACGAACTCACCGTCGTCAGCGCGGTCGTGGTCGGCGGCGTGGTCTTCACCGGCGGCTCCGGCAGCGTCTACGGAGCGGCCCTCGGCGCCCTGCTGCTGACCTCCATCAACAGCGTGCTGCCCGCTCTCGGCGTCAGCTCCGTGTGGGTGCTCGCGATCAACGGCATCCTGCTCCTGCTCGCCATCGCGGTCGACCGGATCGTCGCGCTGCGCGTGGCCTCGGCCCTGAAGAAGAGGAACGCCCGCCATGCCTGAGTCCCTCTCCCGTGCCGTCCGCTGGGACACCGTCGTCGGCGCCCTGCTCGTCGTGGTCCTGCTGTTCTCCTTGGGCTTCGTCGACGGCTTCGGCAACTCCCTGAACCTGTCGTTCCTGATCGGCAACACCCTGCCGATCGCGCTGATCGCCCTGCCGATGACGCTGCTGGTCGTGGCCGGTGAGATCGACCTGTCGGTCGCCTCCACCGCCGGTCTGTCCGGCGCGGTGATGGGCGCGCTGTGGAACCAGGGCATGACCATCGAGACGATCATCCCGCTGTGCCTGGTGCTCGGCGCGGTGTGCGGCCTGGTCAACGGCCTGCTGGTGACTCGGCTCGGACTGCCGTCCCTGGCCGTGACCATCGGCACCCTCGCCGCCTACCGGGGCATCGCGCAGATCGTGCTCGGCTCGGACGCGGTGACCGACTTCCCCACCCAGTACCTCGACTTCGCGGCCGGACGCCTCGGCGACACCTTCCTGCCGCAGGCCTTCCTGCCCTTCCTGGTGCTGCTCGCGATCGCCGTGGTCACGCTGCACGCCACCCCGTTCGGACGGTCGCTGTTCGCGATCGGTGCCGCCGAGGAGGCGGCCCGGTTCGCCGGCATCCGGGTCAAGCGGCACAAGCTGATCCTGTTCGTCGCCACCGGCCTGATGTCCGCGCTCACCGGCGTCTTCTGGGCGCTGCACTACGCCAGCGCCCGCTACGACAACGCCACCGGGCTGGAGCTCTCCGTCGTGGCGGCCGTCCTGCTCGGCGGCATCGACTTCGACGGCGGCAAGGGCACCCTCGGCGGCGCCGTCGCCGGAGTGTTCCTGCTCGGCGCGCTCCAGAACGTGATGAGCCTGGTCAACGTCTCCGCCCAGTCGCAGATCGTCGTCACCGGCGTCCTGCTGGTCATCTCCGTGCTCGGCCCCCGCGTCGCACGCCAGATCGAGGTGGCCCGGGCCGGGCGCCGGGCGGCCTCGGCGCCCGTGTCCAAGGCGCCCGCACCGACCTCGTAACCCGCTCGTTCTCCTCGTCCTCGTCACCGAAGCCCGTACTCCCTCGTAAGGAACCCTCATGCGCAGAGCATCGATCCGCCGTACCTGTGCGGCCCTGGCCGCCGTCACCTCCCTCGCCCTGGCCGTCACCGCCTGCGGCGGCACCACCAAGAACGACGTGAAGAACGACGGTGGCGCGGCGGCCTCCTCGGCCGGCAAGGCGGACCCGAACGCCGCGACGAAGAAGGGCCTGACCGTCGGCTTCCTGCCCAAGCAGGTCAACAACCCCTACTTCACCTCCGCCGACAACGGCGGCAAGAAGGCCCTGGAGGCCCTCGGCGAGAAGTACAAGGAGGTCGGCCCCTCCAGCGCCACCGACACCTCCGGCCAGGTCTCCTACGTCAACACGCTCACCCAGCAGCAGGTGAACGCGATGGCCGTGTCCGCGCAGGACCCCGGCGCCCTGTGCACCGCGCTCAAGCAGGCCATGAAGAACGGCATCAAGGTCGTCACCTACGACTCCGACACCAAGCCCGACTGCCGCAACGCCTTCGTCTCGCAGGCCTCCGCCGAGGACCTCGGCCGCACCGAGGTCCAGCTGCTGGCGAAGCAGATCGGCTACAAGGGCGAGATAGCGATCCTGTCCGCCGCGCAGACCGCCACGAACCAGAACACCTGGATCGACTTCATGAAGCAGGAGCTGAAGGACCCCAAGTACAAGGACATCAAGCTGGTCAAGGTCGCCTACGGAAACGACGACGCCCAGGCGTCCTTCCAGCAGACCCAGGGCCTGCTCCAGCAGTACCCGAACCTGAAGGGGATCATCTCCCCGACCACCGTCGGCATCAAGGCCGCCGCCCAGTACCTGTCCGGCTCCAAGTACAAGGGCAAGGTCAAGCTGAGCGGCCTCGGCACCCCCAACGACATGCGCAAGTACGTCAAGAACGGCACCGTCGACGCCTTCGAGCTGTGGGACCCGGCCAAGCTCGGCGAACTGGCCGCCCACACCGCCGTCGCCCTGTCCTCCGGACAGATCACCGGCAAGGAGGGCGAGACCTTCAAGGCCGGTGACATGGGGACGTACACCATCGGCAAGGACGGCGTGATCAACCTCGGCAAGCCGACGGTCTTCGACGCCAAGAACATCGACCAGTTCAACTTCTGAGCCCTCGTCCCCGAGTCTCTCCTTCCCCGCCGGGAGTGGTACTTCATGCAGCGAGTCTGTTTCCTCCTCAAGGTCCGCGAGGACCAGATCGCCGAGTACCGCGAACGTCACGCCGCCGTGTGGCCCGAGATGCGCGAGGCGCTCTCGGCCACCGGCTGGCACAACTACTCGCTCTTCCTGCGCGACGACGGCCTCCTCGTCGGCTACCTGGAGACGGAGGACTTCGAGGCCGCCAAGGCGGGCATGGAGGCCACCGACGTCAACGCCCGCTGGCAGGCCGAGATGGCGCCGTTCTTCGAGTCGCTGGACGGCGCCCGGCCCGACGAGGCGATGAAGCCCCTCACCGAGGTCTTCCACCTCGCCTGACCCGGAGCCTGCCATGAGACCGTCGCCCATGAGACCGTCGCGCATGAGACCGTCGCCCACCCCCAAGGGCCCGTCGCTGACCCCCCGGGGCCGCAGCCGGCTGGACGAGCGGGCCGTCCACTTCGTCTCCTACGACGGCCTGGTCAACACCAACTCCTTCCAGAAGAGCGGCCTGCTGACCTACCAGGGCCACCAGTACGCCGCCTGGTACACCGCCGGCCGGCACGCCGTGGTCGCCCGCCGCGCCCTGGGCGACTCCACCTGGTCCACCGTCACCCTGCCCCACCGGCTCGAGGCGGACGACTCCCACAACGTCATCTGCATGGGCGTCTCCCGGGCCGACGGCCGGCTCCACCTGAACATGGACTCGCACAGCGACGGCTTCCACTACGTCAAGTCGGCCGCCGGACTCCTCGACGACCCCGCCGGCACGCCCTGGACCCCCGAGGCCCTCGGCGCCGTACGCACGACGCTCGACGGGCTCGCGCTCACCTCCCGCTTCACCTACCCGCAGTTCGTCCCCACCCCCGAGGGCGGGCTCCAGCTGAGCTACCGCACCGGCGTGAGCGGCGACGGCCGATGCGCCCTCGCCGAGTACGACGGTTCGGCCTGGACCTGCCTCGGGGAGTGGACCAGCTCCACCGGCACCTACACCGGCGAGCACGGGACCTCGACCGCCCGCAACATGTACCTGCACGGCATCGACTACGACGCGGACGGCCGGCTGCACGCCTTCTTCACCTGGCGCGAGCGGAACGGGGCGGTGACCGGTGGCGGCGGCCTGGCCAACCACGACACCGGCTACGTGTACTCCACCGACCGCGGCCGTACCTGGCGCAACGACGCGGGCCAGGTCGTCGGTGCCACCGGCGGCCCCGACAGGGTCGCCGTGACCGGCCCCGGACTCGTCGTGGACCCGCTCGGCCCCGGCCACTGCCTGATGAACCAGGAGAGCCAGTGGACCGACTCGGCCGGGCTGCCGCACGCGGTCATCAGCCATGTCCCGGTCCGTCTCGGCCCGCGCACCGGCGACCACGTCACCGAGCGCACCGCGCACGGCCGCGCCTTCCACCTGCGCAAGGACGCCGCCGGCACCTGGCTCAAGACCGAGATACCCGTTCCGCTGGGTTCCAGCGGGCGCACCAAACTCGTCCTGGACCGCCACGACAACGCCTACGCCGTCCTGCCGTACGGCCGGATCGCCGCCGCCTCGAAGGCATCCGGCCACACCGACTGGACCCTGCTGTACGACGGCGGCGGCCTGAACGCCTTCGGGGAGGTCGTGGTCGACGAGATGCGCGTCGGGACGGACAACGTCCTGTCGTTCCTCTTCCAGGAGAAATCGAGCGGCACCACCCCCTCACCGCTCCACGTCATCGACTTCGAACTGCCCGCCTGATCCGCTCTGGTGTGCGGCGCGGTGACGGTAATGTGAACCCCCGCCCGCCGCCCCTCGTCTTCCCGGAGGTCTCCAGCCGATGACCCAGTCGGTGGGTATCAAGGACGTCGCCCGCGCCGCAGGTGTCTCCGTGGGCACGGTCTCGAACGTCATCAACCGGCCCGAGACCGTCGCCACCGAGACACGCGCCCGGGTGCTCTCCGCGATCGACCGCCTCGGCTACGTCCGCAGCGAGTCCGCGCGGCAGCTGCGGGCCGGCCGCAGCCGGATCATGGGGCTGCTCGTCCTGGACATGGGCAACCCCTTCTTCGTCGACGTCGCCCGCGGCGCCGAACGGGCCGCCCGCGAGGCGGGGCTCGGCGTGATGGTCTGCAACAGCGCGCAGAGCGTCGGCGAGGAGGCCGAGTACCTCTCGCTCTTCGCCGAGCAGCGGGTGCGCGGCGTCCTGCTCACCCCGACCGACGCCACCGGCCGCAACATCGCGGCCTTCCGCCGGCACAACATCCCCTTCGTACTGGTCGACCGGGTGGCCGAGGGAGCCAGCGAGTGCTCGGTCTCCGTGGACGACGTGGCGGGCGGCGCCCTGGCCGTACGGCACCTGGTCGACGCGGGGCACCGCTCCATCGCGTACGTCAGCGGTCCGCCCGGCCTGAACCAGGTCCGCGACCGCCGCACCGGCGCCCTGAACGCCCTGCGCGAGGCGGGTCTCGGCCCCGACGTGCTGCGCGAACTGCCCACCGAACGCCTGGACGTGGCCGCCGGCCGGGACGCCGGGGCCCGTCTCCTCGGTCTCGCCGACCGGCCCACGGCCGTGTTCTGCGCCAACGACCTGCTCGCCCTGGGCGTCCTCCAGGCCATGTACGCGGCCGGGGTCGGCGTCCCCGACGACCTTGCCATCGTCGGCTACGACGACATCGAGTTCGCCGCCGCCGCGGCCGTCCCGCTCACCTCGGTGCGCCAGCCCGCCGTCACCATGGGAGCCCTCGCGGCGGAGCTGCTGCTGGAGGAGACCGAGACGCGCGAGGGAGCGGCGACGGCGCACGAGCACCGGCGGGTGGTGCTCCAGCCCGAACTGGTGGTGCGTAGCTCCACGTTGCCCGGCCGCTGACCGCCCGTTCAGTGCGCGCTGACCTGAGATTCAGCAAAATTCATGATCCCCCGGCTCGGACGGCGCACAGACTTGTGCTGAACTGGGACGCGGCCGTAAACCCTGCGTAACCGGGAGATCCGTTGACCGTCAGCTACCGCCAGCCCGGCGTCGTCCTCACCGACCACTCCTTCACCGTGCCGCTCGACCACGACGACCCGGCGGGGGAGACGATCGAGCTCTACGCCCGTGAGGTCGTCGGGAGCGACAAGGCGGGCGAGGGACGGCAGGACCTGCCGTGGCTGGTCTACCTCCAGGGCGGCCCGGGGTTCGGGGCGAATCGTTTCGTCGGCAAGCAGGCCTGGCTCGGCCGCGCCCTGGAGGACCACCGGGTCCTGCTCCTGGACCAGCGCGGCACCGGCCGCTCCACGCCCGCCAACCGCCAGACCCTGCCGCTGCGCGGCGGGGCGGCCGAACAGGCCGGCTACCTCGCGCACTTCCGCGCCGACTCGATCGTCCGCGACTGCGAGGCGATCCGCCCCGGGCTGACCGGCGGCGCCCCTTGGACGGTCCTCGGCCAGAGCTTCGGCGGCTTCTGCACGGTCAGCTACCTCTCCCTGCACCCCGAGGGCCTGGCCGGTGCCCTGATCACCGGCGGCCTGCCCGCCCTGGACGCCCACGCCGACGACGTCTACCGCGCCGCCTACCCGCGCATCGAGCGCAAGGTCGCCGCCCACTACGCCCGCTACCCGCAGGACGTCGAACGCGTCCGCCGTATCGCCGACCACCTCCTCACCCACGACGTCGTGCTCCCGAACGGCTACCGCCTCACCGCCGAGGCCTTCCAGTCCCTCGGCATCCTGCTCGGCACCGGCGACGGCAGCCACCGCCTCCACTTCCTCCTGGAGCACGCCTTCGTCCGCACCCCGCAGGGCCCGGCCCTGTCCGACGCCTTCCAGGAGGAGGTCCAGGGCCTGCTGTCGTACGCCGGGCACCCGCTGTACGCCCTCGTCCACGAGGCGATCTACGGCCAGGACGCCCGCCCCACCGCATGGTCGGCCGAGCGGGTCCGCGGGGAGTTCCCGCAGTTCGACGCGGCCAAGGCACTGGCCGGCGACGGTCCGGTGCTCTTCACCGGCGAGTCCGTGCACCCGTGGACCTTCGACTGCGATCCGGCGCTGCGCCCGCTGCGCGAGACCGCCGACCTGCTCGCCGCCCGCACCGACTGGCGGCCCCTGTACGACCCCGCCCGGCTCGCCGCCAACAAGGTCCCGGTCGCCGCGGCCGTCTACCACGACGACATGTACGTCGACACCGACCACGCCCTGGACACCGCCCGCGCGATCCGCGGACTGCGCACCTGGGTCACCGACGAGTTCGAGCACGACGGGGTGCGGGCCGGCGGGCCGCGCGTCCTGGACCGGCTGCTCGCCCTGGTGCGCGACGAGGCCTGAGGCCGGGGGACGGCCGCCGGGTGCGCCGGCCGGGACGATGCGCTGTCAGTGACGGCGGCTAGGCTGCCCAGCATGACCGAGCCGAAGCCCCGTCAGCTCGAGCCGATGCCCGACGGCTGGCACCGTGCCCTGGCCGTCGTCGCGCACCCGGACGACCTCGAGTACGGCTGCTCGGCGGCGATCGCCCAGTGGACCGACGGCGGCCGCGAGGTCGCCTACGTCCTCGCCACCCGCGGCGAGGCTGGCATCGACACCCTCGCGCCGGACATGTGCGGCGCCCTGCGGGAGCGGGAGCAGCGGGCGAGCGCGGCCGTCGTGGGCGTGACGACGGTGGAGTTCCTCGGCCACCGGGACGGCGTGATCGAGTACGGCACGGCGCTGCGCCGCGACATCGCCGCCGCCATCCGGCGCCACCGTCCCGAACTGGTCATCACCCTCAACCACCGCGACACCTGGGGCGGCGTGGCCTGGAACACCCCGGACCACGTCGCCGTCGGCCGCGCCACCCTGGACGCGGCGGGCGACGCGGGCAACCGCTGGATCTTCCCCGAACTCGCCGAGCAGGGCCTCGAGCCCTGGAACGGGGTGCGCTGGGTCGCCGTCGCCGGTTCCGCCACGCCCACCCATGCCGTGGCCGCCGGGCCGGGCCTGGACCGGGCGGTCCGCTCGCTCCTCGAACACCGCAGCTACATCGAGGCGTTGACCGACGAGGACCCGGAACAGTACGCGCGCGGCTTCATGACCACGAGCACCGAGGCGGCGGGCGAACGCTTCGGCGGGAAACCGGCCGTGGCGTTCGAATTGTTCGGCCGCTGACCGGCCCGGTGCCTACGATGATCCACACGGACCGGGACAGCGGATGCGGACGGGGGACGGGGATGACCGGCATGGGTGACCAGGAGGTCCTGGCGCGGCGCTTCGAGGAGCACCGCGGTCAGCTGCGGGCGGTGGCCTACCGCATGCTCGGCTCGCTGTCGGAGGCCGAGGACGCCGTGCAGGAGGCCTGGCTGAGGCTGACCCGCGCGGACGCGGGCGCCATCGACAACCTGGCCGCCTGGCTGACCACCGTGATCGGCCGGATCTGCCTCGATCTGCTGCGCACCCGCACCTCGCGCCGTGAGGAACCCATGGACGAGACCTTCGTCCCCGACCCCGTGCTGCGGCCCCTGACCCGGACCGACCCGGAGCAGGAGGCGCTCGAGGCCGACTCGGTGGGGCTCGCCATGCTGGTCGTGCTGGAGACGCTGGAGCCGGACGAGCGGCTGGCGTTCGTGCTGCACGACCTGTTCGCGGTGCCGTTCGACGACATCGCCCCGATCGTGGAGCGCACCTCGGCCGCGACCCGGCAGCTCGCCAGCCGTGCCCGGCGCCGGGTCCAGGGCGCCACCCCGTCCACCGAGGCCGACCTCGGACGGCAGAGGCAGGTCCTCGACGCCTTCCTGGCCGCCTCGCGCGGCGGCGACTTCGAGGCACTGGTCGCCGTGCTCCACCCCGACGTGGTGCTGCGGGTCGACTCCGGCGCCCTGGTCCGGGGCGGCGCCGTCTCCAAGGTGGTCCACGGGGCCAGGACGGTGGCCGCGCAGGCGCTCACCTTCTCCCAGTACGCGGGGTCGGCACGGCTCGTCCTGGTCAACGGCACGGTCGGAGTGGCCAACGCCCCCGAGGGCCGGCCGCTGTCGGTCATGGGCGTCACCATCGCCGACGGCCGGATCACCCACATGTACATCCTGGCCGACACCGAGCGGCTGGAACGGCTGGACCTGCCCGCCGTCCTGGCGGACTGACGGCCGCGGGCCGGTCCGGGCAGGTCGCCGGTGCGACGACCCCGGGCGCTTCACGGCGGGCCACCGCCGCCTTCCCGCGCCGGCCGGGGCGGTTCGGGGCCGGCCCCGCAGGTCAGTAGGGTGGGCGACATGCCAGACCAGACAGCCGGCCCGACCGGCCGACCCGACGCGCCCCACCGGCCCGACCTGCGCGGCGACTGCGCGCGCTGCTTCGGGCTGTGCTGCGTCGCCCTGCCCTTCGCCGCCTCGGCGGACTTCGCGATCGACAAGCCGGCCGGCAAGCCCTGCCCGAACCTCCAGGGCGACCACCGGTGCGGAATCCACGCGCGGCTCAGGCAGAAGGGCTTCACCGGCTGCACGGTCTACGACTGCTTCGGCGCCGGCCAGAAGGTCTCCCAGGTCACCTTCGCCGGCCGGGACTGGCGTGATGGCTCCCGCGAGGACGCCCGGCGGATGTTCGAGGTGTTCCCGGTCGTGCGTCAGCTGCACGAACTGCTGTGGTACCTGACCGAGGCGCTCGGTCTGCCCGCCGCCCGCCCCGTCCACGCCGACCTGCGCCTGGCCCTGGAGAAGACCGAGCGGCTCACCCTGCTGCCGCCCGAGGAACTCACCGAGCTGGACGTCGGCGCCCACCGGCAGGACGTCAACGTGCTCCTCCTGCGCACCAGCGAGCTGGCCCGGTCCGCGGTGCGTGGCAAGAAGGGCAAGGGCAAGGACCGGCGGGGCGCCGACCTGATCGGCGCCCGGCTGCGGGGCGCCGATCTGCGCGGGGCCAGCCTGCGCGGCGCCTATCTGATCGCCGCCGACCTCACCGGCGCCGATCTGCGCGGTGCTGATCTGATCGGCGCCGACCTGCGGGACGCCGACCTCACGGACGCCGATCTGACCGGTGCGTTCTTCCTGACCCAGCCGCAGCTCGACGCGGCCCGGGGCAGCGAGGGCACCCGGCTGCCGGCGTCAGTCACCCGTCCGGTGCACTGGGCAGCGCGCGGCTGAGGGCCCCTCCTCGTCCGGGACCGGAACTCGATCGTCCGGGACCGGGATTCGTGCCACCCCGGCCGGGCCCGGTTCCGGGGCCGGCGGCGCGGCGGGGGCCGTCCGCCGCTCGAGGCGCAGCCGCAGGCCCTCCGGCATGAGGGTCAGCCGCTCGGTCACCTTCAACCGGTAGTCCGGATCGGCATGCAGGTCGTAGCGGCGCAGCAGCAGGCCGAGGACCAGGGTCGCCTCGTGCAGGGCGAACTGCCGGCCGATACAGGCCCGGGCCCCGGTGCCGAACGGCTTGAAGACATGCGGCGGCCGGGCCCGTACGGCCCGGGCCTCGAACCGGTCCGGGTCGAACCGCTCGGCGTCCGCGCCCCACACCTCGGGGTCGCGGTGCAGCATCGTCGTCAGCACCAGCGTCCAGGCGCCCCGGCGCATCGGATGCTCCCCGGCCAGCACCGTGTCCCGCAGGGCCTCGCGGGCGAAGGCGGGCGCGGTCGGCCAGAGCCGCAGCGACTCGTCCAGCACCCGGCGCAGGTACCGCAGCTTGGCGACCTGCTCGTAGCCGGGTGTCGGCGTGTCCCCCCACACACGGTCCACCTCGGCCCGGGCGCGGGCCGCGACGTCCGGGTGCCGGGCGAGGTAGTGGAGCGCGAAGGACAGTGCTCCCGAGGTGGTCTCGTGGCCCGCGACCAGGAAGGTGATCACCTGGCGGCGCACGTTCTCGGGGGACAGCCGCTCCCCGGTGTCCGGGTGGGCCGTCTCGAGCATCCGGTCGAGCAGGTCCCCGCTCCCGGGCCCGTCTCCGCCCGCCGTGCGCCGGTCGCGGACGAGGTCGTCGACCGTGCGGTTGAGGTAGGCGATGTCGGCGGCGTTGCGGCGGGTGGCCCCCCGCAGCAGGTAGGGGGCCAGCGGGGCCGGGACGGTGTTGAGCCGCTGCGCGTAGGAGAGGGTGCCGACCATCGCGGTGACGAACGGGTGCGGGCGGGAGCGCTCGAAGGAGGCGAAGTCGTGCCCGAAGCCGGTGCGCGCGATGGTCTCCAGGGTCAGCTTGGTCATGTCGCCGGGTACGTCCACGGTGCGGCCGGCGGCGAGCGCGCGGTCCCAGTGGTCGGTGAGCCGGGCGGCCACGTCCAGCATCATCACGTGGTAGCCGGCCATCGCCTCCCGGCTGAAGCCCGGGGCCAGGACGTCGTGCGCCAGCTGCCAGTTGGGCTCGTGGTTGTACGCCGTGAACAGGCCGTCCCCGGCGACCGGCCGCAGGTTGGCCACCCCGAGACCCACGTGCTTGGCGAAGCGCGTCTCGTCCGCCAGGTCGGCGACCAGCCGCGAGCCCCAGACGAACACGAACTCCTTGCCGAACACCCTGCGCCGGAAGATCGGGCCGAGCATGCGGGCGTAGCGCATCGAATCCTGCACGGGCGTGCGCCGGTCGGCGCCGAGCACATCGCCGAGGAGCGGGAGCCGGTGCGGCGGATGCGGGATGCGGTGCAGCTCCGGCCAGCCCAGCTCCGCACCGCGGAATCCTTTCGGCAGTCCGGCGGGTTCGGGAGGTCCGGCGGGTTCGGGAGGTCCGGTGGTTCCCATGGCTCCGGCGGGCTCCACGGGCTCCACGGGCTCCGCGGGCCCGGTGGGCCCGCTTCCGGTCGTCGTCTGCGCCATGCCGCTCGTCTCCCCGTTCGCCTCGGTGTTGTACGTGGATTCAATAGCGGTTTTCAGTCTGGTCCCGTTGTTGAACCGGCGTCAAGTAGAGTGCGGGCATGGCCGCGAACCAGGGGGAGCAGCGCGCGCGCCGCCGGCTCAGCACGGAGGAACGGCGTGAGCAGCTGCTGTCGGTCGGGGCGCGGCTGTTCTCCGAGAGCCCCTACGACGACGTGTGGATCGAGCAGGTCGCCGAGATCGCGGGTGTCTCGCGGGGGCTGCTCTACCACTACTTCCCGAACAAACGGGACTTCTTCGCGGCGGTCGTGGAGCGGGAGAGCGAGCGGATGCTGCGGATGACCGCGGCCGTGCCCGGGGTGCCGGTGCGCGAGCAGCTCGCGGCGGGGCTCGACAACTACCTGGAGTACGTCCGGACCCACGCCCACGGCTACCGCGCCTTCCACCGCGCGGACGCGGCGGGCGACCAGGCCGTGCGCCGCGTCTACCAGCGGGCGCTGGCCGCGCAGGAGCAGCAGATCCTGGCCGCGCTCGCCGCGGATCCCGAGTTCGGCCCGCTCGCCGCCCGGCGCCCCGACCTCGAACTCGCGGTGCGCGGCTGGCTGGCCTTCACCACCGCCGTCTGTCTGGAGTGGCTGCGCGGTTCGGACCTGACGCGCGAACAGGTGCGAGACCTGTGCGCACGGGCGCTGCTGGGCGTGCTCGCGCCCTGAGCGGAGCGCCGGGCGTTCGTGCCCGACCGGGGGCCGCCGCGCACGCCCTGTCCGCCGCCGTCCGTGCCTCCGTACGCCCCTGAGGTGCATCTGTCCACGCCGGACGCCTGGTTGGCGTGCGCCTCGATCTTCTGTAGGTTAGGCAAGGCTTACCTAATGAGGAGGTTGGGATGGGTGACAGCCACACCTGGGCGGCGGTGCCCGGCGCGGCACAGCGGGCGCGGTCGGTGCTCGCCGCCGCGTGGTCCTGCGCGGTGACCGCCGAGGGCGGCCGGGAGGATTTCGTCGGCGCGCACACCGTGGACGACGACGGCCGGGTGCGCCTGCGTCCGTCCGAGGACAGCGCTCTGAGCGCGAGCGCCTTCTGCGCGCCACGCGGTGAGCTGCCCGCCGTGGTGCAGTTCGCCGACGTAGCGCCCGTCCCCGTACGCCGGCGGATCCGCGCCCGGCTGTGGCTCGCCGGACGGTTCGCCGGCGAGGACGAGCACCTGGTGTTCCGCCCGACGCGCGTGGTGCTGCGGGAGCCGTCCGGCGCCGTCGCGGTCGACCCCGAGGAGTTCGCCGCCGCGGCGCCCGACCCGCTGGCCCTGGCGGAGGCCCGACTGCTCACCCACCTCGCCGACGCCCACCCCGACGCGGTGGAACGGCTCAGCCGGCTCGTCGGGCCCGACAGCCTGCACGGCGCGGTGCGCGTACGGCCGCTCGCCGTGGACCGGCACGCGCTGACCCTGCGCATCGAGCGCGCCCGCACCGACGGCGACGTACGCCTGCCCTTCCACGCGCCCGCCGACGACATCGCCCAGCTCACCGAGCGCATGCACGTCCTGCTCGCCCAGGCGGGCGCGGCCTCCTGCCCGCGCTCCCTACAGCGGCAGCGCGCAGACGGCGACCGGTGAGGCGAACGGCTCACCCGCGAGCCGCAGCGCGCCGCTCACCCGGTCCACGTGGAAGACGCTGACCGTGCTCGACTTCTGGTTCGCCGCGAACAGCAGCCGGCCGTCCGGCGAGAAGGCGATCTGGCGCGGGAAGTCACCGGCCACCGGCACGGTGTCCAGCAGCCTGAGCCGGGACCCGCCCGCCTCGACCGCATAGCGCGCCAGGCTGTTGTCACCCCGGTTGGCGAGGTAGGCGAACCGCCCGTCGGCGGTGACCAGGATCTGCGCCGGATAGTTCGTGCCCGGGCCGGAGCCCGTGGACTGCGGCCGGCCGACGGTCAGCCGCCCGGTCGGCGGATCGTAGGCGCAGACGGTGACCGTGTCGTCGACCTCGTCGGCCAGGTAGGCGTACCGGCCGCCGGGGTGGAAGGTCAGATGACGCGGCCCCGCGCCGGGCCGGGTGTGCGCCTGGGAGGTCTCGGTGAGCCTGCCGGTGCGGGTGTCCAGGCGGTAGGTGTAGACGGTGTCGGTGCCCAGGTCGACGGCGAGCACATGGCGGCCGTCCGGGGCCGTGACGAACTGGTGCGCGTGCGGGCCCTGCTGTCCGGGACCGGGCGGCGGGCTGGAGTGGGTCACCAGGTCGGTGCGCTCGCCGAGCGCCCCCGAGCCGTCGATCGGGTGCACGGCCACGCTGCCGGACTGGTAGTTGGCGCTCAGCAGCCAGCGCCCGCCGGGATGCACGGACAGATGGCAGGGGCCCGCCCCACCGGTGGAGCGGGTGCCGAGCGCCTTGCGGTCGGCGAGCCGTACGGCGGTCACGCCCCCGTCCTGACGCTCGTCGACCGCGTACAGCGTCCGGCCGTTCGGGTGCACCGCGAGGTAGGAGGGGTCGGGGACCCCGGTGAGGGTGCCCCGGCCGGTCACGGCGCCCGTGACCGGGTCGTACACCGCCAGCCCGATGCCCGCGCCGCCGCCCTCCACGGACGTGTAGGTGCCCAGGTACAGCGGGCGCGGCCCGGAACCCTTGCCCGCCGGCGTCCCGGAGCGCGCCGCCGCCTCGGGCGCGGCCGTCTCGCTCGGCACCTGCCCGGACCCGGACCCAAGTCCGGAGCGGGGCTCGGGATCCGGACGTGCCGGAGCCGGAACGGCCGCCATCGCGGCGACACCTGTCACGGCCCCGACGAACCGGCGCCGGCTCCAGCCTCCGCGCGCCGCCCGCGCCCCACCGTCCATGCCCGCACCCCAGGTCTCGACTGCCTCGGTCGTCACAGGCCACCTTGGCCTGGACCGCCGCGGAAGTGCAAGACCGGCAACCGCGGTTGCGCAGGGCGCAATGCTGCGCCCTGCGGGTGCCGGGGTTTACCAGCTGCCGTCGTCCACGGGCTTGCCCGGGGCGTCCTTGAGCGGGGTGATCTGGTGCGGCGACGGCTCCTGCCAGGGCTCGTGGTCGTCACCGAGCCAGTCCCCGACCGGCTGCACCGATCCCAGGCTGTCGGTGGGGGCGAGGTCCTCGGCGTCCTGGTCGTAGTAGTCGAACCAGGGCAGGCCCGCGCGTGTGTACGCGGCGCGGTCCACCGGTGACGGCGGGGGATTCTCGCCCGTGATGCGTCGCCACTCCGGGGGCGTCACCAGGTGCACGAACACCCGTCCGGCGGGCTCGTCGGCCCAGTCGCCGGGCGGCCGTTCGTCCTGGTACACCTCCTGGCACATCGAGCCGCCGACGCCGAGCCCCATCGCGGCGCCGTACGCCCGGGGCGCACTCCCCGGCGCGGGCGGGGCGGAGGCCGGGGCAGCCGGCATCCGCCGCCGTACGATCCCCGCCCGCGCCTGCTGCTCCTGCCATCTGGCCAGCGCGGCCTCGCTCAGCGGGAACGACTGCAACTGCACACCGCCCCACTCCTCCTCGCCCGTGACCTGACCCTCCACGGTCGCCCCGAGGCCCAGCGGCACGGCGACGAACTGGCGGACCGTGCCCTTGCCGGAGTTGATGCCGTCCAGCCAGGGCTGGCGCGGCAGCACCACGTAGTTCTGCGGATCGCGCGAGAGCCGGTCGCTCCACGGCCGGCCCGAGACGGCGCACACCTTGCCCACCCCGACCTGCAGGGCGGCCGGCCGGGACGTAGCGGCGAAGCTCAGCCACATCGCCTCGCGCAGATACACCGGGAGCATCACCCCGCCTCGCGCCCGCCACTGCTCCGGCACCGTGTCCGGATAGTCCGACACCCGCCGCAGCGGGAACTCCCCGAGCCCCGGCGGCAGCCGATGCGTGCCGGCCTCCGGCAGCCTCAGGGTGCGCATGAACCGCACCGCCACACCGCCCGGCAGGCACAGGGCGTTCCCGTCGATCCGTACCTTCCCGTCGGCCACGCGTCCGTCCCCCTCCGTCGTCCTGTCACAGAGAACGCCCCACGGCGTCCTCGCGGTTCCGCCCCAGCCTGACCGGCGCCCCCAGCCGGTCCGCGAACCGGGTCAGCCGGGACCTGCGTGCGCGCTGCGCGCGGGTGTGCAGGTCCAGCTCCTCCAGCAGCCGCTTCGAACGGTGCTCGATGTCCATCTCGTCGAGGATGCGGTTGACCTCGGTCAGCACCGCGCCGTGCAGCTGCCACTGACTCGCGTCCCGCTGCACCTCCTCCAGCAGCAGCTGCGCCAGCTTGTCGCGGGTGGCCGCCGCCTGCCGCAGCTCGGTGGCGAGCCGGGACTCGGCCGACTCGGCGCTCACGCTCACATCGGTGGTCACCAGCACCGCGTAGCTGACCACGGCGTCGGAGATCTCGGACAGCAGCTGCTGCACCAGCGGACCGGTCTGACGTGAGAACAGCGGTTCGGGCTCGCGCGCCTTGGTCAGGTCGGTGAAGGTGCGTGCCAGCACCCGCAGCACGACCGTGCAGATCTCCAGCGTGTCCAGCCCGGTGCGCAGCACCACCCGGTGCAGCAGGCCCTCGCGCACCCGCGGGTTGAGCCGCAGGCTGTCCTCGGCCTGCCGCAGGGCGGCGTCCACGTCGGCGATGTCGTGGTCCAGGCGGCGCGCCTCGTGCAGCCGGGCGGCCGTACGCTCCACCGGCGGGCGGCCGGCCACCTCCTCGCCCATGTGGAGCATCAGCTGCCGCATCCGACGCGCCAGCCCGTCGATCGACATGCCCGCGTGTTCGGTCCACACCGGGGGAGCGAGCAGCAGATTGCAGGCCATGCCGACCACCGCGCCGATCAGCGTCTCCACGATCCGCGCCCAGCCGGTGCTGCCGACGGTGGTGACCCCGAGGACCAGCATGGCGCTGATCGCCACCTCGGCCACGAACTCGTCCACCCGTACCAGGTGTCCGACGGCGAGCCCGGCCAGGATCACCAGTGCCAGGCTCCACCAGGTCAGCCCCACCAGCAGGGAGAAGGCGATGGCGACGAGCACCCCCGCCACCACCGAGTTCACCCGGCGGATGCTGGTGGTCAGCGTGGCGAACAGGGTGACCTGGACGACGAGCAGAGCCGTCAGGGGAGCGGTCAGCGGCGCCGGCTCCGGGCTCAGCTGCTTGGCGATGACATACGCGATCGTCGCCGCGACCGTCGACCGCAGCGCCTGTACGACGACGGGGTCCCGGTGCCGGCGCACCAGTCGCACAAGGGGTGCCGTCCACTCACGTACATCTCGCATCCCTTGCGCTGTTCCCCGTTCACCGACGCATCGAACGTCCCGCGTTCGCAGGTGCATCGGCCGTGCCGCGCCGGTGAGGCGCGCGGCCGGTCCAGGTGGTCAGGCGTACAGCTTGTCCATGAAGGCGGCCAGATTGCCGGTCGCACGGGCGATCTGCTCCTCGAGCGTCAGGCTCTCCTCGAAGCGGGCCCCGGAGTCGGGGACCTTCTTGCCCCGCACGTACAGGGAGCAGGCCAGGTCGGTGCACATGTACACACCGACCGAGTTGCCCTCGCGGCCCGCCGCGCCGGCCTTGCGGGCGGTCATCAGGGACACCCCGCCGCCGCGGTGCGTGGTCAGGCACAGCGAACACATGCTGCGGTGCAGGAAGCCGCGGTGGGAGGACGGGAAGCGCAGGGCGATGCCCACCAGGTCCCCGGCCCGCTCGGTCACCAGGTAGCTGCGGTCGGGCGCGCCCGGATCCCGCCAGCCCAGGAAGTCGAGGTCGTCCCAGGGACGCTCGTCGAGGTCGCGCGGCACGGCCAGGCGCTTGGCCTCGCCCTTGGAGCAGTTGACGAAGGAGTTGCGGATGTCCTGTTCGGTGAGTGGTCTCATGGGAGGCTCCTGGGCGTCGGGGCACGGCGCGTCGGCGCGCCTGCGCCTAAAGGTGTTAGTTTCAAGCCTAAGATAAACAGCTTCGGGGAGGGGTATCCAATGGATTTCGAGGGCGTGCGTTCCTTGCGGGCGCGGGCCGCGCTGCGGCATGTCACCGGGCTGTCGACGGGCCCCGCCGTCGATCCGGGCCTGCGCATAACCCTGAACCTTCACCCGGACCGGCTCTGCGGCGGCCTGCCCGTTCTCCGGGCGCTCGCCCGGGACGGGGTGTACCACTCGCAGTTCGTGACCGGCACCAGCAACGGCGGTCTCACCGCGCACCCCGGCGGCGACCGCTGGCGCTGGGAGAGCCGGATCTTCGGCGGCGCCTACGACGACGCGCCGGCGACCGAGCGGCCCGTCTACGGCGCGCTTGACTTCCGCCGACAGGTGGTCGGCGCGGCACCGCGGTTCGGTTCCTCGCACTTCCGGCTCACCGCGGCGGCGCTCACCCGCGCCACCTTCTGCTACCCGGACAGCGCCGCCGAACCCGCCGACTTCGGCACCGCCGCCGCGATGGCCCTGGTCACGGCGGCCGAGGCCGACGAGCGGGACGCCCTCGACGACTACATCGAGGCCCAGGTCCACGGCGGCGTCGACCTCGCCCGGGACGTCGAGGCGCTGGTCCTGGACGCGAGCTACCGGGGCACGCCCGTCGAGGCCGACGCCCGCAGCCTGCCGTGTCCGCTCGAATGGCACCCCGGCTACCGGATCGCCGTGGCCGAACTGCGCCGCCACGCCGACTATCGCGGCCAGGAGTACACGGACCTCGGCACCCGGATCGCCGAGGACGGCCGGCTGGACCCGAGGATCATCGGCGAAGCCGCCCGCACCGGCCGGTACGCGGCGCAGGACCTGAAGATGGTCTGGCACACTCTCGCCCGGCACGGGGCGCCCGAGGGTGCGGGCACGGCGTGCGTCCCGCGAACGAGCGCGGGTCACGCGCCCTGATCGCGCCCACGTCTTAATTTATTACGTGGACTAAGGGTGCGAAGAAGTCGCGCCACCACGGCTCGCAGCGGTATGTTGCAGGTCGGGATGGTCGGGGTGGATTCGGACAAGGGAGCCACATGGCGGGGCGGAACGGGCGCACGGTGCGCGATCTCAGGCGGGGCAACCGTACGGCCGTCCTGCAGCGGCTGTACTTCGACGGCCCCCTCAGCCGCTTCGAACTCGGCCCGGCGACCGGTCTGAGCTCCGGCTCGATCAGCAACGTCGTCGCCGATCTGATCGCCGACGGCCTGGTCGAGGAGGCCGGCAGCGTCGACTCCGACGGCGGGCGCCCGCGCACCCTGCTGCGCGTGGCCCCGGACAGTGGTCACATGATCGGTGTGGACGTCGGCGAGACCAGGGTGCGCATCGAGCTGTTCGACCTCACCCTCACCGAGCTGGCGCGCGCCGAGCGGCCGCTCGCGGCGCAGCGCTACGACGTAGAGGTGATCACCGGGCACATCCGGGACGGGATCGCCGAGGTCCTGGCCGCCGCCGGGCCGGCCCCCGAGCGGCTCCTCGGCGTCGGCATCGGCGTTCCCGGCATCGTCGAGCACACCGAGGACCGGGGCGCCGTCGTGCACGGGCAGACCATCGGCTGGGACGCGGTACCCCTGGAGGCGCTGCTCCGCAGTGGCTCGCAACTACCGGAGACCGTCCCGTACTTCATCGACAACGGCGCCAAGACGCTGGGCCAGGCCGAGATGTGGTTCGGTGCGGGGCGCGGCGCGGGCAACGCGGTCGTGGTGCTCTTCGGCTCCGGCGTCGGCGCCTGCCTGGTCACGCCCGAGGTCGAACGCGGCCGGGCCGTCGAGTGGGGGCACCTGACCGTCCGCGTCCGGGGCCGCCGGTGCCGGTGCGGAGCGCTCGGCTGCCTGGAGGCGTACGCCGGCGCGGAGTCGCTGCTGGCCCGCTGGCGCGAGGAAGGGGGACAGCCGCCGCGCGGCACCGACGAGGAGACCGCGCTGACCGCCATGCTGGCCGCCGCCTACCCGCCCGAGGGCACCGCCGCCGACCCCGTGGCGCTCGCCGTGCTCGAGGAGACCGCCGAGTACCTGGGAGCCGGTCTGTCCGACCTGATCAACCTGTTCCAGCCCGAACGCATCCTCATCGGCGGCTGGGCGGGTCTCCAGCTGGGGGCGCGCTTCCTGCCCGCCGTACGCCGCCACGCCACGGCGTACGCCCTGCGCCACCCGGCCGAGAAGGTGACCGTCGAACTGGGGCGTCTGGGTCCCGACGCGGTCACGGTCGGAGCGGCCATCCTGCCGCTCGCCGACTTCTTCGCCCGGGGCGGCCGCCGCGCCGAACCGGAGCCGGCGGACCGGCTCCCGGCCTGGCGGGCGGCGCTGGACGAGCGCAGGTCCTGACGACGCAGGGCACAAGGGGGCCAGGGCGTGCGTGACGCGTCGGGCCGCGAGGACGTACGGGACAGGTCAGAGCTTTCGGGCCACGCCGCCGTGGATGTCCGTGGGCTGGGGGTCCGTGCCGGGCTCGGGGCGCCACAGCGGGCAGGAGACGATGCCGGGCTCGACCAGCTGGAGCCCCTCGTAGTAGGCGGTGAGCTGCTCCGGGCTGCGCAGGACGTACGGGACGGCGCCGGTGTCGTCGTAGCCCTGCTGGGCCTCCTTGAGCGCCTGGTCGGTGTCGGTGCTGTCGTAGTGGACGAAACAGCTCCCGGAGGGCAGGGCGGCCTGGAGGCGGCGGACGATCGACTTCGCCTCCTCGTAGTCCTGGATGTGGCCGAGGATGCCCATGAGCATCAGGGCGACCGGCCGGTCGAAGTCCAGGATCTTCGCGGCCCGCTCGATGATCCTCTCCGGGTCGTGCAGGTCCGCGTCGATGTACTCGGTGACACCCTCCCGGGTGCTGGTGAGCAGGGCCTGGGCATGCCGCAGCACCAGCGGGTCGTTGTCGACGTAGACGATGCGCGACTCGGGGGCGATGCGCTGGGCGACCTGGTGGGTGTTGTCGTAGGTCGGCAGCCCGGTGCCGATGTCGAGGAACTGGCGCATGCCGAGTTCGCCGGTCACGTACGTCACCGCGCGGATCAGGTACTGGCGGGAGGCGCGGGCCATCGTCTCGATGGTGGGCGCGTGCTCGCGGTAGGCGTCGCCCGCGATCCGGTCCACCTCGTAGTTGTCCTTGCCGCCCATCCAGTAGTTCCAGATACGGGCCGAGTGCGGCACCGTCGTGTCGATCTTGGACAGGGCGTCCTGGTCGGGGGTGAGCCGCTCGTCTGCCATGGAGTTCTCCTGCTGTACGTCACACGCGGTCTGCGGTCCGTCCAAGCTACCGTCAACATCCGTACGGATGGCTCGAGTTGCCGAGTCGCTCCATCACGGTGAGCGATGGGCGACGGGTGGGAGCGGGACCACCCGCACGGCGGGAGGTGTCGTGCGGGTGGTCCCGCGTGGTCGGGCCGGCCGGCGGCCCGGCCCGGTTCGGCCGGGGCCCGGCCGCTGTCCGGCCCTGGTCCGGTCGCGGCCCCCGGGTCAGTCGACCAGGAAGTCCGCCAGGCCCGCCTTGGCGCCCTGGAGGAAGGTGATCATCTCTTCCCGGGTGTAGATGAGCGCGGGGCCCTCGGGGTCGGTGGACTGGCGCACGGCCACCCTGCCGTCGGGCAGGCGCTTGGCCTCTACGCAGGAGCCGCCGTTGGTGCCGCTCCAGGGCTTGTGCCAGCCCTCGCGGCCCAGTTCGCCGGCGGGCATGCCGTTGCGGACGGGGACGCCGGATGCCTTGGATGCCATGGATCACAACTCCTTACGCAGTTCGGCCAGGATCTCCCTGGTGCGGTTGACCGGTTCCGCCTGTACGGACATCCGGTCCAGTACTTCGAGGTAGGCGACGACGTCCTCCGGACGGTCGTAGTAGACCGAGCCCGCGAGGTTCTCCGTGTAGACGATGTCGGGCAGTTCGGAGAATCCGAAGCGGAAGTGGTGGAAGGGGCCGTAGGCGCCCGGGTGGGCCCCCACGGAGAAACGCATGATCTGGATCCGCACCTTCTGCATGTCCAAGGCGTCGACGAGCCGCTCCAGTTGGGCCCGCATGACCTCGGCACCGCCGACCGGACGGCGCAGCACCGTCTCGTCCAGGATGGCCCACAGCACCGGTGCGTCCGGCTTGGCGAGCAGGTCCTGGCGCCTGACGCGCAGGTCCACGCGGCGGGCGAGCCCCTCCTTCGACTCGTTGGGGAAACCCACGCGCAGCAGCGCGGTTGCGTACTCGGGCGTCTGCAACAGGCCGGGGACGTAGTGGGGTTCGTAGAGGCGGATGACGCTCGCCTCGCTCTCCAGGCTCACATAGGCCTTGAACCACTCGGGCAGTACGTCGCGGAACTTGTACCACCATCCGGGCTTGTTGGCCTCCCTGGCCATCGCGACGAAGTCGTCGATCTCCGTGGCCGGGACCCCGTAGGCGCGCAGCAGCTCCCTGACGTACGGGATACGCAGCCCGACCTCGGCCTTCTCGATGCGGCGGACCGTCAACGGGGTGACCTCGATGGCCCGTGCCGCGTCCTCGAAGGACACTCCGGCCTGCTCCCGCAGCTGGCGCAGACGCTTGCCGAGAACCATCCGCAGGACCGTGGGCGCGCTGCCCCCAGAGCGGTTCTCGCTCACTCCTGACCTCCTGGAACGGCCCGTCACAGCGTGCAGTGTGCCATGCCGTCCGCGCCAGATACAGGGTGATGCGCGTCTGTCTGAAATTATCAGAACGCAGGTTGCGAGCTGAGTGTGTGCCACATCATAGTGATCGGGGGAGCTGCCGCACCGGCCGCCGTCAGGACGGCCAACTGGACGCGAGGGCACCGGAGCTGATGATCCGGCAGATCCGATGCCCGCCCCCCACCGCACGGGACTGCGAGGCGAGACCAGGATGACCACCGTGACCGACGGACAGCCGAACGCCGAGGACGGCCCGGTCGGCTGTGGCACACCGACCGCACTGGTCCGGCCCCCCGGGGCCACCGGCGTCGCCGGGGCACCCGAGTCCGGGGGACCCGCCGTGGACGACCCCGTCCCACCGGGCGGGCCCGCTCATCCCGGCCGTCTGCGCTCCACGGTGCCCGCCGACCCTTCCTGGGCGCCGGCGGTGCGACGCCTGGTGACGGAGCACCTCGCGGGGCTCCGACTCCCGGCCGACCAGTGCGACAGCGCGGTGCTGGCGACGGACGAGCTGTTCGCCAACGCGGTCAGGCACGCGAGCACCGGCCCGGGCGACACGGTCACGCTCACCGTCGAGTGGAACGCCCGTGGCCTGCGGGTGACGGTGGCCGACCGCTCCCCGGTGCTGCCCCGGCTCCGGACGGTGGACCCCGCGGCCGAGTCGGGGCGCGGGCTGTCCATCGTGGCCGCGCTCGCCGACGACTGGGGGATGGCACCGCCGGAGCCTGACCGTCCGGGCAAGCGTGTGTGGTTCACCCTGCGGCGGCGAGGTGGGACGCCATGACGCACGACGACGCGGTGCCCGGCACGCCGGCCGCGAGCCGACCAGCGTCCGGTGCCCCGGTGCCGGGCCGTCCACCGGCCGGTGCCCCGGTGCCGGGCCGTCCACCGGCCGGTGACCCGGTGCCGGGCCGTCCACCGGCCGGTGACCCGGTGCCGGTCCGACGGCCGGCCGGTGGCCCGCTCTCGGGTGGCCCCGTGTCCGGTGATCGCACCTACGGCGGTCCGGTGTCCGGTGATCGGGCCTACGGCGGCTCGGTGCGCGCGGATTCCGCGACACGCGGCGTGGGGGTGCCGCGTCAGGGCGGGGGCGTGGCAGCAGGTGCGGTTCCCGCGGTGCCGCGGCAGAGCGCGGGCACGGACGGGGGAGCGGGGGTCGTGGGAGAGGCCGTGACCCCGGCGGCGTACCCGGCCCGTGCCGCGGTGGACACGGTCTCGGCGGCCGCCCGGACCGTACGCCCGTGCCTCCCGCCGTCCGACGCGCCTGCCTCCGCGGCCGCCGTGATGGCGGCACGCCCGGCCGCTTTCGTGGGGACGCCTGTCACGGCCATCGTGGCGGAGGCGGCGCGGCGGCGGACCGCCCGGACGGCGCAGGCCGGACATCCGCGGCGGGCTGCGGCGCCGTACCCCGAGGAAGGAACGGCGGAACAACCGGCAACCGGGATCGCACCCGCGCCCGCCCCGGACGGATCCCCTGAGGCGCACGCCGACAACCCGCCGCCCCCGGTGGACGCCGTGCGGGACATGCCCGCGGAGCGTGCCTCGGCGCTGGCGGCCGAGCTGGTCCGCAGGGCCGGCGAGGACCGGGAGCTGACCCGGAAGGCGGGCAGCACCCCCACTCCGGAGCGTCGGCGCCGGGTCGTCGAGTGCCACCGCGACAACGCCGAGGCCCTCGCGGTGATCGTGCGGAGGCATGGCTGGCCGGCCGTGGACCTCGTGGGACCGGCCGCGTCGACCGCCGCCTTGATGATTCTCCTGCACGCCCCCGACCTGCGCTTCCGGCTGCGGTGCCGGGATCTGATCGCACAGGCGGCGGCCGACGGCCGCTGTCCCGTCGTCCACCTCGCCTACATCGCCGACCACTGCGCCGTGGAACTGGGCGAGCCGCAGTACTACGGGACGCGGATCAACCCCGTGACGCTGCGCCCGTACCCGGTCCGGCGGCCGGAGACCCTCGACCAGCGCCGGCAGGACGTAGGCCTCGGCCCACTGGAGGAGCAGATGAGGGCCCTGCGATTGCGGGGTTGACGCGGTCGGGAGGTTTCGCAGGTCACGGGAGAGGTACCCGCGCCTCGCCCTTCGAGAGGACGGACCCGAGAGGAGTACGCCGTGACCGAGCACCGCCGAGAGGCCCCCGGCGAGACCGGCCGGCCGGTGCCCCGTGACATGCCGGACCAGCAGGCCCGGCCGGGCGAGGACCCCTGGGAGGCGGCCCACTCCAGCGCCCGCCGTCCCGAGTCCGGCACCGACGAGGACGTCCCCGACACCGACGAGGCGGGCACCGGCCGCAAGGGCAGCCCGAACGCGGCGACCGTGCACCCCGAACACCCCGCACCGGACGAGCCACCCGGCTGAGCCGCCCCGCGTACCCGCGCCGGCCTCGGCCGACCGGGCCCGGCGACCTTGCCCGCCGGTTGCCCCTCGGGGCCCGTCGGGAGCCCCTCGGGCTCAGCCGACCTTGCGGCCCTCCATGGGGGCGGTGTCCAGTCCCTCGCCGCGCCGCAGCCCTTGCAGAAACTCCTGGATGACCTC
Source organism: Streptomyces spiralis (assembly GCF_014654675.1). Taxonomy (GTDB): domain Bacteria; phylum Actinomycetota; class Actinomycetes; order Streptomycetales; family Streptomycetaceae; genus Streptomyces; species Streptomyces spiralis. The sequence continues at coordinate 101,768 of NZ_BNBC01000014.1, forward strand.
GGTCGCCGTGCGCTCCGGGCGCCAGCCCAGTTCGGTGTGCGCCCGGGTGCAGTCCATCAGGGGAAGGCGGAGCACCGCGTCGAAGAGCTGGGGCGAGGCGGGCAGCAGGTGCAGGCCCCAGGCGGCGGCGATCGCGGAGCGGGCGGCGGCCCTCGGCAGGCGTACGGGCCGGGTGCCCAGCAGCTCGCCCAGCACCTCGGCGTCCAGCGGCGGGTCGGCGGCCAGGTTGAAAGCTCCCCGCACCTCGTGCCGCAGCGCCAGCCGGTAGGCCTCGGCGCCGTCGTCCGTGTGCAGGGCCTGTACACGCAGCCCCGGGATGTCCGGCAGGAACGGCAGCAGCTCCGGCCGCGCCAGCGGCCCCGGCAGGAACCGGCCGCCGAAGATGCGGCGCTGCTCGCTCGCCGACTCCGCCTTGAAGAGGAACGCCGGGCGCATGCGCACCACCCTGATGTCCGGGTGGTCCCGCTCGAAGGTGTCCAGGGCCCGCTCCAGATACGCCTTCTCCCGGGTGTACGCGGCGTCCGGCCAGCCGTGGGTCGGCCACGACTCGTCCACGGCGTGGTCCTTCGGCCCCGGGGAGTACGCGCCGACCGAGGACGCGTGCACCAGCACCGGCACATGCGCGGCGGCCACCGCGTCGAACACCCGGATGCTGCCGAGCACATTGGTGCGCCAGGTCGTCGCCGGATCGTGGGTCGGCTGGAACGCCCAGGCCAGGTGGATGACGGCGTCGGCGCCCTCGAACTGCCCGGCGAGCCCGGCCTGCTCGGACGCCACGTCGACCGCCACCCACTCCGTCTTCGGCGGCGACCACCGCGGGATCCGGCGGGCGAGGCCGCGCACCGAGGCGACCTCCGGATCCTCGGAGAGGAGGCGGACGACGCTGGTACCGACGTTGCCGGTGGCGCCCGTGACCACGACCCTGCTGCCCGACGCGCTGCTCACCTGCGGCTCCTCTCGGCGGGGCGGACGGTGCGGACCTCCGAGTACCCCGGTCCGCGCGGATCCACCCGGCCCTGTCAACACGCCCGGTGGAACACGCCCGATCGACGCGACCGGTCGACCCGGTCCGATCAACCCGGCGGAACGAGGCACCTGTTGGCACCGGACGCCGTCGGTGTCAGCTCCGGCCCCCGGACGCGAAGGCGTTCACGCCGGTCAGCTCCGCGGAGAGGTCCCACATGCGGGCCGCCTGGTCGGGGTCGACGGCCCAGTCCTTGACTCCGCCGCGCTCGTCGCCCTCCTGGGCCGGTTCGGCGATGTCGCAGTCCTCCAGGTAGACGCCGCCCAGGCCGTCCAGTTGCGGGGAGGTCGCGGCCCAGACCTGGGTGGCGGCGCCCTGCTGCGGGGTCTTGAAGCCCTCGGGGTTCAGCACGGTGCCGTTCTCGTCGATCCAGCCGCGCTCGATCATCTCCTCCTTCGGGATGTGGCGCTGGAGCGGGGTGATGATGCCGCCCGGATGGAGGGCGAAGGCCCGGACGCCACGGTCGCGGGCGAGGGCGTCGAGGTGGACGGCGAACAGGACGTTCGCGGTCTTGGCCTGGCCGTAGGCCTGCCACTTGTCGTAGCCCCGCTGCCAGTGGAGGTCGTCCCAGCGGATGCCGGAGAAGTGGTGGGCGCGCGAGGAGACCGAGACCACGCGGGCGCCGCCCGGCTCGATCGCCGGCCACAGCCGGTTGACGAGGGCGAAGTGGCCGAGGTGGTTCGTCGCGAACTGGGCCTCCCAACCGGGCCCCACCCGGGTCTCCGGGCAGGCCATGATCCCGGCGTTGTCGATCATGATGTCGATGGTGCGGCCGGAGGCCAGGAACCGCTCGGCGAAGGCGCGGACGCTGTCGAGGTCGCCGAGGTCGAGCTCGTCCACCTCGGCACCTTCGACGCCCTCCAGCGCCTCCCGCGCGGCGGCGGGCCGCCGGGCGGGGACGACCACGTGGGCGCCCGCACGGGTCAGCGCGCGCGTGGTCTCCAGGCCGAGGCCCGAGTAGCCGCCGGTGACCACCGCGAGCTTTCCGTTGAGGTCGATGCCCTGCAGGACGTCGTCGGCGGTGCTCGTCGCGCCGAAACCCGAACCGATCTTGTGCTGTTGCGAAGTGCTCATGCGGGGAACGCTACGAATTGGAGTGCTCTCGAAGTCAACCGCGGCGTGCCCGAAGTCAACCGCGGCGTGCCCGGAGCCGACCGCCGGGGGCCCGGAGCCCACCGCAGGGGTCCCCGGGAGCCGTCGGAGCCGTCCGCCGAGGAACCCGGACAGAGGAAAGCCCCGACCGGACGGGGGAATCACGGTCGGGGCGCTCAGGGTGTGGGCACGCATGGCGGTCGCCTCTCGGCGAGACGCTCCACAGGGCTTCAGCCGAACGATCGTCCCTGTGGGCAATAGGTGAGGCCCGGGGACACTGTCCCATCCGCACCCACGCTCGGTACAACGGGGACCGACGGTCCGGTGTTCCGGCATCTGCCAGGTTATGTGGTGATCTGTATCACTCCACTGCGGTGCGTGAAGCGCGGTGCGATGCGGCGCGCGGCACGGTCAGCCGGTGTGGCCGAGGGGCCCGGCCGGGAGGGACGACAGAAGGTGGGCGGGGTCGTCGTAGACGGCCTGCGCCCCGGCCCGCTCCAGGTCATCGCGCGGGATGCCGCCGCACAGGACGCCCACGCAGCGCACCCCGGCCCGGCTGCCGGCCCGCATGTCCCAGACGGTGTCGCCGACGAACACCGCCCGTTCGGCGGGCACCCCGACCAGTTCGAGGGCGTGTTCGACCGGTTCGGGTGCGGGCTTGCCCTCTTCCACGTCGTCGGCGCTCGCCGTGGCGGCGATGGCGTCGTCCGCGTCGATCGCGCGGCGCAGCGCGCTCAGCTCCGGACCGCTGGCCGAGGTGGCCAGCACCACGGTCCAGCCGTCCTGGTGCAGGCGCCGCAGCAGCCGCCCCGCGTCGGCGAGGGCGGGCAGCCGGTCGAAGTACTGGGCGTACAGCGCGGTGTGCGCGGCGCTGAGCCGGGCGTCCTGGTCCTCGTCGCGGTCGTCGCCGAGCAGGTGCGCGATCAGGTCGGTGGAGCCGAGCCCCACGGACCGGTGGATGGCGTGCATGGGCACCCGGTGACCCGCCTGCCGGAAGGCCTCCCACCAAGTCGTGACGTGAAGATGGTTGGTGTCGACGAGCGTTCCGTCGACGTCGAACACGGCGGCACGATCCACCATCGGCGCATCCCCTCGCTCACGTCGGTTGCCGGGTAGGCCCGAGTACCACGTCAGGCGCTCGCCACTCCGGACGGCGTCCGGCGCTCCCGCGCCCAGGCGAGCAGCTCCTCCCGCGACCAGGTGGTCACCACGCGCTCGGGCGGCACCCCGCACTCCTCGGCCCGCGCGCAGCCGTGGATCTGCCAGTCCAGCTGGCCGGGCGCGTGCGCGTCGGTGTCGACGGAGAACAGCACGCCCGCCTCGACGGCGCGGCGCAGCAGCCGCCGCGGCGGGTCCAGCCGCTCCGGGCGGCTGTTGATCTCCAGGGCCGTGCCGGTCTCGGCGCAGGCCGCGAACACCTCGTCCGCGTCGAACTCCGACTCCGGCCGTCCCCGCCCGGTCACCAGCCGTCCGGTGCAGTGTCCGAGCACGTCGGAGTGCGGGTTGCGGACGGCGGCGACCATGCGGCGGGTCATCGAGCGGGCGTCCATCCGCAGCTTGGAGTGCACCGAGACGACGACCACGTCCAACTGCTCCAGCAGCTCCGGATCCTGGTCGAGCGAGCCGTCCTCGAGGATGTCGCACTCGATGCCGGTCAGCAGCCGGAACGGGGCCCAGGTCTCGTTCAGCCCGGCCAGCACCTGCAACTGCTCGCGCAGCCGCTCCGCGGACAGTCCGCGGGCCACCGTCAGCCGCGGTGAGTGGTCGGTGAGCACCGCCCACTCGTGCCCGAGGCCCGCCGCGGCCCGGCCCATCTCGTCGATGGGGCTGCCGCCGTCCGACCAGTCGGAGTGCAGATGGCAGTCCCCGCGCAGCCGTGCCAGCAGTTCCCGGCCCCCGTCCGCGAGCGGCTCCTGCGCCTCGTCCTCCAGTTTCCGCAGATATCCGGGCACGGTCCCGGCCAGCGCCTCCCGCACCACCTGCGCGGTCTTCGGGCCGACGCCCCTGAGCGACTCCAGCGTCCCCGCCGAGGAGCGCTGGGCGACCTCCTCGGCGGGCATCCGCGACAGCGTCCGGGACGCCGTACGGAAGGCGCGCACGCGGTACGTCGGCGCCTGCGACCGCTCCAGCAGGAAGGCGATCCGGTCCAGTGCCTCGACGGGGTCCATCACCACCTCCGTCACCAGGGTTCCCCACGTTTGCCCGTGACGCCCCTCGGGTACCGCGATGCCTCGTCCGGGAGGCTGCGCAGGGACGCAGTCGGGAGGAGTGCGCCATGTCCGCTTCCACGTCCACGCCGGCCGTCGCCAAGGTGGCCGTGATCACCGGATCGGATTCCGGCATCGGCCGTGCCACCGCCGTCCGGCTGGCCGAGGCGGGGATGGACATCGGCATCACCTGGCACAGCGACGACAGGGGCGCCGAGGAGACCGCCCAGGAGGTCCGGGGCAAGGGGCGCCGGGCCGCCGTCACCCGGATGGACCTCACCCGGCTGCCCGCCGCCGCGGACGCCCTCGACGAGCTGGCCGCGCAGCTCGGCGGCCGGATCGACGTCCTGGTCAACAACGCCGGTACCGGCACGGCCACGCCGTTCCTGGACCTCCGCCTGGACGATGTGCGCCGTGTGCTGGACGTGGACCTGGTCGGGCCGCTGGTGTGCGGGCAGAAGGCGGCCCGGCGGATGATCGCGCAGGGCGACGGCGGCCGGATCGTCAACGTGACCTCGGTGCACGAGCACCAGCCGCGGGTGGGAGCCGCTCCGTACTGCGCGGCCAAGGGGGGCCTCGGCCTGCTCACCCAGGTGATGGCGCTGGAACTCGCCGAGCACGGGATCACGGTGAACGCGGTCGCGCCCGGGGAGATCGCCACGCCGATGACGGGCCAGGAGGACACCGACGTGCGCACCGAGCGCCGCCCCGGCGTGCCGCTGGGCCGCCCGGGCGACGCCCGCGAGGTCGCCGCCGTGATCGCGTTCCTCGCCGGCCCCGACGCCTCCTACGTCACCGGGGCGTCCTGGTGCGTGGACGGCGGCATGCTGCGGATGGGCCCTATGGCCGGCTCCCACCTGACCGGCGACGACTGGCGGCGCCCCTGAGCGGGGCGCCGTGCGATCGTGCGCGTGTGCGTACGGCCGTGCGCCTGTGACCGTGCGCGTGCGACCAGGTGCGAGCAGCCGCGGCGGGCCCGGTTTCACCCGCGCCCGCCAGTGGTGCGAGGGCTCGTCGCGGGCGGTCCCGTCCTAGGCTTGATGACATGACCGAAAGCGCGAGCCCCCGTGTCTCCCAGCCGCGAATCATGGTGCTCGGGGTGCAGCCGGGCCATCCGCCTTTCCGCATCGTGGAGATCGACGGTGAGGTGGTCGGCGAGGCGAAGACCGTCACCGATGTCCTCCAGGCCGCCGCGGCGTTCGGCATCCGGGTCCACGACCTGGACGACCCGGACGTGGTCCGCTGGGTGGGCGGCGACAAGTTCAAATGGACCCTGCACTAGGCCCGCCGTTCCCCGGCCCCGCGGAAGCCTCCCGGCCCCGCAGGACCGTTCGCGGCCCCGCAGGGCCCCTCGGCTTCACCCCACCGACCACTTCTGGTTGGCGCCGCCCGTGCACGTCCAGATCTGCAGGCGGGTGCCGTTGGCGGAGTTGTTGTCGGTGACGTCCAGGCACTTGTTCGCCTGGGGGTTGACGATGTCGTGTGCCGAGGACAGGACCCACTTCTGGTTCGGCCCGCCGGTGCAGTCCCAGAGCTGGACCTTGGAGCCGTCCGCGGTGCCGTTGTCCGTGACGTCGAGGCACTTGCCGAGCGCGCGCAGGCTCCCGTCGGAGGCGAACGTCCACTGCTGGGCGGCGGTGCCGTTGCAGTCGTAGAGCTGGACCGGAGTGCCGTTGGCCGGGTTCGCGCCGGCCACGTCCACGCACTTGCCGGCCAGCCCGCGGATCGCGGCGCCGGTGGAGGTGGTGCTCGTGGTCACGGACACCGAGTCGACCACGAGCTGCTGCGGGAAGGCGGTGGAGCCGTCCGGGTCGCCCGGCCAGTAGCCGCCCACCGCCAGGTTGAGGATCAGGAAGAACGGCTTGTTGAACACCCACGTCTTCCCGCCCAGGTCGGCCGGGGTGCGACGCTGGTAGACGGTGCCGTCCACCGACCAGCTGATCGAGTCCGGCGCCCAGTCGACGGCGAAGGTGTGGAAGGCGTCCGCGAACGCCTGGCCGCCCGGCAGCGAGTACGGCGCGCCTATGCCGGCCGAGCCCGAGTAGCCGGGGCCGTGGATCGTCCCGTGGACCGTCGAGGGCTCGAAGCCGACGTTCTCCATCACGTCGATCTCGCCGGAGTTCGGCCAGCCCACCTGGCCGATGTCGGTGCCGAGCATCCAGAACGCGGGCCACATGCCCTGCCCCCGCGGGATCTTCATCCGCGCCTCGACGTGCCCGTACTGCGCGGCGAACTTCCCCGAGGTGTTCAGCCGGGCGGAGGTGTACTGGCAGGTGCCGTACCAGCACTGGTAGTTGGCCGGGTTCTCGCGCCGGGCGGTGATGACCAGGTGGCCCTGGCCGTCCAGGGCTGCGTTCTTGTTGCCCGACGTGTAGTACTGCCGCTCGTGGTTGTTGACGTTGTCGCCGGTCTCCGTCTGCCACTTGGCGGGGTCGACGGCCGCGCCCGCGGGCCCGTCGAAGGTGTCGGAGAACGTCGTCACCGTTGCGGCGGCGGCGGAGGAGGCGGCCGGTGTGTCCGCCCGCGCGGGGCCGATCGCGGCGGAACCGACGAGCACGGCGGACAGCGCGCCGAGGAGACATCTGCGGAGCAGGCGTGGACGGGCCACGGCTCTCCCTTCCGTACGGCGGCCCGGTGCGCGGGCGCGCCGACCGTTGTGGGGGGTTGGTGTCGCTCTTGATTTAAGGAGTGAAGTAAGGGCCAGTCAAGAGCTTGGTCCGGACCGCTCTGACAGGGACTCAGGCGCGCTCGCGCAGCCGGCGCGCGTGTACGGCCCGGCCCAGTCGCCGTCCCAGCAGCAGGTAACCGGCCAGTGCGCCGGTGGTGTTGAGGATGACGTCGTCGATGTCGAACGCCCGCCCGGTGATCAGTGCACCCTGGGCGAACTCCACCATCAGCATCACGGTCACGGTCAGCAGCAGCACGCGCAGCGGCCCGCGGGCCCCGGGCGCCACCACCGGCACCAGCACGCCGAAGGGCACGCCCAGCAGCAGGTTGCCGCCGATCTGCTTCACCGCCTCGCGCAGGCCCGGCTGGTCCAGAGTGGCCCGCAGCGATCGGCCCGGGTGCAGATTGGTGTGCACCAGGGACGTGGACGAGGGAGACGGCTGGAGCGTGAGCCGGGCCAGTACGACGGCGAACGCCACCATGAAGACGAAGGCGCACCCCATCGCCGGCAGGCGAACGGGCCAGGGGAGCGGCCGGCGTTCGGCCACGGCGCCGGGCCGCGGGGAACGCCGGGCCCAGGCCGTGGGGCGGATCCGGGCCCAGCGCGCACGCGGCCCCTTCGCCGTGCGCCCCGACCTGACCGCCTTGGCCTTACCGGGCCGCGGGGCGGCGCGCCCGGTCTTGGCCGTACGGGCCCGGGAAGCGGTGCGCCCCGCCTCGGCCTTACGGGATCGGAACAAGGTGCTCGGACGGAACGCCACCCGGGCCATGCGGTCCTCCAGACGTCAACTTCCCCGGTCGGCAAGGCGGTTACCCCCGATCAGCTGGAGGATGCCGCCTCCGCCACCGCATCGGGGGCGGTGCACCTGGCCGGTTTCCGTTGCTGCCGTCGGGGCATCCGGGCTGCAGACCCGGCGCGCCGCCGCGCCGCCCGCCGTCGGGGCGGTGCTTGGATGCCGGGAAGCGGCGTGCCGGACGCGAAGCGGCCGGCGCACATCAGCGACAGCGACTGAGCCTGCGGAGGTGGCGTTTTGAAGACGCGGACGACGCTGCTCGCCGTCGGCGAGGTGCTGGCCTGGTGGGCCGCGCTCGTGGTGCTGTGGCTGATGCTGATCAGCACCGTCTACACCCTGGAGTGGGTGGTCGGGGCGTGCGCCGCGGGCGTGGGCGCGCTGGCCGCGCGGGCCGGCCGGCGGGCGGCGGTGAGGCCGCGGTGAACGGCTGGATCCTGGCGGCGACGGTGGTGCTGGCCGTCGGCCTCGGAACGACGCTGTGGGGCGTGGCCACCGGCCCGCTGGGGCGCCGAGTCGTCGCCCAGAACCTGTCCACCGCCCTTGTCTGCCCCGGCCTGCTGCTGCTCTCCCAGGGCTACGACCGCACCTCCTACGTCGATCTCGCCCTGCTCCTGGCCCTGCTCGGCCCGGTCGGCACCCTTGTCTTCGCCCGGCTGCTGGCCGACGAACTCGCCGAGGAGCAGCCGCGGGCCTGGGGGCTGACCTGGGCGGCCGCCGGCCTCGGCGCGGTGGTCGTGGCCGTGCTGTGCGCGGTCACCGGGCCCGGCCGGTCGATGGTGAAGCTCCTGATCGTCGGGGCGCTGCTGGTCGGCGGGAACCTCCTCGCCTCCCGGGCGATGTCCGGCGGCTTCCCGGGGGTGAGCCGTGGCTGACGCGGTCGTCGTCGTGGCCCTGCTCGCCGTCGCTGGCTTGGCGACGGCGGCCGTCGCCAACCGCGACCCCGCCCGGCAGGCACTGGTCCTGGCCGTTCTCGGCACCGCCCTGGCCGTGCTCTTCACCGTGCTGCAGGCGCCCGACGTCGGGCTGTCGCAGCTCGCCGTGGGCTCGGCCCTGACCCCGCTGCTGATCATGCTCTCGGTGCGCAAGGTCCGGCGGCGCTCCGCCCACGGCAAGGACAGCAAGCAGTGAACCCGCGCGCCCGGCTGTGGCTGGTGGTCCTGGGCGGCGGCGGGCTCGCCGCCCTCCTGGTCGCGGCCTGCCTGCGGCTTCCCGCCTTCGGCGGCCCGTGGCACCCGTACGGCGACCGTGCCGTCCGTGCGGCCCTCGCCCGGCACATCGCCAACACCATCGCCTCCGTCAACTTCGACCAGCGCGCCTTCGACACGATGGGCGAGATGACGATCCTCTTCGCGGCCGTCCTCGGCTGCGTCGTCCTGCTGCGCCAGGCCCGCGACGAGCACCGCGACCCGCCGGAGCCCTGCGAGGTCGCCGCGCCCGTACGCCGCTACGCGCTGGTCGTACTGCCGATCGCGCTGGTCACCGGCCTGTATGTGATCGCCCACGGGCAGCTCAGCCCCGGCGGCGGCTTCCAGGGCGGTGTGGTCGCCGCGACCGCCCTGCACCTGATGTACCTGGGCGCCGACTACGCCGCGCTGGAACGCATCCGCCCGGTCGAGGCCTTCGAGATCGGCGACGCGCTGTCCGCGTCCGCCTACCTGGTCCTGGGCTTCGCCGGCGTGCTGGCGGGCGGCGCCTTCCTCGCCAACACCCTGCTGCCCTACGGCACGTTCAACACGCTGTCCTCGGGCGGCACCGTCCCGCTGCTGAACGCGGCCATCGGCATGGAGGTCGCCAGCGCGGTCGTCGTGCTGCTCGCCCGCTTCCTGGATCAGGCCGTCGAGATCGAGGAGGGCAGCGGGTCGTGAGGACCGAGGAGGGCAGTGGGGGGGAGGGGCAGTGGGGAGTGAGAGCGCCGTGACCGCCGTGACGCACGTCCTTCCGTACCTGGTCGCCGCCTATGTGTTCCTCGTCGGCTGCTACGGACTGGCCACCAGCCGGAACCTGATCCACGCCGTGGGCTGCCTGGCCGTGTGCCAGTCGGCGACGTACGTCCTGCTGCTCGCCGTCGGGTACCGCGACGGCGGCACCGCGCCCGTCTTCTCCGACATCCGGCCCGGCTCGCGGCCCGTGGTCGACCCGGTCGTCCAGGCCCTCACCCTCACTGACGTCGTCGTCGGCGCCACCGTGACCGCGCTGCTGCTCGCGCTGACCGTGCAGATCGCCAAACGGCACGGCACGGTCGACCCCGACGAGCTGAGGGAGCTGCGCGGCTGATGCACCGTCTGCTGCCGCTGCTGCCGGCCGTCCCGCTGCTGGGGGCCGGCCTGCTCGTGGCGGGCGGCCGCCACCTGCCGCGCCCGGTCGCCGAGGCCTTCGGCTGCCTGGCCGCGGCCACCACGGCCGCCCTCGCGATCGTCCTGCTGCCGCACTCGTCGCCGGCCCTGGTGGAGTGGGTCGGCGGCTGGTTCCCCAAGGGGGGCGAGAGCGTCGGCATCGTGCTGATCGGGGACGGGCCGTCACTCGGCATGGCGGCGCTCGTCTCCCTGCTCACGCTGGCCGCGCTGGCCTACTCCTGGCACTACTTCGACGAGCCGCCGCGCGGTCACGCCGGCACCTTCCCCGCGCTGATACTGCTCTTCCAGGGCGGCATGTGCGGCTTCGCCGTGGCCGGCGACCTGTTCAACGCGTTCGTGTTCTTCGAACTGATGAGCGCCGTCGCCTACGCGCTGACCGGATACCGCATCGACGAGGCCAAGGCCGTGCAGGGCGCGCTGAGCTTCGCCCTGGTCAACTCGCTGGGCGCCTACTTCATGCTGATGGGCATCGCCCTGCTGTACGCCCGCACCGGCGAGCTGGCCATGGCGAAGATCGCAGAAGGACTGAACGCGGCCGCCGGGCACCACGGGCCGGACGCCCTGACCCTCACCGCCTTCGTGCTGGTCCTGACCGGCCTGCTGGTCAAGTCCGCCGCCGTCCCCTTCCAGTTCTGGCTGCCCGACGCGCACGCCGTCGCGCCCACACCCGTGTGCATGCTGCTGTCCGGCGTGATGGTGGAACTCGGCGTGTACGGCGTCTGGCGGGTGTACGGCACCGTGTTCTCCGGACCGGGCGGCCTCCCCGCGGCCGACGTGACCCGGACCCTGGTGGTCCTGGGCGTACTGACCGGCGCCGTCGGCGCGGTGATGTGCTGGTACCAGCGGCACATCAAGCGGCTGCTCGCCTTCTCCACCATCGCCCACACCGGACTGTTCCTGATCGCCGTCGGCGTGCTGAAGGCCGAGGCCGACGACGGGGCCGCGCTCTACATCCTGGGACACGCGGGCGTGAAGGCCGCGCTGTTCGCCTGCGCCGGCATCCTGCTGGACCGCTACGGCACCGTCGACGAGTTCTCTCTGCACGGCCGGGCCCGGCACCTGCGGGGTGTCGGTGCCACGTTCGCCGTCGCAGGCCTGGCCCTGGCCGGACTGCCGCCCTTCGGGACGGGCCTCGGCAAGGCCGTCAGCGAGGAGGCCGTGGGCGCCCCGCTCACCGTGGTGTACGTCGCCGCCTCCGCCCTCACCGGAGCGGCGGTGCTGCGGGTGGCCGCGCGCGTCTTCCTGGGGTTCGGCCCCCGGCCCGAGGAGCGGGAGGGCGAGGAGCGCGAGGAGGACAAGACGTCCGGCGCCGACGAGGAGCCGGAGACCCGGCAGCGGCTGGTTCGCGTCCCCCGCACGATGGGGACGGTCCCGGCGGTGCTGCTCGCCGCCGCGCTCGCCGTGGGCGTGGTGCCCGGCTTCGCCGGCCTGGTGGGGCACGCTGTCGACGAGGCCGGGACCTGGGGTGTGTTCTCCTCGGTGCACTGGACCGCGACCGGGGTGCTGCTGGACCTGCTGTCGACCCTGCTCGCCGTGGGCCTGGCCCTGGTGGCGGTCACCCGCCCCGGACTGCTGAGCGCGCCCGAGTGGGCACTGCCCCTGCGCCGCCTCCAGTCGGGGCACGTCGGCGACTACGTGGCCTGGCTGCTGGTGGGTACGACCCTCCTGGGCGCACTGGCCCTGCCCGCGGTCCTGCGCTGACCGGCGGCCGGACGGCCGCGAGAGCGGTCAGTAGCATGAGCCCGGCAGCCCGAATGATCATGCGAGGAGCGGATCGTGCGAGACATCGCGGTGTTCAGCGGCAGCGCCCATCCCGAACTGGCGGCGGAGGTCTGCGCGCACCTGGGCGTGCCGCTCAGCCCGACCCGGGTCAGCCGGTTCGCCAACGACTGCCTGGAGGTACAGCTTCAGGCCAACTGCCGGGAACGGGACGTCTTCCTGGTCCAGCCGCTGGTCAGGCCGGTGCAGGAGCATCTGGTGGAGCTGCTGTTGATGTGCGACGCGGCCCGCGGCGCCTCCGCCGGGCGCATCACGGTCGTGATGCCGCACTACTCCTACGCCCGCTCCGACAAGAAGGACGCCCCGCGCATCTCGCTGGGCGGGCGGCTGGTCGCCGATCTGCTGGTCGCCGCGGGCGCGGGCCGTGTCCTGGCGATGACGATGCACGCACCTCAGGTGCACGGCTTCTTCTCGGTGCCCGTCGACCATCTGCACGCGCTGCGCGAACTGGCCGCGCACTTCCGGCAGTACGACCTGACACGCACCACCGTCGTCTCGCCGGACCTCGGCAACGCCAAGGAGGCCGCCGCCTTCGCCCGGATGATCGGTGCCCAGGTGGCCGCCGGCGCCAAGCAGCGCTACGCCGACGACCGGGTGACCATCAGCTCGGTCATCGGCGACGTGTCCGGGCGGGACGTGATCGTGCTGGACGACGAGATCGCCAAGGGCAGCACGATGCTGGAACTCCTGGACCGGCTGCGTGTGTCGGAACCGCGCTCCATCCGGATCGCCTGCACGCACGGCCTGTTCGCGGCGGGCGCGCTCAAGCGGCTCAGCGAGCAGCCCGACGTGCTGGAGATCGTGTGCACCAACACCGTGCCGGTGCCGGTGGAGGACGACGAGGAGTACCGGGACCACAAGGACAAGCTCCGGATCCTCTCCATCGCCCCGGCGCTCGCCGAGGCCGTACGGCGCATCCACAACGGGGAGTCTGTCAGCGCGCTGTTCGACGCGCCGCGCAGCGAATGACGCCTAGGGGTGTCTCGCCGCGCGGCGCACGATCCGCAGCGGTCACACCGGGCCCGACGCGGCCTCGGGTTGTTCGAGAGCCGCGTCCAGCGTCGGGCGGGGCGGCAGCAGCCGGGACAGGCCGGTGACCTTGAGCACGCGCAGCGTCAGCGGGTGCGCGCACACCAGGCGCAGCTCGCCGCCCCCGTCGAGGAGCCGGGCCCGGGCCCGGTAGAGCAGGCGCAGCCCGGAGCAGTCGAAGAAGTCGATCCCGCTCAGGTCGATCACCACCCGTGCCCCGGGCCGGGCCGTGATCCGGTCCAGGTACGGGATGATCTCCACCGCCGCGGCGATGTCGATCTCACCGTGGAGCTCCAGCACGGTGTGCCCGCGCTCCCGGCGGACCCGCAGATGCCGGGTGAATGGCGCGCGTTCGTTCCCCACGACGACCTCGCCTCCCACCGGACTCCGCTGCTGCGGGGGTGCGGTTCAGCCGAACCAACACCCGCCCCCGCTCAGCAAGTTACCCTCGTTGGAGGGAATTCCAGCATGTTCGATTGACATATGTCTGCGAATTGAGGTCAGTCGACCACCAGAACCAGCTTGCCCGTGGTGCGTCCGGTCTCGCCGAGCTCGTGCGCCTTGGCCGCCTCGGCCAGCGGGAACGTACCGGCGATCGTGGCGCTCAGCTTCCCCTCCTCGACGAGGCCCGCGATCGTCCGCATCCCGTGGTGGTCGGCGTCGACCAGCATCCGGACCGCCCGGACGCCGAGCCGCTCGGCCTCCTCGTAGAAGTCGTCGGAGCCCATCGGGATGATCGACACCACGACCCCGCCCGGCCGCAGCACCCGCAGCGAACGAAGGGCGGTCTCACCGCCGATGGTGTCCAGCACGACGTCGACGTCGCGCACGGCCTCGGCGAAGTCGGTCGTGCGGTAGTCGAGGGGTTCGTCCACGCCGATCCCGCGCAGGAAGTCGTGCTTGCCCGCGCTCGCGGTGCCGATGACGTACGCGCCGCGAGCCTTGGCGATCTGCGCCGCCACATGGCCCACGCCGCCCGCCGCCGCATGGATCAGCACCCGCTGCCCGGCGCGCACCTCGGCCCGCTCCACCAGCGCCTGCCACGCCGTCAGCGAGACCAGCGGCAGGGCGCCCGCCCGGACATGGTCGATCCCGGCGGGCTTCGGCGCGAAGACACGGGCCGGGGCGGTGACGTACTCGGCGTGCGAGCCGTGGCCGAACGGGTAGCTCAGCATGCCGAATACCTCGTCACCGGGCCGGAACAGGGCCACGCCGACGCCCGTCTCCTCGACCACGCCGGAGACGTCCCAGCCCAGGACGAACGGCGGCTCGCCGAGGAAGCCGCCCGTGGCGCGGTGCTTCCAGTCGGTGGGATTCACTCCGGCGGCCCGCACCCGGACGAGCACCTCGTTGGGCCGCGGCGCGGGGCGCTCCGGTTCGGTCACCTTCAGCACGTCGGGGCCGCCGAGGACGTCCTGGCTGATGGCACGCATCGTCTTCACGGTGTTCACCTCGCCCATGGTGGACCAGCCCGCCCGGCTCCGCGCGCCGGCTCAGTCGCGCCCACGCCCGCTCTTCTTCTCCGCCTTCTTCGTGGCCTCCTTCGCGGGCCATACGCCGGTCGAGCGCTCGATGGCCTTGGCGCCCGCGCGGTCCACGGCGCTGCGCACCATGGCGAAGATGGCGCCCTGCACCGCCGCGGCCAGCAGGATCTCCCCCCAGCGCCGGTCCCGGTCGAGGGCGTCGGGCGCGTCGTCCTCGTGCCGCATGGCCTTCCACGTGGCGCGGAACGCCATCCCGGCCAGCGAACCACCGGCCCAGCCCAGCACGAAGCCGACGGGCTGGTAGGCGAGGGACAGCTTGTGCTTCTTCTTCTTGGCCACCTGTGTCTCCTTGTGCGGATAGCTCGGTCAGGCCCTGCCCTGGGGAGGGACCTCCTCGCCGTCTCGTACGGGACCCGGTGCCGTGCCCTCGCCGAAGGGACGGCCGCCGAGCTCCTCGCGGTGATGCGGTGTCAGCCAGCCGGACGTCTCGGGCCCGAGCGGCACGATGCCGGTCGGGTTGATGCCCGTGTGCACCTGGTAGTAGTGCCGCTTGATGTGGTCGAAGTCGACGGTGTCGCCGAACCCGGGCGTCTGGTAGAGATCGCGGGCGTACGCCCACAGCACCGGATTCTCCACCAGTTTCCACAGGTTGCACTTGAAATGTCCGTGATACACGGCGTCGAAACGCACCAGAGTGGTGAACAGCCGGATGTCGGCCTCGGTGATCGTGTCGCCGACGAGATAGCGCTGTCCCGCCAGCCGCTGGGCCAGCAGCTCCAGTCGCCGGAACACGCCCGCGCACGCCGCCTCGTACTCCTCCTGGTTCGTGGCGAAGCCCGCCCGGTAGACGCCGTTGTTGACGTCCTGGTACACCTCGGCCGTCACCGTGTCGATCTCGTCGCGCAGCTCCGGCGGATACAGGTCCGGTGCGCCGGGCCGGTGCAGTTCGGTCCACTGCGTGGCCAGGTCGAGGGTGATCTGCTGGAAGTCGTTGGTGACAAGGGCACCGCTCGGCACGTCCACGATCGCGGGCACGCTCACCCCGCCGGGATAGCCGGTCTCCCGCCGGTCGTAGGCCTCGCTGAGGTAGCGGATGCCCAGCACCGGGTCCCGGCCGCCGGGGTCGAGGGTGAAGCGCCAGCTCCGGTCGTCCTGGATGGGATCGACGACGGCCAGGGACAGGGCGTCCTCCAGCCCGAGCAGCCGCCGCGCGACCAGCGCCCGGCTCGCCCACGGGCACGCCCGGCTGACGACCAGCCGGTAGCGGCCCGACTCCACCGGCCAGCCGTCCTGGCCGTCGGCGGTGATCCGGTCCGCGAAGTGGCTCTTCGAACGCTTGAAGGCCTTGTGGCCGTACGCACGGTTGCCCTCGCCGCCCTCGCTCATGCCTCGTCCCTTCTGCCGCACGAGTGTCCTGCCGGACACCTGGCGCGCGGGTGTCCTGGTGGACACGTTCCCCGAAATCCGCCGACGGCACGGTGTGAGCCGTGCCGACGGGGGCAGTCGGCCAGCGTGAGCGGGACACCCGGGAAGACACGCGAGATCCACCCGAAGGAGCACAGGGCCACCCGGCGCCCGACCGGAGGCGGCCCCGGACCGGCCTCGGACCGCAGGACCCGCGTCACCGTGCTGGTGGCGCTCGCGGCGAACCTGGTCATCGCCGCCGCCAAGGCCGTGGGCGGTCTCCTCGCGCACTCGCCGGCCCTGCTGTCGGAGGCCGCCCACTCCGTCGCCGACAGCCTCAACGAGATCTTCCTGCTCGCCGCGCTGCGCCGCAGCCGCCGCCCCGCCGACCGGCGCCATCCCTTCGGCTACGGCAAGGAGCGGTTCTTCTGGTCGCTCCTCGCCGCCGTCGGCATCTTCGTCATGGGCGGCTGCTTCTCGTTCTTCCAGGGCGTCGAGGCCCTGCGCAACGGCGCGCACGAGGACTTCACCGGCTACCTGGTCGGCCTGATCGTGCTCGGTGTCGCCCTGCTCGCCGAGGGGATCTCGCTGCTGCGGGCGCTGCACCAGGTGCGCGGGCAGGGCGGCGCGAGCCGGCTGCGGGACCCGGCGCTGCGCACGGTCGTCGCCGAGGACGGCACCGCGGTGCTGGGCGTCACCCTCGCCATCCTCGGCATGGCGCTGCACATGGTCACCGGGCAGGTCGTATGGGAGGCCTCGGCCTCGCTCGCGATCGGCGCGCTGCTCGTCTACGTCGCCTACCGCCTCGGCCGCGACGCGCGCGACCAGCTGATCGGGGAGGCGGCGGACCCGGAGCTGAGCGGCCGCATCGGCAGCCTGCTGCGGGCGCAGCCGGAGATCGACAGCGTCGAGGCGCTGTTCACCATGAAGACGGGCCTGGACTCGCTGCTGGTGGCGGCCCGCGTCGACCTGGTGCCCGGTCTGGACAGCGAACGGGTCGAGGAGGTCGCGATGCGCATCAAGCGCTCGATCGCCCGCACCGTCCCCGAGGCCGAACAGATCTTCCTCGACGTGACCGACCGGTCGGCCGATGAGGCACGCGAGAGCCCCGCCGCGACGGGGGAGCGCGGCGGGGCCTGAAGGACCGCTGCCCGGAAGGCCGCCGCTCCATGCCTGCCCGGCCCGGATTTCTCCCGGACGGCGGGCGGCGTCCTCCGGACGGCGGCCGACCGGTTCAGTGCCCTTCCGCGGCCTCCAGCACGAAGACCGGGATCTCCCGCGAGGTCTTCGTCTGGTACTCGGCGTACGGCGGATACGCGGCGACGGCCCGCTCCCACCACTCGGCCTTCTCGCTGCCGGTGACCTCGCGGGCCGTCATGTCCTGCTTGACGGGACCGTCCTGGAGTTCCACCCGGGGGTCGGCCTTCAGGTTGAAGTACCAGAACGGGTGCTTGGGCGCGCCGCCCTGCGAGGCGACCACGGCGTAGCGCCCGTCGTGCTCCACCCGCATCAGCGGCGTCTTGCGGAGCCTGCCGCTGCGCGCGCCCCGCGTGGTCAGCAGGATCACGGGCAGCCCCGTGTCCAGGAGCGTGGTCCCCTTGGTGCCGCCGGAGCTCTCGTACAGCTCCACCTGCTCTCGCACCCAGCCGGCCGGGCTGGGCTCGTACTCGCCCTCAAGAGGCATGGCGTACGTCCTCTCGTCGCGTGCTGTGACGGTTCGTGCACCGTCATTCAACACCGGCGGCGAGGACGCCGTCCCCCTCGGTCCGATCCGGCGGGCCGCGGCGGCCGCCCGCGCACCGTATCGCGCCAGGCGGGGCCGCGCGGCGCCGGCTCACGGAGACACCGCCGTGCGCACCGCCAGTGCCATGATCACGGCACTGGAGACCAGGGCGGTGACCAGCCGCCCCCGCCGGCCCGTGAGCGCCCGGCCGAGCAGGGCGCCGCCCCCGGCCAGCAGCAGCTGCCAGCTCGCCGACGCGGCGAACGCGGCCAGGACGAACACCCCCTGCTCCAGCAGCGGCACGGTGTCCGTGGCGCCGGCACCGCCGACGACCAGCGCCGCGAAGTAGATCACCGTGGTCGGATTGAGCAGGGTGATCCCGAGCAGCGCCAGGTAGGCCCGTGCGGGGCCGGGTGGGGGAGCGACGGAGCGGGCGGTGCGCCGGCCCTGCCGGTGCTGCCGTACGGCGGCGACCGTGCCCCGCACCGCCAGTGCGGCCAGGACCAGGGCCGACGCCCAGCGCAGCGGCACCAGGACGGGCCGCAGCGCGTCGGCCAGGGCGGTGCCGCCGAGGGCGGCCAGCAGGGCGTAGAGACCGTCGGCGGTGGCGACGCCGAGTGCGGCGCAGGCACCGGTCCGCAGGGACGTACGAGCGGTCAGGGAGACGAGGAGGGTCGCGACGGCGCCGACGGGCACGGCGATGCCGTAGCCCGCGACCAGCCCCGCGACGAGCGCGGCCGTCACGTTCGCGGCGGACCGGGCCTCCAGGGACGGCCGGGCTGCTGTCGGCGCGCTGCCGGGACGGCGGCGGCGGACAGAGGCAGCGGGAAAACGTCGATCGTGGACATGGCCGGATCCTGCGGGACCGGGGTCTGCCGAGGCAACTTGTTTATGAACGAGGCAACCTGTCTATGAAGCGGAAGAGACGCTTCCCAGCCAGATCCCGCAGGTCACCGATCTGGCCGAACTTCGCGTCGCCCCATGGATGCCTCGGGCATCCAATGGAGATCGGCACGACGCACCCTTCGTCTGCGAGGTCTCCCATGCCGGACCCGACCACCCGACCGTCCCAGCCCGTCGCCTTCCCGCAGGACCGCACCTGCCCCTACCACCCGCCCGCCGGCTACGACCCGGTACGCGCCACCCGCCCACTGGCCCGCGTCACCCTCTACGACGGCCGTCCGGCCTGGCTCGTCACCGGACACACGCTCGCCCGCGAGCTGCTGACCGACCCGCGCCTGTCCACCGACCGCAACCGCGACGGCTTCCCCATGACCACGCCCCGCTTCGCGGCGGTCAAGGACCGCAGGACCGCGCTCCTGGGCGTCGACGACCCCGAGCACCACACCCAGCGGCGCATGATGATCCCCAGCTTCACCCTCAGACGCGCCACCGAGCTCCGGCCCCGGATCCAGCGCACCGTCGACGAACTGCTGGACGCGATGATCGCCCAGGGCCCGCCCGCGGAGCTGGTCGGCGCGTTCGCGCTGCCGGTGCCGTCCATGGTGATCTGCGCGCTGCTCGGCGTCCCCTACGCCGACCACGAGTTCTTCGAGGAGCAGTCACGGCGGCTGCTGCGCGGCCAGGACGCCGAGGAGACCCAGGACGCGCGCAACCGGCTGGAGGAGTACCTGGGCGACCTGATCGACCGCAAGCGCAAGAACCCCGGCGACGGCGTGCTGGACGACCTGGTCCAGCAGCAGCGGCGCGAGGGCCGGCCGGACCGCGAGGAGCTGCTCGCGATGGCCGTCATCCTGCTCGTCGCCGGCCACGAGACCACCGCCAACATGATCTCCCTCGGCACGTACACCCTCCTCCAGCACCCCGAGCGGCTGGCCGAGCTGCGCGCCGACCCCGCGCTGCTCCCGGCGGCGGTGGAGGAACTGATGCGGCTGCTGTCCATCGCGGACGGACTGCTGCGCGTGGCCACCGAGGACATCGAGGCGGCCGGCACGACGATCCGGGCCGGCGACGGCGTGGTCTTCTCCACCTCCGTCATCAACCGCGACCAGGACGTCTACGCCGCCCCCGACACCCTCGACTTCCACCGACCGGCCCGCCACCACATCGCCTTCGGCTTCGGCATCCACCAGTGCCTCGGCCAGAACCTCGCCCGCACCGAGCTGGAGATCGCCCTGGGCAGCCTCGTCCGACGGCTGCCCACCCTCCGGCTCGCCGCCCCGCCGGAGGAGATTCCCTTCAAGCCCGGCGACACGATCCAGGGGATGCTCGAACTCCCCGTGAGCTGGTAAGAGGCGTACCGCCATGCGCATCGACATCGACAGGGACCGCTGCATCGGCGCCGGCCAGTGTGCACTGGCCGCCCCGAACGTGTTCACCCAGGACGACGAGGGCTTCAGCACCCTGCTGCCCGGCAAGGAGGACGGCGGCGGCGACCCGATGGTCCGCGAGGCCGCCCGGGCCTGCCCCGTCGGCGCGATCACCGTCACCGAACCGGCGGACTGACGCCACGGTCACCGCGTCGGCGGAGCGACGTCGCCGTCACCGCTTCGGCGGAATGACGGCGGCGTCCGCGCCCGGCACGTCGAGCACGGCCAGCGGCAGCAGGCGCAGCCGTTCCGGCGCGGCGATCACCTCGTAGGAGGCGATCCGGTCGTCGCGGACGGCGATGGCCAGGGCGAACAGCAGCCGGCCGTGCGGCGCCACCACCGCGCCGACCCGGCCGTCGACCAGGGCGACAGCCGCGAACCGGGCACGGTGGCGCAGCGCGACCGTGCCCTCGGCCACCGCGCGCGCCCCGCGCAGCTCCGCCGGGACTCCGGCCGGCAGGGCGGCCGGATCCGCCCGGCGCACCACGTCCGGGGCGAGCACCTCCAGCAGCGCGCCCAGGTCCCCGCCCCGCGCGGCGGCCAGGAACGCCTCCACGATCCCGCGGTGCCGCTCCAGCTCGGCACCGGAGGCCGCCGGGGCGCCCCGCACCTTGTGCCGGGCCCGGCTGGCGAGCTTCTTCGCGGCTGGCTGCGAGCGGTCCACGACCGCGGCGATCCGGTCGAAGGGCACCGCGAACAGGTCGTGCAGCACGAACGCCACCCGCTCCAGCGGGCTCAGCGTGCCGAGCACCACCAGCAGGGCCACGCCCACCGACTCGGCGAGCAGCGCCTCCTCCTCGGGCGCCCGCCCCTCGACGGGGCCCGCCTCCTCCGGAGCCTCGTGCCCGTACGGCTCCTCGCGACGCGCCGCACGGGAGCGCAGCATGTCCAGGCAGACCCGGGAGACGACCGTGGTCAGCCAGCCGGACAGGTTGTCGATGCCGTCCGCGCCGGTGCGGCCCAGCCGCAGCCAGGTCTCCTGCACGGCGTCGTCCGCCTCGCTGAGGGAGCCCAGCATCCGGTACGCGACCGACCGCAGGTGCGCGCGCCGCTCCTCGAACCGCCGGGCCAGTTCGTCGTCGCCCGCCAAGAGGTCCATGGGTCACCTTTCCGTGCCGTGCTCCGTCACCCCACTGACGAACCGGACACGATCGAGGTGACCCTTCCATGCTGCTGCACATCGACTCCAGCGCCGACGCGACCGCCGACTCGGTGAGCCGCCGGCTGACCGCCGACTTCGTACGCGTGTGGCGGGAGCGGCACGGCACGGCGGAGTACCGCCACCGTGACCTGGCCGCCGCCCCCGTGCCACCGCTCACCGCCGCCTACACCACCCTGGGCCGCAGGGTGGAGCGCCAGGGCTTCGTACCCCCCTCGAAGGTGCCCGCGCTGATCGAGGGCCCCGCCGAGCAGCGGGAGTGGGACCTGACCCTGCCCCTGATCACCGAGCTGCGCTCCGCGCACACGGTGCTGCTCGGCGTCCCGATGTACAACTTCTCGGTGCCCGCGTCCCTGAAGGCGTGGATCGACCGGGTGACCTTCCCCGGGGCGTTCGCCGACCCGGACACCGGCGAGAGCCTGCTGGGCGGCACCCGGGTGGTCGCGGTCATGGCCCGCGGCGGCGGCTACGGCCCCGGCACCCCGCGGGAGTCCTTCGACTTCCAGACGCCGTACCTGAAGGCCTGGTGGGGCAACCTGGGCGTGGCCCCCGGCCACCTCCACCTGATCGCCGCCGAACTGACCCGCGTCGACGTCCTGCCGCACCTCGCCGGCCTGGAGCACCTGGCGCGGCAGTCGCTCGCCGCGGCCCGGGAACAGGTCCGGACCCTGGCCGCCGCCTGAGCCCCGGCGCCTGTCCGCGGAGGTTCAGTCCGGCCACCGCCCGCCTGTGCGGCCGCGGGCGGTTGAGTAGGGTCGGCCGGGTGACGGAACACGCCGGGGAGCCCGTGAAGACACCCTTCCTGTACGTCGTCGTCTGCGCCGCGGGCATCGCCTCCGGCGTCGGGCAGCTGGTCACCGCCGCGCAGGCGCGCGGCTGGGAGGTCGGTGTCATCGCGACGCCGGTCGCCCTGGGCGGCTTCTTCGACACCGCCGAGGTGGAGCGGCTGACCGGCCGCCCCATCCGGTCCGCCTGGCGCAGCCCCGGCGACCCGCGGCCGTTCCCGCCGCCGGACGCCGTGGCCGTGGCGCCCGCCACCTTCAACACGATCAACAAGTGGGCGGCCGGGACCGCCGACACCCTGGCGCTCGCCACCCTGTGCGAGGCGTACGGCCTCGGCGTCCCGGTCGCCGTCCTGCCCTGCGTGGCCGACACACTGGCCGCCCACCCCGCCTACCGGGAGAGCCTGGTACGGCTGCGCGCCATGGGAGTGCGCTTCGGGGAGGCCGCCTCCGGTGAGGCCGAAGAGGGCGGCGGGCGGCCGGACTTCGCCTGGGAGCGGGCGCTGGATCTGCTCGAGGCGTTCCCGCGGCCCCGGGGACCCCGCCCGGCCGAGTCCGGCATGCGGCACGGTCCGCCGTCATGATCGGCCACGGCCTACGCTCTGATCGAGGACCATCCGGAAGGCAGGAGCAGCAACGATGCAGTACGTGAAGCTCGGTTCGACGGGCCTGGACGTGTCGCGGATCTGTCTGGGCTGCATGACCTTCGGTCTGCCCGACCGCGGCACGCACGAGTGGACCCTCGACGAGGAGGCGTCGCGACCGCTGATCCGGCAGGCCCTGGAGGCCGGGATCACCTTCTTCGACACCGCCAACGTCTACTCCGACGGCACCAGCGAGGAGATCGTCGGCCGGGCGCTGCGCGACTTCGCCCGCCGCGACGAGATCGTGCTCGCCACCAAGGTGCACGGACGGATGCGGCCGGGCCCCAACGGCGGCGGCCTGTCCCGTAAGGCGATCATGACCGAGATCGACCACAGCCTGCGCCGCCTGGGCACCGACTACGTCGACCTGTACCAGATCCACCGCTGGGACCCGCACACGCCGGTCGAGGAGACGATGGAGGCGCTCCACGACGTCGTCAAGGCGGGCAAGGCCCGCTACATCGGGGCGAGTTCGATGTACGCCTGGCAGTTCTCCAAGGCCCAGTACACGGCCCGGCTGCACGGCTGGACCCGCTTCGTCTCCATGCAGAACCACTACAACCTCCTCTACCGCGAGGAGGAGCGAGAGATGCTGCCCCTGTGCGCGGACCAGGGCGTCGGCGTGCTGCCCTGGAGCCCGCTCGCGCGCGGCCGTCTCACCCGGGACTGGGACACCACCACGCACCGCAGCGAGAGCGACGCCTTCGGCAGCCGCCTCTACCCGGAGGGCGACCGCGCCATCGTGGAGGCCGTGACCCGCATCGCCGGGGAGCGGGGCGTCCCGCGCGCGCAGGTGGCCCTCGCCTGGCTGCTGCACCAGGACACGGTGACGGCGCCGATCGTCGGCGCGTCCAAGCCGCAGCACCTCCAGGACGCGGTGGCCGCCGTCGAACTGGAGCTGAGCGACAAGGAGATCGAGGAACTCGAGCGGCCCTACACTCCGCACGAGGTCAGCGGTCACTGAGGCCGTAGCTCCCCGGTGGGCCGTGCGGCGCCACGGCCCACCGCGTGCGCCGGCGCGGTCGACTGAGCAGAAACCAGGGGCGTTTGCGGAAGACCGTGTGATCCCTTGTTGCTCCGCGCTGACCTGTGCAAAGGTGTGGCCCTGTCGGCGCGCGGACGATGGGCCCGGAGGAAGACCAGCCGTGAAAGACCCAGGCCTGTCCCATTCCCCCGAACCGCCCGGCCCGTTCGACGCGACGGACCAGCAGCTGAGCACGGAACTGAGCAAGTGGACCGGTGCCACACCCGCGCTCCGGCCCGTCGGTCAACTGCTCGACCGGCACTGGGAAGCGGCCTTCGCCTACGCCCGGCTGTGCACCGACGGCCCGCACCCGGCGGGCATGCTGACCACCGCCTCCTTCACCCGGCTGTTCGGGCAGACGCTGCGTCAGGCCGGACCGACGGCCGCCTGGCGGCCCCAACTGCTGATCACCGTGCGCCGTATCGCCGCCGAGTGGGCCGCCGACCACCGGCGGGAGATGCTGCACCCCGAGCTCAGGGCCGCCGCGGACGACCGGATCGCCGCCCGGCTGCTGCCGCCCGCCGACCGCCGCCTGCTCTCCCAGGCCTTCCAGCGGCTGCCCCAGACGGCCCGCGCGCTGCTGTGGCACGCCGACGTCGAGGCCGAGCCCCTCGCGGTGCCGGCCCGGCTGCTCGGCACCGACGAGGAGGACGCGCGCGTCGGACTCCGGCGCGCCCGGGAGCGGCTGCGCGAGGAGTGCCTCCAGGCCCATCGCGACCTCGCCCCGGAACAGGACTGCCTGCGCTACTTCCGGCTGCTGGACGTGACCTGGCGGCGCGGCGGTGTCGACATCGACCCCGACCTGCGCGAGCACCTGGCCCGATGCACCCACTGCCGGTACACCGCCGACCAGTTGGCGCGGTTCGACGACGGCCTCGGCACGGCGCTCGCCGAAGGCGTGCTGGGCTGGGGCGCGCGGGAGTACCGGGAGAGCCGCGCCGCCGGAGCCGCACCGGCCGCCGAGGACGGGTCACTCACGCCCCCACCGTCCACGGCCTTCGTCGGCGGCGAGGACTTCACGACCGCCCCGCCCGGCGCCTCGGCCGGAGCCGAAGGGTTCGGCTCGTCCGGCAGGCCGGGCATGACCCCGTCGGGAGGCGACGCCTTCGGCACCGTCCCGCCCGGCGGTCCCGCCCTGCGGCGACCGGCCAGGCCCGCGCCGTCCGACCGGGGGCGCCGCCGCGCCCGGCCCGCCGAGGCTGCCGCTGTCCCGCCTGCCGCTGGGGCTGCGGGGGCGGAGTCGTCCGGCGGGCGTGCCTCGGGGCGGCCGGACGGGTTCGCGCTGTTCGACCGGGCCCGCCGCGGTGCCCGGACCGCCGGGGGCGCCGATGTCCCGACCGGTGCTGGGGGCGCGGGCATGGATTCGTCCGGCGGGCCCGCTTCGGGGCAGTGGGACGCGTTCGTGCCGTTCGGCCGGGCCCGCCACAGAGCCCGGCCGGCCACGGAGAGTTTCGTCCCGCCCGGCGCCTCCGGCGCGGAGTCCGGATCCGCCTCGCGTGCCGTTCCCGGGCGGGACACGGCGGGCGCCTCCGGTGCCCGCCGGTCGGCGCACCGGGCCGCCCGGCGTGCCGTCCGCCGGCGCAACCTCGCCATCGCGGTGGCGACGGTGAGCGGACTGGTCGTGCTGCCCCTGGCCCTGTGGTCGGTGCTCGGCTCCGGCGACGACAACGCTTCGGGCCCCGGCCGGCAGCCCTCCGGCACGCCCGGCCCCTCGTCGGGCACCGCGAACCCCGGATCGAGCCCGGGATCCTCGTGGGCCGGCGCGGGCGGGGCGGGCAAGAGCAGCCTGCGGGGACGGCTGCACAACGTCGCCTCCGGGCTGTGCGTCGGCGTCGTAGGCGGCAAGGCCGTCAAGGGTGCGGAGACGGAGCTGACGACCTGCTCCTCGGCGCCCGGTCAGCAGTGGGCGTACGAGAGCGACGGCCTGCTGCGCAGCGGTGCCGCGCCCGGCCTGTGCCTGGACTCCCACCTCGGCTGGTCCGTCCAGCTCGCCTCGTGCCCGGGCGCCTCCGCCCCGGGCGCAAGGAACGTTCGCTACGACTTCACGCTCCAGGGCACCCTCGTCCCGCGTTTCGACCAGGATCTGGCCCTGACCCCCGCCGCGACCGACGGTGCGGGGGCCCTCGTCCTCAAGACGCGCGCCCGGAGCGACACCCAGCGCTGGACGATCGACCCCGCCGCACCGGAGCTCCAGATGGACGTGGCCGACTGGGTCCCGGACGGCGGTGCGTCGGCGCACCGGACGCCCGGCCGCTGAACGCTGTCACGGCCGGGGCCTTCCGACGCACTCAGCGATGCCGGGGCGGCCCCGGCGGCGGGGGCGGCGGGGGCTCCGAAGGCGGTGGCGGGGGCAGGGTCGTGAGGTCCGGTGCCGCCTCCGGCCACACCAGCAGCACCGGACAGGGCGCGTGGTCGACGGCGAACCGTACGGCGGGCCCCAGGCTGTGCGGGCCCAGTCGCTCGCGGTCCCCGTCGCGCGCCAGCACCAGCAGATCGGCGTCCTCGGCCGCCGCCACCACCTCGCGTTCCACCCGTCCGGCCCGCTCCACCTCGGTGCACGGCCGCCCGAGCCGGGCCGCGGCGGCCTGCAGCAGCTCGGCCCCCGACGTGGCCTCCAGATCCGCCACCCGGTCGCCCGGATCCCGCTCGGGACGGCCCCGGCCGAGCAGCCCGGCGAACGCCCCGTGCGCCACGCCGGGCACCTCCGGCCCGCTGACATGCAGCAGCACCACGTCGGACGCTTCGGGCGCATGGCTGCGCACCGCGTCCACACAGGCGGGCCAGGTGCCCTCGACCAGCCAGGCGATCACTCGCATACGACGGCCTCCCTCAGCCTTTCCGCCCACCCGGGCGTGCCGGGCCCTTGACGGGAACTCACAGAATCCGCAGCGCCCCCCACAGTGCCACCACCGCGGGCACGAGTGCCGACGGCACGGCCAGCAGACCGAGCCGGGTGAACTCCCTGAGGTCCACGCCGTGTTCGTGCTGGTGCACGATCCGCCGCCACAGCAGGGTCGCCAGCGACCCGGCGTAGGTCAGGTTCGGCCCGATGTTCACCCCGAGCAGCACGGCGAGCACGGCGCCCGGCCCGGCCGGAGCGGTCAGCGGCAGCAGGACCAGCACCGCCGGAAGGTTGTTGATCAGGTTGGCCAGTACGGCGGCCAGCGCCGCGATCCCGAGCAGCGCGGGCAGCCCCGTGCCGGCGGGCAGGACGTGCCCGAGCGCGTCGGCGAGCCCGTTGTCCACCACCGCGCGCACGACGACGCCCAGGGCCAGGACGAACGCCAGAAAGGCCGGTGCCGCGGCCCGGACCACGGTGGCCACGCCGGCCTTGCCGCGCGCCATCGCGCGCCCGGCGAGCACCAGCGCACCCGCCAGCGCGGCCCACACCGGATCGACGCCGAACGTGGACGTCACGACGAACCCGGCCAGTGTGCAGACGACCGTGACCAGTGCGAACAGCGGTGGCTCGGGCGCTTCCCCGGAGGCCGGCGCGGGCGCCGCGGCGGCCAGGTCGCGGGCGAAGAAGCGGCGGAAGACGACGTACTCGGCGCCGATCGCCACCAGCCACGGCAGCGCCATCAGCGCGGCGAACCGGGTGAAGCTCAGTCCGCTCGCCGCGAACGCCAGCAGGTTGGTCAGATTGGAGACGGGCAGCAGCAGCGACGCCGTGTTGGACAGGTGCGTGCACGCGTACACATGCGGTTTGGGGCGCACGCCCGTCCGGGCGGCGGTGGCGAACACCACCGGGGTCAGCAGCACGATGGTGGCGTCCAGGCTGAGCACCGCGGTGATCGCGGACGCCAGGGCGAACACCGCCGTCAGCAGCCGTACCGGACGGCCCCCGGCCCAGCGGGCCGTCCACGCCCCGCACGCCTGGAACAGCCCTTCGACGTCGCAGAAGTGGGCGAGGACCAGGACCGCGGCCAGGAACCCGACCACCGGCCCCAGCCGCTCCGCCTCGGCGCGGGCGTGGTCCAGCGAGATCGCGCCGGTGGCGACGGCCAGGGCGGCGGCGGGGACGGCCATCACCGCCTCGGGCAGGCCGAAGGGGCGGATGACGGCCCAGGCGAGGACGGCGACGAGCAGGGCTACGGACAGTGCCTCTGCGAGCGGGGTGTTCAGGACTCGTTCCTCCGGACGCGATCAACGGTGCCCGCACATCAAAGCAAACGTCCGCGGGGGATCCGGGCAGACGTGCGAGGACCGGTGCGCGTCAGGGGCCGGTGCCGGGGCTGAAGACCGTGAGGAACACCGAGGAGGCGTTGCCGCCCACGGGAACCTGCCCGGCCGTCCAGGTCACCGTCAGGTGGTCGCGCTCGTCGGGCGGCGTGACGATCAGCGAGGCGGGCGTCGCCGTCCGCGCGCCGCTCACACCGGGGTTGGAGAAGGTCAGGCCCGCCCAGGCGCTCGCGCCCGGCCGCAGCGTCACGGTGCTGGGCGTCCCCGACTCGCGCTTCGGGTCCGGGCCCAGCTGCCGGCCGGAGGCGTCCACGAAGGCGGCGCCCGGATAGCCGTGCACCGTGCAGGTGCGGCCGGAGGTGTTGGTGAGGACGACCGGGAAGTTCTCCTGGCCGGCGCCGGGGTCGTTGCGGCCCACGGTCGCCTTCAGCTCGGAGGTGTGGCAGCGGGTGCCGCGGGCCGTGGTGCCGGTGCCCGAACCGGAGTCGCCGCCGGCCGAGGGCGAGGAGGAGCCCGGGTGCGTCGCGGTCCCCTCCGGGGCGGTGGTGGTGCCGCTCGGCGCGCTGCCCGGTGCGGTGCTCGTGGCGGGCGCGCCGGTCGTCGGGCCACCGGTCGCGGGCGCGGCGGTGCCCGGCACCTTCTGCGGGGGACTGGCCGTGCCGGTGCCGTTGCCGCACGCGGTCAGCAGGCCCAGCACGGCGACCGAGCTCGCGAGCAGCGCCGTGCGGTGGCGGGAGGGGGAG
Source organism: Streptomyces spiralis (assembly GCF_014654675.1). GTDB lineage: Bacteria > Actinomycetota > Actinomycetes > Streptomycetales > Streptomycetaceae > Streptomyces > Streptomyces spiralis. The sequence continues at coordinate 130,189 of NZ_BNBC01000014.1, forward strand.
GTGTACGCCATGTTCCACGCTCCTGGAGTTCGTCGCACGCGGTCGGGCGTGCGTCCGGCGCCTGGTGCGCCGACATGGTGTCCGATGCACGGTCGAGGCGGAAAGTTCGCGGTGTGGCGCGCATTTCCTCCGTGGACCCGACTCCTGTGCCGGGCACCTGATGCATTCCCGTTTCCGGGCCGGGTGCCGTTCACCCGTACGGGGGCAGGTACCCGCCGGAGTCTCCTGCGGCGCCGGGGACCCGCCGGACTCCCCTACGGTGACAGGGACCCGCCGGGCTGCCCCACGGTTCCGGGTGCCCCGCTCGCCCGTACGGGAGTCAGGTGACCCGCAGGGATCCGAGTACGCGGTCGGTGGCGTCGCCGCCGCCGTGCTGGCGGATCTGCACATACACCTCGGGCTGCCGGGCCGAGCCGGCCGGGACCAGGGCGGTCTCGGTGAGCCGGCCGCCGCCGGGGCAGCCGGTCCAGGTCCGGATCCGGCCGTTCCAGCGCGGGCTCGTCCAGGCGCGGCTGCCGTCGTAGTGGCAGCCGGGGTGGTCCACGGCGTTCACCCGGGCCGTGAGGTCGCCGTCCTCGCTCACCCCGACGAAGACGCCTCGCACGTCGGCGCCGAGGTCCTGCCACCGGGACAGGTCGTCGGCGACGGCGAGCCCCGGCTCGTGCCCGGCGGGCAGCCCCAGGCCGCGCGGGTCCCAGCCGGAGTCCCGCAGCTGCCGTGCCCAGCCGTCCGGCACCTCCACGGCGACCCGGCCGGTGGCGTCCGCGACGCGCACGCTCGACGCCGGGGACGGCCGCAAGGTCAGCGCCAGGGTCACGCCCGCCGCGGCGACCACCGCCACCGCTCCCACTGCCGCGACGACCCTTCCGCGCCGGCGGGGCCGGACGCCGGACGGCCCCGCGGCGGCCAGCCGCTCCAGCTCCTCGGCGAACGCCTCCGCGCTGGGCCAGCGCCGCTCGCGCTCCGGTTCCAGCGCGCGCATCAGCGCCCGCGCCACGCCGGGGTCCACATCCGGCCGCAGCCGCTGAAGCGGCACGACGCTGCCCGGCGCGGCCGGGACCGTGCCCGTGACCAGTTGGTAGCCGACCGCGCCCAGGCTGTAGACGTCGGCCCGCGCGTCGATGCCCGCGCCCGGCTCGGCCTGCTCCGGCGGCCGGTACCCGGCCGAGCCGGCGGCCAGCGTCAGCCCGGAGGCCTCCGCCAGGCTCTTGGCGAGCCCGAGGTCGGCGAGCAGCACCCGCCGGGTGCCGTCCGGCGCGGTGCGCAGCAGGATGTTGCTCGGCTTGACGTCCCGGTGCACGACGCCGGCCTCGTGGAGGGCCTGCGCGCCGCGGGCGGCGAGCGGGGTCAGCCGCAGCGTCTCCGGCACGGGCGGCGGATCCGCGGCGAGGAGATCGGCGAGGGTGCCGCCGTCGGCGTACTCCATGACGAAGTACGGCCTGCCGTCGGGCAGTTCACCGATGTCGTGGACCTGCACCACCAGCGGCGAGCCCGCCTTGCGCAGCAGCCGCGCCTCGGACAGGAACCGCTCCCGTACGTCGAGGCGGTGCGACCAGTTCTCGGCGAGGACCTTGACGGCCACCGGGGCCTGGAGCTCGTCGTCATGAGCCAGCCACACCGTGCCGAAGGCCCCGGTGCCCAGGCGCCGTTCGACCCGGTAGCGGCCGATCCGCTCGACGGAGTGCATGCGACTATCATGCCTGCCCTGAGATCGACTCCAAGGGGGCCTGCCGTGCCGGACCCGGCGGTGACCGACGACCTCGCCCGGCGCGCCGCCGCCGGCGATGCCACGGCGCTGGAGGAACTGCTGCAGGAGATCCGTCCCGAGGTGCTGCGGCGCTGCGGACGCTTCCTGCCCTGCCGGGAGGACGCGGAGGAGGCCGCACAGGACGTCCTGCTCCAGGTCGCGCGGCGGATCTCCACGTTCCAGGGCCGCAGCCGCTTCTCCACCTGGCTCTACACGGTCGTCGCCAACTGCTGCCGCCAGAAGTACCGGGAGCTGAAGCGGCGTGCCGCGGAGCAGCCCGCCCCGATCGAGCCCGCGCAGTTCGCCGACCCGCGCACCACCAGCGTCATCGCGGGCTCCCGCGTCGACCTCCTGGAGGCGCTGGACCGGCTGGAGCGGGAGCATCCGCACCTGGTGGCGCCGCTGGTGTACCGGGACATCTGCCAGCTGGAGTACGCGGAGGCCGCCGAGCGGGCCGGTGTGCCGCTGGGCACGTTCAAGTCGCGGCTGCACGAGGCGCGCCGCCAGGTCAGGCCCTGGCTGACCGGCGCGCCGTGAGCGCGAGTGAGCCCCTCACACCCCAGTGAGCCCTCACTCCTCCTCCCGCAGGCTCAGCTCCGCCCAGATGGTCTTGCCCTCGGCGGTGTGCCTGCTGCCCCAGCGCTGGGTGAGCTGGGCGACCAGCAGCAGTCCGCGGCCGCCCTCGTCCCAGGTCCTGGCGCGACGCAGGTGCGGGGCGGTGCTGCTGGTGTCGGACACCTCGCAGATCAGATGGGTGTCGTCGTGGATCAGACGCAGCCGGATGGGCGGGGTGCCGTACCGGATCGCGTTGGTGACCAGCTCGCTGACCACCAGCTCCGTGGTGAACGCCGCCAGGCTCAGACGCCAGCCGTCGAGCTGGTCGAGAACCTGCTTGCGGATCGGGGCCACCAGCGAGGGATCGGCGGGAATGTCCCAGGTGGCCACCCGGCAGGTGGGCAGTCCCCGGGTGCGCGCGAGCAGCAGGGCCACGTCGTCGGCGAAGCCGCCTGTCGGCACCACCGAGTGCAGCACACGGTCGCAGGCCGCCTCCAGCGAGCCCGCCCGCTCGGCCAGCGCCTCGCACAGCAGCCGGTGACCGGCGTCGGCGTCGCGCGCGCGGTGCTCGATCAGACCGCTGGTGTAGAAGGCGAGCACACTGCCCTCGCGCAGGTCGAGCTCCGCCGACTCGAACGGCAGCCCTCCCACGCCCAGCGGGGGACCCGGCGGCAGCTCGATCCGCAGGGGCGGGCCGTCGGGTGGCAGCAGCACGGGGGAGGGGTGTCCGGCGCGGGCGAGGACACAGCGCCGCGAGACGGGGTCGTACACCGCGTACAGGCAGCTCGCGCCGACCTCGGCGGGCCGGCCCTCGCCCTCGGCGTCGGCCTCGTCCGACATCCGGGCGACGACGTCGTCGAGGTGGGTGAGCAGCTCGTCCGGGGCGAGGTCGATGTCGGCGAGGGTGCGCACCGCGGTGCGCAGCCGGCCCATGGTGGCCGAGGCCCGCACCCCGTGCCCGAGGACGTCCCCGACGACCAGCGCGACCCGCATCCCGGACAGCGGGATCACGTCGAACCAGTCGCCGCCCACTCCGGCGCGCGCCGCCGGAAGGTAGCGGGAGGCCGCCTGCACGGCGGCCGTGCGCGGCAGGGTGCGCGGCAGCAGGCTGCGCTGAAGGGCGAGGGCGGTCTCCCGCTCGCGCGAGTAGCGGCGGGCGTTGTCGATGCAGACGGCGGCCCGGGCGGTGACCTCCTCGGCCAGCAGCACGTCGTCCGGCATGAAGGCGGCGGGCTGGTCGAAGCGGGTGAAGACGGCGACCCCGAGGGTCACGCCCCGGGCGCGGATCGGCACCGACATGACGGCGTGGATGCCGAGCCGCTCCACGCGCCGGCCGAGCTCCGGATGCCAGGCGAGCCACGTCTCCAGCTCGCCCGACGCCTTGGCGACGACGATCGGCTGCCCCGACAGCAGGGACGCGCCCTGGGGCGAGGCCGCCGGGTAGACCTCGCACTGCCCGGCCGGGACCACGGGGTCGGGGTCGCCGGGCCGCACGGAGCGGTGGGCGACGCGGCGCAGGGCGGTGGGCACGGTGAGCGGCCCGATGGGCAGTTCGCCGCCGTCCTCGGGCGGGTCCACCAGGTCGACGCTGACGAAGTCGGCGAGGGCCGGCACGCAGACGTCGGCGAGCTCCTGAGCCGTCAGGGTGACGTCAAGGGTGGTGCCGATGCGCACGCTGGCCTCGTTGACCAGCTGCAGCCGCTCCCGCGCCCGGTACTGCTCGGTGAAGTCGTGGGCGGCGACGCACACCCCGCGCACCCGCCCCTCGTCGTCGGTGATCGGGGAGATCCGGGCCAGCCACGCGTGACTGCTGCTGTCGCTGCCCATCGGGATGTATGTCTGTACGTCGTGTCCCCGGCCGGTTGTGAGCACCCGGAGCATCTGCGCCTCGATGTCCATGCTGTGCGGACGCCCGCCGATCTCGGACAGGCGCAGGCCCCGCATCGGCTCCCCGGGGACGCCGAGCGCCTCGGCCATGGCGTCGTTCATCGAGTGCAGCCGCAGCCGCTCGTCGTAGATCGCGACCGCGCAGGGGGACTGGGTGAGCAGCACCCGGTCCAGCGGATGGTCGTCCTGGACCGGGAGAGGGCCGCCCTCCAGGGGAGTGACCAGGAGCCAGTCGCCGCCATCCTCCGGGGGCCGGCGGTGTGCCAGCACCCAGACGGAGACGGTGTGCCCGTCGCGGTGGCGCAGCGCGAGTGTGCCGCCGGAGCGGTCGTCCTCGGGGAGGGTGAGCGGCGCACCGCCCGCGAGCAGGGTCGCGGCGGGCCTGGACACGACCTCCTCCGGCGCCCAGCCGAGCAGCCGGCGCGCGCCCTCGCTCCACTCGACCAGGACGCCGTGCGCGTCGACGACCGCCCGTGCCGTGGCGGCCTCGTCGAACGGATACGCCGGACTCATCGTCGCCACTCCATCGCGCACACTCACGGTGATCAGGTGTGTCACTCGCGTTCCAGCCTAGTGCGTACCGGCTCCGCGCGGTCGGGAGACCCCGGGCGGAGCGGGCGGGAGCTGCCTGCCGAGCGGCCGGGGAGCGCGCGACGAGTGCGCGGCGAGTGGGCAGCGATTGCACAAGCGCTTTCCACACCCCTTGACGAGCGCATGTGCCGTCACGTCAGAATCTGTTCGTTCACGATCACTTCTGAGTGCTTCTGAGTCCCGCCATGCGGGAAATGAAGGAGAGCCGCCATGACGGTCACGCGCAGATCGGTCCTGATCGCCGGTACGGCAGCCCCGGCGGCAGGAGGGCTGCTGGGCGGCCCCGCCGCCCTGAGCGCCCACGCCGCGGACGCCACCGGCCACGGCCCCGGCCGCCGTACCGTCGCCCTGCGCGACGGCTGGCGCTTCGCGCTGGTCGACCCGGACGGCGTCGCCGACCCCACCGGCGCCTACGCCGACGCCGCCGCGCCCGGCTTCGACGACTCCGCCTGGCGCCGGGTGGCCGTCCCGCACGACTGGAGCATCGAGCAGACACCCACCACCGAGCACTCCACCACCGGCGGCACCGGCTTCCTCCCCGGCGGCCTCGGCTGGTACCGCCTCGTCCTCACCCTGCCGGCCGTCTACGCCGGCAAGCGGATCTCGGTGGAGTTCGACGGCGTCTACATGGACTCCCACGTCTACTGCAACGGCACCGAGGTCGGCCGTCACCCCTACGGCTACACCGGTTTCGCCTTCGACCTCACCGACCTGCTGCACACCGACGGCACCACCGAGAACGTCATCGCGGTCAAGGTGCAGAACCGGCTCCCCAGCAGCCGCTGGTACTCCGGCAGCGGCATCTACCGCGAGGCCCGCCTGGTGATCACCGAGCCGGTGCACGTGGCCCGCTGGGGCACGTACGTCACCACACCCGAGGTCACCGCCGAGCGGGCCGTGGTCCGGGTGCGCACCTCGGTGGCCAACGACTCCGACGCGCCCGCCGAGGTCGAGGTCGCCTCCAGCGTCGTCGACCCCGACGGCCGCACCGTCGCCCGGACCGCCTCCACGATCACGGCCGGCCCGCAGGGCGGCACCGAGACCCACGAACTGCCCGTCGCCCGCCCCCGGCTGTGGGACTTCGCCACCCCGCACCACCGCTACACGCTGCGCACCGAACTGCGCGTCGGCGGCCGGACCGTGGACACCCACGACACCGGCTTCGGCATCCGCACCGTCCGCTTCGACGCGGACGAGGGCTTCTCCCTCAACGGCACCCACACCAAGATCAAGGGCGTCGACCTGCACCACGACCAGGGCGCGCTCGGCGCCGCGGTCAGCATCGACGCCCTGCGCCGGCAGATGACCATCATGAAGTCGATGGGCGTCAACGCCTTCCGCACCTCGCACAACCCGCCTTCCCCGCAGATGATCCAGGTCTGCGAGGAACTCGGCATCGTGATGATGGTGGAGGCCTTCGACTGCTGGCGCACGGGCAAGACGACGTACGACTACGGCCGGTTCTTCGACGAGTGGTGCGAGAAGGACGCCACCGAGATGGTGCTCGCCGCCCGCAACTCGCCCGCCGTCGTCCTGTGGTCCATCGGCAACGAGATCCCCGACTCGACCTCCACCGCGGGACTCGCCATGGCCGACCGGATCATCGCCGCCGTCAGGGCCGCCGACGACACCCGTCCGCTCGTCATCGGCTCCGACAAGTACCGCGGCCTGCCGAAGAAGGGCTCGGCGGCCGACCTGATGCTCGCCAAGCTCGACGGGCTCGGCCTGAACTACAACACCGCCAAGTCCGTCGACGCCCTGCACGCCGCCTACCCGCACCTGTTCCTGTTCGAGTCCGAGTCGTCCTCGGAGACCTCCACGCGCGGCGCGTACCAGGAGCCGGAGCACCTGAACACGGGCGAGAACCACACCCCGGGCCGTCGGGAGACCTCCTCGTACGACAACAACCTCGCCTCCTGGACCATGAGCGGCGAGTACGGCCTCAAGAAGGACCGCGACCGTCCGTGGTTCGCCGGGCAGTTCCTGTGGTCGGGCATCGACTACATCGGGGAGCCCACGCCGTACAACGGGTTCCCGGTGAAGTCGTCCTTCTTCGGCGCCGTCGACACCGCCGGCTTCCCCAAGGACATGTACCACCTGTTCCGGAGCCAGTGGTCGGACGAACCCATGGTCCATCTGGTGCCCATGACCTGGAACCACGAGGAGGGCGACGTCGTCGAGGTCTGGGCCTACGCCAACGTCGAGTCGGTCGAGCTGTTCCTCGACGGAACGTCCCTGGGCATACGGACGTTCGACGTGAAGCGGACCACCGACGGCCGCACCTACCTGGAGACCACCGAGGCCACCGGCGACGACAAGACCTTCACCGACGGCCCCTACCCCGGCAGCTACACCAGCCCCAACGGCAGCGCCGGGAAGCTGCATCTGACCTGGAAGGTGCCGTACCGGCCGGGTGAGCTGAAGGCGGTGGCCCGGCGGGACGGCAAGGTGGTGGCCACCGACGTCCTGCGCACGGCCGGCGCGCCGCACGCGGTGCGGCTCACGCCCGACCGCCGCTCGCTCGCGGCGGACGGCCGGTCACTGGTCTTCGTCACCGCCGACGTGGTCGACGCCCACGGCGTGGTGGTGCCCGACGCGCAGCACCTGATCTCCTTCGACGTGAGGGGCGGCTCGCTCGCCGGTGTCGACAACGGGCGCCAGGAGAGCGCCGAGCGCTACCAGGCGAGCACCCGCACCGCCTTCCACGGCAAGGCGCTCGCGATCGTCCGCTCCGGCACGAAGGCGGGCGCGCTCCGGGTCACCGCACGCGCCGACGGTCTGCGCACCGGCACGGCGACGGTACGCACCACACCGGCCCGTTCGGCCGCGACCACGCCGCCCGCGGACTTCGCGCCGGACCTGCCGGCCCCGCCCGCCTACCCGTACGCGGACGCGAGTTACTCCGGCCGCCCCGACACCCTGCCCGCCGCCATGATCGACGGCGACCCGGCCACCGGCTGGTCCAACGCCTTCAGCAAGGCTGCCACCGCGCTGCTGCCCGCCTTCTCCGGGGCCCGCCCGAAGGACTGGGTGTCCCTGGACTGGGGCCGGACCCGCACCGTCGACCGCGTGGCCGTCTCCTTCACCGTGGACGCAACCCACAGCCTCCCGGCCGCGGTCGAGGTCGCGGTCTTCCGCGACGGCGCCTGGACACCGGTGCGCGGTGCGCGCACCGCCTGGGCCGACACCTCCGACACCCCCACCGTGATCACCTTCGACGCGGTGCGCGGCTCCCGGATCCGGCTCACCCTGACCAGCAGCCGCCCCGGACAGGCGCAAGGAGCGGTCCGCATCAGCAGGCTGGAGGTGTAGCGGCGTCCGCGGCGTCCTCCGTGTCATCGGGTCGCACGTGCTGGAGCTTGTCGGGGTTGGTCACGATGTAGACCCCGGACACCTGGTCGCCCTCGGGCGTGAGGTCCATGACCATCACCGCGAAGGGGGCATCGCCCTGGAACAGCACCGCCGCGTCGTCGCCGTTGACGCGGCGGTGGCGGATCTCCAGCTCCCGCGGGGTGCGCTGGGCGGCGTAGGAGGTGAGGAGGCGAACGGCCTTGTCACGCCCGTGCACCGGGCGGAGGCCGGCCTGCCGGCGCCGGCCGCCGCCGTCCGTCCACACCGTCACGTCCGGGGCGAGGATCTCCATCAGGGCGGCGATGTCCCCGCCGAGCGCGGCCCGCACGAACCGCTCGGTGGCCTCCCGCCGCACCCGCGGATGCGCCGCGTACCGCGGGCGCCGGGCGTGCACATGGGCGCGCGCCCGGTGCGCGAGCTGGCGCACCGCGGCCGGTGTACGGCCGATGATCTCGGCGATCTCCCGGTGCGCGTACCCGAACACCTCGCCCAGCACGAACACCGCGCGTTCCAGCGGGGTCAGCGACTCCAGGACCACGAGCATCGCCAGGGACACCGACTCGGCCCGCAGCGCCGGATCGCCGGCGTCCGCGGCCTCGTCGGCGACCAGCGGCTCGGGCAGCCAGGGGCCGACGTACGTCTCACGGCGGCGGCTGATCGCGGCACGCCGCGCCAGCGCGTGGTTCACCGCGATCCGCACCAGGTACGCGCGCGGGTTGGCGACCCGCTCCAACGGGGCGCCGGTGCCCCGGGCGGTCCACGACAGCCAGGTCTCCTGCAGGACGTCCTCGGTGTCGGCGACGCTGCCGAGCATGGTGTAGACGACGCCGAACAGCAGTTCCCGATGGGCGAGGAAGAGGTCGGTCGCCCGCCGCAGCGGGTCCTCGACGGATGTGTCCTCGGGGGTGTCCCCGGCGGGTGCGGGGGTGCTTTCGGACATGCGTGGGCCTCCCGTTGGCGTGCTCACCACTGTGAGGAGGGGGAGGGGCCGGGGTGTGACACGGCACGGGTAGATGTGACGCAGGTCACGCATGGCCGGGTGTCCGGGGCGCGGACGACCAGGCCGGCCCCTCCCGGCTCCGCCGCCGGTGGCCGCACCGCTGCGCACCCTGCTCGGTACCGTCACCCCACCCCTGTGACCTGGGGCTATTTACGTGCAAGTACCCGAGCGGTACCGTGTGGGTCATGCCAGCGCTCAATGTGGAGTTCAGCGACCGCGAGCTAGAGGACCTGCGGCAGATCGCCAAGGAACGCGGTACGTCGATGAAGGCGCTCGTGCGCGAGGCCGCCGCCGCCGACATAGCCAGGCACCGGGCCCTGCAGGAGGGCGCCGAGGCCTTCCGCCGGTTCTTCGCCGCCCACGCCGACGAGTTCGCCGCCGCCTTCCCCGACGACGAGCCGCCCACCAAGGGAGAGGGACGGGCCGCCTGACTGATGAGCCCCGTCATCCATATCGACGTGCCCTGGCTGCTCCAGCGCCATGAGGAAGTGCTGCCGGACCAGCCCACGGTCAACGACTTCTCGGCCCTGGTGGCCGCCGTGGCCCGCCATCGCGTGGACCCGCCGCACCTCGGCGTGGACTCCGACCCCGCCTGGCGCGCCGCCGCGCTGCTGCACACCCTCGCCGTGCTCAAGCCCCTGCCCTCCGCCAACGCCCGCTTCGCCTGCGCGACGGCCGTGGCCTACATGTTCGTCAGCGGCGTGGGCATCGACCCGCCCTACGGCGCGCTCGTCGACCTCGCCCGTGACCTGATGAACGGCAAGACCGACGTCTACGGCGCCGCCGACCGGCTGCGCTCCTGGGAGATCTGACGGCGCGTCCGCCGGCGTCGTGGCCCGCCTCGCCGTGGGGCCGCCCCCGGGCCGCCGACCGAGGGCGGGAGAAACGGGGTCGGCGGCCGTCGCGCGCAGGAGAGCCGCCGTCCTGCGCGGGGCCCCGGGCGACGGGGCCTGTTCCGAGGGGCCGACTCCAGTGCACCGCCCGGACGGCCGCGCCGGGAGCGTGCGCGGCCCGCCGATGCGTGCGTGTCCTTCACACGGGTCCGTGTACTTCACACAGGCACGCGTCCTTCACTCGGTGGCGCGTCCTTCACGCGGGGCGCACGCACGGCCTCGGCACCACCGGACGACCGGGCCGCTTCCGCCCGGGCGAGGAGCCGGCCGCGCCGGTCAGGCGGTGTCCTCCACCAGATCGGCGACGCCGACGGTGGCCGGTCCGGCGTGCCCGGACAGGGCCAGGGTGAGGTCGAACTCCGCGAGCAGGCAGCGGATCACATGCTCCACGCCCGCCTGACCGTCCAGGCCGAGACCGTAGGCGTACGGCCGGCCCAGCAGCACCGCCCGGGCGCCCAGTGCGAGCGCCTTGAAGACGTCGTCGCCGGTGCGCACACCGCTGTCGAACAGCACGTCCAGCCGGTCGCCGACCGCGTCCACCACCCCCGGCAGCGCGTCGGCGGCGGCGACGGAACCGGCCACCTGGCGGCCGCCGTGGTTGGACACCACCACGCCGTCCATCCCGGCTTCGGCCGCGCGGCGAGCGTCGTCCGGGTGCAGGACCCCCTTCAGGACGATCGGTCCGTCCCAGTTCTCCCGCAGGAACGCCAGGTCCGGCCAGGTCTTGCCGGGGTCGGCGAACATGCCGACGAAGTGCAGCACCGCCGCGTTCGGGTCCTCGTGCACCGGCTTGGCCAGGCCCGAGAGGAAGGCCGGGTCGGAGAAGTAGTTGGCGGTGCCCACCCCGTGCAGGAACGGCAGATAGGCCTGGTCGAGGTCGCGGGGCCGCCAGGCCAGCAGCGGGGTGTCCAGGGTGACCACCAGGACGCTGAACCCGGACGCCTTCGCCCGCTCCAGGAAGCTCCGCGTCACCTCGCGGTCCTTGGCCCAGTACAGCTGGAACCAGCGTTCGGCGTCCCCCATCGCCTCCGCGACCTGCTCCATGGGGGTGCTGGAGGCCGACGACAGGATGAACGGCACACTCTGCGCCGCGGCGGCCCGCGCGGCCGCCGGCTCCGCGTCCGGATGCATGATCGACAGCACCCCGACCGGCGCCAGGGCCAGCGGCGCGGGCAGCGTGCGGCCCAGCACCTCGACCGACAGATCGCGCTCGTGCACGTCCCGCAGCATCCGCGGGACTATGCGGCGCCGGTCCAGGGCCGCCCGGTTGGCGCGGGCCGTGCTGCCGTTGCCCGCGCTGCCCGCCACATAGCCCACCGGGCCCGGGCCGAGCCGCTGCTCGGTGAGCTCCTCCAGCCGGGTCAGATCGGTGGGCAGCCGGGGTACCGCGCCCGTCATCCCGTTCAGATAGATCTCGTACTGGAAGTCCGCCCAGTGCTTCGCCATCCGTGCCCTCCCGCGTCTCGCCACCGGTCCGGTCCTGCGCTGCACGCCGACCATACCGGCCGGTAGGCACGGGTCGGCGCGCGGGGAGGCCCGGAGCAGGGCAGGCTCGAACATGAACACAAGGGGTCGCGGAGGGGTCCGCCCGGAGCGGGGGCGGAATGTTTCAGGACGATTAACGAACACGGGTAATCCAGCCAACCGGCCGGATTCCGTGATCGACGGGCCCGTGGTTCGGGGGTTGGAACGTTCGATTTCCGTGACTTCACGCCACTGATTCAATACGCAAGGTTACTGAAACCCGTGGGTCCGATTGGGAGTTCGGCGGCGGACTCGGCAGACTCCCGCTCGCCGGTCCGGCTCCCGTCCGAGTCGGACACGGCGTCTCTCATCGAAACCTGCGGAAGGAAGCACACAATGCGGAACACCGCGCGCTGGGCCGCCACCCTCGGCCTGACGGCCACCGCCGTCTGCGGACCCCTCACCGGGGCCGCCCTCGCCACCCCGGCCGGCGCCACTGCCTCCCTGTACGCCCCGTCGGCCCTGGTGCTCACCGTGGGCCACGGGGACAGCGCCGCCACCGCGACCCCGGAACGCGCGGTCACCCTCACCTGCGCCCCCACGGCCTCCGGCACGCACCCGGCGGCCGTCGAGGCGTGCGCCGAACTGCGCGGCGCGAGCGGTGACTTCGACGCCCTGACGGCGGGCGGTGACGCGCTGTGCACCAAGGAGTACAACCCCGTGGTGGTCACCGCCGCCGGCGTCTGGCAGGGCAAGCGTGTCTCCTACGAGCGCACCTTCGCCAACGAGTGCGTGAAGAACGCTTCCGTCACAAGCGTCTTCGCGTTCTGAGAGACCGGGATCGCGCGGTCCCCGCGCAGCAGTGAAGGGTCCCGTGACTGGGGAGTGCGAGTCCCTGGCGCGGGGACCGGCGGCGATCTCGCACCAGGGGCCGGCCGGGCGGAGTGGGGCCGCCCGCCGGCCCCTGGCATCTTCGTGACAACAGGAAATCCGCGTGTCCTCTAGTGCCCCGGCAGGCAACGTTTGCCCGTCAAGGAGCGGCGTCCGGTGCGTGCTCTCGGCGTGCCGGCCGGAAGTCCTCGTACTGGACGTACTTGGGCTTTCGGTCGGTGCGGCGAGAGGGCGTGCCGGGCGTCGCGACGGGGCGAACGTTGCCTGTTGGGGCACTAGACGCGCTCGCGGTGGCTGGTGTCGCACCACGGCCAGCGGCGGCTGCGGCGGCAGGTGCACAGGGCGACCCGGAACCGGTCGGAGCGGACCGTGGTGCCGTCCTCCAGCTCCACCTCGACCGGGCCGTCGACGAGGATCGGACCGCACCGCTGCATCGTCACCCGGCGAGGCGGGCCGGAGCGCCGGTCACCCCGCGGGGCCTCAGAGGGGACGTTCGGCACGGATGACCACCAGCTCTTCCTTCGCGTCGGCCGCGCCCAGCAGCCCCCGCTCCCGCAGCCATCCCTGCCGGGAGCGCAGTACCGGGCCGAACGCGATCCAGCGGCGGCTCACGACGGCGGCCTTCAGGCCGGCCGCGCGCAGCAGGTACAGACTGCGGCCGGGGCCGCTCAGCGCGGACTGGACGAGCAGCAGCACACCGCCCGGCCGCAGCAGCTCGGGCCCGTCCCGGCAGATCCGGTCCAGCACGAGGCGCCCGTCGTCTCCGGCGTCCCAGGAGCGGGACCTGCCGTGCGGTGCGCGCCGGGCGTCGGGGGCCGGCATGTACGGCGGATTGGCCAGGACGACGTCGAAGGACAGCCCGCGCACCGGACCGAAGAGGTTCCCTCTGAGGGCGCGGATCCGGACCCCCGCCCGCCAGGCGTTGAGGCGGGCCGTCCACACCGCCCGCCAGGACACGTCCACCGCCGTCACCTCGGCGCCCCGTCGCGCGGCGGCCAGCGCCAGTGCGCCGCTCCCGGTGCCCACGTCCAGGACCCGGGCGCCCGGCCGGAACGGCTCGCCGGACAGAACCTCGGCCAGCAGCGCGGTGTCGTCCTGCGGGGCGTAGACACCGGGAAGCACCAGTTCACTCACGTCCCGCGAATACCCCGCGGCTCACGAGATATGAGCCTATTCACGATATGCGGGCGATGTGTTCCGTCTGTGCGTCGAGCGGGACGCGCAGCGACGACCGGCCCGCCCGCCAGTCGGCGAGCAGCCGGCCGCCGAAGCGGTCCTCCAGATGCCCCGTCGCATCGATGCCGAAGGTGACGTCCGCTGCCAGCTGCGGTTCCTCCTCGAGCAGCCCGGCGATCACCTCGTGGCGCACGACCTGCTCGTGCACGGCGTCGGCCTCGACGTGCTCGTCGTAGAAGAACTCGGCGGCCGGGCCGGCGCCCGTGCGGCGCATCGCTTCGGCCAGCCGCCGGGAGCCGGGGGAGGAGGTGATCTCGACCGCGGCGAAGTGGCCCACCAGGGCGCCGCGCAGCTCGCGGTGCAGACCGAACAGGGACATCAGGTTCACCGTGGCGAGGGCCTCGGCCGAGGCGGCGTCCAGATAGCGGCCGTACGTCGTGTCCAGGCCCAGGTCGTGCATCAGGTCGGCGAACAGCCGGGCGTGCACCCGCTCCGCCCGCCCGCCCCCGTACTCGTCGAACTCCACCGCCGCCATGGCCGCCTTGGCCCGGCCCCACAGCCGGGGCAGCACCCAGGCGTGCGGGTCCGCCTCCTTGAGGTGGTACAGGGAGCGCTGGGCCGCGTACTCGCGCAGCTGCCACAGCTCGCCCTCGTCCCGCAGGTAGTGCGAGACGCCCGTGCCCCGGACCGGCTCCACGAGCAGTTCGGCGAGCGCGTCGTCGAGGCCGGTGTGCCCGGGGGTGTCGGCGTACAGGGCGGCCAGGAAGCGCTGCTCCATCGCCGCGCGCACCCGCAGCAGATCGGGGTCCCACTCGTGGTCCCGGTCGGTGTCGGCGAAGCCGCGGTAGTGCAGCTCGTAACACAGGTACAGGGCGAGCTGGAGGTCGTCGCCGTACGCCCGCGCGCCGGCGACGTCCTCGACGCGGGGCGGCGGTCCGGCCCCCCGCAGGTATCCCGCCACGGCCGCGGAGACCGGACCCCGGGCGGCCGGCAGCGCGGGCCCTCGACGATCGTGCTCCATGCGACGCAGGTACCCGCGGAACGCCCGGCCATCCACCGCGGCGCACCGTGCCGGGCGTGGCGTCTACCGCTCCCGGTCGCCCTCGCCCTGGGACTCCTCCTGGGCGCGCTCGTTCGGAGTGATCGCCTCCGCGGCCTCGCCCAGGTGTCGCCGCTTCCGGGAGTCGTCGACGTCCGTCTCGGCGTTCTCGATCTCGTGCAGGATCTCACCGGCCGCGCTGTCGGGGCGGCCCTGACGCCGCCCGCCGTGCTGCTCACTCATGACGCTCTCGTCTCCCTTTCGCCGTCTCGTGCGCACCGGGCCGGTGCGTACGGGCCGGTGGGTACCCGCCGCGGGGTCGTCCACGCCTTCCGGGAGGCCGTCCGACCCGCGTGCATGCCTTGACGGGAATATAACCGCGGAGGCATATTGGAGCCGTGTCCGACGCCGCTCTCTGGTCCGCGCTCGCCGACCCCCACCGACGTGCCATCGTCACCCTTCTCCTCGAGCGGCCGCGGCCGGTGGGTGAGATCGTTCGCGCGTGTGGCCTGAGCCAGCCGAGCACCTCGAAGCATCTGCGGGTGCTGCGCGACGCGGGTCTGGTGCGGGTGCGGCAGGACGCGCAGCGTCGGGTCTACGCCCTCGACCCGGCCCCGATGGCCGCACTGGACGCCTGGCTCGCCCCGTACCGCAAGCTCTGGAACGAGAGCCTCGACGCGCTGGGACGCCGTCTCGACGCGGCACCGGACGACCCCCGGGAACCACCTCCGCACCCTGAGAAGGACTGATCCCCATGCCCGCCGACCTCACCGGCAGCTACGTCACGCTCGACGACGGTCGCCCCGCCGTCCGCTTCAGCCGCACCTACGACCACCCCGTGGAGCGCGTCTGGCGCTTCGTGACCGACCCGGACGAACTGTCCGAGTGGTTCCCCTCCCGCGCCGAGATCGACCTGCGTCCCGGCGGCGCCATCACGTTCAGCGGCGACCCGAACATGCCGGAGTCGACCGGCCGCGTGCTCGCCGTCGACCCGCCCCGGCACCTCTCCTTCGACTGGGGCGGCGACGAACTCCGCTTCGACCTGGAGGAGCTCGACGACAAGCGCACCCGCTTCACCCTCACCAACGTGCTGAGCGCCGAGAACACGGCCGCGCGCAACGGCGCCGGCTGGGAGGTCTGCCTGTCCGCCCTGGACGCGAAGGCACGAGGCGAGCGCGTCGAGGGCCCGCACGCCGGGGTCCACTCGGCGTGGCAGGGCTTCTACGAGGGTTACCTCGCGGCCGGACTCCCTTCCGGGGCTCCGGTCCCCGGCGTGGACCGGCCCTCGGCGGACTGACCGGTCCGGCCCGGACGCCTCACGCCAGCTGGCGTCGCACCAGCTCGTGCAGCCGGCCGCCGGTGTCCGCGAGCAGTTCGGCGGGCGTGCCCTGCTGGACGACCCGGCCGTCCTCCATGACGACGACCCGGTCCGCGTCCAGCACCGTGGACAGGCGGTGCGCGATGACGACGCGCGTGGCGTTGAGCTTGCGGGTGCTCTCGATCACCGTGCGCTGCGTGTCGTTGTCCAGGGCGCTGGTCGCCTCGTCGAAGAAGAGGATCCGGGGGCGCCGTACGAGGGCCTGGGCGATCATCAGGCGCTGCCGCTGGCCGCCGGAGACGGCCGAGCCGCCCGAGACGATGGTGTGCAGGCCCATCGGCATCCGCCTGATGTCCTCGCCCAGCCCCGCCAGCTCCGCCGCCGCCATCGCCTCCTCCGGCGAGCACGGCTCGGTGCCGCGGATGACGTCCAGGATCGAGCCGGTGAAGGGCTGCGCGTGCTGGAGCACCACCCCGCACTGCCGGCGCACCGCCGACTGGTCGAGCGCCGCCAGGTCCTGGCCGTCGTACAGCACACTGCCCGACAGCGGCCGGTCGAAGCCGATCATCAGCCGCAGCAGCGTCGACTTGCCGCAGCCGCTGGGCCCGACGACCGCCACGAACTCGCCCGGCCGCACCTGGAACGACACGTCGTCCAGGACCAGCGGCCCGTCGTCGGCGTACCGGAACGACAGCCGCCGCGCCTCGATCGCCCCGGAGAGCGGCCCCGGCCGGGTGCTCGCCGCGCGCACCTCCGGCGCGGCGTCCAGCACCGGCCGGATCTCCTCGAACAGCGGCAGCGCGGCCACCGCCGAGACGAAGGCGCCGGTCAGCTGGGTGACCGAGGTCAGCAGCATCGTCACCGAGGTGTTGAAGGTCAGGAAGGCCGCCGCCGACATCGTGCCGCGCGCCGGACCGGCCAGCAGCATGAACATCAGAAGAGTGCACACCGGCAGGTACACCGCGCCCAGCACCGTGGTGAGGTTCTTGATCCGGCCCACCTTCTGCTGCAGTTCCCGGCTGTCCGCGAACCGTTCGGCCCAGGCCGCGTACGCGTAGTTCTCGGCCGCCGCCACCCGCAGCTTCGGCAGCCCGCGCAGGGTCTGGAAGGCCTGGTTGTTCAGCTTGTTGGTGAGCACCACCAGCCGCCGCTGCCAGCGCACCTGCCACAGCCCGAGCCCCAGGAACACGGCCGCGATCACCACGAGCATGCCGATCGCCGCCAGCGCCATCGACGCGCTGTACCAGAACAGCAGCGCCAGGTTCATCACGCCCACCGTCACCGACTGGGCGACGACCGGACCGACCCCCGCCAGCAGCCTGCGGATGGAGCTGATGCCCATGGCGGCACTCGCCAGCTCACCGGTGGACCGCTCGGTGAAGAACTTCGTCGGCAGGCGCAGCAGCCGGTCCCACACGGCCGGTTGCAGGGTCGCCTCGATGCGCCCCTCCAGCCGCAGGATGGTCAGGTTCTCCAGCAGCATGAAGGCCGCCGCCACCAGACCGCTGACCATCACCGCCAGACACACCCGCGCGATCGGCCCCTGCTCGGCCCGCGGCACGAACTCACCCAGCACCTTGCCGGTGGCGATCGGCACCAGCGCCCCGATCGCGACCGTCACCAGCCCGCTGACCAGCAGGTTCAGCAGATCCCCGCGGGTGCCGCGCAGACTGAAGCGGAACAGCCCGAACGGGCCGAGCCGGCCCTCGGGCAGCGGCCGGTAGAACATCACCGCGCGCGGCTCGAACTCCTCCGCGTTCGCCTTCTCGATCGGCGTCTCGCGCCCGGTCGCGGGGTGCACGGCGACATAGCCGCCGCGCCGCCACAGCAGCGCGACCGGCGCGCCCGACAGCGCCCGGTGGCCCACCAACGGGCCGACGTTCTCCCGCCACCAGTTGCCGTGCAGTCGTACGGCCCTGGTGCGCACCCGGGAGGCCAGGGCGACCCGCTCCACCGGATCCAGCCGGTCGCCGCCTGTGCCGGACTGCGGCGGAGCGGCGAGCCGGATCCCGGCGGTGCGGGCGACCAGCTCGCAGGCCGCGTACGTGGCATCGGCGTCCGCGGCCGTGGCGCGCTTCCCCGGGGAGCGGCCGATGGAGGCCAGCAGCGTCCGGTCGGCCTGGGCACGGACCGCCTCACCGGCCTTGATGCCCGCCGCCGTCCGGGTCTCATGGGTACGCTCCAGCTCCTCGATCCAGCGGTCGAGGGAGGTCAGCAGCCGGTACTGCTGGTCCACCATGGACTGCCACAGGGCGGGATCCATCAGCAGGTCGGCCGCCGCCTCGGCGCCGTACAGCGCCCCGTACTGCACGCTGCCCGGCGGCACCTGCATCCAGAACACGTCGTCGTCGGCGGGCGCCGCGGACCGGTCCTCGGCCATCGGGGCCTGGAAGAGGACGGACAGGCTGCGGCCCACGCCGAGCGCGAGCGCGTACTCCAGCGGGCTGGTCGTGGGCGGCACGTACTGGGGGTTGCCGTACTCGTCGTACGACCAGGTCTGGGTGGCGGCCGGCTGGTACAGCTCGCGCAGCCCGATGCGGCGCACCACGCAGTCCCTGAGCGGTCGCGCCACCAGGGTGTGCCGGGGGCCCGCGACCGGGCCGAGCAGCAGCGAGCCCGCCTCCAGCCGGCCGAGATGGTGCCAGTGGCCCTGCTGCGCCGCGTCCACCGCGAACAGGTCCACCGCGCCGGACGCGACCAGCCACAGCACCTGCGGCCCTTCCAGGTCGAGCCGGTTCAGGCCCGTGCAGTCCACCGGCGTGCCCAGGGACGCGAGCGCCCCGAGGACGAGATCGCCTTCGCCGACGGTCGTCATCTCACCGCTCCCTGACCAGTGCCGCGTACGCGCCGCCGCGCGCCACCAGCTCCTCGTGCCGTCCGCGTTCGACGACCGTGCCGTGCTGGAGCACCACGATCTCGTCGCTGTCGCGCACGGTGGACAGCCGGTGCGCGATCACCACGCAGGCGCAGCCGCGCCGCCGCAGATTGTCCATGACCACCTGCTCGGTCTCGGCGTCCAGCGCGCTCGTCACCTCGTCCAGGACGAGAATGCTGGGCCGGCGCACCAGTGCCCGCGCGATCTCCAGGCGCTGGCGCTGTCCGCCGGAGAAGTTCCGGCCGTCCTGCTCGACCCGGCTGTGGATGCCGCCCGGACGGCGCACCACCACGTCGTGGAGGGCGGCGTCGCGCAGCGCCTCCACCACGGCCTCGTCCGGGATCGACGGATCCCACAGGGCCACGTTGTCGCGGACGGTGCCCTCGAAGAGGAACACGTCCTGGTCGACGAAGGACACGGAGGCGGCCAGGGCGCCCCGGGGGATGTCCTCCAGGCGCTGCCCGTCGATGCGGATCACGCCCTCCCAGGGCGTGTACAGACCCGAGATGAGCCGCGAGACCGTCGACTTGCCGCTGCCCGAGCCGCCGACCAGCGCCACCTGCTGACCCGGCCCCACGGCCAGGTCGAAGCCCGTCAGCAGCGGGTTGTCCAGCGGGCTGTAGCCGAAGCTGATGTTCTGCAGCTCCACATGGCCGTGCAGCCGGCGGGCGGAGTCGCCGGCGCCGGGACGGGCGTAGAGCGGGTCGGTGCGGAAGTTCTCCACGTCCTTGAGCCGGGCCACGTCGGCCGCGAAGTCCTGGATACGGCCGGCGACACCGTTGAGGCGGGTCAGCGGCGCGGTGAACCGGGTCACCAGCGCCTGGAAGGCGACCAGCAGACCGACCGAGATGTGGCCCTCCACCGCCCGCATCCCGCCGATCCACAGGATCAGCGCGCTGTTCAGCGTCGCCAGCGTCGGCGCGACCACACCCAGCCAGGCGCTCGGCACCCCGAGCCGCTGCTGCTCCTCCAGGGTGGTCGCGTGCTGTCCGGCCCAGGTGCGGAAGTAGCCGTCCTCACCGCCGGTCGCCTTCATCGTCTCGATCAGCTGAAGGCCGGTGTAGGCGGTGTTCGTCAGCCGCGCCGTGTCCGCGCGCAGCTTCGCCGTACGGGTCGCGCGCAGCCGTACGACCACGCGCATCGCCACGATGTTCAGCAGCGCCACGCCGATGCCGACGAAGGTCAGCTGTGGGTCGTAGGTGTAGAGGAGCACCGCGTACAGCACCACGACCACCGCGTCCACGCCCGCCGCCGCCAGGTCGCGGGCCAGCGTCTCGGCGACCTGGTCGTTGGACTGGAGCCGCTGCACCAGGTCGGCCGGGCTGCGCTGGGCGAAGAACGTCACCGGCAGCCGCAGCAGATGGCGCAGGAAGCGGGCCCCGGCCAGGGTGGAGGAGATCACCCGGCCGTGCAGCAGGTTGGCCTGCTGAAGCCAGGTCAGCACGACGGTGAGCAGCACGCACGCGCCCATCGACGCGAACAGCACGCCCAGCAGGGACGTCTGCCCGCCGATGAGGTAGGTGTCGATGTAGGTGCGGCTGAGCGCGGGCACCGCCGCGCCGACCACGACCAGCAGCAGGCTCGCCAGCATCGCCGCCGGCAGGGCGCCCGCGGTGCCGCGCAGCCGGGCCGGCATGGCGCCCAGGATCCCGGGCCTGCGCCCGCCCCGGGTGAACCCCTCGCCCGGCTCCAGCACCAGCACCACACCGGTGAAGCTGGTGTCGAAGTCCTCCATGGGGACGAAACGGCGGCCCTTGGCGGGGTCGTTGACGAACACCCCACGCCGGCCCAGGCGGCGGCCCACGCCGTCGAAGACGACGTAGTGGTTGAACTCCCAGAACAGGATGGCCGGCGCCTTCACCTCGGCGAGGGCGGCGGTGTCCATCTGCATGCCCTTGGCCGTCAGGCCGTAACTCCGCGCCGCCTTCAGCAGATTGCTGGCGCGCGAGCCGTCGCGGGAGACACCGCAGGCGATGCGCAGCTCCTCCAGCGGGACATGGCGGCCGTAGTGGCCGAGCACCATGGCGAGCGAGGCGGCGCCGCACTCCACGGCCTCCATCTGGAGCACCGTGGGCGTACGGACGGTCCGGCCCCGCCCCTTGGGGACCGGGCGCCTGGGCGGGGCGGCGCGGCGGCGGCCCCGGGTCTCGGGAGCGGTGGTGGTCACGGCAGCAGCCAATCGACGGGACGCTGGTCGGCCAGGCGGATCGAGGCCGTGGCCAGGGTCATGGAGTCCGGCCGGAACGGCGGGCCGTCCGCGGACGACCACCGGTAGCCGCTCTTCGTCGTGGACGACACGTCGAGCCGTACGAGCACGGCGACCGGGCGTCCCTTCCGGCTGAACTGCTCGCCCAGCTGGCTGTCCCCGAGGTACGCGGCGATCTGCTGGGCCGACTGCGCCGAGCGGTCCACCGACTTCACACGGCCGCGCAGCACGCCGTAGCGCTGGGCCGGCACGGAGGAGACGGTCAGGTCGACGGGGGCGTCGGCGGGGATGTCGGCGGCGTTCTGGGCGGGGACGTAGACGGTGGCGTACAGCGGGTCGGAGGCGTGGGCGACCTTCTCGACGGCGGCGACGTTCGCACCGGTGGAGATGATCTGCCCGATGGTGGCGGCGAGCGCGGTGATCCGCCCCGCGGCGACCGTACGGACGACCGACTCGCCCTGAGCCGTCCGCACCTTCAGCACGGGCGCGTTCGCGGGCAGCCGCTCGCCCTGCTCGGCGAGCACCGCGGTGACCTGTCCGGCGACCGGGCTCTGCAGGACGTAACTGCCCTGACCGTGGGTGAGGACGGCCGGCGCGGAGACCGTGGAGGCCACCGACCCGGTCACGGCCCACACGCAGGCGGCGGCCATCGCCACGAGCGTGACGGACAGCACGAGCCAGCCCTGCGGACGGGCGAGCCGGACCGGAAGGTCGAGCTCTTCGGGTGACTGGAGTTTGGCGAGGGCCTGTTGGCGGAACTGCACGGAATCTCGCTACTTGTGATGACTTGCGGAGAGCTCGGCGAGTGTGCCGAAGGGGCGCCCCGGAGGCGAACCGAGCCATGAGAAGTGGGGCACGCCCGAGAGTCCCGGAACCAGGGGCCGGCTCCGGGACTCGGGTGACGCGGTGCGATCAGAGACCGGCGACCAGGTTGGTGACCGGGGCGGTGTTCAGGCCGGTCACACCCTCGATGGTGCCGACGGCCGTGTCGACCAGGCCGGACACCGGGGCAACGCCGTCCACCAGGCCGGTGGCGGTGCCGAGAGCGTTCACAGCCAGACCGCCGGAGACGTTGTCGAGCTCGGCGTCGGAGATCTCGACGGTCTCAACCTGGGGGGTGGAGTTCATGATGGAACTTCCCTTCCTATGGGGGATTCACAAGGGGGAAGCGGCCCCCTCTGGGACAGATGGACGGCCGCGACCACGGGGGCCGGACACCGGACTCATGTGCGACCGGCGGGCCCCGCAGTGCGATGGATCAAAGCACGCTGCCGCCCGCGGCTTCCACTCAACCAGGCCTCTCACCTGGGAACTTGTCGCTCCGACCACGCCATCCGTGCATGTGTGGGCACGACTTGTCGGCCACTTCTTCACATGCCCCACGGCATCGGTGCGTTCAGGCCCTTGCCCCGGTGGTGACGAATCCGGCACTCCGCGCCAATGCCGCCTCCGGGGGCGTGCGGTTGTGCAGATCCGCCGTGCGCCGTGACTCCGTTGGGTATTCGCTGTGCAGATTCGCTGAAGCCGTGATTCCGCTCTCGATCGACGGCGGTTCGTCGACGGAACGTTGTTGATCGATCGCTTGGCGTAGTCCGTCCGCCGTGAGCGTCTGCGGCCCGTGCCCGACGGCGAGTCGCCGATTCCGGCCGTCACGGGGCCAGTTGGGAAGCGCACCACGGGGCCGGCCGGGAAACGGAATTGAACGCCCCGCCCGAGTCGTGCGTACCAACAGCCATCCAGGCGCCCCCCAACCCACTGCCGGACGGCGGTCCCGGCCCCGTCCCCAGGAGGTCGAGAAGTTTGAGTCACAAGCGAATTCCGAAGCGCAAGGCCGCGATAGCGGCGGGCGGCGTGGTGGCGCTCGGCGCGGCGGCGATGCTGCTCCCCAACGCCAACGCCTCCCAGGACGGCGCGGCGGGCGACGCCACCCCCAGAACCCTCAAGGCGACGGACGCCTCGGACCTCGCCACCCGACTGGCCGCGTCACTCGGCGACGCCCTCGCCGGCTCCTACTACGACAGTGCCAGGCAGCAGCTGGTCGTGAACGTGGTGAGCGGCGACGACAACGTCGTCGTCCAGGCGAAGAAGGCGGGCGCGACCGTCCGCCGGGTCGACAACAGCACCGCCGAGCTGAAGTCGGCCGCGCGGACCCTGAAGGCCAGGGCCACCATCCCCGGCACCTCGTGGGCCGTCGACCCGCGGACGAACAAGGTCGTGGTCACCGCCGACAGCACGGTCACCGGCGCCCGGTGGGACCGACTCCAGTCCACCGTCCAGAGCCTCGGCCCCGGCATGGCGACGCTGAAGAAGTCCGCCGGCACCTTCAAGACCTTCGCCTCCGGCGGCGACGCCATCTTCGCCCAGGCGCAGGGCGGCACCGTCCGCTGCTCCCTCGGCTTCAACGTCACCGCCTCCGACGGCAGTCCGGCGTTCCTGACCGCCGGTCACTGCGGCGTCGCGGCCAAGCAGTGGGCCGACTCCCAGAACGGGCAGCCGATCGCCACGGTGGACCAGGCCACCTTCCCCGGCAACGACTTCTCCCTGGTCAAGTACGACGACCCCAACACCCAGGCGCCGAGCGACGTCAACGTCGGCAACGGGCAGACCGTCCAGATCACCCAGGCCGCCGACGCCACCGTCGGCGAGACCGTCTTCCGCATGGGCAGCACCACCGGCCTGCACAACGGGACCGTCACGGGCCTCGACGCCACCGTCAACTTCCAGAGCGAGACCGACCCGAACGGCGTCGACACCGTCAACGGCCTCATCCAGACGAACGTCTGCGCCGAACCCGGCGACAGCGGCGGCTCGCTGTTCACCCAGGACGGCGGGGCGGTCGGCCTCACCTCGGGCGGCAGCGGCGACTGCACCCAGGGCGGCGAGACCTTCTTCCAGCCGGTCACCGCGGCGCTCCAGGCGACCGGCGCGACCCTCGGCGCCGGCAACGGCGGCGGCGCGGGCGACGGTGCCGGGCAGCAGGGTGCCGGGGACCAGGGTGCCGGCGCGCAGGGCAGCGGGGACCAGCAGGCCGGCCAAGACCCGTCCGGCGCCGGCTCGGAGACCGCGCCCGGCGACCCGTCGGGCACCGGGGACGGCTCCGGCACGGCGGACAACTCCGGCGCGGGCGACGGATCCGGGATGGCCGACGGCTCCGGAACGGCCGACGGCTCCGGCACGGCCCAGGGCCACTGACCGGTACACCCGGCGGTTCCCACCGGTCAGTGGATCGGTCCGGCCCTCCGGCGGGACGGCCGGACCGATCCGTACTCCCTCGGCCCTTCCAACGCCGTCCCGTCCGCCGCCTCGGCGTCAGCGGTTCCCGCGCGCCCGCAGCAGCAGCACGGCCACGTCGTCGATCCGCTCCCGTACCACCGCCGACTGCTCCACCAGGACGTGGGCCAGCTGGCTCAGCGGCACGTCCCCGGCCGCGCCGAGCCGCTGTCCCAGCTCGGCGAGCGCGTCCTCGATGTCCGCCCCGGGTGTCTCGACGAGCCCGTCGGTGTAGAGGACGAGCACCGAGCCGGGGGCGAGGTCGACGCGTGTCGTCGGATACGTGGCGGCCGGGTCGATGCCCAGCAACGGGCCGCCGGCCAGGTCGAGCACGCGCACCCGTCCGTCCGGCCGTCTCAGCAGCGGCGGCGGGTGCCCCGCCCGGGACATCACCGCGGAGCCGTCGGCCGCGTCGAGCCGCAGGTACAGACAGCTCGCGAACAGCTCGACTCCCAGGTCCATCAGCAGCCCGTTGGTGCTCCGCATGACGTCCTGCGGCTCCTGCCCGACCGTCGTGTAGGCGCGTACGGCCGTACGCAGCTGTCCCATCAGGCCGGCGGCGGTCACGTTGTGCCCCTGCACGTCCCCGATCACGGCGGCGGCCGTCGGCCGGGCGGGCACCAGGTCGTAGAAGTCGCCGCCGATCTCCATGCCCTGGGTGGCCGGCAGATAGCGGGCCGCCGCGTCGAAACCCGGCAGCCGCGGCAGCGAGTGCGGCAGCAGCGCCTGCTGCAGACCGTGGGCCAGCCGGTGCTTGGCGTCGTAGAGCCGGGCGCGCTCCAGCGCCTGCGCGATCAGCCCGCCCAGGCTCGTCAGCACCGCCCGCTCCTCCGCGGGGAAGGGATGGGGGTCGGCGTAGGCCAGCACACAGGTGCCCACCGGGCGCCCGGACGCGATGAGCGGCAGGTACGCCCAGGCGGCGAAGCCGTCCCGGATCGCCTGCCGGACCGGATACAGCCGCTCCAGCTGCTGCCGGGAGTCGAAGAACGCGGGCGCCCCGGTCGTCAGCACCCGTGTGCTCGGTGCCGGCGCGGACAGTGGAGTCCCGTGGAACTGCTCGATGGCCCGCGCGTCCCGGTAGCCGCGCTGCCCCAGCACGTGCAGCCGCCCCGACTGGGAACCGAGGATCATCAGGCCCTGACTGCCGACGGCCGGGACGATCTCGTCCGCGACCAGCTGCACCACGTCCTGCACGCCCACCGCCTCGGTCAGCGCCCCGGCCAGGCCCAGGACCTGCGAGATGGTCACCAGACTGGGTGGCGGGGAGGCTTCGCCGGGCGGGGGCGTGGCGCGGCCGAGCTCCGCCACCGCCCGGGCCCGGCTGATCCGGACGCTCAGCCCGGTGGTGTCGGGGTACATCCGGAACGACAGCCAGTCTCCGGGCGGGCGCAGCGCCACGAAGGACGTGACGTGCTGACTGAGCAGCGCGCCCCGGTAGCGGTCCTCGTACATCGGGTCGTTCAGCCACGGCACCGACGCCCACAGCCGGGTCCCGAGCAGCTCGCTGACGGGCAGGCCGAGCAGCTCGGCCGCGGCGGCGTTGGCGTACGACACCCGGCCGTGCAGATCGAGCGAGGCGAGTCCGTACGGCAGGCGGTGCACCATCCGGGCCGCCTCGACCGAGCCCAGCACCCCGGCCGACCCGCCCGCCGGCGGGACGGCGAGGAGATCCGGCTCCGGACGCAGCGTGCGGCGCTCGGCCGCCGCCCGCTCCAGACGCAGCGCCAGCCGGTCGCAGGCTCCGGTCAGATGCTCCCGCTCCCAGTCGCCCAGCACCGGAGGGTGCTCCGCGGGCCAGGTCACGAAGACGGCGCCGTACACGGCGGACGGGGTCGCCAGGGGCAGCGCGGCCAGTGCGAACGGGTAGGGCAGGACCACGGCGATCCGCGGGAAGCAGCGGGCCATCTCCTCCTCCCCGCCGACCCAGACCAGCCCCCGCTCGCGCACCGCCTGGGCGACCGGCACCGGCGCGCTCAGCCCGACCCGCTCCCAGGGCGCGACGAACGCGCGGGGCATGCCCGCCATCACGGCCATCTCCAGCACCGGCTGGTCGGGCGCGAGCAGATACACGGCGCCGGAGTGCGCGTGGACCTCGTCCATCATGGCCGCCAGCGCCAGGGACAGCAGCGGTCGCCCGACCGCTCCGGTGTCGGTCGGCGGCGCCGGTCCGGACGGTCGGCCCTCGGCCACGCCGACCACCTCCTCGTACACGCACGGCCGCGCGACGGGTCCCCCGGATCAAGGCTCCCTCGTGAACGCCCGGCGCGCACGGCGAGCGATGCTCTCAGTGACTTCGCGGAACCGTCACAGGGGCTGCGCGACGGGCCGATACGCGCTGTAATGGCCAACGTGGTCAGTGAGGGCGCTACGACACGCAGAACAAGGTCTCTGCGGGCCGAACTTGCCCTCAGGACGGTCGCCGCCACCACCGTCCCGGGCGACCGGCCGCGCCGCGTCCTGGAACAGGCCCTCGTCTTCACCTCGGCCGCCTTCGCCGGCGTCTACACCCGCGCCGAGACCGGTGACGTGCTGTGCCTGTCGGAGTCCGTCGGCGTCCCGAGGACCCTGTACGGGCTGCGCGACGCCTACCCCCTGGCCGGGCGGTCCCCGATGGCCGACGCCCACCGCGCCGGGCGGGCCCTGTGGCTCGTGCCGGAGGAGGTCGCCGACTGCTCCGACGCGCGGCGGATGCCCGAGTGCGACGCCTTCATGGCCGTGCTGCCGCTGCCCGGGAACGGGCGCGGCTGTCTGCTCGTGGTCACCGAGAGCCCCGGCGGTTTCGACAGCGAGGACCGGGAGTGCCTGGAGCTGGTCGCCGAGGCCGTCGCATGTCCCGCGCCCGACGAGGCCGCGCAGGGCGAGGAGCTGCCGCCCAACGCGTTCAGCCTCGCCATGGACACCGGCCGGGTCGAGGTCGGCGACGACCTCCTGGCCCTGTTCGGCATCGGCCGCGCCGACTTCGACGGCAGGGTCGAGACCCTGCTCGCGCTGACCGTGCCGGAGGACCTGCCCGCGCTGATGTCCGTGGTGGAGGCCGACCACATGACCATCGGCGAACGCGAGCTGGAGTTCCGTGTCCTGCAGCCCGACGGGCCGCCCAGGTGGCTGCGGCTGCGCGGCCGGCTGCTGGCCGGCGGCGAGGGTCGGCCGGCCCGCCTGGTCGGCACCGTCGCCGACGCCTCCACCCTGCGCCCCGACGTCACCGACGTGGCCCGCGTCCAGCGCCTGGCCGCAGCCCTGGCGACCGCGGGCACCGTCCGGGACGTCAGCCAGGCCGTGGTCACCGCCCTGCGCAAGCCGCTGCGCGCCGACCGGATCGCGCTCGCCGAACTGGAGAACGACCGGCTCGTCGTCACCGTCCTCGACCCGCCCGAACCGGAGGCCTGGCCCGAACTGTGGCGCCTGGAGTGGCGCACCGAGTGGCCGGACGCGCCGGTACGGGCCATGCCCACCCTGGCCGCCGCCCTCAACGAGGGCCGCGCCCATATCTGGCCCGCGGGAACCGCGCTGGAGCCCGCCCTCGCCGACGTCGGCCCCGGCGGCCTCGCGGTGCTGCCGCTGCCCGCCGCCGGCCGGATGGCCGGCGCCTGCCTGATCGGCTGGGACGAACCGCACGACTTCGGCCCCGACGAACGCGCCCTGCTCACCGCCTCGGCCGGCCTCGCCGGCCAGGCCCTGATGCGCGCCCACGCCTTCGACGCCGAGCACGAGCTCGTCGGCATGCTCCAGCGGACCCTGCTGCCCCGCCGGCTGCCGAAACTGCCCGGCGCGGAGGCGGTGGCCCGCTATCTGCCCGCGACGGCCGGCCTGGAGCTCGGCGGCGACTGGTACGACGTGATCCCGCTGCCCGACAACCACGTCGCCCTCGTCATCGGCGACGTCCAGGGCCACAGCGCGGGCGCGGCCACTCTCATGGGGCAGATGCGTACCGCGCTGCGCGCCTACGCCGCCGAGGGCCACCCCCCGGACGTCGTCGTCTCCCACGCCAACCGGCTCCTGCTGGACATGGAGACCGACCTGTTCGCCACCTGCGCCTACGTCGACGTGGACATGGAGGGCGGCACGGCCTGGTGCGTACGCGCCGGACATCTGCCCCCTGTGCTGCGGTACCCGGACGGCAGCGTGGAGATCGCGGAGGTGGAGGGCGGCCCGCCGCTCGGAGTGCTCGCCCAGGCCGACTTCCCGATGAACCCCCTGCGGCTCCAGCCCGGCACGGTGCTCGCCCTGACCACGGACGGCCTCGTGGAGTCACCGACCTCCGACATCGACCAGGGCATGGCCTGCTTGGCCGACCGGCTGGCCGCCGCCGACCCCGGCCACCTCGGACTGGTCGCCGACGGCCTGCTCACCGACGCCGGGCGCAACGACGACATCGCGCTGCTGCTGATGCGCTACGAGGGGCTGGCCGTGCGCCCGCTCCGGGAGACCTGGACGGTGTGGCGGGTGCCCGAGGCGGTCAGCCACGCGCGCCGCTTCACCCGGCGCACCCTGCGCGCCTGGGAGGTGACCGCCGACGCCGACGCCGCCCTCCTCGTCGTCTCCGAACTGGTCACCAACGCCCTCGTGCACACCGACGGCCAGGTACGCCTGGACCTCACCCTCGTCAACGACCGGCTGCGCATCGCGGTCGCCGACACCTCGCCGCGTACGCCCGTCAAGCCGACCCGCATCGGCTGGGAGGCCACCGGCGGCCGGGGCATCCTCCTCGTCGAGGCCGTGTCGGCCGCCTGGGGCACCCTGCCGGTCAGCGGCGGCAAGCAGGTGTGGAGCGAGCTGGTCCTGGGGGAGTGACCGGGACCCGCGGCCGCCGACCGCGACCGGAACCGGGCGTTGCCGGTGACGGCGGGCGGGCCGCACGGACCGCCACACGGGTGTGCCGCACCCGGACCACGGCAGGTCTGAGCAGCCGTGCGGCCCTGCCCTGTCTAGGGTCCTGGGCTGTGTCACACACCTTCGAAGAGCTTGTCGCGAAGCAGCGCGCGGCCGACGAGGCGCACACCCGGGTCGAGCAACTGCGGCAGAACTACGGGCCGCCCGCGCAGGAGCGGTGGACCGGGCTGCAGAGCGAGACGTACGAGACGGCCTGGCGCGCCTGGCGCGACCTCGCGCGCGATCTGCAGGCCGCCCTGAACGAGTACGCGAGCGACGAGGGAAGGCCCCGCACCGAGGTGGAGGCCGACGTGGAGCGGGCCGCGCGGCCGGCCGGGGAAGACGACGGCACCGGGCCGCGGGAGCCGTGATCCGGCCCGGCCGCCAGGTATCCGCAGGCCGGGGCCGGGTACCCGGTCGGCATGGACACCACTGGGTATGAAACAGCCGCGGCGGGCTCGGGCTTCGGGGTCGCCGCCTTCGTCGTCGGCGGTCTGGTCCTCGTCGGCGTGCTGATCTGGGCCGTCCGGTTCGGGATCAAGGTGATGCGGAGCGAATCGAGGACCCCCCGTGGCGGCGAACACCCGACCCTTCCGGAGTCCGGGCCCGTCCACGAGACCCGGCAGCGGCGCGAACCGGACGAGGTTCCGCGCGCCGAGGAGACCGGTCGCCGCCTCACCCCGCACGAACTCGGTTCGTCCGGCAGCAGGCGCAGCGGGGACCAGAGCCGCCCGCGCTGGAACGCGGGATCCAGCGGCTCCTTCGGCGGCGGGGGCCCGGGCGCCACATGAGCGGCGGGTTTGCCCCGGACATGCCCGGGGACCCGAAAACCCCAGGCCCGCGGGGTTCCGGTTCCCCACCGGACCACCGGGCGGGACTGGAACGGACCGGACAGGACAGGACCGGACGCAGAAGGAAGATGAGCGTCGTGACCGCGCACACCACGGACAAACCGGTGACCCACCGTCCCGAGGAGACGGGTTGGGCGGAGACCCACCGAAGGCGGGAGAACGGCGTGCGCACCTGCCTGCCGGCGGTCGACGACCGGGGCGGCTCGCGGTCGGACCACGGCGGTGCCGACTGGAACATCGTGCGGGGTGAGGAC
The DNA here is from genome assembly GCF_014654675.1 of Streptomyces spiralis. GTDB lineage: Bacteria > Actinomycetota > Actinomycetes > Streptomycetales > Streptomycetaceae > Streptomyces > Streptomyces spiralis. The sequence goes on from NZ_BNBC01000014.1 coordinate 160,426, forward strand.
TGACCGGCGAGACACCCCCTGAGGGGACCGACCGACGTCGTGCGGGGCGAGGACCGACCCGTCCGCCCTTGTCCTCGCCCCGCGCCGCCGTCCTGGTCAGCCGTGGGTCTTGGCCAGCAGCTCCAGGATCTCGGCGGTGGTGCCCGTCTCGCCCAGACGCGGGAAGATCCGCGTCAGGCTGTTGCTGTGGGCCTCCGCGTCCATGTCGCTCATGGCGTCGGTGGCCAGCGTGACGTGGTAGCCGTGCTCGTGGGCGGCGCGTGCGGTGGACTCCACGCCGATGCTGGTCGCGATGCCGGTCAGCACGATCTGCGTCACCCCTCGGCGACGCAGCTGCACATCGAGGTCGGTGCCGTGGAAGGCACCCCAGTTGTGCTTGGTGACGGCGATGTCGCCGGAGTGGCCCGCCAGTTCGGGCACGATCACGTCCCAGCCCTCGGGGCGGGCCCGGCCGGAGCCCGCCGCCTCGGTGCGGCCGGGCGGAACGTCCCCGAGGTCGGGGGAGAAGGAGACCCGCACCAGTACGACGGGCAGGTCGCGGGCGCGGAAGGCGTCGGCGAGCTCCACGGAGCGCGCGACGACGTCGGCACCGGAGTGGGGAGCGGTCGGCGCGGCGGCGATGCCGGCCTGCAGGTCGATCACGACGAGGGCCGTACGCGGGTCGAGGGCGGTGACTGCCATGGGGGTTTCAGGCCTTTCGGGTCTTGCCGGGGGTTTCGGAGTTGCCAGGGGTTTCGGTTGTGCCCGGGGTCTCGGTCCCGCGGCGGACGAGACGGGCGAATGATCGGGCGGGCAGGGCGCTCGCCAGCAGCAGCGCCGATCCGACGATCATGAACAGGGCCAGGCCGTGCAGCCCGGCCGTGTCGGCGCGGTGCGGGAAGAATCCCGCGGTGGCCGCGGAGGCGGCCAGCGCGCCGAGGTACATGAAGGTGCGCAGCAGCCCGGCGGCCGAGGCGATCCGCGCCGGATCGGCCTGCCGGTAGAGCGCGTTCTGGTTGGCGAGGCCGATCAGCCCCTGCGGGACGCCCATCACGACTCCCGCCGCGAGCAGCAGCCACACCGGGCTGCCGGAGCCGACCAGCAGCAGGACGGCACAGGCGACGACCTGGACGGCGGCCCCGACGACGAGCTTCGCCCGTACGGCCTCGCGGCGCCCGGTCAGACCGGAGACGGTGAGCGCGGCGGCCGACAGCGGAAGGAGCACCAGTCCGGCCGTGGAGGCGCCGAGTCCGCGGCCCTCCTCCAGCCACTGCGTGTAGCCGTACATGAAGGCGTAGGAGGTGGTGTAGCCGAGCAGCTGGCGCCCATACGTGGCCAGCAGCGGCACATTGCCGCCCAGCACCCGCAGGTCGACGAAGGGCCGCGCGACCCGCAGCTCCCGCACCGCGAAGGCGGCGCCCGCGGCGGCGGCGAGCAGCGGCAGGTACCAGTGGTCCGTCCGCGGCTCCATCAGGAACAGCATCAGCGCCACGAGCATGCCCGCGAACAGGACCATGCCGGGCAGATCCACGTCCCGGCGGGCGGTCGCGGTGCGCCGCTCCCTCGGGAGCCGCAGCGTGCCGAGGACCAGACAGGCCGCGGACAGCGGCACGTTGACCGTGAACACGGCGCGCCAGCCGCCTGCGCCGATCAGCAGGCCGCCGAGTGCCGGACCCACCACGGCCACCGTCTGGTTGGCGACCGCCAGTGCCGTCAGTACGCCAGTCGGGCTGTCCTGTCCCGTCCGCTCGGCCTCGCGCCGGGTGAGCTGCATGGCCGCCGGGTACGCCGCCGAGGTCCCGAACCCCAGCAGCACCCGTGCGCCGATGAGTGCGCCCAGCGTCGGGGCGAGGGCGCCCAGCAGGCCCGCCGCTCCCACCAGGGCCGTACCGATGAGATAGAGCCGGCGGGGCCCGTACATGTCGACGAGCCGCCCGATGACGGGCTGGCCCACGGCGGTCGCCAGGTAGAGCGCCGAGACCAGCCAGACCGTCCGGGCCGGCGGTGCCCCGAAGGCGGTGCCGATCGGAACGAGGGCCACCGCGATCATCGAGGAGTTGATCGGATTGAGGACCGACCCCAGGATCATCGGGGCGATCAGGCGACGGTCGAAGGACCCGGGGGGCGGGGGCGCCGTGCCCCTGGAGCGCGCGCGGCGGCCGATGGTGCGGGCGGGACTGCTTCTCACGGCTGCGTCAGCCGTTCCAGCAGCGTCAGCGCCTCGACGATCGTCTGCCGCTCGTCCTCGGTGTACCGGTCCTCCAGGGCCCGGGCCAGCCACTCCGCGCGGACCTGCCGGTTGCCCTCGATGCGCTCGCGGCCGCTGTCGGTGAGGGTGACGAGCTGCCGCCTGCCGTCGTCGGGGTCGGGGCTGCGCCGGATGAGTCCGTGCTGCTCGAGGCCGGCGAGGGTGGCGGCCATCGACTGCGGCCGGACCCCCTCGGCTGCGGCCAGGGCGCTGGCCGTGGCGGCCCCGTGCTTGCCGACCAGGGTGAGCGCCGACACCTGGGAGGGCGTGAGGTCATCGTCCTGCGGCACCTTGCGGATCCGGCGCCGCAGCCGGCTGAACACCACCCACAGGTCGCGCGCGGCCCGGGCGGCGGACACGGAGACGCCTTCGGGAGTCTCGGGGGTCTGGTGATCCATACCGTCACCGTAGAACCATCAGGTGAAACTGTCCAGCCTGGACTGAACAGTTTTGCCTGGATACCTCGCCCGGGGGCCTGGAGGTCTCCGCGGGATCCGGGACGCGTCACCGGTGGTGCCGCACTACGCTGAGCGCGTGCGCCTGCTCCTGACGTCCGACACCCATCTCCCCAAGCGGGCCAAGGAGCTGCCCGCGCCGCTCCTCGCCGAGCTCCCGCGGGCCGACGTCGTCCTGCACGCCGGGGACTGGGTCGACACCGCCACGCTGGACCTGCTGGAGAGCCGCAGCCGCCGGCTGATCGGCGTGTACGGCAACAACGACGGCCCCGAGCTGCGCGCCCGCCTGCCGGAGGTGGCCCACGCCGAGCTGGGCGGGCTGCGGTTCGGCGTCGTCCACGAGACCGGGCCGGCCGAGGGTCGCGAGACCCGCTGTGCCGCCCGCTTCCCCGAGCTGGACGTGCTGGTCTTCGGCCACAGTCACATTCCCTGGGACACCACCGCGCCCTCGGGGCTGCGGCTGCTCAACCCGGGTTCGCCGACCGACCGCCGTCGCCAGCCGCACTGCACCTATATGACGGCAGAGGTCGCCGACGGCCGCCTGACCGGGGTGGAGCTGCACCGGCTGCCGCGCCGGTAAGGGGTGCCGTCACCCTGATGGGTCGGGTGAATCGGGTGAACGCGCAGAGTGACGGAACCCGGGCACTAGGAGGGCGGCCCGATCGCGGGCCGCCCCGGGGTCACTCTTCCCTTTCTCGTTTCCGACTTCTCGGCGAGATCCAGGCCGCTCCGTGCGCGGAGGCGGCCCGGGAGCTGCGAGTATGCGCTCTCACGGACCTCCTTCCAGCGAGGAATGTGCTGCACATGTGCTGCAGAGGCGTGCATGCGTGCCTCATCCGTTGACGGCCGCCTACCCCTCCTGGCCGGAACCCAACCATCGAATCCGGCAAACCCGGGAAATTTCGCAAACTCGCAGGCCACAGAGGCAACAAGGGCCGGACCGTCCACACCTTCCCCACGAGGCACAGATGTCGGCGTCAGCGGCGCCGCAGCCGCCGTACGCCGACGACGGCCAGCGCCACCAGCGCGGCCGCCCCGGCCACCGCCGCCGCGCGCTTGGCGACCGGCACGCCGGCGGCGCGCAGCAGGTCGAGCGGCTCCGCCTCCTCGCGGCCCACCGCGGGCTCCGCCTCGCCGGCCGCGGGAGCCCCGCGGCCCTCCACGGGGCCGGCGGCCGGTCGGGCGGGCCCGGGACCGGGCTCCGTGGCAACCGGCGGCGCCGCACCGGCCAGCCGCTGCGACAGACAGTCCGCGAACTGCCCCACCAGCCGGTCGCCCACCTCCGCCAGCACCCCGCGCCCGAACTGCGCCGGGCGCCCGGTCACCGTCAGATCGGTCCGCACCGACACGGCCGTGGAACCGTCGCGCTCCTCCAGCGTGCCCGTGACGGTGGCCCGCGCCGTGCCCTGCCCGCGCGTCTCCCGGCCGCTCGCCACGAGCACCATGCGCCGGGCCGCCTCGTCCTGCTCCTCGAAGACCGCCGTGCCCTTGTACGTCACGGTGATCGGCCCCAGCTTCACCTTGACCGAACCGGTCACCGTCTTGCCGTCGTACTCCTCCACGGTGGCCCCCGGCAGGCACGGCGCGACGCGCTCGATGTCGAGGAGCGCCCGCCAGGCGTCGTCGACCGGTACGGGCACCGTGAACGCGTGGTGCAGTTCCATGACGTCCTCCTCGTCCAGCTCGTCGTCCAGCTCGTTGTCCAGGCTCGTCCATGCTCGTTCAGGCGGAGCCGGTCGCGGTTCAGGCGGAGCCGTTCGCGTGGATGGCTCCGGCGGTCGCGGTCAGGGGCGCCCCGGTGCCGCCCCAGCGCAGAGAGATGATCTCGGCCGCGACGGACACGGCCACCTCCTCCGGCGTACGGGCGCCGAGGTCGAGGCCGACCGGGGAGCGCAGCCGGGACAGCTCGTCATCGGTGAGCCCGGCCTCGATCAGCCGCTCCAGCCGCTCGTGATGGGTGCGGCGGCTGCCCATCGCCCCGATGTACGCGGCCGGCCGGCGCAGTGCCTCCTCCAGCAGCGGCACGTCGAACTTCGGATCGTGGGTGAGCACGCAGATCACCGTGCGCTCGTCGGTGTCCGTGGCGTGCAGATAGCGGTGCGGCCAGTCCACGACGACCTCCACGGGCTCGGGGAACCGCTTGGGCGTGGCGAAGACCGGGCGGGCGTCGCACACCGTGACCCGGTAGCCGAGGAAGGAGCCGATCCGGGCCACCGCGGCGGCGTAGTCGATCGCACCGAACACCAGCATGCGCGGCGGCGGGGCGAAGGAGTGCAGGAACACCGTGACGGCGTCCTCGCGCCGCTCCCCGCGGGGCCCGTAGTGCCTCAGCCCCGTCGCGCCGCGAGCGAGTTCGCCGCGGGCGTCCGCGGTGACCGCCACGTCCAGCCCGGACGCGCCCAGCGTCCCGGCCACCGTCGTGGGCCAGGCCGCGAGCGTCGCCCCGCGCGGCGCGGGTCCGTCGACGACGGTCGCCACGGTCACCGGCTCGCCGGAGGCCACCGAGGCCGCCACCGCGCCGAAGGCGGGGTCCGACTCGGGCGTCACGGGCCTGACCAGCACGGTGATCTCGCCCCCGCAGGTCAGCCCGACCGCGAACGCGTCCTCGTCGCTGTAGCCGAAGGTCTCCAGGCGCGCCTCGCCGCTCGCCACGACCTCCTGGGCCAGCTCGAAGACCGCGCCCTCCACACACCCCCCGGACACGCTGCCCACCACCTCGTCGTCCGGACCGACGGCCATCGACGCGCCGGGCTCGCGCGGCGCGCTGCGGCTGACCGAGACGACCGTGGCGAGTCCGAACGGCACCCGCGCCGCGTACCAGCGCTCGAGCGCCGGAAGAATGTCACGCACGCTCCGCTCCTCTCCTGCGGTCCGTTCCGCCAAGGGGCCTCACTGCACGGTACGGCGCTTTCCCGCCGGTACGCCCGTACCCGACCGCGACCGCGCCGAGGCCCCTCCCCGCGGCGGTCGATACGTCCCACCGGCGGCGGTGGTGAAGGGTGCCGCGCGGCGTCGGCGAAGTGGCGGGGTGCCGTGCGTTCGCGGTGCCGCCGTCCGTCCCCGTACCAGCCGCCGCCGGGTGCTTCGGTGCGGCGAGGCGTCGGCGCCGCGCTGGGGACCCAGCCCCGCCCGAGCCCTGCCGGCCGTGTCCCCCCCCGGGTTTCTCCTCACGGCGGTCGCTCCGGCCCGCCAATGGCGGTGGCGGCTGACGGTGGGGTGGCGCCGGTCGCCGATGCCGTCCCGCCGGTCGCGTCCGTGTCGGCGCCCCGTACCACCGCCGCGAGGTGCTCCAGCGCGGCGAGGCTGTGGCCCTCGACGAAGGCGTCCACGTGCGGCAGGGCCGCGGCCATGCCCGCGGCGAGCGGGGCGTAGCCGGGGCGGGCCTTGCGGGGGTTGGCCCAGATCACCCGGTGCGCCAGCCGGTGCAGCCGGGCCGTCTGGGCGGCGAGCAGCCGCGGATCGCCGCGCTCCCAGCCGTCGGACAGCAGCACCACGACCGCGCCGCGCGCCATGCCCCGCTGCCCCCACCGGTCGAGGAACTCCCGCAGCAGCTCCCCCAGCCGGGTGCCGCCGCGCCAGTCGGGCACGGCCTCGGCGACCGCGGCCATGGCCAGGTCCGGGTCCCGGTGGGACAGCTCGCGTGTCACCCGGGTCAGCCGGGTGCCGATGGTGAAGACCTCGGTGCGCCGCCCCCGGGCCGCCGCGTGCGCGAACCGCAGCAGCGCGTCGGCGTACGGCGCCATGGAGCCGCTGACGTCGACGAGCAGCACCACCCGCCGGGGCCGTTCCACGCGCGCGTGCCGCCGCAGCAACGCGGGCTCGCCGCCCCGCCGCAGCATCTCCCGCACGGTGCGGTGCGGATCGACGGGACCGCGCCGGGCCGGCCGCCGCCGCGCGCTGCGCCGCGACTGCCCGCGCAGCGCGAACGCGGCCAGCAGCCGGCGCACCTGCGCCCGTTCGGCCGGATCCAGTTCCACGACGTCCCGGTGGCGCAGCACCTCCACCGGACTGGCGAGCGAGGCGACGGGCGGGCCCTGCGGCTCGTCGTCCGGGCCGCCGGTGCGCGACCGGGCGGCCGCCTCCCGCACGGCCGCGCGGAGCCGGGGCCGGGGAGCGATCCGTACCGACCGGGGCGGGGGCCCGCCGGATCCGTCGCCGAAATATGCGCCGAACACCCGCTCGTAGCGCTCCAGATCGTCCCGGTCCCCGCACAGGGTCAGCCGTCCCGCCCAGTACACGTCCGCCCGCACGCCGGGCCGCAGCGCGTCCACCGCCCGCAGGAAGGCGTGCACCCGCTCGGCGCTCACCCCGACCCCGGCCGCGCGCAGCGCCCGCGCGAAGCCCAGCAGCACGGCGTCGGCGCCGGGCCCTTGGGGCATGCCCGTACCCGTCATGCCCCTCCCGCCCCCCGCCCCGCGAGGATCGCCGCGAAGTCCAGGCCCCGGGCCCGGTCCGTGTCCTCGCGGTACTTCAGCACCGACCCCAGCGTGGCCACCGCCAGTTCCGCGTCGGCCTCGGTCGCGCCGAGCGCGTCCAGGGCGGCGGCCCAGTCGAGCGTCTCGGCCACGCCCGGCGGCTTGAGCAGGTCCTCCGCGCGCAGCGCCTGCACCAGCGCGGTCACCTGCTCGGCCAGCCGCGCCGACACCCGCGGCAACCGGCGGCGGACGATGGCCAGTTCGCGGGCGAAACCAGGATGGTCGAACCAGTGGTACAGGCAGCGCCGCTTCAACGCGTCGTGCACCTCACGGGTCCGGTTGGAGGTGAGGACGACCACCGGCGGCACCTCGGCCCGCACCGTGCCCAGCTCGGGGATCGTCACCTGGAACTCCGACAGCACCTCCAGCAGGAACGCCTCGAACTCGTCGTCGGCCCGGTCGATCTCGTCCACCAGCAGCACCGACGGCTGCGTCTGCAGCGCCTTCAGCAGCGGCCGGGCGAGCAGGAACCGCCGGTCGTACAGCTCGTGCTCCAGCCGGTCGGCGTCGGTGACCCCGGCCGCCTCGGCGGCCCGCAGATGCAGCAGCTGACGGGGGAAGTCCCAGTCGTACAGAGCCTGCGAGGCGTCGATCCCCTCGTGGCACTGGAGCCGGATCAGCGGGGCGCCGAACGCCTCGGCGAGGGCGGACGCGAGCGCCGTCTTGCCGACGCCCGCGTCGCCCTCGCAGAAGACCGGCCGGTGCAGCCGCAGCGCCAGGAAGCAGGCGACGGCGAGCCCTTCGTCGACGAGATAACCGGTCGCCTCCAGGCGGGAACGCACCTGCTCGGGGCTGTCGACGCTGATGATCGGCGCTCACCCCATCCCGGTGGCGGCCAGCACCGCCCGCTTGGTCAGGACCCGTGCGAGATGCGCCCGGTACTCCGGTGAGGCCGAGGCGTCCCGCGAGGGCCGGGTGCCCTCCGCCGCCGACTGGGCGGCCCGCGCCACCGCGGCGGCGTCCCCGGCACCGGTGAGCGCCTCCTCTGCCGCCGGGGCCCGCAGCGGGGTCGCGCCCATGTTGGTCAGCGCGATCCGCGCCTCGGCGATGTGCCCGTCGTCCCGCCGCACCAGCGCGGCCACACCGACCATCGCCCAGGACTGGGCGACCCGGTGGAACTTCTCGTAGTGGAAGCCCCAGCCGTCCCGCTTCGGCACCCGGATCTCCACCAGCAGTTCGTCGGGGGCCAGCGTGGACTGCAGATAGTCGGCGAAGAACTCGCGCGCCGGGATCGTGCGCCGCCCGCCCGGTCCCACGGCCACCAGCTCCGCTTCCAGCGCCAGCACCACCGCGGGCAGGTCCCCGGCCGGGTCGGCGTGGGCGAGCGAGCCGCCGAGGGTGCCCCGGTGGCGTACGGCGGGATCGGCCACCGTCTCGGTGGCATGGGCCAGCAGGCCCGCGTGCCGCCGCACCAGCGGGTCCTGGATCACCTCGTGATGGGTGGTCAGTGCGCCGATGACCAGTGTGTCGCCGTCCTCGCGGACCCCGCGCAGCCCGGGGATCCGGCCGACGTCGACGACGAGTTCGGGGAAGGCCAGCCGCAGCCGGAGCAGCGGCAGCAGGCTCTGCCCGCCGGCCAGCACCTTGGCGTCCTCGCCCGCCTCGGCGAGGGTGCGCACGGCCTCGTCCAGGCTGGTGGGCCGGGCGTAGTCGAATGCGGGGGGAATCATGCCGAGGCCTCCTTCCGCGGGGAACCGGACGGCTGCTCCGACTGCGCGGAGCGCACCGCCTCCCAGACCCGCTCCGGTGTGCAGGGCATGCGTACGTCGTGCACGCCCAGCGGGCGCAGCGCGTCCACGACCGCGTTGACGACGGCCGGCGTGGAGGCGATCGTGCCCGCCTCGCCGACGCCCTTGACGCCGAGCGGGTTGGAGGCCGCGGGTGTCTCCGTCCGGTCGGTGACGAAGTCGGGCAGGTCCGCCGCCGACGGCACGAGATAGTCGGCCATGGTGCCGGAGACCAGGTTGCCCTCGTCGTCGTACACGGCCTCCTCGTACAGCGCCTGGGCGATGCCCTGGGCGAGGCCGCCGTGCACCTGCCCCTCGACGATCATCGGGTTGATCACCCGGCCGACGTCGTCGACGCAGACGTAGGAGCGGATGCGGGTCTGCCCGGTCTCGGTGTCGACCTCCACCGCGCACAGGTGGGTGCCGTGCGGGTAGGAGAAGTTCTCCGGGTCGAGTACGTGGTCGGAGTTCAGGGTGGGCTCCATGCCGTCGGGCACGTCGTGCGAGGTGAAGGTCTCGAAGGCGATCTCCTGGATGGACTTGCGCGCCTCGGGCGATCCCTTCACCGAGAACACGCCGTCCCTGAACTCCAGGTCCTGCTCGCTGGCCTCGAGCAGATGGGCGGCCACCTTCCTCGCCTTCTCCACCACCTTCTCGGCGGCGCGGTGCACCGCCGACCCGCCCACGACCAGCGAGCGCGAGCCGTAGGTGTCCATGCCCTGCGGGGCCACCTTGGTGTCGCCGTGCACCACCTCGACGTCCTCGAACGGCACGCCGAGGACGTCCGCGGCGATCTGGCTCCAGCAGGTCACATGCCCCTGCCCGTGCGGGCTGGTGCCGGTGACCACCTCGACCTTGCCGGTGGGCAGCATGCGGATGCTCGCCGCCTCCCAGCCGCCGGCCCCGTACCTCAGATCCCGGAGCACCCGGCTCGGGGCGAGCCCGCACATCTCCGTGTACGTCGACACGCCGATGCCCAGACGCACGGTGTCGCCGCGCTCGTTGCGCTTGTGCTGCTCGGCGCGCAGTTCGTCGTACCCGAACAGGGCGAGCGCCTTCTCGGTCGCGGCCTCGTAGTTGCCGCTGTCGTAGGTCAGGCCCGCGATCGAGGTGTACGGGAACTCCTCGTGCCGGATCCAGTTGCGGCGCCGCACCTCCACCGGGTCCAGGCCCACCTCGGCGGCCAGTTCGTCCATGGCCCGCTCGATGGCGTACGTGGCCTCCGGGCGCCCGGCTCCCCGGTAGGCGTCCGTCGGGGTCTTCGTGGTGAACACGCCGGTGCAGGTGAACTCGTAGGAGTCCATCTTGTAGATCGCCGGGTACATGAACGCGCCCAGGATCGGGATGCCCGGGGTGACCAGCATGAGATAGGCGCCCATGTCGGCGAGCAGGTCGACCTTGAGGCCGAGCAGCTTCCCCTCGCGGGTCGCGGCGATCTCGACGTCCTGGATCATGCCGCGGCCGTGGTGCGTGGCCAGGTACCCCTCGGAGCGGGACTCGGTCCACTTCACCGGCCGGCCCAGTTTCCGCGCGATGGCCAGCGCGATGGCCTCCTCGCCGTACACCTGGAGTTTGGAGCCGAAGCCGCCGCCCACGTCCGGCGCGATCACCCGCAGCTTGTGCTCGGGCACGCCGGTGACCGTCGACAGCATGATCCGCAGGATGTGCGGGATCTGGGTCGCCGAGTACACCGTGTACTCACCGGAGGCGGCGAGCGGGGTGACGACGACCGCGCGCGGCTCCATCGCGTTGGGGATGAGCCGCTGCTGCTCGTAGCGCCGCTTCAGCACGACGTCCGCGCCCTGCTTGACGGCCTCGAAGTCCTCGCCGGTCCTCAGCGGCCAGACGTAGGCGCGGTTGGTGCCCTTGTCGGCGTGGACGAGCGGGGCCTGTTCGGCGAGCGCCTCCTCCAGATCGAGCACCGGCGGCAGGGGCTCGTAGTCGACCTCGATCGCCTCCAGGGCGTCGGCGGCGGCGTACCGGTCGCGGGCCACCACGACGGCCACCGGGTCACCGGCGTGGCGCACCTCGTCGAGGGCGAGCGGCGGGTGGTCGGGCAGCACCATGTCCTCGGTGACGGGCCAGGCGCAGGGCAGTGACCCCAGTCCGTCGGCGAGGTCCCGGCCGCTGAACACGGCGACCACTCCGGGCCGCTGAAGGGCGGGGGAGACGTCGATCCGTTCGATGCGGGCGTGCGCCATGGGGCTGCGCAGGATCGCCAGGTGGAGCAGCCCGGTGACGGAGATGTTGTCGGTCCAGTTGGTCTGCCCGGTGATCAGCCGGGCGTCCTCCTTGCGCAGCCGGGCCCTGCCGACCTCGCGTTCGACGGCCTGGTCGGTCATGCCGTCACCTCCCGCGCGGACGCGGCCTGCCCGGCCGGGGCCGTCTCCCCCTCGGCCACGGCGAGCACCGCGCGGACGATGTTCTGGTAGCCCGTGCACCGGCACAGGTTGCCTTCGAGCCCCTTGCGCACCTCGTCGGAGGTCGGGTGCGGGTTCTCGCGCAGCAGATCCCGCGCGGCCATGATCATCCCGGGGGTGCAGTACCCGCACTGGAGCGCGTGCCGCTCGTGGAACGCGCACTGCAGGGCGGTCCACTCGCCGTCCCGGGCCAGGCCCTGGACGGTGGTCACCTCGCCCCCGTCCGCCTGGACGGCCAGCACCGTGCAGCTCTTGACGCTCGCGCCGTCCAGCTCGACCGTGCAGGCCCCGCAGTTGGAGGTGTCGCAGCCGATCGGGGTGCCGGTCAGGCCGAGCCGGTCACGCAGATAGTGGACCAGCAGCAGACGGGGCTCCACCTCGTCCTCGTACGTCGTGCCGTCCACCGTGACCGAGATATGGGTCATGTGCCCTCCAGAGACCGTATGGGCGTGAGTGAGGGAATTCAGCGACCAGGGTGATGTAGGTCACTCTATGACCGGGCCCCGGGCACGGCGAGTGGTGTGACGGGGTTTGTTGACCGTTAATCCGTTGCCGTCGGGACCGCCGCCCTGCTGCACTGTCCGTGACCGGTTGTCACCCAGCGAGGAGCACCCATGCGCACTGCGTCCATGTCCGCCCAGGAAGGAATCCCACCCATGCAGAAGGACATGACGCTCAGTGCACTTGCTCAATCTCGGTATCCTCGCGCACGTAGACGCCGGTAAGACCAGCCTGACCGAGCGGCTGCTGCACTCCGTCGGCGTGATCGACGAGATCGGCAGTGTCGACGCCGGCAGCACACGGACCGACACGCTCGCGCTGGAGCGGGAGCGCGGCATCACCATCAAGTCCGCCGTCGTCTCCTTTCCGGTCGACGACGTCACCGTCAACCTCATCGACACCCCCGGCCACCCCGACTTCATCGCCGAGGTGGAGCGGGTCCTCGGCGTGCTCGACGGCGCGGTCCTCGTGATCTCCGCCGTCGAGGGCGTCCAGGCACAGACCCGGGTACTGCTGCGCACCCTGCAGCGGCTGCGCATCCCGACCCTGCTCTTCGTCAACAAGATCGACCGGCGCGGCGCCCAGGACGAGGCCCTGCTGCGCGCCATCGCACGGCGGCTCACCCCCGATGCAGTGCCGATGGGGCGCGTCGAGGGGCTCGGCACGCGCGCGGCCCGCTTCGTCCCCGGTCCCGGCCCGGGCGCCGCCGACGTCCTCGCCGACCACGACGACGACCTGCTGACCGCCTACGTCGAGGGAACCCTCGGCGACGAACTCCTGCACACGGCGCTCGCCGCCCAGACCCGCCAGTCCCTCGCGCACCCGCTGTACTTCGGCTCCGCGATCACCGGAGCCGGGGTGGACGCACTGATCGGCGGCATCAGGGAACTGCTGCCCACCGCGGCGGGCGACCCCGGCGGGCCGGTCTCGGCCACCGTGTTCAAGGTGGAGCGGGGACCGGCGGGGGAGAAGGTGGCGTACGCGCGGATGTTCTCCGGCACGCTCCGCGTCCGCGACCGCGTCCCCTACGGCGAGTCCCGCACCGAGGGCCGGGTCACCTCCATCGGCGTCTTCGACCACGGCACGGACGTTCGCGCCGACGCCGTCCCCGCCGGCCGGATCGCCCGGCTGTGGGGCCTGGCCGACATCAGGATCGGCGACGCCGTCGGCGAACCGCGCAAGACACAGGAGCGGTTCTTCGCACCGCCGACCCTGGAGACCGTCGTCGTGCCGGGCCCCGGAACCGGCCGCGGTGCCCTGCACCTCGCGCTCACCCGGCTCGCCGAACAGGACCCGCTGATCGGGCTGCGCCACGACGAGGTGCGCCGGGAGACGTCGGTGTCGCTGTACGGAGAGGTGCAGAAGGAGGTCCTCCAGGCAACGCTCGCCGACGAGTTCGGGCTGGACGTCACCTTCCGCGAGACCACCCCGCTGTGCATCGAACGGCCGGTGGGGACCGGAGCCGCCGTGGAGTTCAACAAGAAGGACGGCAACCCCTTCCTCGCCACGGTCGGGCTGCGTGTCGACCCCGCGCCGGCCGGCTCCGGGGTGGACTTCCGGATGGAGGTGGAGCTGGGCTCGATGCCGTACGCCTTCTTCAAGGCGGTGGAGGACACCGTGCGCGAGGCGCTCGGGCAGGGCCTGCACGGCTGGCAGGTCACCGACTGCACGGTGACCATGACCCACTCCGGCTACTCGCCCCGCCAGAGCCACGCCCACCAGGGCTTCGACAAGAGCATGTCCAGCACCGGCGCCGACTTCCGCGGCCTGACCCCCCTCGTGCTGATCGAGGCGCTGCGGCGCGCGGGCACCCGCGTCCACGAGCCGATGCACCGCTTCCGCGTCGAGGCGCCCGCGGACACGCTCGGCGCGCTGCTGCCGGTGCTGGCCGCGCTGCGGGCCGTGCCCCGCACCACCCGGACCCGCGGCACCGACTGCGTCCTGGACGGCGAGGTCCCGGCCGCCCGCGTGCACGCGCTGGAGCAGCAGTTGCCGGGACTGACCCGCGGCGAGGGCGAACTGGAGACGGCCTTCGACCACTACGCCCCGGTCACGGGCGGCACGGTTCCCCAGCGCCCGCGCACCGACCACAACCCCCTGGACCGCAAGGAGTACCTGCTGAACCTGACCCGCCGGGTCGGCGGATGAGACCCGCGATTGACCCTGCCCTCGCGTCAGGCTCCAGGCTGTACCCCGACGAAAGGGCAGGAGCATGAGCTACTCCGTGGGACAGGTGGCGGCCTTCGCCGGGATCACGGTCCGGACACTGCACCACTACGACCGGGCCGGGCTGCTGTCACCCAGCGCGCGCAGCCGGGCCGGGTACCGGCTCTACGACGACGGCGACCTCGCACGCCTCCAGCAGGTCCTCTTCTACCGGGAACTCGGCTTCTCGCTCGACGAGATCGCCACGATCCTCAAGGACCCCCAGGCCAACGCGCTCGAACACCTCCGGGCCCGGCAGCTGCGGCTGGGCGAGGAGATCGCGCGGCTGCAGCGGCTGGCCGAGGTCGCCGAACGCGCCATCGAGGTCCAGCAGACCGGCGTGTCCCTCACCCCCGAGGAGCGCTTCGAGGTCTTCGGCGAGATCGCCTTCGACCTCAGTTACGCCACCCAGGCCCAGCTGAAATGGGCCGACTCCGAGGGACAGCGGGAGTCCATGGCGCGGGCCGCCGCGCACACCAAGGAGGACTGGCGCCTGCTCATGCGGGAGGCGGCGGCCTGGCGCGCCGAGCTGCTCGCCGCCTTCGACGACGGCGAGCCCGCCGACGGCGAGCGGGCCATGGACCTCGCCGAGGAGCACCGCCTGCACATCTCGCGCTGGTTCACCTCGTGCCCGCCGGACATGCACCGCCGCATCGCGGACGACATGGTCGCCGACCCGCGCGCCTTCGCCCTCGTCGTGCCGCCGTCGCAGCAGCGCCCCGGCCTCGCCGCCTACCTGGGCAAGGCGGTGCACGCCAACGCCTCCCGCCGCACCGACTCCGAGGGGAAGCGATGAGGATCGTGATAGCCGCCGCCGGCTCGAGGGGGGACGTCGATCCCTACACGGGTCTGGGCGCCGGACTGCGGCGCGCCGGACACGAGGTCGTCGTCGCCGCGCCGGAGCCCTTCGCGCCCCTGGTCCGCCGGGCCGGACTGGAGTTCCGCGGCCTGCCCGCGCGTCCCGAGGCCCAGGACGGCGCCGTCGGCCGGCGCGCCCTGATGCGCAGCGCCGCCGCGTTCGTCACCGAGCTCGGGCGCGGCTTCGCCGACGTCATGGACGACGCCACCGACCTGCTGGTGCTGTCCGCGACCACGGCCTCGCTCGGCCGGCACCTCGCCGAGGCCACGGGCACCCCGAGTCTCGGCGCGTATCTCACGCCCACGGAACCCACCGGGGACTTCCCGCCCGTCGTCACCGGCACCCGCTCCCTGGGCCGCCTCGGCAACCGCACGGCCGGACGGTTCGCCCTGCGCATGGCCGACCGCCTCTACGCCCCGGCGGTCGCCGAACTGCGCGGCCGACTGGGCCTTCCGCCCCTGGGTCCCGCCGCCGCTCGCCGCCGCCAGGAGGCGGCGAGCCGGACCGTCCTGTACGGCTTCAGCGAGACCCTCGTGCCGCGCCCCTCCGACTGGCGGCCCGGCCTGGAGGTCGTCGGCACCTGGTGGCCGTACGTCGATCCGGCCGAACGGCTCCCTGCCGAGCTGGAGGACTTCCTCACGGCCGGGCCGCGGCCGGTGTTCATCGGGTTCGGTTCCATGGCGAGCGGCGAGGGCGAGCGGCTGAGCGAACTGGCCGTGGAGGCGTTGCGGCGGGCCGGTCTGCGCGGCGTGCTCCAGTCCGGCCGCGCCGGGCTCGCCGCCGAGGGGGACGACGTGCTGACCGTCGGCGATGTGCCGCACGCGCTGCTCTTCCCGCGCGTCGCCGCCGTCGTGCACCACGCCGGTGCCGGTACCTCGGCGGCCGCGCTGCGCGCCGGGGTGCCCTCGGTGCCGGTGCCGGTGACGGCGGACCAGCCGTTCTGGGCGGCACGGCTCGCCGCCCTCGGTGCGGCCACGGATCCGGTGCCGTTCGGGGAGCTCACCGCCGAACGGCTGGCCGACGCCCTCGCCCGCGCCGCACGGGACGGGCGCCACGCCCGCGCCGCCGCCACCGCGGCCCGCCGCATGGCGGGCGAGGACGCGGTGGGGCGGACGGTGGAGGTCGTCGAGGGGTTGAAGCGCTGATGGGACAGGGCGAGCGGTTGAGGGACGAGCACGTGGACGGCTAGCCGGCCGTCGGCCCCGTCCAGTCCGCCTGTACGTGGCCCAGGCGCACCCGCTGCGGATGGTCGCCGACCGGTACCGAGGCGACCTTCCGGCCGGTGGCGAAGTCGATGGCCGTGACCTGGTCGGCGCCGCTCTCGGAGACGATGCAGTCCTTGCCGTCGCCGCTGACGGTGGCCCAGTACGGCTTGACGGCGGGGACCAGCGGGCCCTCCTGCAGGCTCGAACGGTCCACGACCGTCGCGTAGTCGTCCATGGTGCCGGCGACGCAGAGCTTGGTCCCCTCGGGGTCCATCGCGATGCCGTGGTGGCGGGAGTCCAGGAGCCAGGTGGTGCGGTCGGGGTCGGTCTCGGGGTTGCCCGGCAGGGTCTTCACGCGGGTGATCCGGTCGGCCGCGACGTCGTACTCCAGGAAGCCGTTGAAGAACGACACCTGGAAGTACAGCTTGGACCAGTCCGGGGTGAAGGCGGCGGGACGGACCGCGTCGGAGAAGTCATTCAGACCGATCGCGTTCAGCCGGTCCCGCATGTCGATGGTCCTGACCTGCTTGAAGGTGGTGGCGTCGACGACGGTGATGTGCCGGTCGCCCTTCGCCCAGTCCCATCCCGGGCTGTCGAGCGAGGTGGTGACCTCGCCGATCGACATGTTCCAGATGTACCGTCCGCCGTCGGTGAAGACGTTCTCGTGCGGCTTGTCGCCGGTGGCGAACTCGCCCACTTCCTCGCCGGTGCCGATGTCGAGGACCTGCACCTTGTTCGCGGTGGACGCGGACACGGCGACCCGGGTTCCGTCGGGGGAGACGGCCATGTGGTCGGCCCGGTAACCGGCCACGGGGAAGCGCCAGTTGACCCGCCCGGTGGCCAGGTCGATGGAGACGACGTCGGCGAAGCTCGGCCGGGAGACCACCACCGATCTGCCGTCCGGAGTGGAGTACATGTCGTCCACGTACTGGTCGTGGCCCTCGCCGACCTGGTTGCGGATGGAGGTGTAGTAGATCCACTTGATCGGGTCGGCGTTGATCTCCGCGATCCGCTGCTGCTTGTCGGGGATCACATTGACGCGGCCGATCCTCGCGAAGTCGCCGCTGGACCGGATGACGTCCGCGGTGCCGTCCCAGTTGTTGCCGACGAACAGCACCTCGCGCAACCCGTCGGAGGCGCCGGTCGCGGCGGAAGCTGCCGTCGCCTGCCCGGCGACGGTGAGGACGAGGGCGGCGGCAACGGAGCACAGGTGCCTGGTTCTGGAGGCAGGCATGACTGCTCTCCTTCCTCGGGGGATCCGAACACGGGCCCTTCACAGTGAACTTACTGAAAAGTAAGGAAGGGTCGGGCTTCTCGGCAAGATGTGTTCACGACAAGAATGGTGATCGCAGGCGCGGGTGCCCATCGAGCGCGCCGCCATCGAGGTGGCGTTCGATGGCCGGTTCGGTGGTTCGAAAGTTTCGAGTAGAGATCGGCCTCTTTGCGGCCGACCTCGGTGAACTCCCGTGTGTGCGCTCACCGTGATCTCCATGCGCTGCCGTGGGCGTGAAACAGCCCCGTGCACATGCCTTGACCCTGGTGAGCGGCCGACCTTACATTCCCCGAGTCATTCGTATTCTTGATGTGCATTCACATATGTGATCGCACATCGGATGGGGTCACCATGCTTCAGGGCGTTCTGTTCTTTCCTGTCACTCCTTTCGCCGCAGACGGGTCGGTCGACACGGCGAAACTTTCGGTCCATCTGGAGTCCGGCATCGAAGCCGGCGCGGGCGGAGTGTTCGTCGCCTGCGGCACGGGGGAGTTCCACGCGCTCGGGGTGCAGGAGTTCGCTTCCGCGGTGCGCACCGCCGTGGAGGTGGCCGGCGGCCGGGTCCCGGTCTTCGCCGGCGCGGGCGGTTCGCTGCCCCTCGCCCGGCAGTACGCACGGGCCGCGCAGGAGGCCGGCGCCGACGGGCTGCTGCTGATGCCCCCGTACCTGGTGGCCGGGCCGCCGGCCGGGCTGGTCGCCTATGTGCGCCAGGTGGTGGCCGCCGGTTCGCTGCCGGTGATCGTCTACCAGCGCGGCACGGCCCGGTTCGACGTCGCCTCCGCCCTCGACGTCGCCCGCCTGCCGCAGGTGGTGGGCCTGAAGGACGGCACCGGCGACCTGGACCTCCTCGGCCGGATCGTGACCGCCGTCCGGGCCGATCCGGCCACCGGCGGCAGCGGCTTCCAGTTCTTCAACGGAATGCCCACCGCCGAGGGCACCGTGCTCGCCTACCGGGGCATCGGCGTCGGGCTCTACTCCTCGGCGGTGTTCTGCTTCGCCCCCGAGATCGCCCTGGCCTTCCACCGGGCCGTCACGGCCGGGGACGACGAGGTGGTGCAGCGGCTGCTGGCGGGCTTCTTCCACCCCCTGATCGCGCTGCGCGACCGCGTCCCCGGCTACTCGGTGGCCCTGGTCAAGGCGGGCGTCCGGCTGAGGGGACTGGACGTGGGCGGCGTACGTCCGCCGCTGACCGACCCCGCGCCCGAGGACCTCGCCGAGCTGGAGGCGCTCATCGCCAAGGGCCAGGCCCTGGTCACCGAGGCCCGTCCGGCCCACGAGGCCGGTGACACGGACGCGATCGCCGCGGCCGAGGCGGTGGCCCGATGAGCGAGGCACTGCGGATCACCCGCGTCGACATCACCCCCGTGGCGTTCAAGGACCCCGCCCTCCTCAACGCGGTCGGCGTCCACGAGCCCTACGCGCTGCGCGCCGTCATCGAGGTGACGACCGATCAGGGCATCACCGGACTGGGCGAGACCTACGCCGACGAGGGCCACCTGCGCAGACTGCGCACGGCCGCCGACGCGATCACCGGCATGGACGTCCACGAACTCGGCCCCATGCACCGGCGGATCGCCCAGGCGCTCGGTGGGGACAGCGGCAGCGACGGCCACGGGCTGACCGGCATGATCACCACCAGCAGCACCGTGGACCGGGTCTTCTCCCCGTTCGAGGTGGCCTGCCTGGACATCCGGGGCCGCGCCGCCGGCCGCCCGGTCTGCGACCTGCTCGGCGGCGCCGTCCGCGACCGGGTGCCGTTCAGCGCCTACCTCTTCTACAAGTGGGCCGCGCACCCGGGGCACGAGCCCGACGACTGGGGCGCCGCGCTGACACCGGAGGACATCGTCGCGCAGGCCCGACGCATGGTGCGGGAGTACGGCTTCACGGCGATCAAGCTCAAGGGCGGGGTGATGCCGCCCGAGCAGGAGGTGGAGGCGGTGCTGGCCCTGCGGGAGGCCTTCCCCGCCACCCCGCTGCGCCTGGACCCCAACGCCGCCTGGACCGTGGAGACCTCGCTGAAGGTGGCCCGCGACCTCGAAGGGGTCCTGGAGTACCTGGAGGACCCCACACCCGGCCAGGAGGGCATGGCCCGCGTCGCCCGTGAGGCCGCGATGCCGCTGGCCACCAACATGTGCGTGGTCGCCTTCGACGAACTGCCCTCGGCGGTGCGCGCCGACGCGGTCCAGGTCGTGCTCTCCGACCACCACTACTGGGGCGGTCTGCACCGATCCAAGCTGCTCGCCGGGATCTGCGACACCTTCGGTCTGGGCCTGTCGATGCACTCCAACTCCCACCTCGGCATCAGCCTGGCCGCGATGACCCACCTGGCCGCCGCCACGGAGAACCTCACCTACGCCTGCGACACGCACTGGCCGTGGAAGGACCCGGCGGAGGACGTGATCGTCTCCGGCGCGCTCGGCTTCCATGACGGCTCGGTCGCCGTGCCCCGCGGCCCGGGCCTCGGCGTGGAACTGGACCGCGACGCGCTGGCCCGGCTGCACGAGCAGTACCTGCGCTGCGGACTGCGCAACCGGGACGACACCGGCTACATGCGCCGGCTGGACCCGACGTACGAGAAGAAGACCCCGCGCTGGTGACACCGGGCGGCGCACAGCCGCCCCACCCCCCGTCCCCGAATCCCCTCCCGACAAGTCCCGACAAGAAGGTCCTCCCATGCACTGGCTCGACTGGGCCGCCGTCGGCGCCTACTTCCTGGTGATGCTCCTCATCGGCGTGTGGTCGCACCGGCGTGTCAACGACGTCTCCGACTACTTCACCGGCGGCGGCAAGATGCCCTGGTGGCTGACCGGCATCTCGCACCACATGTCCGGCTACAGCGCCGCCGTGTTCGTCGCCTACGCCGCCGTCGCCTACAACTACGGCATCACCGTCTACGTCTGGGCGTTCCTGCCGCTCGCCCTCGGCACCGGCGTCGGCGCCTGGCTCTTCGCCCCCCGGTGGAACCGCCTGCAGCGGCGCTTCAAGGTCGCCTCGCCGCTGGAGTACCTCGCCCGCCGCTACAACATCCCCACCCAGCAGGCACTGGCCTGGAGCGGCGCCCTGCTCAAGGTCTTCGACGTCGCCGCCAAGTGGGCGTCGGTGGCGGTGCTGTTGAAGGTCTTCACCGGCATGTCGATGACCAACGGCATCCTGCTGACCGGCGTCGTCACCCTGCTGTACTGCACGGTCGGCGGGCTGTGGGCGGACGCCCTCACCGAGTTCGGCCAGTTCGTCATCCAGGGCGTGGCCGCGCTGTCGATGATGTGGGTGGTCCTCGACCGGCTCGGCGGCCCCTCGAGCCTCGGCACCCTGTGGCACCGGCTGCCGTCCGGGCACACCGACCCGCTCGTCGGCCCCTACACGGCCGGCTTCCTCACCGCGTACGTCGTCGTGAAGCTCTTCGAGTACAACGGCGGCATGTGGAACCTGGCCCAGCGCTACATGGCCACGGACTCCCCGCGCGCCGCCCGCCGTTCGGCGGGACTGTCGGCCGCCCTGTACCTGATCTGGCCCGCCGTGCTGCTGCTGCCCGCGGTCGCCGCGCCGGTGCTCATGCCGCACATCGCCGACCCGCAGCAGACGTACGCGCTGATGGCGCAGTCCTACCTGCCCATGGGCCTGGTGGGCCTCACCCTCGCCGGGATGTTCTCCCACACCATGGCCATGGCCTCCTCCGACGCCAACGCCATCTCGGCGGTGGTCACCCGTGACATCCTGCCCGCCCTGATCCCCGGCTTCCGCGACGCGAGCACCGAGCGGGGTCTGCGGGTGGCGCGGGTGGTCACGGTGGTGTTCATCGCCGTCTCCATGGTCGTCGCCATCGAGGCCGACCACTTCGGCGGCGTCCTCGGGATCATCGTCGGCATGGTGGCGGCCGTCATGGGCCCGATCTCCATCCCGATGCTGCTGGGCCTGCTGCCGGCCTTCCGCCGCTGCGGCCCACGGGCGGCCCTGGCCTCCTGGGCGCTCGGCCTCGGCGGCTACTTCCTCGTCAAGTACGGCCTGGACGGGGCCTCCCAGACCACCGTGGTCGTCACGCCGCTGGTCACCTCGCTCGTCGTGTACACCGGCCTCGGCCTGCTGCTGCCGGAACCGGACGCGGAGGCCGACGCCGTCGTCGCGGCCGTCTCCGGCCCGGAGCCCGGCCCCGAGGCCGCCGCCCTGAACCCGCTGGCGGAGCAGGCCTGATGCGGCCCCGCTCCGACCACCGACACAGGCCATCGAGAACAGACAGCACAGGCCGACCGAGAACAGACGAACAGATGGAGGTAATCCGCGGATGAAGAGATCCTCGCTGGTGAGCGTCGCCGTCGCCCTGGTCGTCGGCACGGCGGGCTTCACCACGCACACGGCGTCCGGTGCGCGCGACGCCGCGCCCCGGCCCGCACAGACCGCCGCCGCGACGAGCGACGCCGGCGGCCACTGGGTGGACACCTGGGCGTCCATGCCCCAGTTGACCGAGCCCGGCAACATGCCGCCCGCGCCCTTCACCCAGTCCGACCGCGTGTTCGAGCACGCCACGCTGCGCCAGACCGTGCACGTCGCCGTGGGCGGGCAGCATCTGCGGCTGCGCTTCTCCAACGCGTTCGGCGGCACCGACCTGCCCGTCACCGGCGTCACGGTGGCACGCCCGGCCGACGGCAAGGCGGGAGTCGACGCGATCGTGCCGGGCAGCACCCGGACGGTGACGTTCGGCGGGCACCAGGGCATCGACATCCCGATGGGCGCTCAGGCGGTCAGCGACCCGCTGGACTTCGACGTGAGGGCCGGGACCAACCTCACCGTGACCCTCTACCTCGCCGACGGCCAGGCCTCCACCTCCATCACCTCGCACCCCGGATCGCGCACCACGTCCTACATGCTCGCCGGCGACCACCTGGACGACACCGCTCTGCCCGGCGCCACCACCGCCGACCACTGGTACTTCCTCAGCGGCCTGGAGGTGTGGTCGAAGAACACCACCTCCGCCACCGTCGTGCTCGGCGACTCGCTCAGCGACGGCCGCGGGTCCACGACCAACGGCAACGACCGCTGGCCGGACCAGCTCCAGGACCGGCTGCGGTCCCGCCCCGGCACGGCGGGCATCGCGGTCATCAACGAGGCGGCCGGCGGCAACCGGATCCTCCACGACGGTCTGGGCCCGGGTACCCTGGCCCGGCTGGACCGTGATGTCCTCGCCCAGAGCGGTGTCGACCGGCTCATCGTCTTCGAGGGCGTCAACGACATCGGCACGGCCGACGCGACCGAGCCGGCGATGAAGCAGGTCACCGACGACCTGATAGGCGCCTACCAGCAGATCGTCACCCGCGCCCACGCCCAGGGCATCCGCGTCTACGGTGCCACCCTCACCCCGTTCGGCGGCAACGGCTACGACGACCCGGCCGGCCTCCGCGAGTCGGCGCGGCAGGCGGTCAACCGGTGGATCCGCACCAGCGGCCGGTTCGACGCCGTCATCGACTTCGACCAGGCGGCCCGTGACCCCCAGAACCCGCGCGCACTGCTGCCTGCCTACGACACCGGCGACCACCTCCACCTCAACCCGGCCGGGTACAAGGTCCTGGCCGACACGGTCCCGGTGCGCCTCTTCCAACAGCGCCCGTAATCGAGGGACGGGGGCGTCGGCCCGGCCTGACGGGGCCCGGCGCTCCACAGAGGCGAGCAGGTGACCCCGTAGGGACTCCGCCGACGGCGTCGCTGCGCGCCCGTCGGGTCACGCACGAGACGGCCGGTCACGCCCGAGACGGCCGGTCACGCCCGAGACGGCCGGCCACGCCCGAGACGGCCGGCCACGCCCGAGACGGCCGGCCACCACGAGGTGGCCGGCGCGGTCAGCTCGCCAGCCGGTCCACGGCGGCCAGCACCGGCGCGACGCCGTCCTCCCCGCGGATCCGGGCGCCCAGGGCCTCGGCCCGTCGCCGGTGGGCGGCGTCCCCGGTGGCCCGGGTGAGCGCCGCGGAGAGGGCGTCCGCGGTGAGCCCGCGCAGCGGGACGGCGCACGGGGCCACACCGAGACGGACCAGGCGCTGCGCCCAGAACCCCTCGTCGAACTGGACCGGCAGCGGCACCGCGGGCACCCCGGCGCGCAGCCCGGCCGCCGTCGTGCCCGCCCCGGCGTGGTGCACCACGGCGGCCATGCGCGGGAACAGCGCGGAGTGCGGGACCTCGTCGATGGTCAGCATGTCGTCACCGGCCGCCCCCAGCCCGGCCCAGCCCCGCTGCACCACTCCGCGCAGCCCGGCCCCGCGCAGCGCGCGCACGATCGTCCCGCTCAGCCGGGCGGGATCGGGCACGGTGGCACTGCCGAGCCCGACGAAGACCGGGGGCGGCCCCGCGTCCAGGAACTCCCGCAGTCCGTCGGGGAGCCGGACGTCACGGTCGTACGGCCACCAGTAGCCGCACACCTCCAGACCGGCCCGCCAGTCACGGGGCCGGGGCACCACCAGTGGGCTGAAGCCGTGGTGCACCGGCAGGCGCAGCCCCGCGCGGATGCGGCGGGCGGTGCCGATGCGGGCGGCGGGCAGCCCCAGCCGGGCCCGCACGGTGGGCACGGCCGCCGAGAAGACCCGCTCCACGGCGAGGTTCACCCCGTGCCCGGCGAGGCGGTTCACCGGCGCTCCCCAGTGACCGCCGCCGAGCAGTGGAGGGGCGAACTCCCGGGTGGGCGACAGGGGTTGCAGATGGGTGCCCATGCAGGGCAGGCCCAACGCCTCGGCGATGGCGTGCCCGACCGGCCCCAGGGAGCCGGACAGCAGCAGGACGTCGCTCTTCTCGGCCGCCGCGATCAGCTCGTCCGTCATGCGCGCGAGGGCCGCCCGCACCAGCCCGACGGCGCGCAGCATCTTGCCCGCGTCGGTCGCGCTGCGGTGCAGGCCCCGCCCGCGCGTGGAGTGGAGTTCGGCCCGCGGATCCACCGGCAGCGCGTGGAAGCCGAGCCCCGAGCCCGCGACCAGCGGCTCGAAGCGCCCGTGGGTGACCAGGGTGACCGCATGACCCGCGCGGGCCAGGCCGTGCCCCAGTCCGGTGAAGGGGGCGACGTCTCCCCGGGAACCCGCCGTCATGATCGCTACGCGCACGACGGCCAGTATGGCCGCGCCGCCGCCCCCCGCCGGTGAACGACCCGTCGGATCGCGGAGCCTTCACCCCGCGCCGTTCACACCCCGAGCTGCCGGGCGGCCGCGTCCACGGTCTGCTCCAGAAGCGTGGCGATGGTCATGGGACCGACACCGCCGGGCACCGGCGTGATGAGCGAGGCCCGCTCCACGGCCGAGTCGAAGTCGACGTCGCCGACGTTGCCCTCGTTGTAGCCCGCGTCGATCACGACCGCGCCCGGCTTGATGTCCTGGCCGCGGACAAGCCGCGGCCGGCCCACGGCGGCGACCACGACATCCGCCTCCCGGACCACGGATGACAGCTCACGCGTCCGCGAGTGGCAGTACGTCACCGTGGCGTCCCGGGCCAGCAGCAGCATGCCCACCGGCTTGCCGAGGATCGCGCTGCGCCCGACGACGACGGCCCGCTTGCCGGCCAGGTCGACGTCGTAGGCGTCGAGCAGTCGCAGGATGCCGCCGGGCGTGCAGGAGACGAAACCCGGCAGGCCGAAGCTCATCGTGGCGAAGGAGGCGAAGGTGACGCCGTCGACGTCCTTCTCGGGCGCGATCGCCTCGAACGCGGCCCGCTCGTCGATGTGCTCGCCGACCGGGTGCTGGAGCAGGATGCCGTGGACGGAGGGGTCCTGCGACAGCGACCGCAGGGTGCCGACCAGTTCCTCGGTGGTGGTCTCGGCGGGCAGCGCCACACGGCGGGAGTCGATGCCGGCCTTGCGGCACCGGTTCTGCTTCATGCGGACGTAGGTGACGGAGGCGGGGTCCTCGCCGACCAGCACCGTCGCCAGACAGGGCGCCGTGCCCGTGCGGTCGGTGAGTTCGGCGGCCTTCCGCGCGGTCTCCTCGACGATGCGTCGGGCGAGCGCGGTGCCGTCCATGAGTCGGGCCTGGGACATGGTCCACTCCTGAGCGTTCGACGGAATCACCCAGGCGCGCGGCTACGACTCTGCGTGGACCGCTCCCCGGTGGTGCTCCACCTCAGCGCCAGTCACGGCCCCGCCCCAGCCTAGCCGAACCCGCCCGCCGCCCCGGCAGCGCCCGCGGCGAACGGGCGCGGGCCCGGGGCCGCACCGCGCGCAGCAGGGACCTCACCAGTGCGGCGGAGGCCAGCCGCTGTGTCGCGGAGGCGGCCCGCGAGGGCCGCAGCCGCGCGGAGTGGGACCCGCCCACTCCGGCGCGGGCCGAGAAGCTCCACGTCAGCCGGGAGCTGACCTGGACCCGCGCGGCCTTCCGCCCTACTCGTCCCATGTCCGCATCATGATCCGATCGGCGATCCTGCCGTCGCGCAGCGCACCGGCGTCGAAGGCGGGGCGTGCCGTGGTCGCCATGTGACCTCCCACGAAGCCATGACCCGGCCGGAGCGGGCCGTCACGGGCCTCTCCTTCGAGCGTCCTCCGCCCTTCCGTGCCCGGCAAGCGGGACCGCGGCCCGCGGTGAACGCCGCGTTCCTCCGCCGCTTTCTCGTCCTGTCGGGTGAGCGGGGACCTCAGGCCGTGTCCGGGTGGGGGCCGGCGGCGTTGCTGAGGGCATGATCTCCACTCGACGTATCTTCACCGTCGTCGGTCTCGCCGCTTCCGTCACGGGTCTCGCCGCACTGCCGGCGAGCGCCGCCGACACCGGGGTCCCGGTCGTCGGTCGGCTGGTGCCGCTCGGCACGGTCGACTCGCTCGCCCGCACCGGCCTCCCCGCCGAGCAGCAGAACGCCGTCCCCTCGGTCTCCGGGCAGCTCTCCTCCCTCCACCACGTGCAGGACCTCAACCAGCTGAACCAGCTCAGGCAGGTCACCGGCCTCGTCTCCCCGCTCTTCGGGCTGGTGCCCGGCATCCACTGATCCCGCGGGCGCGGCGACCGGCCCCGACCGCCGCCGAACCGCGTGGCCGCCGGTAGTGTCGGGACCACGAACAACGGTCGACGGAAGGGACCACCACCATGGCCCAGGAAGTGCGCGGCGTGATCGCACCCGGGAAGGACGAGCCCGTACGGGTCGAGACGATCGTCGTGCCGGATCCCGGGCCCGGAGAGGCCGTCGTACGGGTCCAGGCATGCGGGGTCTGCCACACCGACCTGCACTACAAACAGGGCGGCATCAACGACGAGTTCCCCTTCCTCCTCGGCCACGAGGCGGCCGGCGTCGTGGAGTCGGTGGGGGAGGGG
>NZ_BNBC01000015.1:0-59209 GCF_014654675.1 Streptomyces spiralis
CCGCCACTACCAAGCCCTGGTCACCCTCGCCTGCCTCCGACTCTGGCTGACCTGACTTTGCGGACACCCCCTAGTACGAAGGCCGCCCCGCCCGGTCGTGAGGGCGGGGCGGCCGTCGCGCGTCCGGAGGTGGTCAGTTCACGTTGACCGCGCTCCAGGCCGCCGCCACCGCGTCGTACTCGGTGCTGCCGGAGCCGTAGAGGTCCTTGGCCGCGTTCAGGGTCGCCGTGCGGGCGCCCGCGTAGTTGGTCGAGGACGTCATGTAGACCGTCAGGGCGCGGTACCAGATCTTGCCGACCTTGTCCCGGCCGATGCCGGTCACCGTCTTGCCGTTGTACGTCGGTGAGTCGTAGGCGACGCCGTTGATGGTCTTCGCGCCGCTGCCCTCCGCGAGGAGGTACGCGAAGTGGTTGGCGACGCCGGAGGAGTAGTGGACGTCGAGATTGCCGACCGAACTGCTCCAGTAGTCGGCCGAGCTGCCGTCCTTGGACGGCTTGTCCATGTACCGCAGTGCCGTCCCCCCGAAGCCGGAGCGGACGATCTTCTCGCCGATGAGGTAGTCACCGGGGTCGGAGGCGTTGTTCGCGTACCACTCGACCATGGTGCCGAGGATGTCCGAGGTGGCCTCGTTCAGGCCGCCGGACTCGCCCGAGTACGTCAGTGCCGCCGTCTTCGACGTCACGCCGTGCGTCATCTCGTGGCCGGCCACGTCCAGCGCCACCAGCGGCCCGAACGTCGTCCCGTCACCGTCGCCGTACGTCATGCAGAAGCAACTGTCGTCCCAGAAGGCGTTGTTGTAGTTGCTGCCGTAGTGGACGCGGTTGTACGAGCCCTTGCCGTCGCCCGCGATGCCGTTCCGCCCGTGGACGTTCTTGTAGTAGTCCCAGGTCTCGTTCGTCCCGTACTGGGCGTCGACGGCCGCCGACGCGCGGTCCGCCGTCGTGCCCGTGCCCCAGTGGTTGTCGGCGTCCGTGAACAGGGTCGCGGGCGCCCGCTGGAAGCAGACGGAAAGGAAGCACAGGTCGGTCTTGTTGGCGGCGTCGCCGGTGTAGGTGTTGCCGCGCGTGGGGTCCTTGAGCTGGTAGGTCGAGCCGGACAGGGTCGTCTCCAGCCCTACAGTGCCGCTGTAGAGGGACTTGCCGTCGCCCGTCGCCGTCTCGATGCTGTCCCAGGCGTCGATCTGCGCACCTGTGAGCGCGTCGGTCAGCACCGTACGGGCGACCGGGTTGCCGAGGGAGTCCAGCCCGGCCGCGTTCGTCCGCCAAGCCAGGCGCGGGGCGCCGTGCAGGGCGTCGACGACCAGCTCGGGCCTGGCCTTGACGCTCTTCAGGGTCTCGCCGAGGTTCGCGGCGCGCAGCGCGTTGACCGCGAGGTCGGCGGCCCTGGGGGCGGAGAGCTTCGGGGTGGTGGTCGGCAGAGCGACCGTGCCTCTCGTCGCCCGGTTCGCTCCGCGGTAGGTGCCGTCCGGGCGCAGGTGGACCACGAAGTCGCCGCCCAGCACCGGCAGTCGGTCGTAGGTGCGGTCGTAACGGACGTGCTGTGTGCCGTCCTTGTCGACGATCACGTCCCGGACGGTGGCGCTCTCGGCGGAGGTCAGCCCCAGGGCGGTGGCGTGCTCCAGGAGCGCCGAGGCGGCGTTCTGGATCGCGGTGGCCCGGGTCGGTCCGTTCTGCGCGTGCGCGGCGGGGGAGAGTACGGCGGCCAACAGGGTGGCGGTGGTGGCGGCTATGCCGGCCGTGGCCAGGCGGCCGCCTCGGGTGTGCCGTGTCCGACTCATCGGTCTCCTTGGGAAGGCGCCTTCGAGGGTGAGTGGGGGGTCGGGGTGATGGCGCTGACGTTTGTTCAGGTTTAAGGGACCATGACAAGTCGTGTCCATACCGCCTCCATGGAGATGTGTGGGGAGGTGGAGGGGGTACAGAATCGTTTCCGTGATCGTTCCGGCCCCCTCCTCGCCGCCCGAGCCCCTCCCGTTCTTCGTCTACGGCACCCTGCGGCCCGGCGAACGCAACCACGACGTCCTCCTGCGCGGCCGCACCCGGACCGAGGAACCGGCGCGCCTCACCGGCGCCGTGCTGTACGAGGGGCCCGGCTTCCCGTACGCCGTCGAGGAGCCGGGCGGCGTGGTGCGGGGCGAGCTGGTGACCGCCCGGCCCGAGACGTACGAGGAACTGCTCTCGGTCCTGGACCGGCTGGAGGGGTACGTCGCCGGAGACCCACGCAGCCTGTACGAACGCGTCGCACGCGAGGTCGTCCGCGAGGCCGACGAGACAGCGGTACGTGCGTGGGTCTACGTCGCGGGTACGGCCGTGACCGCGCGGCTGCGGGACGGCGGCCGGATCATCGAGAGCGGCGCGTGGTCGTCCCGCCGCTGACGGACCGTCAACCGCAGCCGTCGGCTGCGGTCGTCAGCCGTCAGTCGTCAGCCGTCAGTCGTCAGCCCTCACCCGGCAGTCGCCGGCCGTCACTCGTCACCCGTCACGGCCGTACCGCCTCCACCCGCACCGCGCACACCTTGAACTCCGGCATGCGCGAGGTCGGGTCCAGGGCCGGGTTGGTCAGTGTGTTCGCGCGGCCCTCGCCGGGCCAGTGGAAGGGCATGAACACCGTGTCCGGGCGGATGCCGGTCGTGATGCGCGCGGGCGCCACCGCACGGCCGCGCCGGGAGACGACGGCCACCGGGTCGCCCTCTGCCGCCCCCAGCCGCGCGGCGAGCCGCGGGTGCAGCTCGACGAACGGGCCGGGTGCGGCGGCGTTCAGCTCGTCCACGCGCCGGGTCTGGGCGCCCGACTGGTACTGGGACACGACCCGCCCGGTGGTCAACAGCACCGGGTATGCCTCGTCCGGCTCCTCGGCGCTCGGCCGGTGCGAGACGGGTGCGAACCGGGCCCGGCCGTCCTCGGTGGCGAACCGGTCGAGGAAGAGGCGCGGCGTGCCCGGGTGCACATCTGATCCGGACGCGGACGCGGGGGCGGGAGCGGGAGCGGAGACGGTGCCGGTCGGCTCCGGAGGCGCCGGGCACGGCCAGAAGACGCCGTTCTCCTCCGCCAGCCTGCGATAGGTGATCCCCGAGTAGTCCGCGGGACCGCCCGCCGAGGCACGGCGCAGCTCCTCGAAGACCTCCTCGGGATCGGTCGGGAATCCCTTCTCCACGCCCAGCCGGGCGGCCAGTTCGTGCAGCACCTCCAGGTCACTGCGGACCCCGTCGGGCGGCGAGAGAGCGCGCCGCCGCAGCAGCACCCTGCCCTCCAGGTTCGTCGTCGTACCCGTCTCCTCGGCCCACTGTGTGACCGGCAGGACGACGTCCGCCAGCGCCGCCGTCTCCGACAGCACGACATCGCAGACGGCCAGGAAGTCCAGCGACCTCAGCCGCTCCTCCACATGAGCGGCGCGCGGCGCCGACACCACCGGGTTGGAGCCCATCAGCAGCAGTGTGCGGATGTCCGTGCCGAGCGCGTCCAGGAGTTCGTACGCGCTGCGTCCCGGTCCCGGCAGGCTGTCCGGGTCCACGCCCCACACCTCGGCCACGTGCCGCCGCGCCGCAGGGTCCGTCAGCTTGCGGTAGCCGGGCAACTGGTCCGCCTTCTGGCCGTGTTCGCGCCCGCCCTGCCCGTTGCCCTGGCCGGTCAGACAGCCGTACCCGGACAGCGGCCGGCCCACCCGGCCGGTCGCCAGGCACAGGTTGATCCACGCGCCCACCGTGTCCGTGCCCTTGGCCTGCTGCTCGGGCCCGCGCGCGGTGAGCACCATCGCCGACTCCGGCGCGCAGAACAGCCGTACCGCCTCCCGGAGCTGCGGAACGGGCACTCCCGTGACCCGCTCCACATACTCCGGCCAGTGCGCCATGGCCGCCGCCCGGGCCTCCTCCCAGCCGGTCGTCCGCTCCTGTATGTACGCCTCGTCGGTGCGGCCCTCGGCGACGACCAGGTGCAGCAGGCCCAGGGCCAGCGCGAGATCGGTGCCGGGCCGGGGCGCCAGATGCAGGTCGGCCTGCTCGGCGGTCTTCGTGCGGCGCGGGTCGACGACGATCAGCGTGCCGCCGTTCTCGCGCAGTTCGGTGAAGTAGCGCAGCGAGGGCGGCATCGTCTCCGCCGGGTTGGAGCCGACCAGGATCACACAGCCCGTCCGGGGGATGTCCGCGAGCGGGAACGGCAGCCCCCGGTCCAGCCCGAACGCCCGCGTCCCGGCGGCCGCCGCCGACGACATGCAGAAGCGGCCGTTGTAGTCGATCTGCGAGGTGCCCAGCACCACCCGGGCGAACTTGCCCAGCGTGTACGCCTTCTCGTTGGTCAGCCCGCCTCCGCCGAACACCCCGCAGGCGTCCGGGCCGTGCTCCACGCGCGCGCGTGCCAGTGCCCCGGCGATCCGGTCCAGGGCCTCCTCCCAGCCGGCCGGCACGAGCGTGCCGTCGGCGGTGCGCACCAGCGGGGAGGTCAGCCGCACCCGGGAGGAGAGCACCTCGTGCGCCGTACGGCCCTTGCCGCACAGCGCGCCCCGGTTCACCGGGAAGTCCGCGCGCTCGGTCACCTCCACACCCCCGTCGGCGGCGGGGGTCAGGTTCATCCCGCACTGCAGGGCGCAGTACGGGCAGTGCGTGGGCGTCGCGGAGGTCTGTTGCTGCATGCCGCTCAGCGTGCGTCGGCCGTGTTACGCGCCCGGACGGCCGCTGTTACGCGCCCGGCACGGTGACCTCGCAGCGCGGGCCCGCCCGCCGTGAGGCCGCCGTCGGCGGGGGGCGGTTCTCACCGGGCGGTGGCCAGGGCCCGGGCGATCCCGTGCTCCTTCGGCCCCAGGAACGTGGGGGCGGGGTGGAACACCGCGTCCAGCACCGCCTTGCCCGCCGCGAACACCTCGCGGGTGCCGCCGTAGTACCAGGTGACGTCGTGCTTGTCGTCCACACCGACGCCGTAGGAGTCGATGCCCGCCGCCTCGCACAGGGCCACCGCCCTGCGGATGTGGAAGCCCTGGCTGACCAGGACCGCCCGGTCCACGCCGAAGATCTTCTTCGCGCGCACGCAGGAGTCCCAGGTGTCGAAGCCGGCGTAGTCGGTGACGATCCGGGCGGCGGGCACTCCGTGCTCGGTCAGGTAGGCGCGCATGGCGTCCGGCTCGTCGTAGTCCGCGCGGCTGTTGTCGCCGGTGACCAGGAGCACCTCGACCCGGCCCTCGTGGTACAGCCGCGCCGCCGCGTCCAGGCGGTGCGCCAGATACGGCGACGGCTCGCCGTCCCACAGGCCCGCGCCGAAGACCACGCCGACCTCGGTGCGCGGCGCGTCGGCCGTGGTCCGCAGCCGGTCGCCGGTCACGACGAACAGCCAGGTCGCCGGGAGCAGCGCCAGTACGCACACCGACATCAGGGTCTGTACCAGCCGCCGCTGCCCGGCGCGCCCCTGCAGCGAGCCCCGAAAGAAGGGGGCGTGCGGCAGCCTCGGTCTGTGGATCTTCATGCCCGGCATGCCCATAGGGACGCCGTGAGCGACGACCCGGTTCGCACCGGTGCGGCGGGGAGCGGGAAGCCTGCTCACTCTCCCCACCCCGGCCCCGTGAAATGCCGGAAAACAACCCGGTCACGGCCACGCAACTGCGCGGCAACCTCACACCGTCAGGATCGGTGCATGACGGCGTCGAACCCTCCTCGCGACGAGTCCCTCCACGGCCCCGGCGGGCCGCCGGCCCCCGGCGTCCGCCTCGACAGTACGGCGCACATCATGAGCAGCATCAGCAACCAGCTCGCCGGCCAGCTCAGCCTGGTGTCGCTCAGCGGCGGACGGCGGCCCGCCCCACCCGCTCCGCCCGCCCTCGTCCTCGTGGCGCACGGCAGCCGCGACCCGCGCGCGCTGAGCACCGTACGGGCCCTCATGGACCGCGTCCGCGAGCTGCGCCCCCGGCTGTCCGTGCACCTGGGGCACATCGAGCTCAACGAGCCGCTGCTCCCCGACACCCTCGCCGGCCTGGGCGACGCCGACGCCGTCCTGGTGCCGCTGCTGCTCAGCCCCGGCTACCACGTCAAGCAGGACATCCCCGAGATGGCCGCCGCCGCACCGGCACGCGCGCGCGTGGCCGCACCGCTCGGCCCGCACCCGCTGCTCGTGGAGACCCTGTACGCCCGTCTGGTCGAGGCCGGCTGGGCCGCCCGGACCGGGACCGACGACGCCGTGCGCCGTAAGAGCGCGGTGGTGCTGGCCGCAGCCGGCTCGCGCGACCCCGACTCCGCGGCCGGCACCCGCCGCACCGCGCGGCTCCTCGCCGACCGCCTGGGGGTACCCGTCGTGCCCGCCTACGCCTCCGCCGCCCGCCCCACCGTCCCGGCCGCCCTGCGCGCCCTCGCGGCCCGGGGCCGCCACCGCGTCGCCGTCGCCTCCTGCTTCACCGCCCCCGGCCGCTTCGCCACCCAGTGCGCCGAGGCCGCCCCCTGGATCGCCTCCGCCCCGCTCGGCGACCACCCGGCGATGGCCCGGCTCGTCCTGCACCGCTACGACCAGGCCCTCGCGGCGCCGGCGACCCCGGCGCAGGACGCGCGCGTACCGGCCTGACGCGGGCGTACCGGCCGCTGAGCGGAGGCGCCACGACTGGTCCCACGATCACCGACCGGAGCCGGACGGTGACATCCCGATTGTCGGCGGCTGCGCTTACTGTCGAGGCATGGAAGGGATCGCCCCCGGGGCAGCCGAGGCAGCAGGGCCCTACGAGAACCACCTCCCGCCCGCCGGTTACGAGGCGTCGGCCGTCGAGCGGTGGGCCGCCGAGCCGGACAAGCGGCCGGGCCGTACGGCGTTCCAGCGCGACCGCGCGCGCGTGCTGCACTCCGCCGCGCTCAGACGCCTGGCGGGCAAGACGCAGGTGGTCACGCCGGGCGAGCGCAGCCAGGCCTGGGACCCGAGCCCCCGCACCCGGCTCACCCACTCGCTGGAGTGCGCCCAGGTCGGCCGGGAGCTGGGCGCCGCCCTCGGCTGCGATCCCGACCTGGTGGAGGCGGCCTGCCTCTCCCACGACCTGGGCCACCCGCCGTTCGGGCACAACGGCGAGCAGGCGCTGAACGAGTTCGCGCGGGACTGCGGAGGCTTCGAGGGCAACGCCCAGTCCCTGCGCCTGCTCACCCGCATCGAGCCCAAGCGGTTCGTCCCCGACCCCGCCTCCGGCGAGCTGGTCAGCGTCGGCCTCAACCTCACCCGTGCCGCCCTCGACGCCGCCACCAAGTACCCCTGGCCGCGCGGCGCCCACCCCACCGACCCGGCGTCCCCCAAGTTCGGTGTCTACGAGGACGACCGGCCGGTCTTCGACTGGCTCCGCAAGGACGCGCCCGGCACCCGCACCTGCTTCGAGGCCCAGGTCATGGACTGGTCCGACGACGTGGCGTACTCGGTGCACGACGTGGAGGACGGCCTGCACGCCGGCCACATCGACCCGAACTGCCTCCAGGCCGAACCCGAGCGGCAGGCGGTGTTCGCGGTCGCCGTCGGCCGCTACGTCCCCGCGGACACCGACCCCGAGGAGCTGGCCGAGGCCCTGGACCGCCTGCTGGACCAGGAGTGGTGGCCGCACGGCTACGACGGCTCGGCGGTCGCCCAGGCCCGGCTGAAGGACGCCACCAGCCAGCTCATCGGCCGCTTCTGCCTGGCCGCCGAGGGCGCGACGCGACAGGCGTACGGAAGCGGACGGCTGAGCCGTTACGGCGCCGAGCTGGTCGTCCCCAGAAGCACCCGAATGGAGTGCGCGGTCCTCAAGGCCGTCGCCGACCGCTACGTCATGCAGCGCGCCGAACAGGAACGGCTCCGCGCCGACCAGCGGATCGTCGTCGCCGAGCTGGCCGAGGCGCTCACCGCGCGCGCCCCCGAGGGCCTGGACCCGCAGTTCCGGGCCCTGTTCGACCAGGCTCGGGACGACCGCGCCCGCAAGCGCGTCATCGTCGACCAGATCGCCTCCCTCACCGACGCCTCGGCCCGCTCGCTCCACGCGCGTCTGAGCGGGCGCGCATGACACTGACAGCGTGCTTACGTGCGTCCGTGATACCGGTGATACCCCTGTGACAACAGTTGGTTCCAGAGGTGATCCAGAGGCCCTGACCAGGTCCCCAGGTGACCCTCCGTGGCCTGATCGGGCCACTCCCTCTTCCCGCATCACGCTCCGTGCGGGACGCTCGCATGTGGCGGCACCCTGACGAGGAGGCAACAAGTGGTCGACGCGGATCAGACATTCGTCATCGTCGGAGGGGGTCTGGCCGGCGCCAAGGCGGCCGAGACCCTCCGCGCGGAGGGCTTCAGCGGCCGCGTCATCCTCATCTGTGACGAGCGCGACCACCCCTACGAGCGCCCACCCCTGTCCAAGGGCTACCTGCTGGGCAAGGAGGAACGCGACACGGTCTTCGTGCACGAACCGGCGTGGTACGCGCAGAACGACATCGAGCTGCACCTCGGCCAGACGGTCGACGCCATCGACCGCGCCGCCAAGACCGTCCACTTCGGCGACGACGGCACCTACGTCCGCTACGACAAGCTGCTGCTGGCCACCGGCGCCGAGCCGCGCCGCCTGGACATCCCCGGCACCGGCCTCGCCGGCGTCCACCACCTGCGCCGCCTCGCCCACGCCGAGCGGCTCAAGGGCGTCCTGACCCACCTCGGCCGGGACAACGGCCACATCGTGATCGCCGGCGCCGGCTGGATCGGCCTGGAGGTCGCGGCGGCGGCCCGCGAGTACGGCGCGGAGGTCACCGTCGTCGAACCGTCCGCCACCCCGCTGCACCACGTCCTCGGCCCCGAGCTCGGTCAGATCTTCACCGAGCTGCACCGCGCGCACGGCGTCCGCTTCCACTTCGGTGCCGTGCTGACCGAGATCGTCGGCCAGGACGGCATGGTGCTGGCCGCCCGCACCGACGACGGCGAGGAGCACCCCTGCCACGACGTGCTCGCCGCGATCGGCGCCGCGCCGCGCGTCGCCCTCGCCGAGGCGGCGGGCCTGGAGCTGGCCGACCGCGCCCACGGCGGCGGCATCGCGGTCGACGAGCGGCTGCGCACCTCCGACCCGGACATCTACGCCGCCGGTGACGCGGCCTCCTTCCCGCACCCCCTGTTCGACACCCGGCTGCGCGTGGAGCACTGGGCCAACGCACTCAACGGCGGCCCGGCCGCCGCCCGCGCCATGCTCGGCCAGGACGTCACCTACGACCGCGTGCCCTACTTCTTCTCCGACCAGTACGACCTCGGGATGGAGTACAGCGGCTGGGCGCCGCCGGGGTCGTACGACCAGGTGGTGATCCGGGGCGACGCCGGAAAGCGGGAGTTCATCGCGTTCTGGGTGAAGGAGGGCCGGGTGCTGGCCGGGATGAACGTCAACGTGTGGGACGTCACAGAGCCGATCCAGCATCTGATCCGTACCAGGGCACACGTGGACACGGAGGCCCTGGCGGACCCGCGTGTGCCGCTGGACACCATCGCGTCGTAGCAGAGCGGCACTGTCGTAGGGCCCCCGTGCTGCAATTCCCGGGGGTCGACCCCCTGACCCCCGGCCGGGGCAGCTCGCCCCAGGAGTGTCGGTCCGGCCCCGTAGAATTCACGCGTGGCAGGACGGATCAACGACGAGGACGTGAAGGCGGTACGGGACGCGGTCCCGATCGACGCCGTGGTGTCCGAGTACCTCCAGCTGCGCAACGCGGGCGGAGGCAACCTCAAGGGTCTCTGCCCCTTCCACGACGAGAAGTCGCCGTCCTTCCAGGTCAGTCCGAGCAAGGGACTCTTCCACTGCTTCGGCTGCCAGGAGGGCGGCGACACCATCACCTTCGTGATGAAGGTCGACCACCTGTCCTTCTCGGAGGCGGTCGAGCGGCTGGCCGCCCAGGCCGGCATCACCCTGCGCTACGAGGAGGGCGGGTACAACCCCGCCCACCAGCGCGGCGAGCGCATCCGCCTGGTCGAGGCCCACAAGCTGGCCGCCGACTTCTACGCCGAGCAGCTCGCCGGCTCCGCCGAGGCCGAGACCGGCCGGGTCTTCCTGGCCGAGCGCGGCTTCGACCAGGCCGCCGCCGTCCACTTCGGCGTCGGCTACAGCCCCCAGGGCTGGGACCACCTCACCCGCTTCCTGCGCGGCAAGGGCTTCTCCGACAAGGAGCTGATCCTCTCCGGCCTGGCCCAGGAGGGCCGCCGCGGCCCCATCGACCGCTTCCGCGGCCGGCTGATGTGGCCCATCCGGGACATCGGCGGCGAGGTCGTCGGCTTCGGCGCCCGCAAGCTCTACGAGGCGGACAACGGCCCCAAGTACCTCAACACCCCCGATACGCCGATCTACAAGAAGTCCCAGGTCCTGTACGGCATCGACCTGGCGAAGAAGGAGATCGCGAAGACCTCCCGCGCGGTCGTCGTCGAGGGCTACACCGACGTCATGGCCTGCCATCTCGCCGGAGTGACGACCGCCATCGCCACCTGTGGCACCGCCTTCGGCGGCGAGCACATCAAGATCCTGCGCCGGCTGCTGATGGACAACGGCTCGGCCCGCGTGATCTTCACCTTCGACGGCGACGCGGCCGGCCAGAAGGCGGCCCTGCGCGCCTTCGAGGACGACCAGAAGTTCGCCGCCGAGACCTACATCGCCATCGCGCCCGACGGCATGGACCCCTGCGAGCTGCGCCTGGCCAAGGGCGACGAGGCGGTGGCGGACCTCGTCGAACCGCGCACGCCGCTCTTCGAGTTCGCGCTGCGCCAGATCGTGGCCCGCTACGACCTGAACACGCCGGCCGGCCGCGCCGCCGCCCTGGACGAGGCCGCGCCGGTCGTCGCCCGGATCAAGAACAGCGGCGCCCAGCACGAGGTGGCCGTCCAGCTCGCCGGTCTGCTCGGCATCCTGGACACGCAGTTCGTGGTCCGGCGGGTGGCCCAGCTGGCCCGCTGGGCCCGGGAGCGCGGCGGCCGCGGCCCGGCGCCGGAGCGGCAGCAGCGGGGACCGCAGCAGCCGTACGCCGCCGCGCCCGCCCACCCCACCGCCGCCCGCGGCCCGGCGCTCAACCTCCGCAACCCCGTCTACGCCACCGAACGGGAGCTGCTGAAGCTGGCGTTGCAGCGCCCCGAACTGGTCTCCCCGGCCTTCGACGCCTACGGCGTGGACGAGTTCACCGCCCCGCCGTACGCGGCCGTACGGCAGACGATCCTGGACGCGGGCGGCGCGGAGTACGGCGTCGCCGACCCGCAGGAGTACCTGGTCCGCGTCCGCGACGCCGCCCCCGACGACACGGTCCGCGCGATGGTCACGGAACTCGCGGTCGAGGCCATCCTGCTCCGCCGGGAGGTCGACGAGGCCTACGTCGGCGCCCAGCTGGTCACCGTCCGCCGCCGCGCGGTCGAACGCCGCATCCGCGACCTCCAGAGCACGGTCGCCCGCCTCGGCAACGGCGGCGACCCGGCCCAGCTGGCCGCGGTACAGAACGAGCTGTGGGTGCTCCAGCAGTACGACCAGGCACTGCGGGAGCGGGGCGCGGCGGCGTTGTGAATCACTTCGGTGACGGCGCCTTGATTCCGAAGTGGTCGATGATCGCGTCCTGGGTGGCGATGACGGAGGACAGCAGCTTCCTCTGATCCGCCGGCCGCTCCAGCAACGAGCGCAGCGGCTGCGCGTCTGAGTGAAACGACCTGAGTAACCGGCCGGTCACGGACCGGACGCAAAAAGTCACCGCACGCCCCTCGTGGCGGCGATGTGTCGTACCCCACACTGGGTCCGGTGCCTGAGTCCTCGGAGCGCGGCCGATCCGTCCCCCACGGGTCCTACATCCCCGCGGTTCCGCTCATCGCGTACGGGACGGACAGCGGCGAGGCCGCCGACTCCGCCCCCCGAGTACCGCTGCCGCACAGTTCAGCAGCGATCATCCTGGAGGTCGCCCCCGTGCAGACCCAGACCCTCACCCAGACCGACATCCCCACCGATGTCCCCCCCGACCTCGTCATCGGGGCGGCCGTGCCCCCGCAGGACCGGGTCGCGCACCACCCCGAGGCGGAGCCGGCGCCGCCCGGGCCGGAGGAACCCCCGGCCGGCGCGCTGGAGAGCGACGCGCCCGAACCCGTCGAACCGGCCGCACCCGCCCGCCCCGAGACCGGCGGGCCCTCCTCCGACCTGTTCCGGCAGTACCTGCGCGAGATCGGGCGGATTCCGCTGCTCACCGCCGCCGAGGAGGTGGAGCTGGCCCGGCGGGTCGAGGCCGGGCTGTTCGCCGAGGAGAAGCTGAGCAGCACCCCGGACCTGGACAGCCGTCTCGCCGGCGATCTGGACCGGCTGGTCGTCATGGGGCGGGTGGCCAAGCGCCGGCTCATCGAGGCCAACCTGCGGCTCGTGGTGTCCGTGGCGAAGCGGTACGTCGGCCGCGGGCTCACCATGCTGGACCTCGTGCAGGAGGGGAACCTGGGGCTGATCCGGGCCGTGGAGAAGTTCGACTACGCCCGCGGCTACAAGTTCTCCACCTACGCCACCTGGTGGATCCGCCAGGCCATGTCCCGGGCCCTGGCGGACCAGGCCCGCACCATCCGCGTGCCCGTGCACGTCGTGGAGCTCATCAACCGGGTCGTGCGCGTCCAGCGGCGGATGCTCCAGGAGCGCGGCTACGAACCGACCCCCGAGGAGGTCGCCGCCCAGCTCGAACTGCCGCCCGAGCGGGTCGGCGAGGTGCTGCGGCTGGCCCAGGAACCCGTCTCGCTGCACGCCCCGGTCGGCGAGGAGGAGGACGTCGCCCTCGGCGACCTGATCGAGGACGGCGACGCCGCGTCCCCCGTGGAGTCGGCGGCGTTCCTGCTGCTGCGCGAGCACCTGGAGGCCGTGCTGTCGACACTGGGGGAGCGGGAGCGGAAGGTCGTCCAGCTCCGGTACGGGCTCGTGGACGGCCGGCCCCGCACCCTGGAGGAGATAGGGCGCATCTTCGGTGTGACCCGCGAGCGGATCCGGCAGATAGAGTCCAAGACCCTCAACAAGCTCCGCGACCACGCCTTCGCCGACCAGCTGCGCGGCTACCTCGACTGACGAGGGGCCGCTCACCCCGGGGTCGGCGTGATCGACCCGAAGCGAGCGGCCCCCGACACGTGACCCGGACGGTCAGTCGACCTCCGCCACCGCCTGCGCGAACTGCGCCTTGTACAGCCGCGCGTAGGCCCCGTCGGCGTCCAGCAGGTCGGTGTGCGAACCCTGTTCGACGATCGACCCGTTCTCCATGACCAGGATCGTGTCCGCGTCCCGGATCGTCGACAGCCGGTGCGCGATGACGAACGACGTCCTGCCGTGCTGGAGTTTGGCCATCGCCTTCTGGATCAGCACCTCGGTACGGGTGTCGACCGAGCTCGTCGCCTCGTCCAGGACCAGGATGACCGGGTCGGACAGGAACGCCCGCGCGATGGTGATGAGCTGCTTCTCACCGGCGCTGACCCCGGAGCCCTCGTCGTCGATGACCGTGTCGTAGCCGTCGGGGAGGGTGCGGATGAAGCGGTCCGCGTGCGCGGCCCGCGCCGCCTCCTCGATCTCCCCGCGGGTGACCTCGCGGGAGGCACCGTAGGCGATGTTCTCCGCGATGGTGCCGCCGAACAGCCAGGTGTCCTGGAGCACCATGCCGATGCCGGAGCGCAGTTCGTCCCGGGACATCCGGGAGATGTCCACGCCGTCGAGCGTGATCCGCCCGCCGGTGACGTCGTAGAACCGCATCAGCAGGTTGACCAGCGTGGTCTTGCCCGCGCCGGTCGGGCCGACGATCGCCACCGTGTGGCCCGGCTCCACCGTGAGCGACAGGTCCTCGATGAGCGGCTTGTCGGGGTCGTAGCGGAAGGAGACGTGCTCCAGCGCGACCCGCCCGCGCAGCTCCTCCGGCCGCACGCCCGGCACCGGGTCGGCCTCCTGCTCCTCGGCGTCCAGGAGTTCGAAGATCCGCTCGGCCGAGGCGACGCCGGACTGCACCAGGTTCGCCATCGACGCGACCTGGGTCAGCGGCATCGAGAACTGCCGCGAGTACTGGATGAAGGCCTGCACGTCACCGATGGACAGCGAGCCCGAGGCGACCCTGAGACCGCCGACGACCGCCACCAGCACGTAGTTCAGGTTCGACACGCACATCATCAGCGGCTGCATGACGCCGCTGTTGAACTGCGCCTTGAACCCGGCCTCGTACAGCGCCTCGTTCTGCTCGGCGAACTGCTTCGCCGACTCCTCCTGCCGCCCGAACACCTTCACCAGCGAGTGCCCGGTGTACATCTCCTCGATGTGCGCGTTGAGCTTGCCGGTGGTGCGCCACTGCTGCACGAAGTGCGGCTGCGACCGCTTGCCCACCCGGGTGGCCACGACGAACGACAGCGGCACGGTCACCAGCGCGACCAGCGCCAGCAGCCAGGAGACGTAGTACATCATCACCAGCACGCCGATGATGGTCAGCACCGAGTTGATGAGCTGGCCCATCGACTGCTGGAGCGTCTGCCCGATGTTGTCGATGTCGTTGGTGGCACGGGAGAGCACCTCGCCGCGCTGGCGCTTGTCGAAGTACGACAGCGGCAGCCGCGACAGCTTGCCCTGCACGTCCTCGCGCATGCGGAACATGGTCCGGTTCACCGCGCGGTTGACCAGCCGCGTCGCCACCGCCATCAGCAGGCCGGCGACCAGGAACGTGCCGAGCGCCAGCAGCAGGACCTCGCCGACGGCACCGAAGTCGATGCCCTTGCCGGGGGTGAAGTCCGTGCTCTTCAGCATGTCGGCGACCGAGCCCTGCCCGCGCTCGCGCATGGAGTGCAGGACCTGGTCCTTGGTCACGCCGGACGGCATCTGCCGTCCGATGATCCCGGCGAACACCAGGTCGGTGGCCCGGCCGAGGATCTTCGGCCCGATCACGCTGAGCCCGACGCTCAGGACCACGCACAGCACGAGCGTGACGATCGTCACCCGTTCGGGCCGGAAGTGGGAGACGAGCCGCTTGCCCGACTTCTTGAAGTCCATCGAGCGGCTGTCGGGTCCGCCGCCGGCCATCATCCGACCCATGGGCCCGGCCATCAGGCAGCCTCCGCTTCCGTCAGCTGGGAGAGCACGATCTCCCGGTAGGTCTCGTTGTCCGCCATCAGTTCGTGGTGACGGCCGGTGCCGACGACGCGTCCCTCGTCCAGGACCACGATCCGGTCGGCGTCGCGGATGGTCGACACCCGCTGGGCGACGATGACGACGGTCGCCTCGGCCGTCTCCCGCGACAGCGCCGCCCGCAGGGCCGCGTCGGTGGCGTAGTCGAGGGCGGAGAAGGAGTCGTCGAACAGGTAGATCTCGGGCCGCTGCACGAGCGTACGGGCGATGGCCAGGCGCTGGCGCTGACCACCCGAGACGTTGGTGCCGCCCTGCGCGATCGGCGCGTTCAGCCCGCCCTCCAGCTTCGAGACGAAGTCCTTGGCCTGCGCCACCTCCAGTGCGTGCCACAGCTCCTCGTCGGTGGCGTCCGGGTTGCCGTAGCGCAGGTTGGTGGCGACCGTGCCGGCGAACAGGTACGGCTTCTGCGGGACCATGCCCACCGTCTTCGCCAGCAGCTTCGCGTCCAGGGTCCGTACGTCCACGCCGTCGACGAGGACCTCGCCGTCGGTGGCGTCGGACAGGCGCGGCACCAGGCCCAGCAGGGTGGACTTGCCGCTGCCGGTGGAGCCGATGACGGCGGTCACCTCGCCGGGGCGGGCCACCAGGTCCACGGCCTTCAGCACGGGCTCCTCGGCGCCCGGGTAGCGGAAGCCGGCCTGACGGATCTCCAGATGCCCGTGCCGGCGCAGCTCGCGCACGGGCGCGAGCGGCGGCACGACGCTGGACTCGGTGCCCAGCACCTCCTGGATGCGCTCGGCACACACCTCGGCGCGCGGCACCATCATGAACATGAACGTGGCCATCATCACGGACATCACGATCTGCATCAGATAGGCCAGGAACGCGGTCAGGTCACCGATCTGCATGCCGCCGCTGTCGATGCGGTGCGCACCGAACCACACCACGGCGATGGACGACAGGTTCACCACCGTCATCACCATCGGGAACATCAGCGCCAGCAGCCGGCCGGTGGCCAGCGCCATGTCCGTCAGGTCCCCGTTGGCCTTGCCGAAGCGTTCCTTCTCGTACTCGTCGCGGACGAAGGCGCGGATCACGCGGTTGCCGCTGATCTGCTCGCGCAGCACCCGGTTCACCGTGTCCAGGCGGGTCTGCATGGACCGGAACAGCGGGCGCAGCCGGCGCACGATCAGGGTCACGCAGATGCCCAGCACCGGTACCACGGCGACCAGGACGCCCGACAGGGGCACGTCCAGCCCGAGGGCCAGCACCACACCGCCCACGCACATGATGGGTGCCGACACCATCAGGGTGAACGTCATCAGGACCAGCGTCTGCACCTGCTGGACGTCGTTGGTCGTACGCGTGATGAGCGAGGGCGCACCGAAGTGCCCCACCTCACGCGCCGAGAACGACTGCACGCGGTCGAAGACGGACGCGCGCACGTCCCGGCCGAGCGCGGAGGCGGTCCGGGCGCCGTAGTACACGGCACCGATGTTGCACACGACCTGCGCCAGCGAGATGCCGATCATCACGGCACCGAACGTCAGGATGTACCCCGTGTCACCCTTGACGACACCGTTGTCGATGATGTGGGCGTTCAGTGTGGGCAGGTAGAGGGTGGCGCAGGTCTGCAGGAACTGCAGCAGCACCAGTACGGCCAGGGGTTTCTTGTAGGGCCTGAGATAGGTCCGCAGAAGTCTTATGAGCACGCTGGGTCTCTCGGAGTCGGCGGTCGGGGGCGGTCGATGTCCCCTGGCCCCTATCGTCGAACACTCCACCCGCGTTACCTCAACTGATTAAGCCGATAGCGGTCCACCGACCGACGCGCCGTCAGCCGGTGGACCTACTCCGTGCGGGTGGCGTAGGGGAATTCGAGGGGTATTACGGGCGAAACGCACCCGGGTGGGTCTGCTCGCGCACCGACACGTACTGCTGGCGCACCGCCTGGCCCACCGCCAGTTCCTCGCCCGGCTCCAGGATCTGGGCGACGGCGCCCTGCCAGCGCGGCGGGGTGCGCGGGTCGAGAGTGCCCTGCGACACGCCGAGCGCCCACGCGGCCTGCCGGGCGGCCCCGATCGCGGCGTAGTCCGCGGGCTGCGGGACCACGACCTGCGCGCCGAACAGCGAGGGCGCCACGGCCTGTACGGCGGGCAGCTCGGCGGCCGGTCCGAGCAGGAAGACGCGCCGCACCTCCACGCCCCGCCCGCGCAGCACGTCCAGTGCGTCCGCGAGCCCGCACAGCATGCCCTCGAACGCGGCCCGCGCCAGGTGCTCCGGCTTCATCGACTCGCGCCTGAGGCCCGCCAGAGTCCCCGCCGTGTGCGGCAGGTTCGGGGTCCGCTCGCCCTCCAGATACGGCAGGAGGACCAGCCCGTGCGCGCCCGGCGTCGACTTCATCGCCAGGTCGGACAGGCCTTCGAGGTCGGGCAGCCCCAGCAGTTCGGCGGTGCCGCGCAGCGCCCGTACGGCGTTCAGGGTGGTGACGACGGGCAGGTGCATGCCGGTGGCGTCGGCGAGCGAGGTGATCATCCCGGTCTGGTCCACCAGCGCCTCGGGGTGGACGGCCATCACCGAGCCGGAGGCGCCCAGCGAGACCACCGCGTCACCGAGACCCAGGCCGAGCCCGAAGGCGGCGGCCATGGTCTCCCCGGTGCCGGCGGAGATCAGCAGCCCCTCGGGTGTCGTACCGGCGGCATCCGCCGGGCCGATCACCTCCGGCAGCGCGGCCTGGTGACCGAGGGCCAGCTCCACCAGGTCGGGCCGGTAGGCGCCGGTGGCCGCCGACCAGTAGCCGGTGCCGGAGGCGCCGCCGCGGTCGGTGGTCCGCCGCACCGGCCGGCCGAGCAGCTGCCACACCAGCCAGTCGTGCGCCTGCATCAGCAGGGCGACACGCCGAGCGGCGTCGGGTTCGTTCTTCGCGAGCCAGCGCAGCTTGGTCACGGGCTGCGCGGCCTGCGGAACGCATCCCACGGCCTGCGCCCAGGCCTCCCGTCCGCCGAGCGCGTCGATCAGGTCGGCCGCGGCGACCTGGGCCCGCCGGTCGCCGCCGACCAGCGCGGGCCGCACGGTGGCGCCCTGCCCGTCCAGCGGGACCAGCGCGTTCTGCTGGGCCGAGACGCCGATGGCCTGCACGCCCTCCAGCAGTCCGCCGCCCGCGGCCTCCCCGAGCGAGAGCAGCCACGCCTGCGGATCGACGTCGGCAGGGCGGCCT
Source organism: Streptomyces spiralis (assembly GCF_014654675.1). Classification (GTDB taxonomy): domain Bacteria; phylum Actinomycetota; class Actinomycetes; order Streptomycetales; family Streptomycetaceae; genus Streptomyces; species Streptomyces spiralis. Next base: position 18,221 of record NZ_BNBC01000015.1, read on the forward strand.
CCGCCCTCGGGGCTCTCCACCGGATGCGGCGCGTAGCCCTGCCTGAGCACGGCCCCGGTGTCCGTGTCGCAGACCACGATGCGAGTGAAATCGGGTGAACTGTCCAACCCGGCGACTATCCCCATGACCAAAATTCTGCCGCACCGGAGAGCTTGCTCGGGCCGTGGGCGCGGGATCGGCGAGACACGCCCTACGTGGCGCTGGTGCCCCAGTCGTCCGTGCCGCCGGTGCCGCGCTCGCGCAGCGAGCGCACGCGCCGGGCGACGGAGTCGGGCATCCGGTCGCCGACCCTCTCGCTCACCGCGTGGTACGCCCGGCCCGCGAACTGGCGGCCCTGCTGCGCCGCGCTCTCGGCGGTGTTGCGCACCGCCGGGTTCTGCGCGACCTGCCGCGCGGACTTCCGGAGCTGTTCGTAGCGCTCACGTCCCGCCCTCGTGCCCAGTACGTAACCGACAGCCAGTCCTGCGATGAACACGAGCCGGTAGCGCATGGCTGCCACCCTTTCTTGCCTCGACGTCGTTGCCGGAGGGAACCGATTGGCGGAGCACCCCCCTGCTTGCGCTAATGTATGTGTCGCAGCGAGCGAGCGCCCCCTGGCCAATACCCAGGTAGGCACGTTCGATGCAACGAGGCATTCCTCCGTAGCTCAATTGGCAGAGCAGCCGGCTGTTAACCGGCAGGTTACTGGTTCGAGTCCAGTCGGGGGAGCTCGGTCCTCCGTAGCTCAATTGGCAGAGCAGCCGGCTGTTAACCGGCAGGTTACTGGTTCGAGTCCAGTCGGGGGAGCATGCTGAACGAGGACCCTTCGGGGTCCTTTTTCATGTCCGCTTTCCTGCCCGCCTGCTTGCCGTGGGCCTCGCCGTGGGACTCCCGGTCTCCGGCCCGGCTTCCCACCGATCCGTCCCGTCGCGGGGGAACCATCGCGGTCCCGGCGGAGTCCTCAAGGTCGTGAAGACCATCAAGGTCATGAAGGGCCGCGGTAAGCCGACCATGGCGAAGCAGGAGATCGTATGAGCGGCTATGCTGCGGCAGACGGCGCGTACAAGTGTGCGCGACACGCCGCACGGGGCGGTAGCTCAGCCGGTTAGAGCAGCGGACTCATAATCCGTCGGCCGTGGGTTCGAGTCCCACCCGCCCCACCAGGCGCTCTGCGTGCAGAAGCGTTTCTATCCGCGGAAACACGCGGACCGGGGCCGCCACGCGGGCGTGGTGGCCCCCGTTCACTCGTCAGGACCAAGACCCGAACATGGTGGCCCGTCCGACTACTCCTGTCGGGGGTTCGGCTTGAGTACGGCGAAGATCGCGCCCGAGGTGTCCGCCAGCCAGGCGATCCTGCCGACGCCCGGCACGTCCGTCGCCGGCATCGGCACCGAGCCGCCGTTCCGCTCCGCCCTCCGCGCGGTCTCGTCGGCGTCCGCGACCGCGAAGTACGGCACCCAGCCCGGCTCCAGGCCCCCCTCCTGCAGCGGCGCCACCCCGCCGAAGGACGTGGCCTGCTGGTCCCCGTCCCGGAGGCTGAGCACCCGGTACGTCATCCCGGGCGCCTGCATCTCCTGTGAGCGCCACCCGAAGAGGTCGCGGTAGAAGGCGATCCCCGCCTCCGGGTCCGGCACGTGCAGCTCCACCCACACCAGCGTGTCGTCCTCGGACGTCCGCTCCAGCCCCCCTCCCGGCGTCCCGCCCGGCTGCAACGCCGCGAACCTGGCTCCCTGCCGGTCGGTGAGCTGGGTGATCCGTCCCCCGCCCGGGATGTCCATCGGCGCCGCCCGCACGGTGCCGCCGCCGCGCTCGACGGCGTCGGCCGTGGCCCGGGCGTCATCGGTGCGGAAGTACACCGTCCAGGCGCTCCTCGCGCCCTCCTCGGTGAGCGGGCCCAGCGCGGCGACGGTGCCGCCGTCCTTCTGGAAGAACCCGTACCCGCCGGCCTCGGACCCCGCCGGGACGAACCGCCAGCCGAAGACAGCGCCGTAGAAGGCGGCCGCCCGGTCGGTGTCCGGACTGCCGAGGTCGATCCAGCAGGGTGATCCGTGGGTGAAGTCTGTGCCGAGCATGCGCGTCCCTCCGACGACGGCTCCGCGGGACCACTCATCCATCGGCGGCCCCGCACGACGCCGGCCACGATGCCCACCTTCGGCCGCCCCGCCCTCACATCCGGTCCGGCGGGCCGGGGCGATTCATGCTCCGGAGTGACGAGCGATCACATGATTGCCATGGGCATGTCATCCATGCATTCACAGCGCGTGGACTTCTCACAGCCGAGCGGTGGCCGACGCCGTGGTCAGGCGTCGGCGGCGTCGGCCGTCTCGGGGAGGTCGTCGCGGTCGCCCTCGGCCTGGGAGGGCGTCGGGTACGGCGTGTCTGGCAGCTCGGCGACGCGCCGGGCCTCGTTGTCGTCGCGCTCGCCTTCGGCCTGGGAGGGGGTGCGTTCTCTCATGGTGGCGACTCCTGCGGACGGGGCTGGTCACTCGGCGACCGGGTACCCCCGAGCGCCGGGCGCACCCCGTACGACCCGTGCTGCGTGGCATGTGCCGTGCGCCCGATGCGGTGCGCGCGGTGCGGTGCGCGCGGTGCGGTGCGCGCGGTGCGGTGCGCGCGGTGCGGTGCGCGCGGTACGGCGCCGTCGAAGGCGCACCCCCGGCTACGCCCCCAGCGGGTCGAGGACCAGTGGCTCCACCTTGCCCTCCAGCATGTCGCCCAGGCCCTGGACCGCGCAGACGTCGGGGCGTTCGGCGATGTTGACCGGCATGCCGGTGGCCTCTCGGAGCATCTGGTCCAGGCCCGGGAGGAGGGCGGAGCCGCCGACCATCATGATGCCGCGGTCGGCGAGGTCGGCCACCAGGTCCGGCGGGCAGTCACGGAGCACCTTGTAGATGCCGTCGAGCACGGTGGTCAGCGGGGTCTGGATGGCCTCCCGCACCGCGGCGGTGTCGACCAGGACCGAGCGGGCGAGGCCGGTCGCCACGTCCCGGCCGTGGATCTCCGTGGACGCCGGACCATCGGCGGTGAGCCCGTTGCCGTGCAGGGCCACCTGGAGGGGCCGGACGGACTGGCTGGGCAGCATCAACGCGTGCTCGTGGCGCAGGTGCTGCACGATCGCGCGGTCGACGGCCTCGCCGCCGACGGGCATCCGCTGCGCGGTGACGATCGAGCCCAGGGAGAGCACGGCCACCTGGGTGGCGGCGGCCCCGCACACCAGGATCATGGTGGCCTCGGCCCGCTCCACGGGCAGCCCGCAGCCGACGGCCGCGGCGATCAGCGTGTCGACCAGTTCCACGCGGCGGGCGCCGAGCCCCACCAGCGTCTCGATCGTGGCCCGCTGGGCCAGCGGGTCGGCGTCGTGCGGGGTGCAGGCCGCGGCCCGCAGCCGGGGCCTGCGGCGCAGCGAGCGGCGCATCCGGTCGCCGAGGAGGTGCCGCAGCATACGCTGCGCCATCTCGATGTCGACGACCGTGCCGCCGGAGACCGGGCGGACGACGCGGATGTAGTCGGGGGTGCGGCCGGTCATCCGCTCCGCGAACTCGCCGACCGCGATCAGTGCGCCGTTGCGGGTGTTCACGGCGGCCACCGAGGGCTGGTCGACGACGAGCCCGGCGCCCTTGACGTACACACGGGTCCGGGCGGCTCCCAGGTCGACGGCGAAGTGACAGCGGCGCAACTGCTCCAGACTGGCGGTCGCGGTCATGGCAGATCCTCCCGAGAGCGCGGGCCGTGGCGGCCGCCGGGCTGCGGCCACATAGGCATCGTGCGGGCGGCGGGGGAGTGGGCGCCTGTTCAAGGGGGCCGGGCGGGTGCCACTGGACGAGTGCATTTTACGGTTATCGGCCGAATAAGCACCAGATAAGCGTCAAGTTGGGCGGCTTGCCCGTGGCGGGAACCTGCCACGGCACTCATCCGCCACCTCCCGTCAACTCCCGTACCGCACAAGCCCTCTGACACTCTTCGCACCAGCTGTCGCACCAGCAGTCGCAGCACTTCACGGCACTCACTGGCACTCGACGCAGCGTCCGACGAAGAGACGAAGAGAGGCACGGATGAGCAGAGGACCAGGCGGACGGAGAGCGACCCTGCTGTCGTCCCTCCTGTCGGCCGGACTCGTGACCGCCCTGCTGCCCATGGGACAGGCCGCCGCACAGCAGGCGGCCGCCCGGCAGAACACCGCACCCCGGACCGAGGCCGGCACCCCCGGCAACGCCCGCTCGGTCACCCTCGTCACCGGTGACAAGGTCACCGTCACCGACCTCGGCGGCGGGAAGAAGACCGTCTCGGTGCGACGGCCGCAGGGCGCCACGGGAGCCGTGCGCACCCAGGTCGCGAACGGCACCGTCACCGTCGTACCGGACGAGGCGCGGCCCTACCTCCGGGCGGGTCGGCTGGACCCGCGGCTGTTCGACGTCGGTGAGCTGCTGCGACAGGGACTCGGCGACGCGAGCACCGGCGAACTGCCGCTCATCGTGACCTACGGCAAGAACGCCCGCATGGCGACCCCGCGCGGGGCGGAGCGCACGCGGAACCTCGCCAGTGTGCACGGGGCCGCCGTGAAGGCGGGCAAGGGACGGGTGTTCTGGCGGGAGTTCACCGGACGGGACGACGACCGGGGGCGCACCCCGCACGGCACCTCGCAGGACGGCAGGAGCCTCGCGCCGGCGAACGGCATCGACAAGGTCTGGCTGGACGGACGGGTCACCGCCGCCATGGCCGACAGCAACGCGCAGATCGGGACGCCGACGGCATGGGAGGCCGGGCTCACCGGCAAGGGGGTCACCGTCGCCGTGCTGGACACCGGCGTCGACACCTCCCACCCCGACCTCGCGGGACGGGTGAGCCGGACCAGGAGCTTCGTCGACGGCGAGGACGTCGCCGACCGCAACGGCCACGGCACCCATGTCACCTCCACCGTGGGCGGCAGCGGCGCCGCTTCCGACGGCAGGGAGAAGGGCGTCGCCCCGGACGCCACGCTCGCCGTCGGCAAGGTGCTCGACGACCAGGGGTCCGGCAGCGAGTCGCAGATCATCGCCGGGATGGAGTGGGCCGCGCGGGACGTGCACGCGCGGATCGTGTCCATGAGCCTGGGCTCCACCGACCCCAGCGACGGCACCGACCCGATGGCGCAGGCCGTGAACACCCTCACCGAGGAGACCGGCGCCCTGTTCGTGATCGCCGCCGGCAACACCGGGGCACCCTCCTCCATCGGCTCGCCCGCCGCGGCCGACGACGCCCTCACCGTCGGCGCGGTGGACTCAGCGGACCAGGCCGCCTACTTCACCAGCGCCGGACCCCGCTTCGGGGACAACGCGCTCAAACCCGACCTCTCGGCCCCCGGTGTCGACATACTCGCCGCCCGCTCCCAGCTCACCGAGGGCAGCGGCTACTACACCTCCATGAGCGGCACCTCCATGGCCACGCCCCATGTCGCCGGGGTCGCCGCCCTGCTCGCCCAGGAGCACCCCGACTGGAGCGGGGCCCGGATCAAGGACGCGCTGATGTCGTCGAGCAGGCAACTCGACGCGTCGGCGTACGTGCTGGGGGCGGGCCGGCTCAGCGTCCCGGACGCCGTGGACGCCCGGATCACCGCCACCGGCAGCGCCGACCTCGGCTTCTACCGCTGGCCGTACCCCGCGAACAAGCCGGTCACCCGCACGCTCACCTACACCAACTCCTCCGACCAGGACGTGCGGTTGGCGCTGTCGGTGCGGGGTGCCCCGGACGGCGTCGCCACGCTCGCCGACTCCACGCTCACCGTTCCCGCGCACGGCACCGCCTCCACGACCGTCACCGGTGACGGCGCCAAGGCCGAGGTAGGCGACACCAGCGGGCAGATCGTCGCCTCCGCCGCCGGCACTCCCGTCGCGCACACCGCGTTCGGGCTGGTCAAGGAGGACGAGCGGTACACGCTGACCGTGCACGTCAAGGACCGCGACGGCGCCGCCGCGGCCGCCGACCTCGCCGTGCAGCAACTCGCCGCCGGTACCGACCCGTTCCCGGTCCACGTCGGCGACTTGGGCACCCTGGAACTGCGGCTGAAGCCGGGGACGTACAGCGTGACCTCCTTCCTCGACGTGCGCGGCAGCCACGGCGCCGACTCGCTCGGCCTCGGCTTCCTCGCCGCCCCCGAGATCACCCTCGACCGGGACCGCGAGATCACCCTGGACGGACGGCGGCTGCGGGAGATCCGCGCCGACGTCAGCCGCCGCACCGAGACCCGGCAACTGCTCATGGAGTACGACCGGAACGCGGGCGGCTCCGACCTGTTCGACGCCGTCCAGGTGCCCCTCGCCTACGACAGCGTCTTCGCCGCGCCGACGGCACCCGTGAAGCAGGGCACCTTCGAGTACCGGACCGTGTGGCGGCTCGGCAAACCGCTGCTGGAGGTCAAGGGCGTCGGCGACGCGGTCGTACAGCCGGGCGGCACCCTCGTCGAGGGCCGCAGCAGGCTGCCCCTGGTCGATGTGGGCGCCGGGGACTTCACCGGCCAGGACGTGCGCGGCAAGGCGGTCCTGGCCCGGCTCGCCGACGGCACCGAGCCGGCCGCGCTGGCCCAGGCCGCGCAGGACGCGGGCGCCAAGGCGCTGTTCGTGACCGACGACGCACCCGGCCGGCTGACCGCCTGGTGGGGCACCGACGACAACGCCGACCGGCCCCTCCAGATCGCCACCGTCGACGCCGCCGACGCCGCCCGGCTGCGCACCGCCCGCGAGGTCGACATGACGGGCACCCGCGACACGCCGTACGTCTACGACCTCGCGGACGGCCATCCGGGAGCGATCCCCGACCGCGACCTGACGTACGCGCCCACCGGCCGCCGGCTCGCCACCGTCCGGGCGCGGTTCCATGCCGCGCAGCCGGCGGAGGGCGGCGAGTTCCGGTACTCGATCACCGACACCTTCCCGATCGGCCTCGGCTTCCAGGAGCGGATCGACTACCCGGCCGAGCGCACCGACTACGTCTCCACCGGACCCGGCCAGCTCTGGCACGAGTCCGTGGCGCTCGGGGCCGCCACCCTGGAGGAGCGCAGCGGCCTGGTCCGCTACGACGGCGGGACGCACCCCACCCTGAACTGGTTCAAGCCCGTCTGGCACCCCTGGCTGGGCACCGGACTCGGCTGGGGACAGCAGCGGGCCGGGAACCAGCTCCAGTTCAACGCGCCCGGCTGGGGCGACTCCGGCCCCGACCACACCGGCTTCGGCGACGTGTGGAGCGAGGACAGCGGAATGACCCAGACGACCACGGTCTACGTGGACGGCGAGCAGGCCGACCGGCGGAACGGCTCGGGCGCGTACGTGTGGGACGCGCCGGCCGACGAGCACACGTACAAGCTCGTCACGGACACCGCGCTCGACACCGCGCACTTCAAGCTCGCCACCCAGGGGCACGCCGAGTGGACGTTCCGGTCGTCGGCCACCCCCGAGGACCACTGGACCGCGCTGCCCCTGATCAACCTCGCCTTCGACCTCGACACCGACCTCGCGGGCCTGCTGAAGGCCGGCGGGCGGGTCCCGGTCGGCCTGCACGCCGAGTACGTGGCGGGCGCGCCGGGCACCGGGACCATCGGCGCCGGGAAGCTGGAGGTGTCGTACGACGGGGGCGCGACCTGGCGGACGGTCGGGCTCACCGGCGAGCACGGCGGCGGGGGAGGGCAGGGCGAGCAGGCCTCGTGGCACGGCAGCCTGACCGTGCCCCGGGGCGCGGCCACCGTCTCACTGCGCGCCTCCGCGAGCGACGACCGGGGCGGTTCGGTACGGCAGGAGATCGTCCGGGCCGTGGGGGTGAGGTAGGCCCGGACCACCGCCCGGACCACCGTCAGGTCGCGTCCGGATCGCCGACGACCGGCACCACCCCCCGGACCACTCCGAGCTCCACCAGGTCCTGCGGCCGGATCCGCAGCTGTTCGGCCGTGGTCGGTGCCTGGTCCGGCGGGCGTTTGAGTATGGCGGCGGCCAGCTCGGGCGCGATCACCGAGAAGTAGCTGTCGGGCGTGGCCCAGGTGTTGCCGGGCGCGGCCAGGGCCAGGGCCCCGCCCGAACCGCCCTCGCCGATCACCAGGGTGGTGATCGGCGTCCGGGCGGCCGCCACCGCGCCGAACAGCTCGGCGATCGCGGCGCCGACCCCCTGCCGCTCCGCCTCGGCGTCGTTCGCGGCACCCGGGGTGTCCACCAGGGTCAGCACCGGGATCCCGAGCCGGTCCGCGAGGCGGATCAGCCGCGTGGCGGTGCGGTACCCGGCGGGGCGGGTGGCGGTGCCGGTCTGCGCGGCGTAGGCGACGGTACGGCCGTCGTGTTCGCCGAACCCGCAGAGCATCCCGTCGTCCGTGCCGCCGCAGCGGTCGCCGCGCAGGGCCACCCGCCGGGTCAAGCAGGAGTCCAGGTAGCGCTCGGCGCGCGGGCGTTCGGGGGAGCGGGCCCGCCGGACGGCGTCCCAGCCGGTTGCGGGAAGTCCGGTGGCGGGAAGGCCAGTGATGGGAAGCCCGGTGGTGGGAAGGCCGGTCGCGGACCCGGTGGGGGATCCGGATCCGGTCGCGGGCCCTGTCGTGGGCAGGCCGCGCGGCGGGGCGACGGCGGCCGTCGACGGCCGCGAAAGCAGCCGCAGCCACAGCCCCAGCGTCGCCCGCAGCTCCTCCGGCCGCACCACGGCGTCCACCGAGCCCGCGGCCATCTGCGCCTCGGCCCGGTAGGCCGCGGGGTCGGCGTCCGCCGGCCGCACCCGGGAGCCGGCGAAGGCGACCTGGGCGCCGGGCAGGGCGAGGATCACGTCCGCGCCCGCACCCAGGGTTGCCCAGCCGCCGCCCGTCGTCGGGTCGCGCACCACCGCGATCTGCGGCAGTCCGGCCGCCCGGGTGAGCGCGGACTGCCGGGCCACCCGCTGCAACTGGGTCAGGGCGAGCATGCCTTCCTGCATGCGGCTGCCCCCGGTGGCGACCAGCGGCACGACCGGAAGGCGGTGCTCGCGGGCGTGGGCGTACGCCGCCTCCAGACGGTCGCCGGTGCGCCGGCCCAGCGAGCCGCCGAGGAAGCCGAACTCGAAGGCGATCAGCACGGCTTGGGTGCCCTCGATGCGCGCGGTGCCGCACACCACGGACTCCTGCTCGCCGGTGCGCTCGGCGGCGCGTGCCCGCGAGGCGTCGTAGCCCTCCCAGCCGAGCGGCCCGTCGGGCTCCGACTCCCTTGCGGGTGGGGCGAGTTCGCGGAAGTCCTCGCTGACGAGGGCGATGGCCTGCCGGGCCGAGAGACGCTCAGCCATGCGTCAGCGCCCGCTTCATGATCTTGCCCATGTCGTTGCGGGGGAGTTCACCGAGGAGATGGAGGACCCGGGGCCGCTTGTGCGGGGCGAGCCGCCGGGCGACATGGTCGGCCAGCTCCTCCAGCTCGGGCGGGGACTGCGGATCGGCCGGGACGATCCATGCGACGATCCGCTCACCGAGGTCGGCGTCGGGCTCCCCGGTGACGGCGGCCTCGCGGACCGCGGGGTGTTCGAGGAGCGCGTTCTCGATCTCACCCGCGCCGATCTTGTAACCGCCGCTCTTGATCAGGTCGGTGGCCTTGCGCCCGACGATGCGGACGTAGCCGTCGGGGTCGCGCACCGCCATGTCCCCGGTTCGGAAGAATCCGTCGGCGGTGAAGGCGGCGGCCGTCGCGTCCGGCCGGTTCAGGTACTCGGTGAACAGGTTCGGCCCGCGCACCTGGATCTCGCCGACCGTCTCACCGTCGTACGCCGTGATCGCCGTGCCGTCCTCCTCCACCAGCCGCAGCTCCACGCCCGGCAGCGGGACCCCGACCGTGCCGGCCCGCGCCTCGCCGTCGGCGCGCACGCTGGTGTTCATCAGGGTCTCGGTCATGCCGTACCGCTCGATCACCCGCCGCCCGGTGGCGGCCGCGATCCGCTCGTGGTCGTGCACGGGCAGGGCGGCGGACCCGGAGACCAGCAGCCGCGCCCCGGCGAGCGCCTTGGCGAGCTCGGGATCCCCGGGCAGTGCCTCCGCGATCCGGTGGTACATCGTGGGCACGCCGAAGAGCATGGTCGCCCCGGCGTTCAGCTCCCGCGCCGCCCCCTCGGTGGTGAAACGCCCCAGGTGCCGTACGGACCCTCCGCGCCGCAGCGGACCGAGGACGCCCAGCACCAGCCCGTGCACGTGGAACAGCGGCAGCCCGTGCACCAGCACGTCCTCGCCCGTCCACTGCCAGGCGTCGGCGAGGGCGTCCAGGGTGGTGGCGACGGCCCGGCGCGGGATGACGGCGCCCTTGGGCGGCCCGGTGGTGCCGGAGGTGTAGACGACCAGGGCGGGGTCGCCGTCGCCGTGGTGCTCCTCGGAGAGGTCCCCGGGAACGGGACCCCGTCCGCCGACCTCCACGTCGATGCGCTCCAGGCCCGCCGACGCGGCGGGAAGCGCCTCACCGGCGCCCGCCAGCACGGCCGAGGGCGCGCTGTCACCGAGGATGTGACCGAGCTCCTTCTCCCCGGACTTCGGGTTCAGCGGCACGGCGGCGGCCCCGGCCAGCAGCACGCCGACCACGGCCACGGCCGTCTGCGGCGTCGGCGTCGCCCACACGGCGACCCTCTCCCGCCCCCGCACCCGCTCGGCGACGGCCCCGGCCGCCGCCGCGAGCTCCGCATACGTCAACGACCGATCACCGAACCGCAGGGCGGCTCGCGCCCCCGGATCACCCGTCAGGGCCGGAAAGAGGGAGGACACGCGGCGGACTCCTAGTGGCTCTCGTGCTGACCGATGGACGACACCACCGTCCTACCCCACGGCCGGCTCGGTTCGTCGCCGGCGGGGCGTGGAGCCGGTCACGTCCTGCCGCCGTGCGGGAGTCGCCGGTCAAGGCGGGTGCGGTGGTTCCGGGGGGCGGTTGTTAGCGTGCGGGGGCCGCACTTCGGACCGTGTCAGGAAGAGGAGCCCGCCGTGCCCCGTGTCGCACTCGCCACCTACGACCCCCGGACCGGGCCGAGCAAGGACCGCGATCTTCCCGTGCTGGTGCGGGCCCTGCGGGATGCCGGAGCCGAGGCCGAGGCCGTGCCCTGGGACGACGAGAGCGCCGACTGGGCGGCGTTCGACCTCGTCGTCATACGCTCGACCTGGGACTACAGCTGGCGGGCCGCCGAGTTCACGGCATGGGCCGAGAAGTGCGGGCAGGTGACCCGGATCGCCAATCCGGTCGACGTCGTGCGCTGGAACGCGGACAAGCGCTACCTCGGAGACCTCGCCGCGGCCGGTGTGCCGGTCGTCCCGACGCGCTACCTCGCCCCCGGACAGAACCCCGGTCAGACCCTCGGTGTCGACGACCTTCCCGGCGACCGCGAATTCGTCGTCAAGCCGGTCTTCGGGGCCGGTGCCCGGTTCGCCGCCCGGTACACGCCCGGGGAGCGGGAGACGGCCGTCGCCCAGGTGGCGCGGATGCACGCGGAGGGGCTGACCGCGATGGTGCAGCCCTACCTGACCCGCATCGACGTCAGCGGGGAGCGGGCGCTGCAGTTCTTCGGCGGCCGGCTGCTGCACGCCAGCCGCAAGCGGGCCGTGCTGTCGCCCGGGACCGCCTACGACGCCGACAAGGTGGCCCACCCGGACCTGGAGCCCTGGACCCCGACGGCCGCCGAACTCGCCGTCGCCGAGCGGGCCCTGGCCGCCGTGCCGGACACTCCCGAGCTGCTCTACGCCCGTGTGGACCTGGTGGACGGGGAGGACGGCGCACCGCGCGTGATGGAGCTGGAACTGGTCGAGCCGAACCTGTTCCTGTGGCTGCACCCGACGTCGCTGCCGACGGTGGTGGACGCGATCCTGGACGCGGCCGCCGCTACCGGCTGACCTGCCGTCCCCTCACCCGCTGACCCGTGTCCGCTGGAGCAGGCCCCAGGTGAACTCCGCGACCACCTCACGTCGCACGCCCTGCGCGTCGGGGGCCGTGAAGGCGAGCCCCCACCGGGTGGGCGCCGTGCCTTCCAGGGGGCGGGCCGGGGCGAAGGCGCGGGCGGCCTCGTCGACCGTGCAGGACCAGGCGGTGAGGTCGTCGAGGGTGCGCAGTGACGGCGGTTCGGCTCCCGGGGCGCGGACCAGCCACTCGTTCCAGACCTGGCCGTTCGGCCCGGCCAGCACCTCGAAGCGCAGGCCGGGCCAGAGGGGCAGGGGCCACTGCCGGGCCTCGCAGTCCAGGTCGCCGATCCGGCGGGTCGCCGTCGACTCGGGCGCCCCCAGGACGGAGCGGTAGCGGGAGGCGGCCGAACGGGTTCTCGGTGAGCGGACCATCGCCTGCCAGCGCTTGTTGGCCTCCCGCATCCGGGCGATGGACACGCCCAGGGTGTGGCGGGCGTCCTCCACCAGGTCCGGATTGTGGTCGGCCATGCGGCGCAGCAGCACCAGCTGGAAGTCGAGCGGGGTGAAGGGCGCGGGCGTCGAGGCGGGCATGGACACCATCGTCGCCCACGGTGGTCGCACCCGTTCGCCCTCGGTGGTCGCAACGGTTCGCCCTCGGTGGTCGCACCCATTGCCCGCCCACCTCACTCTGGCTAGCCTGTGTTCGTGATGCCGACCGCCTGTTGAAATCTCGAACAGGCCTGGATTCAAGGGAGGGGGCCGGTCGTGGGACGTCTCGTACCAGCCGTGACCCGGGCTCTCGACATACTGGAGCTGTTCCTCGACGGGGACGGGACGCTCTCCGCCCCCGACATCGTGCGCAAGCTCCAGCTGCCGCGCACGACGGTGCACGAGCTGGTCACCACGCTCGCCGCCCGCCAGTACATCGTGCCGGTGACCGGTCAGCCCGGACGCTACCGGCTCGGCGTTCGCCCGTACCAGCTCGGCAGCCGCTACGCCGAGCAGCTCGACCTCGCCGCCGAGGGCCAGCAGGTCGCCCGGTCGGTCGCCGAGACCTGCGACGAGACCGTCCATGTGGCGATCCTGGAGCACACCGACGTCATCTACATCGCCAAGGTCGACTCCACGCACGCCGTGCGCATGGTCTCGGCGGCCGGCCGCCGCCTCCCGGCGCACTGCACCTCGGTCGGCAAGATGCTGCTCGCCTCCCTCCCCGAGCCGGAGCTCGCCGCGCGCGTCCCGGACGACGCCGAACTGGTCGCGATGACCCCCAACAGCATCACCGACCCGGCCGCCCTGCGCGAGGCCCTGACCGAGATCAGGCAGCGCGGCCTGGCCGTGGAGAGCCGAGAGTCCAACCCGGACGTGAGCTGCGTGGCCGCCCCGGTGCGCGACCGCACCGGGCAGGTGGTCGCGGCCCTGTCCATCTCCGTCCCCATGATCCGCTGGAGCGACGAACGCCTGGCCGAGCTGGAGCAGCTGGCCGTGAAGGGCGCCGCCGAGCTGTCGGAGCGCCTCGGACACAGGAGCGTGGCATGACGACGACGTACGACGTTCACGAGGTCGCGGTGCCCGCGCGGGCCGAACTGGGCGAGGGCCCGACGTGGGACCCGGCCACCGGCCGGCTGATCTGGGTCGACATCCTCTCCTCCCGGGTGCACACCTACGACCCGGCGTCGGGCGCGCGCACGGTCCGCAGGACCGAGCAGCACGTCGGCGCGGCCAAGCCGCGCACCGGCGGCGGGCTGGTGCTGAACCTGCGCGACGGGGTGGGCCTGGTCGACCCCGACGGCGGCTTCCGCTGGCTGCACCGCGACCCGGTGCCCGGCCGCCGCGGCAACGACGCCGCCGTGGCGCCGGACGGCTCCCTGTGGGCGGGCACGATGCGCTACGACGAGACCCCGGGCGGCGGCACGCTGACCCGCCTGACCGGCGACGGCGCGGCGGAGACGGTCCTGGACGACGTGACGGTCAGCAACGGGACCGGCTGGAGCCCCGACGGCCGTCTGATGTACTACATCGACACGCCGACCCGCCGCATCGACGTGTTCGACTTCGCCGACGGCCGGGCCGTGAACCGGCGGCAGTTCGCGCGGGTGGAGGAGGACGCAGGCTTCCCGGACGGCCTGACGGTCGACGCCGAGGGCTGCGTCTGGGTGGCCCTGTGGGACGGCGGGGCGGTGCGCCGCTACACCCCGGCCGGCGAACTGGACCGCGTCCTCACCCTCCCCGTCCCCCGCCCCACGGCCTGCGCCTTCGGCGGCCCCACCCTGACCGACCTCTACGTCACCACCGCCCGCACGGGCCTGACGGCGCCCCACCCCCTCGCGGGCTCCCTGCTGGTGCTGCCGGGGGCGGGCCGGGGCCTGCCCCAGCCGGCCTTCGCGGGCTGACCCGCGGCTCAGGCGCCGGTTCCTCCGGCCCCCGTCCGGCCCAGTGTGGTCACGATCTTGTGCTCCGCCGGGGTCAGCGGGGGGCCGGACGGGGCGGGCAGGAGGGGGCCGGTGAGGACGTCCAGGAGCGTGCCGGGGCGGAAGAGGCGTTCGGGGCCGGTGCGCATGCTCGTCACGTCCCACAGGGCCGCCGCCGCACGGTAGGAGCCGGTGGCCGTCTTGGTCAGGCGGCGGCTGTAGGCGGTGACCAGACGGTCCGCCAGGCCCGGCCGGGCGCCGCGCGTGCCCGGGTACCAGACGTCCTGGCCGACCGCCGCCGCCCAGGCCGAGTCGACCGACCGGGCGGCCCCGCGCTGCACCCGCCGGGCCAGGCCGGGCGCGGCGAGCCCGCCGCGCCGCAGCTCCTCGCCCAGCAGCCGGGCGCCCAGCGCGGCCACCGACATGCCCTGGCCGTAGGCCGGGTTGAAGGTGGCCACCGCGTCGCCGAGGGCGACGAACCCCTCCGGCCAGCGCGCGGTCTTCTCCAGGTACCGCCGGGAGTTGCTGGTGCTGCGGCTGACATGTACGTCGGTCAGGGGTTCGGCGCCGGAGACGAGCCGGCCCACCAGCGGGCTCGGCAGGCCGAGCGCGTAGCGCAGGAAGCCCTCCGGATCCGCGGGCGGCTCCCCGCCCCGGGTGCCGGCCAGGCTCACCATCCAGCGGTCGCCCTCGACGGGCAGCATCATGCCGCTGCGACCGGGCTCGCCGCCGTACGGATCGGCCTGCACGATCGTCAGCGGGAACTGCTCGGCGCCCGCGGGCGTGCGGTACACCCGGGTGGCGTTGACCAGGCCCGAGTCCACGCTCTTCTCCGGTACGTCGGTGATGCCCAGCTCCCGCAGCCAGGTGACCACACGGGACCCGCGCCCGCTCGCGTCGACGACGAAGTCCGCGGCCAGCTCCGTCTCCTGCCCGCCGGGAACGGCGATCCGCACCCCGCGCACCCGCCCCGCGTCGCCCGCGAGCCCGACCGCCTGCGCCTTGCGGACCTCCACGCCCGTGTGGGCGAGAACGGCCTGACGCACCGTCCAGTCCAGCAGGGCGCGGGTGCAGCTGAGCATGCGTGGCCCGTCGTGCCGCCAGCGCGGGAACCAGCCCTCGGGGGTGAGGGCCACGATGCCGTGGCCGAGGGGTATCTCGTGGGCGCCGGCGGCCAGCAGCCGCCGCCGTATGCTCCCGCCCGGCACCACGTCCTCCATCGCTGCCAGGCCCCCGGCCATGAGGAGATGGGCATGGCGGCCCTGCGGCAGCCCCTTGCGGTGCTCCGGCCCGTCGGGCAGGTCGTCGCGGTCGAGTACGACCACGTCGTCCACGGAGCGGGACAGCACCGCCGCTGCCAGCACGCCGGCCAGGCCGGCACCGACGACGACAGCTCTGCGACGGCTGTGACCAGGGGGCATGGGACTCCTCTGAGTAGGCCATGGCTCAGCCATGGGAGGTCCTCAACGTTCCTTCTCGGGCCGCGGCCTGGGCGGGCGCGGGAAGCGGCAGCAGAGCCTGCGCCAGCTCCACCAGGCCGCTGGTGCCGGACACCTCCGTGGCGTGCAGGCGGTATCCGCTCGGCGCGGCCAGCGGCGCCTCGCGGGCGGCGGCGCGGCGGGCGGCGTCGGCGAGCATCGCCGCCTCCGCGGCGATCCGCGCCTCGTGCGCGCTCCGGCCCGCCTCGCGGGCGGCGGCCAGGGCACGGGCGCGGACCTGGTCGTCGAAGTAGGGCGCGAGGGCCAGCAGGGCGTCGTGGATGGACATCTCGCGCCAGTGCAGCCGCGCCCGGGGCGACTGCCACCAGCCGCTGGGCGGCTTGGGCGCGGTGGACACGAACCGCACCCGAGACCACAGCGGCCCGAGCCTGCGGTAGTCGCGCAGGCCGCGCAGCTGGGCGGCGGCGGCCGGCAGCAGCCGGGGCAGGACGAAACCGGCGGAACACAGCAGCGCGCCGAGCGAGGCGGACGGCGGCGCCACCTTGGTGGACAGCACGTCGAGGTCGTGGCCGTACCAACGCGCCGCGACGGCCGTGTACTTGGTGAGCTGGAACCCCACCACGTCCAGCAGCGACCCGGCCATGATCAGCCGCAGTCCGGCCCGCAGCAGCCCGGTGACCTCCCGGCTCCACTTCACGCACAGCGCGCACATCGCCAGGGTCGCCGCGGTGTGCCCGATCAGGTACAGCAGGATCATCTCGCGCACGTACGGGGTGTTGGCGTAGTACGTGTCGAGGTCGGTGAGCCGTTCGGTGTGGGCGTCGCCCAGCGTGAACAGCACGACGATCGCGGCGACCAGCGGCACGTACGCGGCGATGCTGCGCAGCACCAGCCGCCGGACCAGCTCGCGGGGGCCGCCCCGCCAGTGGACGAGCAGGACCAGCAGCGAGCAGCTGTACGCGCTGAGCATGCCGTACGTCAGCGGGGCACCGAAGTTGGGGACGCCGGTGAGGCGGTTGACGGCGGCCAGGGTGAGCGGCGCCGAGCAGACGAACACCAGCGAGCCCAGGACGATCGACACACACGTGGACACGGTCAGCGGATCCCGTACCGCGGTGCGCGGCCGGCGCAGCAGGACGACCGCGGAGAGCCCCAGCAGCCCGGCCGCGAGATAGACGACGAGACTCACGGGCGGCACCCCCGCCCCGCCGGCCGGCCGGCCGACGCCACCACCGGCCACGTCATCACGCGGCCCCCGAAGGGGTCGTACCACCGCACACGCCTTGGGACGCCCCGCCCGGGTTTTCGGCGGAGTCCAGCGCCTGCGCGATCCGCACCAGCACCGCGGGGCCCGGCACGCCGTCCCCGAGCCGCCCGAAGACGCTCCCGCCGCCCGGTGACGGAGCGCCGCCCGGTGAGGGAGCGCCGGCCCGCTCGGCCGCCACCGGCCACGTGGCGGCCCACGCCGCCTCGAACGGCGGCGGACCGGCCGCCTCGCCCCGCTCCTCCCGGCCGGCCGCGCCCTCCCCGAGCGCGAACGCCCCTCCGGCGGCCGGGAGCGGTGTGCCTCCGGCGTGCTGGGCGCGGGCCGCTGCCGCGATGACCGCTGCCCACGCGGCGGCCTCGGCGTGCTCCTTGTCGCCGGTGGCCTGAAGGGCGGCCTCGTGGACGCGCTCGTAGCGGGAGCGGTCGAAGAAGGCGTCCAGATGGCCGAGCGCGTTGTGGATGCTGGTCTGCCGCCACATCAGCAGCGTGGTGGGGGAGGCCCAGCGCGGGCGGGGCAGCCGGAGGGAGTGCCGGGTGAGCAGGTCGTCCAGCTCGCGCTCCAGCGGCGCCAGTCGGGCGTACGTGTGCCAGGACCGCCGCCACTGGGCCAGCCGGGGCCCGGCCAGCGGCGTCAGGATGCCGACCGAGATCAGCATGGCGCCCAGTCCGGCGGCCACCGGCGAGACGTCGGTGCTCAGTTCCGACCAGTCGCCCCCGCACCAGCGGGCGACCACGGCGGTGAGCTTGGTGACGCTGTAGCCGGCGCCGCACAGCGACCCCAGCCCGAGGACGACCATCCCCGCGCGCAGCCAGCCGTCCACCTCGCGCGCCCAGCGCAGCGACAGCACCGTGGTGACGCTCACGGCGACGAGGTGCCCGACCAGGTACAGCACGATCATCTCGGCGATGAACGGCGTCGTCGCGTAGTACGTGTCCAGGTCGGTGCGCCGCTCCACCGGGGCGTCGCCGAGCGCGAACGTGACCCCTATGCCGACCACCACCAGCGTGTACGCCGCCACCCAGCGGCGGGCCACGTGACGCACCCGTGCGCCGCCCCGCCAGTGGACGACGAGGACCTGGGAGGCCGCGCTGTAGGCGATGATCGACGCGTAGGTCAGCGGCGCCGCGAGGTTCGGCACACCGCTGAGGCGGTTGATCGCCCCGACCGTGGGCGCGGCCCCGAGCAGGAAGCACGCGCCGGCCAGGCCCAGCACGGTGCAGATCGCCCGCAGGTAGGGGTCGCGCGGGTGGCGGACGAGGTCCGGGGTCTTCGCCGCCAGGCCCAGCCACAGCGCGCCGCAGCTGACGTAGTTGATCACGCCGCTCATCTTCTCCGGATCCCGCGGTAGTTGAGCGCGGCCCCGATGCGTCCGGCGAGGTCCGCGTCGCCGCCGGGGTCCGCGGCGGACGCCGGCTCCGCGGCCGACTCCAGCCAGTCGCGCAGCCGGCCGCCCATCAGCATGCCGAACCGGTCCGCCTCCTGCTCGTCGGCGAGGCTGAAGTCGGTGCGCGCCGCGACGGGCCGGGGAACGCCGGCGGGGGCCGGTCCGGCGGCGGCGTCCGCGTCGGCCGTGTCCGCGTCCCGCCGGTTCATGTGCCACACCTCGTGGCAGAAGATCACGATCTGGTGCCACACGGCGGCCCGCCGGTCGACGACCACCACGTCCTGCGTCTCCGCCTCCAGCCACAGTCCGCTGGCGGTGTGCGGCGGGAAGACCTCCCGGCGGACGACGACCGGACGGCCCCGCCACGCGGCGACGGAGTCGACGAGCGCGGTGAACAGCGCCTCGGGGTCGGCGGGCACCGGCACCTGGATCGGGTCGATGAGAGTGTCGGCGAGCCGCCGCATCTCCCTTTTCCTACGCACCGGTTACCCCTCGTCCCCTCAATCGATCTTCGCTGGCGCGGCTCCGGCCGGACGGTCGTCCGAGCCTACGTGGACGTAAGTGTCCACGTCATGCGCCCCGATGGACGTCGTTCAACGGGGAACGATCTCAGAACGGCCGGAAACGACCGGTGCGGTGCGCCGCCCTGCCCCGGGGCGCACAGCTGCTCGAAAGTCTTGCCGGACCCATTGACGTGCAGGCGCTTCGACTTTACGGTCCCGTTCGAGCTTACGATCAGCATTCGAAATGTCGGACGAAATCAGGTGGCGAGGACATCGAACGGCGCCGCGGCACAGGGCACCACACCTCCGGAACGCAAGGGCGGGCAATGGGACGACCTGGCCTGAATCGCAGGCAACTTCTGGCCACCGCGGGCGGCCTGGCCGTCGCGGGCAGCTTCGGCTTCGCCGCCCTCGGCACGGGCGCCGACGCACTCGCCTCCGGGGC
Source organism: Streptomyces spiralis (assembly GCF_014654675.1). GTDB lineage: Bacteria > Actinomycetota > Actinomycetes > Streptomycetales > Streptomycetaceae > Streptomyces > Streptomyces spiralis. Next base: position 37,473 of record NZ_BNBC01000015.1, read on the forward strand.
GCGCACCCGCGTGCGCTACTGGCACCTCTTCAGCGGCGGCCAGGACCGGCTGGCGTACCACCACTACGACGCCGAGGACAACGGCACGGCCAAGCCGGGGCTGGACCGGCTGGTCCGGTCCAAGGACGGCCGGCCCACCCTCGAGTAGCCCCACAGCCCCACAGCCCCACAGCCCACCCTCTTCCTCGAAGGGAACCCATGCGCTCCGCCCGCTTCACCCTCGACCCCGCCTTCACCGTCGGCACGGTCGACCCCCGTCTCTTCGGCTCCTTCGTCGAACACCTCGGCCGCTGCGTCTACACCGGCATCTTCGAACCGGACCACCCCTCCGCCGACGCCTCCGGCCTGCGCACCGACGTACTGGAGCTGGTCCGCGAACTCGGCGTCACCGCCATCCGCTACCCCGGCGGCAACTTCGTCTCCGGCTACAAATGGGAGGACTCCGTCGGCCCCGTCGAGGAGCGGCCCCGCCGCCTCGACCTCGCCTGGCGCTCCACGGAGACCAACCGCTTCGGCCTGTCCGAGTACATCGCCTTCCTGAAGAAGATCGGCCCGCAGGCCGAGCCCATGATGGCCGTGAACCTCGGCACCCGAGGCGTCGCCGAGGCCCTGGAACTCCAGGAGTACGCCAACCACCCCTCCGGCACCGCGCTGTCGGACCTGCGCATCGCGCACGGCGACAAGGACGCCTTCGGCATCCGCCTGTGGTGCCTGGGCAACGAGATGGACGGCCCCTGGCAGACCGGCCACAAGACCGCCGCCGAGTACGGCCGCCTCGCCGCCGAGACCGCCCGCGCGATGCGCCAGATCGACCCGCACCTCGAACTCGTCGCCTGCGGCTCCTCCGGCCAGTCCATGGCCACCTTCGCCGAGTGGGAGGCCACCGTCCTGCAGGAGACGTACGACCTCGTCGACCACATCTCGCTGCACGCCTACTACGAGCCGCTCGACGGCGACATCGACTCCTTCCTCGCCTCCGCCGTCGACATGGAGTCCTTCATCGAGAACGTCGTCGCCACCTGCGACCACGTGGGCGCCCGGCTGAAGTCGAAGAAGAAGATCAACCTCTCCTTCGACGAGTGGAACGTCTGGTACATGTCCCGGACGGACGCCCAGGTCAGCGCGCTGGACTGGCCCGAGGCCCCCCGCCTGCTGGAGGACAACTACAGCGTCCTGGACGCCGTCGTCTTCGGCTCCCTGCTCATCGCCCTGCTCCGGCACGCCGACCGCGTCACCGTCGCCTGCCTGGCCCAGCTCGTCAACGTCATCGCCCCGATCATGACCGAGCCGGGCGGCCCGGCCTGGCGGCAGACCACGTTCTTCCCGTTCGCGCAGGCCTCGAAGTACGGCCGCGGCCAGGTCCTCGACGTGCGCGTGGACTCGCCGACGTACCCGACGGGCAAGTACGGCGATACGGACCTGCTGCACGCCACCGCGGTCCGCGCCGAGGACGGCACGGTGACCGTCTTCGCGGTCAACCGCTCCCGCACCGAACCCCTGCCCCTGGAGGTCGCTCTGGCCGGCCTGAACCTGTCCAGGGTCGTCGAGCACAGCGCCCTCGCGGACGCCGACCCCGACGCCCGCAACACCCTCACCGACCCCGAGCGCGTCACCCCGCACCCGGTCGAGGGCGCCACCCTCACCGACGGCACGCTGACCGCGACCCTGGAACCGCTGTCCTGGAACGTGATCCGCCTCGCCTGACAGCCCTCGGGCCTCAGCGGCCGGGGGAGGGCACCGGTGTCACCGGCACTCCTCCGGCCGCGCTGCCCAGCAGCGTCAGCCGCACCTGCCCCGGACCCGACAGCGTGGTCCGCTCCGACAGCACGGCCAGGGCCAGGGTGTTGGTGCCCCGAGTGCGCAGAATGCCGTTGGGCAGGACGAAGGTGTGCTGAGGGCCGACGTCGTTGATGTACTGGCCCATGTTCCAGCCGTTCAGGAAGATCTGCGCCCGCCAGGCCCGGTTCGGGTCGTCGTCCAGGGTGAGTCCCACCGACGCGTCCACGCCCGGGGCCACCGCCAGCTCGAAGGTGGTCCGGTACCAGGTCACCCCCTGCCGCCGCGCGGCCCGCGGGAAGGCGACCGGCTCCCAGTCGCCGTCCGGGAAGCCGGGCAGGTGCCAGCCCTCCCGCTCCCCGTACAGGCCGCCGTTGTTCAGCGGCCCGCGCACGGGGTCGGGTGCGGTCCCGCCCTGGACGCGCCACCGCACCCGGGGCGAGCCCCCGGTGAAGGTGACCGCGGTCAGCCCGCGTGCCGCCTTGTGCGTGTCCTGGGCCTTGCCGTCCTGGTCGTGCGCCATCCGCCGCACCAGCACCGACAGCACGTGCCGGCCGCCGGTGCGCAACCGCCGCGGCACCGGGAGGACGGCCGTGTCCGTCCACGTGCCCCGGCGGATCGTGTCGCCGTCCGGCACCGGCATCCGGTGCGAGCCCAAAGGCTCCCCGTCCAGCCACGCCATCAGCAGCCCCTGTGTGCCGGTGCTGTGGGCGAGGGAGACCGACTCGATGCCGGTGGCGTCCGTGAAGGTGCCCCGGTACCAGACGTCCCCGTAGTGGAAGCCGTAGTCGTCGGCGAACAGCACCGGCTGCCCCGCGGGGACGGCGGTGGTGCTGTGCGAGGCGGCCTTGTCGGCGACCTGCCAGGCCGTGTCGTCGAAGTCCGGCCCGGCCTCCGGGTTCTCCGTGCGCATCCGCCAGCCGCCGAGCGCGGGCAGCTCCACCTTCGGCACACCGGCCAGCGGGGCGACGGCGCGCAGGCTGCCCGAGCCGGTCGCACTCGTGCGCACCGCCCGGCCGTTCCACGTCACGGTGTCGATGCCCCGCGGACCCCACACCTCCAGGTCGGTCGCCTCCACCGTGTCACCGGTCAGATGGACGGTGGAGCCGGACAGGACGGCGGTGCGCAGCAGCTTCGGGCCGTACACCAGCAGGGGCCCGGACGGGGTGTCGTAGGGCCACAGGCGCAGGGAGGTCGTCTCGTCGGCGAAGAGCAGCAGCAGCGGCCGGTCGACCCCGTCGCCGCCCTCCACCCGGGCCCCGATCAGCCCGCCCGCGCCCAGCGGGACGGTCACCCGCAGCAGACCCCGGTCGTAGACGTACGCGGCCTGCTGGCTCAGCCGGCTGACCAGCGGCTCCTCGGCGCACTCGACGACCACCCGCGCCATGTCGCCGCGCCGTCCGCAGAACACGGCGACGTCCTGCCGCCCGGCGGCCTGGAACAGCATCGGCTGCGCGGTGGCGTACCGCAGCCTGCGCTGCCCCAGCGACAGTCCGGCCACCAGCAGCCGGGCGTCCCGGCCCGGCACGGTCACCGGGAGGTCCTCGCCGCCGGCGCGCAGTGTGGACGACACCTCCTTGTCGCCGTCGTTGCGCAGCACGTAGACGTGCGCGTCCGTGTCCGGGTTCTTCAGGTGGTACGTGGTCAGCCCGGCCGCCTCGACGTCCGGCGCCCGGTCCAGCTTGGCGAAGTCCGGGACGCGCTGGAGCATGTGCCCGATCTGGTGCATCGGCACCAGTTTGTCGGTGGGCTGCCGTCCCTCGGTGAAGGCGGCCCCGTAGTCGTAGGACGTGTAGACGACCGGCGCGGGCAGCCAGCCCCAGGAGGTGCCGCCGAAGGCCATGTAGGTGTTGTGCAGGGTGATGCCGTTGGCGAGGTTGGTCAGGTAGAAGCGCCGTTCGTACGCCGCGTCCCGGGTGCGCCGGGACCCCTCGTAGCCCTCGCCCTTGAACCAGTACCCGCCCCACGGGTCGAACCAGCCGGCTCCGAACTCCGGCACGAACCCGGGCGTACGGGGACTGGCGGTGGTCCCGCCCGTCGCCCCGCCCGTGCCGAACCTCCCCCAGTCGGGCGGGGTCTTCGACGGCGAGGGATACCCGTCGAACCCGTACAGCCACCGCCCCTTCTCCCCGCCGGTGTCGAAGGTGCCCGGGGTCCAGTAGCCGTTTCTGCTCTTGTCGTTGTGGAAGAGGGGGACGTCGATGCCGTCGGCGCGCACCTTCTTGTACAGATGGGACATGTAGGCGCGGCCGGTGGCGTCATGGACGTACGAGTCGTACTCGTTCTCGATCTGGTAGAGCAGGACCGTGCCACGCCCCCGGGTGAACAGGTGCCGGGCGGCGATGGAGTCGACGTGGGTCAGCCACTCGTCGACGTGCTTCAGGTACGTCGGATCGGCGGTCCGCGCCCTGCCTTCGGTGGTGGTGAGCCAGCCGGGGAAGCCGCCGCCGTCGATCTCGGCGTTGATGTAGGGGCCGGGACGCAGGACGACGTACAGCCCGGTCTCGGCGGCCGTGCGCAGGAAGAGGTCCAGGTCCCGGACCCCGGTGAAGTCGTACCGGCCGGGGGCGGGGGAGTGGTAGTTCCAGGACACGTAGATGCTGACGGCGTTGTGACCGTGGGCGCGCATCTTCTGCAGGACGTCCCGCCACAGCGAGGGGCTGGGCAGCCGGAAGGGGTGCATCTCGCCGGACCACAGCACCAGCCGCCTGCCGTCCACCAGCAGCGAGTAGTGGTCGAACCCGACGGTGTGGCGCCGCCCGTCGACGCTCGGCGCCGGCGGCGGCGGACCCGTGGGCACCTCGCGCGCCGCGTAGGCCGACAACGCCCCCGTACCGCCGCTGCCGCCCAGGGCCAGACCGAGCGCGGCGGTGCCGGCGAGGGCGCTGAATGTACGTCTGCTGAGCGCCAAAGCTGTGCCTCCCGGGCGGATCTTACGGCGTGCGGTGGCGCCATTCTCCATGGCCCCGGAGGCCACATCGGACCCAGGAGGATCCCGGTCGGGCGGATTACGTGGTACGGGCGGCTTGCGAACCGGTCGTTCGAAATCCGTGATTGGCCGGAGAGCGACCTTATCGCCCCGCCGAGCGCTGCGTACGATGCGACCGCTCCCGGCCTTCACAGGGCATCCATGATTCCTTCACGGACGGGGAGCATGCGTGCGCGGGCTTGGCATGAACATGTCTATTCCGGCAGGCACAGGCACAGGCACAGGCACAGACGCACGGACGCAAGGCGCCGACAACCCCCCACCGAACGGATGGAGAACCATGGCTGGCGGACTGCTCCTGAGCAGTGCGATCGCCGCGCTCCTGACCACCGCGCTTCCCGCGCACCCGTCGTCCCCGGTGGTGACCGACCCGCCCCCGGACAAGATCGTCATCGACGTCGCCACGGTGAACGGCTCGGGCTGCCCCCAGGGCACCGCCGCCGTCGCCGTCGCCCCGGACAACACCGCCTTCACCGTCACCTACAGCGACTACCTCGCCCAGGCGGGCGGCAACTCCGACCCCACCGCCTTCCGCAAGAACTGCCAGCTCAACCTGATCGTCCACGTCCCGCAGGGCTTCACCTACGCCATCGCGAGCGCCGACTACCGGGGCTTCCTCTCCCTCCAGCCCGGCGCGACCGGCACCCAGCGGGCCTCGTACTACTTCCAGGGCTCGTCGAGCACGGCGTTCAGAACCCACCCGTTCAACGGCCCGTACAACGACGACTGGCAGGCCACCGACAGCACCGACTGGGCCCAACTGGTCTGGTCCCCCTGCGGCGTGCTGCGCAACTTCAACATCAACACCGAGCTGCGCGTGAACGCCGGCACCTCGGCGCCCGGCAAGGTCAGCTTCATGACCATGGACTCGACGGACGGCGACATCAGCACGGTGTACCACCTGGCGTGGAAGGAGTGCCCGAAGTCCTGACCGAGGGCAACCACCGCGTGCTCCACGCCGTCTGAAGTCACATGGGTGCTCTGTGGGCGAACCGTGAACGGCGGCGCTACGCGGTCATGGCGTGCGCCACGGTCCTGGTGGTGGCCGTGGTGTGCGCCGTGGCCCTGATCACGCGCGGGAGCGGAAAGGCGGGCGGGGCGGCCGGGACACGGGCACCGGGCACCGCGGCCAGGACCGTATGGACGCCCGACCCCCACGGGACGACCGCGGCCACCGGGACCGGCAAGGCGGTGCTGGGGCTCCGCTTCGCCCTGAACGTCTTCTACCTGCCGCGCTACAGCCCGCCCGCCGGGGCCCCGTTCGCGCCCGAGTACACCATCGACCTCAAGTCGCTCCCGGCCTCGCCCGGCCAGAGCCCGACGCCCGTCAGGGACGTGCGCGTCTCCCTCGATCTCTCCGCCTTCAAGGGCAAGGCGGACATCTACGACGTGAACAAGGGATACGGCTGCGTCCGCACGGACTTCCACCTGGACTGCGCGCTGGGGGGCATCGAGCAGGGAGCGATCTTCGTCCCCTTCCGTGCCAAGCCGAAGCCCGACACGGCCCGCGGCCCCGCCGGCTCGCTGAAGATGACCGTGCGCAGCGCCAACGCGCCCACCCTCCGGCACACCACCCGCCTGATCGTCGGCTCTCCGTACCTCACCGCCCGGCAGGACTACCCCAGGCTCACGGGAGTGCGCCCCGGCGGCGAGATCCGGCTCACCCCGGCCTTCGGCAACAAGGGGGACACCGCCGTCGACGGCGGCCTGACCCTGCTGATCTCGACCCGCGATGCCACCCTGCCGCTCCGGTACGGCAACTGCCGCTACAACAAGGCGACCGGCGCCACCTTCGCCTGGTGCGACCTTCCCGGGCCGCTGCCCGCCGGGGCGGCGTACGAGACCGACGGCCCGGTCACCGCCGTCGCCGACGCCGAGGCACGCACCGGCGAGATGCGCTTCTCCGTGTGGCGCACCGTCGACGGCGACTACCTGTCGCGGCTGCCCGCGTCCGCCCCGCGCGGCAGCGGGGCTCCACTGCGGCTGCGGCCCGTCGACGGCAGCGCGTTCACCGGTGTGGACCTGCGGCGCAGCGAGTCCGCCGGAGCGGGGCTGTCGTTCGAGACGACGCAGAAGTACGACGTGGAGGCCGTCGGCTTCACCATCAAGGGCAAGGTCGGCCAGGTGCTCGACGTCACCGTCCCGTACCCGCTGGGCGAGGGATGGACCCCGCGAGGCCGGTCGGGCAGTTTCTGGGTGACCCTGCCCCAGGGCGTCACCGTGATCGACGTGCCCCCCGAGTCCCACTCCGGCGACATCCCCTACTGCTCCCCGGACCCGGACAAGGAGGGCCGCGCCGTCTGCTCCGGCCCGGAGCCGCCCGGCACGGTGATGCGCGTCCGCATCGACAAGCGCGTCGAGGGGGCGCGCGGCAGCGTCACGTTCCACTCCGACCCGTCCGTCGACCCGGACCAGCGGAACAACACCGCGCCGGTGAAGGTGGAGTACGGCCCCTGAGCCGACGGCTTCCCAGGAGCCCGAGACACTCGGGTTCCTAGGGGTGTCTAGCCCGCCTGCCCCATCCCGGCCGCGTCCGGCCAATTCTGGCCGTTCGGCCGGCTCTGCGCGCCGGGCCAGCCGGTCGCGGGCGCGGGGGCAAGGCCGGGGGCGGCGGCCGGGGCCGTCATACCGCGCACCTGGGCGGCGGTCAGGCCGCCCCGGGCCGGGACACCGGGCGGGGTCGGACCGGCCGCCGCCGGGGCCGGGAACGGTGTGGCGGCGAGAAACGGCGTGGCGGCGGGAAACGGTGTGGCGGTGGGGACCGGCATGGAGGCGACCGCCGGGGCCGGTGCGGGGAAGGGCGCGGGGACCGGTGCCGGGGCGGGGACGGGGGTCGGCGTGGGCATCGGCGCCGGTGCGGGAGCGGCCGGCAGCGGAGCCGCCGGCAGTGGCTGCCGGCCCGGTGCGACCTGGGCTGCCGCCGGCATCGGCATCCCGTCGCCCGGCCCCGCCGCGGGTGCGGCGGGCACGGCGGCGGGGAGCGGCATGCCGGTGCCGACGGCCGGGACGGGACCGGCGGCGGCCTGAGCGGCGAGCCGCGCACCGGACCCGTTGGTCTGGCTCATCAGCCGGTCCACCGCCGCCGTACCCGAGCTGTAGCCGGTCCCGGTGGCCTGCTCGGGTACGGCGGCTCCCCTCCTGGTCCCGTAGAGCACCTGTTCAAGGGCGGACACCAGGCGACGCACGTCCACCTCGGGGCGCACCACGAGCCGCAGGAAGCGGCTGGAGGAGCCGATCTTGTTGCCGCACTCGCGGACCAGGATCCGGTGCTCGGCGAGCAGCCGGTCGCGGACCACGGTCCCCTCGGCACCCACGGGAAGGCGTACGAAGAGGAAGTTGCCCTGGGACGGGTACACCGTCAGACCGGGCAGCGTGGAGAGGTGGCCGGCCATCTCCAGACGGTCGCGGCGCACCTGCTGAAGACTCTGCCGGTACTCGGCGCCGTGCTCCTTCAGCATGAAGACGACGTGTTCGGCGAAGGAGTTGAGGTTCCACTTGGGCAGCATGGCGCGGACGCGGCCGGCCAGGGCGGGGTTGGCCACCAGGTAGCCGAAGCGGATGCCGTGCAGTCCGAAGTTCTTGCCGAGGCTGCGTAGGACGATCACGTTGGGGCGCAGCATCGCCTCCTGGACGACGCTCGGCTCGGCCTCGGCGTCGGCGAACTCCAGGAAGGACTCGTCGATCACCACCAGGTCCAGGTCGGCCATGGCGTCCATGAACTGCACCAGTGCCTGCTTGTGCAGGAAGCCGCCGTCGGGGTTGTTCGGGTTGCAGACGACCGCGACCCGGGTGCCGCGCCTGCGGATGAACTCGGCGTACTGCGCCAGGTCCAGGGCGAAGCCGCCGGCCTCCTGGAGCGGGAACATGTCGACCCGCTTGCCGGTCTCCATCGGCTGGTCGGTCCAGCGGCCGAAGGTGGGGACGGGGACGGCGAGGGACTCGCGGACCAGGAGGTGGTCGATCCAGGTGATCAGCTCGGTGGAGCCGTTGCCCATGGCCACGCACTGCGGGGGCAGTTGGAGCAGGTCGCACAGTTCGGCCGTGATCGTCTCGGCGCCGCTCGGGTAGTACGTGAGGATCTCGCGCAGCCCGGCCGCCATCTCCTGGAACATGGCGGGCGTGGGGAAGTACGGGTTGCACGGGATGCAGAAGTCGACCGGGCCGCCCTCCCCGTCGCCGCCCACCCGCGTCAGCGCCGCCATCGAGGGGCTGTGCGCCGACGGGCCGCGGAAGAGCGAGGTGACGTTGCCGGCCAAGGGAACCTCCGTCCGTGGGTGGCCCGTGCGGGGGAGCACGGGCCGCCCTTACATACGGTGGTCCTGGTGGTGCCGTTCAACCGAGGTGGTACGCGGGTGACTTGACCCTGGTCAGGCGTCGAACGAGTGGATGGTCGTCGACCGGTACGTCTGGCCCGGCCGGAGCACGGTCGAGGGGAACGACGGCTGGTTCGGCGAGTCCGGGAAGTGCTGGGTCTCCAGGCACAGGCCGTCGCTCTGTCGGTAGGTGTGCCCGGACGGGCCGGTGAGCGTGCCGTCGAGGAAGTTGCCGGAGTAGAACTGCACGCCGGGCTGGTCGGTGGAGATCTTCAGGGTGCGGCCGGACTCCGGGTCGCGCAGGGTGGCGACGTGCACCGGCGCCGCGGTCACGCCCTTGTCGAGGACGAAGTTGTGGTCGAAGCCCTTGGCGGTGACCAGCTGCGGGTGGCCGATGCGGATGTCCCGGCCGATCGGCTTGGCCCGGGTGAAGTCGAACGGGGTGCCCTTGACCCCGGCCAGTTCGCCGGTGGGGATCAGGCCCGAGTCGGTGGGGGTGTAGCGGCCCGCGGCGAGCCAGAGTTCGTGGTCGTAGATGCTGCCGCTGCCTTCGCCCGCGAGGTTGTAGTACGTGTGGTTGGTGAGGTTGACGACCGTCGGCTTGTCGGTGGTGGCCTCGTAGTCGATCCTCCAGTCGCCGTGCCGGTCCAGGGTGAAGGTGACCTTCGTCCTCAGCGTGCCCGGGTAGCCCATCTCGCCGTCGACGCTCGTGTAGTACAGGTGCAGGCCGACCTCGGAGCCGGAGGTGAAGGGCTCGACGTCCCACACCTTGGTGTTGAAGCCCTGCGCGCCGCCGTGCAGGCTGTTCTCGCCGTCGTTGACGGAGAGCTGGTAGGTCTTGCCGTCCAGGGTGAAGCGGCCCTTGGCGATGCGGTTGCCGTAGCGGCCGATGGTGGCACCGAAGAAGGTGGTGCCCTTGACGTACGCCTCCAGGTTGTCGTAGCCGAGGGAGACGTTGGTGTACCGACCGTGGCGGTCCGGGATCTCCAGCGACTGGATGATGCCGCCGTAGGAGAGGACCTTCAGCCGGGTGCCGCCGTTCGCCAGCGACCAGCGGTAGACCTTCGTGCCGTCGGCGAGCTTGCCGAAGAGCTCCTTCACCGGCCTGCCCACTCCGGAGTTGCGGTCGGCGGCCTGGGCGGTGCCCGAGCCGAGGGTGGTGGCGGCCATCCCCGCCGCCGCTGCTCCTGCGATGACCGTTCGTCTGTTCAGTTCCATCTGCTGCTCCCGTAAGAGGAAGGGCCCCGCCGTCCCGCGGGGCCCGAGCTGACTCACGAACCGGACTTGCGCTTGTTCCACACGTCGAACCCGACCGCCGCCAGCAGGGCCAGACCCTTGATGACCTGCTGCCAGTCGGTGCCGACGCTGAGGAGGTTCATGCCGTTGTTCAGCACGCCGAGGACGAGACCGCCGACGATTGCGCCGAGCACGGTGCCGACACCGCCGCTCATCGAGGCGCCACCGATGAACGACGAGGCGATCGCCTCGAGCTCGAAGTTGACGCCCGCCTTCGGCGAGGCCGCGTTCAGACGGGCGGCGACCACCAGACCCGCCAGGGCCGCGAGCACGCCCATGTTCAGGAACACCTGGAAGGTGACCCGCTTGTCCTTCACGCCGGACAGCTTCGCGGCCGGCAGGTTGCCGCCGATCGCGTAGATGTGGCGACCGAAGACCGCGTTGCGCATGACGTAGCCGTAGCCGACCACCAGGACACCGAGGACGATGAGGATGATCGGCGCGCCCTTGTAACTCGCCAGCAGCAGCGTGACGGAGAGGACGGCGGCGACCAGCGCGACGAGCTTCAGCGCGAACGCCTTCGCGGGCAGCACGTCGAGCGCGAACTCCTGCTGCCGGCGCCGGTCACGCACCTCCTGCCACACCACGGAGGCGAGGAGGACGAGACCCAGCAGCACCGTCAGGTTGTGGTAGTTGGTGTTCGGGCCGACCTCCGGCAGGAAGCCGTTGCCGAGCTTCTGCAGACCGCCCGGGAACGGGCCGACGGTCTGACCCTTGAGCACGATCTCCGTGAGGCCGCGGAAGAGCAGCATCCCGGCGAGCGTGACGATGAACGACGGTATGCCGAAGTAGGCGATGAGATAGCCCTGTATCGCGCCCGCGACCGCACCCGTCAGCAGGCAGATCGCCGTGGCGAGGGGCCAGGCCACATGGTGGTTCACCGTCAGTACGGCCGCCGTCGCGCCGACGAACGCCGTGAGCGAGCCGACCGACAGGTCGATGTGTCCCGCGATGATGACCAGCATCATGCCGATCGCGAGGATCAGGATGTAGCTGTTCTGCAGGACCAGGTTGGAGACGTTGCGCGGCAGCAGCAGGTCCCCGCCCGTCCAGATCTGGAAGAGGACGACGATCAGGCCGAGCGCGATCAGCATGCCGTACTGCCGCATGTTGCGGCGCAGACCGCCCAGTATCAGCTGGAGCAGGCCCTCGTCGCTGGCCGATCCGCTTTTGCCCGGCGGCGCGGGGGCCGGGGTCTTGGCGGTCACATCCGTGCTCATCGGGTTACCTCTTTGTCCTTCGTCATCTGGCGCATCAGCGATTCCTGCGAGGCCTCGGCCCGCGAGAACTCGCCGGTCAGCCGCCCCGCGGCCATGGTGTAGATGCGGTCGCACATGCCGAGCAGCTCCGGCAGCTCGGAGGAGATGAAGACGACCGCCTTGCCCTGCGCGGCCAGTTGGTCGATGACCGTGTAGATCTCGTACTTGGCGCCCACGTCGATGCCGCGCGTGGGCTCGTCCAGGATCAGCACGTCCGGACCCGCGAAGATCCACTTGCTGAGGACGACCTTCTGCTGGTTGCCGCCGGACAGCTTGCCCACCGGCTCGAAGACGGTCGGCGCCTTGATGTTCATGGACTTCCGGAAGCGCTCGGCGACCTGCCGCTCCTCGTGCTCGTCCACCACGCCCCGCTTGGCGACCTTCTTCAGCGCGGTCAGCGAGACGTTGCGGTTGATGGTGTCGATGAGGTTGAGGCCGTAGTGCTTGCGGTCCTCGGTGACGTAGGCGATGCCGTGCTGGATGGCGTCGGCGACGGTCCTGGTACGGATCTCGGTGCCGTCCTTCAGGACGGTGCCACCCGCGTACCGGCCGTAGGAGCGGCCGAAGACGCTCATCGCCAGTTCCGTACGGCCCGCGCCCATCAGGCCCGCGATGCCGACGATCTCCCCACGCCGCACCTGGATCGACACGTCGTCGACCACCTTGCGCTGCTGGTCGATCGGGTGGTGCACGGTCCAGCCACGGATCTCCAGGGCGGGGGCCGCCCCCTCCTCCGGTTCGTGCGGGGTGCGCTCGGGGAACCGGTGGTCGAGGTCGCGGCCGACCATGCCGCTGATGATCCGGTCCTCGGTCGTCTCCTTCGACTTCACGTCGAGCGTCTCGATGGAGCGCCCGTCGCGGATGATCGTCACCGAGTCGGCGACCCGGCGGATCTCGTTCAGCTTGTGGGAGATGATGATCGATGTGATGCCCTGGTTCTTCAGCTCCAGGATCAGGTCGAGGAGTTTGCCGCTGTCCTCGTCGTTGAGCGCCGCCGTCGGCTCGTCCAGGATGAGCAGCTTCACCTTCTTCGACAGCGCCTTGGCGATCTCCACGAGCTGCTGCTTGCCCACACCGATGTCGGCGACGCGGGTCTCCGGGTGGTCGGTCAGACCGACCCGGCGCAGCAGCTCGGTGGCGTGCCTCAGAGTCTCGCTCCAGTCGATGAAGCCGCGGCTGGCGTGCTCATTGCCGAGGAAGATGTTCTCCGCGATGGAGAGGTACGGCACCAGCGCGAGCTCCTGGTGGATGATCACGATGCCGTGTTGCTCGCTGGCACGGATGTCCTTGAACTCGCAGACCTCACCCTCGAAGAGGATCTCTCCGTCGTAGGTGCCGTGCGGATGGACGCCGGAGAGCACCTTCATCAGGGTGGACTTGCCGGCGCCGTTCTCCCCGCAGATGGCGTGGACCTCGCCCTGCCGTACCGTCAGAGTGACGTCCGACAGCGCCTTGACACCGGGAAAGGTCTTGACGATCGAGCGCATTTCCAGGACGGGTCCCGCCATGGTTGTGCCTTCCAATCAGTGTGGGTCGGTCGGTTGGCGGGATTACTTGAGCTGGGCGTCGGTGTAGTAGCCGCCCTTGACCAGGACATCCTCGTAGTTGCTCTTGTCGACGCTCACCGGCTGCAGCAGGTAGGCGGGGACGACCTTGGTGCCGTTGTTGTACGACTTGGTGTCGTTGACCTCCGGCTTCTTGCCCTTGAGCACGTCGTCGACCATGGTGGTGGCGACCTCGGCGAGCTTGCGGAGGTCCTTGTAGATCGTCTGCGTCTGCTCACCCGCGATGATCGACTTCACCGAGGCGACCTCGGCGTCCTGGCCGGTGATGACCGGCAGCGGCTTGCTCTTGGAGCCGTAGCCGTCCGACTTCAGCGCGGCGAGGATGCCGATGGAGATGCCGTCGTAAGGCGAGAGCACGGCGTCGACCTTGCCGCTCGTGTACTTGGAGGTGAGGATGTCCTCCATGCGCTTCTGTGCGGTGGCGCCGTCCCAGCGCAGGGTGGTGACCTTGGTCAGCTCGGTCTGCCCGGACTTGACGACCAGCTGCTTCTTGTCGATGTACGGCTGGAGCACGCTCATCGCGCCGTTGAAGAAGTAGCGGGTGTTGTTGTCGTCGTTGGAGCCGGCGAACAGCTCGATGTTGAACGGGCCCTTCTTGCCGCTGTCCAGGCCGAGCTTGTGCACGATGTACGTGCCCTGCAGCTTGCCGACCTTCTCGTTGTCGAACGAGGCGTAGTAGTCGACGTTCTTGGTGCCGAGGATCAGGCGGTCGTAGGAGATGACCGGGATGTGGGCGTCCGCGGCCTCCTGGAGCACGTTGTTCAGGGACTTGTTGTCGATGGCCGCGATGATCAGGCCCTTGACGCCCTGGGTGATCAGGTTCTCGATCTGGGAGACCTGGGTGTCCGGGTCGTCCTCGCCGTAGACGAGCTTCGTCTTGTAGCCCTTGGCCTTGAGGTCCTTCACGACGTTGGCTCCGTCGGCGATCCAGCGCTCGGAGGACTTGGTCGGCATCGCGATGCCGATGGTGGCGCCCTTGGCGTCGCCCGACTTCTCCTTGCTGCCACCCTCGCCGCTCTGGCCACAGGCGGAGAGTGTCAGGGCGAGCGAGGCGGCGGTGGCCATCGCGGCGAGTGCGGCTCTGCGGTTGCGCATGGTCATCATCCTTGGTGTGTGGCGGGGTCGGTCGGGTGGTGCGAGGGCCGTGCGGGGCGCTGCGCCTAGGTGGTGCCCGGGGTGGTGCTCGGCGTGGTCCTGCGGTGATGCGTCGGGATGGTGCCTACGGACGTGTGGGGCGGAGCACTGGTGGACCGGGAACGGTTGTGTGGGATTGTGCGCGGACGTGTGGTGTTCTGTGAAGCTGGTTTTCCGGAACGTTATGCCGGTGTTTCGAACCGGCGCAGCGCGCCCGGCAGTCGGGAGCCCAGCGGCGCCATGTCCCCCGTGGCGCCGTGGCGTTCGAGCAGATCCAGCGCGAGCCGGCCGCGGCGCACCCGCTCCCGGGCGGTGGCCAGGGTGACCTCGCGCAGCTGGTGGCCGTACGGGTAGATCCCGGGCGCCTTGGACAGGCCGAACTTCAGATACAGCGGCGCCCCGCGCCGGATCAGCTCGGCCACCTCGTACATCCGGACATAGCCGCCCAGATCGTCCGGCGCCTCGATGTACATGTCCATCGGGGCGGCCGACACCCGCCGGATCTCGGTGAGGTGATCGAGCGTCAGGTCGCTGGGCACGTTGACGGAGTCGGCGCCCAGGTGCTCGTAGACGGCGTAGGAGGCCGGGTTCACCGGGCCGATCAGCGCGGACACCTTGAGCGTGGTGTCGGCGGGGAGGATGCCCGCCGTGCGCGCCCGGTGCAGCGTCCACAGCACACCCTCGTCGGCGACCAGCAGGCACTTGACGCCCAGCTCCGTCGCCCGTACGGCGTCCTCGACGCACCCGGCGACCGCGTCGTGGCCGCGGGCGCGCAGCCCGGCGCCCCGCGAGTCCGAGCGCACCGAGGCGCCCGTGTCCCAGGTGCCGCGGGGGCCGGTGAACAGGCAGAGCTCGATGTCGCGTTCGGCGGTCGCCTCGACCATCTCGGTGATCTCGTCGTCGGTGAGCATCCACACGCCGCTGCCCTGGCTGATCCGGTGGATCGGGACGTCGAGCCGTGCGGACTCCTTCAGGACCACCGCCAGCGCCTCGGGACCCTCGCACGAGGGGATCTCGGTGCGCCAGCGGCCGCCGCCGGGGAAGGTGTGCGGCGAGGCGTCGGCGGGGTCGAGGGCGGGGGCGCCCAGGCCGAGCGCGGTGAGCAGCTGCTCACCGGGCCTGCGGGCTGCCGTGGCGGAAGCGTCGGTCACAAGCTGTCCTTCGGGTTCGCCGGGCCACTCGTTCGATATGTCGAACGAAGTTCGTGGCCCGGGGTATGAAAAGAGGGGTGGGGTGCGCCGGTCACGGCGTGTTGCTGCGTGTCAGGTCGCGCCGTGACCGGCGCACGACTAGGGGCGGAGCAGGACCTTGCCCACCTTCGGATCGCCGGCCCCGACCAGCTCGATGGCCTGGGAGAACTCGGTGAGCGGGAGTTCATGCGTGACCAGCGGCAGCGGATCGAGCAGCCCGGCCGCGAACACCCGTACCGTGTGCGCCCAGGCGGCGGGCGGCGCCCCGAACACCGTGTGCACCTCCAGCTGCCGCACCACCAGGTCGGTCGGGTCGAGCCCCTCGGCGCCCGGCGCCGGGATGCCCGTCAGCACCAGCCGTCCGCCCCGCTTCAGCAGCGCGGCGGCCGTGCGGGCGGCGTCCGCGGACCCGGCGGTCTCGACGACCACGTCGAAGCCGCCCGGCAGGTCCTCGTCCTTGGTGCGGAAGTCCGTGGCGCCGAACCGCCGGGACAGCGCCTCCCGGTCCCGCCGCGTGCCGACCACCAGCAACTGGGCCGGAGAGACGGCCCGCAGGAACTGCACGGCGAACATCCCGAGCGTCCCGGTGCCCACCACCGCGACCCGCTCACCGGGACGGACGTCCGCCTTCAGCGCGGCGGCGGCGATACAGGCGGCCGGCTCCAGCAGCGCCGCGGCGGTGAGGTCGGCGTCCTCCGGCAGCACGTGCAGCAGCCGGGCCGGCAGCGTCAGCGTGGCCGCCATCGCCCCCGGCTGGGTGAAACCGGTCTCCTCGTACCCCGCGCCGCACAGGGTCGTCTCGCCCGCGTGGCAGTGGTCGCAGACCTGGCAGTTGCGAAAGCCCTCGCCGACCACCCTGCGGCCCACCAGGTCCCCCGGCACCCCCGCGCCGACCGCGCGCACGGTTCCGGACCACTCGTGGCCGGGCGTGAGCGGGTAACGGACGTACCCCTCGGGCCGGTTGCCCTGGTACACCTCGCGGTCGCTGCCGCAGATCCCCACGGCGTGCACGGCGACCAGGGCCTCGCCCGGACCCGGCTCGCGCGGGGTGTGCTCGGCGAGCCGGTGCACGCCCGGCGCCTCCACGACGACGGCGGTGCTCACGGCCGTGCTCACTTCGTGGCCTTGGGCTTGCGCTGCTCCCAGCCCTCGGCCCACAGGTCGAACCGGGCCTGCTGCTGCGGGAACTCGGCGGCCGCGTCCACGTCCAGCTCCACGCCCAGACCCGGCGCGTCGGAGAGGTGGAAGCAACCGTCCTCCGGGTCGACCTGCGGGGCGCCCTTGACCACCTTCTTGATCTCCGCGTCGGCGAAGTCGTTGAAGTGCTCCAGGATCTTGAAGTTGGGGGAGGTGAAGCCCACCTGGAGGGAGGCCGCGGTCAGCACGGACCCGCCCACGTTGTGCGGGGCGACGAGCATGTAGTGGGTCTCGGCGGTCGCGGCGAGCTTCCGCGTCTCCCAGATGCCCCCGATGTGGCCGACGTCCGGCTGGATGATGTCGACGGCCTGGCTGTCGAACAGCTCCCGGAACTCGATCCGGTCGTGGATGCGCTCGCCCGTGGCGACCGGGATGTCCACCTTGGCGGCGACCTTCTCCAGCGCCTTCAGGTTCTCCGGCGGCACCGGCTCCTCCAGCCAGGCCGGCTTGAAGGGGGCCAGCTCCTTGGCCAGCCGCACGGCGGTGGCGGGGGAGAAGCGGCCGTGCATCTCCAGCATCAGCTCGGCCTCGGGCCCGATGGCGTCGCGCACGGCCTCGATCAGCGAGACGGCGTACAGGGTCTGCTCGTGGTCGAGTTCGAAGTGCCCGGTGCCGAACGGGTCGATCTTCAGCGCCCGGTACCCGCGCTCCATCACCCCCTGGGCGGCCTTGTGGTAGGCCTCCGGCGTCCGCTCGGTGGTGTACCACCCGTTGGCGTACGCCTTGACCTTGTCCGTGACCTTCCCGCCCAGCAGCTGCCACACCGGTACGCCCAGGGCCTTGCCCTTGATGTCCCAGCAGGCCATCTCCACGACGGCGATGCCCGACATGACGATCTCGCCGGCGCGCCCGTAGTCGCCGTACTTCATCCTGCGGACCAGGTCCTCGACAGCGAACGGGTCGGATCCGAGAATGTGGTTGGTCTCGGCCTCCCGCAGATAGCCGATCAGCGCGTCGGTGTGACCCAGCATCCGGGTCTCGCCGACCCCCGTGATCCCCTCGTCGGTGTGCACCTGGACGTAGGTCAGGTTGCGCCACGGCGTTCCGACCACGTGTGTGCTGATTCCGGTGATGCGCACGGCGGTTGCCTCTCGCTGTTCGATATTTCGTCACCCGTTCGAAATGCTGGCGTGACAGTAAGGACGCGCGGTGGGGAGTGTCAATGGGTCCGACACGTAACGGTTTAGGCAAGCCTTTCGACGCTTCCCCACGGAACCTTCACAGCGATGCCTAGGAACGCGACGCGCGCGGAATCTAGTCTTCCCGCGTCATGAACTACTGCCACCCGTGCCGACGCCATCTCAACGGCGCGCTCACCTGCCCCGGCTGCGGCGCTTCGGCCGCAGCGCTCCAGGAGTACGCGGACGCTGCGCCGGCCGAACCCCTGGAACCCCTCGAGGAGGAGCGGGAGTTCGAGGACGGCGCGGGTGACGGCGGGGACGGCCCCGAGGAACCCCGGGGCCGGGTGGATCGGCGCCGGGGCCGTGGGCGCGGGCGCGGTACGCCCGAGGGGGACCGGCAGGGCCCCGTGGCGAGCCGCCGCGACCGCAAGGCCGCCGCCCATCGCAGGCGCCGCCGCCGGACCCTGCTGATCGGCGCCGGTTTCGTCCTGGCGGCGGGCGGCCTGAGCCTGGCCGAACTGGGCACGGACGCCCCGATCCTGCCGGGCTTCTCCAGCCCGGAGCCGGCCGCCGCGGGCGACGAGGCGGCCGACGGCGGCACGGCGAGCCCCGGCGCGTCCGGGGCGGCCCGGCCGCCGGGCGGCATCCCCGGCGGCAGCACGACCGCGCACAAGGCCTCGGCCACGACTTCGGTGTCCCCGTCGGCCTCCGCAAAGGACAAGAAACCGAAACCGGACGAGAGCGCCTCGGGATCCTCCGCACCTTCGGCACCGGCGTCGACGGGCACGGGGACAGGCTCGGGCACGAGCGGCGGCTCCTCCGGTACGACCGCGGCGCCGCCCCGCCCGAGCAGCACCCCCACAAGCCAACCGGCGCCCTCGGCTCCAGCACCCACCCCGACCCCGACACACACGAAGTGCGAACGCTTCCTGTGGTGGTGCACGTGACGTAGCTGCGGGCGGCACCCCGCAAGCGCGGGCAGGCACCCCCGCCCCACGCCGGCTGCAACTCAGGTCAGCTGCTGCAGCGACGCCCGCTCACTCAAGCTCCCTCACCCAGCATCCGCCGCAACAGATCCCGCAACACCAACCGCTCCCCCTCGCTCAGCCCGGCCAACGGCTCCCGCGCGAACCGCAGCCCCTCCCGCAGTTCCCGTGCCACCCGCCGCCCCTCCTCCGTCGCCGCCGCCAGCTTCACCCGCCGGTCCGCCGGATCGGGCCGCCGCTCCGCCAGCCCCCGCGCCTCCAGCCGGTCCACGATCCCCGTCACGTTCGACGGCTCGCACTTCAGCTTCTGCGCCAGCTTCCGCATCGGCAGCGGCTCCAGCGACAGCAGACTCAGCAGCCGCGCCTGCGCGCCGGTCAGCGCGTGCTCCCCGGCGGCGTCCTCGTAGTCCTCGTAGAACCGGGCCACGACGTCGCCGATGAGCTCGACGACCTCCTGGGTCAGCGCATCGGGGCGGTGTGTCTTCGATGGAGTGGCCATGGCATCCAGAGTACCCACTTACTTGACATCCTGAAATATTCAGGCGCATGGTTGTTTCAGGTACTGAAGTATTTTGGGCGTCACACCCCGCCAGGACCGCACCAGACCCGCCAGGAACCGCACCGCACCGACGAGAGGCGCCACCGTGTCCGACACCCCCACACTCCCCGCCGTCAGCCGTGAATGGCACCTGCTCAGCCGCCCGGTCGGCTGGCCGAAGCCCGAGGACTTCGCCCTGGTCGAGGCCCCGCTCCCGCAGCCGGGCGAGGGTCAGATCCTGGTACGGAACGAGTACCTCTCCGTCGACCCGTACATGCGCGGCCGGATGAGTGCGGCGAAGTCCTACGTGGCGCCGTACGAGCTGAACAAGCCCATGCAGGGCGGCGCGGTCGGCCGGATCGTCGCCTCGCGCGCCGAGGGCTTCGCCGTCGGCGACCACGTCCTGCACTTCGGCGGCTGGCGCGAGTACGCCGCCGTGGACGCCCGGCACACGGTCAAGGTCGACCCGGAGGCCGCGCCCCTGTCGACGTACCTCGGTGTGCTCGGCATGACCGGGCTGACCGCCTACGCGGGCCTGCTGCGCACCGCCTCCTTCAAGGAGGGCGACGTCGTGTTCGTCTCCGGCGCGGCCGGCGCGGTCGGCAGCCAGGTCGGGCAGCTCGCCAGGCTCAAGGGCGCCTCGCGCGTGATCGGCTCCGCCGGCTCCGACGAGAAGGTGAAGCTGCTCCTGGAGGAGTACGGCTTCGACGCCGCCTTCAACTACAAGAGCGGCCCGGTGAGCGAGCAGCTGCGCGCCGCCGCCCCCGACGGCATCGACGTCTACTTCGACAACGTCGGCGGCGACCACCTGGAGGCCGCCATCGGCTCCCTGAACCAGGGTGGCCGCATCGCGATCTGCGGCATGATCTCGGTCTACAACGCCACCGAGCCCGCCCCCGGCCCGAGGAACCTGGCCCGGCTGATCCAGACCCGCGGCCGCATCGAGGGCTTCCTCGTCGGCGACCACTACGACCTTCAGCCGGAGTTCGTGCGGGAGGTCGGCCCGTGGGTCCGCTCGGGCGAGCTGAAGTACCGCGAGACCGTCGTCGAGGGCGTCGAGAACACCCTGGAGGCCTTCCTGGGTGTGCTGCGCGGCGACAACACCGGAAAGATGATCGTCAAGCTCTGACCGGCGGACCGGCGGACCGGCGGACCGGCTCCCCGGTGACGGGCCTTCACTGAATTTCCGGCATGCGGTAACTTCTTTCCGGAATCCGCCGTCGATCGTGGGCGCGAGTCGTGGCGGACCGAGGAGGAAGACAACCGCATGCCCATTCAGCAGTCCGACGTCCTGTACACCGCCGTGGCCACCGCCGAGGGCGGCCGCGACGGCCGTGTCGCCACCGACGACGGCAAGATCGACGTCGTCGTGAACCCGCCCAAGGAGATGGGCGGCAGCGGCACCGGCACCAACCCCGAGCAGCTGTTCGCCGCCGGCTACAGCGCCTGCTTCCAGGGCGCCCTGGGCGTCGTCGCCCGCCAGGAGGGCGCCGACATCTCCGGCTCGACCGTCACCGCGAAGGTCGGCATCGGCAGGAACGAGGACGGTTTCGGGATCATCGTCGAGATCTCGGCCGACATCCCCGGCGTCGACGCTGCCACCGCGAAGGCCCTGGTCGAGAAGGCCCACCAGGTCTGCCCGTACTCGAAGGCGACGCGCGGCAACATCACGGTCACGCTGGCCTGAGCGGGGCCGGCCGCCCGGCGACGGGCCCCTCGCCAGGCCCTGTCGTCAAACTCCCGTCGTCCGCCCGAAGGGCAGACGGGAGTTTGACGACAGGACCTAGAGTGGGCCCATGCGTGATCTTGGGGTGGGTTTCGGTCATCTCCTGAAGGGCCAGCGCTGGGTGGCCCGGCACGGGAGGTCGTTCGACCTGGGCCTGCTGCCCGGTCTGATCACCCTCGTCCTGTACGCCGCGGCCCTGGTCGCGCTCGCGATCTGGGGCGAGGACGCCGTCGCCTGGGCCACCCCGTTCGCCGACGGCTGGCCGAGTCCCTGGCCGGGGCTGTTCCGCGGCTTCCTCACCGCCGCGCTGTTCGTCCTCGGCCTGCTGCTCGCCGTGGTCACCTTCACCGCGGTCACCCTGCTGATCGGCCAGCCGTTCTACGAGATCCTGTCCGAGCAGGTCGACCGGGACGTGTCCCCGGACGGCACGGCACCCGAGTCCGCGCTGCCGCTCTGGCGGGAGCTGTGGATCTCGGCCCGCGACAGCCTCCGCGTGCTCGTCCGGGCCGCGGTGTGGGGCGTGCTGCTCTTCGCCCTGGGCTTCCTGCCG
Source organism: Streptomyces spiralis (assembly GCF_014654675.1). Classification (GTDB taxonomy): domain Bacteria; phylum Actinomycetota; class Actinomycetes; order Streptomycetales; family Streptomycetaceae; genus Streptomyces; species Streptomyces spiralis. The sequence continues at coordinate 59,113 of NZ_BNBC01000015.1, forward strand.
ATCGTCGGCCAGACGGTCGTGCCCGTGATCGGCTTCTTCGTCACGGGCTTCTTCCTCACCGAGGAGCTGGCGGCCGTCGCCCTCCAGCGCCGCGGCC
>NZ_BNBC01000015.1:59232-126146 GCF_014654675.1 Streptomyces spiralis
TCGAACTCCGCGACCGTCTCGCCCTGCTGCGCTCCCGCAAGGCGCTGGTCTGGGGCTTCGGCGCGCCGCTGGGTCTGGCCTTCCTGGTGCCGTTCGTCGCCGTGTTCCTCATGCCGGGCGCGGTCGCGGGCGCCACCCTGCTCGCCCGCGACCTGCTGGACGAGGAGACGGTCGACCGGACCGACGGCGAGACGGGCGACCGCGACACGGGCGACCACGGCTCGAACCGCGACACGGGCGACGACGGCTCGAACCGCGACGGCGACACGGTCACCCGGGCACCGCAGGCGCCGCGGACCCCGTGGTAGCCGACGGCACCGCGGCGACCACCCCCTCCCGCAGAACACCGATGAACGCCCGCGCGGCCGGTGACAGCGACCGCCCCCGCACGGTCGCCGCGTACACCGCCCGCGCCGGGGCGTCCTCGTCCCGCAGCGGGACCAGCGCGACGTCGGGCCGTACGGACGCGGCGGCGAGCGCCGGGACCAGGGTCACGCCCAGCCCGGCGGCGACGTAGCCCTGTTTGGCGGTCCACTCGGCGACGACGTGTGCGATGCGCGGGCGGAAGCCGTGGCGCAGCACCGCGTCGAGCAGGGTGCCCTCGGGCCGTGGACTGCCGGAGATCCAGTCCGCGTCGGCGAGTCGGCCGAGGCCGACCGGCCCGGGGTGCCCGGCGAGCGGGTGCCCGGCGGGTACGGCGACGTAGAGGGGCTCGTCGAGCAGGTGGTGCAGTTCGTACGCCTCCAGCGGGACGGGCCGGGTCGTCGAGACGACCGCCAGGTCCAGGTGGCCGGCGGTCAGCCGGTCCAGCAGGGCCGGGGTGAGGCCCTCCTCGCGGGAGACGCGCACCCCGGGGTGGCGGGCCCGGAAGGCGGCCAGGGCCCAGGGCACCAGCGCCGCGTCGGCCGTGGCGAACGCGCCGAACCGCAGCCGGCCGCCCGCCACGTCACGCAGCGCCGCCAACTCGCGCACGGCGCCGTGCAGCGACCGCGCCACGGCCTCCGCGTGCGGGACGAGCACCCGGCCGGCCTCCGTGAGCCGCACTCCGCGCGGCAGCCGGTCGAACAGCCGGGCCCCGCCCAGTGCCGACTCCAGTGCGGAGATCTGCCGGGACACCGCGGACTGGGTCCAGCCCAGTGTCCGCGCGGCCACCGTGAACGACCCGTGCCGGGCCACCTCCAGGAACACCCGCAGCCAGACGGTGGGCAGGTCGGGAACGGCGGCGTCACCCGCGGCGCCGTCATGCGTGGTCAGCATGGCAGCCATGCCGGACATTCGCTTGTCGCATCCATGGCGCAAACCTAGCGTCGACGGCATGCAACAGACCGAGAAGATCGCCTTTCTGGGGCTGGGTCGCATGGGTACTCCCATGGCCCGGCGTCTCCTCGTCGCCGGCCATCCGGTGACCGTCTGGAACCGTACGGCCGCCAAGGCCGGTCCGCTGGTCGCCGAGGGCGCCGTCCGCGCCGCGTCCCCCGCCGACGCCGTACGCGACGCCGACGTGGTGATCACGATGCTCGCGGGGCCGTCCGCGCTCGCCGAGGTCGCCGACGCCGTCCTGCCCGTGCTGCCGGCCGGTGCGCACTGGGTGGAGATGTCCACCGTCGGCCCGGACGCGGTACGCGACCTCGCCGCCCGCCTCGGCGACCGGGCGACCCTGGTCGACGCGCCGGTCATGGGCAGCACCGACCGGGCGGCCGCCGGACGGCTCGGCATCCTCGCGGGCGGCGACCCGGCCGGCGTCGAGCACGTCCTGGCCCACCTCGGCACGATCACCCGCACCGGCCCGACCGGCTCCGGCGCCGCGCTCAAACTGGTCGTCAACGCCGCCGTGATCAGCGGCGTCGCGCTCGTCGCCGAGGCACTGCGGCTCGCCGACGCGCTCGGCCTCGACGAGGACACCGCGCGCACCGCCCTCGCCGGCGGCCCGCTCGCCGGCGCGGTCGCCCGGGCCTTCGCCGAGGACGCGCACTTCGCCACCGCGCTGGCGGTGAAGGACCTGGAACTCGCGACCGCGGCCGCCGGACTACCCGCCGTAAAGGCCGTGTTGGCGGGCTACCGGGAGGCCGCCGGGGAGCCGGGACTCGCCGAGGCCGACCTCGCCCGGGCCGCCGCCCACCTGCGCACCGCGGACCCCGTCACCGCCGTGTCCCGTATCGCCCTGTGAGGAGCAGCGACATGCAGATCACCCTCGGCAACCCCGCCGGCGCGCCCCAGCCCCTGAGCCCCTACTACTCCCAGGTCGCCCGCGTCGAACACGCCGACGGAAGCGCCCTGTTGTTCGTCTCCGGCCAGATCGCCGAGGGCGCCACGCTCGCCGAGCAGAGCCGCGGTGTCTTCGAGACCATCGCCGCGCTCCTCGACGCCCACGGCGCGAGCCTGGCGGACGTGATCAGCATCCGCACGTATCTGACCGACATCGACAAGCTCGCCGAGTACGGTGCCGTACGGCGGCGGTTCCTCACCGGCACCCCGCCCACCAGCATGACCTTCGAGGTGTCCCGGCTGTTCCGGCCCGAGGCGCAGATCGAGGTCGAGCTCGTGGCCGCCGTGCCCGCGCGGACCGGGACGACCGCCGGAATGTGAAGGGTTCGTACGAGGTTGCGGCCAGACGTTCGATCGGCGGCCGGAACGGCACCCCGGCGATTAGTGTCTGATCCGGGACAAGTCTCCCCACGAGCAGCCCCGGTCCGGGACCTGACCCCTGGGCCGGGGCTCGTGGCGTCCTGACCGGATATGGCAGACTCCCGGCCCGAAACGCCGGACCGGACCGGTCCGGTGGCCGTTCAGGGGGAGACGCAGATGTATCCGGGGCAGCAGCAGCCGGGGCCGTACGGGCAGCAGGGACCGTACGGACAGCAAGGGGCCCAGCAGCAAGGACCGTACCCGCAGGGACCCGGACCGTACGGACAGCAGCCGTACCCGCCGCAGGGCGGCTACGGGCAGCCGGGACCGTACCCGCAGCAAGGGCAGCAGCAGGCACCGTACGGGCAGCAGCCGGGCCAGTACCCGCAGCCCTACGCGCCCCAGCAGCCCTACGTCCCCCAGGCGCCGCAGCAGCCCCAGGCCCCGCTGCAGCGGCTCGGCGAAGGCCATGTGCGGCTGGACCCGAACCTCACCGCCGACCAGCGGACGCTGGTCCTCGGGATCCAGAAGAAGTCCAAGCTCCTCGCCTACGGCTTCGTGCTCGGCATCCCGCTCACCTTCGGCGGCGCGCACTACGGCATCACGCGCGCCCCGGCCGGTTTCGGCGCCGCGGCCGTCGGGTTGGCCCTCGTCGCCATGGGCGTCCTCGCGCTGACGCAGATGCAGGCCATGAAGCGGCAGTTGCGCCTGATCACCCCGGACGCCTGGCGCTCCCCGGCGGCGCACCTGCCCGGCGCCCGCAAGGCCGCCACACTGGCCGCGTACATCAACGGCGTGCTGGTCCTGCTGTCCTTCGCCGCCACCGGCTATCTGCTGGTCAAGGGCGCCGGCTGGGGCGCCTACGGCAACTCCTTGGGGTTCGGGGCGCTGATGGGAGGCGCGTTCATCCCGTTCGCCATGGGGCTCGGCGCCGCGACGACCATCCCGCAGCTGCTCCAGGTGATCCCGGCCGGCGCCAAGGTCGGCCGGAGCCTGTACTCGGTCATCCTGGTGCTGGCGGTCACCGTGACCGGCGAGGGCATCAAGGGCGGCGAGGTGCAGCCGACGCTGATCGGCGGAGCGGTGCTGCTCGTCTGCGCGGGCGCGGTCGCCCTGCTCGGCCGCGCGGCCAAGCGAATGCGCGGCGAGGGCCTCTAGATCACCGCGCCGAGAACCCGTACACCGTCTCCGAGCGGTACACCTCACCCGGACGGAGCACCGTGGTCGGGAAGTCCGGGCGGTTGGGGGAGTCCGGGTGGTGCTGGGTCTCCAGGGCGATCCCGTCGCCGGGGGCGAACGGCGCCGCGATGTGGTCGGCGGTGTAGAGCTGCATGCCCGGCTCCGTCGTCGCCACCGTCAGGGTGCGGCCCGACGCCGGGTCGTGGAGCTCGGCGACCTCCTCGGCGGCCCGGGTGACGCCCTTGTCGAGGACGAAGTTGTGGTCGTAGCCGGAGCCGGTCTTGCGGGACTGCCGGAAGTCGAAGCGGGTCCCCTCCACCTCCGCCGGGGCGCCGGCCGGGATGAGGTGCTCGTCGACGGGGGTGTAGCGGGAGGCGGCGAGCCGCAGTTCGTGGCCGCCCGCCGCGCCCGAGCCGGCACCGCCGAGGTTCCAGTACGTGTGATTGGTCAGGTTGACCACGGTCGGCGCGTCCGTGACCGCCTCGTAGGCGATGCGCAGGGCGCCCGAGGAGTCCAGCGTGTACGTCGCCGTGACCTCCAGCCGGCCGGGGAAGCCCTCCTCGCCGTGTGGGCTGACCCGGGTCAGGCGCACTCCGTGCTCGACGGCGGTGACGTTCCACACCCGCTTGTCGAAGCCGCGCTCGCCGCCGTGCAGCGAGTTGGGGCCGTCGTTGCGCGCGAGCGCGTACGTCCGCTCGTCCAGCGGGAAGCGGCCGCCGGCGATCCGGTTGGCGTACCGGCCGATCAGGGCGCCGAGGAACGGCTCGGGGTGGGCGAGGTAGCCGTCCAGGTCGGGGAAGCCCAGCACCACGTCCGCGGTGCGCCCGTCCCGGTCCGGGACCTCCACCGACTGCACGATCCCGCCGTACGACAGCACGCGCACCCGCACGCCGGCCCGCTGAAGCGTCCAGCGGTGGACCGGGGTGCCGTCGGACAGTGCGCCGAAGAGTTCACTCATGGGGGAAACCCTAGGTCACGGGCTCTTGGCGGTGACGGTGCGGTAGGCGATCTCCGCGAGCCGCGCCTGGCCGTTGCGGCTCGGGTGGAACCAGTCCCAGTGGCTGAGCTGCGCCGTGCCGAACTGGTAGTCGAAGACCGCGTTGTGGTCGAAGCGGCAGCGGCGGTCCTTCGCGCACACCTCGGCCAGCACCTTGTTGTAGTCCACCACCCGGGACTGCACCGTCTCGCGTCGCTGCTTGGCCGCGTCGTCCAGCGCGTCCGCGTCCCCCAGCATCGACGGGCACAGGCCCAGCTTCCAGATCTGCTTGCCGAGCGGGTTGGTCCGCCCCTGCGACCACAGCCGCTTCAGGTTCGGCACGCTGGAGACGTACACCTCCGCCTTGGGCAGCGCCTTGCGCAGGGTGCCCATCGCCTTCTGGAAGTCGCGGCGGAAGTCCGCGACCGAGGTCATCCGGGCGGGGGAGTCGCGGCAGGCGTCATTGGCGCCGACCATCACCGCCACCAGCTCCGGCTTGTTCAGCACCGCCTGGGCCATCTGGCCGTTCAGATCCGCCACCCGGGCGCCGGTCACCGCGTGGTTCCAGCTTCGCCGGGCCGCACCGGCCGCCCCGAGCAGCCGCACCGCCAGGCTGTTCACCGAGGGGTCGCTGCCCGTCGCCCACGACGCCTCCGGGCAGTCCGACAGCACCGCGCACGTGTCGAAGCCACGGGTGATGGAGTCGCCGACCGCGGCGATCGAGCCCGGACTGGCGTCCCAGTCCGGTGTCGCCGACGCGGACGGTTTGGCCGCTCTGGCACGGGCGTCACGAGCGGACGCCTTGTCACCGACCACGTCACAGCCCGCGGTGACCAGGACGGCCGCCGCCACGACGGCATGAGCGGCCCGCATACGGTGGCTTCGCTTCCGCATCCTCGTGATCCCCTCGGTCGTCGCGCGCAACCTCGCGCAGAACTGGCACTCCCCTCCATAAGAACGCGCGAGGGTTCCCGCCCCCACCCGAGGCGACGGCGCACAGCCGTACAAGCGTCCCCCTGGGTGAATGGGGGCCCCTTCCTGGCACCGGGACCGACGGTACGTCACACTCCTTGCCCCGTCGCACGGTAGCCTCGCCATCAGCAGGGCGGTCGAGTGCCACTGCCGCCCGCCCGCACTCTGTCCCGCTCTGCCCGGAGGTCCCGGTGACGACACGTGGAGTTCTGTACGTGCACTCCGCGCCGCGCGCGCTGTGCCCGCACGTCGAATGGGCCGTCGCCGGGGTGCTCGGTACACGCGTCAGCCTGGACTGGATCCGGCAGCCCGCCGCGCCCGGCACCTGGCGCTCGGAGTTCTCCTGGCAGGGCGAGGCCGGCACCGCCTCCAAGCTCGCCTCCGCGCTGCGCGGCTGGCACCTGCTGCGCTTCGAGGTCACCGCCGAGCCCTGCGCGACCGCCGAGGGCGAGCGCTACAGCTGCACCCCCGACCTCGGCATCTTCCACGCCGTCACCGGCATCCACGGCGACATCCTCATCCCCGAGGACCGGCTGCGCGCCGCACTGATCCGCTCCCAGCGCGGCGAGAGCGACCTGGAGGCCGAACTGGCCAGGCTCCTGGGCAAGCCCTGGGACGACGAACTGGAGCCGTTCCGCTACGCGGGCGAGGGTGCCCCGGTGCGCTGGCTGCACCAGGTGGTGTGACGGTCTCTCAGACACGGCCCGAGGCCGCCGCAGAGCCGAGCGGGCGCGGCAGAGCCGAGCGGTCACAGCAGGACCCGGTGGTCACAGCGTGAAGGGCCCCCACCGACCGGTGGGGGCCCTTCACGCACGTACCGGAGTTCCTCAGACGGTCCGGAACGCCAGCACCACGTTGTGGCCACCGAACCCGAACGAGTCGTTCAGGGCCGCGATGCGGCCCTCGACGGGCAGCTTGCGGGCCTCGCCGCGGACCACGTCCGCGTTCGCCTCGGCCTCCGGGTCGATGTTCTCGACGTTGATGGTGGGCGGGGCCACCCGGTTGTAGAGGGCCAGCACGGTCGCCACCGACTCCACGCCGCCCGCGCCACCGAGCAGGTGACCGGTCATCGACTTGGTCGCGGAGACCGCCATGTGGTCGGCGTCGTCGCCGAACACCTTGCGCAGCGCCTTCAGCTCGGCGATGTCACCGGCCGGCGTCGACGTGGCGTGCGCGTTGACGTGCACGATCTCGGCCGGGTCCAGGTCGGTGCGGTCCAGCAGGTTCTGCAGGGCGTGCGAGATGCCGCGGCCCTCCGGCTCCGGCTGCACGATGTCGTGGCTGTCGGCGGAGATGCCCTGGCCGACCGCCTCCGCGTAGACGCGGGCGCCACGCCGGGCGGCGTGCTCGGCGGACTCCAGGACGAGCACACCGGCGCCCTCGCCGAGGACGAAACCGTCCCGGTCGACGTCGTAGGGGCGCGAGGCGCCCTCGGGGTTCTCGTTGTTCTTGGACATCGCCATCATGTTGCCGAACGCGGCGATCGGCAGCGGGTGGATCGCCGCCTCCGTACCGCCGGCGACGACCACGTCGGCGCGGCCGGTGCGGATCATCTCGATGGCGTAACCGATGGCCTCGGCGCCCGACGCGCAGGCGGAGACCGGGGTGTGCACACCGGCGCGGGCGCCCACGAGCAGACCGACGTTGGCCGAGGGGCCGTTCGGCATCAGCATCGGCACGGTGTGCGGGGAGACCCGGCGGACGCCCTTGTCCTTCAGCACGTCGTACTGGTCGAGCAGCGTCGTCACGCCGCCGATGCCGGAGGCGATCACCGCACCCAGCCGGTCCGGGTCGACGCTTCCGTCCTCGCCGGCCTTACCGGTGAAACCGGCGTCCTTCCAGGCCTCCTGGGCGGCGATCAGCGCGAACTGCGCCGAGCGGTCCAGACGGCGGGCCTGCGGCCGCGGAATGGTCTCGGTCGGCTCCACGGCGACCGGGGCCGCGATACGGACGGCCTGCTCGGCCGCCCACTCCTGGGTCAGAGGCTTGACACCGGACTTGCCGGCGACCAGACCCTCCCAGGTCGAGGCTGCGTCGCCACCCAGCGGTGTGGTTGCGCCGATACCGGTGACGACCACGGTGCGATTGGTCGAGCTCACGGGAATTCTTTCTCCAACGGAAACGAGGATTCGTACGGCGCCACCGCCGGGTGGCGGGGCAGTCAGCCCAAAGCAGTGATCGGTAGATCAGGCCTGGTGCTTGAGGATGTAGTCGGTCGCGTCGCCGACGGTCTTGAGGTTCTTGACGTCCTCGTCGGGGATCTTGACGTCGAAGCGCTCCTCGGCGGCGACGACGACCTCGACCATGGACAGCGAGTCGACGTCCAGGTCGTCGGTGAAGGACTTGTCCAGCTGGACGTCCTCGGTGGGGATCCCGGCGATCTCGTTCACGATCTCGGCGAGACCGGCGACGATCTCTTCCTGAGTGGCGGCCATGTCGGCGCTCCTTCGTTGTGTTCCGTAAGGGTGTGGCGCCCGCCGCGGCAGCGGCAGGTGTTGCGGTTGCCGTCCCGGATGCATGATCCGGCACGGAGTGCCTAGGGGAGGGTAACGACCGTCGCGGCGTAGACGAGACCCGCCCCGAAGCCGATGACGAGCGCGGTGTCGCCGCTCTTCGCCTCGCCGGTCGCCAGGAGCCGCTCCATCGCGAGCGGGATCGAGGCGGCCGAGGTGTTGCCGGTGGTGCGGATGTCACGGGCGACCGTGACGTGCTCCGGCAGTTTCAGCGTCTTCACCATCGAGTCGATGATCCGCACGTTGGCCTGGTGCGGAATGAAGACGTCCAGGTCGTCCGGGTTGATCCCGGCCGCGTCCAGCGCCTGCTGGGCGACCTTCGCCATCTCGAACACGGCCCAGCGGAACACCGCCTGGCCCTCCTGCGTGATCGCAGGGAACTTGACGTTGCCCTCGCTGTCCAGCGGCAGCTCGGACACATCGCCGGTGGGGGTCCCCTCGCCGGAGTGAAGACGGGGGTGGGGCAGGAAGCGGTCCCACGGGACGGTCTGCTTGATCGTCCCGGCCTTGTCGCCCTCCGAGCCCCACACCGTCGGGCCGATCGCCGGCTCCTGCGAGGGGCCGACCACGACCGCGCCGGCGCCGTCACCGAACAGGAAGGCCGTCGCCCGGTCCTCCAGGTCGGTCAGGTCGCTCAGCCGCTCCACGCCGATGACGAGGACGTACTCCGCCGAACCCTCCACGACCATGCCCTTGGCGAGGGTGAGGCCGTAGCCGAAGCCGGCGCAGCCGGCCGAGATGTCGAAGGCGGCCGCCTTGTCCGTGCCCAGCTTGTCGGCGATCTCGGTGGCGACGGCCGGGGTCTGGCTGAAGTGCGAGACGGTGGAGACGACCACGGCGCCGATCTGCTCGGCGGTGATCCCCGCGTCCGCGATCGCCTTGCCGGCGGCCTCGATGGACATCGCCGCGACGGTCTCGTCGGGCCCCGCCCAGTGCCGGGTCTCGATGCCCGAGCGCGAGCGGATCCACTCGTCGGACGAGTCGATCTTCTCGAGGATCACCTCGTTGGGCACCACCCGCGTGGGCCGGTAGCCGCCCACGCCGAGGATGCGCGCGTACGGGGCGCCCTTGCTGGGCTTGATCTTCGACATGTGCGATCGGCTCCTTAGGGCGTCAGGCGTTCGTGTGCTCGGCGATGAGCGCGCGGGCCGCGTCGAGGTCGTCGGGGGTCTTCAGCGCCAGCGTCTTCACGCCCGGCAGCGCCCGCTTGGCCAGACCGGTGAGCGTGCCGCCGGGGCACACCTCGATCAGCGCGGTGGCGCCGAGCTCCTTGAAGGTCTCCATGCACAGGTCCCAACGGACCGGGTTGGCGACCTGGCCGACGAGCCGCTCGACGACCTCGGTGCCGCTCGGCACCGCCCGGCCGTCCTTGTTGGAGACGTAGGTGACCTTCGGGTCGGTGGGCTCGAGCGCCTTGGCGGCCTCGGCCAGCTTCGCGACCGCGGGGGCCATGTGGTGGGTGTGGAAGGCGCCGGCCACCTTCAGCGGCACGACCTTGCGCACGCCCTCGGGCTTGTCCTCGTTCAGCGCGGCGAGCTGCTCCATGGTGCCTGCGGCCACGATCTGGCCCGCGCCGTTGACGTTGGCCGGGGTGAGGCCCAGCTTCTCCAGGTGCTTGACGGACACCTCCGGGTCGCCGCCGAGCAGCGCCGACATGCCCGTCTCGGTGACGGCGGCGGCCTCGGCCATCGCCAGACCCCGCTTGCGCACCAGCGTCAGCGCGGAGGTGTCGTTGAGGACGCCCGCGAAGGCGGCGGCGGTGATCTCACCGACGCTGTGCCCGGCGACGGCATCCGGTGCCACGTCACCGAGTGCCGCGGCCGACAGGATCCCGGCGGCGACGAGCAGCGGCTGGGCCACGGCGGTGTCGCGGATCGCGTCCGCGTCGGCCTGCGTTCCGTAGTGGACGAGGTCCAGTCCGATGGCGTCCGACCAGGCGGTGACACGGTCGGCTGCCCCGGGCAGTTCGAGCCAGGGGGTCAGGAAGCCGGGCGTCTGGGCGCCCTGGCCGGGAGCGACGAGTACGAGCACTCTCACACTCTCTCTTGGGGACGGCCGAAGCCGCCCGTGGGGACAGGGACGAAGAACACGGAGGGGTTTTGTGGGCCCCCGACAAAAGCCTAGGTCTGGGGATCTCCGTCGGCCAGACGCCCCAGGATCAAGGCGATCCTCAGTGTGAACGCGGATCGTACATCGGACGGCGACCATCCGGTGACGTCTGTCACACGTCGGAGCCGGTAGCGCACGGTGTTCGGGTGAACGAAGAGCATCCGGGCGGCGCCTTCCAGGCTGCTCGCCTGCTCCAGATAGACACTCAAGGTCTCCAGAAGCGCGGACCCGGCCTCCTCCAGCGGTCTGTAGATCTCCTCTACCAACTGCTCCCGGGCGCTCGGGTCACCGGCGATGGCGCGCTCCGGGAGCAGATCGTCGGCGAGCACCGGGCGCGGGGCGTCCTGCCAGGCGAAACAGGCCTTCAGCCCGGCCGCGGCGGCCTGCGCGGACCGGGTCGCGGCGAGCAGATCGGGCACCACCGGCCCGGCCACGACAGGCCCGGCGGCGAACGGCCCGATCAGCGACTTCGCCACGGCCAGCGGGTTGTCGCTGCCGCCCGCGATCACCACCAGCCGCTCCCCGAGAACCCCGGTGAGCACCTGGAGCTTGGCGTGCCGCGCCGCCCGCCTGATCGCCTCCACGGTCAGCTCGGAGTCCCCGTCGGGCGCGGTCCCGAGCACCACGCACACATGCTCGGGCGAGTTCCAGCCGAGCGCTGCGGCCCGCGACACGGCACCCTCGTCGGCCTCCCCGCTGAGCACGGCGTTGACGACGAGCGACTCCAGCCGCGCGTCCCAGGCACCGCGTGCCTCGGCGGCCTGGGCGTAGACCTGGGCGGTGGCGAAGGCGATCTCCCGGGCGTAGACGAGCAGGGCCTCGCGCAGCACGGCCTCGTCCCCCGGCGCCGCCACCTCGTCGATGGCGGACTCCATGACCTCGATCGTGGTCCGCACCATCTCCACGGTCTGCCGCAGCGTGATCGCCCGCGTCAGCTCACGCGGAGCCGTCCCGAACACATCCGTCGAGATCGCCTGCGGGGCGTCCGGGTGCCGGAACCACTCGGTGAACGCGGCGATACCGGCCTGGGCCACCAACCCGATCCAGGAGCGGTTCTCCGGGGGCATGGCCCGGTACCACGGCAGCGACTCGTCCATCCGCGCGATCGCCTGTGCGGCGAGGGAGCCGGAGGACTTCTCCAGCCGTCTCAGGGTCGCGGTATGCGGATGAGCGGGGCGCGCTGGGGCATCGGCGTGACGGGATTCGGGTTCGGGCACGGGGACAAGACTGCCTTATCCGGACGTCAGTGCGTGCCGCCGGGTCGGAGGTCGGGCCGTGAGGGGCCCCACCACCGGGTTTCGGACCGGTTTTCGGATCGGTCTCGGGACCGGGTTCCACGAGGCGCGTTTCACGAGCGGGTCTACGGTGGTCTCCGTGACGACGGACGTGCGGCGCGCGGCAGAGCGCTACCAGGGCGGCGACCCGGCGGCGGGCATCACCACCCGCCACGCCTTCTCCTTCGGCCCCCACTACGATCCGGACAACCTCCGCTTCGGCGCCCTGATCGCCTGCAACGAGGAGCACCTGGCCCCGGGCGCCGGCTTCGACGAGCACCCGCACAGCCACACGGAGATCGTCACCTGGGTGGTGACCGGCGAACTGACCCACCGCGACTCCACGGGCCACGAGACGCTGATCCGCCCCGGCGACGTCCAGCGCCTGAGCGCCGCGGCCGGCGTCCGCCACGTCGAGCGCAACGACGCAACCGTCCCCCTGACCTTCGTCCAGATGTGGCTGGCCCCTCTCGAACCCGGCGGAGACCCCTTCTACGAAATCGTCCACGGCATCGCCGACTCCACCCCCTACGCCGTCCCGGAGGCCGGCGCCATGCTCCACGTACGCCGCCTGGGGGCGGCCGAGCGCACGGCGGTGCCGGAGGCGGCGTACGTCTACGTCCACGTCGTACGGGGTGAAGTGGTGCTGGACGGCGAGCGGTTGGGGGCGGGGGACGCCGCCCGGATCACGGACGCGGGCGGGGAACTGGAGGCGGTGGGGGTGACGGGGGCGGAGTTGCTGATGTGGGAGATGGCCGGGGAATGATCAACGCCGAGTCCGTGTGGAGTGTGATGCACACGGGGACGAAGGTCGTGGCGTCCGCCGGTGACCGGCCGGTGCCGGAGGCGCGGGCGTAGCGGGGGTGGGCGCCGCCGCTGATCTGCCAGCGGATGCGGTGGCCGGCGGGGAAGCGGTGGGCGGTGGAGCTCATCGGCACGGTGATCCGAGACGGCGCCTCTCCGGTCGTGCGGAGTCGGCCCAGTCCGTCACAGATGTTGACGGAGCGGCCTTGTGGGTCCACGTCGCACAGGCGGGTGAAGACGTCGGCGTAGCCGGTGTCCGTGGAGATGGTCAGACGTGCGGAGACCGGGCCCAGGATGTCGACGGGCTCGGTCAGTGGAGGGCCGGTGAACGTCAGGACGTCGTCCCGGGCTTCCAGGGGGCCGTTGTCGCGCGGGCCGGCGGTGCGGGAGAGCAGAGGGCCGCCGAGGGACGGGGTGGGGTCGGCCGGGTCGTAGCGGAACGTCGTCAGCGGTGCGGAGTCCGTGGGGGCCTGCTGCATGAGGTGCCCGTCCGGGCTGGGGTACCACGGGGTGGCGGCGAGGGGCGGCGGCCAGTCCTCGAGGTCCCGCCAGGTGTTCTCGCCGCCGATGTGCACGCGTACGGCCGTCGGACGCAGGCCGGAGGGGTCGGCGCACAGGTGGGCGCGCAGCCAGGCGAGGCTCTCGGCGAAGACCTCGGGCCAGCCCTGTTGCAGGGCGGAGGCGTGGGTCCAGGGGCCGACGAGCAGGGCGGTCTCGCATCCGGCCCGGCGCAGCCGGTCGTACTGCTCGAAGGTCTGGTCGGCCAGCACGTCGTGCCATCCGGTGATGAGGGCAGTGGGCACGCCGAGCCCCTCCGCCGCCTCCGCCAGTGACGCGCCGTGCCAGTACGTGTCCTTGGGGTCCGGGTGTGTCATCACCTCGTCCAGCCACGGCACTTCGCCCCCGAGGGCGGACGCGTACGCCCCGCGCAGGGGCTGCGCCATGGTGACGTCGCGCAGGCGGCGCTGCAGGCGCAGGGTGGCTCTCAGGAACGGCGCCATGCCCTGGTGCTGGTAGGTCATGCCCGCGCCGACGGCCAGGGCGTTCTCCAGGCGCAGCGCGCCGTCCGCGTGGAACAGGGCGTAGGGATCGTGCAGGCCCACCTGCACCACCATCGCCCTCAGTTCCGGGGGCGGGTCCAGGGCGAGGGCCCATTGCACGTAGCCGAGATAGCTGGGGCCGACCGTCCCCAGGGTTCCGTCGAACCAGGGTTGCTCGCGCAGCCACGACACCGTGGCCCGGCCGTCGGCGGCCTCGTTGCGCCACAGGTCGAACGCACCACCCGAACCGCCGGTGCCGCGGCAGCTCTGCAGGACCACATGGAAGCCCTGCTCGGCGAAGAGCAGACCGTACATGGGGGACCAGGGCAGGCCTCGGCCGTAGGGCGAGCGGACGAGGAGGGTGGGGAAGTCGCCCTCCGCGCGCGGGAAGTAGTGGTCGGTGAGCAGCGGGCTGCCGTCGGCGGCCGGCACCTCCAGTGCCGGCTCCCATCCGACCTCGTGCCGTTTCGCCGGGAGGCGGCGCCAGGTCGCCCTCATCATCCGTGAGGACAGCGGCGGCTTTCCGGTGGGCGGTACCCGGACGGGCCGGGCCTCGGCGTCGGGCATGCGTGATGGCATCGTTCCCCCTCCTTTATCTCGTACGACGTACGATAATAGAGGGTGCTTGGATGATCTCCGCAAGAGTCGCCTCGATGGCAGGGAAGGAGTCCGAGACCGTGCCCGATGACGGAGCATCCGGCGCCGCGGGCGTCGACCCCGAGCAGCTCTGGCTGCGTTCCGCCGAGCGGCGCAGGGGTCGTAGGCCTTCCTTCAGCCGCGAGGCGATCACTGCGGCAGCCGTCGCTCTCGCGGACGCGGAGGGACTCGATGCGGTCACCATGCGGCGGGTCGCCGCCGAGGTCGGGGCCGGCGTCATGTCGCTCTACAGCTACGCCCCCGACAAGGAGACGCTGCTGGAGCTGATGGTCGATCACGTCAGCGGCGAGCTGCCGACCACGAATCCGCTCACCGGCGACTGGCGGGCCGACCTGAAGGCCATCGCCCACCTCCAGCGTGCCCACATGCTGCGCCATCCCTGGCTGCCCGCCGCCCTGGCCACTCGCCGCACCCCGGGCCCCAACACGCTGGCCTTCCTGGAGCGGGCCCTGGCCGCGCTGCGGCCCAGCGGGCTGGACGGCGCGGCGAGGCTGGAGGTCTTCGCCCAGCTCACCGCCTTCGTGGCCGGGCACGTCAGCCACGAGATCACCCAGGCCGCGGCCGCACGGTCCCCGGACCGAAGCGCCGCCGAAGCCCGCTACCTCGCCGCCGTCGCCGCCGACGGCCACCACCCGGAACTCGCCGAGGCCCTCGCCTCGACCGGACGCCCCCTCACCCCCGAAGCCACCTTCACCCGCTTCCTCAACCGTCTGGTCGACGGCCTCGACGCCGATTGATCCGCCGCGCGAAGGCCGCTCGGGGCAGGTTCGGTGGTGTCAGCGGAGTTCCGTGAGGACCCCGTCGGTGAAGGGCGGCCACGCCTCGACGGCCCAGGGGCCGAAGGCGCGGTCCGTCAGGGCCACGCAAGCCGCCCCTGCGTCCGGGTCGATCCACAGGAACGTGCCCGACTGGCCGAAGTGGCCGAAGGTGCGGGAGGAGGAGGAAGAGCCCGTCCAGTGGGGGGACTTGGAGGCGCGGATCTCGAAGCCGAGGCCCCAGTCGTTGGGGTTCTGGTGGCCGTAGCCCGGCAGGACGCCCTTCGTGCCCGGGTACTGGACCGTCATCGCCTCGGCGACCGTGCGCGGGTCGAGCAGGCGCGGGGCCTGGAGCTCGGCGGCGAAGCGGAGGAGGTCCTCGACCGTGGAGACGCCGTCCTTCGCCGGGGAGCCGTCCAGCGTCGTCCGCGTCATGCCCAGCGGCTCCAGGACCGCCTGGTGCAGGTAGTCGGAGAACGGGATGTCCGTGGCCTTCGAGACGTGGTCGCCCAGCTGCTCGAAGCCGGCGTTCGAGTACAGGCGGCGCTCCCCGGGCGGGGCCGTCACCCGGTGTTCGTCGAAGGCCAGGCCGGAGGTGTGGGCGAGCAGGTGGCGGACGGTCGCGCCGGGCGGGCCGGCCGGCTCGTCCAGTTCGATCGCGCCCTCCTCGTACGCCACCAGCACCGCGTAGGCCGCCAGGGGCTTGGTCACCGAGGCGAGGGCAAAACGCCGGTCGGCCGGGCCATGGGTGCCCACGACCGTGCCGTCCGCGCGGACCACGCCCGCCGCGGCGGTGGGAACCGGCCAGTTCTCGATCGACGCCAGGCTGTTCAACGACATGCGTCGAGCCTAAGCGCTCACAGCCGCAGCTCCAGCAACGGGTCGGGCTTCGGCCGGAAGCCCAGGGAGGCGTACAGCGGCGCCCCCTCGGCGGACGTGGTGAGCTGCACCCGGTCGGCGCCGCGCTCGCGGAACCACTTCAGAAGCGTGTCCATGCACGCGCGCGCGTACCCGCGGCGGCGGGCGTCCGGGTCGGTGGCGACGCTGAAGACGTAGCCGACCGTGCCGAGCGGGTTGGCCGACCGTCCGATCCGGTAGTCGAGCGTGCCCGCCACCAGCGCGGCCAGCGCTCCCGGCCGCTCGGGGTGGTCGACGACGAAGGCGGCGAAGGTCCCGTCCGGCTCGGCGAGCTTCGCGCGCAGGGTGGGCAGGGACTCGGCGTGCCAGTCGGTGGACCGGTCGGCCTCGAACATCGAGTCGATCATGACCTGGCGCAGGCGCAGCACTTCCTCCGCGTCGGCCGGCTCGGCACGTCGTACGACACTCATGCCCCGCACGCTAGCCACCGGGCCCGCGTCGTGTCCTGCGCTTTTCGGCCGCCGCATCCGGTTCGGCTTGCTTGGAGTGCACTCCAACGTCATAGCGTGGAGGCCATGACGGTGATGCAGACCACGGCCGTGGCCACCGAGGAAACCCCGCAGGCTCCCACCCGCACCGACATCTGTTCCGCCCCGCCCCCGCGCCACCCGCGTCCCGACGGGCAGGACCAGTACACGATCAGCGAGGTCGTCGCCTTCACCGGGCTCACGGCCCACACACTGCGCTGGTACGAGCGCATCGGCCTGATGGCCCACGTCGACCGCTCGCACACCGGCCAGCGCCGCTACACCAACCGCGACCTGGACTGGCTCGACCTCGTCGGCAAGCTCCGGCTGACCGGCATGCCGGTCGCCGACATGGTCCGCTACGCGGAGCTGGTGCGCGCGGGCGAGAGCACGTACGGCGAGCGCTACGAGCTGCTGGAGGCGACCCGCCGGGACGTCCTCGCCCGCATCGCCGAACTCCGCGACACGCTCGCGGTCCTGGACCGCAAGATCGGCTTCTACGCGCAGGCCGGACACCGCTACGAGACCGAGAGGAACGGCACTCGATGACCGACAGCAGGATCCCGACGGTACGGCTCGGCGAGGGCGGACCGGAGGTGGGCGTCCAGGGCCTGGGCTGCATGGGCATGAGCTTCGCCTACGGCCCCACGGACGCCGAGGCGTCCCGCGCCACGCTGGAGCGGGCCCTGGAACTGGGCGTGACCCTCTACGACACGGCGGACGCCTACGGCGCGGGGGAGAACGAGAGGTTCCTCTCCCCCTTCTTCCGGGCGCACCGGGACGAGGTCGTGATCGCCACGAAGTTCGCCCTGTCGATCCCGCCGGACGACCCGACCAAGCGGATCATCCGCAACGACCCGCCCTACATCCGGCAGGCCGTCGAGGCGAGCCTGGAACGCCTGGGCGTCGACGTGATCGACCTGTACTACATGCACCGGCGGGACGTGCACGTTCCCATCGAGGAGACCGTCGGGACGATGGCCGAGCTGGTGCGCGAGGGCAAGGTCAAGCACCTGGGCCTGAGCGAGGTCACCGCCGACGAGCTGCGGGCCGCGCAGGCCGTGCACCCGATCGCCGCCGTGCAGTCGGAGTGGTCGCTGTTCAGCCGGGACATCGAGGCGAAGGTGGTGCCGGCCGCGCGTGAGCTGGGTGTGGCGCTGGTGCCGTACTCGCCGCTCGGGCGGGGCTTCCTCACCGGCGGTTTCGTGCAGGCGGAGCAGGACCTGACCGAGGACGACGTCCGCCGCACGCACCCCCGCTTCCAGGGCGAGAACGCCACGGCGAACGCGGCCCTGCTGGAGCCGATCCGTACCGTCGCCAAGGCGCACGACGTCTCGCTCGCGCAGGTCGCGCTGGCGTGGGTGCAGCAGCGAGCGGCCGTCCACGGGCTCGCGGTCGTGCCGATTCCGGGGACGCGGAAGCCGGGGCGGGTGGAGGAGAACGTGGGGGCGGCGGGGGTCGTGCTGTCGGGGGAGGAGCTGGCCTCGCTGGAGCCGATCGCCGGGCAGGTGGTGGGTACGAGGTACCCGGACATGTCGTTCGCTTCGGCGGGGCGGGAGTAGGGGAAGCGGAGCCGGTGGCTGCGGGCAGTCGGGGTGAGCGTCCACACCCGTCCGCCGGCGAGCCGCACCCGCCGGAGCGAGCTACAACTCTGCCAGGAGTTCCGCCTTCTTCACGGTGAACTCCTCGTCCGTCACCAGGCCTGCCTGGTGGAGTTCGCCGAGGTGGCGGATGCGGTCGGCGATGTCGGCGGGGTCGCGGCGCGGGGCCGGGACCGGCACCGGGGTCGCCGCGCGTACCGCGGCCAGTACCGCCGCGGCGAACGGCAGCGACTCGTGCACCGGCCCGTAGCCGAGGCCGAACACGACCGCGGCCGGATCCTGGTCCGGCTGCGGTCGCTGGGCCTGCTGCACGGTGTGCCCGGCGGTGCCCTGCGTGGTGCCCGTGGCCCGTCGTAGCAGCCGCAGGTGCCCGTCGAAGACCTCCGGCGAGCGCCACTCCACCCCGCTCAGTTCGCCGACCGGAAAGCTCTGGTCGCCGGCCTTCCACTTCGCCGAGGACGCCCCGGTCCACGACCAACGGAACCGCACCGCCGTGCCGTCGAAGGACGCCTTGCCGTCGTAGGCCTTGAACTGCTGCGGCGCCCCCGGCGCGGCCACCAGGTGGTGGTCGGCGGGGCCGGTCTCGGTGATCCGTGTGCGCAGTTCGTCGGCGTAGTACTCGGCGAGCGTCTCCCGTTCGGCGGGCAGCACCAGCCGATAGGGGTCGCAGCCCTCCTTGAGCTGTCCGTCGGCCGCGTCCATCAGCGGATCGGCGCCCGGACGGGGCTCGGCACGCAGGACCACGGTCCCGCGCCGGCCCGGAGCGAGCGTGACCCGCGCGAGCGCGGCCAGGGGCACCCGGCGCTCGCCGAGTGCCTGGAAGAGCTTCGGTGTCCGTATCCCCCGTTCGTAGCGGATGAGCACGGAATCGGACTCGAACTCCCAGGCAGCGTGAAATCCGGTCAGTACGTCACCCATGCGGCTCATCGTAGGCGGCACGAGCTTCCGCGTCCCTCCTCGCGCAGACCGCACTTCCTGCTGTCTCTACGCGCGTCCGGCCGTCGTCGTGGCGGACAAACCCGCCCGGCATCCGTCGTTGTCATGGGCGCACCGCACGGACTCGTACGAGCCGACGCCGATCTCGGCGAAGTTGGTCAGGCTGTCGGTGCCCGGCTCGAAGTAACCGGCGTGGCCCTCGGCCTCCTGGGCCGACAGCACCCGCGCCCCGAACGCGTCGGAGACCGGGTCGGCTCCGTGGCCGAGGCCCCCGAGCTCCATGTACGGCACGTCCCGGATCCAGTCGGTGGCGTCCCGCATCGCCCACACATGCGCGTCGGTGCGCAGGTGGGAGGCCTTCCGCACCCGCATGCCGGGGCTCGCGGCGACCGCTATGTCGGTCACGCGGTGCGGCAGTTCGTGCGCCGCCAGCCCGCAGACCACCGAGCCGTAGCTGTGGCAGAACAGGGCGACGGGGGAGCGGCCGGGCAGCCCGCCGAGCATCTTGTTCAGCCGCTGGGCGCCGTCCTCGGCGCGCATCGCGGTGGCCGCGTCCACGCCGAGCCCGCTGGGCGCGGTGTAGTCGGCCCAGGCGATCACGGCCGTACGCGTGCCGGGGGACGCCGTGCGCTCGGCCGTGTAGAGCGACTTGGCCATGCCGTACGGCGCCGAGTACGGGCGGTAGGTCTTGCGGAAGGTGAACAGGTCGGTGTCCACACCGGGGACGACGACCGAGACCCGCTCGGCCTTCGTCAGGTCGCCGAAGACCTCCGCGACCCGGCCGGAGCCCTCGGGGTCGAAGGCGAGGATGTGGCGGTCCTTGGCCGTCAGCGCCGTGAAGCGGTGCATACGGCGGCCCGCGTCCTGCTGCCCGGCGGGGGTGAGCCGGCTGTCGTGCATGCGTTTGAGTTCGACCTTGCGTGCCTGGTCGAGCGCGATGCGGTTGGCCTGGTAACGCAGCCGGACGGGAGCGCCGTTCATGTTGCCGACCGCCAGCGGATAGCGGTGGGCGAGCCGGGCGCGGTCCTGGGCGCCGAGCGAGGCGAAGAAACGCGTCAGCAGGGCGGGGGCCGCGTCGGGGTCCGGCAGCCGGTGCCCGTGCAGCCGTCCGTGCTCCCACGCGGACAGCGACGCCTGGAGAGCGGTGGACCCGCGGTGGCCGCGCACGGCGGTCCAGCCGGTGGTCGCCAGCATCACGAAGACCACGGCCAGTGCGAGCAGCGCGCGCCAGACATTGAGCTGCGGGGAGGTGTCGAAGGAAGTCACTGGGAGGACACACTAGGAGAACGAGCCGGTCTCGCGTTAACCGAGTGACGGGGATCACGTTTTGAGGGACGTGACGGGAGTCTCAGTCCCCCCGCCTTCCGTACACGTGTTCAAGATCGGCTGTCCGTACGGCAGTTCGGCGGCTGCGGTCGCCCCCGCGTAGGCCGTGCGTTCGCCCCCGCCATTGCCGCGCCGTTGCCCCGCGGGCGCCCTGCGGACGCACCTGTGTGAGGCCCGCCACTCAACCGCCGCTGCCGGAAGGTCCGGTGGCCCGCCAGTTCCCGGTCAGGGCCGGTCCCATCTGGTCGAGGTACGCGGCCGTGAGCGCCCGGATCCCCTCCAGGCTGAGGTCCTCGCTCGTGCTCCACTGACGCCCCGTCACCCGCATGACCCCGCCGAACGCGGCCGTCAGCAGGCGCGGGCGCGGGTCGGTGTCCACGTCGAGGCCCTCACGCGCGGCGAGCAGGCGCGCCAGCTGCTCCTCGGTCTCCACCGAGCGGCGCAGATGCGCGGCGAGCAGGGCTGGCGTCGACTCGATCGCCCGGAACATGCGCAGGTGCAGTTCGAGGGGGACGAGGCTCATGATGGCCTCGCCGATCCGGTCCCAGTTGTCCAGCACCGCCCGGCGCAGCGCCTCCAGCGGGGCCTCGTGGGGCGGACGGGCGCGCAGGGACTCGAGGAACTGCTCCTCCACCATGTCCTGCACGGCGAAGGCGGCCTCCTCCTTGCCCGGGAAGTAGCGGAAGAAGGTGCGCTGCGAGACGTCCACGGCCTCCGCGATGTCGTCGACCGTCGTCTGCTCGTACCCGCGGGTGGTGAACAGTTCCAGCGCGGCCCGCAGCAGTGCGTCCCGGGTGCGCTGCTTCTTGCGTTCGCGTAGCCCTGGGCGTGGCGCCGCCTCGGCGGCCCCCACCGTCTCCATCAACGTCTCCGGCCCTCCCGGTGAACTGTTTCCCCTGTTCAGACTATAGGGGTGCTACATGTCAGTTACCGACTTGTGAATCCGTTTGTCTTTTGTCAGTGGCTGACATTAGCCTCGAATGTATGACTAGTCAGACCATCGAATCGACAGGGCCGGGGGACAAGGCGCCAGCCCCGTCGGACCCCGCGCCGCCCCAGGGCTTGCGCGGGCACCCGTGGTTCACCCTGATCACCGTCGCCGTGGGCGTCATGATGGTGGCCCTCGACGGCACCATCGTGGCCATCGCCAACCCGGCCATCCAGAAGGATCTGCACGCCAGCTTCGCCGACGTGCAGTGGATCACCAACGGCTACTTCCTGGCTCTCGCGGTCTCCCTGATCACCGCGGGCAAGCTCGGCGACCGCTTCGGGCACCGGCAGACCTTCCTCATCGGCGTGACCGGCTTCGCCGCCGCCTCCGGGGCCATCGGCCTGTCGAACAGCATCGCGATGGTCGTGACCTTCCGCGTCTTCCAGGGCCTGTTCGGCGCGCTGCTGATGCCGGCCGCGCTCGGTCTGCTGCGGGCCACCTTCCCGGCCGAGAAGCTCAACATGGCCATCGGCATCTGGGGCATGGTCATCGGCGCCTCCACCGCGGGCGGCCCGATCCTCGGCGGTGTCCTCGTCGAGCACGTCAACTGGCAGTCGGTGTTCTTCATCAACGTGCCCGTCGGCGCCCTCGCCCTGATCCTCGGGCTGATCATCCTGCTCGACCACCGCGCCGAGAACGCGCCGCGCTCCTTCGACATCCCCGGCATCGTGCTGCTCTCCGGGGCGATGTTCTGCCTGGTCTGGGCCCTGATCAAGGCGCCGAGCTGGGGCTGGGGCGACGGCCGGACGTGGACGTTCATCGCCGCGTCCGTGCTCGGCTTCGCCCTCTTCGCCTTCTGGGAGACGAAGGTGAAGGAGCCGCTGATCCCGCTCGGGATGTTCCGCTCCGTCGCGCTGTCCGCGGGCGTCGTCCTGATGGTCCTGATGGCCATCGCGTTCATGGGCGGCCTGTTCTTCGTCACCTTCTACCTCCAGAACGTCCACGGGATGAGCCCGATCGACGCCGGTCTGCACCTGCTGCCGCTCACCGGCATGATGATCGTCGGTTCGCCGCTCGCGGGCGCGCTGATCACCAAGCTCGGCCCGCGGATCCCGCTGGCCGGCGGCATGCTCGCCACCGCCGTCGCCATGTACGGCATGTCCACCCTGGAGACGGACACCGGCAGCGCCACCATGTCGCTCTGGTTCGCCCTGCTCGGCCTCGGTCTGGCCCCGGTCATGGTCGGCGCCACCGAGGTCATCGTCGGCAACGCGCCCATGGAGCTGTCCGGCGTGGCCGGCGGTCTCCAGCAGGCCGCGATGCAGATCGGCGGCAGCCTCGGTACGGCCGTGCTGGGCGCCGTGATGGCGTCCAAGGTCGACAACGACCTGGCGGGCAACTGGAAGGACGCCGGGCTCCCGCCGCTCACGGCCGCCCAGGCGGACCAGGCCTCCGAGGCCGTCCAGGTCGGCGTGGCGCCGGTGCCGAAGGGTGTGCCGGAGGCGGTCGCGGCGAAGATCACCTCCGTCGCGCACGACACGTTCATCTCCGGCATGAGCCTGGCCTCTCTCGTCGCCGCCGGTGTCGCGGCCGTGGCCGTCCTGGTCGCGCTGCTCACCAAGCGCGGGCAGAACGCGGAGGCGGGCGCGGGCGTCGGCCACATCTGACGCACCCGGCCGGCGGACCTCCGGTTCCGTCGGCCGCGGTTCGCCCATCAGGGTGACGCTGCGCAGGACGGCTCGCCCCCGGAGCGCGCGGCAGGTCACAGTGGGTCACGTCCTGCGCAGGGGACGGAGGACGACCGTCTGCGGCGCGCTGCTGGAGGGGGGCAGCGCGCAGGCAGCGGACGCGGTCCGCACATCGGTCAAGGGGTGCGAGGCATGAGCTCCGGAACCGGGGTACCCGCATACATGAACCCCGACAGAACCCCAACCAGACGCGGGGTTCGAGGAGTTGATGATGACGGGCTTCGGACACGGAACGCGCGCACACCCCCGTTCACGTGGCCGGACGTGGTCACGGAACAGGCCGGACAGCGCGACGCTCGGGATCATCGGAACCGTCTGCGCGATCGCCGGATTCTTCGCGCTGGGCATCGTCCTCGGCCCGGTGGCGGTCGTCTGCGGATGGCTGGCGATGGGCCGCAGTTGGGCGGGAGTCGACCGCTCGGTCCCGGCCCTGGTCGCCCTCGTACTGGGCGCCATCGACACGCTCATCGCCGTCATCTCGCTGGCGGGAGCGGCCACCTGGGGCAACGGCATGTTCTGATCCCGGGCGGCCGCGAACAGGGCCTCCGGCCGAAGGCCGGGGGCCCTCCTTCGAGTTCAGGGCCATCACCTCGGCCCGGAGCCTGCGCACCTCCTCGGCCAGTTCCTCGATGGCCTCCGTCTGCCGGCGTTCGACGACGTCGTCGCGCTCGAAGCGGGCGATGAACCATGCCGCGATGTTCGCGGTCACCACACCGAGCAGCGCGATCCCGGCCAGCATCAGGCCGACGGCCAGCATCCGCCCCAGGCCGGTGGTCGGCGCGTGGTCGCCGTAGCCGACGGTCGTCATCGTCGTGAACGACCACCACACCGCGTCACCCAGCGTCTTGATGTTCCCGTTCGGCGAGTCCCGCTCCACCGACAGCACCGCCAGCGACCCGAACATCAGCAGCCCGACCACGGCCCCGGCGACATACGTCGTCAGCCGGATCTGCTCGGCCATCCGCGCCCGCCGCCCCACCAGCATGAGCGTGGACACCAGGCGCAGCAGCCGCAGCGGCTGGAGGATCGGCAGCACCACCGCGCACAGGTCCAGCCAGTGGCCCCGTACGAACTCCCTGCGCCGCCGGGCGAGTCCGAGCCGCATCAGGTAGTCGGCGGCGAACGCGCCCCAGACCACCCACTCCACCACGGTGCAGGCCAGCGTCACCGGCCGGCTCGCGGAGCTGTGCACGATCGGCACGGCGTAGGCCGCGGCGAACGCCAGCGCGAGCACCAGCAGGGGCCGCTGCGTACGCCGTTCCCAACGGGCCTGTGCCGACAGATCGTCCATGCCCGCATCGTAGGTCCGGCCCGGAAGGGGCGCGGGGAACCGTGTGACCGATCCCCACGCGCCCCGACCTGCTACGCGTCGCCGCCCGCCGCGCCCGGGTGGGCCGCCGTGACGTCGAGGACCTGGTAGCGGTCGATGGCCTGCTTGAGCACCGACCGGTCGACCTTGCCCTGGCGGGCCAGCTCGGTCAGCACGGCCACCACGATCGACTGGGCGTCGATGTGGAAGAACCGCCGGGCCGCCCCCCGGGTGTCGGCGAAGCCGAAGCCGTCGGCGCCCAGCGACTGGTACGGACCCGGCACCCAGCGGGCGATCTGGTCCGGCACCGACCGCATCCAGTCGGACACGGCCACGAACGGGCCCTCGGCCCCGCTCAGCTTCCGCGTCACCCACGGCACCCGCTGCTCCTCCTCCGGGTGCAGCAGGTTGTGCTCCTCGCAGGCCACGGCCTCGCGGCGCAGTTCGTTCCAGGAGGTCGCCGACCAGACGTCCGCCTTGACGTTCCAGTCCTCGGCGAGGATCCTCTGCGCCTCCAGGGCCCACGGCACCGCCACGCCGCTGGCCATGATCTGCGCCGGGATCTCGCCGTCCGTGCCCGGGGCGATCCGGTGGACGCCCTTGAGGATGCCCTCGACGTCCACGTTCGCGGGCTCGGCCGGCTGCCGGATCGGCTCGTTGTAGACGGTCAGGTAGTAGAAGACGTCCTCGCCGTGCGGGTGCCCGGGGTTCTCGGCCTCCCCGCCGTACATCCGGCGCAGGCCGTCCTGCACGATGTGCGCGATCTCGTAGGCGTACGCCGGGTCGTACGCCACGCACGCCGGGTTCGTGGAGGCGAGCAGCTGCGAGTGGCCGTCGGCGTGCTGGAGCCCCTCACCGGTCAGAGTCGTACGTCCGGCGGTCGCGCCCAGGACGAATCCGCGGGCCAGCTGGTCGGCCATCTGCCAGAACTGATCTCCGGTGCGCTGGAAACCGAACATCGAGTAGAACACGTAGACCGGGATCAGCGGCTCGCCGTGGGTGGCGTAGGCCGAGCCCGCGGCGATCAGCGAGGCGGTGCAGCCCGCCTCGGAGATGCCGTCGTGCAGCATCTGCCCGGTCGGCGACTCCTTGTAGGCGAGCAGCAGATCGCGGTCCACCGACTCGTACTGCTGACCGAGCGGGTTGTAGATCTTCGCGCTCGGGAAGAACGAGTCCATGCCGAACGTGCGGTACTCGTCCGGCGCGATCAGCACGAACCGCCGGCCGAGCTCCTTGTCCCGCATGAGGTCCTTCAGCAGCCGCACGAACGCCATGGTGGTGGCGATGGCCTGTTGGCCGGAGCCCTTCTTCACGGACGCGTACGCCTTGTCGTCGGGCAGGGCGAGCGGCTCGGCGCGCACGATCCGGGTCGGGACGTAGCCGCCGCACCCCTTGCGGCGGTCGTGCATGTACTGGATCTCGTCCGTGTCCCGGCCCGGGTGGTAGTACGGCGGCGGGCCGGACTCCAGCTCCCGGTCGGAGATCGGCAGGTGCAGCCGGTCCCGGAAGCGCTTGAGGTCGTCGACCGTGAGCTTCTTCATCTGGTGCGTGGCGTTGCGGCCCTCGAAGTTCGGGCCCAGCGTCCAGCCCTTGACCGTCTTGGCCAGGATCACCGTGGGCTGGCCCTTGTGCTCCAGGGCCGCCTTGTACGCCGCGTAGATCTTCCGGTGGTCGTGACCGCCGCGGCCCAGGTGCAGGATCTGCTGGTCGGTCATGTTCTCGACCATCTTGCGCAGCCGGTGGTCGTCGCCGAAGAAGTGCTCGCGGATGTAGGCGCCGGACTCGGTGGCGTAGGTCTGGAAGGCGCCGTCCGGCGTGGTGTTCATCTTGTTGACCAGCACGCCGTCGCGGTCCTGGGCGAGCAGCGGGTCCCAGGTGCGGTCCCAGATCAGCTTGATCACGTTCCAGCCGGCGCCGCGGAAGACCGACTCCAGCTCCTGGATGATCTTGCCGTTGCCGCGCACCGGGCCGTCCAGGCGCTGCAGGTTGCAGTTGACCACGAAGGTCAGGTTGTCCAGGCCCTCACGGGCGGCGATGGACAGCTGGCCGAGCGACTCCGGTTCGTCCATCTCGCCGTCGCCCAGGAACGCCCACACGTGCGAGTCGGAGGTGTCCGCGATGCCGCGCGCGTGCATGTACCGGTTCATCCGGGCCTGGTAGATCGCGGCGATCGGGCCGAGGCCCATGGAGACCGTCGGGAACTCCCAGAAGTCCGGCATGGAGCGCGGGTGCGGGTAGCTGGACAGGCCGTAGGGCGCCTTGGACTTCTCCTGGCGGAAGCCGTCCAGGTGCTCTTCGCTGAGCCGGTCCAGCAGGTACGCGCGCGCGTAGATGCCCGGTGAGGCGTGGCCCTGGAAGAAGACCTGGTCGCCGCCGCGGCCGTCGTCCTTGCCGCGGAAGAAGTGGTTGAAGCCGACGTCGTAGAGCGAGGCGGAGGAGGCGAAGGTGGCGATGTGGCCGCCGACGCCGATGCCGGGGCGCTGGGCGCGGGAGACCATCACCGCGGCGTTCCAGCGGGTGGCGTTGAGGATCTTGC
The DNA here is from genome assembly GCF_014654675.1 of Streptomyces spiralis. Lineage (GTDB taxonomy): Bacteria > Actinomycetota > Actinomycetes > Streptomycetales > Streptomycetaceae > Streptomyces > Streptomyces spiralis. Next base: position 85,909 of record NZ_BNBC01000015.1, read on the forward strand.
GCTCGATCTCCTCGTTGCCCGGGAAGAACGGCTCGTTCTTGGTGGGGATGGTGTTGACGTAGTCGGTGCTGCGCATCTCCGGCACGGCCACGCGCCGCTCGCGGGCGCGTTCGATCAGCCGGAGCATGAGGTAGCGGGCCCGTTCCCGGCCTCGCTCGTCGACGGCGGCGTCGAGCGAGTCGAGCCACTCCTGGGTCTCCTCGGGATCGAAGTCAGGAACCTGACTCGGAAGGCCGCCAATGATGATCGGGTTTCGATCGGATCCGGAAGCCACGCTGTTCCTTACCTGTCAGAGGGCTGACATATCTGGGGTGGTTCTGGGGGTATTTTCTGGACTTTCCCTGGGTTCCAGTGGGTTTGCCTGTCTGTGCCTGCACCGTTCCCCATCGTGTACCTGGCGTGAGTCGCACGTCATCTCTACTGCTCGGTAACCGGAGGATTCCTGCTGGTTCTCCTGCCCGCCGGGGGTTCTCAAACACGCAAAAGCGGGCAGAAGGGTGTGGTGTGAGTCACCGCTGATCGCGATACGGTGTCAGGAGTTGCGGCGACACAGCCGGGAACGTCACCGTTTCGGCGGTCCGGACCGCCGGGTACTTGCGCGATCCGGCCCGCCCGTGTGGACTACGGCCAATGCTTCGCGCACGCGCGTGGCTGAAGACCCATATCGCAACACCATCAGGAGGCAACCCGTGAGCGCGACCGCGGACCACGCGGAGGAGCGGACTAACCCGGCCGCCAGGCTGGGATTCCAGCCCGGGCAGGTGGTCCAGGAGATCGGCTTCGACGACGACGTCGACCAGGAGCTCCGCGAGTCCATCGAGGAAGCGATCGGCAGCGAGCTCGTCGACGAGGACTACGACGACGTGGCCGACGCCGTGGTGCTGTGGTTCCGCGACGAGGACGGCGACCTGACGGACACGCTGGTCGACACCCTCGGCTTCCTCGACGAGGGCGGTGTGATCCTGCTCCTGACGCCGAAGACCGGCCGGGACGGATACGTCGAGCCCAGCGACATCGGCGACGCCGCGACGACGGCGGGACTGTCGCAGACCAAGAGCGTCAGCGTGGGCAAGGACTGGAACGGCACCAGGCTGCTGACGCCGAAGGCCGCGAAGTCCAAGAAGTAGCGGCCCGGCACGAGCGCCGGCCGGTCCCGGGCCGCGGACGCGCCGCCATGCGGCGGACGTCCGCGGCCCGGAAACCGGAAACCGGGAACACGGACGTCCGGAGACCCGCGGACCCGACGCGCCCGGACCCGTCGTGGCGGCGGACGGGTCGACTCACCCTCGGCCCGTCCGCGGGCCCGCGGTGGGTGCTGCGTAGGGTGGTCTCACCCGAACAGTCCCACCGAAGGGAAAGCAGGACGATGGCGATCCAGGTCGGCGACAAGGCACCCGACTTCGAGCTCAAGGACAACCACGGCCGCACCGTGAAGCTGTCCGACTTCCGCGGTGAGAAGAACGTGGTGCTGCTCTTCTACCCGTTCGCCTTCACCGGCGTGTGCACCGGCGAGCTGTGCGCGCTGCGCGACAACCTGCCCAAGTTCGTCAACGACGACACCCAGCTCCTCGCCGTCTCCAACGACTCCATCCACACCCTGCGCGTCTTCGCCGAGCAGGAGGGCCTGGAGTACCCGCTGCTGAGCGACTTCTGGCCGCACGGCAACACCTCGCGCGACTACGGCGTCTTCGACGAGGACAAGGGTTGCGCCGTGCGCGGAACCTTCATCATCGACAAGGACGGCATCGTCCGCTGGACCGTCGTCAACGCCCTCCCCGACGCCCGCGACCTGAACGAGTACGTGAAGGCCCTCGAGACCCTCTGAGCCTGGCGTGGCCGGGGTTCGGGGAGGGGAATCGACACCTGGGATTCTTCGGTTGCGGGGCCTGCGTGGGGCGGGAACCCCTCACTAGGATCGACACGTTGATCCCATATCCGATGCACGACGGGGCTCCCCGCCCCCGGACACCAATGGAGGACTCGTGGGAGTCAGCCTCAGCAAGGGCGGCAACGTATCGCTGACGAAGGAGGCCCCGGGCCTGACCGCGGTCCTCGTCGGTCTGGGCTGGGACGCCCGCACCACCACCGGCACCGACTTCGACCTCGACGCCAGCGCGCTGCTGCTGAACAACTCCGGGAAGGTCGGCAACGACCAGAACTTCGTCTTCTTCAACAACCTCAAGAGCCCGGACGGCTCGGTCGAGCACACCGGCGACAACCTCACCGGTGAGGGCGAGGGCGACGACGAGGTGATCAAGGTGAACCTCGCCGCGGTCCCCGCCGACGTAGAGAAGATCGTCTTCCCCGTCTCGATCTACGAGGCGGAGAACCGCCAGCAGTCCTTCGGCCAGGTCCGCAACGCCTACATCCGCGTGGTGAACCAGGCCGGCGGCGCGGAGATCGCCCGCTACGACCTCAGCGAGGACGCCTCCACCGAGACGGCCATGGTCTTCGGCGAGCTCTACCGCCACGGCGCGGAGTGGAAGTTCCGCGCCATCGGCCAGGGCTACGCCTCGGGCCTGCGTGGCATCGCCCAGGACTTCGGCGTCAACGTCTGAGCCGACGTCCCGCGCGATCGAACATCCGCACAACAGAACGCCTGATCGTCCGGCGCCGCGTGTTTCCACGCGGCGCCGGACGCGCAGGAACCCACACAGGCACCATCCCCGGGGAGGACCAGCATCATGGGCGTCACGCTCGCCAAGGGGGGCAACGTCTCCCTGTCCAAGGCCGCACCGAACCTGACCAACGTCATGGTCGGGCTCGGCTGGGACGCGCGCTCCACCACCGGAGCGCCCTTCGACCTCGACGCCAGCGCGCTGCTGTGCTCCGCGGGCAACCGGGTGCTGGGCGACGAGTGGTTCGTCTTCTACAACCAGCTCAAGAGCCCGGACGGCTCGGTCGAGCACACCGGCGACAACCTCACCGGTGAGGGCGAGGGCGACGACGAGTCGATCCTGGTGGACCTCACCAAGGTGCCGCCGCAGTGCGAGAAGATCGTCTTCCCGGTCTCCATCCACATGGCCGACGAGCGCGGACAGACCTTCGGCCAGGTCTCCAACGCCTTCATCCGCGTCGTCAACCAGGCCGACGGCCAGGAGCTCGCCCGCTACGACCTGAGCGAGGACGCCTCCACCGAGACCGCCATGATCTTCGGCGAGCTCTACCGCTACCAGGGCGAATGGAAGTTCCGGGCGGTGGGACAGGGGTACGCCTCCGGTTTGCGCGGCATCGCTCTAGACTTCGGAGTCAATGTTTCGTAAAGCCGGGTACGGCGACGGGGGAGACCCGTACACATACGGATTGGGTAGCCAGTGCTTCTGAAAACCTTCGGCTGGTCGTTCGCGATCACCGCGCTCGGCCTCGTCGCCGCGTTGTTCTACGGGGGGTGGACCGCCTTCGGGGTGGTGGCGATCCTCGCCATCCTCGAGATCTCGCTGTCGTTCGACAACGCAGTGGTCAACGCCGGAATCCTGAAGAAGATGAACGCCTTCTGGCAGAAGATCTTCCTCACGGTCGGCGTTCTGATCGCGGTCTTCGGGATGCGGCTGGTCTTCCCCGTCGTCATCGTGGCGATCACGGCCAAGATGGGCCCCATCGAGGCCGTCCACCTGGCGTTCAGCGACAAGGACCGCTACCAGCAGCTGGTCACGGACGCCCACCCGGCGATCGCGGCCTTCGGCGGCATGTTCCTGTTGATGATCTTCCTGGACTTCATCTTCGAGGACCGGGACATCCAGTGGCTGCGCTGGATCGAGCGCCCGCTGGCCAAGCTCGGCAAGGTCGACATGCTGTCGGTCTGCATCGCGCTGGTCGTCCTGCTGATCACCTCCTTCACCTTCGCCACCCACGCCCACCAGCACGGCGGCGCGCACGTCGACAAGGCGCAGACGGTCCTGATCGCCGGCATCGCCGGTCTGATCACGTACATGGTCGTCGGCGGCCTGTCCGGCTACTTCGAGGACCGGCTGGAGGAAGAGGAGGAGCGCGAGCACGAGGAGGAGGAAGAGGCCGCCCGCGAGGGCAAGCCGCGCTCGGCCGTGAAGCTGGCCGGCCAGGCCGCGTTCTTCATGTTCCTCTACCTGGAGGTCCTGGACGCGTCCTTCTCCTTCGACGGCGTGATCGGCGCCTTCGCCATCACCAACGACATCGTCATGATGGCCCTCGGCCTCGGCATCGGCGCCATGTACGTCCGTTCCCTCACGGTCTACCTGGTCCGCCAGGGCACCCTCGACGACTACGTCTACCTGGAGCACGGCGCCCACTACGCGATCGGCGCCCTGGCCGTGATCCTCATGGTCACCATCCAGTACGAGATCAACGAGGTCATCACCGGCCTGGTCGGCGTGATCCTCATCGCCTGGTCCTTCTGGTCCTCGGTGCGCCGCAACCGGGCGCTCGCGGCCGAGGAAGGAAAGGCGACGGGCTCCGGCGAGAAGGCCGAGGTCTCCTCGGGGGTGTGACACCCCCCGGCAGGAGGAACGCTTCTGAGCGGGGCGGCCGACGAGGACGACGGCGATCCGAGCCGGGTCCCGGGGCCGCCCCGCTGCGTACGGGGCGGGGGCGGCGAGAGCGGTGAGGCTGGGGGCGGGAGATGGGATTCTTCGACGGTCTGCTGGGCGGACGCGCGTCCGAGTTCGACTCGGGCAGCGCCGCGTCCAACGCGATCGAACTGACCAAACGGCACCACCAGGTGTCTCTGACCAAGCAGGGCGCCGCCACCGGGCATCTGCGCATCAACCTGACCTGGCGGATGCGCACCTCCGACATCGGCGGCTCGGCCCGGCAGAGCCTGCTGCGCCACCCGTTCAAGGCGCTGAAGCCGCCGGAGGTGCTCGGACACAGCCAGTCGATGGTCAACGTCGACCTCGACCTCGGCTGCCTGTACGAGCTGACCGACGGCACCAAGGGCGTCGTCCAGCCGCTCGGCGGCTTCCTGGGCGACGTGAACGCCCCGCCATACGTCAAGCTCAGCGGCGACGACCGGTTCGGCTCCGCGTCCGGTGAGACGATCTACGTCAACCTCGACCACCGCGACGCCATCAAGCGCCTGCTGGTCTTCGTCTACATCTACGACCAGACCCCCGCCTTCGACCGCACCCACGCGATCGTCACGCTCTACCCGAGCAACGGCCCCCGCATCGAGATCGGCCTGGACGACCGCCAGCCCCAGGCCCGCTCCTGCGCGGTCGTCCTGATCGAGAACATCAAGGGCGAACTCGTCGTCCGCCGCGAGGTCAAGTTCGTCTACGGCTTCCAGTCGGAACTCGACCGCCTGTACGGCTGGGGCCTCCAGTGGGGCCGGGGCTACAAGACGAAGGCGGACAGGTGAGCGCTCACCTCACCGCCCGATGAACTGTGGCCCCTGCGGCGGCAGGCGGAACTCCGGGTCGGGCACCACCGCGACGGCCGGCGGATAGCCGTACCCCGACTGCGGATACCCGTACGCGGGCTGAGCCGGAGCCGCCACCACCGCCGGCGCCACCGCCGCGGTGGCCTGCTGCGGCGGATACCCGTACGAGGGCTGCTCCGGCGGCAGCGGCTGCGCCACCGGCGCCTCCGCCTCCTCGCCCTCGTCCACCGAGATCCCGAAGTCCGTGGCAAGCCCCTTCAGCCCGTTCGAGTAGCCCTCGCCCAGCGCGCGGAACTTCCACCCCTCACCCCGCCGGTACAGCTCCCCGCAGATCAGCGCGGTCTCCTGACCGGTCTCGGGCTTGATGTCGAAGTACGCCAGCGGCTCCCCGTCCGCGACGGCCGCGTCGTACAGCAGGATGCGCAGCGCCCGTACGCGGTCGAAGGTGACGCCGTCCGCCGAGGCGACCACCAGGATCCGGCCGACCCCGGGGTCGACGCCCGCGAGGTCCGTCTGGACCGTGTCGGTCATGCCCTCCGCGATCCGCCGCTTGCCGAGCCGCCACACCTTCCCGGAGGGGTGCCGGGGCTGGTTGTAGAACACGAAGTCCTCGTCGGAGCGCACACGACCGTCGGACCCCAGGAGCAGCGCCGAAGCGTCGACGTCCGGCACCCCCTGGCCGGGCGTCCACCGCACCACGGCCCGTACCGTGGCGGCGTCCAGCGGGACGTTCGACCCCTTCACCATCGCGTGCGTCATGCGGTCATCCTGCCCTCTCCGTCCTGGCCACGACAACGCGGGGTCCGACGCGGATCCCGCCTGCTTTACCAGAAGTTCATGCCCGGCGGGAACCTCTGAAACTGATTTGTACGTACTATTACCGGCCACCTTTCTTTCGAAGGACCGGGCGGTCCAGCCGTTCCGAACCGGCCACTCGCCATCACCACGGGGGAGCTTCATGCGTCACTTCGGGCACCTCGCTCCTGAGGTGCGGCAGCACCTCTTCCACCGGGAGCCGGGGGAGTTCACCGCCGACTCCCCGGCCCGGCTGCTCTCCGCCGCGCTGGGCGCCACGCTCTACAGCCCCGCCACCCGCCCGCGCCTGGCCGACGACATCCTCAAGCAGGCCGCGCGCGGCGTGGTCTCGATGGTGCTCTGCCTGGAGGACTCGATAGACGACGCGGACGTGGAGCACGGCGAGGAGAACCTCGTCCGGCAGTTCGCCGAGCTGGCCGCGCGCCCCGGCGGCGCCGACCTGCCCCTGCTGTTCATCCGGGTCCGCGCCGCCGAGCAGATACCCGACCTGGTGCGCCGGCTGGGGTCGTCCGTGCGGCTGCTGTCCGGATTCGTGCTGCCGAAGTTCACCGGGGAGCGGGGCCTGCCCTTCCTGGAGGCGCTGCAGGCCGCCGAGACGGCGAGCGGACGCCGGCTGTTCGCCATGCCGGTGCTGGAGTCCCCCGAGCTGCTGTACCGCGAGTCGCGGGTGGACACCCTGGAGGGCATCTTCCGCGCGGTCGACAAGTACCGCGACCGGGTGCTGGCGCTGCGCCTGGGCGTCACCGACTTCTGCTCGTCGTACGGCCTGCGCAGGGCCCCGGACATGACGGCCTACGACGTCCAGGTCGTCGCCTCGGTGATCGCCGACGTGGTGAACATGCTGGGCCGGGCCGACGGCACCGGGTTCACGGTGACCGGCCCGGTGTGGGAGTACTTCCGGGCGCCGGAGCGGATGTTCAAGCCGCAGCTGCGGCAGAGCCCCTTCCTGGAGGTGCAGGCGGTCGAGCTGCGCGCGAGACTGATCGAGCACGCGATGGACGGGCTGCTGCGGGAGATCTCCCTGGACCAGGCCAACGGGCTGCTGGGCAAGACCTGCATCCACCCCTCCCATGTCCTGCCCGTGCACGCGCTGTCGGTGGTCAGTCACGAGGAGTTCAGTGACGCGGCGGACATCCTGCGGCCGGAGCGGGGCGGCGGGGGAGTGCTCAGGTCGGCGTACACGAACAAGATGAACGAGGTGAAGCCGCACCGCGCCTGGGCCGAGCGGACCCTGCTGCGGGCGGAGGTCTTCGGTGTCGCGAGGGAGGACGTCGGCTTCGTGGAGCTGCTCGCCGCCGGAATCCCCGACTGACCCGCTGCGCACCGCGGCCGACGACCCTCGCCCACCCACCACAGGGAATCCACAGGAAACGCATGAACCGCAGGAACACGGCAGGAAACGACGGAGTCTGGTCCGGCACCTGGGTCGCCGAGCGGCTCGGGGTCGAGCTGCTGGGCGGCGAGGAGCTGACCGGCCTGCTGGGGCTCGCGCTGCGCCGCAACCCCAAGCGGGCGCACCTGCTCGTGTCCAACGTGCTCGGCAAGCACGTACCGCAGTCGCCGTCGGTGGTGTACGGCCACGGATTCGCGCTGGGCCGCCGGGTGCGGGAGCTGCTGGGCGAGCCGGAGGCCGCCACGGCGGTCGTCCTGGGCTACGCGGAGACCGCGACGGGCCTCGGCCACTCGGTCGCCGACGGCCTGGGCCCGGCCACCTACCTGCACTCCACGCGCCGCCCCGTCCCCGGCCTCGCCCCGGCGGGCGGCTTCGAGGAGTCCCACTCGCACGCCACCTCGCACCTGCTGCTGCCCGAGGACCCGGCGCTGCTGTCCGGGGACGGCCCGCTGGTCCTCGTGGACGACGAGTTCTCCACCGGCAACACCGTCCTGAACACCATCCGCGACCTGCACTCCCGCCATCCGCGCCGGCGGTACGTGGTGGTCGCCCTGGTCGACATGCGCTCACCGGCCGACACCGCTCGCCTGGACGAGTTCGCCCAGGAGATCGGCGCCCGTGTGGACCTGGTCGCGGCCGCCTCCGGGACCGTACGCCTTCCCGACGGCGTGCTGGAGAAGGGACAGGCGCTGGTCGCTCGGCACGAGACGGCCACCCTGCCCGCCCAGCGCACCCGCGGCCGCGTCACCCGAGTCGACCTGCGCTGGCCCCGCGGCGTGCCCGACGGCGGCCGGCACGGGTTCACGCCCGGGCACCGGGACCGGCTGGAGCGCGCCCTGCCCGACATGACCGCCCGGGTCGCCGAGGCGCTGCCCGGGACCGCCCGCCGGGTGCTGGTCCTCGGCTTCGAGGAGCTGATGTACGCGCCGCTGCGGCTCGCCCGCGAGCTGGAGCAGGTCGTGGCCGCCGAGGTGCGCTACTCCACCACGACCCGCTCCCCGGTCCTCGCGGTCGACGACCCCGGGTACGCGATCCGCACCCGCCTGGTCTTCCCGGCGCACGACGACCCGGCCGACGGCCCCGGCGAGCGCTACGCGTACAACGTGGCAGGGGCGGGCTTCGACGCCGTCGTCGCCGTCGTCGACTCGGCCGCCGACACCCCCGCGCTGCACGCCCCCGACGGCCTGCTGGCCCAGCTCGCCGGGCACACCCCGCACGTCCTGCTCGCGGTCGTACCGTCCTACGTCCCCGCCCCCGCACCCAGCCCCGAAAGGCCCCGTATGCTGCCCGAGCCCCTCCGCGGCCCCGCCTTCTCCTCGTACGCGCCCGAGGAGGTCGGCTGGCTGCTGCAGGACCTCTCGGACGTGACGCTGGAGGCGCCGACCGAGGAGCGCGAGGAGGCGATCCAGAGCGGCGGGGCGCACTACGCCGAGTCGCTGCCGGTGGAGTACCAGCCCAGCGAGCAGTACCAGGAGCTCTTCCAGGCGGCGCTCGACGCCTCGGCGGACCGGATCGCGCGGGCCGTCGGCGCGGTCACCGAGACCGTCCTCGCCGAGCGGTCGCCGCGGCCCGTCCTGGTCTCGCTCGCCCGCGCCGGCACCCCGGTCGGTGTGCTGATGCGCCGCTGGGCCCGGTTCCGGCACGGCCTGGACCTGCCGCACTACGCCGTGTCGATCGTGCGCGGCCGGGGCATCGACGCCAACGCGCTGCGCTGGCTGGCCGACCGGCACGACCCCGCGGACGTGGTCTTCGTCGACGGCTGGACCGGCAAGGGGGCCATCACCCGGGAACTCGCCCAGGCCGTCCGGGAGTTCGAGGAGAAGGAGGGGATCACCGGCTTCGACCCGGAGATCGCCGTGCTCGCCGACCCGGGCTCGTGCGTACGCACCTACGGCACCCGGGAGGACTTCCTCATACCCTCCGCCTGCCTGAACTCCACCGTCTCCGGGCTGATTTCGCGCACCGTCCTGCGCGCGGACCTGGTCGGCCCCGACGACTTCCACGGCGCGAAGTTCTACCGCGAACTCGCCGGCGCCGACGTCTCGGGCGTCTTCCTCGACACCGTCTCCGCCCGCTTCCCGGAGGTGGCCGACGCCGTCGAGCAGGCCGCCAAGGAGCTGCTGTCCGCCGACCGCACCCCGACCTGGGAGGGCTGGGCGGCGGTCGAGCGGATCAGCGAGGAGTACGGCATCCACGACGTGAACCTGGTCAAGCCGGGCGTCGGGGAGACCACGCGGGTGCTGCTGCGCCGGGTGCCGTGGAAGATCCTCGCGTGGTCCGGGGCGGGCGCCGACCTGGACCACGTACGCCTGCTGGCCGAGCAGAGAGGGGTTCCGGTCGAGGAGGTGGACGAACTGCCGTACACCTGCGTGGGTCTGATCCACCCCCGCTACACGCGCGGTGCGACCGGCGCCGACGGCAAGGCGGTGAACGGCTGATGCCGGTGGTGGTGGCGAGCGACCTCGACCGTACGCTCATCTACTCGTCGGCGGCGCTGGCGCTGACCATGCCGGACGCGCGGGCGCCACGGTTGCTGTGCGTGGAGGTGCACGAGAGCAGGCCGCTGTCGTACATGACGGAGACGGCCGCCCAGTTGCTGACCGACCTCGGGGACACGGCGGTGTTCGTGCCGACCACGACCCGCACCCGCAAGCAGTACCTGCGCATCAACCTGCCGGGTCCGGCGCCGGCGTACGCGATCTGCGCCAACGGCGGCCATCTGCTGGTGGACGGGGTGTCGGACGCCGACTGGCACCGGCGGGTCACCGAGCGGCTGGCCGGCGAGTGCGCGCCGCTCGCCGAGGTGCGCGAGCATCTGCTGCGCACCGCCGACCCGGTGTGGGTGCGCAAGCACCGGGTCGCCGAGGACCTGTTCGCCTATCTCGTCGTGGAGCGCGAACTGCTCCCCGAGGACTGGGTGAAGGAGCTGGGCGCCTGGGCGGAGAACCTCGGCTGGACGGTCTCCCTGCAGGGCCGGAAGATCTACGCCGTACCCAAGCCGCTCACCAAGAGCGCCGCCGTCCGTGAGGTCGCCCGCCGCACCGGCACCGACCTGGTGCTCGGGGCGGGCGACTCGCTGCTGGACGCCGATCTGCTGCTGGCCGTGGACCGCGGCTGGCGCCCCGGTCACGGCGAACTGGCCGACACGGGCTGGACCGCACCCGGCATCAGCGCGCTGCCCGAGCGCGGGGTGCTGGCCGGGGAGCGGATCGTACGGGAGTTCCTCAAGGCCACCCGGGCGCCGCGGTAGGCCGTACGGGACCGTCCCACCGAGCCGTACGGCCGGACCGGTCGTCAGCCGCCGCAGCAGCCCCCGCCGCAGCACCCTCCGCCGCCACCCGCGCCGCCGGACCGGGGCGCTGCGGAGGGGGCCGTCGCCGAGCCGCCCACCGCGACCGTGGACAGCAGCTTGACGGTGTCGTCGTGACCGGCGGGGCAGGCCGCCGGAGCGGCGGATTCCGCCATGGGACGGCTCAGTTCGAAGGTGTCGCCGCAGCTCCGGCAGCGGTACTCGTAGCGAGGCATGGCTCCACATTAACGGGAGTGACCAGACGCACAGAGATCTGTGTTTCTTGTGTGTTCGTTTCTGTCCCGTTCTCATGCGGAGATATTGAAAAGACGGCTGATAATTTTGTACGGCCGCGAGAGCCGCGAGGCGGCTGGGAGTGATGGGGGCTGGCGGCCGCGTGTGCGGCAGCTGTGTCGACCCGCGCGAGCAACACGGAGTGCGGAGGGAGACGCAGTCGTGACCGAGGCAGGGCAGGGGGAGGGCCTTCCGGAGGAAGGCCGCCGGTCCGGTGAGCGCCGCGTCGCGCCCGGGGGAGCGCCCGACGACGGCGCGCCGCCGCCGGCGGACGCGACGATGCAGCTGAACGTCGACGCCCTGCGCAAACAGCAGAACCCGGCGAAGCCGGAGGCCGTTCCGTCCCGGCCGGACGAGACCATGCAGTTGAAGGTCGAGGCCCTGCGCAAGCAGCAGAACCGGGAGAAACCGGCGAACCCGGCGAAGCCGGCGCGGCCGCAGGCCGAGGCCGCAGCGCCCCGGCCGGACGAGACCATGCAGCTCAAGGTCGACACCCTCCGCAAGCGGCCGCACGAGACCATGCAGCTGCACATCGTCCGGCAGCGGACCCCCGGCCGGAGCACCGGTCAGGCGACCGACCCGACGAACGGCCAAGCTGCTTCGCCCGCCGGCCGGCGGGCCGACCGCCGCAAGCCGCGCAGCACGAAGCTCGCCCTGCCCCCGGCCCTCGCCCGGCTGAGGACCGAGGCCGGACGGCGCCTCGCTCCGGTCACCCGCCGCCTGGCGCCCGTCGCCGCGGTGGTCGCCCCGTACGCCCGGAAGCTGAAACCGGTCTACCCGCGCCCCGGCCGTACCGGCTGGCGCCGCTGGATGCCCTCCTGGCGGCAGTGGATCGGCATCGTCTTCTCCACCATCGGCCTGACCGGCCTGTTCCTGGTCGTCGCCTACGCCGCCACGGACATACCGCAGAACCTGAACACCTACGCCACCCAGCAGGACAACGTCTACTTCTGGTCCGACGGCACCCCGATGGCCCGCACCGGCTGGGTGCAGCGGCAGGCGATGCCGCTGAAGGACATACCCGAGGACGTCCGCTGGGCCGTCCTCGCCGCCGAGAACGAGAGCTTCTACAGCGACCCGGGCATCTCCTTCAAGGGCATCACCCGCGCCCTGTGGCGCACGGTCGGCGAGGGTGACACCGAGGGCGGCTCGACCATCACCCAGCAGTACGTCAAGAACGTCTACCTGACCCAGAACCAGACGGTCAGCCGCAAGTTCACCGAGGCGATGATCTCCCTCAAGCTCGACAACAGGATGAGCAAGGACAAGATCCTCGAGGGCTATCTCAACACCAGCTGGTTCGGCCGCGGCACCTACGGCATCCAGCGCGCCGCCCAGGCCTACTACGGCAAGGACGTCAGCGAACTCAACGTCAGCGAGGCCGCCTTCCTCGCCTCCCTGCTCAAGGGCGCCGGCCTCTACGACCCCACCCTGAACCCGAAGAACCACGACCGCGCCGTGGAGCGCTGGAGCTGGATCCTGGACCGCATGGTCAAGATCGGCAAGCTGTCGCCGGCCGAGCGCGTCCAGTACAAGACGTTCCCCGAGCCGCTCAAGCGCAACCCGCTGTACGACACCGGCCAGCAGACCGACTACCTGGTCGAACTGGCCTCGCAGTATGCGAAGAAGTCCGCGCACCTGTCCGACAAGGACTTCGACCTGGGCGGCTACCAGATCTACACCACGTTCGACCGCAAGCGGGAGGCCACGCTCACCGACGTCGTCACCAAGGCCCGCAAGGACGCGAAGGCGAAGGACCCGAAGGCGGCGAAGACCGCCCACTACGGTGCCGCCTCGGTGGCCGCCGACGGCCGCATCCTCGCCGTCTACGGCGGCCCCGACCACCGTACGCAGGGCTTCAACGAGTCCAACGCCTCCACCGTCCCGGCCGGTTCGGCCTTCCAGCCGTTCGTGTACGCGGCCGGCCTGCAGCACGGGGTCGTCAAACGGCGTGACGCGCCCCGCGAGCAGATCACCCCGGACACCGTCTACAACGGGGACGACGCCGTGCCCGTCACCACCCCCGAGGGGCCGTACTGGGACCGCAGCGGCCGCAAGGTCGCCGCGCACAACGACGGCAAGAAGTCCTACGGCCGGATCAGCCTGCGCAAGGCGCTCGCGCAGTCGGTGAACACGCCGTTCATGCAGCTCGGCATGGACACCGGCCTGGACCAGGTCAAGCAGACCGCCGAGGCGGCAGGGCTGCTGTCCTCCAGCATCGGCCCGCAGGTGCCCTCCCTGTCCCAGGGCAGCTCCACGCCGAGCGCGATCCGCATGGCCAACGGCTACGCCACCTTCGCCGCCGGGGGACTGCACACCGAGCCGTACTCGGTGCGGCGGATCACCCGCAACGGCTCGGCGGTACGGCTCGAGACCTCGGCCGCGAGCCGGGCGGTCAGCGCCCAGGTGGCCCAGCAGGTCACCGACGCGCTCGCCGACGCCTTCCGCACCGCCCACCCCGCCGCGGCCTCCGCCGCGGCCGCGACGCCCTCGACGGCCGTGGTGGCCGGCAAGGCCGGCACCACCGAGGACGACAAGGCCGCCTGGTACGTCGGCACCGCCAGGTCGGTGTCCACGGCGGTGGTCGTCTATCGGATGGATCTGGCGAAAAGCCTCGAACCACTGCCACTGAAGGGACTCGCGGGAACCACCGCCGACAGCGTTCCGTACTCCATATGGGCCGGCGCCATGGCACCGCTCGGCTGACCCCGGGCGGACCGCCGCACCGGCACCGGCCCCATCGACCCGTACGCCCCGCAACCGAAGACTCCCGCGGACCGCGCAGACCGTGCGAACCGCCGCAGCCCCCCCGCAGACACCCGCAGATTCGAGCCGCCCATGAAGCCGACCTCCGGCCGCCGCCGCAAGGCCCGCGCTCGCCGCCGACCCACCCACCCGCAGTTCCTCACCCTGGCGGCCCTCCTGGTCGTCGCCTCCGTCGTGGCGGGCTTCCTGGCGCTCACCCGCCCCGACTCCACCACGCCGACCGCCTCCGCCGGCTCCAAGGGCGGCGCCAGGAGTCCCTCGCCGACGGCGACCAAGGAGCCGAAGTGGGACGGCAGGACCCATGTGCTCGGTGACGGCTCCACCTCGTACACGGGCCCGCAGAAGGGCGAGTTGAAGCCCGAACCGCTCAAACCGGGTGAAAAACCACCGCAGTTCGTGGTGTTCTCCTGGGACGGCGCCCTGGAGGGCAGTGACCACCTGTTCTCGCACTACCGGGAGATGGCCCAGGAGTACAACGCCCACATGACCTTCTTCCTCACGGGCATCTACCTGCTGCCCAAGAGCAAGAAGTCCCTCTACCACGGCCCGATGCACTCGCCGGGCGACGCCGCCATCGACTACGCCACCGACGAGCACATACGCGAGACCCTGGAGCAGCTGCGCCTCGCCTACGACCAGGGCAACGAGATAGGCACCCACTTCAACGGCCACTTCTGCGGCGCCAAGGGCGGCGGCGACTGGAGCGTCGAGGAGTGGAAGAGCGAGATCGACCAGTTCTACTCGTTCGTGGAGAAGTGGAAGACCAACACCGGCTTCACCGACATCCCCCCGCTGCCCTTCGACTTCAGGAAGGAGGTCACCGGCGGGCGCGCGCCCTGCCTGGAGGGGCAGCCCAACCTGCTGAAGGCCGTCAAGGACTACGGCTGGCGCTACGACGCCTCCTCGCCCGGCGACTTCCAGATCTGGCCGGTGAAGAAGAACGGCATCTGGGACTTCCCGCTGCAAATGCTGCCGTACGAGAACGGCAAGTTCCAGGGCCTGTCCATGGACTTCAACTTCCTCTACAACCAGTCCGACGGCGAGACCAAGGGCGACCCGGCCAAGTACCCGCAGTGGGAGCAGCAGACCGTCGACTCCTACATGGCCGGCTTCAACCGCGTCTACTACGGCAGCCGCGCCCCGCTGTTCATCGGCAACCACTTCGAGGACTGGAACGGCGGCATCTACATGAAGTCCATCGACCAGGTCGTCAAGAACGTCTGCACCAAACCGGGCGTCAAGTGCGTGTCGTTCAAGGAGCTCGCGGACTGGCTGGACGTTCAGAAGCCGGAGACGCTGCAACGGCTGCGCGCCCTGGATCCGGCCCAGTCCCCCGACTGGTCACAGGTGGTCAAGTGACGTCAAGTGGCCCCTATAACCCCTTGGTTCCACTTGTGCACACCCTCTTCACACCCGCCTCGCGCGTCATGCGAAGATGCGACCGCCCGGTAGGTGTACCGGCGTAGAGGGGAACATCATTGAAATCAAGAAAACTGAGCCGTAAGCGGCGCCGCACCACCATAGTCACGGCCGCGGCCGCCTCGGTGGTCGCCGGCGTGGCCCTGGTGCCCAACTGGAGCGCGGGCGCGGCGGTCACCGACGACCCGACGGTGGACGCGGCCACCAAGGCCACCTTCCAGAAGCTCGCCGACGCGGTCTTCACCGACCGCACCCAGGCCCTGGTGGACAACACCGAGAGCGGCCGGTCCGGGAAGCAGGACAAGCAGCTGACCTCCCGCTTCTCCGGCAAGGTCCGCCTGTCCGGCACGCAGTCGCGCACGGAGGACTCCGCGCTGTCCCAGCTGCGCGGCCGCAAGTCCCGCCTGGCGCAGCTCGGCGAGAAGTACAGCTCGGCCAGCACCAGCGTGACCCTGGACGCCACGCAGGTGAAGGGCCGCAAGGCCAAGGTCGCCGTCACCGAGACCACGACCCTGACGTACGAGAAGGTACGGGGCGACGAGCCGAAGACCACCGGCTTCCAGGCCCACCACGAGCTGTCCTTCCAGGCCGACAAGCACGGCAACTGGCAGCTGACCGGCATCCGCGACACCGACGACGGCGTCGCCGTCAACCAGGTCGCCAGCCCGACCGTCGCCACGCCGGACACCGGTGACGACACCCCGCCGGTGGCGCCGCGTGCCTCGACCTCGCGCAGCGCGCCGGCCAAGGCGAAGAACCTGACCTCCGGTACGTACGACTACAAGGCGATGGCCGCGTACGCGAAGAAGTACTGGAGCAGCTACAACCCGGCGTACCCGAACTTCAACGGGCAGGGTGCCGGGGGCGACTGCACCAACTTCGTCAGCCAGTCCCTCAAGGCCGGCGGCTGGAAGCACGTCCCGGGCTACACCAACGACTGGCACAACTGGTTCGGCACCGCCGACATCCAGTCGGACTCGTTCGTCGGCGTCAACGAGTTCTCCTGGTTCGCCCTGTCCTCCAAGCGGGTCACCAGCCTGCCGTACGTCTACCAGCTGGACGTCGGTGACGTCCTGCAGATGGACTTCAACCGGGACGGGTCCAAGGACCACTCGATGATCGTCACCTCGCGCGTCTCGGGCGTGCCCTACGTGTCGTACCACTCCACCAACACCTACAACCGGTCGGTGGCGAGCCTCATCGCGTCGTACCCGAACGCGTACTACTACGCCTACCGCACCTGAGCGGTGTTCTCACGGGGGTGGGAGCCGGGCCGGCGCGGGGCCTCGCCCCGGCGGCCGGCTCCCCGCCTCAGTGGCCGGCTCCCCGCTCCTCGCGGATCCGCGCGACCACCTGGGCCGCCGTCCGCCGGACAGCCTCGGTCTCCGTCAGGAAGTGCCAGTAGTCGGGATGGCGGCCCTCCAGGCCGGCCACCGCCCCGTCCAGCCGGGCCACGGCCTCGTCCAGCGGGCGGGCATGCCGGGGATCCGGTGTCGTACGGCCCGTCATGGCCAGCCGCTGCGCGTCCCGGACCGCGAACCGGGTCCGCTCGATCTCCGCCTGCGGGTCCTTCTGCACCGCGTTCAGCCGGGCCAGGCGGTCCCCGGCGGCCGAGATCGACTCGTCGGTGGTGTTCAGCAGCGCCCGCACGGTCGACAACAGCGCGGTCGCGTCCGGCCAGCGCTGCGCGTCCCGCGCGGCCTGCGCCTCCGTCAGCTTCAGCTCGGCCTGCCGGACATTGCCGGCGGCCTGCTCCGGCACATGCTGAAGGTCCTGCCAGCAGGGCGCCGTGAACCGGCGCCGCAGCTCGCTCAGCACCGGCTCCACCTGCCCGGCCCGTGTGGTCAGCGCCTCCGCCCGGGTGCGCAGCGACACCAGCCGGTGGTCGATCTCGGCGGCCTTCTCCGGCAGCCGCCCGGCCTCCGCCCGGATCGCCTCCGCCTCCCGCGCCACCCGCTCGGCACGCTCCAGGGTCTGCTCCACACCGTGCTGTCCCGCGCCCTGGTTCAGCTTGGTCAGCTCGGGGGCGAGCGCCGCGAGCCGTGCGGCCAGGTCGTCCGCCCTGAGCCCCGAGCCGCGCACGGCGTCCAGGGCGTCGCCGGCGGCCCGCAGGGCCTGCCGGGCCCGCTCCACGGCGGGTGCCAGCCGGGCCAGCCGGGTCTCGGCCTTGCCGAGCAGCGGCCCGAGACCACTGGCGAAACGGTCCAGCTCCCGTTTGGCGTTCTGCAGTTCGTCCTTGGCGGCGACCAGGCCGGCGCGCGCCCGGGCGGCGGCGGAGGCCTCCAGGTCGTCCCGGTCGAGATCCTGCGCGTCCACGGCCTGGATGTAGCGTTGGCTGACCTCGTCGATCCGCCGGCCGAGCGCCTGGAAGTCGGCGACCGCGCGCCGCGCCGCGGGGGAGTCGTCGACCGCCGTGATCGTCTCCATCGAGATCCGCAGGTCGCGCTGCGTGGTGTCCAGTTCGTAGAAAGCGGCGGCCGCCGCGTCCTTCGCCGCCTGCGCCTCGGCCCGCTGGCTCTCGGCCCGGCCGCCGAACCAGCGCCGGGTGCCGCCGCCCGCGAAGGCGGCGGGCAGCGCGAGCGCGGCGAGCAGGGGCAGGCCGAGCAGGACGAGGACGTCACACGCCGCCGATGTCCCCCCGCGCGCCGGTGTGGCCGTCACATCCCTCTCCCGCGTTGTTCCGCCCTGCGTGGATTCATTCTCCCACCTGTACAGGACGAACACACGGGCCGATCAGTTCGCCGTACGCACCGAAACGCTGCCGTCCCCTGTGCGCGCGGACACCACATGAGAGCTGGAGTCGTCGCGGGGCACCGAGACATGCACGGAGCCGTCGCCGGTCCTCGTCGTCACCCGGTACGTGGCGTGGGGCAGCGCGATGCTGACGGAGCCGTCGCCGGAGCGCGAGTCCACCAGGTCCGGCACGACGCCGAGTTGAAGGCGGACCGAGCCGTCACCGGTGGTGGCCCGCACCTGGCGCGAGGACACCTCGGCGCGCACGGACCCGTCGCCGGAGCGGAGCTGGAGCGGCCCGGTGGAGTCGGTGACGTGCACGGACCCGTCGGAGGTGTGGATGTTCAGCGGGTCCTTGAACCCGTGCGCCCGTACGCTGCCGTCCCCGTCCTCGACCTTCACGGTGATCCCGCGCGGCACCTCGATGAGGTGCTTGGCGGAGCAGTCGGCGATGACCCCGGAGCACTTCATCCGCAGCACCAGCCGGTCGTCCTTCATGGACCAGGTCACCCTGGGGTCGCCACCGACCGCCACCGACCCCTGGAACCACCGGGTGACCTGGACGACTCCCGCCTTGTTGCCGTCGGCGGCGACGATCTCCAGGGCCGAGTCGTCGGAGTCGACGGTCAGGGTGCGTCCGTGCAGGGCGAAGGAGCGGTGGTCGGGATGCTTGTCGTCGCCGGCCGAGGCGCCGCAGGCCGTGGCTGTGGCGAGCAGGGCCGCGACGACGCCGGTGACGGCGACGGCACGGACGGGAACGGTGCGGGACATGACGGTCTCCCCGTGGTGTGGACAACGAGTCCTGGTGTGGACGACGAGCAGGTTGATCGCTTCGAGCGTAGGAAGCGCCGTCCGGCCGGGGAATCCGGAGCGCTGCCGGGTTCGGGGTGGGGATAACCCCCCGCGGGGCCCTTCCAGGGCCCTTCCGGGGGGCTTCCCGGGGGGCTTCCCGGAGACTTCGCGCCGGGGCCTTTCGGAGACACGACGAAGGCCCAGGCCGACGGGTGTCACCCCGAGGGACCTGGGCCTTGCGTGTGTCCTGCGACTGGTGGGCGCGGACGGTTTCGAACCGCCGACATCCTGCTTGTAAGGCAGGCGCTCTACCCCTGAGCTACGCACCCGGGACGAGTGGACAGCCTACCCTGCCAGGGGGACTGTCCCGCAAACCGGTTGTGCGCAGCGCGGGCGGCGGGAGCGGTGGGGGCCTCACGCGTTCCCCTCCTCGTCCTCCGGGTCCTCGCGGGCGTGCTTGAGCCGGCTGCGGGCGTCGACGCGGTCGGGGCCGGTGAACCCGGACCAGTACCGGTGGGTGGTGACGAACACGGCGAGCTCGTGCTCCCGCCGGCGGAGCTTTTCGACCTCGGCCTGCTCGTCGGCCGTCCAGCCGGGGGAGGCCGGGCGCTCCACCTTGCGCCAGCCGCCTGCGTCACTGAAACCGTCCAGCGGTTCGACCGACCAGGGCAGCCGTTTGAGCAGGGCCGCGAGCTCGGCCCGGACCTGATGCAGCTCCTCCTGGCCGGCCAGGAGGTCACTCGGGAAGTCATAGGGCGTAGCCACGGCGCAATGCTACGCCTGTTCGATTTAGGGTCGCGACTCGCTTCGATGGGCTCGTGTGTTCGATGTGCCCCCGCCGCGGGCGGCCCGTTGTCAGACCCCTGTTCTACGGTGACGCAATGGAGACAGCGGGATACGGAGCGGACGGGACCGGTGGCGACATGGGCAGGACGGAGGGGGCGGCGCTACGGCTGGAGCCGTGGACCGAGGACGACTTCTGGTTGCTGCGGCTGCACAACAGCCCCGAGATGACGGCGCATCTGGGCGGCCCGGAGAGCGAGGAGAAGCTCGCCTCCCGCCACCGGCGCTACCTGGAGTTGGAGGCGGGGCGGATGTACCGGGCGGTGCTGGCGGACAGCGGGCAGGCCGTGGGCGTCATCGGGTTCTGGGAGCGGCAGTGGCGGGACACCACCGTCTGGGAGACCGGGTGGGGGATATCACCCGCGTTCCAGGGGCGTGGGCTGGCGGCGGGGGCGGCACGGGCCGTCGTGGCCGAGGCGCGGGCCGCCGGCCGGCACAGGTACCTGCACGCGTATCCGAGCGTGGACCACGCCGCCTCGAACGCGGTGTGCCGCGCGGCCGGGTTCACCCTGCTCGGACCGGTGGACTTCGAGTATCCGAAGGGCCACTGGCTCACGTCGAACGACTGGCGGTTCGACCTCGCCTCCGGGTGAGTACCACCGTGCCGGCCTGAGCAGGGGCACGGATGCCGGAGGCCCTGGGGCCGATCACCGCCTGAGCGCGAGCTCCCGTGTCACGAGGTCCGGAGTGTCACAGCGGGTCCACCACGGACATCCGGACGGAGGCGCCGGGGGCGAGCAGGTGCAGCCGTTCGGTGAGGCCCGCCTCGGCGAAGGCCTTCGTCAGGGCGGAACCGTCCTCGGTGAAGTGCGCCCAGTGCTCGAAGTGCAGCGGCACGACATGACGGGCGCCGAGGATCCGGGCGGCCTCGGCCGCCTGCGCGCTGGTGAGGGTGAGCGGGGCGTCCGGGACGAGGGGGGTCCGCGCGGCGCCCGCGAAGAGCACGGCGATGTCGAAGGGGCCCTCCCGGCGGGCGATCTCGCGGACCAGGTCCAGGGAGGCGTTGTCGCCGCTGACGTAGACCTTGGGCAGGTCGTCGCCGGAGAGGACGAAGCCGGTCACCTCGCCGACGAGGGCCTCGGAGCCCACGGGGCCGTGCAGGGCGGGGACGGCGGTGACGTGGAGGGCCCCGTCGCCGGGCAGCGGCAGTTCGACGCGCTCCCAGGGGGCCAGCGCCCGCACGGGCGCGCCCAGACGGGCCTCGGCCGACGGCGTGGACAGGGCCAGGGGAGCGGTCGCGAGGTAGGCGCGGCCGGAGGTGTCGAGATTGTCCGGGTGCTGGTCGTGGGAGAGCAGCACCGCGTCGACCGGGCCGATGTCGGCGGGCCGACGGGCCGGGCCGGCCGTCTTGGTCAGTTCACGCGAGCCGATCGGGTAGGCGCCGGGGGCGTCGAAGGTGGGGTCGGTGAGCAGGCGCAGCCCGGCGAGCTCGATGACAGCGGTCGGGCCGCCGATGTAGGTGATCTCCACGGTGGTCATGTCCGGTGCAAGTGGAGGCGGACCGGAGGTATTCCTTCCGCCGGGCGGGGCGGGACCTGCGACGCGGGACGTACGACGCCGGACACGGAACGGCGGACAGAAACGGCGGACGCCGAACGGCGGACAGGAGAGACTGGACGCATGTGCCGGAGTATCAAGACACTGCGTCCGCCCGCGTTGCCCGAGGAGGCGACCCAGGAGGAGATCCGGGCCGCCGCGCTGCAGTTCGTGCGGAAGGTCTCGGGCTTCCGGGCTCCCGCCGCGCACAACCGTGAGGTCTTCGACCACGCGGTCGAGGCGATCGCGGCGGCGACCGAGGAGTTGCTGGCGGGGCTGGAGGTACGGGGTCAGGCGGCGGTGCGCAAGGCCGGCTGACCCGGCCGGAACGCGGACGGGGCCCCGGAACCTCTGAGCCCCCGAGGCTGCCTGGATCCTAGGACGCCTCAGAACCTGCCGGGGCCCTGCGCATCAGATACGCCGCTGCCGCGCCCGCCGCGAACAGGGCCGCCACCGACACGCCCGTCG
The DNA here is from genome assembly GCF_014654675.1 of Streptomyces spiralis. Lineage (GTDB taxonomy): Bacteria > Actinomycetota > Actinomycetes > Streptomycetales > Streptomycetaceae > Streptomyces > Streptomyces spiralis. The sequence continues at coordinate 107,611 of NZ_BNBC01000015.1, forward strand.
CCAGCCAGGCGGCGCCCAGCCAGCGCGTGCCGAAGTAGCCGAGGGCGACGCTGTAGGCGGCCCAGGTCAGACCGGCGAGGGCGGACCAGGGCAGGAACTCCCGGACCCGGCGATGGGTCGCGCCGGCGCTGAAGGAGACGACCGAGCGGCCGGCCGGGGCGAAGCGGGCGATCAGGACCAGCACGCCGCCGCCCCGGGACAGGGCCGCGCCGAGTCGTTCCTGCGCCGAGCTGAGCCTCCGGGAACGGGCGATCGCACGGTCCAGCCGCTCGCCGCCGCGCCAGGCCAGCCGGTAGGCGACGAGGTCGCCCAGCACCGACGCCGTCGCCGCGCACAGGATCAGCGCCAGGATGTCGGGCACGTCCCCGGGGACCCGCCCCGTCGCGGCACCCGAACCGGCGGCGGCCGCCGTGGCCGCGGTGACGACCAGAACGCCGCTGGGCAGCACGGGCAGGAAGACGTCGAGCAGCACCGACAGCGCCACCACGACATAGATCCATGGTGCGCCGGTGAGCGACCCCACCCTCGCCACACTCTCCAGCACCGACGACTCCCTGAACTCCCCCGTGTACCGGACCGTGCCGCGACGTCGCGGGGGAGCGGCAGGGGCGGCCTGTGAACAGCCATACAGCGTACGCCGCGGATGTGACAGGGGGTGCGTCGGGGGCATATGTGTTCGTTGTTACGCCGGAAAGGCGGCAAAAACAGTCGAAGCAAGGGCGTCGAGACGATGGCAGAACACGGCAGAACGGCGACCGAACGGCGGCCCGAGGCCCTGACGGCCGACGCCCGTCCGGGAGTCGACCGCCAGGCCCCGGGCCGCCGGGCAGTAACGGGTCCGATCCGGTCCGGCCGGGACCGGTCGCCCCGGCCGCCGGGCCGCCACCGGTCAGGTCTCGACCGCCGGGCCGCCACCGGTCAGGTCTCGACCGTCAGGCCGCGACCGGTGTCTGCTCGGCCGTGGGCTGCTGCTGCGCCCAGCGCCTGGCGAGCAGCGTGTCCAGCCCGAACGCGCCGGAGCCGGTGAAGACCAGCAGCAGGAAGGCCCAGCAGAACATCGCCGACGCCTCGCCGCCGTTCTCGATCGGCCACAGGGCCGCCTTCTGGTGGATGTCGAAGTAGGCGAACGCCATGGACCCCGAGGCGATGAACGCGGCGGCACGGGTGCCCAGGCCCAGTAGGACGAACGCGCCGCCGACGAGCTGGATCACCGCCGCGTACCAGCCCGGCCAGGTGCCGGCCGCGATGGTGCCGCCATGGGTGCCCATCGCCCCGCCGAGCACACCGAACAGCGAGGCGGCACCGTGACAGGTGAACAGCAGGCCCACGACAACCCGGTAGAGGCCGAGGGCGTACGGCTGTGTGGAGTTGAGGCGTCCGGTCAGGCCGGTCATGGGGGGAGTCTCCTTCTAGGGAGCCGGTGTCAGGGGTGCCGGCGCCTGGGAAGGGGGTACCGGCACAGGACGGATGTTCGAACAGCTGATGAGATTAGGTCTCCCTAATCTGTGCTTGCAAGTTCAACATCTAGCCAATCCGGGCCACGCCGGCGGTTCCGTCTGTCGCTTTCTTTGCGGTGGTACGGCGCGGAATGCGGGAAGTGTGCGAGCGGGCGGCGCCGCGGACAATCGGGGACAGCGGGGCGTGCCGCCGGGTGGACCACCCGCGTCCTACTGGGCGAGTTCGCGCTCGGCCGTCGTCTCGAGCCGGGCCCGCCCACCCGCCGCGGCCTGCGCCCGGGCCCGCTCCAGCCGCAGCCGTGCTGAACGACCGTGCAGTGTGAGGGTCATGAACTGGTTGCCGAACCAGGGACCGCCCGTGCGCCGCCAGGTGACAGATGGCTCGACACAGCTCCCGTGCCGGGCGAAAAGGCGTCCCAGGGCCCGCGCCGCCGCGCTCCAGCCGAAGCGGAAGCCCAGCCGCATCGACAGCGGCACCGAGTTGTGCACGGGGGAACAGGTGAGCTGCACCACCCGGGAGTCCACCGGCCCCGACCGCCACGCGGGCTCGGCGACGTAGGCGTGGTGGACGTCACCGGAGAGCACGCAGATCGTCGCGGGCGCCCCGGGGGCCGACCCCGCCTCCGCGATCAGGTCGGCCAGCGCCTCGAAGGACGCCGGGAACGCCGCCCAGTGCTCCAGGTCCGCGCGCTGCCGCAGCCGCTCCCCGAACCGGGCCCAGTGCGGGCCCCGCGCGCCCCTGCACAGCGCCGCGTCCCACGCCTCGGCCTCGTGCACGAGGTGGGGCAGCAGCCAGGGCAGCGAGGTGCCGATCAGGAGGTGGTCGCAGGAGCCGGGGTCCGCGAGCACCTGGTCCCGCAGCCACCCGGCCTCCCCGGGATCGAGCATCGCCCGGTCGTCCTCGTCCAGGACCCGGGCCGCCCGCGTGTCCACCATCAGCACCCGGACCCGGCCGAATTCGCGGCGGTAGCTCCAGCGCACCGAGGCGGGGTCGGCCTCCGCGCGGGCAGCGAAGGTCCGCAGTGCGTGGGTGCCGTCCGGGGTCGCCCGTACGGCGGCGTAGAGCGGGTCGGCGGCCAGCTCGGCGGGGGAGAGGTTGCCCAGGTGCTGGTGCACCCAGTAGGACATCAGGCCGCTCAGCAGCCGCTCCCGCCACCAGTGGGTGGCCCGCATGTCGGCGAGCCAGGCGGCGGAGGTGTTCCAGTCGTCGATGACGTCGTGGTCGTCGAAGATCATGCAGCTGGACACGGTGGACAGCAGCCAGCGCACCTCCGGGTCGCGCCAGGACTCGTGGTAGAGCCCGGTGTACTCCTCGTAGTCCGCCACCTCGCTGCCCGGAGGGTCGGCCGGGTCGCGGCGCGCGGCGAGCCGGCGCCGGGTCGCCTCGGAGGTCTCGTCGGCGTAGACCTGGTCGCCCAGGAGCAGCAGCACGTCGGGGCGCTCGCCCTCGGGGTCGGCGGCGATCCGCGCCGCCAGTGCGTCCAGCGCGTCGGGCCCGGCCGGGTCCTTGCCGTCCGCCGGGGGCGCCGCCCAGCGGCAGGAGCCGAAGGCGACACGGAGGCGGTCGCCGGGGCCGGGCGCGTGGATGACGGAGGGCGGGAAGGGCGAGCCGGGCAGCGGCCACACACGGGTGCCGTCGAGCAGGACCTCGTACGGCACCGACGTGCCGGGCGTGAGACCGGTCACCGGGACGACGGCGTAGTGGTGGCCCTCGATCTGGAAGGTGCGGGCGGTGCCGCCGGCGCCGCCGGAGCAGCGGACCTCGGCGGTGCACGGCCGGCTCGCCTCGAGCCATACGGTCGCGGACGAGCCGTCGACGTACCTCAGCAGTGGTCCCAGGCGCAGTCCGGCCACGGCGATCGCCCGCCCCTTTCCATGGTCGGGCTCGCCTCCGGGGCGCTTCAGCCGGTGTCGGGGCGGCGAACGTGCTCAGCCCTTCGGGCCTCCGCGCGTTCGCCGCCCCGACACCGGCGCGCCCCTTCGGCTCGCCCTCCTCCGTCGATCCGTACGGTATTGAACGACGGTGGAGGGCGGACAGACCCGTGCGATCAGCAGCCGGCGAGGTAGTTCTGCAGGGCGCTCTTCTCCGCCGAGTCGACCGAGAGGTTGTAGTAGTACTTCACCTGGACCCAGGCGCGGACGTACGTGCAGCGGTACGCGGTCCGGGACGGCATCCAGGTCGCCGGGTCCTGGTCGCCCTTGGCCTGGTTGACGTTGTCGGTGACGGCGAGGAGCTGGGGGCGGGTGACGTCGTTGGCGAAGGCCTGGCGCTGCGAGGTGGTCCACTTGCTCGCGCCGGAGTCCCAGGCCTCGGCCAGCGGCACGAGGTGGTCGATGTCCAGGTCGGAGGCGGCGGTCCAGGTCGCGCCGTCGTAGGGGGAGTACCAGCTGCCGCTGGTGGCGGCGCAGGAGGAGTCGGTGACGACGTTGGTGCCGTCCCGCTTGAGGATCCACTCGCGGGTGTTGCAGGTGCCGGAGATGGTGATCCAGGTCGGGAACAGGTCGCGGCTGTAGCCGGTGCGGTTCTCGGCGGCCACGGTGAGGGTGGAGAGGTAGCTGCGGGCGGTGGAGGCGCTGATCGGCGTGGGGAGGGCGGCGGAGGCGGTCGGGGAGTTGAACAGTGCGACGGAGGCTATGAGTCCGGTGAGGGCCGCGAGTATGCTCAGCCGTCGACGCGCGTAGACCTTCGAGGAACGAGTCACGTGAACTCCCTTTTGGGGTGGGGTGTGGGGCGAGCGAGGGAATGCTCGCGGCGCCACGTTGCGGGGAGGTGTGTGTCCGGTAAGAAGCTAGTGACGCGTTCATGACACGACAAGGTTCGCGGCTGAACTTTCGGATCCCGTACCATGGGCGGCGCAGAAGGGGAGTAGCCCTACGCCGGGACCGTCGACATACTGCTCAGCCCGCCTGAGCCGGCGCCCGGAGGCGGACCTCGCACCGTAGGACGGTGAGGTCGGCCGGCGAGACCTTCGGCAAGCAGTGCACACCCGTGCGTACGGCACGGGTGCATACGTGTGCTGCCCTGCCGAGGCGTCTGATCGCGAACGTCGCACCCTCTCGGCCGGGCGGCCCCGACCGATTGAGAAGGAATGATCAGTCTCAGCGTCCTGGCGCTCGTCTTCGGCGTCGTCTTCCTCGCCGAACTGCCGGACAAGACGGCCCTCGCGGGACTCGTCCTCGGCACCCGCTACCGCGCCTCGTACGTCTTCGCCGGCGTCGCCGCCGCGTTCCTGCTGCACGTGGCCCTCGCCGTGGCGGCGGGCAGCGCGCTGACCCTGCTGCCGCAGCGGATCGTGCACGCGCTCACCGGCGTGCTCTTCCTCGGTGGCGCGGCGGTGCTGCTGCTCAAGAAGGACGACGGCGAGGAAGAGATACGCCGGCCCGAGGACCAGTCCTTCTGGAAGGTCGCCGGGACCGGCTTCATGCTCATCCTCGTCGCCGAGTTCGGCGACCTCACCCAGATCATGACGGCGAACCTCGCGGCCCGTTACGACGACCCGGTCTCCGTGGGTCTGGGCGCGGTGCTGGCCCTCTGGGCGGTGGCGGGCCTCGGCATCGTGGGCGGAAAGGCGCTGATGAAGCGGGTTCCGCTGGCCCTGATCACCAAGATCGCGGCCCTTCTGATGGCCGCGCTCGGCGCGTGGAGCCTGTGGGAGGCGGTGGCCTGAGCGGGCCGCGGGAGGGCCGGCTCCGGATGAACGGGCGGTGGGGCGGTGGCGGGATACGGATTGGTTTTGTACCGTGGGGGAACAAAGTGGTTCCCGCCCGCTTCCCCTGACCGGCGGGCGGGGCCGCCTTGTCCCCGCGGGAGCTCCGAGGGGCTCCGGGATTCCGGGGGCACCCGGGGCCCATCCGTTACGTGCCTCCCAACTCCGTACGCCCGACCCTTCCGCCGCCTTGGAGCTGCCGATGACGGCCACCGCCGTGCTCACCGCCCGCGCCCTCCTGCTGGACATGGACGGCACCCTCGTCAATTCCGACGCCGTCGTGGAACGGATCTGGCGGCGCTGGGCCGACCGGCACGGTCTGGACGGCGACGAGGTGCTGAAGGTCGTCCACGGTCGCCAGGGCCACGCCTCGATGGCGGTGCTGCTGCCGAACCGGTCCAAGGAGCAGAACCTCGCCGACAACGCCCGCATGCTCGCCGAGGAGACCGCGGACATGGACGGCGTCGTCCCGGTGCCCGGCGCGCCGGAGTTCCTCGCCTCCCTGCTCGGGGTGGCGCACGCGCTCGTGACCTCGGCCGACGTGGGTCTGTCCACCGCCCGGATGGCCGCCGCCGGCCTGCCGCTGCCCGACGTGCGCATCACCGCCGAGTCCGTCGGCGCGAGCAAGCCCGACCCCGAGGGCTTCCTGAAGGGCGCCGCCGAACTGGGCGTCGCCCCCGCCGACTGCGTCGTCTTCGAGGACTCCGGCGCGGGCATCGCGGCCGGGCGCGCCGCCGGGATGCGCGTGGTCGGCGTCGGCCCGCGCGCCGGCTTCCACCGCCCGGACGTGGTGGTACGGGACCTCACCCAGGTCCGCGTCGAGCCGGCGGAGTCCGGCGCCGTCCGTCTGCACATCGGCTGACGTCAGGGGCGCGACGTCTCCGACTCCAGGCTCGCCCGTGTCGCCGCTCCGTAGACCCCGAGGCCGTCCGAGGTGACGCCGCGGGCCCACTGGTAGGTGCGTACGGAGTTCTCCAGCCGCTGGCCGAAGACGCCGTCGATCCGGCCGGTGTACAGGGACAACTGGGCCAGGCGCTGCTGGAGTTCGGTCACCTCGGGGCCGCGGTCGCCCCGGCGCAGGACGGGGGCGGGCTGCGCGGTCGCCGTGGCCCTGACCGTCGCCGCGGTCTGTGTCGGCGCGGGAGGCTCCGCGCCCTGCCCCGAGCCGGACCCGGAACCCGACGGCGACGGCGTCGGCGAGGCGCTCGTCGCCGAGGGCGACGGTGACGGCGAAGGACTCGCGCTGCGGGACGGCGACGCGCTCGCCGACGCGGACACCGACGGCGAGGTCGACGAGGCGGTGGCCGCCGGCGAGGACGGCGAGGCCGTGTGCGACGGGCCGTCCGGGATGCTCTCCCGCACCTCCTGGGCCGCGGCCCCGTCCCGCGCCGGGGACTCGTACGAGAACAGCCCGCTCGCGTACCCGGCCGCCGCCACGACCGCGACCACGGCTCCGGACACCGCGAGCAGGGCGCCGGGCCGACGCCGACCGCGCGCCGCGCGCCCCCGCGCCCCGTCCTCGCCGGGCCGGCCCGGCGCGCCCGCCGGACCGCCGTCGCGGCCGGCGCCGCCGGAGTCGAACAGGCTCAGGTCCGAGGCAGTCGGCTCACCCGCCCGCGGCGCCAACGGAGTGGGCAACATGGCCGGCCGCAACTGCATCGTCTCCTCGACGGCAGCCACGGGACGCGTCTCCGCCTCGGGAGGGCCGGCGGCGCCTGGGCCGTTGCCGGTGGGCACGGTACCGGCGGAACCGGGGGTGCCGTCCGCGCGGGGGATGTGCCTTGTGGTGTCCGCGCCGGAGGTGTGTACGGCGCCCGTCCCGCCGGCGGTTTGTGCGGTGCCCGTCCCGCCGGCGGTTTGTGCGGTGCCGCTCTCCCGGGGCGCGCGCACGGTGTCGTCCACGCGGGGGATGCGCATGGTGTCGCCCTCCCCGGGGGCGTGTACGGCACCGCCCGAGCCGGGGCCGTGTGCTGTGCCGTCCGCGTGGCCGGGGTGCGTCGTGCCGCTCTCGTCGGAGGTGTGCACGGTGCTGCCCGTGCCGGGCGTGTGCGGGGTGCCGTCCGCGCCGGTTGTGTGTGCGGTGCCGTCCGTGTGAGGGGTGCACGCAACACTGCCCGAGCCGGGGCTGTGCGCCGTGCCGCCTGCGTGGCCGGGGTGCGTCGTGCCGCTCTCGTCGGAGGCGTGCACGCTGCTGCCGGTGCCGGGCATCTGCCGGGTGTTGTCCGCGACGGGGCCGTGCGCAGCACCCTCCGGGCCGCCGGGGTGTGCCGTGCCGCTCTCGCCGTGGGCTTGTACCGCGCCGCTCTCTCTGCCGGTCTGCCCCGTATGGCCCACGCCCTCCGGGTGACCGCTGCGGCGGCCCGCACCGTATGCACCGTCCGCCAGGCGCCCGGCGTCTCCCGCCTCCCGGCGGCCGACGGCGGCAGCCTCCGCGCCTCCGTGTGTCCCCGTGTCCCCGGAGTGCCCGCCGTGCCCCGCGTCCCTGTGGCTCCCCGCCTCCCCGGTGCGCCCCGCGCCCTCCGCGCCCTCCGCGTCCCCTGCTCTCGTAGCGCCCGTAGCGCCCGCAGCGTCCGTTGTTCCTGTTGCCCCCGTCGTGCCCGGTGCCCCCGGCGGTCTGCCCACGTTCACGTATGGCCGTATGCGCAGGGGGTCGAAGTCCTCCGCTGCGGCTGCCTCGGCTGTGCGGGTGTCGCGCAGGGCGTCGGCTGCTCGCCGGGCGCAGGCGCACGACGGGGAGTTGTCCGTGGCCCGGGGTGCTCCGCACTCCGGGCAGACGTGCCCGTTCGGCTGTTCCACGCGTCGGTCCCTCCCCTAGAGAACTCCAAGGATTATGCAGATCCTCTCCACACCGCCTCCCCGAAGCCCCCGGAATGGCGGCCTCCGAGCGGGACTCAACAGGCCATAGCGGGACACACCGATGAGGATGGAACAAGTCACGCAAGCGTCGGGAGGTCTCATGGCCGGGGATGGGCACGGCAGGACCGGGGCAACGGGCACCACGGGCGATGTGCCGGACGGTGACGGCGCCCGGTCCGCCCACGTCGGCGCCCCGGTCCGGCCGGACGAACATGTCCCCGGGAACGTCCTGGTCTCGATCGGCGCGCTGCTCCTCGGCATGCTGCTGGCCGCGCTGGACCAGACGATCGTGTCGACCGCGCTGCCCACCATCGTCAGCGACCTCGGCGGCCTGGAGCACCTGTCCTGGGTGGTCACCGCCTATCTGCTGGCCTCGACCGCCGCGACCCCGCTGTGGGGCAAGCTCGGTGACCAGTACGGACGCAAGAAGCTCTTCCAGACCGCGATCGTGATCTTCCTGATCGGCTCGGCGCTGTGCGGGATGGCGCAGAACATGCCCGAGCTGATCGCGTTCCGGGCGTTGCAGGGCCTGGGCGGCGGCGGGCTGATAGTGCTGTCCATGGCGATCGTCGGCGATGTCGTCGCGCCCCGCGACCGCGGCCGGTACCAGGGTCTGTTCGGTGCCGTCTTCGGCGCGACCAGCGTGCTCGGGCCGCTGCTCGGCGGACTGTTCACCCAGCATCTGAGCTGGCGCTGGGTCTTCTACGTCAACCTGCCCGTCGGCATCGTCGCGCTCGCCGTGATCGCCGCCGCTCTGCGCATCCCGCGCAAGTCCCAGCAGCATGTCATCGACTACCTGGGCACCCTGCTCATCGCCTCGGTCGCCACCTGCCTGGTCCTGGTGGCCTCGCTCGGCGGCACCACCTGGAGCTGGAGTTCACCGCAGATCATCGGCCTGGCGGTGCTGGGCGTGGTCCTCGCGGTGGTGTTCGTGGCCGTGGAGCGCCGGGCGGCGGAACCCGTCCTGCCGCTCAAGCTCTTCCGCATCCGCACCTTCTCCCTCTCCGCGGTCATCAGCTTCATCGTCGGCTTCGCCATGTTCGGCGCGATGACCTACCTGCCGACGTTCCTGCAGGTCGTCCACGGCATCTCCCCGACCCTCTCCGGTGTCCACATGCTGCCGATGGTGATCGGCATGCTGCTGGCCTCCACCGGTTCCGGGCAGATCGTCAGCCGCACCGGCCGCTGGAAGGTGTTCCCGGTCCTGGGCACCGCCGTCACCACCCTCGGCCTGCTCCTGCTGCACCAGCTCGACGAGCACAGCACCGCCGTCGAGATGAGCGGCTACTTCTTCGTCTTCGGCCTCGGTCTCGGCCTGGTCATGCAGGTGCTCGTCCTCATCGTGCAGAACGCCGTCAGCTACGAGGACCTGGGCGTCGCGACCTCCGGCGCCACCTTCTTCCGCTCCATCGGCGCCTCCTTCGGCGTGGCGATCTTCGGCACCGTCTTCGCCGGCCGCCTCAGTGACAAGCTCGCCGCCGCCTTCAGCGGCGTCACGCTGCCCCCGGGGGTCTCGGCGGACTCCCTGAAGTCCGATCCGCGCGGCATCGCCGCCCTGCCGGCCACCCTGCGTCCGGCCGCCCTGCACGCCTACGCCTCCGCCATCACCGACGTCTTCCTCTACGCCGCCCCGGTCGCCCTGCTCGGCTTCGTCCTGGCCTGGTTCCTGAAGGAGGACAGACTGCGCGGCTCCGTCACGGCCCCCGACGGCACGGAGACCTATGCCACGAACCCCGTCGAGCGGTCCTCGTACGACGAGGTGTGCCGCGCGCTGTCCGTGCTGGGCACCCGCGAGGGGCGGCGGGAGGTCTACCGGAGGATCACCGAGCGGGCCGGCTACGACCTGAAACCCGCGGCGAGCTGGCTGGTGCTGCGGATCAAGAAGTACGGCTGGGTGGAGCCCGCCGTGCTGGCCGAGCGCAGCCCCGTCCCGCTGAACGTCATCATCGAGGCCGCCCGCCAGGTCGAGGAGCGGCGCCTGGCCGAACGCCAGGGCCTGGACCTCGTCCTGACCGCACGGGGCCAGGAGGTCGCCGAGCGGCTGGCGCACGCCCGCGAGGAGTCGCTGGCCGAACTGCTCGGCGACTGGTGGGGCCCCGAGCGGCAGACCGATCTGGTGCGGCTGGTGAAGGGACTGACCGAGGAGCTGTGCGGCTCCGACGCCGAAAGCCCGCAGGCGGAACCCGGGGAACGGCCGGTGCCCCGCCTGGCGTGAGACCGGGTGGACCGGGTGGATCGGAGGGACCGGATGGACCGGGTCGCGGTCGGCCCGGGGTCAGTCGAGGGTCTTGGCGAACCAGTGCTCGGCATAGCGGGCGTCGTTGTGCGGCGCGGTCTCCTCGTACCCGAGACGCGTGTACAGCGCGCGGGCCTCCACCAGGTCGCCGCGGGTGTCGAGGATCATGCGCCGGGCGCCGAGCGCACGGGCCGCGTCCTCGGCCGACGTGACCAGAAGGGTCGCGCCGCCCCTGCCGCGCAGCTCCTGGTGCAGGAAGACCCGGGTGAGCTCGGCGGTCGCCGCGTCCAGCAGCCGCACGCCCGCGGTACCGGCCGGTCGGCCGTCGTACCGCGCGAGCAGCAACTGCCCGGTCGGCGGCGCGAGTTCGGCGCCGGTAAGGGCGGCGACCTCCCGTTCCAGCTCGTCGGGATCGGTGCGGTGTCCCTCGTGGAGCAGGTACCAGCGGTCGCTGACCTCGGTGTAGTACGCCCGCCACAGCGCTGCGGCGACGGGCGAGCCGTACGGTTCCGGGGCCACGGTCCAGGTCATGCCCGACATTGTCGCGAGCGGGCCCGCCGGCCGCGCAACCGGATATCCGGCGACGACCGCCCCCGCCCCCGCGCTCACCTGCTTGTGCTCGGTCACCTGCTCGCGCTCGGCCGCCTACTCGTGTCCGGCCGCCGTCCGAGCCGCCCGCCGTCGCCGCCACTCGTGGACGACTTCCTCGACGTCGTACCGCTTCAGGCCCAGCGGAGGGCCGGGCGGGGGCTTGAGCATCATGTCGAGGATCTTGGTGTTGATCTCGGCGATGATCTTCCGCACGATCCGTTCCGAGGGCGCCGCGTAGGCCGCCGCCAGGGCGTCCTCCGCCTCCTTGCGCAGGGCCAGCGTCGGCGGCAGGACGGACAGGCCCTCGCGGGCCATCTTCCGCTTGATCCACCACAGTTCGTCGTACGTCATGTCGTCCGGCAGCGGCTTGCCCGCGCCCGGCAACCGGTCGAAGTCGCCCCGCCCCTGTGCGTCGCGGATCTCCTTCTCGACCCAGGACTCGAACGGAACACCCGGTGGCTTTCGCTCGGTCATGAGCCCATTGTGCCGGACGTGCCATGGCCGGTCGATTTATCATGCCGCGCGGTGCGTCAATCAGGCGCTCCGCCACCGGCATTGGTCCCGCGGCCGAGCACGCGCAGAGGCAGAGGCAGCTGCGCGGGCAGCGGTCCGGCGCCCGAACACGAGGAGCGCACGTGCTCGAACTCACCATGGCCTCCGTCTCCGGGACGGACGCGGGCGCCACGGCCGGCATGCTGATGGCCGACGCGCCCAGCGACCCGGGCGCCGTGCTGCGGGTGGGCCGGGACGGGGCCGTGTGCCGCCTGGTGACGCCCGAGGACTGGCTGTTCGTCTCCCGGGTCCACCTGGAGTTCCTGTGCGGGCCCGACGGCGTCTGGCAGCTGACCTGGCTGCGCGGCTCGCATCCGGAGCCGTCCTCCGAGGTCCGTCTGACCTCCGGCGAGCACACCCAGGCCCTCGCCTACGGCGGCACGGTCCGGCTGCCCCGGGGCGGCTCCGGCGAGATCGTCGTCCAGGACCGCACGAGCCCGCGCAGCGTCAACGTCGGCTTCTACCACGAGGTGTAGAGGGACAGAGGTGCGCGCGGATCCCTCAGGCCAGGACCCGGGCCAGGGCGAAGCCGTCGTAGCCCTTGCTGCCCACCGTCTGGATCGCCGTGCCCTCCAGCCTCGGGTGCTCGGCGATGAGCTCCAGGGCGGCCCGGGTGCCGCGCACGCTCGGGTCGGTGCTGGTCGGGTCGGTCACCTCGCCGCCGCGTACCACGTTGTCCAGGATGATCAGGCTGCCCGCGCGGGTCAGCCGGAGGGCCCACTCAATGTAGTGCGGGTTGTTGACCTTGTCGGCGTCGATGAAGACCAGGTCGAAGGGGGGCGGGTTCTCGTCGGCGAGCTTGGGCAGCGACTCCAGGGCCGGGCCGACCCGCACCTCCGCGATCCGGTCGAGGCCGGCGTACGCGATGTTGCGGCGGGCCACGTCGGCGTGGTGCGCGTCGTACTCCAGGGTGATCAGCAGGCCGTCCTCGGGGAGTGCGCGGGCCAGCCAGATGGTGCTGTAGCCGCCGAGCGTGCCGATCTCCAGGACCGTGCGGGCGCCTTGGAGCCGGGCCAGGAGATGGAGCAGCTTCCCCTGGTTCGGCGTGACGTTGATGTGCGGCAGGCCCTCCGAGTCGCTGTCGCGCTGTGTGGCCTGTAGCGCTTCGTCCTCCGGGGAGAGCAGCGTGGAGAAGTAGCTGTCGACCTCGTCCCAGAGCTGCGGGTCGCTCATGCACCAAACCTTTCGTTTGTCTAGTTAGATTCCCTAACTAGCTGCACTCACGAAATATAGCCGGGGACTGGGGGATTCTCCGGGAATTTCAGACTAGCGGTGGAGGACGGCCGCGGGCAGTCGCGCCTCCATGCGACTGCCCGCGCCTCAGTGCGACTGCCCGCGGCTGCGTCCGTCCTCACGACTCCAGCGACGGTGCAGAGCCCGGCAGTGGACGGCCCGCCGACTCCGACATGCGCCAGACCGCGAAGCCGCCGATCACGGCCGCCGCCATCATGTAGTAGGCGGGCATCATCATGTTGCCGGTCGCGCCGATGAGGGCGGTGACGACCAGCGGGGTGGTGCCGCCGAACAGCGAGACGGAGACGTTGAAGCCGATCGACAGGGAGCCGTAGCGGCACCGGGTCGGGAACAGGGCCGGCAGGGCGGACGGCATCGCGGCCGTGAAGCAGACCAGGAGCAGGCCGAGGGCGGCCATGCCCAGGCCCACCGCCGCCAGGCTGCCCTGGCGGATCAGCAGCACCGCCGGGATCGACAGGAACAGGAAGCCGGCGCAGCCGGCCGCGATCACCGGGCGACGGCCGACGCGGTCGGTCAGCGCGCCGGCGAACGGCTGGACGATCATCATCAGGGCCATCACGCCCAGCACCACGAGCAGACCGTGCGTCTCGTCGTAGTGGAGCTCACTGGTCAGATAGCTCGGCATGTACGACAGCAGCATGTAGTCGGTGACGTTGAAGACCAGCACCAGGCCCATGCACAGCAGCAGCGCCTTCCACTGGCCCGCGATCATCTCGCGCAGCGGCACCTTCGGGCGGTCCGCCTCGGCCTTCTCGACCTCCGCCGCGAACGCCGGGGTCTCCTCCAGGCGCATCCGCAGATACAGGCCGATGATGCCCATCGGGCCCGCGATCAGGAACGGGATCCGCCAGCCCCAGGAGAGCAGCTCGTCCGAGGACAGCAGCGCCGTCATCAGGGTCACCAGGCCCGCGCCGCCGATGTAGCCGGCCAGCGTGCCGAACTCCAGCCAGCTGCCGAGGAAGCCGCGCCGCTTGTCGGGGGCGTACTCGGCGATGAAGGTGGACGCGCCCGCGTACTCACCGCCGGTGGAGAAGCCCTGCACCAGCCGGGCGGCCAGCAGGAGCAGCGGGGCGCCCACGCCGATCACCGAGTACGAGGGGATCAGACCGATCGCGAAGGTGCCCGCCGCCATCATGATCATGGTGACGGCCAGCACCTTCTGACGGCCGATGCGGTCGCCGAGCGGGCCGAAGACCATGCCGCCGAGCGGGCGGACCAGGAAGGCCGCGGCGAAGGCGCCGAAGGTGGAGAGCAGCTGCGCGGTCGGGTTGCCGGAGGGGAAGAAGACCTTGCCCAGGGTCACCGCGATGTAGCTGTAGACACCGAAGTCGAACCACTCCATCGCGTTGCCCAGCGCGGCGGCCTTCACGGCGCGTTTCACGAGCGCCGGGTCGGTCACCGTGGGGGGTGCGGCGGCGGTGGGGGACTTGATGAGGGACACGGAACGGGGAGCGGTGACTGTGGCAGCCGACAAGGCTTCGCTCGCCTACCTCTCGTCGGGGACAAGGACGCGGCCCACGTGACGACGCTGACGAGCGGGCCGAACCGGCCGGAACGAGCCTGGCCGAGAATCGACCATACGACCGCCTGCTCCCCTCACGTAATGTACGCGAGTCGATGCGCAGCGCACGTAAATGCGTGATACGCAGGTACGTCTGCCCGACGCCGGGCGCCCCGCACGGCGCCGCGCTGTGATCCTTGTCGCGCCCGGCGGACGCAACCGCATCGGGGGCGGACTATCGTCATCCGGACAAAAGGCGGGCGGACGACAGGTGAACCCGGGGCTGCCCGCGTCTCTCCACGGGGGGAGCCGTGAGTCTCTTGTGGGGCCGCGCGCCCCCGGGTTCGTACCGGGACAGCGGGGCGGGAGGCCGACGGGGCGTGGCGGATGCGGAGCGCAGTGGGGCAGGGGCCGGAGCGTTCTCAGCGGCGGCAGGTGCACCGGCCAGAGCACGGCTGCACGCGGCCCGCCTGGGCCTGTGGCTGATCGCCGGTGTCCTCGCGATACGGCAGGTGGCCGCCGTCCTGACCACTCCGCCCGGACAGAGACTCACGGACCTGGAGACCTGGGTCGGACCGGAGGGCGTCCTGCACGTCAAGGGTTCGCTGTACGACTCGACCCGGTTCACCGGCACCCCGTTCAGCGGCCTCGTCCTCAAACCACTGACCAAGGCCGCCGAGGACGCCCTCGGCTGGGGCTGGATCTTCGGCACCCTGCTCCTGGTGGTCGCGCTCGGCCTGATCGCCGCCCGCGCCCTGCCCCATCCGGTCGGCCGCCGCACCTCCCTGCTGGCCGCGCCCGTCGCGATCAGCCTGCTCATGGTGTCGCTGCCGGTGCGCAACACCCTCTGGCTCGGCCAGACCAGCATCATCCCGGTCCTGCTCGTGCTGCTCGGCTGCTTCGTCGTGCGCGGACAGCGGACCACGGGCGCCCTGATCGGCGTCGCCGCCGCGCTCCAGCCCACGACGCTGCTGTTCGCGCCCCTGCTGTGGTTCACCGACCGCAGGAAGGCCGCCGCCTCCACCGGCGCCGTGTTCGCCTCCTGCACCGCGCTCGCCTGGGCCGCGCTCCCGCACGACTCGTACACCTACTGGGTCCACCACATGGCGGGCGCCGGCCTCGGCGGCCGCGCCGACGCCCTCGCCAACCAGTCCCTGCACGGCGCCCTGCTGCGCCTCGGCCTGACCGGCCCGCTGGAGATCAGCCTCTTCCTGGCCCTGGGCACGGTGGTCGCCGTCCTCGGCGTCCGCCGGGCCGTGCGCTACGCCCGCGACGGCCAGCTGCTCCTCGCGGTCGCCCTCACCGGCTGCGCCGCGATCGCCGTGTCACCCACCACCTGGCAGCACCAGCTCCTGTGGATGCTGCTCGCGGTCGTGGGCCGGGTCGGCCGCCGCGCCTCCGACCGCTACGTCTGGCCGGTCGCCGTGGTCCTGGTGACGACCCTCCCGGCGAAGATGATGCTGCCGAACATGGCGGTCATGTACCCGCTGCGGGACAACATGGTCCTGCTGGCCGCGCTGGCGGCGGCGACGGTCGTCCCCTTCCTCTCCCGCACCTCGGAGCACTACCAGAGGCCCGTCCCGGCCCAGTACGCCGCCTCCGTACCGACCCGCTGGAAGCGCGTCCCGCCGGTCCCGTTCCTGCGCAGGGTCCTCACCCGTCCCAACCTGCTCCTGGAACTCCTTCTGATCCGCGTGGCCTACGCCGCCTACCAGCAGGTGCGTCTCGCCGCGACCGGCGGCACCATCTCCGGCGGCCGGGTCCGCGCCGAGCACCACGGCCACGAGATCCTCTCCGTGGAGCGGTTCCTGCACATCGACATCGAGCACGCGGTCAACCACGCCGTGGTCAAGGTCGGCTGGCTGCGCGACTTCTTCGACTTCTACTACGAGTCCTTCCACTTCGTGGTCCCGCTGACCGTCCTCGGCGTCCTGTACTGGCGCCGCCCGGTCGACTACCGCTGGGCCCGCTCGGCCCTCGGCTTCGCCACGCTCCTGGCCCTCGTCGGCTTCTGGGCCTTCCCGCTGGCGCCGCCCCGCCTGATGCCGAACCTCGGCATCATCGACACCGTCCACGGCGTCCAGGACTTCTCCAAGCCGGACTACGGCACCCTCACGGCCCTCACCAACCAGTACGCGGCGATGCCGTCCCTGCACTTCGGGTGGGCGCTGTGGTGCGGCCTGGTGATCGCGATCGTGGCCCCGAGGTGGTGGATGAAGGCCCTGGGCCTCCTCCACCCCCTCTTCACGGTCTCCGCGATCGTCGCCACCGGCAACCACTGGGTCCTGGACGCGGTCGGCGGCGCGGTCGTCGTCTGCACGGGCTTCGGACTGACGTATCTGCTCCAGGGGCCGCGCGGGCGGACGGTCACGGCCGCCGCCGAACTCGGCAGCGAGGCGGCCGTCCCGAGGGACCGTGCTCCGAGCTGATCCCGTCGGTCACCAATCACGCGTGGCGATCAGTTCCTCGGCGTCCGCGTTCGTGAAGCCGTATGCCGACGCGATGAACCAGAAGTCCTCGGCGATCAGCTCTCGCGCGACCGTCTCGATCTCGCTCCCGGCCGCCTCGAACTCCGCTTCCAGACGGTTGAAATCCTCCGTCGCGGCTTGGGTCAGCACGTACAGGGCTGCCAGGTCCGACGGCTGCTCAGCCTCGATCCGGCCGCACAGCCGCAGCAGGATCGCCCTCCCCTTGTCCACGACATGATCGGGGAAGTACTCGTCCGCGTACATCTGCCGCAGAAACGCGTGCCCTGTCACCTGCTGGTTCGTGATCCGCATGGCGCACCCTCATCCCCTCGGAGAACCGACGCGCCGATCATGCACCACGCCACTGACAAGGCGTCCCGGCACTCAGCCGAGTGCGTCGGGCCGGGCTCTTCTGAGGACGGCCACGTCACTGCCGAGGTTGCAGACGAGCAGGCCGCTGTCCTCGACGAGGAGGGCACGGGAGGGGCTTGGTACATGGATCACGCTCACGGCGGCTCCGGTCGCGAGGTCCCAGATGCGGACCGTGTGGTCCAGTGAGCTGGTCACGGCGACGGAACGGCCGTCGAGGATCGCGCACCGCACCGAGGAGGGTGACTTGCTGTGTCCGGTCATCGGGCGGCCGAGTGGTCGACCTGTCGCCAGGTCCCAGACATGCACGGCGCTGTCCCTCGCACAGGTCACCAACACCGGACGGTCAGCCAGCTCCCCGCACGCCACGGCCCGGGCACCCTGGTCGATCTCGGCGAGGGGCCGGTGGTCGCTCAAGTCCCAGATGCGGGTTGTGTCGTCGTCAGAGGTGACGGCCACCGGGCGACCGTCCAGGAGGGTGGCCGCCGTGCGCAGGACCTCCGGCCCGTCGACGCGCAGGGGCGGGTAAAGGGATCGGCCTGTTTCCAGGTCCCACACCCAGACCGTTTTGTCCAGTGCGTAGCCGATGACCAGTGGACGATCGTGCAGGAACGCACACGTCATCTCACTCACCGGTTCCGTGGGGCCCTCGAGCTGTGGCCCGGCCTCCTGCCAGGTTTCCGTGTCCCACACCCGCACGGCGGTGCCCAGCGCGGTGCTGGTGAGGACGACGGGGCGACCTTTCAGCACGGAACAGGCCACGGAGAACAAACTCTCCGCCTGAGTCGTCAGCGGCTCGCCCACTGGCACGCAGGTGTGCGCATCCCACTTCCGCACGGTCCGGTCGAAGGAGCCGGTGACGAGCACCTGCCGTCCATCGACGTACGCGAGGTCCATCGTGCTGATCCACTGGGTGTGACCGGTCATGGGTCGGCCCAGGCCCTGTCGGACGGACACCTCCCAGACCCGGACCGTGTCGCCCGAGCCACCCACGGCGATCGGCCGCCCGGCAAGCAGTGTGCAGGCCAGCGACATCGACGTGGCGGAGCCTTCGAGGCTTCCGACCTGCCGGCCGTCCTTCAGATCCAGGACCTTGACCTGTTGGGTGGGGTAGGACGCCAGCAGGACGGGTCGGCCTTCCACCTCGGAACAGGCCACGGTACGCACGTAGCCGCCGTCCCCGTCAGATGCCAGTGTCGCCAGTTCCCGACGGGACTCCAGGTCCCAGATGCGCGGCTCCCCTCCATAGACGCAGCCGACGACAACAGTGCGGTCGTCGAGCTTCGTGCACGCCATCGCCGTGATCCAGATGTCTTCCTCTCCTTGCAGCTGTCCCCTCTGCTGCTGGGTCGTCAGGTCCCATACGCAGGGCTCCGAGCCAATTGAGCTGGTGACGGCGACCGGGCGGCCGTCCAGCGGAGCAACCACCAGGCTTGTCCGGTGACCGGATACCGCCATCGGCCTGCCCACGGGTTGGCCGGTGGCGAGGTCCCAGATGCGTACGGTGTTGTCCTTGGAGCCGGTGACGGCGACGGGGTGGCCGTT
>NZ_BNBC01000015.1:126315-143577 GCF_014654675.1 Streptomyces spiralis
CGGAGCCGGTGACGGCGACGGTGCGGTTGTTCAGCACGGTGCACGCCACCGCCCCTACGGCTCTCGAGTGACCCGTGAGGACGTTGCGCACGTTCCCCGTCAGCAGCGAACCCGATGCGGCGACGGGATGCCAACCGGCCCCCGGCGCCGAGCTGTTCAGCGCCTCGACCAGTGACGGCTCGTTGTAGCGGGCCGCGTCCAGCGCGAGGATCCGGCGGCGGGCGTCCGCGTCCAGGGGGCGGTGGACGTCGATCGACGCGCGGTAGACGGCGGCGTGCAGCCGGGCGGTGTCGCTCTCCACCTCCTCCAGGTGGGTCACGAGGGTGTCGCAGTCGGCGTGGGCGAGGTACTCGGTGTCGGCCACCAGGTCGTCGAGCACGCCGCCGCGGGCGGCGTGGCCGGCCAGGTGGCGGCGGAGGTACGGGTGGGCGCGCGCCCAGTCGCGACGGCCGTCGAGGCGGTACGGGACGGTCCGGCGCAGCGCCGTGGTGAACGCCCGGTGAGCCGCTCGTGCGTCCTGGTCCTGGCGCAGGTACTCCGCCATCGCCTCGTGGTAGAGCCGGTACACCGACCGCCCGTCCTCGGCCGCCTCGACCACGTACGCCCCGGCGTCCCGGCGCAGCCGGTGCAGGTCCTGGTTGGTGTAGCGGTGTCCGGACAGCTCCGACGCGAGCGGGGCCCAGATGTCCTCCCAGGGCAGCCCCTGCCCCTCCGCGTACGCCAGTGGCCGCAGCAGATCGAGGATCGTCCCCGCGCGGTCGCCGAATCGCTGGTGCAGGTCGCGGTGCATGGCGTCGGCGGCGGCGCTCGGCAGGGAACGGCGCCACCCGGCGTCCAGCGGGTCGGGCAGGGCGGACGAGGCGGCCAGGGTGCCGGCCGTGATGCGGGCGACCAGGAACGAGTGCCCGGCCGCCTCGGCGACGGCTCGCGCGACGGCCAGGCGGTGGTCGCCGTCGCACCACAGGTACGGCGAGTCGGGTTGCGCGTCCAGCAGATTGCGGAGCGTGTACGCCAGCACGGCCTCCGGGTCGGCGTAGCGCGGGGCGTCCAGGTCGACGTGCTGGGAGCGGCGCAGGCCCAGCGGTCCGAAGAGGTGGGGACGGGTGCCCAGCAGCAACCGCAGGTACGGGCGCCCCAGGTCCATCAGCGGGCGCAGCACCTGACCGCACAGCGACTCCGGCGTCACCGCCTCGTCGAGGCCGTCGATCAGCACAGCGCGCGGACGGTCCGGCACCGGACGGGCGGT
The DNA here is from genome assembly GCF_014654675.1 of Streptomyces spiralis. Taxonomy (GTDB): domain Bacteria; phylum Actinomycetota; class Actinomycetes; order Streptomycetales; family Streptomycetaceae; genus Streptomyces; species Streptomyces spiralis. The sequence goes on from NZ_BNBC01000015.1 coordinate 127,562, forward strand.
GAGGTGGTTCAGCAGTTCCGCCACCCCCTCGGCCGGCGGCAGCCGCAGGGCCGCCGCCAGCGCGCGCACGACCTGCTGGTCGGTGAGGTTCTGCGCGTAGAGGGCCGCGCGGATCGCCCTGCGGCGGGGCAGCCGGTCGGAGGCCAGGCCCAGGCTCGACAGCGGCACCGTGCGCCGGTACTCCGGGTCGCTCACGGCCGCCAGCAGGCCGAGGACGGCGGTCTTGCCCGAACCGGGGTCGCCGGTGACCACCAGAGCCGGCCGGTCCTCCGGCAGCTCGCGGAGCCACTCCGTGATGTCCTCGAGCGCCTGATGCCGTCCCGAGAACCACCATCCCACCCGGTCCCGGTCCCGGTGCCCCATCGCCCGCCGCAGCAGCTGCGCCCGGAACGCCTCGTCCCGCCGCCTGTCCTGCTCGTTCCACTCCGCCGCCTGTTGCAGCGCCAGGTCCGTGTGGGAGAGGCGAGGGCTGTGCTTGGCGTTGGGCAGGAAGGGCGGGGTCTCCCCGGTCAGGCCGATGATCTCCAGGCCGATGTGCTGGTAGTCGGGCCGCTTGGGGTTGGCGCGGGTGGCGTTGACCACCGCGTCCAGGGCCAGCAGCGGGGGCGCGTAGCCCGCAGTCGCCAGGCTCGTCACGGCCTCCGCCAGCAGCTCCGGGAACGCGCCCGTCAGCGCCAGCTCGCGCGGCTGCGCCGAGGTGACCACCGCCAGGCCCGTGCCCTCCTCGCGCCAGTCGCTCTTCAACCGTGCCATGGTGGCCAGCAGTTCGTTGCCGCCCTGCCCCGAGAAGCAGGTGTCGAGCATCAGCAGCAGCCGGCGCACCTTCGTCCCCGCGAGGATCTTGCGGGCCAGGGTGGCCGGGAGCAGGGCGTCGTACAGGTCGTCGGGGCTGGTGTCCGCGGTCAGCAGGACGTAGTCGCCGTTCGGCAGGACGTCGCCGTGCCCGGCGAGGTACACGGCGACGACGTCGTCCGGAAGCCGGTCCGGGGAGATGCAGAAGTCCCGCAGTTCCTTCAGCAGTTGGTGCTGTGTGGGGTTGGCGCCAAGCTCCGACACGTGCTTGTAGCCCAGCTCGTCCGTGAACAGCTCCACCACCTTGCGCCGGGCCTCCGTCAGGCCCGGCCGGTCCCACTCCAGCTCGGCGGGGGCGTTCGGGTAGTGGCTGACCGCGGTGGCGATCAGATAGCGCCGCGGATCTCCCCCACCATCGCCGGTCCCGTTCATGCCAGGGCCTCCGCCACCGCCTCGCCGGTTTCCTTCGCCGTGAGGTAGAGCGTGGCGTCGTGGGCGTGCGAGCCGTTGTGCACGACCGTCCCGCCCACGCCGGCCCCGAAGAACAGCGACAGATCCTTGACCGCCGCGACCAGGTCGCCCTCGTCGACGACGTTCGTCCAGCGCAGTGTGGCGGCGTCGCCCGGCCAGGCGCCGGGCTCGGGGCGGAGCCGGTCGAACACCATGCGCATGCCCAGCGGCGAACCCAGCGTCACCAGCGCACGGACCTGATGCCCGGGCAGCGCGCACAGCGCCTCGTAGGCGACGACCGAGCCCAGCGAGTGCGCCACCACCACCCGCGTGTCCGGCCCGATCGCCTCCGCCACCCGGCCGCGGGCCGCCGCCCGCAGCTCGTCGTCCGTCAGATAGCGGCGGACCTGTTTGAGGTCGGACACCAGGCCGCGCAGGGTCAGTCCGGCGAAGAACCGGGAGTGCTGGAGCACCCGCAGCGCGGTCTGCACCGCCCGCGGCGAACGCGCCAGCGTGTCCCCTCCGGGAGGCGGTACCGCGCTGTCGGTCCGCGCACCGGCCGCCCACCACTCCAGCAGCAGCTCGGCCTCCAGGCCGTCGTCGACGTCCTCCTCGGTGAACATCGAATCACCCACGGCCAGAGTGTGACCCGGGGGCCGGAACAGGTCGCCGTAGAACGCCATCCGCAGGTCGCCGTCCCCGAGCCGCGGGCCGGCCGCCCGCTCGAGCCCGTCGGCCAGCGCGGGTCCCCAGTCCTTCAGCAGCGTGTTGCTCCCCAGCCGCTGCTTGCCCACGCCGTGCACACCGACGATCCGCGCCATCGCCCCGCCCCCGAGATTCGCAACTCTCCTTACTGTAGGGGCGTTTCACCACCCGTGCATTCGAACCACACGGTCTTCCCGCCCGTCCCGTGCGGCTCCACGCCCCACTTGCCGACGACGGCGTCGAGCAGCAGCAGGCCGCGCCCGCACTCCGCGTCCGGCGCCAAGTCGCGCGGTGCGGCGGGAAGCCGGGGCGAGCCGTCGCTCACCTCCACCCGGACGCCCGCCGTCTGCCGCAGGACCAGCAGCGTGCAGCGGCGGTCCGGGACATGGCGTACGACGTTGGCGATCAGCTCGGTGACGGCGAGCTCCAGGGTGTCGGCCAGCTCGGTCAGGTCCCAGTCGGTCAGGTGAGAGCGGACGATCCGGCGGATGTGTCCCGCGGAGTGCTCACCGGCGGTGAGCGTCATCCGGTACCGGTCGGGGCGGGGGCCCGCGAGGATCGAGGGAAAGTAGTCGTTCACGGGACGAGGCTGACGTGCCGTCACTACGCTGGGCTACTACGTGAACACAACCGGTCCGCCGGTGGGCCGGCTGCGCAAAGGGGACCGTGCGTGACCAACATCAACGTCCTCGACCCGGGGGCCTCACCGCTCGACTACTACGGCTTCGAGCTGCGGCGGCTGCGGGAGGCCGCAGGCCTGACACAGCGGCAACTTGGGGAGATCGTCAACTACACCGGGTCGCTGGTCGGGCAGATCGAGACGGCGCGGAAAGTGCCGACGCCCGAGTTCAGTGAGCGAGTGGATGCCGCGTTGGGATCGGACGGCTTGCTGTCGCGACTGGTCGAGCTGGTGCTGCGCAGCCAACTACCCACGTGGTTCCAGCAGGTGGCGGCGTTGGAGACGCAAGCCACTGAGATTCGCACCTACCAGATGGGCGTGGTCCATGGTCTGCTCCAGACCGGCGCCTACGCGCGTGCCACGCTGGGTGCACTCGACCAGACAAGCCTCGACGACCGGACCGCTGTACGTCTGGCCCGTCAACGAATTTTCGACAAGGAAGTGACGCCGGTCTTCTGGATGATCCTTGGCGAGGCCGTCCTGTACCAGGAGATCGGCAGCCCGGAGACCATGCGGGGGCAACTGGCTCACCTGTTGTCGTTCGAGGACCACTTCAGGATCAACGTTCAGATCCTGCCGTACTCGGCCGGAGCGCATGCGGGATTGACAGGCTCGTTCACCCTCTTCCGCTTCGCCAGTGACCCGACCATTGTCTACACGGAGGGCTACGGCAGCGGGCATCCGACCGCCAATCCGACCACCGTCAACGACTGCTCGCTCCGTTACGATCACCTCCGAGCCGCCGCACTGTCCATCAAGGACTCGGCGGAGCTGATCCGGCGCGTGATGGAGGACCGCTATGGAGATCAAGTGGCGTAAGTCCAGTTACAGCAGCGACCAAGGCGGCGAATGCGTGGAGATCGCCGAAACCCCCTGCGCCACCGTCGCCATACGCGACTCCAAGGCCCCCACCGGCCCAATGCTCACCTTCCGGCCGGAGGCCTTCACCAGCTTTGTCACCTGGACGTCTGTCGCGGACTGACCCGATTGTCAGTGGCCCGGTCTAGTGTGGTCGAGGATGGCACCGGCAGGCGCAAGGGGGAACCATGACCACACTTCAGGACCGGCCCAACACCGCACTCCTCGTCGTCGACGTGCAGAACGATGTCGTCGGCAAGGCGTACGAGCGTGAGGCGGTCGTCGCGAACATCGCCGCCCTGGTCGAGCGCGCCCGGCGGGAGGAGACTCCCGTCGTGTGGGTGCAGCACGCCGACGAGGGGATGGTGAAGGGCAGTGACGGCTGGCGGATCGTGCCCGAGCTGACGCCGGGTGAGGGCGAGCCGCTCGTTCACAAGAACTACGGTGACTCGTTCGAGGACACCACACTCGAGACCGTGCTGTCGGGACTCGGGGTGGGCCGCCTGTTCGTGACCGGGGCGTCGACCGACGTGTGCGTCCGCTCGACGCTGCACGGCGCGCTGGTGCGGGGATACGACACGATCCTGGTCGGCGACGCCCACACCACGGAGGACATGTCGGCCTGGGGCGCCCCGCCGCCGGAGCAGGTCATCGCCCACACCAACCTGTACTGGAAGTACCAGCAGGCACCGGGACGCACGGCCGGGACCGTCGAGACCAAGGACGTCGACTTCGGCGGCAGATGACGTCACTCGCGGCCCGACGTCACCGCCGCCAGCACCCCGGCCGCCAGCGCCGCGATCAGCAGCGGCGTGCCCAGGTCGCGGCGGACCACCAGCCAGGCGCCGAGGGCCGCGCCGGCGAGCATCGCGACCACTGACGCGGCGCGGCGTACGGAGCCCATGCCGGTGCCGCCGGCGGCGCGGGAGTCGGCGGCGAGGTCGGCCAGGGTCCTGGTCAGGACGGTGGTCGTCAGGTCGGGCACGCCCAGTTTGACGACCGTCGCGTTGCGCAGGCCCATCGCGAGGGCGGTCAGGGCGATCAGCGTGTACGCCGTCCCGGTGGCGCCCGGGGCGGCGAAGGCGACCGCCGCCGACGCCCCGACCAGGGCCGCCTCGACGGCGAACGTCACACGGGCCCAACTGCGCCGCGAGCGGCCGCCGTAGCGCACCGCGACCCGGCCGCCGGCCAGCGCGCCCAGCTGGAAGCAGGCCAGGGACGTGGCGGTGTGAGACACGGAGAAGCCGGGCGCCCCGGCGGCGGCGAAACCGAGGACCACCACGTTGCCGGTCATGTTCGCGGTGAAGACGTGGTGGAGCCCCAAGTAGCTCACCGCGTCGATGATGCCGCTGACCACCGTCAGCCCCAGCAGCACCGGCACCATGCGCAGACCGCGGGCCTCGGCGGCGTCCGGGCGGGCGTCCCGCGGCGGGTCTGCTGCCATGGCACCAGGAAAGCAGACGTGCGTGGTCGTACGGTGTCCGGACACGACGAGGGCGGCGGTCCCGGGGATCGGGGGACCGCCGCCCTCGCGTCGGTGGCCGGCTCAGGGGCCGGGGGTGGGGTCGGCTCAGTACCAGCCGTGGGACTGCCAGAAGCTCCAGGCCTTGGCCGGGCTGCCGTAGCGGGAGTTCATGTAGTCCAGGCCCCACTTGATCTGGGTCTTGGGGTTGGTCTTCCAGTCGGCGCCCGCCGAGGACATCTTCGAGGCGGGCAGCGCCTGGACCAGGCCGTAGGCGCCGGAGGAGGCGTTGGTGGCGTGGGGGTTCCAGCCGCTCTCGTGCTCGACGATGCGGCTGAAGGCGTTGAACTGCGCGGCGTCCGGGATCATCTGGTGCGCGATCGCCTTCGCGTCCGGGCCCGAGGCGTGGGTGGCGGCCTGGGCGGGAGCCGAAGTCAGGGCGATGCCGGCGGTGGCGGCGGCCACGGCGGCGGTGGTGAGGGCCTTCTTCGGGGAGGCGATGCGACGGATGAGGGAGACGGGCACGGAGAACCTCTTGCGTCGGGGACGGGAGTGTCGCGAGCAGCCGGAGCCCGCGGGAGCGGGAGGAGGAGCTGCCCTGGCACCGAAGGCCCCGGAGTCCCGGATGTGTCCGGGGTCCGGGGACCGTCGGCTCCTGACGACGTCGTCCAGACAAGCAGGGGGCGCGTCTGCCCGCAAACACCCCTTTTACTAGTTGTCGTCGCATCCGCGGTGGTGTGCGTGGGTGTGAGCGGGCTCTCAATGCGCAGGTCGGCGCGGGTAAACGCGCGCACATGCCATGGGCCGCGTGGCTACGACCCGGGGTCGTAGGTGATCCGCGTCATGTGGGCCGGTTCACGGTGCGGGCGGGTCGAACGTGACCGGCGTCTCGAAGGCGGCCCGCCGGGTGGCACGGCGCAGCGCCCTCAGCACGGCCGGGCCGACGACCAGGGTCAGGACGACGGTGACGGCGGCCCGGCCCAGGTCCCAGCCGAGCGAGGTGGCCAGGCAGTAGGCGAGGAAGCGGGCCAGGTTGGCGGGGACCGTGGCGTGCGGGTCGAAGGCGATGGAGGAGGCGAGGGTGCCCATGAAGGGCCAGCCCGCGAGGTTCATGACCGTGCCGTAGGCGAAGGCGGCGAGGAAGCCGTAGCCGGCCAGCATCAGCAGTTCCGTACGGCCGCGCAGGCGGTCCGGGCCCGGCAGCAGGCCCGCGCCCATGGTGAACCACCCCATGGCCAGCATCTGGAACGGCATCCAGGGCCCCACCCCACCTGTGAGCAGCGCGGAGGCGAACATGGTCGTCGAGCCGAGCACGAACCCGAAGCCCGGGCCGAGGACGCGTCCGCTCAGCACCATCAGGAAGAACATGGGCTCGATGCCGGCGGTCCCGGCGCCGATCGGGCGCAGCGCGGCCCCCGTCGCGGCCAGCACGCCGAGCATGGCGACGGCCTTCGGGCCGAGACCGGACTCGGAGATCGTCGCGGCGAGGACGGCGACGAGCAGCACGAGCAGGCCCGCGAAGAGCCAGGGCGCGTCCTGCGCGTGCGCGCTGAGCCGGGAGGCGGGCGGGGCCAGGAACGGCCAGGTGAAGGCCACCACACCGACGGCGCTGACCAGGGCGAGCGTGATCACGGAGCGGGGGCCGAACCGGACGGCCCGCACGGAGCCGTGGGACGAGTCACGGGCGGTCGTCATGGTCGTCATGCCAGTGCCTCGCGGACCTGGGCGACCGTGAGCCACCTGTGCGGGGCCAGGATCTTGGTGACCTGGGGGGCGTAGGAGGGGGAGGAGACGACCACCTCGGCGGTCGGGCCGTCGGCGATCACCTCGCCCTCGGCGAGCAGCACCACCCGGTGGGCGAGCTCCGCGGCCAGCTCCACGTCGTGCGTGGCCAGTACGATCGCGTGCCCGGCGGCGGCGAGCTCGCGCAGCACGGTGACCAGGCGGGCCTTCGCGCCGTAGTCCAGGCCGCGGGTCGGCTCGTCGAGCAGCAGCAGCGGTGGCCGGGCGGTCAGGACCACGGCCAGCGCGAGCGCCAGCCGCTGCCCCTCGGACAGGTCCCGGGGGTGGGTGGCGTCGGCGACCCCGGGCAGCAGCTCGGAGACCAGGGCCCGGCAGGTGCCGGGCGCGGCCTGCGCGTCGCGGTCGGCGGCCGCGCACTCGGCGGCGACCGTGTCGGCGTACAGCAGGTCGCGTGGCTCCTGCGGGACCAGCCCGACGCGGCGCACGAGGTCGCGGGGCGGGGTGCGGTGGGGGACCGCGCCGCCCACGCGGACCTGCCCGCCGGAGGGTTCCACCAGTCCGACCAGGGAGCCCAGGAGGGTGGACTTCCCGGCGCCGTTGCGCCCCATGAGGGCGATGGTCTCGCCGGGGGCGACGGTCAGGTGCACGTGCCGCAGCGCCTGGACGCGGCCGCGCCGGACGGCCAGCGCGCGGGCCTCGGCGACGACCGGTGGTGTGTCCGTGGGGCCGGTGTCGCGGGGGGCGCGCCTGCGCAGGAGCGGGAAGAGGGTGCGCGGGGCGGCCGGACGCGCGGGCGCCGCGGTGGTCCCGGGTGCGGGCCCGGGCGCCGCCGGTGCGGGCTCGCGGCCGGTCAGTCGCTCACGCAGGTCCGCCGCCCGGCGGCGGGCGTCGCGGACCGTCAGGGGCAGCGGGGACCAGCCCGCCAGGCGGCCCAGGTCGACCACCGGCGGGTACACCGGCGAGACGGCCATGAGGTCGGCCGGGGCGCCGATCGTCGGGGCGGCGCCGGGGGCGGGCAGGAGGACGACCTGGTCGGCGTACTGGACGACGCGCTCCAGGCGGTGCTCGGCCATGAGGACCGTGGTGCCGAGGTCGTGCACGAGCCGCTGGAGGACGGCGAGGACCTCCTCGGCGGCGGCCGGGTCCAGCGCGGAGGTGGGCTCGTCGAGGACGAGGGCCTTCGGGTGCGGGGTGAGGACGGAGCCGATCGCGACCCGCTGCTGCTGGCCGCCGGAGAGCGTGGCGATGGGACGGTCCCGCAGATCGGCCAGGCCCAGCAGGTCCAGGGTCTCCTCCACCCGCCGCCGCATCACGTCCGGGGCGAGGCCCAGCGACTCCATGCCGTAGGCGAGTTCGTCCTCGACGGTGTCGGTGACGAAGTGGGAGAGCGGGTCCTGTCCGACCGTGCCGACGACGTCGGCGAGCTCGCGCGGCTTGTGGGTGCGGGTGTCGCGGCCGGCCACGGTGACCCGGCCGCGCAGGGTGCCGCCGGTGAAGTGCGGCACGAGCCCGCTCACCGCGCCGAGGACGGTCGACTTGCCGACCCCGGACGGGCCGACGAGCAGCACGAGTTCACCCTCGGGCACCTCGAAGTCAACTCCGCGGACGGTGGGTTCGGCCGCCCCGTCGTACGTCACGGAGACATCCTCGAAGCGGATCACGACGGCTCCTCGGGGGACGTGCGGGCGGGCGTGGGTGCGGCGGCGAAGGCGGGCAGCAGGCCCAGGAGTACGGCCGCGGCGGGCCACAGGGGGAGGGTGGGGGCGGTGAGGGGCACGACACCGGGGTGCAGGGCCTCGGGGTCGCGGGCGGCGGCGAGCGTGAGGAGCGCCGCGACGGCCGCTCCCGCTCCGGCGACCAGGCAGGAACGGAGGTTCCAGGTGTCGGGCCGGTAGCGGGTGCGCGGGGAGCGCCGGCCGCCGAGGCGGAGCCCGGCGAGGGCGGCGGCGACCCCGGCGAGCAGGACCGGCAGGCCGTAGGTGCCGCCCTCGGCGGTGAGCAGTCCGTACGTTCCGGCGCAGACGCCGAGCAGGCCCCCGAGGGTCAGGGCGGCGGTGGTACGGCGCACGGCGGGCGCGACCTCGGCCGTACGGCCGTAGCCGCGGGCGTCCATCGCGGCGGCCAGGGCGACGGACCGCTCCAGCGCGCCCTGAAGGACCGGCAGTCCCACGTGCAGCAGACCGCGGACGCCCCGGTCGGGCCGCCCGCGCAGCCGGCGGGCCGCGCGCAGCCGGCGGCCGTCGGCGACCAGGTGCGGGGCGAAGGTGAGCGCGACGACGACGGCGACGCCCATCTCGTACAGGGCGCCCGGAAGGGACTTCAGCAGCCGGGCGGGGGCGGCGAGGGCGTTGGCGGCGCCGACGCAGACGAGCAGGGTGGCCAGCTTCAGGCCGTCGTACAGGGCGAAGACCAGAGCCTCGGCCGTGACCCGGCCGCCCAGGCGGATGCCCTGCGCCCAGTGCGGCAGCGGCACTTCGGGCAGGGTGACGAGCACATGCGTGCCGGGGATGGGGGAGCCGAGGGCGACGGCGAAGACGAGACGGATGAGCAGCACGGCGAGCGCGAGCCGGACGAACGCGGTGTACGAGCGGGCGGAGGGCGTGTCGGGGCGGCAGGTCACCACGACGTACCCGGAGACGGTGAGGAGCAGGGCGAGCAGGAGGGGGTTGGTGGTACGGGTGGCAGCGGTCCCGAGAGCCAGGGCCCACAACCACCAGGCCCCCGCATGCACACCGGCGGCGCCACGCGGATTCACGCGTGCGGCGCCGGGCACTCCGCGCGGGTTCGCGCGTGCCGCGCCGGGTACTCCACGCACGCTTGTCCGTGCGCCGCCGCGCGCGCCGCGCAGGCCCGAGCGTGCCCAGCCGGGCGTCCGCCGCATGGCTGCGCGAGCGCCGTCGGCCGCCGGACGCGTGTCCGTGCCGGCTGCTGTCCCGCGTGGGTCTGCGTCGCCGGTGGCGTTGCGCGGAAGCGCAGGGGTGCCGTCTGGCGTGGGGCGCGTGTCGGTGTCGGCTGCTGTCCCGTGTGGGTTTTCGTCGCCGGTGGCGTCGCGCGGAACCGCGCGGGCGCCGGCCGGCGTCGGGCTCATGCCCGCGCCATCGGCCTCTGCGCGCGTGCCCGGACCGCCTGCCGTCCGGCTCGGCCCCGCGCCTGCGGGGGCCGGAGGCCGCCCCGTGCCGGCGGACGCCTTACGCATCTCCGCGCCGCCGCCGGGCCTGCCAGACGGCCGCTCCGGCCAGTACGAGCACGACGGCACCGCCCGCGACGAGGCCGACCGAGGGACCGCCGTCCTCGTCCGCCTTCTTCGCCTCGTCCTGCGCGCCGCCGCTCTTCGACGATGTGCTCTTCCCCGACGCGACCTGCTCGCCGCACCCCTGCCGCGGATACCCGGCGATGGCGCAGAGCAGGGCGTTGGTGTCGTAGCGCAGGGGCCCCGCGACCGCCGCCAGGGCCTCCGCCGTCGTGGCGTCGGCGGGGACGCGGGCGCAGGCCGTACGCGGCGCGGGCGGGGTCTCGCCGGAGGGCGCGTCGGCCTTCGTGCCGAAGTCGAGGACCAGTGCGATCCGCTTCTTGCCCTGCTGGGCGGGCGTCTTGGCGCAGACGGCCGCGAAGTCGGCACTTCCGTGCGGCTGGGCGGCGTCCTGGGAGTCCTGGCTCACCGCGAAGCGGAAACCCTGCACGTCGCCGTCGGCGGGGCGGGCGGTGGACGGCCCCTCGGTGGCGTACGTCCAGTGGCCGCCGTCGCGGTCCCAGAACGACCAGTAGCGGTAACCGACCGCCTGCGCCTGGCCCACGCTCGCCGACAGCAGGCACACGGCGGCCAGCAGCACGGCGGACAGCGCGCGGAAGCGGCGCGTCACGGCTGCCGCACCTTGTCGCCCCTGCCGCGGCTCAGCATGAGGCCGACGGCGATGACGACGACCAGAAGGATCCCGGCGGCCCACCAGACAGCGTGGCCGGAGTTGCCCTTCGCGACGTCCGTGGCGCCCTCCTTGTCCTTGGCGACGGCCGCCTGGGGCGCCGGGCCGGTGGCGTTGAGCCGCTCGACCAGGTCGATGCCGCCGAAGTCACGCGGGTCGGTGCCGGTCGCCCGGGCGGCGAAGACGAGCTGGGCGTACGCGGCGGGACCGCTCTGCTTCGCCCACGCCTCGGAGTGCTTCTCCAGCCACTGGAGGGGCTTCTGCGCCGTGGCGGCCCCGCCCTGCGCGGCGAGCGCGACGACCGCGTCGGCGGTGTTGCCGTAGTCGGGCTGGTCGGTGGCGCCGGGGAGTACGGAGGTGAGGTAGCCGTCCTTGCCGACAGCGCGCGCGAGATACGCGGCGCCGTTGGCGGCGGCCCGGGCGGGGCCGGCCTTGCCGGAGTCCGAGCAGCGGTCGCCGCCGCCGTTCCCGTCGCCGCTCGCGGCCTTGGCGGCCAGGCCCTGTCCGAGGGCGGCGACCACACCCGCGGCGGTGGCGTCCGCGTTGGCGGCGAGCGTGCCCTTCTTGTCGGGCTGGTAGGCGAACGCGCCGGCGCCCGCGGCGTCACCGGAGCACGGCAGGGCGAACTCCAGCAGGGCGTCGTAGGGGGACTTCCCGCCCTTGCGCACGGCCTCGGGCTTCTCGCCCACGGCGGTGAGCGCCCCGACGACGACCGAGGTGGAGTTGGTGTCGCTGGGCCCGCCGGGCGTGTAGCCCCAGCCGCCGTCGGCGTTCTGCACGGACTTCAGCCAGGACACCGCCTTGCCGGTCGTGGCGCCGTGTCCGCCGAGCGCGGCGAGGGCCTGGACGGCGGCGGCCGTGCTGTTGGTGTCGACCACGACCTTGGAGTCGCAGGCGCGGGACGTGTCGGCGCGGAAGGAGGCGAAGGCGCCGTTCGCGCACTGCTGCCCCGTCAGCCAGTCCACGGCCTTCGCGGCGGGCCGCACACCCGCCGTGTGCTGTGCGAGCAGCGCGAGGGACTGCCGCCAGACGCCGTCGTACTTGGGGTCCGTGGTGCCGTAGAGCCCTGAGGGCAGCGTGGGGGACCCGGAGGGAGAGGGGGAGGAGTCGGCGGCGACGGCGGGTGCCGATATGCCGATCAGGGCGACGGCGGCCAGGGCCGCGGCGCTGCGGCGGATGTTCATGATCGGCGGATGCCTCTCCCTGAAGGGAGCCGGGCAGCACGGGACACCCCGGCGGCTCGGCTCCGTATACCTCGACGGTGCCGTGCGGCGGCGGGCTGCCGGCGCACGTGAGCCGCTCACGCTCCCGCCCGGGGCAGTCCGGCTCGCCGCCCACGAGGGGCGGCTCACGGTTGCGGGTCAGCGCCGGATTCGCACCGGCTTCCCCCCGGACAGGCGTGAAGACGACCGGCTCACTCTACCGGCCCGGTTCCTGCCCGGGGTCCACGGGTGTCGGGCCACCGAAGGGCAGGTGCAGGGTCCGGGAGGTCAGGAGCCAGGCGCCGGAGACCCGGCGGAACCGGTCCTCGTAATGGCCGATCTGGACGGGCGGGCCGGCGGGCACCATGCCGCCCTGGTGGCCGTCCACGCGGTAGGTCGTGAAGTAGGAGACGGCCGTGGCCGTGTCCGGGGAGGTCACCGTGACGACGATGTTCGACATCAGACGGCGGGAGAGCCGGTCGGCGGGGCGGGAGGCGAAGTAGGCGCGCAGGGCGTCCCGACCCTGGACGCGCCGGCCGTCGCCGGGCGGCGGCCATTCCCAGACGCCGTCCTGCGTGAACAGCTCGGCCACCGAACCGGGGTCGCCCAGGTCCAGGCGGTGGACGAAGTCGATGACGAGGCGCTCGCAGGCGCGCTCGGCGAGGAGGTGCTCCAGGGATTCCAGAAATTCCGGGGGCTTCGGGGGCTTCGGGGGCTCCGGGGTGCTGTGTTCCATGGAGCTGTATAGCAGGAGCGTGCTGCTCAGAACATCGGAAAAAAATCTTCTGGTTCGGGTGTTGTGTCCGGGCTTGGGCGTTCTATCCTGGTAAGTGCCTACGGGGCGAGTGAGGGAGTTCGACCGGAGTAGCCGACTTTGGCGAGACGCCGAAAGGCATCCGCTGAGGCCGACGTCGACGGTCGGGCTGAGAGGCCGGAAGGTCGAGAGACCGGAAGGCGACCCCTGGAACCTGATCCGGGCAATGCCGGCGAAGGGAACCCGTCTCGTAGGTTTTTTCGTGCCCGGGCCGTGTGCCCGGGTTTCTTCGTGTCCGGTCCGATGGGCCGTGCGGCTCTCGTGGGCTCTTCAGTCCTCGTCGGGAGCCGGCAGGTCGATCAGTCTGCACACCGTCTCTATGTCTATCTTCACCTGGGCGATGGAGGCCCGGCCCGAGAGCCAGGTGATCAGCGCCGAGTGCCAGGTGTGCTCGATCACGCGGACCGCGGACAGCTGTTGCGGGGTCGGGTCGTCCTGGCCCATCGCGTCCAGGATGATCGCCGTGGTCTGGCGGGAGACCTGGTCGACCTCGGGGCTCACGCTGCGGTCCGCGAAGGTCAGCGCGCGGACCATGGCGTCGGCCAGGTGCGGCTCGCGCTGGAGGGCGCGGAAGGCCCGCATCAGGGTCTCCGCGACCCGTTCGGCCGGGCTCTCGCCGACCGGCGGCTTCTTGCGCAGGGTGCCGTGCATGCGCTCGAGCTGGTCCTGCATGGTGGCGACCAGCAGATGCACCTTGGACGGGAAGTACCGGTAGAGGGTGCCGAGGGCCACCTGCGAGGACTCCGCCACCTCCCGCATCTGCACCGCGTCGAAGCCGCCCCGCCCGGCGAGCTGCGCGGTCGCGCGCAGGATGCGACGGCGGCGCGCCTCCTGCCGCTCGGTCAGGGGCGGCGACATGGCCGGCCCGTGCTCGCGCGCGGGGGTCGCGGGCTTCGCGGACGGCCGCGCGGTGCTGGCTTCCACCTTGGCTTGCGCAGGCATGGGTACCGCTCCGTGACAGTCGGTGAGTGCGTGTGATCGGACAGCATGGCAGGGCGCCGTACACCGCGCGAGCCGTGGCGTGAATCACCTGATCCACTGCTCACAGCGAGGCTACCTGCCGGTAGATTCGGAGCCTCCTGAACGATCAAGTCTGAAACTTGTTCTAGATTAGCGTCCCGGCGTAATCTCGCGGGACAGTGCAGTCAGAAGGGGGCCCAGAGTGACCGCTGAGGCCAGTCAGGCGGGGTCCCCCACGGACCTCGCCGCGGACGGCGAGCGACCGCTCGACATCGCGCTCCTCACCTACAAGGGAAACCCGTTCTGCGGCGGCCAGGGCGTCTACGTCCGTCATCTCTCCCGCGAGCTGGCCCGCCTCGGCCACCGGGTCGAGGTGATCGGCGCCCAGCCGTATCCGGTCCTCGACGACCTGGAGGACAGCGCCCCGGGCCGGCTGAGCCTGACGGAGCTGCCCAGCCTCGACCTCTACCGCCAGCCGGACCCCTTCCGCACCCCCGGCCGCGACGAGTACCGCGACTGGGTCGACGCGCTGGAGGTCGCCACCATGTGGACCGGCGGCTTCCCCGAACCGCTGACGTTCTCCCTGCGCGCCCGCCGCCATCTGCGGGCCCGGCGCGGCGAGTTCGACGTCGTGCACGACAATCAGACGCTGGGGTACGGGCTGCTGGGCGATGTCGGCGCGCCGCTGGTGACCACCGTCCACCACCCCATCACCGTGGACCGGCAGTTGGAGCTGGACGCCGCCGACACCTGGCAGCGGCGGTGGTCCGTGAAGCGCTGGTACGCCTTCACGCGCATGCAGAGGCGGGTCGCGCGCCGGCTGCCGTCCGTGCTGACCGTCTCCGGCAGCTCCCGGCAGGAGATCGTCGACCACCTGGGCGTACGGTCCGACCGCGTCCACGTCGTGCACATCGGCGCCGACACGGACCTGTTCTCACCCGATCCGTCGGTGCGGCGGGTGCCGGGCCGGATCGTGACCACCTCCAGCGCGGACGTGCCGCTCAAGGGCCTGGTCTTCCTCGTCGAGGCGCTGGCGAAGGTGCGCGCGGAACAGCCCGAGGCGCACCTCGTCGTGGTCGGCAAGCGGGCCGAGGACGGACCGGTCGCACAGGCCATCGAGCGCTACGGCCTCGAGGGCGCCGTCGAGTTCGTCAAGGGCATCTCCGACGCCGAACTGGTCGACCTCGTGCGCTCGGCCGAGGTCGCGTGCGTGCCGTCCCTGTACGAGGGCTTCTCCCTCCCCGCGGCCGAGGCCATGGCCACGGGCACGCCGCTGGTCGCCACGACCGGCGGTGCGATCCCCGAGGTCGCCGGGCGCGACGGGGAGACCTGCCTCGCCGTACCGCCGGGCGACGCGGGCGCCCTGGCCGCCGCGCTCTGCCGGCTGCTGGACGACCCCGACCTGCGCACCCGCCTGGGCGCGGCCGGCCGCGACCGCGTCCTGCGCCACTTCACATGGGCACGCGCGGCCGAGGGCACGGTGGCCCACTACCGCGAGGCCATCGCCACCTCAGCCACTCCGCCCCGACCCCGCCCCACACCCCCCAACACCCGCCGCTCCGCCGGCCCGCACTCTGCCGGCTCCGGGGCTTCGGACTCCGGCCGCTTCGCCGGCCCGGACGCGCGCCGTTCCGCGGGCGTGGACACGGGCAACTCCGCACCTCAGGGCGCCGACGGCTCTGCGATCCCGGGCGTCGACGGCTCTGCGATCCCGGGCGTCGACGGCTCCGCGGCCGGGGACTTGAGCCGCTCCGGGGCTTCGGAGACCGGCCGCTCCGTCGGTCCGGGCCCCGGCGGTTCCCCGGTCCCGGAGCCCGATCGCTCTGTGCGCGCGGACGCCGGCCGCACCGCGGCCGAGGACGAGCGCCGCTCCGCCGGCCCGGGCTCGGACGGCTCCGGGGTTCCGGGTTCGGGCCGCCTTGCGGGCCCGGATGCGGGCGATGCCGCAGGCGCCGGCACCGTCACTGCCGCCGGTCCGGGCGCCGGTGACTCCGGGACGCCGGGTCCCGACCACTCCGGGACGCCGGGCCCCGACCGTTCCCCGGCCCCGGAGCCCGATCGCTCCGCAGGCCAGGGCACCGACCGTTCCCCGGCCCCGGGCGCCCACCGCTCCGCGGGCTCAGAGGTTGTCTACTCCGAAAGCAGGGCCACGTGCTGACCGTCGACTTCTCCCGGTTCCCGCTCGCCCCCGGCGACCGCGTCCTGGACCTCGGCTGCGGCGCCGGACGGCACGCGTTCGAGTGCTACCGGCGCGGCGCGCAGGTCGTGGCGCTGGACCGCAACGGCGAGGAGATCCGCGAGGTCGCCAAGTGGTTCGCGGCGATGAAGGAGGCCGGGGAGGCACCGGCCGGGGCCACCGCCACCGCCATGGAGGGCGACGCCCTCGCCCTTCCGTTCCCCGACGAGTCCTTCGACGTCGTGATCATCTCCG
>NZ_BNBC01000015.1:143599-182403 GCF_014654675.1 Streptomyces spiralis
AGGTGATGGAGCACATCCCCGACGACAAGGGCGTGCTCGCCGAGATGGTCCGGGTGCTCAAGCCGGGCGGCCGTATCGCGATCACCGTGCCGCGCTACGGCCCCGAGAAGGTCTGCTGGACCCTGTCCGACGCCTACCACGAGGTCGAGGGCGGCCACATCCGCATCTACAAGGCCGACGAGCTGCTCACCAAGATCCGCGAGGCCGGCCTCAAGCCCTACGGCACCCATCACGCGCACGCGTTGCACTCGCCGTACTGGTGGCTCAAGTGCGCCTTCGGCGTCGACAACGACAAGGCGCTGCCGGTGCGGGCGTACCACAAGCTGCTGGTCTGGGACATCATGAAGAAGCCGCTGGCCACGCGGGTGGCCGAGCAGGCCCTCAACCCGCTGATCGGCAAGAGCTTCGTGGCCTACGCGACCAAGCCGCACCTGCCGCGGGTGGCCGCCGCGTGACCACTCCCCGGACGGAACACCTCGTCCTGCCCGGGGTCCTCACCGCCGGGCAGGCCGCCGCGACCGTGCGGGGCATCCTCGCCGTACAGCGCGAGGACGGGGCGATCCCGTGGTTCCGCGGCCACCACCTCGACCCGTGGGACCACGTCGAGGCGGCGATGGCGCTGGACGCGGCGGGCGAGCACGAGGCCGCCGAGCGGGCGTACCTGTGGCTGGCCCGCCATCAGCTGGCGGACGGCTCCTGGTACGCGGCCTACGCCGACGGCGCCCACGACGACGTCACCGACCCGGGCCGGGAGACCAACTTCGTCGCCTACATAGCCGTAGGGGTCTGGCACCACTACCTCTCCACCGGCGACGACACGTTCCTGGACCGCATGTGGCCCGTGGTGTACGCGGCGATCGAGTTCGTGCTGCGGCTGCAGCAGCCCGGCGGCCAGATCGGCTGGAAGCGCGAGGACGACGGGACTACGACGGCGGACGCGCTGCTGACCGGCTCCTCGTCCATTCACCACGCGTTGTGCTGCGCCCTGGCGATCGCCGAACAGCGTGAAGAGCCCCAGCCCGACTGGGAGCTGGCGGTCGGCGCGCTCCGGCACGCGATCCGCAGGCACCCGGAGCGGTTCCTGGACAAGGACCGCTACTCGATGGACTGGTACTACCCGGTGCTGGGCGGCGCGCTGACCGGCGTGGAGGCCAAGGAGCGCATCGAGACCGACTGGGACCGTTTCGTCGTGCCCGGACTCGGCGTGCGCTGCGTGGTCCCCAACCCGTGGGTGACGGGCGGGGAGTCGGCCGAACTGGCCCTGACCCTGTGGTCGGTGGGCGAGTCCGACCGCGCGCTCGACGTGCTCCAGTCCATCCAGCACCTGCGCGACGGTGAGACGGGCCTGTACTGGACGGGCTACGTCTTCGAGGACGACGCCATATGGCCCCGTGAACTCACCACGTGGACCGCCGGATCCCTGCTCCTCGCCGTCGCCGCCCTCGGTGGCCACGAACCCACCTGCACGGTCTTCTCGCCCGACCGCCTGCCCAAGGGCCTGGACCCGGACTGCTGCGACTGAAGACGGCGGCAGGCCGGTGCGACCGGCCGGCGTGACCGGCCCGCGCGCCGTCGGCGCACGGGCCGCGGACGGTCAGTGCCGGTGCATGCGGTGGGCGACGGCGTGGCCGACGAAGAGGTAGACGACGGCGGCCAGGCCGTAACCGGCCACGACCCTGGCCCAGGCCTCGTCGAAGGTGAACAGGTCCCGCGACCAGCTCGCAAGCCAGTTGGCCGCGTCGTGGACGAACTGCACCAGGTCATTGGCCCGGTTCGCCTCCAGCAGGTACATCAGGATCCACAGTCCGAGGATGACGGCCACGATGTCCGCGACCACCGCGATGACCGTACCGGCGGAGTTGGAAGTCGTGCGATATCGAGAGGACATACCTTCCGTCTGGCCGCGGAAAGCTGCTTGAAACCTGTAATGCGTACGGGGAGTGACACCGACGGCACGCCAGGTGCCTTGTTTCAGGTGAGGCGCCCGGATCACACGGACCTCTGGAGTGCCTGAGTACCTCGAGTCCCTCGGGCACCTGAAGCAATTCCCATTTCGGAGGACACCGTGCCCGTACCGATACGGCGCCTCGCTGTGGCGCTCACTGTCTGCTGCGCCCTGCTCGCCGGCTCCACAGCCTGGGCCGCGCCCCAGAGCATCGGGCAGCACACCACGCCGGCCGTCGCGGCCGCCGATCCCACGCCCAGCCCGACCACGTCCGCGGAGAAGCAGAAGTTCGCCAAGACCCGCTTCGTGGCGAACGCGGCCCTCGCCGCCGGCGCCACCTACCAGTGGATCTGGAAACCGTACAAGGAGGGCAAGTTCAAGAAGGGCGCCAAGCACCGCAAGACGACCCTCCTCAAGGCCGGGCTCGCCGGCGCGTTCACGTACAACCGGCTGAAGGCGGCCGTGCACAACGCCCAGGGCGACCCGATCCTCTCCAAGGCGCTCGCCCCGCTGAACGCGGCCATCGCCGGCCTCAAGGACCTGCCCAACAAGCTCCGCAAGGGCGACGGTTCGGCGGCCAAGAGCTTCAACGACACCATCAACAAGGTGAAGGACGCGGGCAAGAGCGCGGGCGCCCCGGTCAACAACCAGGTGCCGTCCCCCTCGCAGCTCAGGAGCGGCTCCTGACAGCCGGCTCCGACTGCCCGGCTCCATGGGCCGCCGACGGCAACGGCCCCCCGCCCTGAAGAGCGAGGGGCCGTGCGGCCGTTGAGGATGTGATTCAGCCGCGCTGGATGTTCGAGGCGTCCTGGAGGACACCGCGGCGGCCGTCCTGCATCTCCGTCAGGAAGCCCTGGCCGCGCTGCTCGACGGCCAAGTACCACACGCCCGGCGCGAGTTCGGCGATCGGCGACGGGGAACCGTCCTCCCCGAACAGCGGACGCGGCGCGGGCACCGCGAACCAGAACGGCGAGAAGGTCGCCCCTGCCGTGCCGGCCGCCGCCGGCGCCTGCTGACCCGGCTGCGGCTGACCGCCGCCGAAGGACTGACCCGGCTGCGGCTGCGCGCCGTACGGCTGCTGCTGGGCGCCCGGATAGCCGTAGCCACCCGCAGGCTGCGCACCGTAGGGCTGCGGCGCGACCGGCTTGGGCGCCGGGACGAGGGCGGCCTGGAGAGCGGGCACCAGCGGCGTGGCGACGGCGGCGCCCGCCAGCACCAGGGCGGCGATGAAGCCGAGGATCAGGCCGGAGGAGGCGCTGGCGCCGTCCGGGACGTCCACCAGCGACCAGAACAGGCTCCACGCGACAAGCACCGTGAACGCCGCGCCGACCGTCCCGAGGTCGAGGCCGACGACCTTGCGCGGCTGCGGCAGGCAGCGGTTGACGACGATCAGGGCGGCCCCGATGACTCCGCCCATGTACAGGCCGAGGCCGTCGCCGAGGTTGTCCCACGCGTTGGTGTCCAAGCTGAACCCGGAGACGGAGTAGAGCTTGAGGAACGACGCGATGAACAGCAACACCGCTGCTCCGATCACCACGCCGTCGCCTCGAGTGAGGGAGCGGATATTCACTTCAGGTCCTTCGTAGGTCGTCGTCTCATCGTCGGTAGAGGCGTCGCTGTCACCATGTCGCCGCATGGCCCTGGTGTGAAGCGCGGGGGTGGCCCCTCATCGTACGGTGACACTACCGTCCGTCCGACCGGGCTGTCCGCCGGGATCGTCGCGCCGATCACTACCCGCGCAGGAAACTCACGATTCCCTCAGAGATCCCTTCCGCCGCCTTCTGCCGCCAGGCTCCGCTGGTCAGCAGTGCCGCGTCCTTGCTATCGCGCATGTTGCCGCACTCGATGAACACCTTGGGAACCGTTGACAGATTGAGACCGCCCAGGTCCTTACGCGTGACGAGACCGGTGCCGTCACCGATGTAGTTGGAGGGTGCCTCGCCCGTCACGCGCACGAAGTTGCCCGCGATGCTCGCGCCGAGTTCGTGCGAGGCGGCGGCGATCGGCCGGGTGTCGGCGGCGCCGGATCGGACGGACGCGGGCAGGATGACGTGGAATCCGCGGTTGCCCGGCGCCGAGCCGTCGGCGTGGATGGAGATCGCCGCGTCCGCGTGCGCGGTGTTGCCGATCCGGGCGCGCTCGTCGACGCACGGACCCCAGGACGGTGAGCCGTCGTCGTGCGTCAGTTTCACCGTGGCGCCCTGCTGTTGCAGCAGCGTGCGCAGTCGGTGCGCCACGTCCAGCGTGAACCGGGCCTCGGTGTAACCGGCGTTGGTGGCCGTGCCCGTGGTGTCGCACTCCTTCCAGTTGGTGCCGATGTTCACCTTGCGGTTGATCTCGGACGCGTGCTGGAAGTTGCCCGGGTTGTGGCCCGGGTCGATGACGATGACCTTGCCCTTGAGCGGGCCGGAGGCGGCGGGCGTGTCCGCCCGCTTGCCGTCGTCGCTGGGGGATGCCGAGGACGGCGACTTCCCGGACGAGGACGAGGAGGAGGCCGGTGAGGAGGTCCCGCTGGTCGCCGACCGCTCGGCCGCCGTGCTCGAACCCGGGCCGCCCGCCGACCCGCCCGTGCTCCCCGGACCGCCGGAGGACCCCACCGCCTCGTACGCCACCCACCCCAGCAACGCGCCGGACACCAGCGCGACCAGGGCCACCATGGGCCCACGACGGAAGCGGCCGGTGCTCTCACGGCGCTCGGGCTGCGGGGGATCGAACTCGGGGCCTACGTACGACACGACAGCGACTCTAACCGCGGGCGGGGGTGGCCGCTTCGGTTCGCCGCAGGACGCGCAGCGAGTCGGTCACCGAGACCTCGGTGAACTCGCCGGACTCCAGGGCCCGCAGGTACACGCGGTACGGGGCCTGCCCGGTGAACTCGTCCGCCGGGTCCGGGAACACGTCGTGGATGACCAGCAGCCCGCCCACGGCCACGTGCGGCGCCCAGCCCTCGTAGTCCGCGCCGGCGTGCTCGTCGGTGTGGCCGCCGTCGACGAAGACCAGCCCGAGGGGGGTGTTCCACAGAGCGGCGATCTGGGGCGAGCGGCCCACGAGCGCCACCACGTGCTCCTCCAGGCCCGCCCGGTGCAGCGTGCGCCGGAAGGCGGGCAGCGTGTCCATCAGGCCGATCTCGGGGTCGACCGTCTCCGGGTCGTGGTACTCCCAGCCGGGCTGCTGCTCCTCGCTGCCGCGGTGGTGGTCGACGGTGAGCGCGGTGACCCCGGCCTGCCGGGCCGCGTCGGCGAGCAGGATCGTGGACCGCCCGCAGTACGTGCCGACCTCCAGCAGCGGCAGTCCGAGCCGCCCGGCCTCCACCGCCGCCGCGTACAGCGCCAGCCCCTCGCCGGTGGGCATGAAGCCCTTCGCGGCCTCGAACGCGGCCAGGATGTCGGGCTTCGGTGCTGCCGCGGGCATGGGGGTGGGGTCCTTCCGGTCGTACGTCCGCTCAGGGCGCCCATCGTGCCGCACCCCCGGTCGGCGGTTCGACCGGGGGTGCGGTGGGGTTTGTCTCTCAGTGGCGTGCGTCTCAGCGGCGGGAGCCCTGGGCAACGTGGAAGCGCTGGGTCACGCGGAACCCCGGCTCACGCGGGAGTGCCGGCTCACGCGGTGACCGCCTCGCCCGGCAGGGACAGGTCCAGGTCGACCGGGCGGTCGTCGCCCGCGTGGGTCGCCGAGGAGGCGTGCGGGCCGTGGCCGGCGGCGCGGGCGGCCAGGACGTACGGGCCCTCGGCCGGGACCGCGAGCACGTAGCTGCCGTCCTCGGCGGAGAGGGTGGCGCCCGCCTGGCGGCCCCGGCGGTCGATCAGGGTGACCTTGGCGCGGGCGACCGGGGCGCCGTCGGCGTCCAGGACCCGGCCGCGGAAGCCCCGCAGCACCTCCGCCGCGCGGGCCAGGTTGGCCTCCTCCTCGCTGCTGGCGCGCAGTTGCGAGGCGGCCTGGCGGTTCGGCCGGGGCAGGAACAGGGCGAGCAGCAGGCCGAGGGCGACGGCGGCGGTGGCGATCAGGAAGGAGACGCGGAAGCCGTGCATAGTCGGGACGGCGACGCCGCCCACGTGGTCGGCGGTGTTCGCCAGCACCATGCCGACCACGGCGCTGGACACCGAGGTGCCGATGGACCGCATCAGGGTGTTGAGGCCGTTGGCCGCGCCCGTCTCGGAGGCCGGGACCGCGCCGACGATCAGCGCCGGCAGCGAGGAGTAGGCCAGGCCGATGCCGGCGCCCAGCATGACGGAGGTGACGACGGTCTGCCAGGCCGCGCTCATCAGGCCGAGGCCGCCGCCGTAGCCGATCGCGATGATCAGCAGGCCGAGGATCAGGGTGACCTTCGGGCCGTAGCGGGCGGACAGACGGGCGTAGACCGGCGCGGTGAACATCATCGTCAGGCCCAGCGGGGCCACGCACAGGCCCGCGACCACCATGGACTGGCCGAGGCCGTAGCCGGTGGCCGTGGGCAGCTGGAGCAGCTGCGGCAGGACGAGGGAGACGACGTAGAAGGCGACGCCGACCATGATCGAGGCGAGGTTGGTCAGCAGCACCTCGCGGCGGGCGGTGGTGCGCAGATCGACCAGCGGCGCCGCGACGCGCAGCTCCAGCAGGCCCCACAGCAGCAGGACGACGACGGCGGCGGCGAACAGGCCGAGCGTGGTGGCCGACGACCAGCCCCAGTCGCTGCCCTTGGTGATGGGCAGCAGGAACAGGACCAGGCCCGCGGACAGGCCGAGCGCGCCCAGCAGGTCGAAGGAGCCCTCGGCGCGCATCGGGGACTCGGGGACGGTGAGGAGGGTGAGGCCGATGGAGAGCACGCCGAGGCCGGCGGCGCCGTAGAAGAGGGCGTGCCAATCGGTGTGCTGGGCGACCAGGGCGGCGGCGGGCAGCGCCAGTCCGCCGCCGACGCCGATCGAGGAGCTCATCAGGGCCATGGCCGAGCCGAGCTTCTCGCGCGGGAGCATGTCGCGCATCAGACCGATGCCCAGGGGGATCGCGCCCATGGCGAAGCCCTGGAGGGTGCGGCCCACGATCATGGGGAGCAATGCACTGGTGAACGCGCTGATCAGCGCGCCGACCACCATCACCGCGAGGCTGGTGATCAGCATCCGGCGCTTGCCGTACAGGTCGCCGAGGCGGCCCATGATCGGAGTGGCCACGGCGCCTGAGAGGAGGGTGGAGGTCAGCACCCAGGTGGCGTTGCTGGGCGAGGTGTTCAGCAGCTGCGGCAGGTCCTTGATGACCGGGACGAGCAGGGTCTGCATCACCGCCACAACGATGCCCGCGAAGGCGAGCACGGGGACGACGGCCCCGCTCGCGCTCCGGGTGGGCCTACTGGTCGTCGTGAGCGTCATTGAGGAAGGCCTCCGGGCCGTGGAGTTCGAGTGGGTGGTCATCCGTGCGGATCAAGTGCCGGGTTAACCCCGTAGGCCGAGGCAACTATTCCGATGCTTTGGCGTACTAACGAATCCTTGACCGTTCCGTAAGAATCTGACTGGATTTCAGCAAACGGAGGGGGCGGCCTAGGACTTCCGGACCAGGCGGGCCGGTGCGAAATCCCGATGCAAGGGGCACGGGCGGCTTGAGACCATGACACCCATGCTCGAAGCCACCGACCTCACCCCGACCGTCCGCCGGCGCACGGCGCCACCGCCCACCTGGCTCGTGGTGGCCCTCGCCTGCGCCGGCCAGTTCCTCGTCGTGCTGGACGTGTCCGTCGTGAACGTCGCCCTGCCGTCGATGCGGGCCGACCTCGGGCTGAGCGAGGCCGGGTTGCAGTGGGTGGTGAACGCCTACGCCATCGCCTTCGCCGGGTTCATGCTGCTGGGCGGCCGGGCCGGCGACCTCTACGGGCGCAAGAGCATGTTCCTGGTCGGGCTCGGTCTGTTCACGCTGGCCTCGCTGGGCGGCGGGCTGGCCCAGGAGGGCTGGCAACTCCTGCTCGCGAGGGCCGTCCAGGGACTGGGCGCGGCCGTGCTGGCGCCGTCCACGCTGACGCTTCTGACGTCGGCGGTGCCCGAGGGCGCGGCGCGGGCGCGGGCCATAGCCACGTGGACGGCGGTCGGCGCGGGCGGCGGCGCGGCGGGCGGCCTGGTCGGCGGGGTGCTGGTGCAGGCCCTGTCGTGGCGGTGGGTGCTGCTGATCAACGTGCCGGTCGGCGCGGTGGTGCTGGCCGCGTCCGTGCGCTGGCTGGTGGAGAGCCGGGCCGGGGGCTCGCGGCGGCTGGACCTGCCGGGCGCGCTGCTGGTGACGGCGGGGCTGGCGACGCTGGCGTACGGCATCTCGCAGACCGAGGCCGAGGGCTGGACGGCGGCGGCCACGCTGGTGCCGCTGCTGGCCGGGGCGGCGCTCGTCGCGCTGTTCCTCTGCGTCGAGGCGCGCACGGCCGCCCCGCTGATGCCGCTGGGGCTGCTGCGGCTGCGCTCGGTGGCGTCGGCGAACGCGGCCATGCTGGTCTCCGGATCGGCGATGTTCTGCATGTGGTTCTTCATGACGCTGTACGCGCAGAACGTGCTCGGCTACTCGCCGCTGGACGCCGGACTCGCCCTGGTCCCCAGCTCGCTGGCCGTCGTCCTCGGCTCCAAGCTGGCCCCGCGCCTGATGCGGACGACGGGGGCGCGCAACGTCGCCGTGCTGGGGACGCTGGTCGCGGCGGCCGGGTTCGCCTGGCAGTCGACGATGCGGGCCGACGGGGCGTACCTGACGGCGATCATGATCCCGGGCGTGCTGATGATGCTGGGCGCGGGCCTGGCGGCGACCCCGCTCGCCGCGCTGGCCACCTCCGGCGCGGCCCCCGGGGACGCCGGCGTGGTTTCCGGGCTGATCAACACCTCGCGCACGATGGGCGGTTCGCTGGGCCTCGCGGTCATGTCCACCATCGCGGCGGCCCGCACGGCCGACCGCACCACCCCGGAGGCCCTCACGGCGGGCTACGCCCTGGTCTTCCGCACGGCGACAGCCGTGCTGCTCGTGGCCGCCCTGCTGATGCTGGCGTGGCTGCCCCGGCCGGCCCGGCAGGAGGACGGGCTCCGGAAGGCCGGGTAGAGGCAGAAGGGGCCAGGCTCGGGCCGCGGCCCGCCCGGGGCGAGCCGGGCCGCCGATGGGTTGCCCCCGCCGGGTGGGGTCGGGCCCGATGGGCGGGCCGGGCCGGTGCGCGGGTCGGGCTGTCGGGTGGGTCGGGACGGGTGGGCCGGCCCAGGGAGTGGGTCGGGACAGGCGGGCCGGGCCCGGGCAGCGGCGGGCGCACGGGGCTGGGGGCGGCGGTCCGGGCCCGCCGGGTGGGAGTGGGCGAGGCGGGTTTCGGAGGGTGGGAGGCACCGGCAGGTGGGGCGAGTGCGGGGCGTCCTGCCGGCCCGGCCGCGCTACAGCCAGCCCTGTTGGCGGGCCTCCCGTACGGCTTCCGTGCGGTTGCGGGTGCCGGTCTTGCCGATCGCGGAGGAGAGGTAGTTGCGGACGGTGGACTCCGACAGGTGGAGCCTGCTCGCGACGTCGGCGACCGTCGCCCCGTCCGCGGACGCCTTGAGGACGTCGCACTCGCGGGCGGTGAGCGGGTTCGGGCCGGCGCTCAGGGCGGCCGCCGCGAGGGCCGGGTCGACCACCGTCTCGCCGGTGAGCACCCGGCGGATCGCGGCGGCCAGTTCCTCCACCGGCCCGTCCTTGACCAGGAAGCCCGCGGCGCCCGCCTCCATGGCCCGGCGCAGGTAGCCGGGCCGGCCGAAGGTCGTCAGGATGAGCACCCGGCAGTCGGGCGCCTGCTCGCGCAGCTCGGCGGCCGCGTCCAGGCCGCTCATCCCGGGCAGTTCGATGTCCAGCAGGGCCACGTCGGGCCGGTGGACCAGGGCCGCGTCCACGATCGCGTCGCCCGCCGAGACCTGGGCGACGACCTCCATGTCCTCCTCCATGCCGAGCAGCAGGGCGAGCGCGCCCCGCATCATTCCCTGGTCCTCGGCGAGCAGTACGCGGACGGACTTGGCGGGCCGGTGGTCCCGGGGCATCTCGTTCACGGCTCAAGAGTAGGGAGGACGGTCAACCCGCTCCCGGCGCCACAGCCGTGGCCGAGTCCGTGGCCGAGCCCTTGGGTGAGCCTGTGGGTGAGCCGGTGGGCGAAAAGGCCGCCGCCGAGAGTTCCTCCGCGTCCCTGGGGAGCTCCGCGGTGACGGTGAAGCCGCGCGGCGACGGACCGGCCCACAAGGAGCCGCCCGCCGTCGCCAGGCGCTCGGTCAGGCCCTTCAGACCGGTGCCGCCGATGCCCTCCACGGCCGGCTGGGCGGACGTGCCGTCGCCGTTGTCGGCGACCGTGAGCAGGACACGCTCGTCCGTGCCGGCGACGGTGATCTCGCAGCGGCTCGCGCCACTGTGCCGTACGGCGTTGGTGACCGCCTCCCGCACCACCCAGCCCAGCAGCGCCTCGGTCTGCGGGGTCAGCGGCGGACCCGAGCGGCGTACGACGGGCTCGATGCCGGCGGCCGTCAGCGCCGAGCGGGCCCGGTCCAGTTCCGTGCTGAGGCTGCCCTCGCGATAGCCGGTGACCGCCTCACGGATCTCGGTCAGCGCCTGACGGCCCACCGACTCGATGTCGGTGATCTGCGTCAGTGCCGCACCCATGTCGCGGGGCGCCAGACGGCGGGCCGCCTCCGACTTCACCACGATCACCGACAGGGTGTGGCCGAGCAGGTCGTGCAGGTCACGCGAGAAGCGCAGCCGCTCCTCCTCCACCGCCCGGCGGGCCAGCTCCTCACGCGCCGCGCGCAGCTCCCGCACGGCCTCGCTCAGACCCAGGATCGCCGCCGTCACCATCGTGGACAGGAACGTGGCGTAGGCGATGTTGATCCCGTCCCAGCCGTCGTGGACGGCCGAGACCGACCCGGCGAACACCGACAGCAGCACACCCGTCCTCCCCAGCCAGGGGCCGCGCAGGATCGCGCCCGTGGCCAGGCCCAGCAGCGGGAAGAACAGCAGCCAGCTGCCGCCGTAGCCGAGCGCGAGCCCGGTGGTCACCAGGGCCATCAGCAGCAGTGCGACCCGCGTGGAGACCGCCTCGCGCCGCTCCCTGTCGAAGGCGCGGAAGACGATGTAGACGTACAGGGAGTTGAAGGCCAGCAGGCCGATCCCGCCGATCCAGGGATTCGGGGCCTTGCCCTGGAGGACGTTCGACAGTGAGCCCAGCCCCATCAGCAGCCAGGGCAGCAGCGAGAAGCCGGTGGGCGGCGGGCCGGGGGTGTCCGGCACCTTCCCGGCCCGCCGCCAGGTCCTCCAGTCCGCCTTGATCCGCTCCTTGTTCTCCTGCCAGTGCCGTTGCGTCTCCCGCGCCTCCCGGACGCCGTCCCGTACCGACGCGATGTGGCAGGACACCCTGCTCGACCAACTCATGTCTCTCGTCCCCCGATCGTCCTCCGGCTTCCCCCCGGATCCTCCTCCGGATTTCCCCCGGAAACTCCTCGCACGACGCTACGGGTCCGGGGGCGCCCCCGGCAGATGCGGTTGTACGGACTCGGGTAGGACAAATGTCACGGCCGACCACTGCAGAACACGGCCGACCGCCCCGACGCCTCGCCAGGAGCCCCATGCCCATCGACGCCGCCAAGGCGCTCTCCGCCGCCCCCCGGACCGACGAGATCTCCTGGACCGCCAAGGACGTCCAGCTCTACCACCTCGGCATCGGCGCGGGCGTCCCCGCCATCGACCCCGGCGAGCTGCGCTACACCCTGGAGTCCCGGCTGCACGTCCTGCCGAGCTTCGCCACCGTCGCCGGCGCGGGCCTGCCCGGCGTGATCCGCGCCCTGTCCGCGCCCGGGGTCGACGTCGACCTCGCCCACGTCCTGCACGGCGGCCAGAGCCTCGTGGTCCACCGGACCGTCCCCGCGCAGGGCACCGCGACCGCCACCGCCCGCATCACCGGGGTGTACGACAAGGGCACGGCGGCCCTCCTCGTGCTGCGGACCGAGGCCGCCGACGCCGACGGCCCGCTGTGGACGGACGAGGCCCGGATCTTCGTACGGGGAGAGGGCGGCTGGGGCGGCGACCGCGGGCCCTCCGCCCGGACCCCTGGCGAGGCGCCCACCGGCGAGCCGGACCGCACCGTCGAGCGACGGACCCGCGAGGACCAGGCCCTCCTCTACCGGCTCAGCGGCGACGACAACCCGCTGCACGCCGACCCCGAGTTCGCCAGGGCCGCCGGGTTCGACCGGCCCGTCCTGCACGGACTGTGCACCTACGGCATGACGCTCAAGGCGGTCGTCGACACACTGCTCGACGGCGACGTCACCCGCGTACGTTCCTACGCCACCCGTTTCGCCGGGGTGGTGTACCCGGGCGAGACCCTGCGCATCCGCATGTGGCGGCAGGGGAGCGGCAGGGTCCGGGTGGCGGTGACCGCCGTCGAGCGGGGCGAGGCACCGGTGCTGGCCGACACGGTCGTCGAACTCTCCTGAACCCGGGTGGACACGGAGCGGCCCCGCCCTTCGCGGGAAGGGCGGGGCCGCTCGTCGTTCGCTGCGCCTTGTGCGCCGTGTGTGCCGTCAGGCCGCCACTTCGGTCTGCTCCTGCGCCGGCTTGCGGTGCCGGCCACTGGGGGCCGTCTCGCCGTCGTGGGAGGAGACCTGACCGCGGTGCTTCCCGTGTCCCTCGGACCGGGCAGCCTCGGTGGAAAGCGGCTGGGTCGTGCTGGCGTCGCTCATCGGAACAATTCACCCCGTCAACATCATCTTTCGTACAGCCGGGCGAGTCTAACCGGCACACCTCGGGCGAAATCCAGGCGGCCACGCCAACCGGCACGACTTCGTTACCTGGTCGCCATACGGCCTGTCAGCCGGTCGCCGTACGACCTGTCAGCCGGTCGCCATCCGCCCTGTGAGCGCGGCCTGTTGCAGCGGTACGGGGCGGGCCGCGGCGGAGGCCGGAGGTTCCGCTTCCGGGGCCTGGGCGTGAGGCGGCCGCGGCACCTCGTCCGCCGAGGAGGGCAGCGGAAGCGAGAGGGGCAGCGGGACCCGCGGGGGAGCCGCGGGCGGTGTCCGCGGGGTGTTGTGCGGAGCCTGCGGCGCCTGCGGAGTGGGTGCGGTCCGCGGTGCCCGCTGAGGCTGCGCGGTCCGCGGTGGCCGCTGAGCCTGCGCCTCCTGCGCCAACTGTGCCTCCTGCGCCACCTGTGCCGACCCCTGAGCCGGTCGCGCCGCGCCCCGGGCCGCCCGTGGCCCGGGCAAGCGGGCCGCCTCAGGCGCCGCCTGCTCCCGTACCGCCGCCTGCTCCCGTACCGCCGCCTGCTCCCGTACCGCCGCCGGCGCCGTCCACCGCGCCACACCGCACGGCACCGCCGCCGTGGCGTACGGCAGCCGCAGCACGCCGTCCTCCGTCCACAGCCCGGCGCCCGCCAACCACCCTTCGGGCGCGGGCAGATGACGTACCCCGCGCTCGGTGGGCCGCCACACGCCGATCCAGCTGCCGAACGGGCCCTGGCAGTGCAGCGCCACCGCGCAGTGTTCCGGCGTCAGCACCTGCCCCGGCTGGATCGCGAACGGCGTCATCGCGCAGTCCGACGACATCAGCAGGCACTCCGGGAAGCGCACCGGCAGGGTGCTGCCGAGCACCCCCCAGCCGAGCCGTTCCCGTCCGGGCGAGGCCGCGTCCGAGCCGATCAGCAGCAGTCCGCTGTCGGGGTCGGCGAGCAGCAGCCGGTCGTCGCTGCCGGGAGTGATCTGCAGCAGCGGCGACACCGCGCCACCGTCGCCCAGGTCCACCACGACCGTCTTGGTGCGCCCACCGGCCCGCCGGTCCAGCGCCAGCATCCGTCCCGTGCGGTCCAGCCAGACCCCGCCCGAGCAGTGGCCCGGCACCTCGGCCAGCAGCTCGGGACCGAAGCTGCCGCCCGCCACCAGCCACACCGCCGAGGAGCGCGATCCGGCGGCGAGTGCGTACGCCCGCTCGCCGCCCGGCGCCGGGGGCAGCAGCCGCAGCACGGTGCCCTCCGGGGACTCGACCGCACCCAGCAGCAGTTCACCGGTGCCCGGGCCGGTCGGGTAGAGCAGCGAGAAGGTGTGCCGGCCGTCCACCAGCCGCCGGATGAGGACCCGGCCGTCGCCCATCGGCTGCACCTCCGTGCCGGGCTCCTCGGGCTGGTTGCCGGGCAGCGGCACCGCGTACGGCTCGGGACCGTCCAGGGTCCAGCGCTCCGGGTACCAGGACTCCCCGCTGTGGGTGAGCCGGGCGGCGTAGGCGCCGTCCACCGTGATCGCGCAGCCCGCTCGCGCCGCACCGCCGTCCTCGTCGGCCGCCGGAGGCGGTGGGGGACCCTCCTGCTCGTGTGCGGCCGAGAGCCCCGGAGAGGCACAGACTGTCATCGTTCGGTCACCTCCTGTGAGGACGCTAGTTTTCGTACGCACAGGCGGGGGACCGGCGGGCGGGGGCTTCACCCGGACGGGTGGCCCAGGAACGATTCGCCTGAGAAAAGCGGAACGTTTGTGCTGGGCGTGTGCGACCCGGTTCAAACGGCTCGGGTCGCCTCCGGCCGGTGCGGCGGCATCGGTTCAGCCGCGGCGAACACCCAGGTAGCCTTGCACTCGTGCCCCGTCTGTCTGAAGTCATCGCCGCGCTGGAGAACCTGTGGCCCGCCGAGCGGGCCGAGTCCTGGGACGCGGTCGGCACCGTCGTGGGCGACCCCGGCCAGGAGGTCGGCCGGGTCCTGTTCGCCGTCGACCCGGTGCAGGAGATCGTCGACGAGGCGGTGAAGCTGGGCGCCGACCTGCTCGTCACCCACCACCCGCTCTATCTGCGCGGTACGACGACCGTGGCGGCCTCCACCTTCAAGGGCCGCGTGGTGCACACGCTGATCCGCAACGACATCGCCCTGCACGTGGCCCACACCAACGCCGACACCGCCGACCCGGGCGTGAGCGACGCCCTGGCCGGAGCGCTGGACCTCAGGGTCGCAGGGCCCCTCGTGCCGGACGCCGGCGACCCGGAGGGCCGCCGGGGCCTGGGCCGGATCTGCGAACTCGACCACCCGCTCACCGTCCGCGAGCTCGCCGCGCTCGCCGCCCGGTGCCTGCCCGCCACCGCGCAGGGGATCCGGGTGGCCGGCGACCCCGAGGCCGTCGTCCGCACCCTCGCGGTCAGCGGCGGCTCCGGCGACAGCCTCTTCGACGCCGTACGGGCCGCGGGCGTCGACGCCTTCCTCACCGCGGACCTGCGCCACCACCCGGCCTCCGAGTTCGTCGCGGACCGCGCCGCCCACAGTCCTGTCGCGCTGCTCGACGCGGCGCACTGGGCCACCGAGTGGCCCTGGTGCGAGCTGGCCGCAGCCCAGCTCGACGAGATCTCCGACCGGCACGGATGGGACCTGCGCGTCCACGTCTCCAAGACGGTCACCGACCCCTGGACCGCCCACGCGGCGTCCACCGACACCACCGACGAATCCCTGGGAGCCCCCAACTGAACGCCGCGCCCGCCGACCAGATCCGACTCCTCGACGTCCAGGCCCTCGACGTCCGCCTGCAGCAGCTCGCGCACAAGCGGAAGTCCCTGCCGGAGCACGCCGAGATCGAGTCGCTGACGAAGGACCTCACACAGCTGCGCGACCTGCTCGTGGCCGCGCAGACCGAGGAGAGCGACTGCGCCCGCGAGCAGACCAAGGCCGAGCAGGACGTGGACCAGGTGCGCACCCGCGCCGCCCGCGACCAGCAGCGCCTGGACTCCGGCGCCGTCACCTCGCCCAAGGACCTGTCCAACCTCCAGCACGAGATCGCCTCCCTCGCCAAGCGCCAGGGCGACCTGGAGGACGTCGTCCTGGAGGTCATGGAGCGCCGCGAGTCCGCGCAGGAGCGGGTCGCCGAACTGACCGAGCGCGTTTCCTCCGTCCAGGCGAAGGCCGACGACGCCACCGCCCGCCGGGACGCGGCCTACGAGGAGCTCGACGGCGAGGCGGCCTCCGTCACGAAGGAACGCGAGGTCGTCGCCGGCTCCGTCCCCGCCGACCTGCTCAAGCTGTACGACAAGCTGCGCGAGCAGCAGGGCGGCATCGGCGCGGCCAAGCTGTACCAGCGCACCTGCCAGGGCTGCCGACAGGAGCTCGCCATCACCGAGCTGAACGAGATCCGCTCCGCCGCCCCCGACACGGTCGTACGGTGCGAGAACTGCCGCCGGATCCTGGTGCGCACCGCCGAGTCCGGTCTGTAAGGGGCGGTCGGCGTGCGGGAGTCCGGTGTGCGGGAGTTCGTCGTCGAGGCCGACGGCGGGTCGCGGGGCAACCCGGGGCCCGCGGGCTACGGGGCGGTCGTGCGGGACGCGGCGACCGGCCAGGCCCTGTCGGAGGCCGCCGAGTACCTCGGCGTCGCCACCAACAACGTGGCCGAGTACCGGGGCCTGCTCGCCGGTCTGCGCGCCGCGCGGGCGCTGGACCCGGGGGCGACGGTCCACGTCCGCATGGACTCCAAGCTCGTCGTCGAGCAGATGACGGGCCGCTGGAAGATCAAGCACCCGGACCTGAAGCCGCTGGCCGCAGAGGCCGCCCGCGTCCTCCCGCCGGAGCGGGTGACGTACGAGTGGATCCCGCGCGAGCGGAACAAGCACGCCGACCGGCTGGCCAACGAGGCGATGGACGCGGGCGCGCGCGGCGAGCAGTGGTCGGCGTCGGCGTCCACGGCGGAACTGGAGGCGCCTGCCGGCGGTTCCACCGCGGAGCCGGAGGCGCCCGCCGCCGGCCCCACTGCCGGACCCACCGCCCGCCCCGATGCCCTGGCCGCCGCCCGCGAGGCCGCCGACGTACGGGCCGCGCGCACCGAGGCCGACGTACGGCCCGCGCGCACCGAGGCCGACGTACGGCCCGCGCGCACCGCAGCCGCCGACGTGCAGGCCGCACGCGCCGAGGCCGACGTTCGGGCGGCGCGCACCGTCGCCACCCCCGGCTGGGCGCCCGCCGACCTCGGCGCACCCGCCACCCTGGTGCTGCTGCGCCACGGCGAGACGCCGCTGACCCCGCAGAAGCGGTTCTCCGGCAGCGGCGGCACCGACCCCTCCCTCTCCGCCGTCGGCCGGGAGCAGGCCGAGAAGGCGGCCGTGGCGCTCGCCCGGCGCGGCACGATCCAGGCCGTCGTCTCCTCCCCGCTGGCCCGGACCCGCGAGACCGCCGCCGTCGTGGCCGCACGCCTCGGCTTGGACGTGACGGTCGACGACGGCCTGCGCGAGACCGACTTCGGCGCCTGGGAAGGCCTCACCTTCGCCGAGGTGCGCGAACGCCACCCGGACGACCTCGACGCCTGGCTGGCCTCCGCGGACGCCGCGCCCACCGGCGGCGGCGAGAGCTTCGCGGAGACCGCCACCAGGATCGCCGCCACCCGGGACAAGCTGGTCGCGGCCCACGCCGGCCGCACGGTCCTGCTCGTCACGCACGTCACGCCGATCAAGACGTTCGTCCGCCTCGCCCTCGGCGCCCCGCCGGAGTCCCTGTTCCGCATGGAACTGTCGGCGGCCTCGCTGTCGGTGGTGGCGTACTACGCCGACGGCAACGCCAGCGTGCGCCTCCTCAACGACACGTCCCACCTGCGCTGAGCGCGGCGGCCTCCCGCGCCAGTCCCTCGATCCGGGACCAGTCCCGTGCGGCCACCGCGTCCGCCGGGACCATCCAACTCCCGCCGACACAGCCGACGTTGGGCAGCGCCAGATAGGCGGGGGCGATGTCCGGGCCGATCCCGCCGGTCGGGCAGAACCGGGCCTGCGGAAGCGGCCCGGCCAGGGACTTCAGATACCCCGTGCCGCCGGCCGCCTGCGCCGGGAAGAACTTCATCTCCCGCACCCCGCGCTCCAGCAGCGCCACGACCTCCGAGGCGGTCGACACCCCCGGCAGATACGGCACTCCGGAGCCCGCCATCGCCTCCAGCAGCGCCTCCGTCCACCCCGGGCTGACCAGGAACCGCGCCCCGGCGGCCACGGACTCGGCCACCTGCCCCGGCGTGATCACTGTGCCGGCGCCGACGACCGCGCCGGGCACCTCCCCGGCGATCGCCCGGATCGCCTCCGGTGCGGCGGGCGTCCGCAGCGTCACCTCGATCGCGGGCAGCCCGCCGGCCACCAGTGCGCGAGCGAGCGGTACGGCGTCGGAGGCGTCCTGGAGAACGACGACGGGCACGACGGGGGCGAGATCCAGCACGGAGACGGGCAGAGCAGCAGAGGAAGCGGAGGGCATGCCCTCATCCTGCCGATGCGATGCAGCACACGCAAAAGCCATTGCACATGCTGCAACGGCCGCTGCGGACCTGTCAGTGGACCTCGGTCACGACCACATCCAGCGCCCAGGCCTTCCCCGCCTTCGCGGGCGGCTCCGCCTCCACCATGAACCCGAGGTCGCGCAGCGCCTCCACCAGCTCGGCGGGGTCCTTCGGGCCGGCCCCGTCGGTCAGCAGACGGCGGACGATCCGCCCCTTGGTCGCCTTGTTGAAGTGGCTGACCACGGACCGCTTCTCGACCCCGTCCACGACCTGGGAGTGCAGCACGCGCACGGTCGCCGTCCGCGCGGCGACCTCGCCCTTGGGCTTCCAGGCGGCGGCGTAGGCGGCGGACCGCAGATCCAGTACGAGCCCGTCCCCGGCGGCCTCCGGCAGCACCGAGGCCATCGGTGTGCGCCAGTACGCGCCCAGCGCGCCGAGCCCCGGTAGCTTCACACCCATCGAGCACCGGTAGGGAGGGATCCGGTCGGTCACCCGCACGGCGCCCCACAACCCCGAGAAGACCAGCAGGGAACGCGCGGCGCGCCGCTTGGCGGCGGTGTCGAGGGAGGCCAGCCCGAGGGCGTCGTAGAGCACCCCGGTGTAGATCTCCCCGGCGGGCCGGGTGCCCGCCGTGCGCAGGACGGCGTTCTTGGCGACCTCGCCGCGCAGTCCCTCGCTCAGCCCGAGGACCTCGCGCGCCTTGAGGTTCTGGTCGGGGTCCCCCGAGCACAGCTCGACCAGCTCGCCGAGCACCGCCTCCCGGGCGGCGGTCAGCCCCGGCAGCGACAGCGACTCCGTCCTCAGCGGGGCGCCGCGGCCTGCGGAGGCCTTGCCTTCGGACGGGGGCAGCAGCACAAGCACGGGGTTTCTCCTTCAGCTGTCCATGGGACTCCGCGCCAGCGTACTGAGGGTCTGCGCCAGCCGTTCGCCGTCCTCCGCGTGGAAGCGGATCACCCGCACGGCCCGGCGCCGGCCGAGGAGGGTGACATGGGCGACGGCGGCGGACAGTTCGAGGGTGAGCGAGGTGCGGGAGCCGACGGGGAGGTCCAGCTCGCCGTCGGTGCGCCGGCGCGTGGTCCGCTCCTCGCGGCGTACGGACGCGATCGCCTCCAGCGGAACGCGCAGATCCACGTGGGCGGCCGACCGTATGCGCAGGGTGTCCGCGGTCAGCAGGTGCGGCCGGAGCACGCAGGCCGCGTGCAGACCGACGACGAGGACGATCGTGCACACGCCGAGGAACGGCATCACCGCGTCCGCGGCCGGCCAGTTCCGCAGCAGTACGGACATGGTCAGCGTCTCGATCCCGCACACCAGCGCCAGCCCGGCCGTGACCGGCCCCCGCGCACGGGCGTACCCGAAGGTCTGCGCCCGCCCGCAGCCGACGGCGGCGCGTTCCGTGATCCCCATGCGAGCAGTACAGACGTTGACGTAGCGGGAGGGTCAAGGCGGCGGTTCGCCGACTGACGGGCGCGGTGCTCCTGTGCCACGATCGAGGGAACGGTTCCCGATCTCATGGACAGGTGATCTTGGGATGTCCGAGTCTGGCGAGCGACCGAAGGAGAGGCGTGACATGACTGCCATGGCCCATGAGCCGCTCACGCAGGCCGAGGTCCTGCTGGAGGGCTTTCTCGCGCTGGACACCCCGGAAGGCTTCCGGGCGGAGCTGATCGAGGGGGAGATCGTCGTGACGCCGCCGCCGGACGGGGACCACGAGGACTACATCGGCCTGATCGTGGGCCAAGTGATCAGGCGATCCCGTACCGACATGCAGTTCTCCGGGAACAAGGGCCTGAAACTGAGGAGCGGCGGTGACTGCCCGAAGGACCATGTGATCCCGGACGGCACCTTCGCCCCTGCCGCGCTGCGCCTCTACCGTGGCGCCGACTCCTGGATGCCTTGCGACGGCGTCGCCATGGTCCTGGAGGTGACCTCCACCAAGCCCAAGGCCGACCGCGAGACCAAACGCCGCTCCTACGCCCGCGGGGGCATCCCGCTCTACCTGCTCGTCGACCGGGAGGTCTCCTCGGTCACCCTGTTCAGCCAGCCGGAGAACGATGACTACCGCGGGGTGTGCACCCTCCCCTTCGGCAAGTCGCTGACCCTCCCGGAGCCGTTCGCCTTCGACCTGGAGACGACGGACTTCCTCTGACCCGTGCCGGGAGCGGCGCGCCCGGCACGCCCGGTACCATGGTCGACACGGCAGACGAGCCGGGCGGACGGCCGCGTGGAGTTCCCGCAAGGGGGCTTCCCGAGGAACGTCCGGGCTCCACAGGGCAGGGTGGTGGCTAACGGCCACCCGGGGTGACCCGCGGGACAGTGCCACAGAAAGCAGACCGCCGGGGACCTCGGTCCTCGGTAAGGGTGAAACGGTGGTGTAAGAGACCACCAGTGCCCAGGGTGACCTGGGCAGCTAGGTAAACCCCACCCGGAGCAAGGTCAAGAGGGAACCCTCCGGGGTTCCTGCGCGGACGTTCGAGGGCTGCCCGCCCGAGTCCGCGGGTAGACCGCACGAGGCCGGCGGCAACGCCGGTCCTAGATGGATGGCCGTCGCCCCGGGCTCCGTGAGGAACCCGGGGAACAGAACCCGGCGTACAGCCCGACTCGTCTGCCGCTGCCTTTTCCCTCCGGCTTCGAAGCCGATGAGCGGGTTTCGTATCGTGACCTGATGGGCGATGACACCTGGGCCGCCGGGCTGGCCGACCGGTTTGCCGATGCGTACGGAACAGTCAAGGGGTACGTGCGGACGTACGTGATGCACCAGCAGCTGCTGGAGCACCTGCCGCCGCCTCCGGCGTCCGTGCTCGATGTCGGCGGGGGTGCGGGACATCAATCGTTTCCGCTGGCCGAGGCCGGTTACGAGGTGACGCTGCTGGACCCGTCGCCGGCGATGCTGGACAAGGCCCGGCGGCGGCTCGAGGGGCTGCCCGACGAGGTCCGGCGGCGGGTGACGCTCGTGGAGGCCGACGGTGAGCACGCCGACCAGGCGGTGGACGGCCGGCGCTTCGACGCCGTGTTGTGCCACGGCGTGCTCGGGTACGTCGAGCGGCCGGAGCCGCTGATCGACCAGTTGTGCCGGTGCGCCGCCCCCGGCGGCATCGTCTCGATCATGACGGGCAACGCCGAGACGACGGCGGTGCGCCCGGCCCTGGAACGGCGCTGGGACGACGCTCTGGCGGCGTTCGACGCCAGATCCGGTGTCGGGGTGCTGGGGGTGGAAGCCCGGGCCGACACCGTCGAGGAACTCAGTGACCTCCTGCGCGACCGCGATGTGGAGCCGCTGCGCTGGTACGGGGTGTGGCTGTTCGTCGACTGGCTCGAGTTCAGCGGAGCCGAGCTGGACCCCCGCGACACGAAGCAGCTGGCGGCGACGGCCGCGGTCGAACTGGAAGCCGGCCGACGCGACCCCTACCGCCGGCTCAGCCGGGTCTTCCACCTCGTGGGGCGCAGGGGTCCCACCTCATAGGACCAGGACGGAGCCGGGGATCAGGCGTTGAGGAGGACGGGGAAGGACTCGAGGTCGTTCTGGGTGAGGACGGGGAGGTTGCGGATCTCCTCGACGGGGACGGCGAGGGCCAGGCCGGGGAAGCGGTCGAAGAGGGCGGGGAGGGCGATCCGGGCCTCCAGGCGGGCGAGCGCCGCACCCGGGCAGATGTGCGGCCCGTGCCCGAAGCTCATGTGCCGGATCGGATCCGGCCTGGTGATGTCGAAGGCGTCGGCGTCCGGGCCGTGCTGCTCGGTGTCCCGCCCGATCGCACGGTAGGAGATGACCACCCCGTCGCCCTTGGCGATCAGAGTGCCGCCGATCTCGATGTCCTCGGTGGCGAACCGCATCAGCAGGTGCGTGGTCGGGGTGTCCCAGCGCAGGGTCTCCTCGATCACCGTCTCCCACGAGATCTCGCCGTCGAGGACCATGCGCAACTGGTCGGGGTGGGTGAGCAGGGCGCGTACGGCGTTGAGGATCAGCCCGATGGTGGTCTCGTGGCCGGCCGCCACCATGGCCTTGAGGTTGCCCACCACCTCGTCCTCGGTGAGCGGTTCCCCGCCCTCGTCGGCCAGGATGAGCGCGCTGGTG
Organism: Streptomyces spiralis; assembly: GCF_014654675.1. Taxonomy (GTDB): domain Bacteria; phylum Actinomycetota; class Actinomycetes; order Streptomycetales; family Streptomycetaceae; genus Streptomyces; species Streptomyces spiralis. The sequence continues at coordinate 165,789 of NZ_BNBC01000015.1, forward strand.
AGGTCGTCGGTGGGCCGGGCCGTCTTCTCCCGCACCATGGCCCTGAAGAGGACGTCCATCTCCTCGATCACCGCCAGCCGCTCCTCCTGGGGGGTGAGCATGGAGAAGAACGCCTTGTATATGCGGTGCAGCTTCGGGTGCTCGGCCGGGTCGACGCCCATCAGCACGCTCACCACGCTCAGCGGCAGCGGCAGGGCGAACCGGGTCTTCAGGTCCACCGGCCCGTCGGCGCCCGCTTCGGCCAGGTCGTCCAGGAGACGCCCGGTGATCTCCTCGATGAGCGGCTGGAGTTCGGCGACCCGGCGGGGGGTGACCGCCTGCGCGGTCTTGGCCCGCAGCCGCCGGTGCTCGGCGCCGTCCACGGTGAACATGGAGCGGCCCGTGTCGATCATGCCGATCAGCGGCCACTCCCGGGTGACCTCGCCGGTCTGCCACAGCCGCCAGACGTCGATGTCCTTGACCAGACGGGAGTCGGTGAGCAGCTGCCGGGCCTCGGCGTGGCGGGTGACGGTCCAGGCCTGGGCGCCGAGCAGGTCGATACGGGTGAGGGGCCCGGCGTCACGCAGCTGCCGGGTCTCGCCCGCCAGGTCCCGCACCAGCGGGTCGATGACGAGGGCGTCCCCGGCGAAGGGGCATCCGCCGCCCGCCGGGTCCTCGGTGTGCTCGGCGGTGGTGTGCGGGCTGTTCAACGGTGGCCTCCAGTCGTGGGCACGGGGGTGAACCGTACGGGCAGTGCCGACATCCCGCGCAGAAAGGCGGACGGCCGGCGGGCCAGCGTCGGCGCGGGGACCGCCAGATCCAGGTCGGGCAGCCGGTCCAGCAGCACCTCGATCCCGGTACGGGCGATGACCTCGGCGATCTCCTGGGCGGGGAAGGGACAGCGGTACTCGCCGTAACTGAAGGCGAAGTGCGCGCTGTTGCCCGTGTGCGGGCCGTCGGTCGCCCGCGGCCCGTGCTGCCGTACGGCCGGGTCGGCGTTGGCTCCCGCGAGGCCCAGCAGCAGCATGTCCCCGGTGCGGAGGGCACGGCCGCCCAGCTGGGTGTCGCGGGCAGCCCAGCGTCCGGAGAGGATCTGGGTGGGGGTGTCCTCCCACAGGACCTCGTTCATGGCCTGCGCGACGCTGTGGCGGCCGCCGCCGAGGGAGGCGGCGAACCGGTCGTCGGTGAGCATGAGCCGTATCGAGTTGCCGAGCCAGTCGGCGGTGGGCAGGTGCCCGGCGGCCGTGACGGCCATCAGGTCGAGCATGTACTCCTGCTCGGTGAAGGGCTCCGGGTGGGCGAGCATCCGTGAGGTCACATCGGCGCCCGGCTGTTCCCGCTTGGTCTCCACAAGGCGCTGTATGAGCTCGCCGAACCGCGCGTACGCCTGCTGCGCGTCCGCTCCGCCGTCGGCGAGGGCGTTGAGCACCCGGGCCATCTCCGGACCGTCCTCGAAGGGGAATCCGATGATCCGGGCGAGCGCCAGCACCGGCAGCTGCACGGCGTACTCGGCGACCAGCTCGGCCGAGCCGCGGCCGCAGAAGCCGTCGATCAGCTCGTCGGCCAACCGCTCGGTGATGCCGCGCAGTTCGAAGAGGTCGACGCCCTCCAGGGCCGGAACGGCCATCTCGCAGTGGCGGCGGTGCTCCGCACCGACGGTGTAGTAGATGGACGGCTGGCGTTGGCCGACCATCGGCAGTAGCGGCCAGTCCGGGGGGATGTTCTCCCACTGGTTCCACAGGCCCACGTCCCGGGGGAAGAGCACGGGGTCGCTGGTGACCTGGTGGAGTTCGCGGTAGCCGATGACCAGCCAGGCGGGGAACCCGCCGAGCTCCACGGGGACGACCGGGCCGTGCTCGCGGCGGATCTCCCGGTAGAGCCCCGACGGGTCGGTGTGGAACCGGGGGCCGCTGAGCGGCACGGCGTCGGTGCCCGTGTGGGCCGGACACCCCACGGGGGGCGCGGGGTGCGGCCGTCCGGCGGACGGCGCTTCGGGGGAGGGCGAGGTCGTCACGATGCGGTCTCCCGGGCGGAGGCGAGGGCCTGCAGATGCTCTACGAGCGTGATCAGCACGTTCTTGCTGGATGCGCGGGAGCGGGCGTCGCAGTCGACCAGGGGCACCCGCGGGTCCAGGTCGAGCGCGTCACGCAGCGCCTCCGGGGAGTGCCGCGGGCCGCCGAAGTCGTTGCGGGCCACGATGAACGGCGTTCCGTGGTGCTCCAGCCGGTCGATGGCGTACCAGGAGTCGGCCAGCCGCCGGGCGTCGACCAGGACCACCGCGCCGAGGGTGCCGGCGAACAGCCGGTCCCACAGGAACCAGAAGCGCTCCTGCCCGGGCGCGCCGAACAGGTAGAGCACCGTCCGCCGGTCGAGGGAGATGCGCCCGAAGTCGAAGGCGACGGTCGTCGAGGTCTTCCCCGCCACGCCGCCGAGGTCGTCGACGCCACGGCCGGCCTGGGTCATCGTCTCCTCGGTGCTCAGCGGACGGATGTCGCTGACCGAACGCACCAGGGTGGTCTTGCCGACGCCGAAACCGCCCACGACGACGATCTTCAGTCCGTTGTCGGCGGTGCGGCTCAGCGGGGTGCGGGCCGCCGGGGCGTCAGAGATTGCGTAGTCCAACGAGCACCTGCTCCAGGAGGATCGGGTCGAGTAGTTGCGCCCGGGCGGGGGCGGTGCGCGGATGCCGGGCGGTGATCACACCCATGTCCAGCAGGTCGGCCAGGAGGATCCGCACGATGCCGACGGGTAGTCGCAGGTCCGCCGCGATCTCCACGACCGCGGTGGGCAGACGGCACATGCGCAGGATCGCGGCGTGCTCCGACTGCATGCCCGGACGCGGCTCGGACTCGCTGACCACCAGTGTGACCAGGTCGAACTCGTGCCCGTCCGCCCGGCTGCGGCCCCCGGTCAGGGTGTACAGCCGGTCGGGGTCGTCGTCCCGGCCCGGGCGGCTCATGCCGCGCCGTCCCCGGCGGGCTCCCGCGGCGGAGCGCTGAGGTACTCCCCGAGCTGCTCGACCAGTTCGTGCATGTTGTGGCCGATCAGGCCGGGCTCGGCGTCCTCGTCCGCGACGACCGCCACATGGGCCCCTTCGCCGGCCTCCACGATGAAGAGGATGCCGCCGTAGAACTCGGTCATGGACTGGCGCACCCCGCCGGTCCCGTCCCCGAACTCCACGGAGGCGCCGTGGGAGAGGCTCTGGATGCCGGCCGAGATCGCCGCGAGCTGGTCCGCCCGGTCCTCGGAGAGCTCGCCGGTGTGACAGAGCTTCAGCCCGTCACGGGACAGCACCAAGGCGTGCCTGGCTCCCGGCGTACGCTCCAACAGGCCCTCCAGCAGCCAGGTGAGCTCGGTCACCGCTGCGGCGGGTGCAGTCATCGGTCATCCTCCGAGTGGGAAGCGGTAGCAGTGGAAGAGGGCCTGCCGTCGACCGGGTCGCCCGTCGCGGCTTCCACCGCGGGACCCTGCCCGGTGACGGCCCGGCGGAACGCGCCGAGGCGGTGGGCGGAGGCGGCCGACGTCGGGCGCGGTGTGACGGCCGGCGCGGGCCGCCGCTCCGCCCCGGGGACCCCTTCCGGATGGGCGGCGGCGAGGGTGCGGCCACGGCGCCGCTTGGGCAGGGCGCCGGCGCCGAGGGGCGTCGCGGCCGTGGGGTCTGTGGCGGTGGGGTCCATGGAGGTCGGATCCGCGCACGTGGGGTCTGTGGCGGTGGGGTCCGCGGTGGTCGGGTCCGCGCCCGTGGGATCTGCGGCCGTGGCGTGCTCCTGGGCGTGGGTCTTGGCGGACGGGAGCGCCACCGGCGTCGGCGGCGCGGAGGTCTTCCGGGCCGGCAGGGGCGAGACCGGGACCGGGACGGGGACCACCTCGGGCTCCGGTGTCCGGCCGGCCTCCGGTGCCCGGGCCGGCTCCGGTTCCGGGTCGGGCTGGGGCCGGGTGATCAGATCCTGCGGCAGCAGTACGACGACGCCGGTGCCGCCGCTCGCCGAGGGCCGGAAGGACACCGTCAGACCGTGTTTGCGAGCGAGGCGCCCCACCACGGCGAGGCCCAGGCGGGTGCCGGACAGTTCGGCCAGGTCCTGCGAGGCCCCGCCGACGGAGTGCTCGGCCCGGCGAAGAGCGACGTCGCTCATCACCAGGCCGCTGTCCTCCACGGTGATCACCACGCCGGCCGGCACCTCCGAGACGTAGACGTGGACCTCGGTGGTGGGCGGCGAGAAGTTGCAGGCGTTGTCGAGGATCTCGGCCAGGGCGTGCATGACGCCCTCGGCGGCGTAGCCGGCGACCGCGAGGTCGGTGATCGAGTGCAGCCGCACCCGCTGGTAGCCGGCGATCCGGCCCATGGCGCCGCGCAGCACCGATTCCATGACGATGGGCTTGGCCCAGCGGCGTCCCGAGCGGGCGCCGGTGAGCACCGCGATGCTGTCGGCCAGGCGGCCGGCCTGGGCGGTGCGGTGGTCCAGGTGCAGCAGGTCGCCGAGCACGTCGGGGTCGATGTGCCGGTGCTCCATCTCCCGCAGGTCCGCCAGCATGCCGGTGGCCAGCGCCTGCATCCGGCCGGCGACGTTGGCGCAGGCGGCGAGGGCCGCGGCCCGGCGGTTCTCGCTGCGGCCGAACTCCTCCGCCAGCCGGCGCAGCGCCCGCTGGTGGGCCGGGTCGGCCGGCTGGGGAACGGCGGCGAGCGCGGTCTCCCACGCCGAGCCGCCGCGCACCCGCTCCAGCAGCGCCGGTACGGTCTCGTCGGCGAACGCCCGCGCCGAAGCGGCCGCCTCGGTGGCCGCGGCCTCCGCCTGCCGCCGCGCACGTCCGGCCTGCTCGCACTGGTGGACGGCGGTGGCCACGGCGGCGCAGAGCGCCAGGGCGGCCGCACCCGCTCCGATCGCCAGGGGAGTGCGGAACGACGCGGGCGCGGAGGCCGTCGCCCACACCACGACGGCCGCGGCCACGACCACGGTGGCGAGCAGCACCCGCAGGGTCCTGCGCGGCGAGGGACGCTCCGCCCGGGGGCTGGCCGCGTCTGTGTGCACTGTCATCGACTGGTTCCTCGGGGCCGTGACGGTTGCCGGTCGGTCGATGAACGACACCGGGGAGGTCGTGTTCTCGACAATTCGCGGTCATCATATGGGGAGTTGACGATTACTCGGGAGCGGAACCTGAGACGCTCGAGCCGCTGTGTGACCGAAAATGAACGGTGCGGTGACCGGCTTCTGTCGCCCCGGGGCAGGGGCGCGTGGCGGAGCGCATGCCCGGAGGCGTGGGCGGAATCCATGTGATCATCCACCCTCGTAGCCACACACCTGCCGTGTCACGGAGGAACACCATGTGGCGCACCGTCCCGACGACCGCCGGGCCCCTGCCTGTGCCTTCTCCCGACCACCGGTGGACCGTGCTGTTCTTCATCACCGAGCCCGGTATCGGCGAGCGACTGCCCGAACTGGGTGGCTGCACCACGGGACTGTGCTCCGCGCGCGACGCGGCGGCGGCCTTCGCCCGTGCCGACGCCCGGGTGCTCGGCGTCAGCGCTCATGCCCCCGGCCGGCTGGCCGAGTTCGCGGAGGGCCGCGCCCTCGGATACCCGCTCGTCGGCGACGAGGACCTGTCCCTGGGCCGCGCGTTCGGCGTCCCCGAGGTGCGGGCCGAGGACCGGACGCTGTTCGCGCGTGCCGCCGTCGTCCTGGACCGCACCGGCCGGGTGCGGTCCCTGATCCACCCGGTGCCGGAGCCCGAGCGGCACGCCGAGCTGGTGCTGGAGCGGCTGGCCCGACTCACGGATTCCGAAGGCACGCTGCAGGGCTGACCTTCCGTCATGCCTCTCAGTGGGTGGAATCACTCCTCACCCGCGTGACCGCGTACCGTCTCTTCGGCGGCCGGCCGTTTCCTCCCGCCGCCGCGGCCTGACCGGTGCGAGAGAGGCGGGGCCGGATGGACGTGCTCGGAGTGGACGCCTGCGGCAAGCGGGGGTGGGTCGGGATCCGGCTGGTGGACGGGGCGTACGCGGGCAGTCTGGTGGACGTCCGGCTCGATGCGTTGATCGGGCGTGCCGGCGGCGTCCAGGGCGTCGCGGTGGACATGCCGTTGGGGCTCGTCGACAGAGGGTGGCGTGCCGCCGACCTCGCGGCCAGGGCGCTGCTCGGGGAGCGGCGGAGCAGTGTGTTCCTGGTGGCGCCGAAGGCGGCGTGGCAGGAGGCCGACTACCCGGCGGCGGCGGACCGGTGCCAGGAGCTCGCCGGTGGGCGGTTGAGCCGGCAGGCGTGGGCGCTGGCGCCGAAGCTTCTCGAGGCCCGGGCCTGTTGGCTCGCCGATGGACGGATCCACGAGGTGCATCCCGAGGTGTCCTTCCGCGAGTTGGCCGGCGGGGCGCCCCTGGCCCACGCCAAGAAGACCTGGCGTGGCCAGAATCTGCGCCGCTCCCTGCTGGCCGGGGCCGGGCTCGTGCTCCCGGACGAGCTAGGTGAGGCGGACCGCGTTCCCGCGGACGACGTTCTCGACGCCGCCGTCGCCGCGTGGTCCGCCCACCGGATCGCGCTCGGCACCGCGGGCCGGGTTCCCGAGGCGGCGGAACTGGATGCGGGCGGGCGGGCCGTGGAGATCAGGTACTGAGCCACCTAGTCAACTGACAGCCCGTCAGCTCGCTTGTGGGAGAAGACGGAGGGCGTAGGTACGGCCCTCGACGCCCCACTCGCCGGACGGAGGTCTCTCGCCGGCGTCGATCGCTCGGAGGACGGGGCGTCCGACGTGGGCGTAGACGAGGCGGCGTACGCCGTGGCGTGCGGCCTCTTCCGCGACGGTCCGGACGGTGGCGTGGCCGCCGACGCCGCCGCGGAAACGGATCGGCCGGTTCCAGGCGGCGGCCTCGGCGAACATCAGGTCCGCGCCCGCCGCCCACGCGGGGAACTCCAGGAACTCCGGGGCCCAGACGGCCAGCAGCCCGTCCGCCTCGATGCGGTAGCCGTAGGCGGGGTGGGAGGTGTGCACGACCGGACGGCAGCGCACCCGCAGGCCGTCCAGGTCGACGTCTCCGGCGCGTACCTGGACGTCCCGCTCGGCGGCGTGCCGTCGCAGCGCGGAGCGCAGTTCGGAGTGCTCGTCGGTGACCAGCCAGGCGTCGAGCCGGCCCGGCGGTGGCAGGGCGCCGGGCCCGCCGTCGAAGGCCACCCTGCGCCGGGCGTGGCGCAGCAGCAGTCCGGCGGGTGCGAACCGCGGCGAGTTCATCGCTCCCACGCCCAGCAGGGTCAGCCGCAGCCATCGGGTCATCGCATCACGCTCGGGGTTCAGGCCGAGGGGGACCGGCCTGCGTTCCGGGTGCCCCGGCCGCTCCGAGCGAACGCTCCCTGACCCTCGCCAGGTGGCGGTCGAAGACCTCCCGTGCGTCGGGGGTCAGGGTGCGCAGGGCCACCAGCGCCGTGATGACCACGTCGCACAGCTCGGACTGCACGTCCTCCCACGTGTGGGTGGTGCCCTTGCGCGGGTTCTGGCCCATCACGCCGATCACCGCCTGGGCGGCCTCGCCGACCTCCTCGGACAGCTTGAGCATCCTCAGCAGCAGGCCTTCCCGGCCGTCGTACGGCCCGTGCGTGTCGAGCCACGTCCACAGGGCGTCGATGGAGGTCCAGAGGTCCGCGGGGGCCGCCACGGGGGTGGTCGTCGTGTCCTGATCGCTCATGGGCACGCAGCCTGCCACGGCTCCCGTGGCTCCCCGAACCGTGCCTCGGCGGCCGCGCGTCAGCCGCTCGTCGGTCACTCCTCGAACAGCGCCTCCTGCTGCCCCTCCTTCTGGCGCCGCAGGTGCCTGACGCGGGCGCCGATGACCAGGGCCGTCCCCGCGGCCGTCACCGCGAACGACACCGGGACCATCCAGCCGCGGTTGACCGCGTGCCCGAGAGCGTGGTCCACGGAGAGGCGGCCGGGGCCGCTGATCGAGAGACCGGCGGCCGTCAGGCCCAGGGAGGCCGCGTACTCGTAGCCGCCGCCCTGGGCGAAGAAGCCGCTCGGCGCGTGCACCGCCGCCGCCCCCGCCATCGCCCCGGCCGCCGCGGCGCCGGCCGCCGGGGTCGCCAGGCCCAGGGCCAGCAGCAGCCCGCCGCCCGCCTCCGCCAGTCCCGCCGCTGCCGCGCTCGCCTTCCCCGGCCGGTAGCCGACGGACTCCATGAACTGCCCGGTTCCCGCCAGGCCGGCCCCGCCGAACCAGCCGAGCAGCTTCTGCGCGCCGTGCGCGGCCAGCACGCCTCCCGTTCCCAGCCGGAGCAGCAGCAGGCCCACATCTCGTCGGTCGTAACAGGTCACGGTGACTCCAGACGGCTCCAAGGGGAAGGACTCGGAGTTGCCTCCGGGTTCCCACCGGAGTTCCCTCCGGGTTCCCACCCTCGCACCGGGGACACCCGCTCGGCCCGCCCACGGCGCTGTTCGGGTGGCGGGGAGCCGGGGGCGGTGTGACTCTGCCGACATGACGATTCAGACCGCCAGACTCAGCGACCCGGCCGTCCGCGCCTTCGTCACCGCCGTCAACGCCCATGACCGCGAGGGCTTCATGCAGATCCTCGCCCCCGGCGCGACCATGGCCGACGACGGCTCCGACCGTGACCTCGCCGAGTGGATCGAGCAGGAGATCTTTTCCACGCACGGCCACATGGAGGTCGACAACGAGTCCCGGGGCGGCCGGGCCCTCCTCGCCCGCTACAGCAACGACACCTGGGGCGAGATGCGCACCCGGTGGATCTTCACCGTCGCCGACGACGGGCGGATCGCCCGGTTCGAGACCGAGCAGGCGTAGCGAGCGGGACCGTGTCGGCCGGATCCGCGGATGAGCGAGATGACCGACGCGGCGTCCCTCCTTTGGTGATCTTTTGATCTCCCTTTGAGGACCCGTCGTGCACGGGCCCGGCCTCGCTTTGTACGGTCCCGGAGTGCGCGATTCCACTCAGTCTCCCTCCCCCCGTCCGTCCCGGCGCGCCCTGCTGGGCCTGGCCGCCGCCGGTCCGCTGGCCCTCTCGGTCGGCGCCGCCCCGGCCTCGGCCGCCGGCACGAGCGTGATCGGCGGTGCGCGGCTGGCCCGCAGCGGGGTGCAGGCGCAGAGCACCACCGGCCTGCCGCGGAAGCTCACCGCCCGCGCCTGGCTGGTCGCCGACGGGGAGAGCGGGGAGGTGCTCGCCTCGTACCGCGCGCACGAGCGCCTGGCGCCCGCCTCCACCCTGAAGATGCTGTTCGCGGACACGGTGCTGAAGAAGTTCCCCCGCTCCGGGCGGCACGAGGTCACCGCCGCCGACCTGGCCGACATTCCCGCCGGTTCCAGCCTCGTCGGCATCCAGCCCGGGATCACCTACACCGTCGAGCAGTTGTGGCAGGGCGTGTTCCTGCGCTCGGGCAACGACGCGGTGCACGTGCTCGCCCACATGAACGGCGGCGTGGCGAAGACGGTCGCCGAGATGCAGGCCACGGCGCAGGACCTCCAGGCCCTGGACACGCACGTGGTCAGCCCGGACGGCTTCGACCACCCGGGCCAGCTGTCCTCGGCGTACGACCTGACCCTGTTCGCCCGGCACGGGCTGCGGAACGCCGACTTCCGCGGCTACTGCGGCACCCGCACCGCCGACTTCCCGGCGGGCGGCAAGAAGACGTTCCAGATCCAGAACACCGACCGCCTGCTGACCGGGACGTGGGGCCTGAAGACGTACGACGGCATCATCGGCGTGAAGAACGGCTACACCAGCCACGCCGGCAACACCTTCACCGGTGCCGCCGTCCGCGGTGGCCGCACCCTGCTGGTCACGGTGATGCACCCCTCGGCCGGTGCCAACGCCGTCTACGAGGAGACCGCCGCCCTGCTCGACTGGGGCTTCGCGCACGGCGGTTCGGCGCAGGCCGTGGGCACGCTGGTCGAGCCGTTGAGCGAGGGCGGGACGAAGGCGGAGGCCGGCCCGTCCGGCAAGGCCGACCCGGCCGGCGTGGGGGCGTCCGGCGCGACGGCGCACGCCGGGCCCTCGACCTGGCGGCTGCTGGAGGGAGCGGGCGGCACGGCCGTGCTGCTCGCGGGCGGGGCGTGGGCCCTGCGCCGGCGCTGGGCGGCGGCGCAGGCGGCGCGGGCCGACTCGGCGGGCCGCCACCGCCGTTGAGCGATCTGCACAAACGGAATTCAACAATCCGCGCCGGGTCGCCCGGTTACCGGCTTATGCTCGACGTCTCCTTCACCAAAGCTTCACAGTTGGGGCGGGGGGATTCCGCTCAGTGGGGCTTCGGCCGAGCGGGGCTTCCGCCGAGCGGCTTTCGTCGGTCGCGTGCACAGGGCCACATCCAGGGGAGGGGGCGGCAGCCGTTCCACGGCACCGGTAGGGGGGACCCCGCGCGGGACCGCGGGGTACACGCCGGTACGTGGAGCGGCTGCCGCGTGCGGGCCCCCGGGGCGCTCAGCCGCGTCCCACGTACGGCATCGCCGTCGCCAGCACCGTCGCGAACTGCACGTTCGCCTCCAGCGGCAGCTCGGCCATGTGCCGTACCGTGCGCGCCACGTCGGCCACGTCCATCACCGGTTCCGGGGCCGTCTCGCCGTTCGCCTGGAGCGCGCCCGTCTGCATCCGGGCCGTCATGTCGGTGGCAGCGTTGCCGATGTCGATCTGCCCCACCGCGATGCGGTACGGCCGCCCGTCGAGCGACAGCGACTTGGTCAGACCGGTCAGCGCGTGCTTGGTGGCGGTGTAGGGCGCCGAGTGCGGCCGGGGTGTGTGCGCCGAGATCGAGCCGTTGTTGATGATCCGGCCGCCCTGCGGGTCCTGTCCCTTCATCTGCCGGTACGCCGCCTGGGCGCACAGGAACGCCCCGTTGAGGTTGGTGTTCACCACGTGCTGCCATGCCTCGTAGGGCAGGTCCTCCACCGGCACACCGCCCGGCCCGAACGTCCCCGCGTTGTTGAACAGCAGGTCGACCCGCCCGAAGCGGTCGACGGTGGCGGCGAACAGCGCGGCCACGTCGTCCGGCCGCGCCACATCGGTGCGTACGGCCAGGGAGGCGGCCTCGGGCGCGAGCGCCGCCGTCCCCTCGAGCGTCTCCACCCGTCGGCCCGCGAGCGCCACGGACCAGCCCGCGCGCAGCAGTTCCACGGCGACGGCCCGCCCGATGCCCGATCCGGCGCCGGTCACCACGGCGATCTTCGATGAGGTGTCGGTCATGGCACCGGAGCGTACGAGGAGCATCCGGCATGCGGAATCCCCTGTCCGCCATACGGATGCGAATGCGGATGCGGATACGGATGCGCGGCCGACGGGCCGACGGGCCGACGGGCGGACGGGCCGACGAGTGGACGGGCCGACGGGCGGGTCAGACGAGCGCGGGCTCCGTCGACTCCGTGGCCTCCCCCGGATAGCGCACCCCGATCCGCTCCCGGATCGTGTCCAGCGTCCGCATCACCGCCAGGGTGCCGTCCAGCGGCACGACCGGCGACTCGGTCTCGCCCGCGCGCAGCGCGCGCATCACCTCCAGCGCCTCGTGCCGCAGGGTGGTGCGCGGACCGTCCGCCGGGTCGGCGGTGAACTCCTCCGGGTCCCGCCCGTCGCGGTGCAGCACGAAGCGCTCCGGGTGGAAGAAGCCCGACGGGATGTCGATACGGCCCTTCGAGCCGGTGACCGAGGCGCCGTTCGCCGTGCCCCCGGTGATGGAGCAGTGCACCTGGGCCAGCGCGCCGCCGTCCCAGCAGAGCAGGGCGCCCGTCTGCAGGTCGACGCCCTCGGGCGAGAGCACCGCCCGGGCCGCCACGTCCGACGGCTCACCGAGCAGCAGATGCGCGAACGACACCGGGTAGACGCCGAGGTCGAGCAGGGCCCCGCCGCCCAGCCCGGGGTCGCGCAGCCGGTGCGAGGGCGGGAACGGCCCGGCCAGCCCGAAGTCGGCCTGCACGGTGCGTACGTCGCCGATCGCCCCGTCGTCGACCAGCGCCTTCAGCCGCCGTACCAGCGGATTGCAGTACATCCACATGGCCTCCATGAGGAAGCGCCCGTGCTGCCTGGCCAGGGCGACCAGTTCCTCGGCCTCCCGCAGGTTCAGCGTGAACGGCTTCTCGCACAGCACGTGCCGCCCGGCCTCCAGGCAGAGACCGGCGGCCGCGCGGTGGACCGAGTGCGGGGTGGCGACGTAGACGACGTCGATGTCACCGTCCTGTGCGAGCTCCTCCCAGGAGCCGTACGCCCGCTGGATCCCGAACCGTTCGGCGAAGGCCTTCGCCGACTCCGTACGGCGCGAGGCCACCGCCACGACCTCCGCGTCCGGCAGGTCCACGAGATCCGCGGTGAACGCGGCGGCGATCCCACCGGTCGCCAGAATCCCCCAGCGCACCTTCTCTTCGCTCACATTGGATATCCCGGACATCCCGGACCCCACCCTCGATCATGTGTTCCACGGCACGGCGTACGAGCTGAGAGCATAGGTGGCGGATCAGCCGGAGAGGGAGGGACACATGTCCGAGGGAGGGGCGTCGGCGCCGCACGCGCCGAAGGAGTCCATACCGACCGCGCCCACCGCGCCCACCGCGCCCACCGCGCCGGCCGCACCGGAGTCGCCACGGACCGCCGTACCGGAGCCGGCACGGACGTCCGCACCGGAGCCCGGACGACGCACCGGCCCGCCCGACCCGGCCCTCCGCCCCGGCGCCGCCCGCCGCACCGGCCTCCTGGTGACCCTGATCCTCGGCGGCCTGACCGCCACACCCCCGCTCGCGATGGACATGTACCTTCCCTCGCTCCCGGAGGTCACCCGCTCCCTGCACGCCCCGGCCGCGACCGTCCAGCTCACCCTCACCGCCTGCCTGGCCGGCATGGCGCTCGGGCAGCTGGTCGTCGGCCCGATGAGCGACCGCTGGGGCCGCAGGCGCCCGCTGCTGGCAGGCCTGGCCGTCTACGTCCTGGCCACCGTCCTGTGCGCGCTCGCGCCGAACGTCGAGGTGCTGGTCGCCTTCCGGCTGGCGCAGGGTCTGGCGGGCGCGGCCGGCATAGTGATCGCCCGCGCGGTCGTCCGCGACCTGTACGACGGCGTGGCCATGGCCCGGTTCTTCTCCACGCTGATGCTGATCTCCGGGGTCGCGCCGATCGTGGCGCCGCTGATCGGCGGTCAGATCCTGCGGGTGACGGACTGGCGGGGCGTGTTCGTGGTGCTCACGGTGGTCGGAGTGCTGCTGGGCGCGGTCGTGTGGACCAAGCTGCCGGAGACCCTGCCGCCCGCCGAACGCCACGGGGGCGGCGTCGGGGAGGCCCTGCGCTCGATGCGCGGGCTGCTCGCCGACCGCGCCTTCGCCGGGTACATGATCGCGGGCGGCTTCGCCTTCGCCGCGCTGTTCGCCTACATCAGCGCGTCCCCCTTCGTGATCCAGGAGATCTACGGCGCCTCCCCGCAGACGTTCAGCCTGCTGTTCGGGCTCAACTCGGTCGGGCTGGTCGCCGTCGGCCAGATCAACGGCAAGGTGCTGGTCGGCCGGGTCCGGCTGGACCGGGTGCTGGCCGTCGGGCTCACGGTGGTCATCCTGGCGGCGGGCGCGCTGCTGCTGATGGCGACGGGCGCGTTCGGCGAGGTGGGCCTGGCGCCCGTGGCGGCCGCGCTGTTCGTACTGATGTCCGCGATGGGCGTCACCCTGCCCAACACCCAGGCTCTCGCCCTGATGCGCACCCGGCACAACGCCGGCTCCGCGTCCGCGCTGCTCGGCACCTCCTCCTTCCTCATCGGCGCGGTGGCCTCCCCGCTCGTCGGGATCGCCGGCGAGGACACCGCCGTACCCATGGCGGTCGTCCAACTGGCGGCCGCGCTGGTGGCGCTGGCCTGCTTCGTGGGAATGTGCCGACCCGGGAAGGAAGCCATGAGCGGGGAATCCGTGACTGCGGAGACCGTGAGCGCGAAGACCGTGAGTGCGGGGGAGGAGAGCTGAGCACGCCGAGACTGCGCCGGGACACAGCGGAGAAGGCCGGACTGGACCCCGCCGAACTGCACCACCTCGTCTCCGAGGTCCGCGCCCTCACCACCGGCGAGCGCCCCTGGACGGCGGGCGCCGTCGTCGTCGCCGGGCGCGGCCCCGTGATCGCCGTGGCGGAGGCCGCGGGCTGGGCCGTACGGTACGGCTCCTACGACCCCGTGACCGACCGCGGCGTCGAACTGCCGCCCGAGGCATGGGTGCCGATGACCCTCGACACCCCCTTCGACCTGGCCTCCCTCACCAAACTGTTCACCGCGGCCGCCGCCGTGCAGCAGATCGAGCGGGGCACGCTGGGGATCGACGCCCGGGTGGGGGCGTATCTGCCGGAGTTCCGCGCCGCCGCCGCGAGCGGCATCACCGTACGGCAGCTGCTCACCCACACCTCCGGGCTGCGCCCCGAACTGCCGCTGTACGACTGCCCGGACCGGGCGGCCCGGCTGGCGATGCTGCGGGCGGAGCACCCGGTGACCGCGCCCGGCACCTATGTGTACTCGGACCTGAACCCGCTCCTGCTCCAGCACGTCCTGGAGCGCGTCACCGGCCGCCCCCTGGACGCGCTGATCCGCGACGGGATCACCCGCCCGCTGGGCATGACGTCCACACGCTTCGGGCCGTGCCCCGGCGCGGCGGCCACCGAGGACCAGCGGCGACCGTGGGCCAAGGCGGACCGGGGGATGCTGCGGGGTGAGGTGCACGACGAGAACGCGTGGGCGCTCGGGGGTGTGGCCGGGCATGCGGGACTGTTCTCCACGGCGGGGGACCTGGCGGTGTTCTGCCGGACGCTGCTGGCGGGCGGGTCGTACGGGCCCGCCCGGATCCTCGGCACCGACTTCGTCGAGCTGCTGCTGACCCCGCCGGGTCTGGGCTTCGCGGTGGACCAGCCGTGGTTCATGGGGGAGCTGGCGGGTGGGGGAGCGGTGGGACACACGGGGTTCACCGGGACGTCGCTGGTCCTGGACCCGGTCACGGACACGTTTCTCGTGCTGCTGGCCAACACGGTCCATCCGCGCCGCCGCCCACCGGACAGCGGCCCGCGCGCGGCGGCGGCGAGCCGCTTGGCGCGGGCCGTGCGGGGTGCGTGACCTTGATCGCGCGGTTCACCGCGCCCCTGCGGCGGGCCGGGTCCCGCCCCCTCGTCCCTCGCGGGCCTGCGAGAATCGAAGGGTGAATGACCCCGTTGCCCCCGTTGCTCGCGTTGCCTCCGATGCACCCGTCGCCCCCGTAGTCCCCGACGTCTCGTCGGCGGAGATGCTTCGTGTTGCTCTTGCCGGGCTGCTCGACGGGCTGCCGGCGCGGCAGGCGGCGGGGGCCGTGGAGCGGCTGATCGCCAACTACCGGGGGAGCACCCCGACCGACGCGCCGATCCTGCGGGACCGCGCGGACGTGGCCGCCTACGCCGCGTACCGGATGCCCGCCACCTTCGAGGCGGTGCGCTCCGCGCTGGAGGCGTTCGTGGCGGCCGTACCCGGGTGGGTGCCTGCCGGGCATGTGGACGTCGGCGGCGGGACGGGCGCCGCGACCTGGGCCGTCGCCGCCACCTGGGAGGGAACCCGGCCGGTCACCGTGCTCGACTGGGCCGAGCCCGCGCTCGCCCTCGGCCGGGAACTCGCCGCCGCCCACCCCGCCCTGCGCGACGTCCGCTGGCAGCGCGCCCGGATCGGCGCGGCGCTCACCCTCGAACCCACGGACCTGGTCACCGTCTCCTACGTCCTCAACGAGCTCACCGAGGCCGACCGGGCCGCCGTCGTGGAGGCCGCCGCGGCCGCCGCCCAGGCCGTCGTGGTCGTGGAAGCGGGCACCCCCGCCGGCTACGCCCGCGTCATCGAGGCGCGTGACCGGCTGATCGCGGCCGGATTCCACATCGCCGCGCCCTGCCCGCACAGCGCCGCCTGCCCCATCGTGCCCGGCACGGACTGGTGCCACTTCTCGGCCCGGGTCAGCCGCTCCTCCCTGCACCGCCAGGTCAAGGGCGGCTCCCTCGCCTACGAGGACGAGAAGTTCAGCTACGTGGCCGCCACCCGCCTCCCGGTCACCCCCGCCCCCGCCCGTGTCGTCCGGCGCCCCCAGATCCGCAAGGGCCAGGTCCTCCTGGACCTCTGCGAGCCCGACGACCAACTCCGCCGCCGCACGATCACCAAACGCCACGGCGACCTCTACAAGGCGGCCCGCGACACGGACTGGGGCGACCCCTGGCCCCGGCCCGAGTAGCAACCAGGCACGGCCCGGACGGTGCGTGGCCGTCACCCGCGGCGCCCCGCGACGCGGACTGGGGGCGACCCCTGCCCCTGGCCGGACCGGCAACCAGTCACGGCCCGCGCCCGCCCGACGGTACGCGGCCGTCACCTGCGGCGGCTCGCGACGCGGACTGGGGCGAATCCTGGCCCCCGGCCGGACCGGCAACCAGTCACGACCCGCGTCCGCCCGCCCGACGGTACGCGGCCGTCACCCGCGGCGCCCCGCGACGCAGGCTGCGGGCGACCCCTGCCCCGGCCGAGTAGTGACCAGCCACGACCCGAGGCCGCCCGACGGCGGAAGGGGCCGTGGGGGTGCGTCACAGCCCGCCGCGTACTGCGGTCCCTCCTCCGGCCGACCCGACTCCTCCGGGCCGTATGTCCGTGTGCGGCGGGCTGGACGCACCACCACGGCCCCGACCCACCCACGCACAGGACGCGCGACGGCATCACCACTCACCCG
>NZ_BNBC01000016.1 GCF_014654675.1 Streptomyces spiralis
AGCCCAACGGCAGCGGCAACAACTGGGGCGTGACCATCCAGAAGAACGGCAGCACCACCTGGCCCACGGTCACCTGCACCGCGAGCTGACACCCTGGTAGGTCCGGCGCGGCGGCCCATGACCGCCGCGCCACGGCCGTCTCCGTTCAGCCGGCCGGGCAGGCGACGTCCGTCCCGAGCGTCTTCCAGGTGGTGCCCACGGCCCGGACCTCGACGTGCCCCGGCACCGCGCCCACGGTCCCCCGCGGGAACGGTGGCGTACCGGACCGTCGGGCCGCCGAGGGAAGGGCCGAGCTCCTGCCGAGGACTCCTGAGACGGTGCAGGTGAGCTGTGCCATCGCCCGTGCGTCCAGGCGACCGACCCCGGCGGGGAAGCGGACGGTGACGACGTCCCCGTCCGTGCTGACGTCGACGCGGCCCGGCACCGCGGGCAAAGCCGTGGCCAGGGTCCTGGCCTCGGCCGGGGTCGGCCCGGCGAGGAGCAGCCGCACGGCTGCCGCGACCGGGCTCTCGTCGCCGGGGGTCCGGCGCGGTACGGGGCGCAGGCCCGAGTCGGCCAGGAAGTAGACCGTGGTCCGCGCCGGGACACCGGTGGCCGGCGGTCCGGCGCCGATGACGCCGGACGTGGGCACCCCGCAGCCCGCCACCGAGACAAGGGCGACGGCGACTCCGGCCCGGGCGGCCCTGAGGACGGCTGTCACGCTCCGTTTCCCCCTTCTCGCCGGTCGTGGGTGGTGCCGGCAGTGGAGCCGCGGCGCCGCGGCAGTTCGACGGTGAAGACGGCGCCGCCGCCGGGACGGTCGGCCGCCCGGATGCGCCCGCCGTGCAGGCGTATGTTCTCGGCGGTGATGGCCAGCCCCAGGCCGCTGCTCTCACTGCGGGTCCGGGCCGCGCTCGCCTTGTAGAAGCGCTCGAAGATGTGCGGCAGGGCGGCCTGCGGGACACCGGGGCCCCGGTCGGTCACCGTGATGACGACCCACTCGTCCTCCGGCAGCTGCGCGCTGCCGGCCGTCAGGCGCAGTGTCACCGGCGGTGCGCCGTGCCGCAGCGCGTTGCCGACCAGATTCGCCACCACCACGTCCAGCCGGCGCGGGTCGACCCGGGCGCGCAGCGGGCCGTCCGGCAGCTCCGTCGTCACCTGGTCCGGCCAGCCGCGTGAGGCGAGGGTGCGTCGTACCGACTCGGCCACGTCGATGTCGTCGAGGGCCAGTTCGGCGGCGCCGGCGTCGAACCGGGAGATCTCCATGAGGTCGTCGACCAGCCGGGCCAGCCGTGACGTCTCCTCGCTGACGAGCCGTACCGCCTCGCCGGTGACGTCGTCCAGACGGGACGACCGCTCGTCGAGCACGTCGGTGACCGCCGTCATCGCGGCCAGGGGGGTGCGCAGTTCGTGGGAGACGTCCGCGGCGAAGCGGCGGGCCTGCGCCTCCATGCGGCGCAGCTCCGCCACCGACTGCTCCAGCGCGGCGGCGGTGTCGTTGAACGTTCTGGACAGCCCGGCCAGTTCGTCGGAGCCGCTGACCGCCAGCCGGGTGTCAAGGTGTCCCGCGGCCATCCTCCGGGCGGCCCGCCCCAGAGCGCGCACGGGGCGCAGCACGCCGCGTGCGACCAGGAGCGCGAGGAGCACGGCGAGGCCCAGCGCCGGCAGCATGGCCCGCTCGATCGCGGTGACCAGGGCGTTGACATAGAGCTGCTCGCTCTTCTGGGGGACCACGAGGTACAGCACGAGTCCCGACGGCGTGGGGGCCGTGGCGGCAGAGGTGCCGTAGCAGACGGGCAGCCCGACGACGAGGTACGCCCGCCCGTCCCGGCGCACCCGCTGGAAGACGGCGGCCGGCCGGGTGCGCACGGACCGCTGGAGTTCGGGGGACACCGCGTCGAAGCTGTCCTGCGGCCCGTAGACGGCGCGCAGATCGCCGTAGGTGGCCAGGAAACGCCACTGCTGTGAGCGGTGGGTCCAGGCCAGCTCTCTCACCATGGAGTCCAGCTCCGACTGGCCGGGCCGGTCGGCGTACCCGGGCGCACGGGCGTCGACGCTGTCCCGGAACTCCCTGACCACCGCGTCCTGGCTCTGCTGGAGCACCCCGGTGCGCGCCTCGCGGAACGTCAGTGCGCCGGTGGTCAGGGCGCTGACCACGGCGACGACCGCGAACCCCACCACGAGGCGCAGCCGCAGGCCGCCGCGGAGGCCGGCACGTGCCTTTCCGGGGAACGTCACGACGACCGGAAGCAGTAGCCGAAGCCGCGCACGGTGTGGATGTAGCGTGGGGCGCCGCCCAGCTCGCCGAGCTTGCCGCGCAGCCGTTTGACGCAGGCGTCCACCAGGCGTATGTCCCCGTGGTAGCTGTGCTCCCAGACCGCTTCGAGCAGCTGCTGACGGCTCAGCACCTGACCCGGTGCCGCGGACAGCGCGAGCAGCAGCCGCAGTTCGGACGGGGCCAGGCCGACCGGTCGCCCCCGGTGCGTCACCAGCATTCCGGCCCGGTCGATGGTCAGGTCCCCGTGCGACTCGGTCCTGGGCCGCGCGACGCCGGAGGCCGGTGCGTCCAGCCTGCGCAGCAGCGCGCGCACCCGGGCCTCCAGAACGCGGGACTGGACCGGCTTGACCACGTAGTCGTCCGCCCCCGCCTCCAGGCCGACGATCATGTCGATGCTGTCCCCCTTGGCGGTCATCATGATGACGCCGACCTGCTCGCGCTCCCTGATCCGCCGGCAGACGTCGAGGCCGGGCATGCCGGGCAGCATGAGATCCAGTACGACCACGTCCGGGCGGAAGGAAACGAGGTGCTGCAGGCCCTCCTCGCCCGTCGAGGCGGCGACGACGTCGTGCCCGTGGTGACGCAGGGCGAGCTGAACACCCCGTCGCACCGCGGCGTCGTCTTCGATGAGCAGGATCCGGGGCATGTCGATCAGTATGTGCGGGCCATGGACGGCCGTGGCTGCCAGGTGCCCCCAGGCGGGAGAACTGTTACGAAAGGATCATATGAGGTGCCGTGCCCCACGACCGGAGCACCCCCGTTATGATCTCGTGATCTTTCGGTCCAGGAGCCATCACATGCGGTCCTCAGCCTGGGCGCCATGCCAGGAACCACCCTTCCTTCGTCCGGCGTTCCCGGATCGACCGGCGCGCGCGGCCGCCGCACCGCCCGCCGTGCCGCACGCCGCCGCGCCCACCGCCGTCGCCGTGGCTACGTCCTGTTCGCACTGGCCACGGCCTGCACGCTGGGCGTGGCGGCACTGAACGCGGGCGGGCGGGGCGGAGACGGCCCGCAGGCGGGGGCGGCCGCGACGAAGGGGCAGGAGCCCACGCCGTCCCCCCGGCGAACGGAGGGCCGCTCCACACCGACGCAGGAGGAGTCGGGAAGTCCGGAGACGGGGAACGTCTCGCCGAAGCCCTCGGGGACGCCGAAGGTCCTCCAGCACGGGAACGGGCAGTTCGAGACCGCCCAGGCGTCCGGAAAGGTGTACGGCAAGGGCACCCGGGTCCGGCGGTACATGGTCAAGGTCGAGCAGGGAACGGGCATCGCGGCCGACGAGGCGGCCCGGGAGATCGAGCGGATCCTCGCCGACGAACGAGGCTGGACCGCCGACGGGCGCGACGCGTTCCAGCTCGTCTCCCGGCAGCCGTACGACTTCTTGATCGACATCGTCAGCCCCGACACCACGGACCGGATCTGCGCCGAGGGCGGACTGGACACCCACGGCGAGGTCAATTGCGACGTCGGCCCCAAGGTGGTCGTCAACCTCAAACGCTGGCTCACGGGTTCACCCGAGTTCACGGGACCCGTCTCCGAGTACCGCGCGCTGATCATCAACCACGAGGTCGGACACCGCATAGGCCACGGCCACGAGACATGCCCCGGACCGGGCAGGCCCGCGCCGGCGATGATGCAGCAGATATACGGCCTCAAGGGCTGCAAGCCGAACGCCTGGCCCTACGACTCCGAAGGGCACTACCTCGGAGGACCGCAGGTGCCGTGAGTTGAGCCAGTCGTGCGGCGGGCTCAGCGCGCCGGTCCCGTCGGCCACTCCGCGCGGTGTCTTCAGCGAGGTCAGGAAGACGACGACGAGCGGGGCGGCACCATGAGCCGATAAACCGGTTTGTACGACGTGGTCCCTGTTCGACCGAGCGTGGAGGCGACGGTGCCGAGGGGCGGGAATGTCGTCGCGCACCGTGTCGCTGTTGGGCCGAACAGGTGACATGGCGTAAGAATTGGCTGATGCAAGCGGTCAGTGCGAGTCAGGTCAGGGGGAGCCGGTGAACAGTCACGACGTCACCGATGAACAGTGGGAGGGGCTCGCCCAGGTCGTCCCGTTGCGGGGCCGCGACGCCTGGCCCTCCGCGGTGAGCCACCGGGCGCTCCCGGAGGCGGAGACGGAGACGCGGCGCCGGTTCGTCGTGCTCAGGGTGAACGTGTTCGCGGACGCCCGTGATGTCGCCGAGACGCTGATGGCGGGCGTCCCGGTGCTCCTGGACCTCACCGGTGCCGAGACCGAGGTCGCCAAGCGGGTGCTGGACTTCAGCACCGGTGTCGTCTTCGGCCTGGCGAGCGGAATGCACCGGGTCGACCGGAACGTGTTCCTGCTGACGCCGGCCGGCACCGAGGTGAGCGGGCTGATGGAGGGGGCGGCGGCTCCCGGGGCGTGAGCGGGGGCGGCGGGCTGCCGGGGGCCGTCCCCCGATCGTAGGAAGGAAGGCCGGGCGGAACGGTTCGCCCGTGCGGCCGGGTCCTACCGTCCGGGCATGTCCGTGTTCTCGGCGTCCGCCATGTCCTTGTCCGAGCCGTCCTTGTCCGAGCCCCTGTCCGAGCGGTCCTCGCCTTCCCCTTCGCCCTCGCCCTCTCCCACGCCTTCCGCCGCGCCCCCGTCCGCGTCCCCGTCCCCGTCGCCCTCCCGTACGTCCCCGAGCCGGCCGGAGCGGCCGTGTGTCACCGAGCTGCGGCTGTCCGCCTTCGCCGCGCACCGCGGCGCCCGCTTCCCGCTCGGGCCGCTCACGCTTCTGGCCGGGCCCAGTGGCTGCGGCAAGACCAGTGCGCTCAGGGCGTACGAGGCGCTCGCCCGGCTCGGCGGTGGTGCGGCCCTCGACGAGGTGTTCCCCGATCCGGGCGCCTGCGTTCCCGAACGCGCGCGGCCGGACGCCCAGCACCGCCGCGGATTCCGGATCGGCTGTACGGCGGACGGTCCCCACGGGCCGGTGCGGCTGGACCTGGCCGTGCAGGCGGAGCCCGGACTGCGCGTCGTGGGGGAGAGGCTGACGGTCGGCGGGCGCGTCCTGCTGGAGACGGCGCTGCGCGATCCGAGGCGCCGGGCGGTCCAGGCCACCTGGTACACGGCAGGCTCGACGGTCGTGACCAGGGAGGCGCTGCCCGACGACCGGCTCGGCACCGCGCTGTTGCCGTTGCGGGTCGCCGGGAAGACCGACGGGCAGCGGCAGGTGCTCGCCGCCGCCGAGCAGATGGTGGTCGCCCTGAGGTCGGTGTTCGTGTGCGAGCCGCGGCCCGCACGGATGCGGGGCCCGGCACCGGTCGGTACGGGACGTCTGATGCGCGGCTGCGACAACCTGGCCGCCGTGCTGCGGCGCACCCGGACCGAGTGCGGGCGGCGGCACGGACTGCTGGTGGAGGCGGTGCGCGCCGGATGCGCGGGGCCGGTGGTCGATGTGCTCGCCGAGCCGGTGGGCGACGGACGGGTGCGGGCGGTGCTGGACCGGGGGGACGGGGTGCGCACCGGGTTCGAGCGGCTGGGCGACGGCGAACTGCGGTACGCGGCACTGGCGTTGGTGCTGCTGACCGGCCCGGGGGTGCTGGACGTCGACCCGGTGGGCGAGGTGCCGGCGGCCCTGCAGACGCTGACGGTGCTCTGCGACGACTTCGGCACGGGGCTGGACCCCCGGCAGCGTGACGAGTTGCTGCGGCTGGCGGCGCGGATGTGCGAACGCGGGCACATCCGCCTCACCGGCGCGGTGAGCGACGGGGCGTGGGCCGGTGAGGTGGGGGAGGCGGGGCAGGGGCGAGTGGTAGACCTGGTGCGGTGACCGATCATCATGAGGAGCGTGGGGAGTCCGCGGGCCCCCGGAACACCGGCCTGGCCGGACTGCAGCGCCGGCTCGCGGAGTTCGCCGCCGCGCGCGACTGGCAGCCGTACCACACCCCGAAGAACCTGGTCGCCGCGCTCAGCGTGGAGGCGTCCGAACTGGTCGAGATCTTCCAGTGGCTGACTCCGGAGGAGTCGACGCGGGTCATGGCCGACCCGGAGACCGCCCACCGCGTGCGCGACGAGGTGGCGGACGTCCTCGCGTATCTGCTGCAACTGTGCGAGGTGCTCGACGTGGATCCCCTGGCGGCGCTCTCGGCGAAGATCGACCGCAACGAGAGCAGATTCCCGGCCCCCGGCCGCACGACGAGGACGGCGGAGGGCCGGGCGGACTCGGGAGGATCGGGAGACCCGAGCACCTCGTAGGCCGCTGAGGCGCACCACGCCCGTCAGGTCGTCCGATCGCATCGCCCGCACTCGCGATCTCGGTGGAATGGAACCCTCCGATATCACTCTCCGAAGTTGTCGCTCGGTCGAAATCGATTCGTTGTCCAGAGATTTCCGTCTTCCTCTGGCTTTTCATCACGTTCGGAGTCACTCTGGGTAGTGAACAACGGAGTTCGGGCAGGCGTGCGAGAAGCGCGCACGTGGGGAGAGACGGGGGCAGCGCATGGATGCGGTGCGGCTCATCCTGGCGAGCAGACGTGCCCTGGCGGGGAGTGGCGAGGCCCCCGTCATGCTGACCGAGGTGTGGCAGGCGCAGGCCCTGGCACAGGCGATAGGCAGCCGCCTCGCGGTCTCCGGACCGCCCGAGCTGCGGGGCGAGGCACTGGGACTGACCGAGTTGGCGGGCCGGGGCTGCGGGGTGCTGGACGCCCCCGAACTCGATCCCGGGGACCTACGGGCGGCCCAGCTCACCGAACTCGCCGACGCGCACGAGGTGTTGGTGGGCCTGGGCGGCCTGCTCGGCGAGGTCGGCATCGCCCTGGTCGGCATCGCCAGTTCCGCCGCCGACGAACGCACCTACTGGCAGTGCATGGAGGCGATCGACGCGGCCGACGAGTCCAGAGACCGGGTCCGCGAGATGCTGCGGAAGCTGGCCGCCCGGGAGGCGGCGGCGCTGCCGGAGCGGGAAGCGGGCTGACGAGGTTCACCCGGCGGGGCGGGCCGGGTGGCGCGGTGGGCGTGTCCGCCGGCGTGCAGGATGGAAGCATGGATCTTCGCATCTTCACCGAGCCCCAGCAGGGGGCCACCTACGACACTCTGCTCGCCGTGGCCAAGGCCACCGAGGACCTCGGGTTCGACGCCTTCTTCCGGTCGGACCACTACCTGCACATGGGCGACGTGGACGGACTGCCCGGCCCCACCGACGCCTGGATCACCCTCGCCGGGCTCGCCCGCGAGACCAGGCGCATCCGGCTCGGCACCCTGATGACCGCCGCCACCTTCCGGCTGCCCGGTGTGCTCGCCGTCCAGGTCGCGCAGGTCGACCGGATGTCCGGCGGCCGGGTCGAACTGGGCCTGGGCGCCGGCTGGTTCGAGGCGGAGCACAGGGCGTACGGCATTCCGTTCCCGCAGGACAAGTTCGACCGTCTCGAGGAGCAGTTGGCGATCGTCACCGGCCTGTGGGCGACGGAGGCCGGCAAGACCTTCGACTTCCACGGAAGGCACTACGAGCTCGTCGACTCGCCCGCGCTGCCCAAGCCCGCCCAGGCGAAGATCCCGGTGCTCGTCGGCGGGCACGGCCCCACCCGCACCCCGCGGCTCGCCGCCCAGTACGCCGACGAGTTCAACATCCCGTTCGCCTCCGTCGAGGACAGCGAGCGGCAGTTCGGCCGGGTGCGGGCCGCCGCCGAGGCCGCCGGCCGCGGCGCCGACGACCTCATCTGCTCCAACGCGCTCGTCGTCTGCGTCGGCCGGGACGACGCGGAGGTCGCGCGCCGGGCCGCCGCGATCGGCCGCGAGGTGGACGAGCTGAAGGCCAACGGCCTGGCCGGCTCCCCGGCCGAGGTCGTCGACAAGATCGGCCGCTACGCCGGGATCGGTTCCCGGCGGATCTACCTCCAGATCCTCGACCTGACCGACCTGGACCACCTGGAGCTGATCTCCTCCCAGGTGCAGTCGCAGCTGTCGTAGCGCGACACCGGTGGCACGGCGCCGGTTGTACGGCACCGGTTGCCCCTCTCGGCCCGGAACAACTGTGTCCGGGCCGAGAGGCACGCCCCCTGCAGTGGCCGACCCCCCGACCTGTGACAGGCCTGTGACCGGAACTATGGCTTCCGCCACAGTGGGGGACACGGCGCCCTGATGAGGTGACCGGATGCGCAGATCAGCCACCCTCCTCCCGGTCCTCGCCGCGATCCTGCTCCTCCCGGCGTGCGGAGCGGAGCACGCAGGCACCCGGAGCGCCGGCTCGGGCGCAGCCGCTTCGCCGCAGCGCACCCAGGTCGACGATCCGGGAACCGACGGCGTCCGGATCACCGCGGTGACCATCCCGTCCGCGGCGCCCTCCCCCTCCCGAGACCACTCGGTCCAGGCCGACAGGCTGCCCGCGGACCCGGGCCTCTTCGCCGAGTACGAGGTGACCAACGACGGCACGGAGGCGCTGACGTACACCGTCCTCTTCGACTTCACGACCAGCACCGGCGAGGTCATGAGCAACAAGCGGGAGACGGTGCGCGACGTCGGCCCCGGCAGGACGGTGCGCGGCACGGTCCGCATGGGGGTTCTGCCGCCCGGCGCGTCCCCGGTGGCGCGGGTCGAGGTCGCCGAGGTCACCAAGGTTGCCGCGGACGAGGCGCCGCCCGCCGCGGGTGTCTGCCCGTCCTCCGGGATCCGAGTCACGGCCGACCGGGGCGACGCCGCCATGGGGTTGCGCGTGGTGGGCCTGCACCTGGAGAACTGCGGAACGCGCGACTACACCGTGGACGGCTACCCGCAGTTGGAGCTGCTGGACGAGAGCCGTGAGCCGATCGAGGGGGTCGGGATCCTGCGGGGCAGCGGCGGCATCACCGCCCTGCCCGAATGGGACGAGCAGCCGCGGCCCGTCACACTGAAGCCCGGCGAGAGAGCCGTCTCCGGACTGGTGTGGCGCAACACCACGGAATCCGGCACACCCGTCGAGGTGCCGTACGTCCGGGTCCGCGCGAAGGCCGGTGCCGACCCGGTGACCGTGACGCCCCACCTCGACCTCGGAACCACCGGCAAGCTCGGCGTCCGGCCGTGGCAGCGCGAGCAGCGGGAACAGAGCGGGCGGCCGGAGCAGCCGTAGCCCGGAGAAAACCCCGGGTGCCCGGGCGCCGTTGTCTGTACGTTGGTGAGGCGCACAAGCGTACGACCAGCGCTTTCGCTTCTTCCCGACCCTTCGAGGCAGTCCACCGTGTTCCTGACGATCACCACCACCGGTACCCCCGAACGCCCCGCCACCGACATGGGCTTCCTGCTCCACAAGCACCCCGGCAGGGCGCAGGCGTTCTCCACCTCCCACGGCACGGCGCACGTCTTCTACCCCGAGGCGGACGACCGGCGCTGCACGGCGGCGCTGCTGCTGGAGGTCGATCCGGTGGCCCTGGTCCGGCGCGGCAGGGGCAAGGGGCGCGGCGGAGCGCCCGACGCGGCGCTCGCCCAGTACGTCAACGACCGCCCGTACGCTGCCTCCTCGCTGCTCGCGGTGGCCCTGAGCGGCGTCTTCTCCAGCGCGATGCGGGGTGTGTGCAACGCCAGGCCGGAGCGCGCCGGTCAGCCGCTGCCGCTGTGCATCGAGGTGCCCGTGCTCCCCGCCCGCGGCGGAGCCGAAGGGGCGCGCCGGTGTCGAGAGGACGAGCGCGCGGAGGCCCGAAGGGCTGAGCACGGTCGGCCTCTCGACACCGGCTGTAGCGCCCCGGAGGCGGAGCCGATCAAGCACAGCGGAGTCGAACTGGTACGGCGCCTCTTCGAGCCGCTCGGCTGGGCCGTGACCGCCGAGCCCGTGGCGCTGGACGCCGAGTTCCCGGAGTGGGGCGACTCGCGGTACGTACGCCTCGTCCTGGAATCCGACACGCTGACCCTCGCCGAGGCCCTGCGCCACCTGTACGTCCTGCTCCCCGTCCTCGACGACGCCAAGCACTACTGGGTCTCCTCCGACGAGGTCGACAAGCTGCTGCGGGCCGGCGAGGGCTGGCTGCCCGAGCACCCGGAGCAGAAGCTGATCACCAGCCGCTACCTGTCCCGCCGCTGGTCGCTGACCCGGCAGGCGATGGAGCGGCTGGAGCTGGTGCGGCTCGCGGAGGCCGACGACAGCGAGGTCGAGGACATCGACAACGCCGTGGAGGCGGAGACCGAGACCGAGGAGAAGCCGACCCCGCTCGCCGTTCAGCGCCGGGAGGCGATCCTCGACGCCCTGCGCGAGTCCGGTGCCGCCCGTGTCCTCGACCTCGGCTGCGGACAGGGCCAGTTGGTGCAGGCGCTGCTGAAGGACCCTCGGTTCACCGAGATCGTGGGCCTCGACGTGTCGATGCGGGCGCTGACCATCGCCGGCCGGCGGCTGAAGCTGGACCGCATGGGCGAGCGGCAGGCCTCGCGCGTCAGGCTTCTCCAGGGGTCGCTTGCCTACACCGACAACCGTCTCAAGGGCTACGACGCCGCCGTGCTCAGCGAGGTGATCGAGCACCTCGACCTGCCGCGGCTGCCCGCCCTGGAGTACGCGGTGTTCGGCTCGGCCCGCCCGCGCACGGTCCTCGTGACCACCCCGAACGTCGAGTACAACGTCCGCTGGGAGTCCCTCCCGGCCGGACACGCCCGCCACGGCGACCACCGCTTCGAGTGGACCCGTGACGAGTTCCGCGCGTGGGCGACCGCCGTCGCCGAACGGCACGGCTACGACGTCGCCTTCCGGCCCGTCGGGCCCGAGGACCCCGAGGTGGGCCCGCCCACCCAGCTGGCCATGTTTGTAATGAACACAGCCGTGATCAACGCAGTGAAGGAGGCGAAGGCGTCATGACCGAGACACAGACCAGGGGACGGGTCCTTCCCGTCACCGACCTCTCCCTCGTCGTCCTCGTCGGCGCCTCCGGTTCGGGCAAGTCCACCTTCGCCCGCCGGCACTTCAAGTCCACCGAGGTCATCTCCTCGGACTTCTGCCGGGGCCTGGTCAGCGACGACGAGAACGACCAGGGCGCCACCCGGGACGCCTTCGACGTGCTCCACTACATCGCGGGCAAGCGCCTGGCCGCCGGCCGCCGCACCGTCGTCGACGCCACCAGCGTGCAGCAGGACGCCCGCCGGCAGCTGGTCGACCTGGCCAAGCAGTACGACGTGCTGCCCATCGCCATCGTCCTGGACGTGCCCGAGGAGGTGTGTGCCGAGCGCAACGCGGCCCGCACCGACCGCGCCGACATGCCCCGCCGGGTCATCCAGCGGCACATCCGCGAACTGCGCCGTTCGCTGCGGCACCTGGAGCGCGAGGGCTTCCGCAAGGTGCACGTCCTGCGGGGTGTGGAGGACGTGGAGAACGCCACCGTCGTCACCGAGAAGCGCTTCAACGACCTGACCCACCTCACCGGCCCCTTCGACATCGTCGGCGACATCCACGGGTGCGCGTCCGAACTGGAGGCGCTGCTCGCCGAGTTGGGCTACGTCGACGGTGTGCACGCCGAGGGCCGTACGGCCGTCTTCGTCGGCGACCTCGTCGACCGCGGCCCGGACAGCCCCGGCGTACTGCGCCGCGTGATGTCGATGGTGAAGTCGGGCAACGCCCTGTGCGTCCCCGGCAACCACGAGAACAAGTACGGCCGCCACCTCAAGGGCCGCAAGGTCCAGCACACGCACGGACTCGCCGAGACCATCGAGCAGATGGAGGGCGAGAGCGAGGAGTTCCGGCAGGAGGTACGGGAGTTCATCGAGGGACTGGTCAGCCACTACGTCCTGGACGGCGGCAGGCTGGTCGTCTGCCACGCCGGTCTGCCCGAGAAGTACCACGGACGCACCTCGGGCCGGGTGCGCTCGCACGCGCTGTACGGCGAGACCACCGGGGAGACCGACGAGTTCGGGCTGCCGGTGCGCTACCCGTGGGCGGAGGACTACCGGGGCCGGGCGGCCGTGGTCTACGGTCACACGCCCGTCCCCGAGGCCACCTGGCTCAACAACACCATCTGCCTGGACACCGGCGCCGTCTTCGGCGGCAGGCTCACCGCGCTGCGCTGGCCGGAGCGGGAACTGGTCGACGTACCGGCCGAGCGGGTCTGGTACGAGCCGGTCAAGCCGCTGCGCTCCGAGGCGCCCGGCGGGCACGACGGCCGGCCGCTCGACCTGAAGGACGTGCACGGCCGCCGGGTCGTCGAGACCCGCCACGCGGGCCGGGTCTCCGTCCGCGAGGAGAACGCGGCGGCGGCCCTGGAGGTCATGAGCCGCTTCGCGATCGACCCCCGGCTGCTGCCGTACCTGCCGCCCACCATGGCGCCGACGGCGACCTCGAAGGTGGACGCCCGCGGCGGAGCCGCTGATGAGCACTTCCTGGAGCACCCGGAGGAGGCGTTCGCGCAGTACCGCCAGGACGGGGTCGAGCGGGTGGTGTGCGAGGAGAAGCACATGGGCTCGCGGGCGGTGGCCCTGGTCTGCCGCGACGCGGAGTCGGCGCGCAAGCGGTTCGGCGTGGAGGGCCCCACCGGGGCGCTGTACACCCGTACCGGCCGCCCCTTCTTCGACGACCCTTCGGTCACCGAGCAGATCCTCGACCGCCTGCGCACGGCGGCGGGCGAGGCGGGTCTGTGGTCCGAGCTGGACACGGACTGGCTGCTGCTGGACGCCGAGCTGATGCCGTGGTCGCTGAAGGCGTCGGGGCTGCTGCGGACGCAGTACGCGGCGGTGGGCGCGGCCTCCGGTGCCGCGTTCCCCGGCGTATTGGCCGCGCTGGAGGGCGCCGGGGCCCGCGGCGTCGACGTCACCGGCCTGCTGGACCGCCAGCGCGAGCGCGCGAGCGCCGCCGCCGCCTTCACCGCCGCCTACCGCCGCTACTGCTGGACCACCGACGGGCTGGACGGCGTCCGCCTGGCGCCGTTCCAGATCCTGGCGGTCCAGGGCCGCAGCCTGGCCGCGCTGCCCCACGACCGGCAGCTCGCGCTGATCGACCGTCTCGTGGAGCACGACGGCTCCGGCCTGCTCCGGACCACCCGGCGCCTGTACGTCGACACCGGCGACGCGGAGTCGGTGCGGGCCGGCGTCGACTGGTGGCTGGAGATGACCGGCCGTGGCGGCGAGGGGATGGTCGTCAAGCCGCTGGGCGCCCTGGTGCGCACCCCGGAGGGGCGCCTGGTCCAGCCCGGCATCAAGTGCCGTGGGCGGGAGTACCTGCGGATCATCTACGGCCCCGAGTACACCCGCCCGGACCACCTGGACCGGCTGCGGCAGCGCTTCCTGAACCACAAGCGGTCGCTGGCGATCCGCGAGTACGCCCTCGGCCTGGAGGCCCTGGACCGGCTGGCCGACGGCGAGCCGCTGTGGCGGGTGCACGAGGCGGTGTTCGGGGTGCTGGCCCTGGAGTCGGAGCCGGTGGACCCCCGGCTGTGACCCGGTGGCCCCCGCCGTGGCCACCCGTGGCCCTCGCCCGAACCGAGGGCCACGACGGGGGCCACGACCGGGGTCATAACAACAAGGCGCAGAAACGGACGAGGAGCGGGTGAATCCGGTCGCCGATGGTCAGGATGGAGTCATGGGATTCCATGTCGACTCCGAGGCCGGGCGGCTGCGCCGCGTCATCCTGCACCGGCCCGATCTCGAGCTCAAAAGGCTCACCCCCAGCAACAAGGACGCCCTGCTCTTCGACGACGTGCTGTGGGTGCGCCGGGCGCGCGCCGAGCACGACGGGTTCGCGGACGTGCTGCGCGACCGCGGGGTCGCCGTGCACCTCTTCGGGGACCTGCTGACCGAGACGATGGAGATCCCGTCGGCCCGGTCGCTGGTCCTCGACCGCGTCTTCGACGAGAAGGAGTACGGGCCGCTGGCCACCGACCACCTCCGGGACGCGTTCGAGTCGCTGCCCGCGCCGGAGCTGGCGGAGGCCCTGGTCGGCGGCATGACCAAGCGCGAGTTCCTCCAGGGATACGCGGAACCGACCTCCGTGCGCTTCCATGTGATGGACCTGGACGACTTCCTGCTCGGCCCGCTCCCCAACCACCTGTTCACCCGGGACACCTCCGCCTGGATCTACGACGGCGTCTCCATCAACGCGATGCGCTGGCCCGCCCGGCAGCGCGAGACCGTGCACTTCGAGGCGATCTACCGCTACCACCCGCTGTTCCGCGGCGAGACGTTCCATGTGTGGTCCGAGGGGCAGGCCGACTACCCGTCCACCATCGAGGGCGGGGACGTGCTGGTCATCGGCAACGGCGCGGTGCTGATCGGGATGAGCGAGCGGACCACCCCGCAGGCCGTGGAGATGCTCGCGCACAAGCTGTTCGCCGCCGGGTCGGCCCGTACGATCGTCGCCCTCGACATGCCCAAGCGGCGCGCCCTGATGCACCTCGACACGGTGATGACGATGGTCGACGCCGACGTCTTCACCCAGTACGCCGGGCTCGGGATGCTCCGCTCGTACACCATCGAGCCGGGCGCCGGGGACAAGGAGCTGAAGGTCACCGACCATCCGCCGGAGCACATGCACCGTGCGATCGCCGCCGCGCTGGGCCTGAGCGAGATCCGGGTGCTGACCGCCACCCAGGACGTGCACGCCGCCGAGCGCGAGCAGTGGGACGACGGCTGCAACGTCCTCGCCGTCGAGCCGGGCGTCGTCGTCGCCTACGAGCGCAACTCCACCACCAACACACATCTGCGCAAGCAGGGCGTCGAGGTGATCGAGATCCCCGGCAGCGAGCTGGGGCGGGGCAGGGGCGGTCCGCGCTGCATGAGCTGCCCCGTGCAGCGGGACGCGGCCGCATAGAAATCCGACGGGGGCGCATAGAAATTCTGAGAGTCGTATAGAATTCCAACAGTTCTGTCCCCCATCCGTTGGAGCGCCCCCATGGCGACAGTCCCGACCGCCCTCGCCGGCCGCCACTTCCTCAAGGAGCTGGACTTCACCGAGGAGGAGTTCCGCGGCCTGGTCGAGCTGGCCGCCGAGCTGAAGGCCGCCAAGAAGGCCGGGACCGAGACGCGGTACCTGAGCGGCAAAAACATCGCCCTGATCTTCGAGAAGACCTCGACGCGCACGCGCTGCGCGTTCGAGGTCGCCGCCGCCGACCAGGGCGCCTCCACGACCTATCTGGACCCCTCCGGCTCCCAGATCGGGCACAAGGAGTCCGTGCGGGACACCGCCCGCGTGCTCGGCCGGATGTTCGACGCCATCGAGTTCCGGGGCGACAGCCAGGCCGCCGTCGAGGAGCTCGCCGCCCATGCCGGCGTGCCCGTCTACAACGGCCTCACCGACGACTGGCACCCCACCCAGATGCTCGCCGACGTGCTCACCATGACCGAGCACAGCGACAAGCCCCTGAGGGAGATCGCCTTCGCCTACCTGGGCGACGCCCGCTTCAACATGGGCAACTCCTACCTGGTCACCGGCGCCCTGCTCGGCATGGACGTACGCCTGGTCGCGCCCAAGGCCTACTGGCCCGCCCAGGAGATCGTCGACCGGGCGCAGGAGCTCGCCCGGGTCAGTGGCGCGCGCGTCACCCTCACCGAGTCCGTTGCGGAGGGCGTGCTCGGCGCCGACTTCGTCGCCACCGACGTCTGGGTCTCCATGGGTGAGCCCAAGGAGGTCTGGGACGAGCGCATCGAGGCCCTCGCCCCGTACGCCGTGACCATGGACGTGCTGCGCGCCACCGGCAATCCGGACGTGAAGTTCCTGCACTGCCTGCCGGCGTTCCACGACCTGGGGACCAAGGTCGGCCGCGAGATCCACGAGCGGCACGGCCTGACCTCCCTGGAGGTGACCGACGAGGTGTTCGAGTCACCCCACTCCGTCGTCTTCGACGAGGCCGAGAACCGTCTGCACACCATCAAGGCGATCATGGTCGCCACCCTCGCCTGACGGCGCGGCCCGACCGAGCTCCCGACCACCCCGTATCCTGACCGACGGCCCGGAACCACCCATTCCACGGCGCCGCCGCGCGACCCACCAGGTCGCCCCGCACCACCAGAAACGAGCACCACCCCCCATGCCCGCTCCCCGCATCAAGTCCCCGGCCCTCCTCGTCGCCGAATCCGGCGCCGACCGCGAGGGCCACGGCCTGAAGCGCACGATGGGACTGTTCCAGCTCATCTGCTTCGGCGTCGGCGCCATCGTCGGCACCGGCATCTTCGTCGGTCTCTCCGACTCCGTCGCCCAGGCCGGCCCGGCCGTCGTCGTCTCGTTCATCCTCGCGGCGATCACCTGCGTCTTCACCGCCTTCTCCTTCGCGGAGCTGGGCGGCGCGATCCCGGTCTCCGGCTCCTCCTACTCCTTCGCCTACGCCGGCCTCGGCGAGTCCACCGCCTTCCTGGTCGGCTGGTGCCTGCTGCTGGAGTACGGCGTCTCCATCTCGGCCGTCGCCGTCGGCTGGAGCCAGTACGTCAACGAGCTGCTGCACAGCCTCACCGGCGTCCAGCTCCCGGCCGCCCTGTCCGCCGGCCCCGGCGACGGCGGGATCATCAACCTGCCGGCCGTGATCGTCATCGCCATGGCCTCCGTGCTGCTGGTGCGCGGGGTGCGCGAGAGCGCCCGGGCGACGGCCGCCATGGCCGCGGTGAAGCTCGTCATCCTGCTGGCCTTCTGCGCCATCGGCTACAGCGCCTTCAAGCACGGCAACCTCACCCCGTTCTCCCCGGCCGGCCTCGGCGGCATCGGCGCGGGCACGACGGCCGCGTTCTTCTCCTACATCGGCTTCGACGCGATCACGACCGCCGGCGAGGAGGCCAAGAACCCGCGCCGGGACATCCCGGTCGCGATCATGGTCTGCATGGGCATCGTGACCCTGCTGTACTGTGCGGTCGCGCTCGCCGCGATCGGCGCCATCGGCGGCGAGCAGGTCGCGGGCCGTCCCGCCGCCCTGTCCTACGTCGTCAACGAGGTCACCGGCTCGACCGTCGGCGGCGGAGTGATCGCCTTCGGCGCGGTCGTCGCCATCGCCTCGGTGGTCCTCGCGGTGATGTACGGCCAGACCCGCATCCTGATGTCGATGTCCCGCGACGGCCTGATCCCGCGCGTCTTCGAGAAGGTGAACCCGAAGACCTCCACCCCGGTCGCCGGCACCCTGATCGTCGCGGTCGTCTTCGCGCTCCCGGCGGCCTTCGCCTCCCTCGACGCCGTGATGAACCTGTGCACCATCGGCACGCTCGCCATCATGGCCGTCGTGAACATCGCGGTGATCACCCTGCGCCGCCGCGAGCCGGGTCTGACCCGCAGCTTCCGGGTGCCGCTGTACCCGGTGGGCCCGCTGCTCGGCGTCGGCTTCTGCCTGTACCTGATGTACGAGACCGGCTGGCAGACCTGGATCCAGTTCGCCGTGTTCCTCGCCGTGGGCCTGCTGATCTACGCCGTCTACGGCCGCCGGCACTCCACGCTCGCCGGGGCCGCCCCCGAGGTCACGCCGGGTGCCGCCGCTGAACGGGAACCGCAGACAGTCTGAACCAGACCGCCTTGCCCGACTCGGTCGGGCGGTGGCCGCAGGAGGAGCTGAGGGCGCGGATCAGCAGCAGGCCGCGCCCGTCCTCCTGCCAGGGGTCGGGCGGCGTCAGATCCGGCCGGGTCAGCCCGCCGGGCGGCGCCGGGTCCGGATCGTGCACCTCCACGTGACAGCCGGTCGGCAGCAGATGCACCACCAGCTCTATCGGGCCGGTGCCCGCGGTGTGCTCCACGGCGTTGGCGACCAGTTCCGCCGTGAGCAGCTCCGCCGTGTCGCTGTCGGCCGTGACCGGGTGCGCCGGCTCGGCCAGCGCCGTACGGACCAGGGCACGGGCCACCGGCACGGCGGCGGCAGTGTGCGGCAGCGCGACGCGCCAGGAGGCCGAGGCAGAGGGTTCGTGCACCGTGAGTCCGTTCATGGTGCGAGGCGCCGGCGTGGAGACCATCGGCGTTCCAGTGGTGACCATCGGGCTGCCCCGCTTTCGACGAGGGAATGGTACGGGGGCCGCCGCCGGCGGCTTCCGGCGGGCTCCGTCCGGGACCGTCGGCCCCGGCACGGACGGCCTACCCGGGGGGACGGCCCGCCTCCCACGACGTCTGCGCTCGTTACCGCGCCATGGACGAGCTGTGACGAAACGACGGGCACCGGTCGCGCGGCGGCCACAATGTCACGCGGCGCTATCGCGCCATCATGACGACAGTCACGGATAAGTGATAACTTCGAGGGGAAGAACTCAGCAGGCACAGGCAGTCGCGCTCGAGGAGCGCCGAGGAGGCCGTACGTCATGAGTCCTTTCACCGGCTCCGCCGCCCGCACCCCCGACTGGCGCCACCTGCGCGTCAAGCTCGACGACGGCGTCGCCACGGTCACCCTCGCCCGCCCCGAGAAACTCAACGCGCTCACCTTCGGCGCCTACGCAGACCTGCGCGACCTGCTCGCCGAGCTGTCCCGGGAGCGCGCCGTACGCGCCCTGGTGCTGGCCGGCGAGGGACGCGGCTTCTGCTCCGGCGGCGACGTCGACGAGATCATCGGCGCCACCCTGTCCATGGACACCGCCGAGCTGCTGGACTTCAACCGGATGACCGGGCAGGTCGTACGGGCCGTACGGGAGTGCCCGTTCCCGGTGATCGCGGCGGTGCACGGGGTGGCGGCCGGCGCCGGGGCCGTGCTGGCGCTGGCCGCCGACTTCCGGGTGGCCGACCCGAGCGCCCGCTTCGCCTTCCTCTTCACCCGGGTCGGCCTGTCCGGCGGCGACATGGGCGCCGCCTATCTGCTGCCGCGGGTGGTCGGGCTCGGCCACGCCACCCGGCTGCTGATGCTGGGCGAGCCGGTGCGCGCCTCCGAGGCCGAGCGGATCGGCCTGATCAGCCAGCTCACCGACGAGGGCCACGCCGACGAGGCCGCCCAGATCCTCGCCCGCCGCCTCGCCGACGGACCCGCCCTCGCCCACGCCCAGACCAAGGCCCTGCTCACCGCCGAGCTCGACATGCCCCTGGCCGCGTCGGTCGAAATGGACGCCGCCACCCAGGCCCTGCTGATGAACGGCGAGGACTACGCCGAGTTCCACGCGGCCTTCACCGAGAAGCGGCCGCCGAAGTGGCGGGGGAGGTGAGGGCCGGATGACCGGTGCGAGGAGGGTCGCCGTCATCGGCGGCGGCCCCGGGGGCCTGTACGCGGCGGCCCTGCTCAAGCGGCTCGACCCAACCCGCGAGATCACCGTCTGGGAGCGCAACGCGCCCGAGGACACCTTCGGCTTCGGGGTCGTGCTCTCCGACGAGACGCTCGGCGGGATCGAACACGCCGACCCGGTGGTGTACCAGGCCCTCCAGCGGGACTTCGTCCGCTGGGACGACATCGACATCGTGCACCGCGGCACCCGGCACACCTCCGGCGGCCACGGCTTCGCCGCCCTCGGCCGGCGAAGGCTCCTGCAGATCCTGCACGAGCGCTGCCGCTCGCTCGGCGTCGAGCTGCGCTTCCGCACCGAGGCACCGCACCCGGCCCGGCTGACGGAGACGTACGACCTGGTGATCGCCGCCGACGGCGTGCACAGCGCCACCCGCGAGGCCTACGCGCACATCTTCCGGCCCCGGGTGACGAGCCACCGCTGCCGTTACATCTGGCTCGCCGCCGACTTCCCCTTCGACGCCTTCCGCTTCGAGATCGCCGAGACCGAACACGGCGTGATGCAGCTGCACGGCTACCCGTATGCGGCCGACTCGTCCACGGTCATCGTCGAGATGCGCGAGGAGGTGTGGCGGGCCGCCGGGTTCGACGAGCTGGACGAGGCGGAGTCCGTCGAACGCTGCGCCAAGATCTTCGCCGACGCTCTCGGCGGCCGCCCGCTGCGCTCCAACAAGTCCGCGTGGACCACCTTCCGCACGGTCGTCAACGAGCGCTGGTCGCACGGCAACCTGGTGCTGCTCGGAGACGCCGCCCACACCGCCC
This sequence comes from Streptomyces spiralis, assembly GCF_014654675.1. Classification (GTDB taxonomy): domain Bacteria; phylum Actinomycetota; class Actinomycetes; order Streptomycetales; family Streptomycetaceae; genus Streptomyces; species Streptomyces spiralis. The sequence continues at coordinate 20,054 of NZ_BNBC01000016.1, forward strand.
ACTTCTCCATCGGCTCCGGCACCAAACTCGCCGTCGAGGACGCCCTCGGGCTCGCGGCCTGCCTCCAGGAGCGGCCGTCGACGGCCGAGGCGCTCACCGCCTACGAGGAGGAGCGCAGGCCGGTGGTCGCCTCCACCCAGCGGGCGGCCCGGGCCAGCCTGGAGTGGTTCGAGAACCTCGGCCTCCACCTCGACCAGCCGCCCCGCCAGTTCGCCTTCAACCTGCTCACCCGCAGCCGCCGTGTCACCCACGCCAACCTTCGGCTGCGCGACGCGCGCTTCACCGAGGCCGTCGAGCGCGAGTTCGGCTGCCCGCCCGGCACGCCCCCTATGTTCACCCCGTTCCGGCTGCGCGGACTGACGCTGCGCAACCGGGTCGTCGTCTCACCCATGGACATGTACTCGGCGGTCGACGGCGTCCCCGGCGACTTCCACCTCGTCCACCTCGGCGCCCGGGCCCTCGGCGGCGCCGGCCTGGTGATGACCGAGATGGTCTGCGTCAGCCCCGAGGGCCGGATCACGCCGGGCTGCGCGGGGCTGTGGACCGGCCGGCAGGCCGACGCCTGGCGGCGGATCACCGAGTTCGTGCACCGTCAGGCGCCGGGCACCGCGATCGGCGTGCAGCTGGGGCACAGCGGCCGCAAGGGCTCGACGAAGCTGATGTGGGAGGGCATGGACGAACCGCTGCCCGAGGGCAACTGGCCGCTGGTGGCCGCCTCCCCGCTGCCGTACCGGCCGGACAGCCAGGTCCCGCGCGAGCTGTCCCGCGCCCAACTCACCGATATCCGCGAGCAGTTCGCCTCCGCCGCGGGGCGCGCCGCCCGGGCCGGCTTCGACCTCCTCGAACTGCACTGTGCCCACGGCTACCTCCTGTCCGGCTTCCTCTCCCCGCTGACGAACCACCGCACCGACGCCTACGGCGGCAGCCTGGAGGGACGGCTGCGCTTCCCGCTGGAGGTCTTCGACGCCGTCCGCGCGGTGTGGCCCGAGGAACGCCCGATGACCGTCCGTATCTCCGCGACCGACTGGGCGGAGGGCGGCACGACGGCCGAGGACGCCGTGGCGATCGCCCGCGCCTTCGCCGCGCACGGCGCCGACGCCGTCGACGTCTCGACCGGGCAGGTGGTGGCCGAGGAGCGGCCCGAGTACGGGCGGTCGTACCAGACGCCGTTCGCCGACCGGATCCGTCAGGAGGCCGGCGTCCCCGTGGTCGCGGTCGGCGCGATCTCCTCCTGGGACGACGTCAACTCCCTGATCCTGGCCGGACGCACCGACCTGTGCGCGCTCGCCCGCCCGCACCTCTACGACCCGCACTGGACCCTGCACGCCGCCGCCGAGCAGGACTACCAGGGCCCCGGCGTCGCCTGGCCGGCGCCCTACCGGGCGGGCAGCCGCCGCCCGCAGACCGGCCGCGCGGACGCCCCGAAACCCCGGCTCACGCTGGCTCACGCCGCGGAGCCGACGCCCTCCGGCGAGGTGTAGCCCCACGCCTGGCACAGCGGCGGCAGCGCGGCAGTTCGTGCGGGGCGTGCAGCCGCGAGTGGGCGCAGGACCGCTGTCATGGTCCGCCGACGCCCACGAACACCGCTCCCGCGTCCCGCAGCCGCTCGTGCAGCCCCCGGAAGACCGCGGCCGAGCGGGCGCCCGGCCAGTCGGCGGGCAGCAGCCGGGCGGGCAGCCCGGGGTCGACGTAGGGCAGATGGCGCCAGGAGTCCAGGGCGAGCAGGTAGTCGCGGTAGGCATCCTCGGGCGGGGTGTCGGCGCGCCGCTCCCAGGAGTGCAGCACATGCGCGTGGCGGCCCAGGAACGCCTCGTGCTGCTTGGCGATCGCCGCCAGGTCCCACCAGCGCCCCACCGCCGCGGCGGTCGGCGTGAAACCCAGGTGCTCGCCCCGGAAGAAGTCCACGTACGCGTCCAGCCGCAGCCGGCGCAACGTGTGGCGGGTCTCCTCGTACAGCCGGGCCGGGGCGATCCACACGCCGGGCGCCGCCGTGCCGAAGCCGAGCCCGGCCAGCCGGGAGCGCAGCACATGCCGCTTGTTCCGCTCCGACTCCGGCACGGAGAACACCGCCAGCACCCAGCCCTCGTCCGCGGGCGGAGCGGTCGCGTAGATGCGGCGGTCGCCGTCGTCCAGCAACTGCCGTGCCTCGGGCGACAGTTCGTAGCCCGCCGCGCCCTGCTCGGTGCGGGCCGGCACGAGCAGCCCGCGCCGTTTCAGCCGGGACACCGAGGAGCGTACGGAGGGCGCGTCCACGCCGACCGCGGCCAGCAGCCGGATCAGCTCGGCGACGGGTACCGGGCCCGGAGCGAAGCGGCCGTACGCGCCGTACAGCGTGACGATGAGGGACCTCGGGGCGGGTTGCGCGGGCTGCTCGGACACGTTGATCATTTTAGGTCGTCGGCGATGCCGCCGGTCACCGTCACCGCCTCCGTCACCGGCCCCCGTCGACCGCGCGATTCCCGGCCACGGCACGGCTGCCGGTCACGGCACGGCTGCCGTCCACGGCGCGGCTGCCGTCCGCCCCGCGCAGCCGGAACCGCTGCAGCTTGCCGGTCGCCGTGCGCGGCAGCGCGTCCAGGAACACGATCTCGCGCGGGCACTTGTACGGCGCCAGCTCGGACTTCACATGCGCGCGCAGCGCCTCCGCGTCGCGCGCCGCGCCCTCCTTCAGGACGGCATAGGCCACCACGACCTGGCCGCGCGCCTCGTCGGGCCGTCCGACGACCGCCGCCTCCACCACGTCCGGGTGACGCAGCAGCGCGTCCTCGACCTCCGGCCCGGCGATGTTGTACCCGGCCGAGATGATCATGTCGTCGGCGCGGGCCACATAGCGGAAGTAGCCGTCGGGCTCGCGGACATAGGTGTCACCGGTGACGTTCCAGCCGTCGCGCACGTACACGCGCTGCCGCTCGTCGGCGAGGTAGCGGCAGCCGACGGGCCCCTGTACGGCGAGCAGTCCCGGCTCGCCGTCGGGCACGGGCCGGCCCTGCTGGTCCTGGACCCGCGCGTGCCAGCCCGGCACGGGAACGCCGGTGGTGCCCGGCCGGATGTCGCCGTCGGCCGCCGAGATGAAGATGTGGAGCAGCTCGGTGGCGCCGATGCCGTTGACGATGCGCACACCGGTGCGCTCGTGCCAGGCGTGCCAGGTGGCCGAGGGCAGGTTCTCCCCGGCGGACACACAGCGCCGCAGTGACGAGATGTCGTACGCGTCGCCCGTGCCGAGCGCGTCGAGCATCGCCCGGTAGGCCGTCGGGGCGGTGAACAGCACGGACACCCGGTGCTCGGCGACGGCCGCCAGCAGCTGCCGCGGGTGGGCCTCTTCGAGCAGCAGGGCGCTCGCGCCGGCCCGCAGCGGAAAGACGACCAGCCCGCCGAGCCCGAAGGTGAACCCGAGCGGGGGGCTGCCCGCGAACACGTCGTCCGCGCGCGGCGCCAGGACATGCCGGGAGAAGGTGTCCGCGATCGCCAGGACGTCCCGGTGGAAGTGCACACAGCCCTTGGGCCGGCCGGTGGTGCCCGAGGTGAACGCGATCAGCGCCACGTCGTCGGCGGCGGTGTCCACGGCCGGGAACGCGGTGTCGGGCGCCGGGCGGTGCAGCAGGTCGTCGGGGGCGTCGCCGCCGTACGTCGTGAGGGTGAGCCCGGGCACCTCCGCCTTGACCAGGTCGTCGACGGACCGGATGTCGCACAGGGCGTGCCGGATCCGGGCGATCTCGCACACGGTGCTCAGTTCGTGCGGGCGCTGCTGGGCCAGCACGGTGACGGCGACCGCGCCCGCCTTGAGCACGGCCAGCCAGCAGGCCGCCAGCCACGGCGTGGTCGGGCCGCGCAGCAGCACCCGGTTGCCGGGAACCACGCCGAGGTCGCCGGTCAGCACGTGCGCGATGCGGTCGACGCGGGCGCGCAGCTCGCCGTAGGTCCAGGTCTCCCCGCCTCCCGTACGGAACGCGGGGCGCCCGGCGTCGACGCCGGCCGAGGGGTCCAGCAGCTCGGCGGCGCAGTTCAGCCGGTCGGGGTAGCGCAGCTCCGGCAGGTCGAAGCGTAGCTCGGGCCACTGGTCCGGGGGCGGGAGGTGGTCGCGCGCGAAGGTGTCGACGTGCGCCGAGGTCGTCGGCGGCCGAGCGTCGTCCCTGGTGGAAACCATCGGGTCCATGGCGGTTCGCCCCTCGTCGTCGTGGGCCAGGGCCTGTCCGGCAATGCCCGACAAGCCCCACCCTTGGAGCGTATCGTCTTGGTGACGGCAGTCAACGGTGCGCGATACGGTGGACGTGAACCCCGGTCGCCTCCGGGGGAGGGAGGACCGGCGAATGCCCGCATTCTCGCTCGAACCGGAACAACTCGCCTGGTGCGCAGAGCTGCGCACCCTCGCCGCCGACCGGCTGCGCCCGCTCGCCGAGAAGGGCGAGCCGGGCCGCGTCAACCACGCGCTCCTCGCCGAACTGGGCCGGCTCGGCCTGCTGGAGCGCCTGTTCACCTCCGGAGCCCTGGACCTGTGCCTCATGCGGGAGTCCCTGGCCTACTCCTGCACCGAGGCCGAGACCGCCCTCGCCCTCCAGGGCCTGGGCGCCCACCCGGTCCACGCCCACGGCACGCCCGCCCAGCGCGATCGCTGGCTTCCCGCGGTCATGGACGGCAGCGCGGTGGCGGCCTTCGCCCTGAGCGAGCCGGGCGCGGGCTCGGACGCGGCGGCGCTGGGGCTGCGCGCGGAACCGGAGGGTGCGGAGAGCGAGGGCGGTCGGCCCCCCGGCGCCGGGGGGCCGCCAGGCTCCGCCTCCGCGGAAGGCGCGGCCAGGGGAACCGGTGCCGGACGACGGGAGGGCGAGTCCGGCGCAGCACCACTGGTCGAACCGGGCGCCACACCCCTCGCCGGACCCGGAGACCTCCGGCTCACCGGCCCCGGCGGCTCACCACTGGCCGAGCCCGGCGGTGCGCCGCTGGTGGATCCCGGCGCCGGCCCCCTCGGCCGGCCCGGCGGCGCCAGGCCGCTCGCCGCGTCCGGCGCCTCACCCCTCGCCGAGCCGCACCGCTCACCGCTCGCGGGGACCGGCACCGCGCCCGCAGCCGCCGCCTCCCCTCCCACCGCCCGTCCCGAGGGCCCCGCCCGCTGGCGGCTCACCGGCCAGAAGTGCTGGATCTCCAACGCCCCGGAGGCCGACGTCTACACGGTCTTCGCCCGCACCACGCCCGGCGCCGGATCCCGTGGCATCACCGCCTTCCTGGTCCCCGCCGACCGCCCCGGCCTCACCGGCAGCGCACTGGAGATGCTCTCCCCGCACCCCATCGGCACCCTCGACTTCGACGGCGTCCCGGTCACGGCGGACGACGTGCTCGGCGAGGTCGACCGCGGCTTCCGGGTCGCGATGGGCACTCTCAACCTGTTCCGGCCCAGCGTCGGAGCCTTCGCCGTGGGCATGGCGCAGGCCGCACTGGACGCCACCCTCTCCCACACCGCCCGCCGGGAGGCGTTCGGCGGGACCCTCAACGAGTTGCAGACCGTCGCCCATCAGGTCGCCGAGATGGCCCTGCGCACGGAGGCCGCCCGGCTGATGGTGTACGCGGCGGCCACGGCGCACGACGACGGCGCCCCGGACGTCCCCCGGCGCGCCGCCATGGCGAAGCTGCTCGCCACCGAGACCGCCCAGTACGTCGTCGACACCGCCGTACAACTGCACGGCGCCCGCGCCCTGCGCCGGGGCCACCTCCTCGAACACCTCTACCGCGAGGTGCGCGCACCCCGGATCTACGAAGGGGCGAGCGAGGTGCAACGGTCCATCATCGCCAAGGAGTTGTACGCCATGCATGCGCGACGGGAGGCGGAATGACCGCCGAACGCGTCAACCCGCCGGAGCTGTCCCCGGCCACCGGCTTCTCCCACGCCGTCGTCGCCACCGGCTCCCGCGTGGTGTTCCTGGCGGGCCAGACGGCACTCGACTCCGGCGGCAAGGTGGCAGGCGACACCCTCCCCGGGCAGTTCGAGCGCGCCCTGACCAACCTGCTCACCGCCCTGCGAGCCGCCGGCGGCAGCCCCGCCGACCTGGCCCGCGTCACGGTCTACGCCACCGACATCGCCGCCTACCGCGCACACGCACCCGAACTCGGCGGCATCTGGCGGCGGTTGGCGGGCCGCGACTACCCCGCGATGGCGGTCGTGCAGGTGGTGCGCCTGTGGGACGAGGAGGCGATGGTGGAACTCGACGGCTTCGCCGTCCTGCCCTGACGACCCGTCATGGGGCCCGCCGGAGCGACTGACCGCCGTGCTCCGGGACTCGCCACCGAAGGAGTGAGGATCACGGCCGCGGGCGCCGCCGTTGGGTACCAGTGGAAGCCCCCACCCACGTCCGCGAACCCGGGAGGCTCCAGCCCATGACCGCAAGACCCGCACGGTCCGTACGTTGCGCGCGTCCCGTTCTCGGCGTCCTCGGCGTGGCCGCCGCGATGCTGCTCCTGGCCGCACCGGCCGCGCCCGCCCACGTGGCCGCGTCGGCCGCCGACGAGACGGTGACCGTCGATCCGGCGGCCGGGCTGGCGGCCGACGGCACCGTCACGATCTCCGGCACCTACCGCTGCACCGGCGCCGACGGACCGGTCTTCGTCAGCTCCGGCATCAGCCGGAAGGACTCCGCCACCCGCTACGGCATCGGCGGCACCCGAGCCGTGTGCGACGGCGCCGAGCACACCTGGACGAACACGGGCAAGCCCTCGGACACCCTGGACCCGGGCACCGCGCACGTCGAGGCGACCATCATGGAACTCACCCCCCAGGGGGGCCTGCCGCTGCTGCCCCGCTTCCACGCGGTCGGCGAGCAGGACGTGACCCTGACCCGCGCCTGACCGGCGGCCGGCGGCTCCCCGACGTCGCCGTCACATCCTCCTGATGGCGGCGAACGTGACCAGGACCAGCCCGGCAGCGACCCAGAAGGCGGCCTCGACGGCATGCAGGGCGGCCGAGGGACCACTAGAGGGTGCGGCGCCGGAGAGATAGACGCTGCCGAGGACCGCCACCCCGAGCGTGGCACCCAACTGCTGGACGGCGTTGAGAAGACCGGCGGCGGAACCGACCTCCTGCGGCCGCAGCGGCTCCAGCGCGATGGTGAAGAACGCGGGCGTGAAGAGCCCGACCCCGAGCCCGATGACGCCGAGCGCGTACAGCAGCGGCGTGGGGTAGCCCGTGGGGCTCGCGGAGCGGTAGACGGCGACGGCGGCGAGGGCGCCGGCCAGCAGCACGGCGAGTCCGAGGGGCATCATGCGGTGCCCGTAACGCTTGACGAGGTGGGCGCCGGCCACCCAGGAGGCGAGGGCCAGACCGACCGACCACGGGACGAGACTCAGCCCCGACTTCAGCACTCCGCTGGCAGCGCGAGTTGGAGATGGAGCACGACGACCGTCGTCAGACCGTTGGTGACGGCGAAGAACACCGTCGAGGTCACCAGGGCGGCGGGAAAACCACGGCGGGCGAAGAGACTCGGCTCCACCAGCGGGGTGCGGCCCGCGCCGGCGACCCTGCGCTGGTGCACCGCGAACACGGCCATGAGACACAGCCCGGCGGCGATGCCCGCCCAGCTCCACCCGGACAGCGCGGTGAGATCGGCTCCGATGAGCGGACGGACGAGGAGCCCGACACCGGCCATCGCCAGGAGCGTGCCCGTCACATCGAGGGTGGGCCGCTCGGGGGCGCGGTCCTCCATGAGCCGGGGGGAGAGCGCCAGAACGACCAGGCACAGGGGGATGTTCACGAGAAAGACGGCGCGCCACGACGAGCCGAAGAGATCGGCGTGCGTGATGAGACCACCGAGCACCGGCCCGCACACGGCGGACAGCCCCATGACAGGCCCGATGCTGCCGAGCGCCTTGGACATCTCGGCCCCGGAGAACATGGTCCGGATCAGACCGATGGTCTGAGGAATGATCAGGGCCGCGGCGGCCCCTTGCACCGCACGGAAGGCGATCAGAGCTCCCACTCCGGGCGCGAGGGCACACGCGGCGGACGCGGCCATGAACCCCGTGACCCCGATCACGAACAGCCGCCGCCGGCCGGCGATGTCCCCCAACCGGCCACCGCCGACCAGCAGCACGGCGAACGGCAGGGTGTACGCGGCCGTGAACCACTGGACATCGGACACCGCCCCGCCCAGATCGGCATGGATCGCCGGTGCGGCGACCTGCACGACGGTCGCGTCCAGCAGATTCATCGCCTCCCCGAGCAAGAGCGCGACGAGCCCCGCCCATCGCCATCGGTACGCCGCCGCACCCGGAGCAGGCGTCAACACACGCTCGGCAGTCATCGAATGTCCTCCCCACCGCCAACGACACGCCGATCCCGGTCCGCCTCGGCGACGAACCGGGATCGACCGTGACGAGCGTGCAGGCGGGAAGCGAACTACTCCACCCAGAGCATGAAACTCGAGGATCCTCTCCACCGAAGTGGCCTCGAGTGCCGATTCCCCACGCATCACCCCGGTGCGGAACGCCTCAGCGTGCCGCACATATCTGTCATGCGGTGACGTTGCCCGTGGTCGTGAGGGTGCCCGTGCCCTGGTCGAGCAAGGCTCCGGAGCCCCATCCCCGCAAGTCGTTGCCGGTCACCCAAGTGCCCTTCGAGCCGGGCAGGACAGCGATGGCCGCGGTGGCGGCGGTCTGTTCCGCCCCCTGGCGAACGACGTTGCCCTGGCAGGACATGTTCGGCGCGGCGCCTCCCAGCCGGATGCCGTAGGTGGCGGCGGAGCCCGCGGTGTTCGCTCCGGTGACGTGGTTGTCCCGCACGGCCGCGTCAGGGCACCCGACCGCGATTCCGTGGCCGGCGACGCCGTCGACCCGGTTACCGGTGACAAGGGGCGCGTCGCCGTTCATGGCGGCACCGGACAGACCTACATCGACACCGATGCCGTCCCCCGCGCAGTCGGCCACCGTGTTCTGGGCGATCACCACACCGGGCGAGTGCTGGACATGAATGCCCTGGCAGTTGTTCACGCCCGTGCCCTTCACGGTTTCCGACACGGTGTTTCCGGTGATCGCGGCGCGACGGGCGTACTTCACGTAGATTCCGGTCTCTCCCTGGACTCGGGTGACCACGTTGCCGCTGATGGACAGACCCGTGACGGCATCGGTGACGACGATGCCGCCGCCCGTCGAGGAGCCCGTGCCCGTGTCGGTGATGACGTTTCCTTCGACGGACAGAGCGGACAGGGAGTTTCCGCCCAGGGATTCGACCTTGATTCCGCTGATCTGCGCCCGTGTCACGGTGTTCGCGTGCACCATCGAACCGCTCCAGTCCACGACCCGCACCCCGTGGCCCGCCGCGGCCTCGACATGGTTGTCGAGCACCCTGACGCCGGTGTGCACCACGCCGGCCTTGCCCCCGTGGTCACCGCACAGTGCGCCGTACAGGCCGTGCGGCGAGTCCACGAGGGTGCAGCCGGTGACCAGGATGTCGGCGCAGGGCGTGTCGTCGTACGGCGGGCACGGCAGGGACGCCTCGCTGATGGCGCCGGTGATCTGTACGGCCTCCTTCTCGCTGCGGGTGGTGTACGTGGCATCCAGGCCGTCGAAGACACAACCCACGATCCGCGCCCGCCGCACGGCGTTGAGCTCCACCGCATGCGCCGAGGGCACGCGCAGGATCGTGCAGTCCTGGACGAGGACGTCCTCGCAGTGCCCGAAGCCCATGGCGTCGGAGGTTCTGGTGTACACATCGCCTGCCATGTCCCATATGCCGCCCAGCACGGTCAGGTTCCCGGCGCCCGAGTAACCGGGAGCGTTCGTGGCGGCGTCGAAGTTCTTCAGCAGCGCACCGCTGTCGGCCCGCCGGGTGATGCGCGCCCCGTGCGCGTTCACGGTCATCCCCGCGCCCATGATCAGGGAAGCGCCGACGAGATAGCTTCCCGGTGGAATCAGCACCGTGGCACTGCAGGAGGCGGAGCGAGCGGCGCCGAACGCCTGGACGAACGCCGAGGTGTCGTCCGTGTTTCCGTCCCCCACCGCCCCGTACGCGCGCACATCGAACACCGACGCCGTACCGGCAGCCGCCGCTCGCGGCGCGTCGGCCAGTCCGGCAACCCCCCGGACACCGATGGCTCCACCCGTGCCGAGCAGCATGGACCGACGCTTCATGTCCCACCTCACGAATACCGGAAGGGCCGGCGGCAGCCGGCCGAGAGGCAAGATCATAAGGAGTGGGACACAGGGCGGCCCCGGCCGCGGGGCAGGCGGTCGTGGATGCCCTCACCGAGCCGAACTTCCCCGGTCTGGAACGGGGTTGCGGTCCCCGAGGCGCCGCCGCACCCCCTCCAGAATCGCCTTCGCCGAACCGCCGTGGACAATGAGGGCTTCTGCAAGTGCCCCGAAGGCTCAGCGGGGGACCGCTGCACCAATCTCCATGTCGAACAGAGGCAGGGGCAGCGCGTCGGAGCCGCGGTTGGTGTTGGGTTGGCAGGGGAGTCGGCTGCCGCGGCACCTGGAGCAGCTGGACGGGTGGGTGGCATCGCGGTGATGGCACGACTGGGGCTACGAACATGTTGGAAGACAGGGAGGGACCATGACTGACGAGCGCAAGGGGACCGTGCCCGTGTGGACGCTGGCGACCGCTGATGTCAGGGTGCCGGGCTTGACCGCGGGTGAGTCGATGACGGCTGAGCGGCTGGCCGAATTGCGCGGAGTGCTGGCCGTCCTGGCCGACGAGCCGATCGTCACACTTGAGGTGCATCCGCTGCCCGACAAGATCGACCGTGGACGCGGCATCCCGCTCGACGCCGCGAGCCCCTTGGCGCAGCACCTGTCGCAGTTCATCACGCGATCGGCGCGCAGTTCCCTTACGACGGCCAGAGCGACCGCTTCCGGCGAGAACCTGTATCGCATGGTGGTCCCGGCAAAGGTCGCCGCCCAGTTCGGGCAGGGCCTCGTCCGCCCGATGGCATCGAAGGCGGCGGCCGGTGGCATCCACAGTGCACTCATGAACTCAACCGGCATCGCCGCCAACGCGACGTTCGTGCCGGTCGGAGGAGCGGCAGCGGCGGGCGCAGTCGGCGGGGCCGGTGCGACCGCCGGTGCCGTGGCCGCCGGCGGCACTGCGCTCACCGTGGCCGCTCCGCTCGTGCTCATGGCCGTGGCGGTGGGAGTGAGCGCGCACGCCGACCACAAGCGCCGCCAGGCCATCGAACACATCACAGAACTGTTGGAGCAGCTTCAGCAGGAGAAACTCGACGACGAGCACAGCGCACTCAACGGCTGCCGGGGCGCCATCGACAAGGCCACGGCCATCCTGCTCGACCAGGGCAAGCTCGGCGTCTCGCTGGGACTCGACTCGGCCGTGCACACCCTCGACACGGCGCTGAGCAAGGCCGACCTCCGCCTGGCCCGATGGCAGAGTGCGCTCGACAGACTGCCCGAGGGTAGGGCCGTCGAACTCAGCACGCTGACCAAGTCGTTCCCCGGCGTCGACGACGACGGCGGCATGTTCCGTACCCACCTCCAACTCGCCTCCCTGGCCATCGCGCTGATGCGGAGGGTCGTCGTCCTCCAGGCCGTCGAGCATGCCCAGAGCGAGCCCGGCAACCCGTTCGAGAACTTCACCCGAGCACTCAAGCGCGATCAACAGCGCCTCGACGAACTGGAGTCGGGCATCGCCGGTGTCCTGGTACGCCTGTCGGCACTGGAACTGGGCCGCCCGAGCGGCATGCGGCCCGTCTTCACGACCGGTGAAGTCGATCGCTTGATGAGTGCGGCCCACCGGATTCACCAGCTGGGCGACGGCATCGTGGCCGACAGTCGCACGACAGACGTGGCGATCGAGATCGCCCGCGACAAGGACGGCTCGGTGGTGGTGTTCCCTGCGCTGGCCGCGTAGCTGGACCAGGGTGACCTGATGTCACTCGCTCACCGGTCGGCACTGCCGGGTGGGACGACCCATTCGGTGGGCTGGCCGGTGAGGGGGGTGATCATGTCGAAGCCGGCGTCGAGGGCATGGCACTGGATCTCGAGAGCGGTGAAGGCGCCGTCGTCGGTTCCGTGGTGGTCGAAGCTCTGGTCGATCAGTTCCCCAGGTGGTCGACATCCGGCCGCACCTCGGCGTGCGCCGCCTCAAGGAATCGATGCCGGACGCCACCGAGGTGCTTCCAGGGCTTCCTGCCGTGGGGCGTCCCGTGGCAGTACGTGTCGCCAAGAGCGTCAGGCCGATGTCCTTCCGGTGACGCACACGTGGAGTGCCGGGCAATCCCTCCTCCAGCCCCCGAGGCCGGCAGTCTCTCGGCCTCGGCCCAAAAGTCCCTGAGAAGTCCCACAGGCGAAGCCGAACCCCTCCTGGCTTACATACAAGCAGGTCAGGAGGGGTGTGGCGGCGTTGTTTCCGAGAGCGGTCAGATGTCCCGGAAGATCTCGATCTGTGCCCCGATCGAGTTCAGGCGCTCGGCGAGGTCCTCGTAACCGCGGTTGATGACGTAGACGTTGCGCAGCACGGACGTGCCCTCCGCGGCCATCATGGCCAGCAGGACGACGACGGCGGGGCGCAGGGCGGGCGGGCACATCATCTCGGCGGCGCGCCAGCGGGTCGGGCCCTCGACGAGGACGCGGTGCGGGTCCAGCAACTGCAGTCGGCCGCCGAGGCGGTTGAGGTCCGTGAGGTAGATCGCACGGTTGTCGTAGACCCAGTCGTGGATCAGGGTCTTGCCCTGGGCCACCGCCGCGATGGCCGCGAAGAACGGCACGTTGTCGATGTTCAGGCCGGGGAACGGCATCGGGTGGATCTTGTCGATCGGCGCCTCCAGCTTGGAGGGGTGCACGGTCAGGTCCACCAGGCGCGTACGGCCGTTGTCGGCCACGTACTCCGGGGTGCGGTCGTGGTCGAGGCCCATCTCCTCCAGCACCGCGAGCTCGATCTCCAGGAACTCGATCGGTACCCGGCGCACCGTCAGCTCCGACTCCGTGACGACCGCGGCGGCGAGCAGGCTCATCGCCTCCACCGGGTCCTCGGAGGGGGAGTAGTCCACGTCCACGTCGATGTCCGGCACGCCGTGGACGGTGAGCGTGGTCGTGCCGATGCCCTCCACCCGGACGCCCAGCGCCTCAAGGAAGAAGCACAGGTCCTGGACCATGTAGTTGGAGGAGGCGTTGCGGATGACGGTCACGCCGTCGTGGCGGGCGGCCGCCAGCAGCGCGTTCTCGGTCACGGTGTCGCCGCGCTCGGTCAGCACGATCGGGCGGTCCGGGCGGACTGAGCGGTCCACGGTGGCGTGGTACTGCCCCTCGGTGGCCGCCACCTCCAGGCCGAACCGGCGCAGCGCGATCATGTGCGGCTCGATGGTGCGGGTGCCGAGGTCGCAGCCGCCCGCGTACGGCAGCTTGAAGCGGTCCATACGGTGCAGCAGCGGGCCGAGGAACATGATGATGGACCGGGTGCGGACGGCCGCCTCGGCGTCGATGGCGTCCAGGTCGAGGCCGGCCGGCGGCACGATCTCCAGGTCTACGCCTTCGTTGATCCAGCGGGTGCGCACGCCGATCGAGCCCAGCACCTCCAGCAGGCGGTAGACCTCCTCGATCCGCGCCACCCGGCGCAGCACCGTGCGCCCCCGGTTCAGCAGCGAGGCGCACAGCAGGGCGACGCAGGCGTTCTTGCTCGTCTTCACGTCGATGGCGCCGGACAGCCGGCGGCCGCCGACCACCCGCAGATGCATCGGGCCCGCGTAGCCGAGCGACACGATCTCGCTGTCCAGGGCTTCTCCTATGCGGGCGATCATCTCAAGGCTGATGTTCTGGTTGCCTCGTTCGATGCGGTTGACGGCGCTCTGACTGGTGCCGAGTGCCTCGGCGAGCTGCGCCTGCGTCCAGCCGCGGTGCTGCCGGGCGTCACGGATGAGCTTGCCGATGCGTACGAGGTAGTCGTCTGCCATGAGGTTGAGGTTATCTCAGATATGAGATGGTGCCCGTCAGGGGGGTCCATTCGGGTGATGGGCCGTCAGTGGTGCCTGCTCGTACGGGTTCGACGCCACCCGAAAGGTCCAGGCAAATCCACTGATGTCGTATGACGTCCGGTGCTGCTGTGGGTGTGTCGCGGTCCGTTCTTCCCGCCGACGGTGACGGACCAGGAGCGTTTGTTGATGCTGAGCCGCACCCCGGGAAGAATTCGAAAACTCTTGCGGAACGTCAGCGGCATGCGGTGTCTCCTTCCTGGCCGCCACGCCCTGGGGCCTTGCACGTTCACTGCCACGTTCTCTCCGGATACCCCGACTTGGACTACTGATGGCCGGACGCCGGGAGTTCGCCGCCGCCCGGGCGGTCCTGTCGGCGCATGTGACCTGGATCACCGTGGGCGGCGAAACCCGACATTCTTCCCGCCGCTCTTCTTCTGCGAATGGGGTGGTGGAACGACTGTCCCGCGCGTGAACGGAGCCGGAACGAGTGAGTCGTCCGAAGGATGTGCGGCCGTTGCCCGGCCGGCGTACGGTCATGGGCTCCATGGCAGGAGCCATGGCGGCCGCGCTGGCCGGCTGTTCCGGTGCGAAGAAGCCGAAGCCGGCTTCGAACAGCGCCGAGCCGCTGACGCTGCCCGTCGCCACCCGGGTCGGGTTCGGCACGGCCGGCCGCCCGTTGGTGATGCAGGTCGTCGCCCACCCGGACGACGACCTGTACTTCATGAACCCGGACACGCTCGGCGGACTCGACCAGACCGTCCCCCTGGTGTCGGTATACGTGACTGGCGGCGGTTCCTACGGCGTCAACGCCGTCCCCGGCCGCCACAAGCCCCTGCCCGATGTCCCCGCCTACGTCTCGGCCCGCCGACAGGGTCTGCGCCAGGCGTACGCGGCGATGCTCGGGCTCGGCCTCTTCGCGCCCTGGACCCGGTCCATCCTGACCGTGCCGGACGGCGGTGAGGTCGAGGTGCAGAGCCTCACCCACCGGGGCAGGCGCGTCGATCTCGTGTTCCTCAGCATCGACATGCACACCCGGGTGGGTATCGGCACCCCGGTCGGTATGACGCAACTCTGGGCGGACCCCGGCGTCCAGGTCGCCACCGTGGTCGTCCCGGGTTCTCCGGTCACCACGTCGCGCCACTACAGCCGGGACCAGTTGATCGAGACCCTCGCCCATCTCTTCGACCGGTTCCGGCCCACGGTCATACGCACGCTGGACCCGGACCCCGACGTGCAGGTGCACAACGCGCACAACCCCAGGGGCAGCGATCAGCGCGGTTACTCGGACCACCCGGACCACACCGCGGTCGCCCTGTTCACCTGGGCCGCCATGACCCAGTGGGTGGGACGCAGCACATCCTCCGGGGGCAAGGCCCCGGTGTTCCTGACCGAGACGTACCGCGGCTACTACAACCAGCGGTGGCCGATCAACCTGCCCGACACCGTCGTCCGGCAGAAGGCCCGCTACCTCGACGACTACGGCGGCAACCCCGACTGGCGCTGTGGCGATCCCAGCGGTTGCGGCGACTACAGCGTCGGTTCGGGCTCCTCGCTGCGCTCCAAGCGCAACTGGGTGCGCAGCACCCACTACCGGTATCCCACCTCCGGACCACAGGGCGTCGCCGGACCGGGAGGCGAGCTGACCGTCTACGGCGTACTCGGCATCCGGGCCGCCCGCTGGACGCGTGGCACGGCGGGCAAGACGGCATGGAGCGCCCCGGAAGACCTCGGGGGCGGCCCGCTGGCCCCGGCGCTGAGCGTCGTCACGACCCCCGACAGGCGGGACCTGTTGTTCGCGCTTCGCTTCTCCGGGCTGGGCGCCGCGCCGGCCGACAACACGAGGGACGTCGTCTTCCTCGAGCAGCAGTCCGCCGAGGGGCCGTTCCCCGACACGTGGAGCAGCCTCGGCAATCCCGAGCGCAACCCGGTGCGTGGCCGCCGGGTCGGGCCGCCGACGGCGGTCCTGGGCCGCGACGGCCGCGTCCACGTCTTCGCGCGGAATGCCTCCAAGGGCCTCAGTACACGGGTCCGGGACACGGCGGGGCACTGGTCGCCGTGGCAGAACCTGGCCGGCGGCCAGGTGCAGGAGGGGCTCACCGCCGCCGCCGACGGCACCGGTCGCATCCATGTCTTCGCCGCCGGGCGCGGCGCCGTCCACGAGTGGGCCCAGTCCGCCCCCGGAGCCGCGGTGCGCTACCGCGGTCCGCTGCGGCTGAGCGCACCACCCGCCGAGGCGCCGTCGGCCGCGACCGCGGCGGACGGCTCGCTGGTGCTCGCCTACCGGGTTCCCGAGACCGCGCGGATCGTCGTCGAGCGGCTGGCCGGGAGCGGCCGGAACTGGCAGCCCGCGTCGGCCGTACGGCAGACGGGCTTCGGGCCGCTTGCGCTGCTGCCCGGCGCGGGCCGCGGCGCCGGGCCGATCCTGGCGGTACGGACCGACACCGGCGGGGCCCTGCTCGCCGGGCCCGGGCCCGGCACCGTACCCGTGGACGCCCCGACGACCGCCTTCTGCGTCGGCCGGCCAGCGGTGGTGCCCGCGCCCTCCCATGGCGTGGGCAACGCGACCGGCCCGGTGCTGGTCGCGCTCGGCGCGCGGACGGCACCGGTCACGCTGTAGACGCCTCACAAGCGGGACGCGCGGTCACCGGAACGCATGGCGGAAGAGATGGCATGTCGCGTTCTCCCGACCGTGGACGGACCGGATGCCGTCGGTGACGGGGTTGTTGGACGAGCTGGAGCCGGCGTGGCAGAGGCGTGAGCCCCGACGGCCGTGGTGGCCTCCGCGGCATCGATCGCGGCGGCTGCGAGAGGTCAGTCACCGGCCGCGCATGACCATCCGGCCCCCATGTACTAGAGTTATCTCGACATCGAGATATCTGCCGAGGAGCACCGCAGCCGCCACCCAGGGTAAGGGTTACCTAACTTAGCCTTACCTCAGCGGAATGGCCGAGATGCCGTGGCGGCAGCATCGTGGTGGTACGCGCACATCAATGAAGGAGACTGTCGTGTCGGCGAACAGCTTCGACGCCCGCAGCACGCTGCAGGTGGGCGACGAGTCGTACGAGATCTTCCGGCTTGACAAGGTCGAGGGCTCGGCCCGACTGCCTTACAGCCTGAAGGTCCTGCTGGAGAACCTGCTCCGCACCGAGGACGGCGCGAACATCACCGCCGACCACATCCGCGCCCTCGGCACCTGGGACTCCCAGGCACAGCCGTCGCAGGAGATCCAGTTCACGCCGGCCCGCGTGATCATGCAGGACTTCACCGGCGTTCCGTGCGTCGTGGACCTCGCGACGATGCGCGAGGCCGTGAAGGAGCTCGGCGGCGACCCGGCGAAGATCAACCCGCTCGCCCCGGCCGAGCTGGTCATCGACCACTCCGTCATCGCCGACAAGTTCGGCACCAACGACGCCTTCCAGCAGAACGTCGAGCTGGAGTACGGCCGCAACCGCGAGCGCTACCAGTTCCTGCGCTGGGGCCAGACCGCCTTCGACGAGTTCAAGGTCGTCCCGCCCGGCACCGGCATCGTCCACCAGGTGAACATCGAGCACCTGGCCCGCGTGGTGATGGTCCGCGACGGCAAGGCCTACCCCGACACCCTGGTCGGCACCGACTCGCACACCACCATGGTCAACGGCCTCGGCGTCCTGGGCTGGGGCGTCGGCGGCATCGAGGCCGAGGCCGCCATGCTCGGCCAGCCGGTCTCCATGCTGATCCCGCGCGTCGTCGGCTTCAAGCTCACCGGCGAGCTGCCCACCGGCACCACCGCCACCGACCTGGTGCTCACCATCACCGAGATGCTGCGCAAGCACGGTGTGGTCGGCAAGTTCGTCGAGTTCTACGGCGAGGGCGTGGCGGCGACCAGCCTCGCCAACCGCGCCACCATCGGCAACATGTCGCCGGAGTTCGGCTCCACCGCCGCGATCTTCCCGATCGACGCCGAGACCATCAACTACATGCGCCTGACCGGCCGCCCCGAGCAGCAGCTCGCGCTCGTCGAGGCGTACGCCAAGGAGCAGGGCCTCTGGCTGGACCCGAACGCCGAGCCGGACTACTCCGAGAAGCTCGAGCTGGACCTGTCCACCGTCGTGCCCTCCATCGCCGGCCCGAAGCGCCCGCAGGACCGCATCGTCCTCGCGAACGCCGCCGAGCAGTTCAAGCTGGACGTCGTCAACTACGTCGACACCGTCGACGAGGCGGGCGTGGAGTCCTTCCCGGCGTCCGACGCCCCGGCCATCCACCCCAACGGCACCCCGTCCAACCCGGTCCCGGTGACCGCCCCCGACGGCACCACCTACGAGCTGGACCACGGCGCCGTGACCGTCGCGGCCATCACCTCCTGCACCAACACCTCCAACCCGTACGTCATGGTCGCCGCCGCGCTGGTGGCCAAGAAGGCGGTGGAGAAGGGCCTGACCCGCAAGCCGTGGGTCAAGACCACGCTGGCGCCGGGCTCCAAGGTCGTCATGGACTACTACGACAAGGCCGGCCTGACCCCGTACCTGGACAAGCTGGGCTTCAACCTGGTCGGCTACGGCTGCACCACCTGCATCGGCAACTCCGGCCCGCTGCCGGAGGAGGTCTCCAAGGCCGTCAACGAGCACGACCTCGCGGTCACCTCGGTCCTGTCCGGCAACCGCAACTTCGAGGGCCGGATCAACCCCGACGTCAAGATGAACTACCTGGCGTCCCCGCCGCTGGTCGTCGCCTACGCCATCGCCGGCTCCATGAAGGTGGACATCACGCGTGACGCCCTCGGCGTGGACCAGGACGGCAACCCGGTCCACCTGAAGGACATCTGGCCCTCGGAGTCCGAGGTCAACGACGTCGTCGCCAACGCGATCGGCGAGGACATGTTCTCCAAGTCCTACTCCGACGTGTTCGCCGGTGACGCCCAGTGGCAGTCGCTGCCGATCCCGACCGGCAACACCTTCGAGTGGGACGCCGAGTCCACCTACGTCCGCAAGCCCCCGTACTTCGAGGGCATGGGCATGGAGCCGGCCCCGGTCGAGGACATCACCGGCGCCCGGGTGCTCGCCAAGCTGGGCGACTCGGTCACCACCGACCACATCTCCCCGGCCGGCGCCATCAAGGCCGACACCCCGGCGGGCAAGTACCTCACGGAGCACGGCGTCGAGCGCCGCGACTTCAACAGCTACGGCTCCCGCCGCGGCAACCACGAGGTGATGATCCGCGGTACGTTCGCCAACATCCGCCTGCGCAACCAGATCGCGCCGGGCACCGAGGGCGGCTACACCCGCGACTTCACGCAGGAGGGCGGCCCGGTCGCCTTCATCTACGACGCCTCGCAGAACTACCAGGCCGCCGGCGTCCCGCTGGTCGTCCTGGCCGGCAAGGAGTACGGCTCCGGCTCGTCCCGCGACTGGGCCGCGAAGGGCACCGCGCTCCTCGGCGTCAAGGCCGTCGTCGCCGAGTCCTACGAGCGCATCCACCGCTCGAACCTCATCGGCATGGGCGTCCTGCCGCTCCAGTTCCCGGAGGGCACCTCGGCCGAGTCCCTCGGCCTGACCGGCGAGGAGACCTTCTCCATCTCCGGCGTCACCGAGCTCAACGAGGGCCGCACCCCGCGCACGGTCAAGGTCACCACCGACACCGGCGTCGAGTTCGACGCGGTCGTCCGCATCGACACCCCCGGCGAGGCGGACTACTACCGCAACGGCGGCATCATGCAGTACGTGCTGCGCAACCTGATCCGCAAGTAAGGGATCAGCAGAAGCAGTTGGGCCGCATCCCCGGCAACGGGGGTGCGGCCTCCCTCTTTGTCCGCCCGCTCCGGGAAGGCGCCGGCTCAGAAGCCGACGAGCGCCTCCAGATCGATCTCGACCGGGAACGGCACCTCGGTGACGAGCTTCTCGTGGTGCACGGGGTGCATCGGAGCGGGGATGTACGTACGCGTGTCCGCGTTGAGCCAGTACTCGTGCACGGCGAGCTTCTGGTCCCGGTCGAGTTCGACGCGCCAGTAGCAGGGGACCTTGCACGTCGCGAAGAGCGCGGGCTTGCGCACCCGGTCGTCCTGGCGGGAGCCGGGGGAGACGACCTCCACGACGAGGGCGAGTTCGGCCACCGGGATGCACTCGAGTTCGAAAAAGTCCAGCTTCCGGGGATCGAAGACGATCAGGTCCGGCTTCGGGGTGTTGCGGTCGTCGACCATGACGCACTGTTCGGCCACAACCTCGTACGGCTCGGTCGCCGCGGCTTCGAGAGCACGCAGCAACCGGTCCCGTACACGGTTGTGCCAGAACTTGGTCTGTCCACGAACCACGATCACTCCGTCCACGAGTTCCCAGTCGAAGGGCAGGTCCAGGTGCTTGACCTGGTCGAAGGTCCAGCCGTCGGCCGGCGGGAACATCCAGGTGTCCTCGGTGGCCCGTCCCTGCTGGGGTGTGGTCATCACTGCTCCCATAAGCGACAGTGTGGACGTTGTCACGCCTCGTGGTCTTACGTACGAAGGTAGCGCCACTCGAAGTGGCGAGGCGATGAAGCGCCCTTGACCCACCGATCGGTGCCCCGGCCGTTTACAGCGGGCCCGGTTCGCGCTAGGTTCCCCCGTGAAGTGGGAGCGCTCCCATGGTGACGGTGGACCGGAACCCGCCGTCCGGAAGCGCTCCCACCCGTAGCCGTGCGCACGCGATGAGGGGGCGGGCCCGTGCAGGCCCGCCCCCTCAGGTGCTCGGGATGTGCGTCAGGCCAGCAGCTCCACCTCCGCCAGCGTCGCGGTGCCGTCCAGGACCAGGCGGTACTTCTGATAGGTGCCCGGCGAGGCGATCGTGAAGGGGCGGGTCTGCTTGTCCCAGGTGAAGGACTCGCCGGAGCGCTTGTCCACCGTCGTCCAGTGCGTGCCGTCGGCGGACGCCTGGAGGGTCCACCCCGTCGGGGCCTTCGTGTGGTCGCCGGAGGAGGTCAGGGTGTACTGGACGGCCTTGGTGGCGTCGGCCACCGGCAGGTCCACGGTCGTCACCGTCGCGTCCGTCGACGAGGTGTCGTCGAACAGCGCGCCGTCACCTTTCAGCACGTCCGAGCGCGGGCTCGGCGCCTTGTCGCCGGTCGTGATCGACACGGGGGCGGCGTTCTTCCCCGTGCCCCACGCCGACGGCCGCGGGCCCATGTCGAACTCCAGGACCCCGCCCTTGGAGAGCAGCGAGTGCGGCAGGTTCGTCGAGTTCCACGCGTGGCCGTCGAACCGCACGCCCTGCACGTAGATGTTCTTCGCGCTGTTCTTCGGCGCCTTGATCACCAGATCGTGTCCGTTCTCCAGGTGGACGGTCGCCTTGGTGAACAGCGGGGAGCCGATGGCGTAGTCGCCGCTGCCCATGACCAGCGGGTAGAAGCCGAGCGAGGAGAAGAGGTACCAGGCCGACTGCTCGCCGTTGTCCTCGTCGCCGTGGTAGCCCTGGCCGATCTCGCTGCCGACGTAGAGCCGGGAGAGCACCTCGCGGACCTTCGCCTGCGCCTTCCAGGGCTCACCGGCCGCGTCGTACATGTACGTGACGTGGTGGGCGACCTGGTTGGAGTGCCCGTACTGGCCCATCCGCACGTCCCGGGCCTCGGTCATCTCGTGGATGATCCCGCCGTAGGAGCCGGCGAACTGGGAGGAGGCCGTCTCCGGGGTGGAGAAGTAGGTGTCGAGCTTGTCCCCGAGGGCCTTCTGGCCGCCGTAGAGGTTGGCCAGGCCCCGGCTGTCCTGCGGGGCGGTGAAGGCGTAGCCCCAGCCGTCGGTCTCCGTGTAGTCGTAGCCCCACACGCGCGGGTCGTACTTCGCGGAGTCGACACGCCAGTTGCCCTGGGCGTCCCGGCCCTGGAAGAAGCCCGCCTTCGGGTCGAACAGCTTCACGTAGTCCTGGGCCCGGTTGAGGAAGTACTGCGACTCCTCCTGGTAGCGCTTCTCGCCCGTCTTCCTGTAGAGGGCCTGCCCCATCTGCGCGATGCCGTAGTCGTTGACGTAGCCCTCCATCGCCCACGACAGGCCCTCGCCCGTCGCGGTGCTGGTGTAGCCGAGGAAGGGGGAGGTGCTCATGCCCTTGCGGCCCACGCCGGAGGACGGGGGCACGACCGTGGCGTTCTTCACGGCCGCGTCGTACGCCGCCTTCGCGTCCATGGGGACGCCCTTGACGTAGGCGTCGGCGAAGGCCACGTCCGAGGAGGTGCCGGTCATCAGGTCCGCGTAGCCGGGGGAGGACCAGCGGGAGGTCCAGCCGCCGTCCTTGTACTGCTGCACGAACCCGTCGACCATCTCACCGGCCTGAGAGGGCGTCAGCAGCGAGTACGCCGGCCAGGTGGTCCGGTAGGTGTCCCAGAAACCGTTGTTGACGTACACCTTGCCGTCGACGATCTTCGCGCCGGTGTGCGTCGGCGTGTCCTGGCCGGGCATCGGCGAGAACGGGGAGGCGTACTGGTCCTTCCCGCCGACCTTCTCGAAGCCCGAGTTCGGGTACAGGTACAGCCGGTACATGCTGGAGTACAGCGTGGTCAGCTGGTCCGGTGTGGCGCCCTGGACCTCGACCTTGCCGAGCAGCTTGTCCCAGGTGTGCCGGGCGTGCGCCTTGACGGTGTCGAAGGAGGTGCCGTCCGGGATCTCCTGGCGCAGGTTGTCCCTGGCCTGGTCGACGCTGATGAGCGAGGTGGCCAGGCGCAGGGTGACGGTGTGGTCGTCGCCCGCGTCGAAGCGCAGGTAGCCCTTGACCCCGTCGGCGGAGCCGTCCTTGACGGGCTTGTCGAAGACGCCGTAGACGAAGAGGCGGGTGGCGCCGGTCGACAGCCCGGACTTCACGTCCGAGTAGCCGGTGACGACCCCGTGCTCCTTGTCCAGGGTCAGGCCCGCCTGGTCGGTGACGTTGTCGAACAGCACGCTCGCGTCGTCGCCCGGGTAGGTGAAGCGCAGGGCGGCGGCGTGGTCGGTCGGCGTCATCTCGGCCTTGAGGCCGTTCTCGAACGTCACGCCGTAGTAGTAGGGGCGTGCGGTCTCGTTCTCGTGCCGGAAGGCGAGTGCGCGGGCGGTGGGGTCGGTGTCCGGGGTGCCGGAGGCGGCGGACGGCATCACCTGGAAGGTCTGCCGGTCACCCATCCACGGGCTCGGCTCGTGGCTGGCGCTGAACGCCTGGATCGTCGGCAGGTTGTCGGTGTTGTTCGCACGCGCGTACTCGTACAGCCAGCTCAGCGAGGACGCGTTGGTCACCGGCGTCCAGAAGTTGAAGCCGTGCGGCAGGGCGGTCGCGGGGAAGTTGTTGCCGCGCGAGAAGCTGCCGCTGGAGTTGGTGCCGCGGGTGGTCAGCGCGTAGTCCGCCAGGTGCGCCTTCGGCCGCTCGGGGGCCGCGCGCTTGATCGACACGTCGTCCAGCCAGCCGCGGAACTTCGCCGGTCCGGTGGGGGAGTCGTAGGCGAGCAGGATCCGGTCGATGGTCTTGCCGGCCGCGACCGAGCCGATGCGCGAGACGACGTTGTTCCACTGGTTGACGTAGAGCGACTTGGCCGCGCCCTGCCCCTGCGGGCTGAGCGTGAAGCCGTGCTGGTCCGTCGCGCCCAGTCCGCTCAGATACGTGCCGTCGGTGAAGGCCAGGTCGACGGCGACATTGGTGGCGTCGTAGTCGCGGTCGCCGTCCGCCATCGACGGGTAGATGCGGTACGACAACTGGGTGTCTCGGGAGACCTTGACGTCGACGTCGAAGACCTTGTTGTACGAGTACGCCCGCCCCTGGGCGGTGTGCCGGCCGGCGTAGCGCAGCGCCCGCTTGCCCGTGAAGCCGGCCCCGGACTTCGCGGTCGGCGAGCCGCTCGGGCCGCGGTCGACGAGGGTGAGCATGTCCTGCGGGACCGTGCCGCCGTCGTCGCCGGTGGAGAACTGCACGTCGGCGAGCTGGAGTATGTTCGAGGCGCCGTTGTTCTTCGTGACGTCGAGCCGGAAGTGCTGGTATTCGGCCGGTTCGGCGAGGTCGTACGTCTTCGTCTGGAACCGCTGGGCGAACGACTCGCCGGAGCGCGTGTCGACGGTCTTCCAGTCCTTGCCGTCGGTGGAGGCTTGAAGGGTCCAGTCCTTCGGGTCACGCTCGGCGTAGTCATTGGCGGATGTGAGGGCGTATCGGGTGATTTTTACGGGCTTGTCGAAATCGAACTCGACCCAGCCGGTGGGCTCGAACGTCAGCCACTTGGTACCTGACTCGCCGTCGACGAGGTTCTCCTTGACCTCGCCCGCGCCCGTGTTCTCACCGCTGGCCCGCAGATCGGTGACATGGTCGTCCACGTTGCCCGGAATACCGGTGCTGTAACCGCCGTCCACGCCCGAGGCGCGCTTGCCGCCGTCCGGTGCGGTGTCGACCGTGTTCAGCCAGTCCGGTGCCGGGTCGCCGGCCTCGAACGAGGACGTGAACTCCGCCGCCGCTGCCGGGGCCTTGCCGGGCAGGGCGATCGCCGCCCCCTGGGAACCTACGGCCATGACGAAGGCGGCCGCCAGAACGACCGCCGGAGTCCATCTGTGCCGTGCTCTGCGCTGCATACGAGGGCACCCTCCCTGGTTCTCCCACGCCGGACAACGTTGTCAAATTCGGCGCAAGCTCCAGTAGGGAGTCAAGTGACCAAAGATGTCAAGGGTGTTGTGCGTGGCATTCGGGCGTGAAGTCCGGGATATTTCCCTCAAGCACGCCACAGGCGGCTCATATTTCCGCGAGGTCTCAACTCGGATAAGACCGACAGCGAACCTTGTCTTCGATCTTGCTCCGTCCGCCCGAAGTGGACTATACCTGTCGGCGTCCGCGATGCCGTTCGACCGTGCGGGGGCGGGCCCGGGGGGAGCCGGAAAGGTGGTTTGACGTGCGAAACGCGTCCGCCTCCTTGTTTTCCCAGCGATCCCGGTAGAAGACGCACGAAGTACTTTCTGCACGACCCAGCTTGGCCTTACGCGGTGCCGGGGAGGATCCGGTTCACCGCCTGAGTCCTGGAGAAGGCGAGGACTTGCGCATGGGATCCACTTCCGCCGAGAACCACGGAGGCGTCGGCCGCCGCGACCTGATCAAGCGGTCCGCGGCTCTCGGCCTGATCTCCGTACCCGCGATGAGCTTCCTGTCCGCGTGCGCCAGTGGCGGTGGCGACGGACAGGACAAGGCCAAGTCGGGCAAGAAGACCGCGAAGAATCCGCTGGGGGTCAACGAGACCGCCAAGATGGAATTCGTCCTCTTCGACGGCGGCTTCGGCAAGGAGTACGCCGAGGACGCCACCAAGATCTACCAGAAGAACTTCCCCAAGGCGACGGTCAAGTTCAGCGCCACCCAGAAGATCCAGTCCACGCTCCAGCCTCGGTTCAACCAGGGCAACCCGCCGGACCTCATCGACAACTCCGGCGCCGAGCAGATGGACATGGGCGTCCTCGTCGGCAAGAACCAGCTCGCCGACCTCACCCCGCTGCTGGACGCGCCGTCGTACGACGACCCGAACAAGAAGGTCCGCGACACGCTGCGCCCGGGCATCGTGGAGATGGGCCAGTTCGACGGCCAGCCGGTCTGGATCATGTACTACGCCTACACGGTCTACGGCGTCTGGTACTCGCAGAAGGCCCTGGACTCGCTCGACGAGAAGTACCCCGAGACCTGGGACGAGATGCTCAAGGTCTGCGAGAAGGCCAAGAAGAAGGGCATGGCCGGCTGGACCTACGCCGGCAAGTACCCGTACTACATCCCCTTCTCGCTGTACCCGATGATCGCCAAGGTCGGCGGCCGGGAGGTCCTGGACGCCATCGACAACCTGGAGCCGAACGCCTGGAAGCACCCGGCGGTCAAGGCCTGTTTCGAGGCGTACTACGAGCTCTACAAGAAGGGCTACATCCTCAAGGGCACCCCCGGCCTGGACCACATCCAGTCGCAGACCGCCTGGGCCAAGGGCAAGGCGCTGTTCATCCCGAACGGCTCCTGGGTGGAGAACGAGTCCGCGAACGTGATTCCGCAGGACTTCAACCTCGCGGTCTCCGCCCCCAGCGGCATCGACAGCTCCGACAAGATGCCGTTCGGCACCATCTGGGCCTCCGGCGGCGAGCCCTTCATCGTCCCCGCCAAGGCCGCGAACCCCGCGGGCGGCATGGAGCAGCTGCGCATCATGCTCAGCGAGGCCTCCTCCAAGAACTTCACCTCGAAGGTGAAGTCGCTGACCGCCTACAACGGCGGCACCACGGGCATCGAGCTGA
The DNA here is from genome assembly GCF_014654675.1 of Streptomyces spiralis. Taxonomy (GTDB): domain Bacteria; phylum Actinomycetota; class Actinomycetes; order Streptomycetales; family Streptomycetaceae; genus Streptomyces; species Streptomyces spiralis. Next base: position 46,136 of record NZ_BNBC01000016.1, read on the forward strand.
CCCCGGGCCTGAAGTCCGGCGTGGCGGCGCTGGACAAGGCCGGCACCAACGTGGTGAACCCGCGGCTGCAGGACTGGTACGTGCAGCTGCAGAAGGAGAAGATCGGTGTGGCCGGTCTGGGCGAGATGATGGCCGGCCGCCTCACCCCGGCGGAGGCCATCAGCAAGATCCAGGGCTTCGCCGACGAGGCCGCCAAGGACACGTCGATCAAGCACTACAAGCACCAGTGAGGGTCCGTCGCCAGGGCCCGTGCGGCGACCGTGACGGCCGCCGGACGGGCCCTGGCGGCACCGTCCGCCCTTCAGATCGGGGACGCTAGCAATGCAGCACGGCAAGTACCGGTTCATCGTGGGGTTTCTGGTCCTACCCCTTGGGCTGTACGCGCTCTTCGTCGTCTGGCCGTTCATCCAGTCCATCTACTACTCGTTCACGGACTGGACGGGCCTGAGTCCCGACTTCAAGATGGTCGGGTTCGACAACTACAAGAGGATGTTCGACGACGAGATCTTCTGGAAGTCGTTGCAGCACAGTCTGCTGTTCGCGCTGGTGCTGCCGGTCGTGACGCTCGGTCTGGCACTGTTCTTCGCCTTCATGATCAATGTCGGCGGGCGGCGCAGGAGAGGCGGACCGGCCATCACCGGCGTCCGCGGCTCCTCGTTCTACAAGATCGTCTACTTCTTCCCGCAGGTGCTGTCGATCGCCATCGTCGCCATCCTGTTCGCGTTCGTGTACAACCCGGACAGCGGCGCGATCAACTCCCTGCTGAGCGCGGTCGGGCTCGACAGCCTTCAGCCGCTGTGGCTGGGCGACCCGGACCTGGCGCTGTGGTGCGTGATGGCCGTGCTGGTCTGGTCGACGACCGGCTTCTTCGTGGTCCTCTTCTCGGCCGGTATGGCCTCCATCCCGGCAGATCTGTACGAGGCCGCGCTGCTCGACGGCGCCAGCCGGTTCGCCACCTTCTTCCGGATCACCCTGCCGCTGCTGTGGGACACCGTGCAGTCCGGCTGGGTCTACATGGGCATCCTCGCCCTCGGCGCGGAGTCGTTCGCGGTCGTACAGATCATGACGACCGGGCCGGGCGGCCCCGACTACTCGACCACCGTCATGGTCCTGTACGTGTACCAGAAGGCGTTCCGTGACGGGCAGGCGGCCTACGCCACCACGATCGGCGTCGCCCTGCTGGTCGTCACGCTGGCCTTCGCGGCGATCGTGATGCGGCTGGGCCGGCGCGAGCGGCTGGAGTTCTGATCATGAAAACGACCGAGACCCCCGCCCCCGTACCGGCCGAGTCCGGCGCCACCGTCTCCAAGGTCGGCGTGCCGGCCGGGACGGACACCCGGCAGAAGAAGGAGGGCGGTGTCCTCAACGTCTTCTCCCACGGCATCCTGATCGTCTGGGCGATCATGGTCGTCATGCCGCTGGTGTGGGCGGTGATGACGTCCTTCAAGACCGACGGCGACATCTTCAGCTCGCCCTGGTCGCTGCCGGACAGGCTGCACTTCGAGAACTGGTCGCGCGCCTGGAGCGACGCCCACATGAGCGACTACTTCCTCAACACCGTTCTGGTGGTGGGGGGCTCGCTCATCGGCACGCTGGTGCTCGGCTCGATGGCGGCGTACGTGCTGGCCCGGTTCGACTTCCCGGGCAACCGGTTCATCTACTACCTCTTCATCGGCGGCATGAGCTTCCCGATCATGCTGGCGCTGGTGCCGTTGTTCTACGTCGTGAACAACATGGGGCTGCTGAACACCATCCACGGACTGATCCTGGTCTACATCGCCTACTCGCTGCCCTTCACGGTGTTCTTCCTGACGGCGTTCTTCCGGACCCTGCCGACCTCGGTGGCGGAGGCCGCCTTCGTGGACGGCGCCTCGCACACCCGGACGTTCTTCCAGATCATGCTGCCGATGGCCAAGCCCGGCCTGATCAGCGTGGGAATCTTCAACTTCCTCGGGCAGTGGAACCAGTACATGCTGCCGACGGTGCTCAACACCGACCCCGACAAGCACGTGCTCACCCAGGGATTGGTGCAGCTGGCCGTGAGCCAGGGCTACAAGGGCGACTGGTCCGGTCTCTTCGCGGGCCTGGTGATGGCGATGCTGCCGGTCCTGGCCGCGTACATCGTCTTCCAGCGCCAGGTGGTGCAGGGCCTGACGGCGGGCGCCCTGAAGTAGCTCCGAGGCCCTTCCCGGGCCCGCTCGCGCGCGTTCCACGCCGAAGCCGCCCCCGGCCGCCGGGGGCGGCTTCGGCGTGCCTTCGCAGCCCCTCCTGCGGCGATCGACGGCCCTCCTGCCGCGATCACCGGCGGAGTGCTTCGGCGTGCCCTACCACGGCTCCGCAGGTGTGTCCAAGGGCCCGGAAACGGTTCAACCTCTTGACGGGAGGCGACACGAACGGCTCATCTTAGAGTTCACTTGTTGGATAGACGGGGCCTCACCGGAGCGGCCCCGCGCTCAGGAGGTCGTCGTGGAGACTCCAGGGTCGCAGTCGTCGCTGCACCGAGCCAACCTGGAGCGGGTCGTACGTGCCGTGCGTCTTGCCGGTTCCCTCACGCAGGCGGAGATCGCGCGGACCACGGGTCTGTCCGCGGCAACGGTCTCCAACATCGTGCGCGAGCTGAAGGACGGCGGAACGGTCCAGGTCACACCCACGTCAGCGGGCGGCCGCCGGGCCCGCAGCGTGTCCCTGAGCGGCGACGCCGGGATCGTGATCGGCGTCGACTTCGGGCATGCGCATTTGCGGGTCGCGATCGGGAACCTCGCCCACCAGGTACTCGCCGAGGAGTCCGAGCCGCTGGACGTGGACGCCTCCTGGGTGCAGGGCTTCGACCGGGCGGAGGAGCTGGTCAACCGGCTGATCGCGGCCACGGGGGTGGACCGCTCCAAGATCGCCGGCGTGGGCCTCGGCGTGCCCGGCCCGATCGACGTGGAGTCCGGCACGCTCGGCTCCACGGCCATCCTGCCCGGCTGGGGCGGCATCAAGCCCGCCGAGGAGCTGCGGGGGCGGCTCGGCGTGCCGGTGCACGTGGACAACGACGCCAACCTCGGCGCCCTCGGCGAGCTGGTGTGGGGCAGCGGGCGCGGGGTCCGCGACCTGGCCTACATCAAGATCGCCAGTGGTGTGGGCGCCGGCCTGGTCATCAACGGGAAGATCTACCGCGGCCCCGGCGGCACAGCGGGTGAAATCGGGCATATTACACTGGATGAATCCGGCCCGGTCTGCCGCTGCGGAAACCGTGGCTGCCTGGAGACCTTCACCTCCGCGCGGTACGTCCTGCCGCTGCTCCAGCCCAGTCACGGCCTCGATCTGACCATGGAAGGCGTCGTACGGCTGGCGCGGGACGGTGACCCGGGCTGTCGTCGGGTGATCGCCGACGTCGGCCGTCACATCGGCAGTGGAGTCGCCAATCTCTGCAATCTGCTCAACCCGAGCCGGGTGGTCCTCGGCGGTGATCTCGCGGAGGCGGGCGAGCTGGTGCTCGGGCCGATCAGAGAGTCCGTCGGGCGCTATGCCATCCCCAGTGCCGCACGCCAACTGTCCGTTCTTCCCGGGGCACTTGGCGGCCGTGCAGAGGTGCTCGGGGCACTGGCCCTGGCGCTCAGCGAGATGGGTGATTCCACCCTCTTGGACGGAAGTGCGGCAGATGCTCGGCGTGTGGCCATGCCCGTCTTCACTTAGAGCAATCCTGTCTTCACTTAGAGAACGAAACATGTCGTTGCCAACCCGTTAAGGATTTACTTCTTGACGTCGCACGTGCGGCCGAGTTGACTTCCGACCACCTCGGCCGCAGCGCGGCCCTGTCAGGGAGGCACCCCCAACAATGAACGCAACGATGCGTAGAGTCGTCATTGGCACCGCCGCTGTTTCGATGGCCCTTTCGGTGGCCGCCTGTGGCAAAGCGGGCGACAAGAAGAGTGACGACTCGTCCAGCAGCGGCTCGGGCGACAAGACGATCGGCCTGCTGCTCCCCGACAGCGTCACCGCACGCTACGAGAAGTTCGACAAGCCCTACTTCGAGGCCAAGGTCAGCGCGCTGTGCTCGGACTGCAAGGTCGAGTACGCGAACGCCGCCGGTGACGCCGCCAAGCAGGCCCAGCAGGTCAGCAGCATGATCACCAAGGGCGTCAAGGTCATCGTGGTCAGCGCCCAGGACTCCGCCGCCATCAAGTCCTCCATCCAGACCGCGGTCAACAAGGGCATCAAGGTCATCGCCTACGACCGCCTCGCCCAGGGCCCGGTCTCCGCGTACGTCTCCTTCGACAACGTCAAGGTCGGCGAGCTGCAGGGCCAGGCGCTGGTCGACGCGCTCGGCTCCAAGGCCACCAAGTCGTCGAAGGTCGTCATGATCAACGGTGACGACGCCGACCCGAACGCCGCGGAGTTCAAGAAGGGCGCCCACAGCGTCCTCGACGGCAAGGTCGACATCGCCTACGAGCAGTCCGGTCTGTGGAAGGACACCGTCGCCGCCCAGAAGATGAAGGCGGCCATCACCCAGATCGGCGCCAAGAAGATCGCGGGCGTCTACGCCGCCAACGACGGCATGGCCGGCGGTATCGCCACCACGCTCAAGGGCGCCGGGATCAGCGGCATCCCGCTGACGGGACAGGACGCGGAGCTCGCGGGCATCCAGCGCATCGTCGCGGGCACCCAGTCCAGCACCGTCTACAAGGCCTTCAAGCCGGAGGCGGAAGCCGCCGCTCAGCTCGCGGTCAACCTGCTCCAGGGCAAGGACATCTCGTCCCTCGCGACGGTGACGAAGACCAGCGGTTCCGGCGACAAGGTGCCCTCGCAGCTGCTGCCCCCGGTGTCGGTCACCAAGGCCAACATCAAGGACACGGTGATCAAGGACAAGCTCTACACCGTCCAGGACATCTGCACCGCCGAGTACGCGAAGGCCTGCAAGGCCGCCGGCCTCGAGTAAGCACTCGAGCGACGCTCGGGTGGCGCTCGTACGAGCCGCACGAGCCCCGACCGCCTCAGCGGTCCCGCGAAACCTGTCCGACGCCCGTCCCGGCCTCCATACCCCGCCGCCGGGACGGGCGTTGGACGGACACCGTTGCCAACGGCAGCGGATTCGCTCATGTTCATCTTGTAAGCGCGTGCTGCATGCACGCTCCTCCGCGCCCGACCTCTCAGGCGCGGCATCCCCGCCGGTCAGGCGGCGAAGGAGATGGTTCACGTGTCCGCTACGCCCGTGCTGGCGTTGCGCGGAGTCTCCAAGCGATTCGGTGCGGTCCAGGCCCTCACCGATGTCGAACTGGAGGTCCACGCCGGAGAAGTGGTCGCCCTCGTGGGCGACAACGGCGCAGGAAAGTCGACCCTGGTCAAGACGATCGCGGGTGTCCACCCCATCGATGAGGGCGTCATCGAGTGGGAGGGCCGGCCGGTCAGCATCACCAAGCCGCACGACGCCCAGGGACTCGGCGTCGCGACCGTCTACCAGGACCTCGCTCTGTGCGACAACCTCGACGTGGTCGGCAACCTGTTCCTCGGGCGCGAGCTGCTGCACCGTGGCGCCATCGACGAGGTGACGATGGAGAAGCAGGCCCGCGAACTGCTGAGCACGCTCTCGATCCGGATCCCGAGCGTGCGTATCCCGATCGCGAGCCTCTCCGGCGGCCAGCGCCAGGTCGTCGCCATCGCCCGCGCCCTGATCGGCGACCCGAAGGTGGTGATCCTCGACGAGCCCACCGCAGCTCTCGGCGTCGAGCAGACCGCGCAGGTGCTCGACCTGGTCGAGCGGCTGCGTGAGCGTGACCTCGGGGTCATCCTCATCAGCCACAACATGGCGGACGTCAAGGCGGTCGCGGACACCGTCGCCGTCCTGCGCCTGGGCAAGAACAACGGCTTCTTCCCCGTGAAGAGCACCAGCCACGAAGACATCATCGCCGCGATCACGGGAGCCACGGACAACGCCGTGACTCGTCGTGCGGAGCGTCGCAGCACGGAGGCGGCAAAGTGAGTGACACGTCCAACACCGTGAAGGGCAAGGGTTCGCCCAAGGACGAGAAGGCCGACGCCGCTGTGGAGGCCCCGACGACCGTGGCCCCCGCGGACGACCCCACGGCTGCCCCGGTGCCTGTCGTCGACCCGCGCCTGCTGGTCCGCGAAGAGGGCCTCAAGGGCTACATCACCGAGTTCAAGCGCAAGGTGAAGGGCGGCGAACTCGGTTCGCTGCCGGTCTTCATCGGCCTGATCATCATCTGGACGATCTTCCAGCTGAAGAACGACCGGTTCCTCAGCGCGGACAACCTGTCCAACATCAGCTACTTCCTGTCGGCCACCGGCATGCTCGCCATCGGCCTGGTGTTCGTTCTGCTGCTCGGCGAGATCGACCTCTCCGTCGGCTCGGTCAGCGGCCTCGCGTCCACCGTGTTCGCCGTCTTCGTGGTCAACCACGGCATGAACGGCTGGCTGGCCCTGATCCTGACGATCATCACGGGCATCGGCATCGGCGCGCTGCACGGCTGGTTCTTCGCGAAGATCGGCGTACCGGCGTTCGTGGTGACCCTGGCCGGCTTCCTCGGCTGGAACGGCCTGATGCTGTGGCTGCTCGGCTCCAGTGGCACGATCAACATCCCTGCCGACTCCGGCCCGGTGCACCTGTTCGGACAGAACTCGTTCTTCATGGACCAGGCCATCGTCGGCGCCTACCTGCTGGCGGGCCTCGGTGTCGTGCTGATGCTCGTGGGCTCGTTCAACGATCAGCGCCGCCGCAAGGCGGCCGGGGTGCCCTTCCGGCCCACCAGTGAGATCCTGCTCCGGGCCGGCCTGCTCGCGGTGGCGTCCTTCGTCGCCGCGGCCACGCTGAACAACTCCGCCGGCGTCTCCAACGCTCTGGTGATCTTCCTCGCCGCGTTGGTCGTCGTCGACTTCGTACTCCGCCGTACGACGTACGGCCGTAAGGTCTTCGCGGTCGGCGGCGGCATCGAGGCGGCGCGCCGCGCCGGCATCAACGTGCCGATGGTGCGGATCACCGTGTTCGCCATCTCCGGTGGCTTCGCGGCTCTCGGTGGCATGTTCTTCGCCGGCCAGACGGCGAGCGCCACGCTGAACGCGGGCGGCGGCAACACGCTGATGCTCGCCATCGCGGCGGCCGTCATCGGTGGTACGAGCCTCTTCGGTGGCCGTGGTTCGGTGTGGTCGGCGCTGCTGGGCATGCTGGTCATCCAGTCGATCCAGACCGGTCTCGACCTGCTGAACATGAACACGTCGATCCAGTACATGATCACCGGTGCGGTGCTGCTGGGTGCGGTGGTCATCGACTCCGTCTCCCGCAAGAGCCAGAAGGCCGCGGGCCGCGCCTGACGGCCCCCTCACCGACCGATGGTGCCCGGCGTCAAGGACGAGGCCGGGCACCATCCGTGTGTCCGGGCACCCGCCCATCATGATTTCCCTTCGTGCCGCCACCTTTCACTCGAAGAAGCAGAAGCAATAAGCGGAAGGGAGAATTGGAAAGGTTGAGGCGGAAATAACAGGTTGACATCCCTGTTCGTCATCCTCGGCCACCTCTACAAGCCGGCCCGGGCCAGCGGCGTCACGGCCGTCCTCGACCCGGCAGCCATCCCCTACCTGGACGGCGCCCGCGAGGCCGTACGCGACGGTTACGTCAGCGGCGGCACCCGGCGCGACCTCGACTGGGTGGGCTCGCACACCCGCTTCGGGCCCGCCGTCGGCGAGGACGAGCGGCTGCTGCTCGCCGACGCCCAGACCTCCGGCGGTCTGCTCGTCGCCGGGGAGATACCCGGTGCGCCCGTCATCGGCCATCTCGCCCCGCGCGGCGACCACTTCGTGACGGTCGGCTGACCCCATGACGTCCCGCACCCGCGTGCCCGCCCACCGGCGCGTGCCCCTCACCGACACCGTGCTCGCGTCGCGCCAGTCGAGGCGCGCGTCGCACTCCCTGGTGCCCGCCCACCAGCCGGGTGTCACCAGCGCGTCGCCCCGGCGGACGGCGTCGCGGGGCAGCCCGCGCAGGTTGACGGCGACCCGGGCGACGGCGTCCGCCCGGTCCACGCTCCGGCCGAGGCTCCGCAACTGCCGGACGCGGACCGGCTCCGCGCGGGACCAGACGCGGACGGGGACGGCGGCGGATCCCACGTGCAGGATCACCTGGCTCGACCGGCAGTCGGCGCACGATGCCTGGGCGAGGGGACGGCGCAAATCAGGGCGGAGCGTGCGCTGCCGCTCGACGTGGGGGAGCGGGCGCTGCCGCGCGATCCGGGGCAGCAGCGGATCGTCGCCGGCCTTGTCGTCCTCGACCTGGAACCGCCGCCGCTGACCCGGCGGGGCGCCGCCGTCCGCCGTCACGCGGACCTCGCCGTACGCCCCGATCGGCCCGACGCCGCCGTCGGGATCGCCCGGCGCGGCGTGGTACGGCGGACCACCCTCACCGCGTCCGGACACCTGGAGCCGGACGCGCGCACACCGGAGGGGACGCGGGAGATCGCCGGGTGGTGCGTCGACGCGGGATGGTGGCGCGAGCGCGGGGAGTTGCCGGCCGCGGCGGTACGGGAGCGGGCCGCCGCGGCCCTGCCACGGGACACCGCGCTGCGGGCCACCGGCCTGCCCGACATCCCGCTGCTGAACGCGGCGGCCGACGAGCTCGGTCTGGTGCGGGACGCAATGGGTCTCCGGGAGGCGGGCGCCCGCCCCGCGCAGGACGATCGGGTCGAGTGCGCCGTCGACGCCGTGTGCGCGAGGCTGCAAGCCGATCCGTTCGACGCGCCCGGGCCGCCCGAGCTGGACGCGCTCGGTCTCACCCCGTTCCATCTGCGCGCCGCCGCCGACCGCGGCCGGGTGCGCCGACTGGCCCAGGGTGTGTACGTGCACCCCGACGCGGTGTCCCTCGCGCTCGCCCGACTGGCACGGCTGCCGCAGCCGTTCACCCTCAGTGCCGGGCGGCAGGCGCTCGGCACCTCACGACGGGTGGCGGTGCCCCTGTTCGAGCTCCTCGACCGGCCGGGGCACACCCGCGTCACCGAGCAGGGCCTCAGGCGGCTGGTGACCGTGGCGACGTAGGTGTTCCCTCAGCCACAGCGCGGCCCGGCGTCGTACGAGATTACGGGCGAAACTGCGACAAATGGGCGGCGCTCCCGGTGACTGGCGTCCGGGGACGGAACATTAGACTCGACCAGTCCAACCAGTTCGACGAAGCCTGATCCGCACAACCAGCTCTCACCAGCTCAAACGCAAGGAGGCACGGGTGCCGCTGCTGACCCGTATCAAGGGACCGCGCGATCTGGACCGGCTCAGCCTGGAGGAGCTGGACCAGCTGGCAGAGGAGATCCGGACCTTTCTCGTCGAAGCGGTCTCCAAGACCGGCGGTCACCTCGGCCCCAACCTCGGTGTGGTGGAGCTGACCATCGCCCTGCACCGCGTCTTCCACTCGCCGAAGGACAAGGTGCTGTGGGACACCGGCCACCAGTCCTACGTGCACAAGCTTCTCACCGGCCGGCAGGACTTCTCGAGGCTGAAGATGAAGGGCGGCCTGTCCGGCTACCCCTCCCAGGCCGAGTCCGAGCACGACGTGATCGAGAACAGCCACGCCTCCACCGTCCTCGGCTGGGCCGACGGCATCGCCAAGGCCAACCAGATCCTCCAGCGCGACAGCCATGTCGTCGCGGTCATCGGTGACGGCGCGTTGACCGGCGGCATGGCCTGGGAGGCGCTGAACAACATCGCCGACGCCAAGGACCGCCCGCTGGTCATCGTCGTCAACGACAACGAGCGCTCCTACGCGCCCACCATCGGCGGTCTGGCCAACCACCTCGCCACCCTGCGCACCACCGACGGCTACGAGCGCTTCCTCGCCCGGACGAAGGAGCTCCTGGAGCGCACCCCGGTCGTCGGCAAGCCGCTGTACGAAACGCTGCACGGCGCGAAGAAGGGGTTCAAGGACTTCATCGCCCCGCAGGGCATGTTCGAGGACCTGGGCCTGAAGTACGTCGGCCCGATCGACGGCCACGACATCGAGGCCCTGGAGTCCGCGCTGGCCCGCGCCAAGCGCTTCGGCGGCCCCGTGATCGTGCACTGCCTCACCGAGAAGGGCCGCGGCTACCAGCCCGCCCTCCAGGACGACGCCGACCGCTTCCACGCCGTCGGCAAGATCCACCCCGACACGGGTCTGCCGATCGCCACCTCCGGCGCCGACTGGACGAGCGTCTTCGGCGACGAGATGGTCAAGCTCGGCAAGGAACGCAGGGACATCGTGGCCATCACGGCCGCCATGCTCCAGCCGGTGGGCCTGGACAGGTTCGCCAAGGCCTTCCCCGACCGGGTCTACGACGTCGGCATCGCCGAGCAGCACGGCGCGGTCTCGGCGGCCGGCCTCGCCCACGGCGGCCTGCACCCGGTCTTCGCCGTCTACGCCACCTTCCTCAACCGCGCCTTCGACCAGGTCCTGATGGACGTGGCCCTGCACAAGTGCGGAGTCACCTTCGTCCTGGACCGGGCCGGCATCACCGGCACCGACGGCGCCTCCCACAACGGCATGTGGGACATGTCCATCCTCCAGGTCGTCCCGGGCCTGCGCCTGGCCGCACCCCGCGACGCCGACCAGGTCCGCGCCCAGCTGCGCGAGGCCGTCGAGGTGAAGGACGCCCCGACCGTCGTGCGCTTCTCCAAGGGCGCCGTCGGTCCCGCCGTACCCGCCGTGGGCCGCGTCGGCGGCATGGACGTACTGCGCGAGCCGGGCACCGACACCCCGGATGTCCTGCTGGTCTCCGTCGGGGCACTCGCCCCCATGTGTCTGGAGATCGCCGTACTCCTGGACAAGCAGGGCATCTCCACCACCGTCGTCGACCCGCGCTGGGTCAAGCCCGTCGACGAGGCCATGGCCCCGCTCGCCGAACGGCACCGTGTGGTCGTCACCGTCGAGGACAACTCCCGCGTCGGCGGGGTCGGCTCCACGATCGCCCAGGCGCTGCGTGACGCGGGCGTCGACGTGCCGCTGCGCGACTTCGGCATCCCGCCCCGCTTCCTCGACCACGCCTCGCGCGCCGAGGTCATGGCGGAGGTCGGCCTGACCGCGCCCGACATCGCCCGCCAGGTCACCGGCCTCGTCTCCCGGCTCGACGGGCGGTTCGAGCGGACGGCCGCCGAGGTCGACTCGGCGGTGCAGCCGGCACGCGACTAGTGCCCCGGCAGGCAACGTCTGCCCGTCAAGGAGCGGCGTCCGGTGCGTTCCCCCACTGCATTGACGGCGTGGGAGGTGCCCCCACTCGGCGTGCCGGCCGGAAGCCCTCGTACTGGACGTGCTTGGGCTTTCGGGCGGTGCAGCGAGAGGGCGTGCCGGGCGTCGCGACGGGGCGAACGTTGCCTGTTGGGGCACCAGGGTCCCTCCGGCGGCGCAACGTTGGCCGAACGGCGGCCGGCCCACCCAGGTGAGCGGGGCCGATGGGGGGCCGCCCTGGTCGTTCGGGGCTCGGTCGAGTCGGCAGCCGGCGGGCAACGCCGCCGGCGGTAATCCTGCTCGAAGAGCTTGGGTGCCAGGCCCTGCGTCTGCGGCACGGTCCGCCGGACAGGACCACCCCCGGGCCCGGCGCCGCACAGCCGTCTCCCTCCGGGGGGCGGATGTCCTCGCCAGACGGATTCAAGCCGGCCGTCGCCACTGGCGTCACGGGTCAGATCCTGTCCGGCACCGGCCGTTCCTGCCGCGCCCTGATCTCCTGCAGGCGGGCCGCGGCCGCGCTCAGCAGCAGGTCCAGGGCCGCGGGGTAGGAGCTTCGCCCCATGTCGGCCACCAGGTGGCGGGCCGTGCCGGCGATGTGCGGGTGGGTGTCGGCGGGCAGCCGGGCGTACGTGGCCCGCCACACGGACGCCTCCGCCTCGCGCGCGGCCCGCGGCAGGGCGATGGCCGCCGAGTCCAGGGCGCCGAAGGCGAGGGCCTGGTCGACGTAGGCGTGGTAGATGCGCACGGCCTCGCCGTCGGGGAAGCCGGCGTCGCGCAGCACGCCGAGGATGGTCTCCACGGCCTGGATCTCGTGGGCCCGTCCGGTGACCCGACAGGAGCTGAGCACGGCGGCCCGGGGGTGGGCGAGGGCGCCCGCGTGCATCTTCAGGCCGAGATCCCGCAGGTCCTCCTGCCAGTCGCCGGTGGGCCGCCAGAGGCGCAGTGTACGGCCGATGAGCTCGTCGGCGATGGCGAGCATCAGGTCGTCGGCGTGGCGGAAGTAGCGGTAGAGCGAGCTGGGATCGGCGCCGAGGGCGCGGCCCAGGCGGCGGACCGAGAGGGCGTCCGCGCCGTGCTCCTCGATCAGCCGCAGGGCGGTGGAGACGATCAGTTCCTCGGACAGGACGACGCCCTGTTTGGTCGGGCGCCTGCGGCGCCGGTCGGCGGGCGGGACGACACGTTCGCTCATCGGTGACCTCTCGGCGGGCGCGGACGCGGCGATCAGAAGTGGCCGTACCTTACGACAACACCGTTGACCTGTTAAAGGGGCGGGCAGTTTCATGTGCCTTCACCGGGGCCGGCAGGGCCCCCAGGTGCGAGCGGAGACGCGCCCATGACCGACACCCTCTCCCCGATCGACCCACCCGCGCGGCCCGCGCTGCGCAAGTCCCTCGGCGTCCTGGACGGCGTGGCCATCGCCGCCTCCAGCACGGCCGCCACCACCAGCATCGGCATCGGCCTCGGAGTCACGGCGGGTGTGGTGGGGCTCCATCTGCCGGCCATCATGCTGCTGGCGTTCCTGCCGGTCCTCGGCATCGCGGGCGCCTACTCCCGGCTCAACCGGGTGGAGCCCAACGCGGGCAACGGGTATGTGTGGGTCGGCCGTTCGCTCACTCCCTGGCTCGGGTTCCTGGTCGGCTGGGTGAACATCGTCGCGACGGTGGCGTTCCTCGCGTACACCACGGCGGTCACCGGTTCGGCGGTGCTACAGCTGGCCGGTGAGGCCGGGCTGCACCGGGTGGGCGGGCACACCCTCGACCCGGGCTCGACCGCGCAGACGACCGCCGTCGGCATCGTGGTCCTGGCCGCCGTCACCCTGACCGCCGTCACCGGCGTGCGGACTGCGGCGCGGCTGCAGGGCGGTCTGCTGGTCTTCGAGTACGTCGTCCTGCTCGGCTTCTGCGGGTACGGCATCGTCACCGGTCCGCACGCCTTCCGGCTGAGCTGGTTCGATCCCTTCGCCATTCCCTCGGCCTCGGCGATCGCCCAGGGGCTGCTGCTGTCGGTCTTCTGCTACTGGGGCTTCGAGAGCGCGTTCAGCGTGAACGAGGAGGTGCGCGACCCGCGGGACGCGTCCCGGGCGGGGATCACCACTCTGGTGACGATGCTGGCGCTGTTCCTGCTCGGGTCGGTGGCCTTCCAGCGCGTGCTGTCGGAGAAGGAACTGGTCGGGCACGGCCCCCAGGGGCTGGCCTACTTCGGCGACCGGCTCGCCTCCCAGCCGCTGGCCGCGCTGCCGCTGGTGGCGCTCATGTTCTCGGCGGTCGCCTCGCTGCAGGCCGGGGTGATCCCCACGGCCCGCGCGATGTTCGCGATGAGCCGGGACCGTACGCTCGGGCCGGTGTGGGCCAGAGTCAGTCGGCGCTACGGCACTCCGGCGGCCGGAACGGTGCTGATCGGCTTCCTGGCGGCCGCGGTGGCGGCCCTGTCCCTGGCCATCCCGCGGCTCGCCGACATGATCATGGCCACGGTGAACGCCGTCGGCATCGTGGTCGCCCTGTCGTACGCGCTCACGGCGCTCGCGGCCGCCGTACGGTTCCGCGCGCTGCTGCGCGAGGACTGGCGGCAAGGGGTGCGCGCGGTGATCCTGCCGGCGCTCAGCGCCCTTGCCCTGCTCGGCCTCGGCGGATACCTCGGCTGGACCTTCTACACCTCCACCGACCACCTGGAACTGAGCGCGAACAACGGCTGGTTCCTGCTGCTGATGCCCGTGGCGATGGTCGCCACCGGTTTCGTCGCCGCGACCTGGGCCCGCTGGGTCCGCCGCTCCCCCTACTTCCGCACCGGCGACGGCACGGACGCCGACGCGCCGCAGTTGCTCGCCACACCCCGATGACCGGCAAGGACCCCTCAAGGAAAGGCACCATGCCCGCAGACCTCCTCTTCACCGGCGGCCCCGTCCTCACCCCCCGGGGCCGCACGGCGACCGCCGTGGCCGTCACCGGCGACCGCATCACCGCCGTCGGGCACGACGAGGTCCTCGGCCTCGCGGGTCCGCGCACCGAGGTCGTCGACCTGGCCGGACGGCTGCTGCTGCCCGGCTTCCAGGACGCGCACGTCCACCCGGTCCCGGCGGGCCTGGAGCTCACACAGTGCGACCTGACCGGGGCGCGGACCGCCGAGGACACCGTGGCCCGCGTGCGCGCCTACGCGGCCGCCCACCCCGAGCGGGAGTGGATCCTCGGCGGCGGCTGGTCGATGGAGGCGTTCGAGGGCGGTACCCCGGCCAAGGAGCTGCTGGACGCCGTCGTTCCCGACCGTCCCGTCTACCTGCCCAACCGCGACCACCACGGCGCCTGGGTCAACAGCCGCGCCCTGGAACTCGCGGGCGTGACGCGCCACACGCCCGACCCGGCCGACGGGCGGATCGACCGGAACACCGCCGGCGAACCGAGCGGCACGCTCCAGGAGGGCGCCATGCAACTCGTCGGGCGCCTCACCCCGCCTGCCACCGCCGCCGACCGGCTGGCCGCGCTGCTGCACGCCCAGGGGCATCTGCACGCGCTCGGCATCACGGCCTGGCAGGACGCGCTCGTCGGGGACTTCCTGGGCATGGAGGACGCCTCGGAGGCGTACCTGACCGCCGCACGCGAGGGCTCGCTCACCGCGCGCGTGGTCGGCGCGCTGTGGTGGGACCGGGAGCGGGGCACCGAGCAGATCCCGGAACTCATGGAGAAGCGGGCCGCGGCCGACCACGGCAGGTTCCGCGCGACGAGCGTGAAACTGATGCTGGACGGCGTCGCCGAGACCGGCACGGCGGCGCTCCTGGAGCCATACCTGGACCCATGCGGCTGCGCGACGGGCAACCGGGGCACGAACTTCATCGATCCCGGTCAACTGCCGAAGTACGTCACCGCGTTGGACGCCGCGGGCTTCCAGTGCCACTTCCACGCACTGGGCGACCGGGCGGTACGCGACGCGCTGGACGCCGTGGAGGCCGCGCGCACCGCGAACGGACCCGGCGACACCCGGCCGCACCTGGCCCACCTCCAGGTCGTGCATCCCGACGACGTGCCGCGGTTCGCCCGGCTCGGGGCGACGGCGAACATCCAGCCGCTGTGGGCGGTGCACGAGCCGCAGATGGACGAACTGACGATCCCCTTCCTCGGACCTGAGCGCGCCGCGTGGCAGTACCCGTTCGGGGCCCTGCTGCGGTCCGGGGCCACGCTCGCCGCCGGCAGCGACTGGCCGGTCAGCAGCCCCGACCCGCTCCAGGGCATCCATGTCGCGGTCAACCGCGTGGCACCGGGCGCTGACGCGCCGGTCTTCCTGCCCGCCGAACGCATCGGCCTCACCGAGGCGCTCAGGGCGTACACGGCGGGCTCCGCCCATGTGAACCACCTGGACGACACCGGGGAGGTGCGCGTGGGGGCGCTCGCGGACCTGGTGGTGCTGGACCGCGACCCGTTCGCCGGACCGCCGGAGGCGATCGGGGAGACGAGCGTGGCGGCGACGTACGTCGGGGGTGTGCGGGTGTTCGCCGCGGCCCCGTGACTTCCTGGACGGTCCCCGACTGCAGGGGGCACCTGTCCAAGCGGGATGCCGGTCCTGACCGGGCACGGACCCCGGTCCGCACCGGCATCCCACTGATCCCGGAATGGGCCGGTTCCGTCACCTCCTACGGGTGGCGGAACCGGCCCTTCTGCGTGAACCTGCCAGTGCCGGGGCATACGCATCCCCAGCCCTCTCGATCATGTCGAGCCATGTCGAGGCGACAAGCGTGGGAGGTAGGCCCGTGAGCAACACGCTGTTCCGGACGAAGAACGTCGAACAGTCGATCAAGGACACCGAAGAACCCGAGCACGCGCTGCGAAAGTCCCTGTCCGCCCTCGACCTGACCGTCTTCGGCGTCGGTGTCATCATCGGCACCGGCATCTTCGTCCTCACCGGCACGGCCGCCAAGAACACCGCAGGCCCCGCCGTGTCCCTGTCCTTCGTCGTCGCCGGTGTGGTCTGCGCGCTCGCCGCCCTCTGCTACGCCGAGTTCGCCTCCACGGTTCCCGTCGCCGGATCGGCGTACACCTTCTCCTACGCCTCACTGGGGGAGTTCCCCGCCTGGATCATCGGCTGGGACCTGGTGCTGGAGCTCGCGCTCGGCACGGCGGTGGTCGCCGTCGGCTGGTCCGGCTACATCCACTCACTGCTCGACAACGCGGGCTGGCACCTGCCCGAGGCGCTCAGCGGCCGGGACGCCGCCACCGGCTTCGGCTTCGACATCCTCGCCGCCCTTCTCGTCCTGGTCCTCACCGCCATCCTCGTCGTCGGCATGAAACTCTCCGCGCGGGTCACCTCGGTGGTCGTCGCCGTCAAGGTGGCGGTCGTCCTCATCGTGATCGTCGCCGGCGCCTTCTTCATCAACAGCGACAACTATGAACCGTTCATCCCCAAGGAACAGCCGGTCGCGGCGGGCGGCAACCTCAAGGCACCGCTCATCCAGCTGATCTTCGGCTGGGCACCGTCCAACTTCGGCGTCATGGGCATCTTCACCGCCGCGTCCGTCGTCTTCTTCGCCTTCATCGGCTTCGACGTCGTGGCCACCGCCGCCGAGGAGACCCGCCATCCGCAGCGCGACGTGCCGCGCGGCATCCTCGGCTCGCTCGTCATCTGCACGACCCTGTACGTCGCCGTGTCGATCGTGGTGACCGGCATGCAGAAGTACAGCGCGCTGTCCGTGGACGCCCCGCTCGCGGACGCCTTCAAGTCCACCGGGCATCCCTGGTTCGCGGGCCTGATCAGCTTCGGCGCCGCCGTCGGCCTGACCACGGTCTGTATGATCCTGCTCCTGGGCCAGGCCCGCGTCTTCTTCGCGATGAGCCGCGACGGCCTGCTGCCCCGCTTCTTCTCCCACACCCACCCGCGCTTCCGCACCCCCTACCGCCCGACGATCCTCCTCGGCGTCGTCATCGCGATCGTCGCGGGCTTCACCAGCCTGAGCGAACTGGCCGAGCTGGTGAACATCGGCACGCTGTTCGCCTTCATCGTCGTCGCGATCAGTGTGATCATCCTCCGCAGGACCCGCCCCGACCTGCCCCGCGCCTTCCGGACCCCGCTGGTGCCGTTCGTCCCGGTCGTGTCGGTCCTGGCCTCCCTGTGGCTGATGCTGAACCTGCCCGCCGAGACCTGGCTGCGCTTCGCCATCTGGATGGCGATCGGCTTCGTCGTCTACTTCCTCTACGGCCGCACCCACAGCCGCCTCGCGCTCCGCGAGCAGGCCGCCGCCACCAAGACCCCGGGCACAGGCGCCACCGGCGCCCCCTGACAGCCGGACCGGACCCGCGGCAGCGCGCGCTATCCGCGCACCGCCCGTGGCCCGGTGACCTCGGCGCCCAACTCGCTCACGCGCCGCCGCAGTTCCCGGTCGGCCGTGACGACGAGGACGGGCCGCGGACCGGCCTGCTCGACCAGTTCGACGATGCGGTCGTCACCGCTGCCGGCGGCGGCCTCGACCCGTACGCCCGGCACCGCGCTCACCCCACGCGCCGCGCCCTCGACCACCAGGACGATCTCCGCCCGCTCGGCCAGGTGCGGCACGCCGTCCGCCGCCAGCCGGTCCCGCAGACGTTCCGCGGCCCCCCGGCGGTCCCGCCACCATCCGTCGGGTACCGACCCGACGACGTTCGCACCGTCGACGATCACAAGCAGGGGAGGCGTCTCGTCCATGGATTCAGGGTCGCACGGGGCGCATGGACCGCAGGACAGACGAGCCCGCAGCGGCGCTCCGGGCGCGGCGGGAGCGTGAGCGAAGGCCGGGTCAGGAACTGCCGCCCGTGGCCGGGGACTTCTTCGCGGACTCCGGGATCGGGGAGTCGCTGCGGATGGCCTTCCACAGCTCCGACGCCTGCGGCTCCGCGGCCACCACACGGTTGGGGTCGACCTTGTCGTACTGCACCGGCATCATGATCGTCTCCATCGTGGAGGGATCGACACCGTTGAGGCTGCGTCCGAACTCCGCCAGCTTGGTCAGCGAGGCGAGGTCGGAGTCGGTGGTCAGGGCCGAGGTGAGCTTGTCGGCGATCTTGTAGCTCTTGGTGGGGCTGCCCAGCAGGTCCTGCTTCTTGATCTCGCTCAGCAGGTCCAGCATGAACTGCTGCTGCAGGCTGATGCGTCCGAGGTCGCTGCCGTCACCGAAACCGTGCCGGGTGCGCACGAACTGCAGCGCCTGCGTGCCGTTCAGCCGGTGCGGGCCCTTGGTCATGTTCAGGCCGCTGGACGTGTCGTGGATGTCCTGCGGGACGTTGACGGTCACCCCGCCGATGGCGTCCACCAGCCCCTTGAAGCCGGCGAAGTCTATCTCCACGTAGTGGTCCATGCGGACCCCGGAGATCTTCTCCACGGTCTTGACCACACAGGCCGGACCGACCTGCGAGTAGATCGAGTTGAACATCACACGCTTCGCCGAGGGCACCGTGCTGCCGTCGGACTTGGTGCAGTCCGGCCGGGTGACCAGGGTGTCCCGGGGGATGCTGACGGCGACGGCCTTGGTGCGGCCCTCGGGGATGTGCATCACCAGCGCGGTGTCGGAGCGGGCACCGGAGACATGGCCGGCGTCCAGCGCGGCGTTCGCCCCGGCCCGCGAGTCGGAGCCCAGGATCAGGATGTTCTGTCCCGAAGTGGGTAGTTTCTCCGGCCGGTTGTCACCGATGGCCTTGTCGATGTCGACGCCCTTGATGTTGCCGTCCAGATCGCTGTAGAGCCAGTACGCGGTGCCGCCCGCCGCCAGCACCAGGACCAGCAGCGTCAGCAGGACGATGCGCCCCCAACGTCGTTTGCCTCGCTCGCGGCGCCGACGGGGCGGTGGCGTGCTCGAGTTGGGGCGCTGCGTCGTCGAGACGTGGCTCATCCTGCCTGAGTCCTCGCATGTCGTGCCCGTGACGGGCGGGTGGGAAGGGACTCGGGTGGGGGAGCCGGTCCACGCGGTGTTGGGCTGACGCAGCACTATAGACGCGTATGCGATTACATGTGTGCTCCAAGCGTCCAGATAGTGAAAGCCTACGAAAGAATTAGTATGCGCTCATGACATGGTGGGACGCGGATGGGGTGGAGTTCGTGGGAGCGGTCGCTGTCCGCGGGGACGTCCGAGCACGGAACCTCCCCTTGAGGCCTCCGGCCGTAGAGGTCGTGCTCTGATGGCCAGGTCCAGGGTGGCGGGGGCGGGCTCTCCGTCCGAGCTGCGCGCGGTGCCGACCGCTCACGCCGTGCTCGACGGTCGCTGGCTCGTGCGAGGCCGCGACGGGCGCCTGACGGCGTACGCCAGCGCCGCGGGCGGCCTGCTGCGGTGGACGGAGACACGCCCCGGCGGTCCGGAGTGGTCCGGGCCGGAGTTCTTCCCGGCCCCGGGCGTCGAGGACCTCTCCCTCGCCCAAGGCGCGGACGGCTATGTGCATTTCCTCGGGCGCCGCCTCAAGGGCCAGGGCAAGGGAGCCTTCCCCGAGGTCGTCCATGCGATCCAGTACCAGACCGGCCGTCCCTTGACCGAGTGGAGGAGCGTCGGCAACCCGCACGGGCGCGTGGAACGTGCGGTGCACATGGGCTCCCCGGTCGCCGCGGTGAGTGCCTCCGGCACGGTGCACGTCCTGGTCCGCAACGCGGGCGGTGGTGTCTGTCTGCGGCGCGAGGACAAGCGAGGTGCCTGGCTGCCGTGGGCGGACCTGCGCGGCGGTGGCGGCCAGGACGGTCTGGCGGTAGGAGCGCTCCAGTCCGGCAGGATCGAAGCGCTGGTGACCGGGACCGGCTGTGCCCTGCACTGGTCCCAGGCCAGCAACGACGGCGACATGGAACGAAGGCCGAACCTCCAGGTCTCGCCGGCGCCGGGAAGCGCCACGGTGCAGGAGACGGGGCCCGACCGGGTCACCTTCTACTGGACCGACCTGGCCACAGGAACTGTCCAGGCCTACCGGCCAGGGGGGTGGGTGATTCCCATGGGGTCGAGCCCGGCCGAGGGGCGCCACGCCGTGGCGCGCACCCTGATCGACGGCTACGACTGCACGGTGCTGGCACACCGGGCGGTCGACGGCAGTGTCGTGCTGGCCGCCTGTGGCACGGAGAACGAACACGCGGGCGTCTGGTGGTCGTTGACGGGGGAGTCGAGCGCCCATCAACCCGCCCTGGCCCTGGACGCGCGAGGACGTCTGGTGCTGGCGGTGATCGGTACGGCGGGTGAGCTGCGGATCGCCCGGCAGGGGCAAGGGCCCGGTCTGGTGCTGGACCAGGCCGTTGTCGTGTGAGGCGGCCACCGGCTGAACCTCGCCTTCGGTGAGCGCTGATCCGCCGCACTTCCGGCGGTCGGAGCAAGAGCTCAGGCCCGGGATGCGTGTCCTATGAAGCAGATCACAGGCATCGCCTCAATGTCCGGAATGGTGGGCATTTATGGGTTCGTTGAGGCCCTGCTGGATGCGCATTGATGTGGACAGGTTTACTCATTCGTGTGAATATTCTGTGCCAGCTTTTATCCCTTGTTGACGTCGGGTGGTCCAGCAGTTGAACGTCGGTGTGCTCCATCTGGCGAGCAGCCATCTACTGGGCCTACGGAGACCGCCACTCCTGGCGGCCGCGGGCGACAAGGCAGGACATGCCGGGACATCGGTGTTCCGCCGCGGTGGTGGTCTCTCTTCATTGGATGGTGTGGAACTTCGGTGGTGAGCGGTAACAATCCTGAGGCCAGTGCGCTCGTCTCCACATACAGATCGCTCGTGCCCGTCGGAGCCCGCCGGCGCATCGTGCGCCGGGTCCCGCGGCCTCTTCGCAACGCCGTCATGCATCTGCTGGCGGCGTTCGACTCGGTGCGCTCGGCGGTTATGACGCGCGCGCTCGGCGGCAGCCGGTCACCGGCCCGGCACGGGCCCGGCGCGTTTCTCAGGGTGGTCCACCACCAGGGCAAGCACGTTCGAGCCACCGTCGTGCGCGGGGCCACCGAATGGGCCGCCCGCTGCCGCAACCTGCACATCGTCGTCGCCGTGCTCGAAGAGGCGGAGATCGACTACTTCTGCATCAGGGGGACGGCCCAGAACACTCCGTGTGTCGCGGTGCCCGCGGCGCAGCGCGCGGACGTCGAGGAAGTCCTGCAGATCGCGTTCGGGCGCAACCCCGGATACGTCTCCGAAGGATCGGGCGAACAGAGAGACGGAGCCTCCGCCAAGACGTGGCGCAGGATGCGGTCCAGGCAGGTGCTCCGGCTGGCATGGAACGTCTGCGACCCCAGCGGAGTACTGATCTTCGGCCAGGACTCCGGCTGCGACCTCGAATTCTGGGCGCGTCAGGGGGACAGCCTGGTCGCGCCGCGACCCAACAGCGTGATGACCGAGGTGCCGGTGGACGCCCCGCGCCGGCGGGTCGAGCAGAAGCTGTTCAGTCCGGTGCCGGCCCCCTATCACACCGGCTATGCGCAGTCGGTGGCGGAGTTCACGGTTCCACTGCCCAGCGACCACCTGTTTCCGATCGACGTCGTCTACACCTGGGTGGACGACTCCGATCCGGTGTGGAGGAGGAGCAAGGAGGCGGCCCGCGGCGCCCTGACCGACGGCAGCACCCTGCACGAACAGGCGGCCAACGACGCGCGGTTCACGAGCCGTGACGAGTTGCGCTACTCCCTGCGCTCGATCCACCAGTACGCGCCGTGGGTGAACACCATCTTTCTAGTCACCGCCGGCCAGGTGCCGCGCTGGCTCGACACCGAGTACCCGGGGATCCGCGTCGTGGACCACCGTGAGATCTTCTCCGATCCGATGGCGCTGCCCACGTTCAACTCGCACGCCATCGAGAGCCAGCTCCACCACATCCAGGGCCTCTCGGAGCACTTCCTCTACCTCAACGACGACGTGTTCTTCGGCCGTCCCGCTGCGCCGGGCCAGTTCTTCCACCCCAATGGCCTGACCAAGTTCTTCATGTCCAAGGCCCTGGTTCCGGCCGGAGAGGTCAGCCCCGACGACCTCCCCGTCAACGCGGCGGGGAAGAACAGCCGTGGACTCATCGCGCAGCAGTTCGGCACGTTCATCGCGCAGAAGATGAAGCACACCCCGCATGCCCTCAGGCGTTCGGTCCTGCAGGAGATCGAGGAGACCTACGCCAACGAGCACTGGCGCACGCAGCATTCGCGCTTCCGCTCCCCGGACGACGTCCCCATAGCGTCGTCGCTGCACCACTACCACGCCTACCACACGGCGCGAGCCACCGTCTCGGACCTCAGATACGTGTACATCGACATCGGCGACCGCAAGGCCCAGCAGCGGCTCAACCGGCTGCTGGCGCGCCGTGACTTCGACACCTTCTGCATCAACGACACCGTCGTGCCGGAGGATCCGGACAGCCAGGAACGCATGGTCCGCCACTTCCTGGAGTCCTATTTCCCCGTTCCCAGCCCCTATGAGCTCCCCGGAAGCGACGAGGGAGCCGTGCGCCGCGCCGCGGAGTTGGAGACGGCACACGGATGATCCCTCGACGCAGACACCTGGGCCGGGTGCGTCGGCGGGTCGACGCACGGCTCATGACAGCGCGCACCCGGCTGATGAATCGATTCTTTCTGCCCCGGCGCGCGGGCAGGGCGGCACGCCTGGGGTATGCGGCCGTTCTCGACGGCCAGACCGTCAACCTCCACGCGGAGCTGCCGGATTCGGTGCGGGAGGCGGACCGGGCGGAGATCCTCCTCAGCAGGAGGCACCAGAGGTTTCGTGTGCCCGCTCGGGTCTACGCGGCCCGGGACGGACGCCTGCTCATGGACGCCGCGGTACTGCTCGGTGCCGCCGCGGGCGGTGTCTCGGTCACCCCCGGGCGCTGGAAGCTCAGGCTCCGGGTCAGTTCGGGACGCAGGAGCAGGACGCTGCCGCTGCTGCTCGTGGAACAGACCACTCCGCTGAGCGGCAGCACGGGCCCGATGAAGTACTCGCCCATCACCGCCGACCGCTACCGGCTCGGGCGCACCCTGCGTGGTGACGCGCGGGTGGTCTGCACGAAGGCCGCACCGGCGGCCGAGGTGATCAACGTGTACATCGAGCACGCGCGCATCGAAGTGGACCTGCGCATCCTGGGTGTCAGGGCCGACGCACCCTGGGCCGAACTGGTCGCCGCCGGCCGCAGCGTGGAGTGCCCTCTCGACGAGGTCGAACCCGACGTGTGGCGACTTGAGGTGCCGTTGGCCGAGATGCTCCCGTCCACCGGACAGCGCGAACACTGGAACGTCATGGTCCACACGGACGGTCGTGCTCCGCTGCGCCTCGCACGGAGGCTGCACGACGTGCAGACGCCGGAGCGGGTGTTCGCCATGAGGAAGATCCTGGTGTCCCCGCTGCGCGGCACGCTCATGACGATCGAACCCCGCTACACGCCGGCGGGAAATCTGCGGTTCACCTGCAGTGACGAGTCCGGGGCCGAGTGAGGAGCAGATGAAGATCGCTTTCCTGCTGACTCACGCCGATGTGATGGGCGACGCCGAGCGCGCGGTGTTCGGACACGCGGCGGAGCTCGCCTCGCGGTACGAGGTCCAGGTCATCAGTGTGTTCAAGGCACGCCGGCGCCGGTTCGGCGTGCCCGACCCGCGGGTCGCTGTCCGCTTTCTCATCGAATCCCAGCAGTCGAGGGTGGTGCGTCGTCCCGGCCCGGACGCCGCCGCAGGTGCGGCCCTCGCCGCACTGCCGAGCGAGGTGGTCGAGCGTCGCTGGGACGACCGCTTCCACCGCCTCGCCGACATCGAGGTGGAGTACGCGCTCCAGGGCCTGGACGCCGACATCCTGATCGTGACCTCGCCGGCCCTGCTCGCGTACGCCGCACGCTTTGCGCCCGCGCACATCATGACGGTGTACTACGGGCTGACCGCGCCGGAGGTGGGCGGCCCCCGTGTCGAGCCGCTGCTCCACAACATCCCGCGCTGCGATGCCGTCGTCCTGCCCCGCGCCCGTTCCCGGGAGTGGTTCACGGAGACCTTCGGTTCGGGAACCCCGCATCTGGCGCATGTCCCGCCGGTCCTGGCCGAGGGGTTCCGGCCCCGTTCGACGCTGGAGACCCGCATGGTGCTGCTGGTCGCACGACTGGAGAAGCAGTCCGGCGTCGCGGAGGCGCTGGCCGCGTGGTCCAGGGTCCTGGAGTATCGCCCGGGCTGGTCACTGCGCGTCATCGGGGACGGCCCGCTGGGCAGGAGCCTGGTGGGAAGACGCGACCAGATGGCTTTGCAGGGCAGTGTCCAGTTCACCGGGGAGGCGCCCGCCGTCATCGCGGAGGAGTGGGCGAAGGCCAGTATCGCCCTGAGCACCGCGGAGGAGGACGCCGTCGGGCTCACGCTGATGGAGGCCCAGGCAGCGGGCGTGCCGGTGGTTGCCTACGACAGCCCCAACGCCGCCCGCGAGGTGGTGTCCGAAGGACGCACCGGGCTCCTGACCACACCGGGCGACACCGAGGCGCTGGCCTCCGCGCTGCTCCACCTGATCGAGAACAACGAGATGCGGTGGTCGATGGGACACGCGGCCGCCGAAGCGGCACAGTGGTTCCATCCGGCAGGTCAGTGGGACGAGCTCTTCGCCACCCTCCAGGACGACCGGCAGTCGGGGCGGCGCGCCGAAGAGAAGGCGCGGCGCGTGGCCGGCTATTCGCTGGCGTCCGGGGCCTTCGGCAAGGCCACCGCCGCTGCCGCCGCGCCGCAGAGCACCCAGCACACGCGGAAGCTGGCCACGTCCGAGGAGCGCCTGCTGAAGCAGGACGCCTCCCTGGTGCGCGCCGGTGGTCAGGTGTGCCGCGTCATCCAGGCGGAGACACCCTTCGACATCGTCAACGCCAACCTGCGCATCGTCGCCGGAGCACTCGAGGCCGCGCGTATCCCGTACTTCGTCACCCGGACGAACAAGGTGCGCCACACCGTCGCCGTGCACGCCAGCCTCCGGGAGGCGGCTCTCAAGAGCCTGGCCGAGAGCTGTCAGGGGCAGGCCGTCTACATGGCGGTGCTGAACAGCTCGGACTCCGCCGTCGTCACGACGCTCGCCGGGTTCGCGACCGACCACATGCGGACCGCCTGCCCGGGTGTCCGCGTGTACCAGAGCGCGGTGACGCCGTCCCGCACCCTGAGGCTCGGCGCCGGCTACGGCTGCACCCTGGCCTTCTGGGACGACGATCCGGACGACGAAGAGTGCATCGTCTCCAGCTATCGCACTCTCATCGGCAGCCGTATACCGAAGTCGGCCCTGCACCGCGCGCCGATGGTGCTGGGCGGGCGTCAGTACCCCACCATCCAGGCGTTCAACCAGACCCTGCATCACGACGTCGGCTTCCCCATCGACGCCGTGTACACCTGGGTCGACGGTGCCGATGTCTCCTGGCTCGAACGCAAGAACGCGGTGCTCGCCGCCAAGGGGATCGAGACCGAGGACGCGGCGACGAGTGCCGCTCGCTTCCGTAACCGCGACGAGCTGCGCTACTCGTTCAGGTCGCTGGACATGTACGCTCCCTGGATCCGCAACATCTATGTGGTGACGGACCGCCAGGTGCCGCAGTGGCTGGACACGTCCCACCCCCGGGTCCGCGTGGTGGACCACACGGAGATATTCGGCAACGAAGGTGCGCTGCCGACCTACAACTCGCACGCCATCGAAAGCCGGCTGCACCATATCGACGGTCTGGCCGAGCACTTCCTCTATTTCAATGACGATGTCTTCGCCGCCCGCCCGATCCTGCCGAGTCTCTTCTTCCTGGGAAACGGGCAGGCCAGGCACTTCATGTCGTCCAACGCCATTCCGATGAGCCCCATATCCGCCCTGGACGAGTTCAGCCGGATGGCGGCCAAGAACAACCGCGAACTGGTCTCGGCGATGTTCGGGCGGACGCTGGTGAACTCCTTCATCCACGCGCCGCACCCCCTGAGGCGCAGCGTCATGTACGACCTGGAGAAGTACTTTCCGGACGCCCTGCGCAACACCGCTCACAACCAGCTCAGGGACAGCAGCGACGTGTCCGTCGCCTCGTCGCTCCACCACTACTTCGGTTACTACACGGGCCGTAGCGTCCCGGGCGGCATCTCCAGCGGTTTCGTCAACGTGGGCCTGAGCGAGCAGGTGCAGAAGCTCAATCACCTTCTCGCGGCCCGCTCGAACGACGTCTTCTGCCTCAACGACTTCCACGACGGGGACATCTCGGAGGACGAACAGGACGCCACACTCGCCGCGTTTCTGCCCAGTTACTTCCCGATCGCCAGCCAGTTCGAAGCCGGCTCGCCGCGCAACCAGTTGTTCCACGCGGGGCAACTGCCCGGCTGGCCGTTGTGAGCGGGGGCAAGGAGACCATGAACAAGCTCTGCATCATCGGCAATTCCGTGGCGACGTCGAGGACTCCGGCGGAGGCACCGCTGGCCGGCTGGGGGCAGTACCTCACGGACTTCCTGAACAGCCAGTACGAGGTGAAGAACTACGCCCGTGACGCCATGACGGCCCGCTCCTACTACACGGAGCGGTTCATCACGCTGCTGAACATGATCGGACCCGGAGACGTGGTGGCGATCGACTTCGGCGCGGTGGAGCAGCGCATCAATGTGCCTCTCAGGTACCACAGCCCACGGGAGTTCAAGGAGTTCCTGGGCCTCTATGTGGAGGCGATCAGCGGCGAGGGGGCCACGCCGGTTCTGGTGACACCCACCGCACGCTGCGTCTTCGATGTCCATGGCAACGTCGTGGACTCGCACGACGGGTATCCCGAACTGGTCCGGGAGTGCGCGGCCGTGACGGGCGCCCCGCTCGTCGATCTGAACCACTTCACGACGCAGTTGCTGCAGGACCTGGGTCCCACCAGAGCCCGCGGTTTCTACCGGTGGACGGACGCGGGCGAGCACCCGAACCATCCGGACGGCATCATCGACTCCACGCACTTCAACGAGGCGGGCGCCCGCGAGGTGGCACGGATCTTCGCCTCGGTGCTCCACCAGCTCCCGGGTCTGCCCCCCGGCCTCGTCGATCCTGGGGCGTTGCAGGGGCAGGGTGGCTATCCGCCCGTGCAGGCCGAGTTCACCGTCTCGAATCCCGAGTCGGCCCTTTACGGCGGCAATCCGGTCGTCGGCCCGCCGACCATCAAGTCCCCGTCCCCGTCGAGGACCGTCAGCCCGCTGCAGAAGTTCTCCGGCGAGGCTCCGCCGGGGACGTCGTACATACTGTTCTTCGAGGGAAACTCCTACGTGGGTGGTACCGGTGTGAACAGCGAGGGTCGCTGGATCTGGCGGCGTGCGGTGAGCTGGCCCGCGGGAGAGCATCTGGTGCAGGCCGTGGGCATCACCGACGCCGGTGTGACGGCAGTGGCGAGCGTGCCCTTCACCGTGCGCGATCACGTCGAGGCGCCGGTGGTGCTCGGTCCCCGCGAGGGTGCCTGGAGCGGTCCGAGGCCCCGGTTCTCCGGCACGGCCGCGGACGGCGTCTCCAAGGTCATGGTGCTGGAGGGCGGACGTCTGATAGCCGAGGCTCCGGTGCGCGAGGACGGCACGTGGAGCGTGCGTCACCCGCACGACTGGAGGCCGGGGCGCTATCTGGTGGAGTTCGTCTCGGTGTTCAGCGCACTGCACTCCCGGCCGACGCCGCTCAACGTGAGAATCCACGGTGTCCCGCAGGACAACTGGATCAGGACATCGGCGGCAGCGCGCGTGGGGTGCGGGGAGAAGTGCGAGCACCTTCCCTTCGCCGGGTCGTGGTGAGCGGCCGTCCGGCGCCTGACGGCACGGTCATGCGCACGGTGCCGAAAAGGGCGCGGTGATCGGAGCAGTACGCGATGCCGGAGCATGTGCGCGGAATCGGCAGAGAGGCGGCGCTGTAGGCGCCGGCCAGCCGGGACTCGCGCACGAAGATCTCGTCCACCTTGGGACCGTGCCCGCAGGGACTGGCGACGGCCTGCGAACCGACGGCCGTCCACTGGCCGTAGCCGGGGCAGTGGGCCCTGTCCGCGTCGTCGAGTTCCCGGTTCGCGCCCGTGTTCCCGTGATTGGCGGTCGTCGCCACCGACGGCGCGTAGAGCTGCTTGAGCCGGCCGTAGTCGGGCTGTGCGTTGAAGTCCCCGGCGACGAGGTAGGCCTCACCCTTCGCGTCGAACGCGTCCAGGGTCCGGCGCACGAAGCGGATCTGCCGGTAATTGGCGGGCATTCCGTCCCGCACGGTGCTGCGTGTGGTGACGTGCACCGTGCAGAACTTCATCCGGGGCGCGGTGCGCAGCGCGGCGCACAGCATCTTCCGCTGCTCCGCGGAGCCGTCGGACGGCAGCTCGAACTGCTGTGACAACCCCAGGGGCTGCCTGCTGAACAGTGCGATCCCGTATGGTCCGGTACCACCGCACAGCTCTGGGGAAGCGGCCCGGGTGCGGGCGAACCGGGAGAAGTCGCCGGTGTCCTGGGGCCAGCCCTCGCCAGCCAGACTCTGCCGCAGCGCGCGGTACTGGCCGTAGCAGATCTCGTTGAGCGACGCGAAGTCGGCGCCCCTGCCGCGAATGGAGTCCGACGTCGCCTCGATCAGCCCGTCGCTCACCGATCCGTGGTGCAGCGCGCTGCCGGCGATGTTCCAGTGCCAGACGCGATAGGTGCGGGTGGTGTCCCGGTCGCCCCGGCTCGGCCAGGAGGCGTATGCCAGGCAGGCTCCGACGACCGCGAGGACGGCCACCGCCGCCGTCGCCACCATCAGGCCCGTTCTTCGATACCGCATTTCCACCCGAAGCTCTTCTTCGTCCGGCCTGTCGGACCTGAACCGTAGGTGGCTGTCGACGAGAAGATCAAGCGAGGCGGTGTCCCGGCACCGCAGGGTGCCGGGACACCGCCTCGGGCAGCCGGACCGGCGCTACGCCGGAACCGAAGCCACCCCCGGCTCCAGGAACCGCTTGCCGGTCACCCGCTCCGAGACGCCCTCGCGGTCCAGGTACGGGGTGATGCCGCCCAGGTGGAAGGGCCAGCCGGCGCCGGTGATCAGGCACAGGTCGATGTCCTGGGCCTCGGCGACGACGCCCTCGTCGAGCATCAGGCCGATCTCCTGCGCCACCGCGTCCAGGACACGGGCGCGGACCTGGTCCTCCGTCAGGACGGTGTCGCCCTGCTTCAGCAGCGCGGCGACCTCCGGGTCCAGCTCGGGCTTGCCGCTGTCGTAGACGTAGAAGCCGCGCTTGCCGGCCTCGACGACCGCCTTGAGGTTCGGGGAGACCGTGAAGCGGTCCGGGAACGCCTTGTTGAGGGTCTCCGAGACGTGCAGGCCGATCGCCGGGCCGACCAGCTCCAGGAGGACGAGCGGGGACATCGGCAGACCCAGCGGCTCGACCGCCTTCTCGGCGACCTCGACCGGGGTGCCCTCGTCGATGACGTTCTGGATCTCGCCCATGAAGCGGGTCAGGATGCGGTTGACGACGAACGCCGGGGCGTCCTTGACCAGCACCGCGGTCTTCTTCAGCTTCTTGGCCACCGCGAAGGCGGTCGCGAGCGAGGCGTCGTCCGTCTTCTCGCCGCGGACGATCTCCAGCAGCGGAAGGATCGCGACCGGGTTGAAGAAGTGGAAGCCGACGACCCGTTCGGGGTGCTTCAGCTTCGACGCCATCTCCGTGACGGACAGGGAGGAGGTGTTGGTCGCCAGGATCGCGTGCTCGGGCGCGACCGCCTCGACCTCCGCGAACACCTGCTGCTTGACGCCCATCTCCTCGAAGACTGCCTCGATGACGAAGTCGGCGTCCGCGAAGCCCTCGGCCTTGTCCAGGACGCCGGTGACCAGCGCCTTGAGGCGGTTGGCCTTGTCCTGGTTGATACGGCCCTTGCCGAGCAGCTTGTCGATCTCGGCGTGGACGTAGCCCACACCCTTGTCGATGCGTTCCTGGTCGATGTCGGTCAGGACGACCGGCACCTCCAGGCGGCGGAGGAAGAGCAGGGCCAGCTGGGAGGCCATCAGGCCGGCGCCGACCACGCCCACCTTGGTGACCGGACGGGCCAGGTTCTTGTCCGGGGCGCCCGCGGGGCGCTTGCCGCGCTTCTGCACCAGGTTGAACGCGTAGATGCCGGCGCGCAGTTCGCCGCCCATGATCAGGTCCGCGAGGGCCTGGTCCTCGGCGTCGTAGCCCTGCTGGAGGTCGCCGTTCTTGGCGGCGGCGATGATGTCCAGCGCCCGGTAGGCGGCCGGGGCCGCGCCGTGCACCTTGCCGTCGGCGATGAACCGGCCGCGCGCGACGGCCTGGTCCCAGGCCTCGCCGCGGTCGATGACCGGGCGCTCGACCTCGATCTCGCCCTTGAGGACGGACGCCGTCCAGATCAGCGACTGCTCCAGGAAGTCGGCGCCCTCGAACAGCGCGTCGGCGATCCCGAGCTCGTAGACCTGCTTGCCCTTGAGCTGCTTGTTCTGGTTGAGGCTGTTCTCGATGACGACCGTCACGGCCTTGTCGGCGCCGATCAGGTTCGGCAGCAGGGTGCAGCCGCCCCAGCCGGGGACCAGGCCGAGGAAGACCTCGGGGAGCGAGAACGCCGGGAGGGCCGCGGACACCGTGCGGTAGGTGCAGTGCAGACCGACCTCGACGCCGCCGCCCATCGCCGCGCCGTTGTAGTAGGCGAAGGTGGGGACGGCCAGCTTCGACAGCCGCTTGAAGACCTCGTGGCCGCCCTTGCCGATGGCCAGCGCGTCCTCGTGCCTCTTCAGCAGCTCGACGCCCTTGAGGTCGGCGCCGACGGCGAAGATGAACGGCTTGCCGGTGATGCCGACACCGACGATCTCGCCGTCCGCGGCCTCCTTCTCGACCTGGTCGATGGCCGTGTCGAGGTTCGCCAGCGACTGCGGGCCGAAGGTGGTCGGCTTGGTGTGGTCGTGGCCGTTGTCCAGGGTGATGAGGGCGAAACGGCCCGCGCCGAACGGCAGGTCGAAGTGGCGTACGTGCGCCTGCGTGACGACCTCGTCCGGGAACAGCTCGGCCGCGCCCTTCAGGAGTTCAGCGGTGGTGCTCACTTGTCGCCTCCGTCGAAGTGCGGGTTCTCCCAGATGACCGTCGCGCCCATGCCGAAGCCGACGCACATGGTGGTCAGGCCGTAGCGGACCTCGGGCTGCTCCTCGAACTGGCGGGCCAGCTGCGTCATCAGCCGGACGCCGGAGGAGGCGAGCGGGTGGCCGAAGGCGATCGCGCCGCCGTACTGGTTGACGCGCTCGTCGTCGTCCGCGATGCCGTAGTGGTCGAGGAAGGCCAGCACCTGCACGGCGAAGGCCTCGTTGATCTCGAACAGGCCGATGTCGGAGATCGACAGGCCCGCCTTGGCCAGGGCCTTCTCCGTGGCCGGGATCGGGCCGTAGCCCATGACCTCCGGCTCCACGCCCGCGAAGGCGTAGGAGACCAGGCGCATCTTGACCGGCAGGCCGTTCTCGCGGGCGAACTCCTCGCTCGCGATGACCGAGGCGGTGGCGCCGTCGTTCAGACCGGCCGCGTTGCCCGCGGTGACCCGGCCGTGGACGCGGAACGGCGTCTTGAGGTTCGCCAGGTTCTCCAGGGTGGTGCCCGGGCGCATCGGCTCGTCGGCCGTGACCAGGCCCCAGCCGGTCTCGCCGGCCTCCGGGGTGGTGCGGCGCACGGAGATCGGCACCAGGTCCTGCTGGATCTTGCCGTTGGCGTACGCCTTGGCGGCCTTCTCCTGCGAGCGCACCGCGTACTCGTCGGCGCGCAGCTTGGTGATCTGCGGGTAGCGGTCGTGCAGGTTCTCCGCGGTCATGCCCATGAACAGGGCGGACTCGTCGACCAGCTTCTCGCTCACGAAGCGCGGGTTCGGGTCCACGCCCTCGCCCATCGGGTGGCGGCCCATGTGCTCGACACCGCCGGCGATGGCGACGTCGTACGCGCCGAAGGCGATGGAGCCGGAGACGGTGGTGACGGCGGTCAGCGCGCCCGCGCACATGCGGTCGATGGAGTAGCCGGGGACCGAGGTCGGCAGGCCCGCGAGGATGCCGGCCGTGCGGCCGATGGTCAGACCCTGGTCGCCGATCTGCGTGGTCGCCGCGACGGCGACCTCGTCGACCTTCTTGGGGTCGAGACCGGGGTTGCGGCGCAGCAGCTCCCGGATCGCCTTCACGACGAGGTCGTCGGCGCGGGTCTCGTGGTAGATGCCCTTCGGGCCCGCCTTGCCGAACGGGGTGCGGACGCCGTCGACGAAGACGACGTCCCTGACGGTACGAGGCACGATGGCTCTCCTCCAGGGTGCGGGATGGCACTGCTGCGATGCGCAAGCGCTGAGCGCGCGCTCAGGCTCATGCTACTCGCGGGTAATGTCACTGCACAGTCCCCCCGCCGGGAGCGGCGAACGTCACACCCCCGCGGCCCGGTCGGGCGCGGGGGTGCGAGGAGGGCGCGGCTCGGCGCGGGCGGGGGCTAGGCGCCCGTGCCCTTCGTCGACAGGGCCTCCACCAGGACGGGCGTGACCTGTTCGATCTGCCACGGGCGCGCGCCGTGGCCGGCCAGTGCGGCGGCCACCGAGTCGGCGTCGGCGTCCTTCGGCGGCTCCCAGCACAGCCGCCGTACCGTGTCCGGCGCGACAAGGTTCTCCTGCGGCATGTTCAGCCGCTCGGCCAGCGCGGAGACGGCCGCGCGGGCCGCCGAGAGGCGGGCCGCGGCGGCCGGGTCCTTGTCGGCCCACGCGCGCGGCGGCGGGGGACCGGTGACCGGCTGGCCGGGCTGGGGCAGCTGGGACTCGGAGAGGGACTTGGCCCGCTCCACCGCGGTCTGCCACTGCTCCAGCTGGCGGCGGCCCATCCGGTGCCCGAAGCCGTTCAGGGCGGCGAGGGCGTGCACATTGGACGGCACGGCGAGCGCGGCCTCCACGATGGCCGCGTCCGACAGCACCTTGCCCGGCGAGACGTCCCGTCGCCGGGCAACCCGGTCCCGGGTCTCCCACAGTTCCCGTACGACGGCCAGCTGCCGCCTGCGCCGGACCCGGTGCATCCCGGACGTGCGCCGCCAGGGGTCCTTGCGGGGCTCGGCGGGCGGCGCCGAGGCGATGGCGTCGAACTCCTGCAGGGCCCACTCCAGCTTGCCCTGCCGGTCCAGCTCCTTCTCCAGCGCGTCGCGCAGGTCGACGAGCAGTTCCACGTCCAGGGCCGCGTAGCGCAGCCACGGCTCGGGCAGCGGACGGGTGGACCAGTCGACGGCGGAGTGGCCCTTCTCCAGGACGAAGCCGAGCACGTTCTCCACCATGGCGCCGAGCCCGACCCGGGGGAACCCGGCGAGCCGGCCGGCCAGCTCCGTGTCGAACAGGTGGCTGGGAACCATGCCTATCTCGCGCAGGCACGGCAGGTCCTGGGTGGCGGCGTGCAGCACCCACTCGACGCCGGACAGCGCCTCGCCCAGGCCCGACAGGTCGGGGCAGGCGACGGGGTCGATGAGCGCGGTGCCGGCGCCCTCGCGGCGCAGCTGCACCAGATAGGCGCGCTGGCCGTAGCGGTAGCCGGACGCCCGCTCGGCGTCGACGGCGACGGGGCCGGAGCCGGCGGCGAACGCGCCGATCACCTCGGCCAGCGCCGCGGCGTCGGCGATCACGGGCGGAATGCCCTCGCGGGGCTCCAGCAATGGGATCGGCGCCCCCGTGTCAGAAGAGCCGCCGTCGTCCGGAGGGGCGCCTCCGGTGGTTCGCAGTGGGCTGTCTGCTGCGGTTTCTCGGGCGTCGGTCACCTGTCAAGGGTATCCGTGGATGGACGGCGCCCGCCGACGGAACGTTCCGTCGGC
Source organism: Streptomyces spiralis (assembly GCF_014654675.1). GTDB lineage: Bacteria > Actinomycetota > Actinomycetes > Streptomycetales > Streptomycetaceae > Streptomyces > Streptomyces spiralis. The sequence goes on from NZ_BNBC01000016.1 coordinate 79,965, forward strand.
GGGCGCCGGGGGTCGTAAACCGGTCAGGTCGGTGACACGTCCGGTTCACGGCCGGTACGGGGGGAAGGGGCCAGCGCTTCACCGGGGCGGGGCGCGGCGGGGTGGAGGAACCGGAGTGAGAAAAGGGGTGAACAGGGCGGCGGACGGGTGACGGTGAGGGGCGGACGGGGGATGGGGGGCGGGTCGGGGTGGGGGGAGGGGCGGGGTGGGGGGAGGGGCGGCGAGCGGGGGCGGCTGTTGAAGAGGAGCCGGGCGGGGGGTCGGTCGAGGGCCGGTCCGAGGGCCGGTGGGCGCGGGGGCCCGGGCGAGCGGCCCGGGTGTCAGCCGGGGGTCAGTGGATGATTCCGGTCCGCAGGGCGACGGCGACCATGCCGGCGCGGTCGCCGGTGCCGAGCTTGCGGGCGATGCGGGCGAGGTGGCTCTTGACGGTCAGCGCGGACAGGCCCATCGAGACGCCGATCGCCTTGTTGGACTGACCCTCGGCGACCAGCCGCAGCACCTCGACCTCGCGCCCCGACAGCTCTCGGTAGCCACCCGGGTGGCTCGGGGCACCCGGGGGACGGCGGTGCAGTCGGGCGGCGCCGATGGGGGCAGCGCCCGGTCGGGTGGGGAGCCCGACGTTGGTGCGGGTGCCGGTGACGACGTAGCCCTTCACTCCGCCCGCGAGGGCGTTGCGGACGGCGCCGATGTCGTCGGCGGCGGACAGGGCCAGGCCGTTGGGCCAGCCGGCGGCACGGGTCTCGGACAGCAGGGTGAGTCCGGACCCGTCGGGCAGGTGGACGTCGGCGACGCAGATGTCACGCGGGTTGCCGATGCGGGGACGGGCCTCCGCGACGGACGACGCCTCGATGACGTCACGGACTCCGAGCGCCCACAGATGACGGGTGACGGTGGAACGGACGCGCGGGTCCGCCACGACGACCATGGCGGTCGGCTTGTTCGGGCGGTAGGCGACCAGGCTTGAGGGCTGCTCGAGGAGAACGGACACCAGGCCTCCTGGGGGGTGGGGGGGGACGGGGCCGGCTTGTGGGGAGGAAGCCGGGACAACCGTGCTTGCAAGGTCACAGTCGTCTTCGGCAGCAAACCTGTTGTCCTTTAGAGAATGATCACGATCTGGTGAGTACCAATGCGTGCAATTCGGACACGTTGTCGATCAACCGAAGGCCGAATCGGTTCACTCGGGGCCGTTCGGGGTCGTTCGGGTGCGATACGTGCCCGAAAGTGGTCGTATCGACAAAGACACGGCAAGGGGCCGGTAAGACGCGGCGACGGCGACGCGGAAGTGTGGCGGTGCGGGGGTGGGATGCGGGGTGCGGGGGCGTTCGGCTTCAGCGTGACTGCGGGTCGCGTCTCTGCGGCAGCGTCACCACGGACGCGTCACCCGGCCCGGCCGGCGGCAGGCCCGCGACCTGGGCCAGTAGATCGCACCAGGAGCCCAGGTGAGCCCCGGTGTCGGGAGCCCCGCCCAGGCCCTCGCGCGGCGTCCAGGAGGCGCGGATCTCGATCTGCGAGGCGGCCGGGCGCGTCGACAGTCCGCCGAAGTAGTGCGAGCTCGCCCGCGTCACGGTGCCGCTGGGCTCGCCGTACGACAGACCGCGCGCCTGCAGCGCCCCGGTCAGCCAGGACCAGCACACCTCCGGCAGGAGCGGATCGGCTGCCATCTCCGGCTCCAGTTCGGCGCGCACCAGGGTCACCAGCCGGAAGGTTCCGCGCCAGGCGTCGTGCCCGGCGGGGTCGTGCAGCAGCACCAGACGGCCGTCGGCGAGGTCCTGCTCGCCGTCGACGACCGTGGCCTCCAGCGCGTACGCGAAAGGTGCCAGGCGCTGGGGCGGCGGGACCTGCTCGATCTCCACCTGCGGCCGCACCCGCGCGGCCTTCAGCGCGTCGACGGCGGCCCGGAAGGGCAGCGGAGCCTGATCCCTCCTGCTCTCACGCCCGTCCCCTTCCTTCTCGTCGTCCATTCCGCCAGCGCCGTCCGACAGTCGTCCCTGAGCCGCAGCCATGCCGGGAAGATTAAGGGGAATCGGGCCTTCGTGCAGGGCAAGACACCCCGCCGCGGGACGCGGCACCGCCCCCGGGCCGCGGCGGTGGCGCTCCCGGGGCCGTGCGAGACTTGCCACCGTGAGTGCCAACGAGACGCCCGTCCGCCACCAGCCGCCGACCGCCACCTACGACTCCGCCTTCCTCAAGGCGTGCAGGCGTGAACCGGTGCCGCACACCCCCGTGTGGTTCATGCGGCAGGCCGGGCGCTCCCTGCCCGAGTACCGCAAGGTGCGCGAGGGCATCCCGATGCTCGAGTCCTGCACGCGCCCGGAGCTGGTCACCGAGATCACCCTCCAGCCGGTCCGCCGGCACGACGTGGACGCGGCGATCTACTACAGCGACATCGTCGTCCCGCTGAAGGCCATCGGCCTCGGCCTCGACATCAAGCCCGGCGTCGGCCCGGTCGTCGAGGAGCCCATCCGCACCCGCGCCGACCTGGCCCGGCTGCGCGACCTCACGCCCGAGGACGTCCCCTACGTCACCGAGGCGATCGGCCTGCTCACCAAGGAGCTGGGGCAGACCCCGCTGATCGGTTTCGCGGGCGCGCCTTTCACCCTGGCGAGCTACCTCGTGGAGGGCGGCCCGTCCCGCACGTACGAGAACGCCAAGGCGATGATGTACGGCGACCCCGAGCTGTGGGCCGACCTGCTCGACCGCCTCGCCGACATCACCGCCGCCTTCCTGAAGGTGCAGATCGAGGCGGGCGCGAGCGCCGTGCAGCTCTTCGACTCCTGGGCCGGAGCCCTCGCCCCCGCCGACTACCGCCGCTCGGTGCTGCCCGCCTCCGCGAAGGTCTTCCGGGCCGTCGCCGGATACGGCGTCCCGCGCATCCACTTCGGTGTCGGCACCGGAGAGCTGCTCGGTCTGATGGGTGAGGCCGGCGCGGACGTCGTCGGCGTCGACTGGCGCGTCCCGCTGGACGAGGCCGCCCGCCGCGTCGGCCCCGGCAAGGCGCTCCAGGGCAACCTCGACCCGACCGTGCTGTTCGCTCCGCGGGAGGCCGTCGAGGCCAAGACCCGTGAGGTGCTGGACGCGGCCGCCGGTCTGGAGGGCCACGTCTTCAACCTCGGCCACGGAGTGATGCCGTCCACCGACCCCGACGCGCTCACCCGGCTCGTGGAGTACGTCCACACGCGCACCGCGCGCTGAGCCCGACGCCGAGCCCGAGCGGTCACCGCGACCGCGATCCGGGCGGGCGGTCCGCCGTCCGTCCGCCCGGCGCGCCCACAACGTAGAAGGTCTGGACCAATGCGTCAACGGGTCCGGCCGAAGAACCCCTGCCCACCGTGCCGCACCCGGCCGGCTCGCGCCCGGCACCGGCCCGCTGACCGCCGCGCTCCTCCGGGCGCGGTGCCGGGTCCGGTCCGGGCTGTTGGCAAGGCGCGGCCCGGCACATGGCCGGAAGCTGTCACAGGACCCCGTGGGACGGCCCGCCGCGCCTACTGTCTGGGACGAATCGAGCGTTCGTCGCGGTCCCTGCCGCTACTAGCCCGGGGGGTTGGCAACTCATGTGCGGCATAGTCGGTCTGATCTCGTTCACCGACGACCTCACCCGGCGCCCGGAGCTGCTCACGGCGATGCGCGGCGCCCTGGCCCTGCGCGGACCGGACGCGGTCGGCGAGTGGGTGTCCGCCCGGGCGCTGCTGGTGCCCCGGCGGCTGGCGGTGGTCGACCTGGAAGGCGGCCGGCAGCCGATGGTCGCCACGGACGCCACGGGCGCGGACACGGTGGTGCTGAGCTACACGGGCGAGGTGTTCAACGCCGACGGGGTCCGCGCCGAACTGCGCCGCCGCGGCCACGAGTTCCGGGAGCGCAGCGACACCGAGGTGGTGCTGCGCGCCTACGAGGAGTGGGGCCCCTCCTGCGCCGAGCGGCTGCGCGGCATGTTCGCCTTCGCGGTGTGGGACGTTCGGCGCGAGGAACTGGTGCTGATCCGCGACCGGTTCGGGATCTACCCCCTGTACTACGCCGACACCGCGGCGGGTCTGGCCTTCGGCTCCGAGCCCAAGGCGCTGTTCACCACCGGTGCGATCGAACCGGTCGTCGACGGGGCCGGGCTGCTGGAGGCGCTGTCCTTCACCCCCACCCCGGGCCACGTCCCCTTCCGGGGGATGCGTGAGGTGATCCCGGGCGAGGTGGTCCGGTTCGGCCGGGACGGCCTTCGGCGCCACCGCTACTGGAACTTCACCCCCGCCCGGCACCGGGACGACCTGGCCGCCACCGAGCACCGGGTGCGCGAGCTGCTGGAGGACATCGTCCGGCAGCAGGTGGCCGCCGATGTGCCGATCTCCTCCATGCTCTCCGGCGGACTGGACTCCAGTGCCGTGTGCGCGCTGGCCGGGAGGGTCCTGGCCGGCAGCGGGCGGGCCGAGCCGCTGAAGACCTTCTCCATGGAGTTCTCGTACCACCTCGATCACTTCCGCCCGGACGAGGTGCACGACTCCCCGGACAGCCCCTACGTCGCCAAGATGGCCGCCCACCTGGGCACCGAGCACCGGGAGTTGCTCATCGACCGGGGGCACCTGTCCGACCGGGACGGGCAGGCGGAGGTGGTGCGGGCGATGGAACGGCCCGTCGCCGGCCTCGACATGTACGTGTCGCTGTACCGGCTCTCCCAGGAGGTGCGCCGGTTCTCCACCGTCACCCTGACCGGAGACGGCTCCGACGAGCTGTTCGGCGGCTACATGTGGTTCCACGACCCGTACTACGTGCGGGCGAAGACCTTCCCCTGGCTGGGTGCCTCGCACCAGATGGAGTTCCTGTCCGGCCTGCTGCGGCGCGACCTCCACCGGCGCCTGGACTTCCCCGGGCACGAACGCGAGAGCTACCGGGCGGCCCTCGCCGAGGTTCCCCTCACCGGGGACGAGACGCCGCACGAGCGCCGGATGCGAGAGATCACGTACCTCAACATGACCCGCTACCTGCGCGTCATCCTCGACCGCAAGGACCGGCTCGGCATGGCCGCCTCCGTCGAGGGCCGGGTGCCGTTCTGCGACCACGTGCTGGCCGAGTACGTCTACAACGTGCCCTGGGAGATGAAGGTCGCCGACGGCCGTGAGAAGAGCCTGCTGCGGGCCGCCGTACGGGACCTGCTGCCCGAGGACGTGCTCGCCCGCCGCAAGTCGCCCTTCCCCACCGCCCAGGACCCCGCCTACCGCACCGCGCTGCGCGAGCAGCTCCGGGCCGTCGTGGCCGACCCCGCGAACCCGGTGAACGAACTGCTGGAGCCCGAGCGGGTGAAGTCGGTGCTCGAGGACCCGTCCTACGGGCTGCGCGCGGGCGTCACCCGGATGAGCATCGAGGCGGCCGTCCAGCTCCACCACTGGCTGGCCTCCGGCGTCACGGTGAGCCTGTGATGCCCACGGATACCGGTCCGGACCTGGTGGAGACCCTGGTGCGCGCCTGCGCCCGCCACTCCCACCGGACCGCCGTCGTCCACGACGGCCTGCGGTACCGCTACGCGGACCTGGACCGGCTGTCGGGCCGCATCGCGGCGGGGCTCGTGGAACACGGGGCCGGGCCCGGTGAGACGGTGGGCCTGCTGGCCGGCCGTGGCTGGTGGCGCTGTGCCGCGGTGCTCGGCATCTGGCGGGCCGGCGCCGCGGTGAATCCACTGGACCCTGCACTGCCCGTGGAGCGGCTGAACCGGATCGTCCGGGCCTCCGCGACCCGGCTCGTCCTGCGGGACCCCGCCGTCCCCGAGCCGCCGGTCGAAGCGGAGCAGGTGCCGGTTCCCGAGGTCCTCGGCTCGGGACCCGCCGTCGCGCGCACCGGTCCGCTGGCCTATGTGGTCGCCACCTCGGGCTCGACCGGCACTCCCAAGTGCGTCGCGGTGCCGCCTGCGGTCCTCGCGGACCTGGCCGCCTGGCACCACGGCCGCTGGGCGTTTCCCGGACCTCCGACGACCACCCATGCCGCCTCGGTCGGCTTCGACGTGGGCTTCCAGGAACTGGTCACCACCTGGACGGCGGGCGCCGAGCTGGTGGTGCTGGACGACGAACAGCGGCGCGACCCCTTCCTGCTGGCGGGCTGCCTGGACGAGCACCGGATCGCGCGCACCTTCCTGCCCGTCACCGCGCTGCACGCGCTGGCGGTCGCGCTTCCGGTCACCGGCCGCCGGCCCGGAGCGCTGCGGGAGGTGGTGACGGCCGGTGAACGGCTGGTGGTGAACGAGGAGGTACGGGCGATGTTCGCGGGCCTGGACGCCACCCTGGTCAACCAGTACGGCCCCAGCGAGACCCACGTCGTGACGGAGTACCGGCTGCCCGCCGGGGACCCCGGCCGCTGGCCGGTGCACCCGGCCCTCGGCGGTGCGGTGGCCTCGGCGGAGCTGCTGCGGGTGGCGGACGACGGACGGCTGCGCCCCTTCGCGGAGGGCGAGGAGGCCGAACTGGTGGTCGCCGGACGCCCTCTGGCCCTCGGCTATCTCGGCGACGACGAGCTCACCCGTCACCGGTTCCGCGAACTGCCGCACCGGGACGGCGGTACACGTCGCTGCTACACCACCGGTGACCTCGTCCGCAGGCAGGACGGCCTCCTGCACTACGTCGGCAGGCTGGACGACCAGGTGAAGGTGCGGGGCTTCCGGGTGGAGCCGGGCGAGGTGGAGGCCGTCCTAGGCCGGGTGCCCGGGGTGCGCCGGGCCGCGGTCGTGGGCGCCGGACGGGCCGGATCGGTCACCCTGCACGGCTACGTCGTGCTGTCGCCGGGCGCCGGCGGGCAGATCGACGCGGCGAGGCTGCGGGACGCCTGCGCCGCCGAACTCCCCGACTACATGGTGCCCGTCCGGTTCTGGCACGTCCCGGAACTTCCCCTGACCGCGAGCGGAAAGGTCGCCCGACGTGAACTCGCCGGCAGCGGAACCCTCCTCGGCTGAGCCGTCGCTGGTGCCGCTGTCGCCGGCCCAGGAGGCGATGTGGCTGGAGCAGCTCCTGCACCCCGAGAGTGTCAACGGGGGGTTCTTCGCGGTGCTCCTCCGGGGCCCGGTGACGGCCGAGGAGGTGCGGACGGCCTGCGCCGCGGTGTGCGCGGGGCACCCGCAGCTGCGCAGCCTGGTGGTGGCCGACGGACCGGCGGTGCGGATGGCCGTCCATCCGGTCGAGGCGGTACTGCGCTTCGCGCGGGTCCCGCTCGCCGCCGGGCCCGGGCAGGAGCGGGCCGCCGCCCGCCGCTGGTACCGCGCCGAGCGGACCGGACCCTGGGACCTGACCGGCGCGGCGCCGATCGCGTTCTGGCTCCTGGAGCACGGGCCCGGGCGGTGCACCCTGGTGGTCGGGGTGCACCACATCGCCTTCGACGGCCGGTCCAAGTTCGTCTTCGCCCGGCAGTTCCTGGCGGCGCTGCGGCGGCTGCGGGAGGGCGCCGCCCCGGCGCCGGACGGTCCGCACCCGCTACCGGTGCATCCGCCCGTCGACGCCGAGCTGGCCCAGGTACTGGAGTACTGGCTGAACGCGGATCTGCCGGGCCTGCCCGGCCTGTCGCTGCCGCGTGACGACCTGCGTACGGCCCAGGGCGCGGCCCCGGTGCACCCCACCGCCCGCTTCGACCTCCCGGCCGAGACCGGCGCCCGGCTGCGCGCACTGACGAGGGAGTCGGGAGCGAGCCTGTTCACCGGTCTCCTCGCCGGTGTGGCCGCCCGGCTGCACGAGTACGGCAACGAGCGTTTCGTGCTGGGCATCCCCGTGGACACCAGCCTGCCCGGCACCCGGGAACACATCGGGCTCCAGGTCAACGTGGTCCCCTGCCTGGTCGAGGTACCTCCCGGAGTGACGTTCCGTCAGCTGATCAGCGTGTGCCGCGACGCGCTGGAGGTGGTGCGGCGGTTCAGGCGGGTGCCGTTCTCCTGGGTTCTGCGCGAGCTGCGGCAGCGGTACGGAGTCGACGTCACCCAGGGCGCCTTCGACCGCATCGGGGTGTCGTACCCGGCCGTGACCACCGACCTGGGGGACGTTCCCGGGGTGGAGACGGAGTGGGACTTCTTCGCCCCCAACTCCACCCGGTCCTTCGAGCTGATCCTGCAACTGCGCCGGGAGGGAGAGGCGGTGTACGGGCGGCTCGACTTCTCCACGGCCGTGTTGTCGCCCGCCGCGGCGGACTCGCTCGTCGCCGGCTACACGCGGCTGCTGACCGAGGCCACGGCCCGGCCGGACCTCCCGCTGACCGCGCTGATGGAAAGCCACCTGACGGCGCCCGCGGCGGGGGACCAGGCGTGCGGTGCGGTCGGAGGGCCGGTCGAGGACTTCCGGCCGACGCGGGAGATGGCGGCACTGTCCCGGACCGACGGCGCGCTGCGGCTGGAGCTGCGGGATCCCGTGCTGGGCCCGCTCGGCAGCTGCGCATGGCACGCGGACGACCCCCTCGGCCTGTGGCTCACGCACCCGGCACCCGGCCTGCGCTTCCGGGTCACCACGACCGAGGGCCGCGCCCTGCCGCGGGGCGTGCCCGGGGTACTGGGCCACTCCGGCGACCCGCGGCCCGGCCGGTTCCGCGCCTGGATCGACGACCGGGACCGGGTGCGGCTGCTGGGCACGGTGGAGCGGACGTACGACTGGGTGGGCCGGCGCGTGGAGTCCTTCGAGGCCGTGTCCGCCCTCGCCGCCCTGCCGGGCGTCCGCCACGTCGCCCTCGACCTGGGCCGCCCCACCCCGTCCGGCGGGCCTCCGCGCCCGCGCGTGGACCTCACCCTGGCGCCGGGCGCCCCCACCGACCCCCGTGCCTGGCGCCGCCTCCTGCGCCGCTCCTGGCCGGCGGGCTGGCCGGCCCCCACCGAGATCGTCCTGCACGGACCGGACCCGGCCGGCGACATGGCCTGACCACAGGGCCTACGGGAGCAGGCCCAGGAGGTGGGCCTGCTCGCGGGCCTCGGGGATGTCGAAGGCGCCCACCGACTCACAGAGCTTCAGGGTGTGGCGGCCGCTTTCCCGTACGCCGGCCGTCAGCACGTCCTCGCGGTAGCAGTCGGCGATGACGGCGTCCGCGGTGGCGGGAGCGACACCGGCCGACAGGAGCGCCGCGCGGACCGGGGCCAGGTCGGGGCGCAGGCAGTCGTCGACGAAGTGGGGCATGCTGCAGGCGACTTTGACGCGCAGCGCCGGGCTCAGGGAGGTCCACAGTTCCCTGAAGAGGCGGACGAAGTAGGCGTGATGGTGCACCTCGTCGCTGACGTGGTCGCCGACCACCTCGCGGACCACCCGGAACACCGTCTCGTCCCGGGGGATCTGCGCCAGATAGCGGGTCACCACGGTCTCGAAGGCGACCACCTGAAGCAGCCGGCCCAGGCTGTCCAGGCCGGGCAGGAACCGCTCCGCCGTGCGCTCCAGACGTGCCAGCCGGGGCGCGAAGTCGTACGGGAGCACGGGCACGGCCAGGGCCTTCTCGACCTGCTGGACCACGTCGAGGCTGAACAGGGCGTGGTAGCCCTCGTCGCAGTAGATCTTGAAGGCGTCCAGCCGGGCCTCGGGGGAGAGGTCGACATCGACCTCGCCGTGTGCCACGAGTGCGGCACCCCGGTTCACGACCTTGGTCTCCAGATGGGTGGTGAACAGCATGTACTGGTAGAAGTGCTGGGCCAGCAGCGCCTGCCGCGCGTCGGCGCCCACATCGGCCAGGCCCTCGTGGCGCAGGTGCGGCACCAGGTGCTCGGGGAAGACCCGCAGGCCGGCCTCCCTGTCCTCGTCCAGGGTGCGGCGCGGCCGGCCGCGTACGGTGGCGGACTGGTACCAGCCCGGGGCGAAGCGGCCGTTCACGAGGCGTCCCCCGGCTTCGTCAGGGCCGCGGCCAGGTCCGCCGCGATCGTGTCGACCGCCGGCGGCGTCAGTGCCTCCACGTGGGTGCCGGGCACCGGCACCGTCTCGAGGTCCCGGGCCAGGCCGGACCAGCTGGCGGCCAGCGCCTCCGGATAGCCGGCCGGGTTGCCCCGGCAGAGGTAGAGCCGGGTGGGTACCTCGGTCGCTACGGGACGGCACCCGGCCACCAGTGCCAGCAGCCGGCCCCAGCCGTGCAGCATCCCCGCGGCCTGGTCGGGCGGTGTCTGCCGCAGCGCGTCCACGTCGACGCCGAAGCGGCGCATCAGCAGCCGCTCCTCGTCGGTGGCGCCGATCACGCCGCTGCCCTCGGCCCGCACCCGCTCGGCCAGTTCGTCCAGCCGCGCCCGGGTGAGCGTCATCCGTTCGGCGTCGGCGGGCGTGCGCTGGGCCAGCGAATCCACCAGGGCCAGGACCGCCACCTCGTGGCCCGTCTCCACCAGCCTCCCGGCGACCGAGTGCGCCAGCACACCGCCCAGGGACCAGCCCACCAGCGCGATCCGCCGGCCGGGCACGGCCTCGGCCAGAGCGCGGGCGTAGCGGTCGACCAGGTCACCGTAGGACGTGTCCTGCGGCTGCGGGCCCGGAGGGCGTTCCAGGCCCACGACCGTCGCCTCCCGCGGCAGGCGGGACAGCAGACCGCCGTAGCACATCAGGGTGCCTCCCACCGGGTGCACCAGGGCCACCGCCACCGGTGACGAACCCTCGCGCAGACGGACCACCGGGCCGGATCCGCCGTCCGGCGTCCCGTCCGTGAGGGCCGCGGCGATGCCGCGGATCGTCGGGTCCTTCATGACCGCCCCGACCGGCAGCGTCCTGCCCAGTTCGTCGGCGACCCGGCCGGCCAGCCGCACCGCCAGCAGGGAATGACCGCCGAAGTCGAAGAAGTTGTCGTACCGGCCGAGGCCCGGAACGCCGAGCAGCTCCTCGAAGAGCTCCGCGACGCGCCGCTCCGTCTCACCGCGCGGCTCCTCGCCGTCCCGTGCCGCCTCCAGACCGGCCACTGCTTCCAGCCCCGCCACCGCGTCCGGATCGACCGGACCGTCCGCGACCGGAGGCAGCTGCGCGCACACCACGATCCGCTGCGGCAGCAGATGCGCCGGCACCCGCTGTTGCAGCCGGGCCAGCAACTCCCGTGCCGCGGGCAGGTCCGCGCCGGGCCTGGGCACCACATAGCCGACGCGCTCCGCCCCCTCGGCGGTCACCAGGGCCCGCTCCACCGCCGGGTGTGCGGTGAGCGCCGCCTCGGCCGGATCGCGCCACAGCTCGAACCGTCCGGCGGCGTCGAACCTGCCCCGCTCACCGGTCGGCGTCACCTCGCCCGTCAGCGGATCGCCGGTGTGGACCGCCCCGTAGCAGCCCAGGGGCAGCGGCCGCAGCCGCTCGTCCAGCACATGGCGTCCCGCCGCCCCGCCGAGGGCCAGGACGTGCTCGCGCTCCTGCGCTCCGTGCAACTCGACGTCGCCGGCCGGCAGTTCCGGGTCGGCCGACAGGGCGTCCAGCAACCGGAGGAACATGGCCACCAGGCGCTCCACCGTGGCCCGGGAGAACCGCTGCGCGCTGAACGCGAAGTCGCCCTTGACCACGTCGTACTCGTGCTGAAGCGTCAGGGTGAGGTCGAAGTGCGACGACTTCCACTCGAACGGCAGCGGCTCGACCGTCAGGCCGGGCAGGGTCCAGTCCTGCTCCACCTTGCGGCGGTTGAACACCAGGGCCACCTGGAACAGCGGATTGCGTGCCCCCTCCCGGGCGGGCCGCACCGCGTCGACCACCGACTCGAAGGGCGTCCGCTGGTGCTGGAGCCCCTCCAGCACGGTCCGCCGGGCGGACTTCAGCAGGGCGGCGAAGCTCAGCTCGGGGGTGACCTGGCTGCGCAGCACCACGGTGTTCTGGAAGAAGCCGACGCAGCGCAGGAAGCGTTCGTCGGTGCGGCCGCTCATCGGGGTGCCGACGGCCAGGTCGGTGGCGCCCGTCCAGCGGTGCAGCAACACCTGCAGGACCGCGTGGAAGACCATGAACTCCGACACCCGGTGCCTGCGGCACACCTCGCCGAGCAGGGCCGACACCGGCTCGGGGACGGTGAAAGGCACCCGGTCGCCCGTGAACAGGCCGTGTTCCTGCGGTATGTGCTCCTCCGGCAGCGGCAGCGGCCGAAGGTCCTTCAGCCGGGTGCGCCAGAAGTCCAGCCCCGCCGGGTCGTCCTCGGCGCGCAGCAGGCCGCAGAACTCGGCGTACGTGTGCTCGGGCCCGGCGGGGTCGAGCGCTTCGGGCGCCGCGTAGGCCTGGTGCAGCTCCTCGGCCACCGCGGTGGCCGAGACCTCGTCCATGACGATGTGGTGGAAGCAGAACACCAGCGCGTGCTCGTCCGGGGCCGTCTCCACCACGTCCACCCGCCACAGCGGCCCGCGGACCAGATCGAAGGGCTCGGCCGCGTGCCGCACCGCCTCCCGTGCCGCGGCGCGCGGACCGGCGCCCGGCAGGGCGATCCGGTTCACCCGTACCGGCGCGGCCCGGTGCGGGGGGTGGACGAACTGCAGCACCTCGCCGCCGCGTTCCTCGACGGTCAGCCGCAGCGCCTGGTGCCGGCGCTGGAGCAGGTCCACCGCCTTCTGCAGCCGGTCGCAGTCCAGGCCGCCGCGTACCCGCAGCACGACGGGGACGTTGTAGACCGCGCTGTCGGGTGCGAGGCAGTGCAGGAAGTACACGCCGCGCTGCTGCGGGGTGAGGGGGAGGGTCAGTACGGTCATGCGGTCGCCTCCGCTTCCTCTTCCTGCTCGGCCGGTGCCGTGGTGACGAAGCTCCGGGAACGCACGGCCAGGTATCCGGCGCTGCAACCGATCAGCACCGTCATCACCACAAGCAGCAGCCGGTAGTCCACGTGGGCGATCAGTGCGGCGCTGGTGAACACCGCCAGCACCTGCGGCGTGGTGGCCAGCATGCTCGCCGCGGCCGCGACGCGGCCCTGGAGGCGCGCGGGCGAGTAGCGCTGCACCGAGGTGTAGAGGCCGACGACCGCCCCGGGGATGCCCAGACCGATCACGAAGACACCGGCCAGAGCGGTGACCAGTCCCGGCAGGGCCAGGACGGCGACGCCGGCCGCCATCAGGCTCAGCCCGTACACGGTGAGCATCGCCTCGTTGCCCGGCCCCAGCCGCTTGAGCACCCGGGTCGCGCCCAGCCCGCCGATGACCGAGCCGATGCCCTTGGCCACGGTGAGCACGCCGACGAAGGCGGCACTGCGGTGCAGTCCCTGGTCCGCGACGGCGTAGATGACGGTCTCGATGAAGCCGAAGCCCAGCAGGCCGCCCGCCATGGTGATGCACACCGCCCGCAGCCGTGGTGTGACGGCCAGGTGGCGGATGCCGGCCACCAGGGCCTCGGTGCGTCTGCCCGCCGGCGGTTCGGGAGCGGGTTCGTCGACCCGCACCGCCAGCACGCACAGCGCGCACACCAGGAAGGTCGCCGACTCCAGCACGGCCACCGCACGCGCGCCGAAGGTGAGGTACAGGAACGAGCCCGCGGCGGGGGCGACCAGCATGCCCCCCTCCTGCATGGTGCGCAGCAGCGCGTTGGCGCGGCCCAGTGCGTCGGGGTGCACCAGGCTGGTGAGCAGCGCGCTGCCTGCCGCGTTGTGCATGCCGACGCCGAGGCCGACGCCGAACAGCACGAGATACACCAGCCAGACCTGGCTGCCGTCGTGCACCAGCAGGGCCAGCAGGACCCACCCGCAGAGCACCAGGTTGAGCAGGGCGATCAGCGGCCGGCGGCGGAAGCGGTCCACCACCAGACCGAGGAAGGGAGCACCCAGCCGGGGCATCACGTAGGCGGCGAAGGCCAGGCCCGCGGCGCCGTTGGAGCCGGTGAGGTCCTTGACCCAGACGCCGAGCGCGATCCACAGGGCCGCGTCGCCGAAGAGCGAGACGCTGGTCCCGCCGATCCACAGGCGTACGTCCCGGGTGCCGGTCGAGCCGGACGGTGCGATGTCAGTTGCCGTCGGCACGTCGGCGCTCCAGTTCCTTGGCGAGGGAGGACACCGTCGGCTGGTCGAGTACGTCGACCGCGTTCACCTCGGTGCCCAGTCGGGTGTGCAGCAGGGCCGCCAGCCGGGCGGCGGTCAGGGAGTCGCCGCCGAGATCGAAGAAGTCGTCGTCGGGGCAGATGCCGTCGATGCCCAGCACCTCCCGCCAGGCCTCGGCGACCAGGTGGGTCAGCTGCTCGTGGGGCTCAGACATAGTTCTCCTTACGGCGCCAGTCCGGGTCCGGCAGCGCGCGCCGGTCGACCTTGCCGTTCTTGGTGACCGGAAGCTCCTCCACGTGCAGGAACACGGCGGGGACCATGTAGCCGGGCAGCCGCTCGCGCAGGAAGGAGCGCAGGGCGCGGCGGTCCGGCGGGCCGTCGGCCGTCACCCAGGCCACCAGCCGGTCCTCGCCCAGGTGGTTGGTCCGCACCGCGACCGCCGCCTGCCGCAGCGACACGTGCCGTGCCAGCGCGTGCTCGATCTCCCCGGGCTCCACCCGGTGGCCGTGCAGCTTGATCTGGCCGTCGGCCCGGCCCAGGAACTCCACCACCCGGTCCTCGGGGCGTCGCCGGGCGAGGTCGCCGGTGCGGTACCACAGCCGCCCGGAGGCGTCGGGCACGAAGCGCTCCGCGGTGAGCTCGGGCCGTCGCCAGTAGCCGAGCGAGACCCCGGCCCCGGCCACCCACAGCTCACCCGTGTCGCCGTCCGGCACCACCGAGCCGGAGTCGTCGCGCAGTTCCACGGCGGCGTTCTGCACCGGCCGTCCGATCGGCACCGAACGGGGGAACTCCTCGTCCGGGGCGATCCGGTGGCACAGGCTGAAGGTGGTCGCCTCGGTGGGGCCGTAGCCGTTGACCAGTTCCAGACCGGGTGCCGCGGACCGCAGCCGGCGGACGTGACCGGGTGAGAGCACGTCCCCGCCGGCCAGCAGGGTGCGCAGCCCCGCGAGCGACTCGGGTGCCGTCTCGATCTGACGGTGGAACAGGGCAGCGGTCAGCCACAGCACCGTGATGCCGCGCTCGTCGAGCAGCCGGCCCAGTTCGGCGGGGCCGAGCGTGCGGGGCGGGGCCAGCTCCACCCGGGCGCCGTTGAGCAGCGCCCCCCAGATCTCGAAGGTCGCGGCGTCGAAGGCGACCGGAGCCAGTTGCAGCAGCCGGTCCGCGGGGCCCAGCCGGACGTAGTTGGGCTCGGTCACCAGGTTGACGACGGCGCGGTGCGGGACCATCACCCCTTTGGGGCGGCCCGTGGACCCGGAGGTGTACATCAGACAGGCCAGGGCCTCCGGCCCCGCGTCCGGCAGGGGAGCGGACCGGGCCGGGTGCGCGGGCGCGGCCGGGTCCATCGCCGCCGGGTCCAGTGTGCGCAGCGGCCGCCCGGCGAGCAGGGCACGGCCCGCCGCGTCGCACAGCGCCACGCGGGCCCCGGCGTCGTCGAGCATGTCCGCCAGCCGGCCCGGCGCCTCGCCCAGGTCGACCGGCACATAGGCCGCGCCGGCCTTCAGGACGGCGAGGAGGGCCACGACCAGCGCCACCGAGCGCTCGACGCAGACCACCACCCGGTCGCCCGGGCGTGTCCCCGCCGCGACCAGGGCGTGCGCGAGGCCGTCGGTGCGCCGTTCCAGCTCCGCGTAGTCCAGCCGTTCCGCGGCGTCGGCGACGGCCACCGCGGAGGGGCTGAGCCGTGCCCGGCGGCGGAACGCGTCCGGGACGGTGGCCGGGGCGGTCATCGGGACTCCTTCTGCGCCGCGTGCTCGCGGAAGAGGCGCAGCCGCTCCTCGCCCACCTTCTTGCGCAGCTCCCAGTCCTCCACGCCCTGGTCCTCGTCGGTGGCGAGGACCAGCAGCCCCACCTTGCCCTCGTGCTCGTTCAGCTGGACCGACCGGGTGGCCTCGGGCGCCTGTTCCAGCGGGTAGACCCTGGACAGGGCCGGGACCACGCTGCCCAGCCGGAGCAGCCGGTTGGCCTCCCAGGCCTCGTGGATGTTGGCGCCGTGACTGCCGATGACCCGCTTCAGGCGCATCCACAGATAGCGGTTGTCGTAGGAGTGCCGGTAGCCGCTGCTCGATCCGCAGGTGACCACCGTGCCGCCGCGCCGGACCACGTTCACCGAGGTCTCGAACGTGGCGCGGCCCACGTGTTCGAAGACCACGTGCGGGTCCTCGCCCACCTCGCGGCGAATGGCCGAGCCCAGTGCCTTCCACGCGGTCGCGGGCTCGGTGCCGTCCTCGCCGAGACCCACGTCGTTGCGGTTGATCACGGCATGGCAGCCGAGGTCCGTCAGCAGATCGGCCTTGGCGTCCGAGCCCACCACCCCGACGGCGATGCCGCCGGCCCGGCGCACCAGCTGCACGGCGTAGGAGCCGAGACCGCCGGCCGCGCCCCAGATCAGGACCACGTCCCCGATCTTGATCCGTGCGCCCCGTTCGCTGATCAGCATCCGGTAGGCGGTGCCCAGGCACAGCGTGTTGCAGGCCGCCTCCTCCCAGGACAGGTGGGGCGGCTTGGGCACCAGCTGGGTGGCCCGGACCACGGCGAAGTCGCCGAAGGCGCCGAAGTTGGTCTCGAAACCCCAGGCGAGCATCCCCTCGGTGAGCATGCCGTCCCGTTGCGCGTCCGGGTCCTGCTCGTCGATGTACGGCGGGTTGACCACCACCCGGTCGCCCGGGGACCAGTGCCGCACCGCGCTGCCGACCCGGACCACCACCCCGGCCGCGTCCGAACCCACCACCTGGTAGTCGCGGTCGTGCCGCCCGGCCCAGCCGCCCTGCCGGGCGAACTGCTCCAGGAACCGGAAGGTGGGTATCGGCTCGTACAGGGCGGACCAGACGGTGTTGTAGTTCACCGCCGCCGCCATCACCGCCACCAGCACCTCGTCCGGGGCGAGTTCCGGCATGGGGACCTCGCCGACGTGCAGGGTCCTGCGGACGTCCTTGTTCCTGCCGTGCAGGCCCTGGAACAGGTGGTCCTCACCGCGTCGCAGGTGGACCGCACGGTAGGACTCGGGCACCGGGCAGGCGAGCAGCTGCTCTCGGCCGGCCCCCTGGCGCACCGCCTCGATGAGACGTGTCATCAGTCACTCTCCGGGACGTGGTCGTCGGGACGCATGGCCGCGCACAGCTGCCCGATGGTGGCGCGGGCGCGCACCGCGCGGATCAGTGCGGGCATGACGTTGCGCCCGGCCGCGGCGTCCTCGCGCAGCCGGTCGAGTTCGTCGCCCCAGGGGCGTCTGGTGATCTCACGCCGGCCGCCCGTGGTGGTGTGGCGCTCCGCCTGGAGCAGCCTGGTCTCGGACTCCACGGGGGTGGGCGCGGTGACCCCGACGACGGGACCCGGGTCGTGGAAGGCGAGGTCCTCGATCTCGCCCTCGAGCCATCCGCTGCGGATGCACTCCGCGATTCCGCCGCGGGCGTCGATCCGCTCCAGCCAGTCGTCCACCTCGCGGCCCAGCGTCTCCACCAGTTGCTCGATCACCCGCGAGCCGCCCAGGGGATCCGGGTAGTGCGCCAGGTCGGTCTCCTCGGCGAGGATCTGCTGGGTGCGCAGGGCGATCCTCGCCCCGAGCGGCCCCGGCGTCTGTACGGCTTCGTCGAAGCTGCACACGTGCAGCGACTGGGTGCCGCCGAGCACCGCGGCGATCGCCTGCACGGTGGCCCGGACGATGTTGTTGAGGGGCTCCTGGTAGGCCAGCGCCGAGCCGAAGGTGTTGACCTGGGTGCGCAGCTTCATGGCCCTGGGATCGCGGACGCCCCAGAGCGACCTCATGCGCTCCGCGTAGCGCCGGCGGGCGACCCGCAGCTTCGCCGCCTCCTTCAGCAGTTCCATGTCGGTCCCGAAGATGAAGCTGAAGCGGGCCGCCACCGCTTCGGCCGAGTGGCCGCGCGCCACCATGCCGCGCAGGTACTCGTCCACGCTCGCCAGGGCGCAGGCCACCTCGAGAGCGGCGTCGGCCCCGGCCTCCCGCGCATGGCCGCCCGAGACGGAGACGGGATTGACGCCGGGGAGCTCCTGAAGGCAGTACTCGATCACGTCGAGCCCGTAGCGGACGCTGGTCGGCAGGTCGTAGACGTACGCCTTGCGGGCCAGGAACTCCTTCAGCATCTCGTTCTGCAGGGTGCCGCGCAGCGCGGCCGGTGCCACGCCGGTCTGCTCGGCCAGCACGATCCACATCGCGAGCAGCATGGGAGCGGTGGCGTTGATGGTGAACGACACCGACACCTTGTCGAGCGGGATGCCGTCGAAGACCTCGGCGAGGTCGTCCACCGTGGCGACCGACACCCCGGTGCGGCCCACCTCTCCGTGGGCCGCCGGGTCGTCGGGGTCGAGTCCGAGCTGGGTGGGCAGGTCGAAGGCGAGGGACAGGCCGGTCTCGCCCATCTCCAGCAGGTACCTGAAGCGGGCGTTGGTGGATTCGGCGCTGCTCAGCCCCGCCAGTTGACGCATGGTCCACAGCCGGGTGGTGTACCCGGCCGGGTGGATCCCGGCGTCGTAGGGGAACTCGCCCGGTACGCCCATGGGGTCAGTCCTCTGTGCCGCTCTGGACGAGGTCGAGTTCGAGGACGAGGTCGTGGACGGACTCGGCGAACTCGGCTATCTCCGGGTGCTCGAAGAGCAGGATCAGCGGGATCTCGACGCCGTACCGGGTGCGCAGCGCCGCCACGATCCGGGTGGCGACGAGAGAGTCGACGCCGAGCTCCAGCAGGTTGTCGTGGCGGCCGACGGCGGACAGGCCGAGCGCGCCGGCGGTGATGTCGTGCACCGCCGTCTCGACCTCGGCGAGGGTCGCGGTGTCTGTGGGCATGGGTGCGTCCCTGTCTGTGAGGGGTGTCCTACGAAGGGGGCCGGGCCGGGGAGGGGCGCCGGTGCGGGGTGCGGCTTCACGCGGCGGCGAAGCCGCGCGCCTCGTTGAGGAACTGGCCGAGGTATCCGTCGTGCGGCAGGTACGGGTCCTTCCACCAGTCGGCGACCCTGCCGTGGAGCACGGTGCGGATCCCGGGGGACTCCAGGGCCTCTTCGACGAGCGCGGCGCTGTCGGTCAGCAGGGTCAGGGCGAGCGAGTCGTCCAGCGGGCCCACGCCGTCCGACGGCCGCCAGGGCGCCACCCACACGCAGGGGAAGGGCAGTTCGGTCCGCAGCCCGGGGTGGTCGCCGCGGTCCACGCACAGGACGGCGGGACGCAGCGCCACGCCGTCGTCACCCACGGGTGCCAGCGGGCCGTCCTCGTAGTGACGGGCCGTCAGGTCGGGTGCCCCCTGGGCGGCCCGGTCGACGGACGCCCTGAGCGCTTCGGCCTCCTTGCGCGGGCGGACCGGCAGGACCGCCCGGTCGTCGGTGACCGGGTGGGCCGGCAGCCGGGCCAGCCGCTCGGCCAGCGCCTCGGCCAGCTCCCGGTGGTCGCCGGAGGTGAGGACGGCGCTGGTGTTGGTGCACCGCACGCCTCCGTCCGAGGCGATCTCCGTGACCAGGTGGTCCAGCGTGCGGTCGTCGTACGCGCCGTCCACCAGGATCTTCGTCCGCCCCGGCCCGCGCACCAGCACGCGGTCGTTGCCGCGCATCCGGGCGACCGTGGCCTCACTGCCGTACACCAGAGCCAGATCTGCCGCCTGGACGAGCGAGTCCGCGGCGGAATGGGATCCGGGGAGCAGGCTGATCCAGTGCGGGTCGAGGCCGGCCCGGAGCAGGGCCCGCACAAGACGCAGCGGGGTGAACGGGTCCCGGGTGCCCGGCCGTACGGCCACCCGGTATCCCATGGCGAGGGCCTGGAGCCAGGCCCCGTGGGTGGCCGGATGGTTGCTGGGGGCCACGACGCCGAGCACGGAGCCGCGGCGCACCCAGCGGGCCGTCCGGCCGGCCCCGACCGGGGACTGCCTGCCGACGACCGTGCCGAGCAGGGCGCAGTCGCCGCGCATCCGCTCGAGCGTCCCACGGGCGACCGCCACGGGCACGCCCGAGGCCAGCGCCTGGAGCCGGCAGTACTCCTCGGGGGTCTGCCCGCCCAGCGTCGCCCCCGCGAACAGGGCGCCCGCCTCGGCGAGCACCGCCAGCCGCTCGTCCGGGTCCAGGGCCGGTGCCTGGCGCATGGCCTTCGCGGTCAGCCTCGTCGTGAGGGCGGGCGCCTCGTGGACCTCGGCGAGCGGGTTGCCGTTCACGTCGTGCAGCGGGCGGGAGTCACGTGACCGGTGCTCCTGGCCGCCGCGCAGTACGGGGATGAACGTCTCCATGTCAGATCCACTCCTCGAGTGACAGTCCGGCGAACCCGTCGGCGTCCTGGGCGCTCGCCTCCTGGCGCGGCACGCGGAACTGGGTGGCTTCCTGCTCCGTGACGGACTGGCCCATCGCGTAGCGCAGCCCGGCGGTCTGGATCGCCCGCGGCGGGCACCCCTCCAGGTACACGCCGGCGTCGCGGTGCTCGTACATCGCGTTGCCCACCAGGACCACCGCGCCGCGCAGCGCCGGAAGCCGTTCCATCGGGCCGGACACGATCGTCATCTCCCCCGGGAACCGCAGGAGTTCGTCGCGCAGCAGGTGCAGCGCGGCGGCCAGCCAGCGGCGGCAGTCCTCGCACGCCGTCTCGGCGTGGACGTGGATGCCCTCCCGGGGCGGGGTGAGGTCCACCGGGGCGCGCCGGATCTTGAACGCCGCGTCCTCCACCGCCGTGCCCCGCACGTCGATGTCGGCGAGGTCGATCGGCCCGAGCCCCCGGGCGTGGGCGTCGCGCAGATAGGCGAGCTCCCAGGACCCCACGCCGGCGACCGCCGCCATCGTCACGTCCAGGGCCACCGCGTTGCGCGAGGCCGCGATCAGACCGGCCTCACGCGTCGTGCCCTCCATCGGGTAGTTCCCCTCGATGACGGTCGTCGCGTCGCAGACCACCAGATGCTGCGGGCGCAGTTGGTTGAGGTCGACGATCGCCTCCTCGACCCCGGCCATGTGGACGATGCGCGTGGTGAATCCCGGCAGCAGGCCCACCAGGTTCTTCATGGCGTTGGTCAGCACCACGCTGGAGTGGGTGCGCAGTTGGGGCGCTCCGATGAAGAAGTCGCAGTCCAGCACCAGGTCGGGAACGGCGATCGGCACCCTCAGCGACGTGGCGCCGGGCACCTGGACCACGCGCAGCGGCCGGTCGTCGAAGCTGACCACCTGGGCGTAGCGGTGGACGGGGGCCCGGTGGAGTATCTCCTTCAGCACGTGCGTGCGTTCGGCCACGTAGACCTCGGCCCCGCGCGCCGACGCCCGCGCCGCCACGGCCAGCAGCAGTTCGGGACTCGTCCTGAACCCCGGTTTGCGCTGGAACATGTTGGGCTTGATGACCACGCGGTCGCCCTTGCCGACGTCCTGCAAGGGCCGGCCCAGGAGATCCAGCGCCTCCTCGACCGCGGCGTCGACCGCCTCTTCGGTCGCCGTCGCCGCCCGGGTGAGCGAAACGGCCGTCAGGTCTCCCGTCACGACTGTCCCCTGTCCGACACCGTGCCCCCGGGGGCGCTCAGAAGGGCCATCCGTCGATGACCACGGCGCGGGCCGGCGCGGCCTCCACGTCGGCGATCTTGACGGGCAGCGCCATCAACTGGACGACGGGGCCGCCGACCTGGTCGAGGTTCTGGATGTTCTCCAGAATGGGGATGCCGGCGGACAGCAGGCGCCGGTGCACCTGTCCGCTGCGGTCGTCGGGCCGCTCCGTGATGCAGTCCATGCCGACCAGGACGGCCCCGTTGTCCGCCATCCAGTCGGCGGCGGAGACGGTCAGGTACGGCGGCTTGTCCCAGTAGTCATCCCGGCCCAGGTAGCGGTTCGGGTGGTCGGTGCGCACCAGCAGCCGGTCCCCGGGCTGCCACACGTCGCGCAGCGCCTTCTCCAGGTCCTCGCCGGTGACCGGGTCGAGGTCGCGCTTGTGGGAGAGGTCCGCGACGCAGGCACGGCCGACGAAGGTGTCCAGCGGGACCTCGTCAATCTTTTCCCGGTCCTCGAAGAAGTGGTAACCGGATTCCACATGCGTTCCGTTATGCGGGAACAGCTGGAGGTCGGAAAACGTCCGGCCGACGCCCGACGGATCGGTCTCGGGGGACATGGCCCTGCGTACCCCGAATTTCGGGTACCACGGCGCGTCATAAGAGGGCATGCCCTCGTACCAGCCCTGGCTGATGTCGATGATTTTCACGGCCCACTCCCTCGCTCGGCCTGTGTGACAGCCGTCCTCACTCGAGGACTGCCCGGCGATCACAGCACGTCAGACGGCGATCGTGGGCACTTCCACGGGAGATTGGCAGCATCCTGCCAGCGCACTGCCATGAGCGGCCGACCCCTGGTTAGCTTTCGGCACAGGTCGTTCTCCGACCGCAGCCACCGGGAGTGTCCGGTGTCGCTCACACTCAGGCCGAAATGGCTTGGAGTCGCAATCGGGAGAAGATCCCGCGTGCCAGCCCATTTGGAAGGCTCCCATGATCGTGGCAATGCGTCCGCGGGCCACCCGCGAACAGCTGGATTACGTCTCCGGAATTCTCCGGGACCAGGGCCTGATCGCGGTGTCCAGCACGATGGACGACATCGCGATGCTCATCACCGAGCAGTGCGGAACGCCGGAACTGGTGTCTGCCGTGGAGAAGGCCGCCGGGGTGGACCGCGTGATCGCGCTGTCGGGCCCGCAGCGCCTGACGAGCCGTGAGTTCCGCGCCGAGGACACCGTGGTGAAGGTCGGGCCCTCGGGTGAGGCCGCGTTCGGCGGCACCGAGTTCACGGTGATCGCCGGCCCCTGCGCGGTGGAGGGCCGGGACCAGATGTTCTCGGTGGTGGACGCCGTCGTCGCGGCCGGCGCGGTCATGGTGCGCGGCGGCGCGTTCAAGCCCCGCTCCTCTCCCTACAGCTTCCAGGGGATGGGACTGGCGGGTCTCGCCCTCCTGGCGGAACAGCGCAAGCGCACCGGCCTGCCGGTGGTCACCGAGGTCGTCACCCCCGGCGACGTGGAGTGCGTCGCGGAGGAGAGCGACATGCTCCAGATCGGCACGCGCAACATGCAGAACTTCGAGCTGCTGCGCGAGGCCGGGGCGTCGGGGCGGCCGGTCCTCCTCAAGCGGGGCATGTCGGCCACGATCGAGGAGTGGCTGATGGCCGCCGAGTACGTGATGCAGGCGGGCAACGGCGACGTCGTCCTGTGCGAGCGCGGCATCCGCAGCTACGACCGCAGCACCCGGTTCACGCTGGACCTCAGCGCCGTGGCCGAGGCCAAGCGGCTCACCCATCTGCCCGTGATCGTCGACCCCAGCCACAGCACCGGCCGGCCCCACCTGGTCGGGCCGATGTCCCTGGCCGCGGCCTCCTGCGGTGCCGACGGCCTGCTCATCGACGTGCACACCGACGCGCGCAACGCGCTGTGCGACGGCGCCCAGGCGCTCACCGCGCAGCAGTTCGGCGCGCTCATGGACCGGCTCAAGCCCGTGGTGGAGGCCGTGGGACGGACCCTGCCCGTCACCCCCGCCCGCTCGCTGGCCCAGGTCTGACCCGCTTCTGACGGAGGAGAAACATGTTGGAGACATCGGCCGATCCCCTCCGGGCCGACCTCGCCCCGGAAGAGTTCATCCGCGCCGCGATGCAGTGGCACTTCTCCCCGGAGACCGGTTCCCCGTACTGGGTGAAGAAGGCCGCGGAACTGGCCTTCGACCCCCTGACGGACATCCGTTCCTGGGAGGACCTCGACCTCTTCCCCGATGTCGGCGAGGAGTGGCGGGACATCCCCGTGGACGATCTGGTCCCGGCCGGCACCCTCCGGGACGCCTGGGAGTTCCAGGTGTTCGACAGCGGCGGCACCACGGGACGGCCCAAGCGCATCGTGGAGGCGCACTCCCGCCGCAACGGCGTCCTGTGGGTGAGCGAGGTCCTCGCCGAGCACGGCGTCCCCGGTGAGGGCGACGGCCACTGGCTCCACCTGGGCCCGACCGGACCGCACATCGTGGGCCGCTCCGTCGGGCTGCTGGCCCGGCTGCGCCGTACGTTCTGCCACTACATCGACTTCGACCCGCGCTGGGTGAAGGGCAGTGTCAAGGCGGGACGGACCGACGAGGCCGCCCGCTACGTCCGGCACATCCTGGCGCAGGCGGAGGACGTGCTGGCCACCCAGCCGGTCTCGGTGCTCTTCGCCACGCCGCCGGTGCTGGAGGCCCTGGCCGCCGACGAGAAGCTGCTGGACCTGGTCCAGCGGAAGGTGCGCGGGATCATCTGGGCCGGCACCAGCGTGAGCCCGGAGACGCTGCGCGTGCTGGAGGAGGAGGTCTTCCCGGACGCCGCGGTGGTGGGCCTGTACGGCAACACCATGATGGGCATAGCCCCGCAGCGCCCGAGGAGCGCCGCCGACGAGGGGGGCTGCGTCTTCGTGCCGTTCCACCCCTTCAGCCACGTCAGGGTCGTCGACCCCGAGGACACCACGACCGAGGTGGGCTACGGCGAGCGCGGACAGGCCAGGATCAGCCTGGTCTCCCGCGACCTGCTGCTGCCCTGGACGCTGGAGCGCGACGCGGTGCTGCGCATCGCGCCCACGAGCGCCTACCCGCAGGACGGTCTGGCCGACATCCGGCCGTTGACCGCGGAGGGCGGCGGCACCGCCGTCGTGGAAGGGGTGTACTGACCGTGCAGACCGCTACCGCGCCGACCGCCGCGCCCGTGCGGCACCCGTCCGTGCTCGACCAGGCGGACCTCGACAGCCTGCTCGCCACCTGCCGGCGCGCCCTGGACCGGGCGCGCGCCACCCAGCGGACCGTGCTCGCCAGCTGGGCCAGGCCCCTCACGGTCACCGACCCCCTGGCCATCTGGAGCCGCGCCCGGCGCAGTACGCCCCGCTCCTTCCTGTGGCAGTCGGCATGGGACCGCGGCAGCGTCGTCGCCATCGGGACGGCCCGCGATCTGCGGGGCCGCGGCGAGACGCGGATGGCGTCCGTCCGCGAGACGTGGGCGGAGCTGTCCCGGAACCCGGTGACGGGCGGCACGACCGCCACCACGCCGCTGCCGGGGGCCGACGGCCCCCTCGCCATCGGCGGGTTCGCGTTCAGCCCGGACAGCACGCCGGAGACCCGACGGCTCCCCGACGCGCTGTTGTGGGTGCCGTCCCTGCAACTGCGCAGCGCCCTGCCCGAGCCCGGCGTCGCGGACCGTGCCCACCCGGCCGAACTGCGGCTCAACGCCGTACTGATGCACGACAGCGACCCCGAGCAGCTGGCCGAGTCGCTCGCCCAGCTCGCCGACCGCTGTCTCCGTACCGCCGGTCCCCCGCGGCGGCAGCCGTCGGCCCCGGCGGCTCGTACGCACACCAGCGTCGAGCTGCCGGGCGCCGACGACTGGAAGGGACTGGTCCGCCGGGCGACCGGCCGGATACGCGACGGCGTCTTCGAGAAGCTGGTGCTGGCCCGCGAACTCCGTGTGACCGCGTCCACGCCGTTCGACGTCCCCGCCACCGTCGGGCGACTGCGCGAGGCCAACCCCGGCACCACCGTCTTCGCGGTCGACCACGAGGAGTACACCTTCCTCGGCGCCACCCCGGAGTACCTGGTGCGCGTCGACGACCGCACCGTGCACGCGCTGGGACTGGCCGGCACCGCCCCCCGCGGAGCCACGCCCGAGGAGGACGAGGCGCTGGAACGCGAACTGGTCGCCAGCCCCAAGATCCAGCACGAGCACGACGTCGTGGTCCAGATGCTCCGGAACGCCTTCCACGACTCCTGCGCCGACGTGGAGATCCAGACCCCGCCCCGCGTGGTCAAGCTCACCAACGTCCAGCACCTGTCCACCGACGTCCGGGGCCGCCTGGCGCCCGGCTCCGAGGCGGGCGTCCTGGACTTCGTCGAGCTGCTGCACCCCACGCCGGCGCTGGGCGGCCATCCCCGCCAGGAGTCGCTGAGCTGGCTCTCCGACAACGAGGGCTTCGACCGCGGCTGGTACGCGGGGGTGGTCGGCTGGGCGGCCCCCGCCGGTGAGGGCCAGTTCGCGGTCGCCATCCGCTCCGCCCTGCTCGACGGCTCCTCCGCCTCGCTGTTCGCCGGCTGCGGTCTGGTGGCCGACTCCGACCCCGAGGCCGAGTACGCGGAGACCTGCGCGAAGCTGCGCCCCATGATGTCCGCCCTGGGAATCGAGTGACCCGCATGCCCCTGCAGACATCGCCGGCGGGCACTCCGCCGCACTTCGGTGACGTACCCGCACGGCGGCTCGACGACCTCCACCGGCGGCTGCTCGAACTGGACTCCCTGGTGGTGGCGTTCTCCGGGGGCGCGGACTCCACGCTGCTGCTGGCGGCGGCGCTCCGCGCGCTCGGCCCTGACCGGGTGCTCGCCGCCACGGGGGACTCGGCGAGCCTGCCGGGCCGGGAGCGCGACGCGGTGCAAGAGATCGCCGGCGCGCTCGGCGCCCGGCACGCCTTCGTCGCCACCGGCGAGCTCCAGGTCGCGGGATACCGCGAGAACTCGCGCTCCCGCTGCTGGTACTGCAAGAACGAACTGACCGGGCGACTGCTGACGGTGGCGGCCGACGAGGGCCTCGCCCATGTCGCGACCGGCACCAACGCCGACGATCTGACCGACCCGTTCCGGCCCGGCATCCGCGCGGCCGCGCAGCGGGGTGTGGTCACCCCGCTGGCCGACGCGGGCCTGACCAAGGACCAGGTACGGGCGGCGAGCCACGCCTGGGGACTGCCGACCTGGGACAAGCCGGCATCGCCGTGCCTGTCCAGCCGCGTCGCCTACGGCCTGACCGTCACCCGGGAGCGGCTCGCCCGTGTCGAGGCCGCCGAGAACGCGCTGCGGGAGGTGCTCAGCCGGGCCGGGATCGGCACCTACGACCTGCGGGTCCGCGACCTCGGTGAGCGGGCCCTCGTCCAGGTCGACGCCCCGGCCGTGCCCGCCGTCACGTCCTGCGCCCAGGCGCTGAACGCCGTCCGGGCGGCCGGGTTCGCCTCCGTGGAGGTCGACCCGCGCGGGTTCCGCTCCGGTTCCCTCAACGACAGCGCCGAGGGGTGAGCCATGGACCGCGAGGAGGTACGGGACCTGCTGCACCGCGTGTCCGCGGGCACGAGCGGCGTCGAGGAGGCCCTGGGGGAGCTGGTGGCCGGCCCCCTGGCCGGCCGCGGCGACGGCGACGGGATCAAGGACCTCGGCTTCGCCCGCCTGGACACCCACCGGGCTCTGCGCACCGGTGATCCCGAGGTGGTCTACGGCGCCGGCAAGAAGACCGCCCACATCGTCACCCTGCTCCAGGAGCTCGTCCGCCAGCCCGGCCGGCGCACCGCCCTGGCGACGCGCCTGTCCGACGAGGCCCTGGACGCGGTGTCCCGGGTCTTCGCCGGCGACGCGGGCAGCGACGTGCCGACCGGCGTGCGGACCGAGGTGCGGATCGACCGGGAGGCACGCTGTGCCGCACTGGGCGAGCCCCCGTCCGCCCGGGGCAGGGTCCTGGTGGTGACGGCCGGGACGACGGACGAACCGGTGGCGCGAGAAGCAGCCTTCGTCGCACGGGAGTTCGGCTGCTCGGCGGAGCTGGTGCGGGATGTCGGAGTGGCCGGCATCCACCGGCTCCTCGCGGTGCGGGACCGGCTCGACGCCGCGGACTGCCTCGTCGTCGTCGCGGGCATGGACGGCGCACTGCCCAGCGTGGTGTCCGGGCTCGTCGCCGTGCCCGTCGTCGCGGTCCCGACCAGCGTCGGATACGGCGCCTGTTTCGGCGGCGTCGCCCCGCTGCTCACCATGCTCAACTCCTGTGGCCCGGGCGTGCTGGTCTGCAACATCGACAACGGGTTCGGAGCCGCCGTCGCGGCGGCCCGGATGACACGTCGGATGGTGCGCCGGGACACCGGCCGGCCGATCCCGGTGGGCTCATGAACACACCCGTCTCCGCCTGGTTCGACTGCTCCTCGGGGGTGGCCGGCGACATGCTGCTGGGCGCCCTGCTCGACGCGGGAGCCACCCTGGACACGGTCGGCCGGGCCGTCGACGCGGTCGCTCCCGGCAGCATCCGGGTCCGCGCCGAGCAGGTCCGGCGCTGCGGCCTGTCCGCGACACAGGTGCACGTCGACGCCGACCCCGGCCCGCCGCACCGCACCTGGCACGCGATCCGCACGATGCTGGCGCGGGCCGCACTCCCCGAGGCGGTACGGGAACGGGCCCACTCGGTGTTCCTGCGGCTGGCCCGCGCCGAGGCCGCCGCGCACGGCATCGCCGTCGACGACGTCCACTTCCACGAGGTCGGCGCCCTGGACGCGATCGCGGACGTGGTGGGCGTCTGCGCCGCCGTGCACGAACTGGGCATCACCGACGCCGCTGCCACACCGGTGACACTGGGCAGCGGGCGGGCGCGCAGCGACCATGGCCGGATCCCCGTCCCGGCGCCCGCCGTCCTCAGGCTCCTGACCGGCTCCGGCGCACCGGCCCGGTCCGGTGGGCTCCCGTACGAGATGGCCACCCCGACCGGTGTGGCACTCCTGCTGACGCTGTGCGGCGAGTGGGGCGGCATGCCCGAACTCCGGCTGGTCGCCACCGGGGCCGGCGCGGGCACACGCGACCTCGAGGACGTCCCGAACGTCGTCCGGGTCGTCCTCGGAACCACCCCGCGGGCCGATGCCCCGGCCGTGGCGCAGGCGGTGGTCGTCGACGCCAACGTCGACGACCTCGACCCGCGCATCTGGCCGCAGGTCCTGACCCGGCTGCTGGAGGCCGGCGCCTCCGACGCGTGGCTCACCCCCATCCTCATGAAGAAGGGGCGCCCCGCCCACATGCTCTCGGCGCTGTGCCCGCTCCCGGTCCTTCCCGCCGTACGGGAGACGATCACGGCCGAGACCTCCACCATCGGCACCCGCGAGCACCGGGTGGACAAGCACGAGCTGGAGCGGGAGTTCACCACCGTCGCCGTGGGCGAGGCCTCCGTCCGGGTCAAGGTCGCGCGGTACCGGCGGCGGATCGTCAACGTCCAGCCGGAGTACGAGGACGTGGTCGCGGCGGCCGAACGGCTCGGCATTCCCGTCAAGACGGCGCTGGCGAGGTCGATCGCCGCGGCCGAAGGCGCCGCGGAGAACCAGAGGTGCGACTCATGCGGAACGTGATCGTCGTCGGGGGCGGGCTCGCGGGCCTGAGCGCGCTCCAGCGCCTGCGCGCGCGGGGCTACGAGGGCGGCCTGACCCTCGTGGGTGCCGAGAGCCATCCGCCGTACGACAGGCCCCCGTTGTCGAAGGCCGTCCTCGCGGGCGACACGGAGGGCATCGCCCTGCCCGCCGACTGGGAGGCCCTGCGGTGCGAGCGGCGCCTCGGCACCCGAGCCGAGGCGCTGCGCCTGCACGACGACCGTCCCGGCGGGGTCCTGGTGACCCCGGACGGGCCGCTGCCCTTCGACGGGCTGGTGATCGCCACGGGTGCGATGCCCGTCCGGCTGCCCGGTGAGGGGCCGCAACACGTTCTGCGGACCCTGGACGACGCGGAGCGGCTGCGCGACTCGCTGCGGGCGGGCGCGCGGGTGGTGCTCGTCGGTGCCGGATGGATCGGCGCCGAAGTGGCGACCGCGGCGGCCGGGAAGGGCTGCCGGGTGACGGTCCTGGAGGCCGGTGACGCCCCGCTGGCCGGGGCGCTCGGGCCCGAACTCGGTGCGCTGACCGCCGGCTGGTACGCCGAGAGCGGCGTCGAGCTGCGCTGCGGGGTCCGGGTCGCCTCGGTGGATCCCGGCGGACTCACCCTGGCCGACGGGTCCTTCCTGCCCGCCGACGCGGTCGTGACCGGCGTCGGGGTCCGGCCGGAGGTCGGCTGGCTGGCCGGCTCCGGGCTCGAGGTCGCCGGGGGAGTCGTCGTGGACGGCTCGCTGCGCACGGCCCGGCCGGAGGTGGTGGCGGCCGGCGACTGCGCCTCCTGGTGGTCGGAGCGGTACGGCCGCCGGCTGACGGCAGAGCACTGGGACACGGCCCTGAACGCGCCCGACGTGGCCGCCGCAGCGCTGCTCGGGCAGGAAGCGCTCTACGACCCGGTCCCGTACGTCTGGTCGGAGCAGTTCGGGCGGATGGTGCAGTACGCCGGTCATCACGCCGCCGCGGACCGGGTGGTCTTCCGGGGCACGCCCGACGGACCCGGCTGGACGGCGCTGTGGCTGAGCGGCGACCGCCTGCACGCCCTCCTGACCGTCGACCGGCCCCGGGACATGGCGCAGGGCCGCCGCCTCCTCGCCCGGGGCACCCCCGTGGACGTCGACCTGATCACCGATCCCCGGACCGCGCTCAGCGGCGCGGTCCGGCGCGCGGCCGCACCCGCCGGGTGACGGGCCGTCCGGCCCGGCGGCGCCGCACGTCCCGCCCCGCCCCGCCCCGACACCGAACACGACCACCGAACAACCGAGGTGACCGACATGGCCCCTGCCTGCCCCGACATCCCCCTCGTCGTCCTCCCGGCGGACAACGCCGTGCACTGCCGCACCCGGCCCGCCGCCCCCGTCGAGGCCGCCCTCACGGCGGCCGTCGACGCGCTGAACCACCTGCACACCCGGCTGCTCGACCCGAACGGGGCGGACGACGACTCGATCCACGAGGCGCTGGACGCCGCGGTGGCCCGTGCCGGACACCTCGCCGACGAGGCCGCCACCGCCCCGATGGACACCGCGTCGCTGCGGCCGATCGTGCCCAACCACGAGTACTTCGGGGTGCGCACGGCGGACGTCGACGACACCTACCGCCGCCGGGAGATATCCACGATCATCGCCCGGACCCTCGCCGATCTGCGCGGCGCCCGACTCGACCTGAACGACCGGGCGGCCGAGGTCCGGGCGATGGTCCTGATCCTCAGGGGCCTGAGCCCGCAGGACGCTCCGCCGGCGGCCGGGCCCTCCGGTGAGGCGGTCCCGTCCGGGACGCCCTGTCATGTGGGCCGCGACGAGCTGACCCGGTGGGTCGTCACCCATCACTTCTACTTCGTGCTCAACCTCGCGGCGGCGCACGCCGTCTCCCGGGCCGTCGCCGCGCTGGCGGATGCCGACCGCGACACCGCGGTGACCGCCTTCCGCGAGGCCGCCGTGCTGGTCCGCGGGTTCACCGCGGCCATGATGCACTCCGGGGACATGTCGGCGGCCTGCTACGACGCCAAGGTCCGGCCGACGATGCAGCCCCCGGCCGTGCCCGTGGCGCTCACCGGCCGGACCCAGCCAGAGCACAAGGCGTTCCGCAAGGCGATGCGCAAGCTCGTCGCCGCCTCCGGCGAGCCGTTCGCCAAGGTGGCCGTCGCCGACCCCGAGCTGGCCCTCGCGCGCGACGCCCTGCTCGAGGCCGATCTGCACGACATCGAGCGCCACATCGCCATCACCGCCGCCCTCGTCGGCGACGACCAGTCGATCGTGCAGGTCGACGAGGCCGCCGAGAGCGCGATCGCGATGCTGCGCACGATGCGCCACACCAGGGCGATGGCCTACCGGGACCTGATGAGGTTCGGGGACCCCGTCGAGATCGCCGGCGCATGACGACCACGCCTGTCCACTCACGCGGCTTCGCCGCCCCTCAGCAACCGATGGTGGGATGACCATGAGTTCCAGCACAGACCGTCGCGCGGTGGTCGTCGTCGACGCGTTCGCGAGCGCACGCTGCCTCGCCCCGTTGTTCCGCGAGCGGGGCGTCGACTGCATCCATGTGCAGAGCACGCCGACGATTCCCGACGTCTACGCCGCGAGCTTCCGGCCCGATGACTTCACCGTCAACATCGTCCACGACCAGGACGTGACGGCGACGGCGGCGGCCCTCACGCCGTATGCGCCGATCGGGCTGCTGCCCGGGATCGAGCGCGCGGTCATGCTCGCCGACGAGCTGAGCGAGCGGCTCGGCCTGCCCACGAACGGGACCGCGCTGAGCCCCGCCCGGCGCGACAAGTTCGAGATGACCGAGACCGTCCGGAAGGCCGGGGTCCCGGCCACCGAGCAGCTCCTGGCCACCGACCTGGACACCCTGCTCGAGTGGTACGGCAGGAACCCGGGCCGTGTCGTGCTGAAGCCGGTGAGCAGCGCGGGCAACGACGGTGTCTTCTTCTGCGACAGCGCCGAGGACGTCCGCGCGGCGTTCGGCAAGCTGATCGGGGGCCGCAGCGTGCTCGGCCAGGAGAACCGGGCGGTGCTGGCCCAGGAGTACCTCGTCGGCAACGAGTACATCGTCAACACGGTGAGCCTGCACGGCAGGCACCGGGTGACCGACATCTGGAAGATGCACCACCTCAGCGCGAACGGCGTCCGCGACCTGCCGGCCGGCGCGGAGCTGCTGCCCCGCCGGGGCGCCGAACAGGACGTGCTGGTCGAGCACACCCTGCTGGTCCTGGACGCCCTGGGCATACGCAACGGACCCGCGCACTCCGAGCTCAAACTGACCCCGAAGGGGCCGCGTCTGGTCGAGACGGGCGCCCGGGTCTGCGGCGCCGACGTCCATGTGCCGACCGGGGCCGCCATCGGCGAGAGCCAGCTGGACTGGACCGTCGACGCGTACGCCGACCCCGAGCGCTTCCTCGGGCGATGGGACACCGACTACGAACTGGCCCGGCACGCCAGGATCGTCAACATGGTCTCGCCCGTCGAGGGCCGTCTCGCCCGCTACCCCAAGCTCGCGGAGCTCGAAGCGCTGGAGAGCTTCCACGACTCCGTGTTCCGGGTGACCCCCGGCGACCCGATCAGCCGTTCCGTCGACGACTGGACCTTCCCGCTGCGGGTGTTCCTGGCTCACGAGACCGAGAGCGCCGTCGCCCGGGACTGCGTGTCGGCGCGCTACCTGGACGGTCCCGGCTTCTACGAGATCGCGTAGATCCGCATCCGACGGGTCCGCCCCCACGGACCCCTTCCTGGAGAGTAAATGTCCTTTCTGCGCCCCCGCTTCAAGGGGGAACGTGCGCTGATCACCGGCATCGCCATCGACGCGACCGGGTCGGGCATGTACGTCCCCTTCAACCTGATCTTCTTCAAACACGTCACCCACCTGCCGCTGGCGCAGATCGGCGCGGTGCTCACCGTTACCAGCCTGATCGCCATGGCCGCGTTGCCCCTGGGCGGCAGCGCCGTGGACCGGTTCGGCGCCCTGAAGGTGCTCATCGTCCTGTACCTCCTTCGCGCGCTCGGCTTCGCCCTCTACCCGCTCGCCCACGACCTGCCCCTGTTCGCCGTGCTCGCGCTGATCACCGCGGCGGGCACCCGGGCCGCGCCGTCCACGCTCCAGGCCAGGTTCGCCGAACTCCTCGAAGGCACCGACCGCGACCGGATGCAGGCCCTGTCCCGGAGCCTGGGCAACGCCGGTCTCGGCGGCGGAACCCTGATCGCCTCCGTGATCCTCGCCACCCTGGGCAACTCCGGTTATGTCGTGGCCGCGTGGCTGAACACCGCCAGCTTCGTCATCGCCGCGGTGCTGGCCACCCGCACCCCGGCCAGCCCGGACGCCGACCGCAAACGGGCCGCCAGGAGCGGCGGTTACAAGCTGGTCGCCCGGGACCGCCCCTTCCTCGCCCTCGCGCTCGCCAACCTGTCGGTGGCCATCGGCTACACCTCGCTGACGATCCTGATCCCCGTCTACGCCACCGACTGGCTGCACATACCCCAGGGCCTCATCGGCAGCTCCTTCATCGTCAACACCCTGCTGTGCGCGACCCTCGGTGTCCCGGTCGCCGCGTTCGCCCGGCGTCGCTTCCGCACCCGCAACCGCATGGCGACCGCCGGGGTGGCGCTCTTCGTGACCGCCTTCGTCGGGCAGGCCGTCCTCGGCACCGTCCGCCCGCACAACACGACCGTGGCGATGGCCGTCGTACTGGCCTGCGTGGTGGTCGCCACCTTCGCCGAACTCGTGCACAGTCCGGCCGCGAGCACACTGGCCCAGTCCGCGGCGCCGGCCGAACTGCGCGGCAGGTACCTGGCCGCCTACCAGAGCTCCTGGGCCCTGGCCAACGCCCTGGCGCCCAGCGTGTTCACCGCTCTGGTCGCGGTGGACGGCCGGCTGCCCTGGCTGGTCATCACGGCCACGGCTCTGCTGGGCGGCACCGTGCTGCGGCTCACCGAGCGTTCGCTGCCGGCCGCGGCCGTCTACTTCGAGCCACCCGCCCCAGCCGCCACGGCCGGTGTGCCGGCGGCGGGCCGATGACCGCGGCTTCGGGGCTCGGGGCTTCATGGCTTCGGGACTTCGGGACTTCACGGACTTCAGGACTTCTAGGAGGACCCACATGGACCGCGTGTCGCTGACGGCGGAATATCTGAGCAGGGTGAAGGAGAGCGGCGCCAAGGCCGGCGACCTGGTGGGCAGGCTGCCGGAGTCGGAGATGCTCGCCGCGTTCTACAAGGGGACCTTCCTCTCCCGGCCCGTCTTCCTCGGGCACGCCGAGCGGGAGCGGACGTTCGGCGACGTGAGGAACGTCCTGGACGCCCTGAGCAGCCTGCCCGACACCCTCTTCGGCGGTGACTTCGCCGCCTTCGCGCGGGCGGCCGGCCTGACCGAGACGCAGGTCTCCGCCGTGCTCCGCGGCCGGGGAGCGGCGATGACCCGGCAGGTCCGGGCCGACCTGTACCTGCAGGACGGGCATCCGCAGGACGGGCATCCGCAGGGCGGGCATCCGCAGGGCGGGCAGTTCAAGCTCCTGGAGTTCAACATCGGCAGTTCGATCGGCGGCATGGACAACGCCGACCTCTGCCGGGGGCTGCTGGAGCACCCCCTGCTGGCCGGGTTCGCCGCCGAGTACCGCCTCGGCTTCGTGGACACGCTGCGCGAGCAGGTCAACAACGTCCTGGTGGAGTGCGGATTCGCACCGGAGGACCGCCCGGTGGTCGCGCTGACGGACTGGCCGAGCTACTTCGAGAACGAGGTCGCCTACATGCGGCAGCTCTGCCTGCGCTGGCGGGAGCTGGGCCTTGAGGCCTACCCCTGCCACGTCGGGCAGCTCGAGGTCCGCGGCGGCCGGGTCTGGCTGGAGGACAAGCCGGTCGACATCGTGTTCCGGACCTTCGCCATCTCCCAGATCGCCGACGCGCCGGAGATCCTGGATCCGGTCCTGGACGCGGCGGAACGCGGCGCGGTCAAGATCTTCACACCGCTGGACTCCGCCGCCTACGCCAGCAAGGGCGCGCTGGCGATGCTCTCCGACGAGGACAACCGCGCGCTGCTCAGCAGCGAGCAGCTCGCCAGTGTGGACCGTCTGCTGCCGTGGACGCGCACCGTGCGCCCCGGCACCGTGACCCTGGAGAGCGGGGAACGCGCCGACCTGCTCGAGTACGCCGTCGAGCACCGCCACGACCTCGTGCTCAAGCCCACGTCGCTGTACGGCAACCGCGGCGTGGTGCTCGGCTGGACGCCGGACCTCACGGCGCAGCAGTGGCGCCGGCACCTCGACGCGGCGCTCGACAGCCCCCACATCCTCCAGCGCCGGGTGCGGCCCACCGCCGAGCTGTTCCCGGACGAGAACGGTGAACTGCGGCCCTGGAACATCCTGTGGGGCATGTTCTCCGTGGCCAACGGCTACGGCGGTGCCAACGCCCGTGCCACGCGCGCGGAACTGGGCGACGTGGTCATGAACCGGGCGCACGGCATCCACTCGGGCCCGTCGCTGTACCAGCTGGCCGAGCCGACCGCCTGAGGCGATGCGGAGCCGCACCTTCCCCCCGGCCGGACCAGCAGAAAGCAGTCACAGATGTCCGAGGACACCGCCACCGTCACCACGGCCGCCGTCACCGAGGCCGAGGCCGAGGCAGGCCCCGCCGCCGCCACCGTCACGGACTCCGGGCGGAAACCTCGTTTCCGCTCGGTCCTCGACCGG
Organism: Streptomyces spiralis; assembly: GCF_014654675.1. Classification (GTDB taxonomy): domain Bacteria; phylum Actinomycetota; class Actinomycetes; order Streptomycetales; family Streptomycetaceae; genus Streptomyces; species Streptomyces spiralis. The sequence continues at coordinate 115,574 of NZ_BNBC01000016.1, forward strand.
ATGGTGAGCTACCGGCCCAGCAGGTCCGCCGGCCCGGCGCGGACGGGCCCGGTCTTCCAGCTGGCGGCCAACGAGTCCCCGTACCCGCCGCCTTCCGCCGTGGTCGAGGCGATCAGCCGGGAGGCGCTGCGGACCAACCGGTATCCGGACAACGGATGCGCCGACCTGATCGCCGAGATCGCCGCGCGCCATGCCGTCCCGGAGGACGGCATCGCGGTCGGCTGCGGCTCGGTCGGTGTGGCCCAGATGCTCATGGAGGCCGTCGCCGAGCCGGGCGGCGAAGTCCTCTACGCCTGGCGTTCGTTCGAGGCCTACCCGATACTGACCCGGCTCTCCGGCGCCACCGCCGTGGAGGTGCCGCTCCGGGACGGGTTCCACGACCTCGCCGCGATGGCCGACGCCATCACGGACCGGACCCGCCTGATCTTCGTGTGCAATCCGAACAACCCCACCGGGACGGTCGTGGGGGAGGCGGATCTGCGCGCGTTTCTCGACCGGGTTCCCGTGGACTGCCTGGTGGTCGTCGACGAGGCCTATCGCGAGTACGTCCGGGACGCGAAGGCACCCGACGGCCTGGACATCGCCGCCGGGCGGCCGAACGTGGTGGTCCTGCGCACGTTCTCCAAGGCGTACGGCCTCGCCGCACTGCGGGTCGGCTTCCTGGTCGGACATCCGGTCGTGGCCGAGTCGATCCGCAAGGCCTACCTGCCGTTCAGCGTGAACGGCGTGGCCCAGGCCGCCGCGATCGCCGCCTTGCGCGCCGAGAGCGAGCTGATGGAGCGGGTGGAGACGACGGTCGGCGAACGCGAGCGGGTGCGCACCGCTCTGACGGACCAGGGCTGGACGGTCCCCCCGAGCGAGGCCAACTTCCTCTGGCTCCCGATGGGTGACGCGGCCGCGGCCTTCGGCGAGCACTGCGGGCGGGCAGGGGTCGTCGTGCGAGCGTTCGCCGGCGACGGGGTCCGGGTCTCCGTCGGCTCCCCGCCCGAGAACGACGCCTTCCTCTCGGCCGCGGCCCGGTTCCGGCGCTGAGGGCCGCCGGACCGTGCGGAGCACGACGTCCGGCAGCCCACCCGCGCCGCCCTTTCCAGGGTCGTGATCGCGATCTGTGAATTAGCCGGCGGTGGATCGGTCATCTCGACCGGCCAATGACGGATGATCCCTCAGGACCGGTTAACGATTGAACCAATTCCCGCGCCTGTCGTTAATCCCCTTCGCATTCGCGTCCGGGCCGAAGGTCTTACCGCCGGCCCGGACGGTGACGGCACTTCCATCCAGCCACGCGCCACGGCGATCACGCCGGCCTGGAATCGGCTTCGAGCCTCCAGTCGATCCATGAGGGAGGCGATGATGCGACGGCAGGTCCGGACCGAGATATTCAGCTTGCGTGCAATGCTCTCGTCCAGTTGACCGTCGGCCAGTAGCTCCAGGACCTGTCGTTCCCGGCCACTGAGTGAGCCGACAGGTGTCGCGCAGGTCACATCGTCCTGGTGCCCCGCCCGGTGACGCCGCCTTTCCACGAACGCGTCAGAAGTCGTCAATGAAACACCTCTCTGAGGCCATCCGTGCCCCCGTTATCACGCCAGGATGGGCCCCTCCTCCCCTGATCGGTAAAAGATCAGTTTTGGTTTGCCCTCTTGGCGTCGGTACTCCCGTGATTCCCCCGGTCTTGATTCCCCCGGTCTCTCCCTCAAGGCTGCCCTCCCCGTATCCCGATTGGTTACCGGTGAATTACTCTTCCTGGCGGGGAGCAGGACCGCGTAGTGACAGAGGGGGAGTCGGCCGTGGACCACGGCGGCAAAAGGGAGGGCATACGCTTCAACGTGCTCGGCGCGCTGGAGTGCTGGGCCGGGGGGAGGCGCCTTCCGCTCGGGGGGACCAAGGCCGAGCGAGTGATGGGGTTTCTGCTGCTGTCACACAACCGCTCGGTTCCGGTCGCGCGGCTCGTCGAAGCCGTGTGGGACAGCGAGCCGCCGTCCACGGCGGCCCATCAGATCCGCAAGACCGTCTCGGCACTGCGGCGATCGCTTCCGGGGGGCGCCGAGATCCTCCACACCGACGGTGCCGGTTACCGCGCCGTGGTCTCCACCGACCAACTCGATCTCAAGGAGTTCGAGGAACTGCTGCACACGGCCGCCGAGGCCAAGAGCGCGGGCCGTGCGACGGAGGCCGGGGCGGGACTGCGCGCCGCGCTGGACGTGTGGCGGGGCCCGGTGCTCGACGGTCTCGACGGAGAGGCGATCGGCACCGCCGCCAACGTGCTGGTGGAGATGCGGTTGGCGGCCGTCGAACAGTACGCCAGACTGCGGATGCGGACGGGCCGGCTCGACGACCTCGCCACCTATCTGCGGCAGTACGTCGACGCCCATCCCCTGCGGGAGTCGTTGCGTGAGCTCCTGATGACGGTGCTGTACCGCACCGGCCGGCACGCGGACGCCCTGGAGGAGTACGCCGCGGTGCGGCACCTGCTCGCCGAGGAACTGGGCGCCGACCCGAGCCCCCAGCTCGCCAAGCTGCACGAGGCCATCCTGCGTCAGAGCCCGGAACTGGCCGACGCACCGGCGGCCGCGCCGCCCGTCGAACCGGCGGCACCGAAGCCCGTCGCCGTGCGCTGCACCCTCCCCTACGACCTGCCCGACTTCACGGGGCGTCAGGACGCCGTGCGGCGCATCCTCACCGCCCTGGAGGACGACCGGCGGTTCATCATGATCGACGGGATGGGAGGCAGCGGCAAGACCGCCCTCGCCGTGCATGTGGCCAAGCTGCTGGCCGAGCGCTACCCGGACGGCCAGCTCTTCCTCGACCTCCACGGCTTCACGCCGGGCCATGCGCCGCTCCAGCCACTGGACGCACTGGACCTCCTGCTGCGCAGCCTGGGGATCGCGAGCGACCGGATTCCCGAAGGGCTCGGCGAGCGACGTGCCTTGTGGCGCTCGGTCACGGCGAACCAGCGCCTGCTGGTGGTGCTGGACAACGTCCGCGACTCCGCCCAGGTGCAGCCGCTCCTGCTGGGCGCGGAGCACTCCGCGACCATCGTCACGAGCCGGACCAGGCTCGTGGAGATCGACGGCGCGGAGTGGTGCTCCGTCGGCAGTCTGTCGATGGAGGACAGCATGGAGCTGCTGTCCAAGGTGCTCGGCGACGAACGGGACGACGTCGAGTCCCGCACGCTCCTGGCCGGCATGTGCGCAGGACTCCCGCTCGCCCTGCGCATCGCCTCGGCACGGTTGAGGAACCGGCCGCAGTGGACGGTCCGGTACCTCGTGGACAGGATGCGTTCGGAGGCCCGCACGCTGACCGAACTCCGTGTGGGGGAGCGCAGCGTAGCGGCCAGCCTCCAGCTCTCGTACCGGGCGATGAGTGAGACGCAGCGCGCGGCCTTCCGGATGCTGGGCTGGCATCCGGGCGCCGACTTCGACGTCTTCAGCGCGGCCGCACTGTTCGGGACGGACGCCGTGGAAGCGGAGACCATCCTGGAGGAGCTCCTGGACGTCAATCTGCTCGAGCAGCACACCATGGGCCGCTACACGCTGCACGACCTGGTCCGCTGGTTCTCTCGCGATCTGCGCGGCAACGGGCCGGCCGACTGTCACCGGGCCGGCGTCCGACGGCTGCTGGACCACTACCTGCTGACCCTGGAGCGGGCCTGTGACCTCATCTTCCCGGGCCGCGCCCGTCATCCCGTGCCGCTGCCCGAGGGCTCCGTGGTCCCCGGCCTCGACTCCGAGAGCGACGCCCTGAGCTGGCTCGACAAGGAGTACCCCGCGCTCCGCGACGCGGCTCAGCTCGCCTATGACGTCGGACTCGACCTGCACGCCGCGTACCTTCCCCGCGGCCTGGCGTTCTACCTCAACCTGCGCGGCTGGTGGTCGGAGTTCCGGGACGTGGAAGTGCTCGCCGTACGAGCCGCACGCCGCCTGGAAGATCCGCTGCTGCTCCGGATCAGCCTGACCAATCTGGCCCTGGCGCTGTGGAAGGCGGGCGACATCCGTGGCTCGCTCACCGAGCTCGACGAGGCACTGACGCTGGCCGAACAGGCGGCGGAGGTGCCCGGCGTCGCCGCCTGCCTGAGCAGAATCGGCATGTGCTACTCCAGCCTCGGGCAGTACACGCGAGCGCTGGACACGCTGCGACGCGCCCTCGACCTGCACCGCCGACTCGGCTGCCGGCGAGAGGAGGCCGAGGCGCTGGCCAACATCGCCTCGGCACTGAACTGTCTGGGCCGGTACACGGAGGCGGCGGACGCCGCCGCGCTGGCCGTCCGCCTCGATCGGTTGCTGGGCGAACGGGACCACGAGATCTACGCCCTGACCGAGCTGGCAGTGGCCCACCTCGGCACGGGGCGTCCGGATCTGGCCCTGTTCCGTCTGTCCGTCATCGAGGGCGAGCCGGACGGACTGTGCCAGCCCGGCACCGCCGGGCTGATGCTCGCGTACCGTGCCGAAACGCTTCAGCGGCTGGGCCGCTCCCCGGAGGCGGACGCGTGCACGGCCCGCGCGCTGGCGTTGATGGAGGTGAGCGGCGCCATTCGCCGGGCAGAGATCGGGAACGTCCTCGGCCGGGTGCACCGGCGCCGTCACGACTACGCGGCCGCCCTGGAGCTGCACCGCAGCGCGTACCGGCATTCCGCCGCCATGGATTTACGCGTGGAGATGGCCCGGGCGCAGGCCGGTGTCGCCGCCGCGGCGGACGCCATGGGCGACGCGGCGACGGCCAAGACGGCCCGGGAGGCAGCCGACGAACTGTTCGCCGGCCTCGGTGTGCCGGCCGAATGCAGGTGGCCGGACTGACGCTGCCCGGGGGCCGTCCACGGCTACTTCTGTGCGAAGTTGGGTCCGGCGTCGGAAGCGAGGAACACGTGGGACCCGGTGGCCGCCGGTGCTGCCGGTGCCGCGCTCGACTCAGTGACGACGAGCCCCGTCAGCGCGGTGACGCCCAGCATCAGCAGGGCGGTACGAACGGCCAGTTTTCCCATGGGATGTCCCCCTTAAGTCGCTGTGTCCACGGTTACGCCTGAGGCGCTTGCGCCGAATCCTGTAACCGTCCCCCGGCTGGAACGAGCGCCGACGGATGAGCCGCGTCTCGCGACGTCCCGCTGGTCAGTTCGGTCGGTCGCGGACCGGGACCCGTCAGAAGTGCCCTCGGCATGCATCACTGTGGCCGATCCGGTTCCCGATCGGTTCCCGGGCGGCTACCCGTACCGGTCGGGTGCTGTGGACAGGGTCTGCGCGGTCGGGACAGGGCCGTCACCGCGACTCCGGGCCCGCCCCGCCGTCCGCGTCCGGGCGGCGCCCCGGGCCCGCGTCTCACCAGCCCGGGCGGGCCCGCCTTCCGAAGATCGGGCCCTGTGGTTGCGGCGGCGGTGGCGTGCCGGGGCGCAGCGGCAGCGCGATCAGCATGCCCGCGACGAAACCGACCACATGGGCCGCGTACGCCACGGTGCCGGCGCTGGAGACGCCCTGGCCGGAGGAGTACAGCGCCTGGAGCACGAACCAGAAGCCCAGGACGATCCAGGCGGGCAGCCGCAGCGGCAGGAAGAGCAGGAAGGGGACCAGGATCCAGACCCGGACCCTCGGATACAGGACGAGATACGCGCCGAGGACTCCCGCGATCGCCCCCGACGCGCCGATCAGCGGCTGGCCGGAGTCGGAGTTGAGCAGCGCGAATCCGTACCCGGCCGCGTAGCCGCAGGCCACGTAGAACAGCAGGTACCGCACATGGCCCATGCGGTCCTCGATGTTGTTGCCGAAGATCAGCAGGAACAGCATGTTGCCCAGCAGATGCAGCCAGCTGCCGTGCAGGAACATCGCCGTGAACACCGACAGCTCGGCCGACTTGTCGTACGCCGGCGGTCCCAGCACGCAGCCCGGCCCGTGGATGCCCACCCCGATCCCACCGGTCGGCACCAGCGACGGCATCCGGTGCTGGATCAGCTCGCGCGGCACCAGGGCGTAGTGCTCCGTGAACGCCTCCAGATGGCACAGCTGCGCCAGCGTGCTGCCGCCCGTGACGGAACCGGAGATGCCCGGGGTGCTCAGGAACACGACGACGTTCGCGGCGATCAGGGCGTACGTCACCCAGGGGGTGCGCCGCACCGGGTTCAGATCATGGACGGGGATGACCACAGGGAAGTACTGCCCCCGATACGCCCGGCGAATCGGTGAACGCGGCCGTCGGCCGGTCCGTATGTCCCCCTGACACAAGGCGGCTGTCCCCGTGACACACGGCGACACGGCGACACGATGAGGCGAGGAGCAGGCGATGAGCGACCGAGGAACCCCCGCGATGCACGCCCTGCCCGACGGTGAGGCAGAGCTCTCCCTGGTGGTGCGGCTGCCGTGGGAGGACGTCGCCCGGCTCGGCCAGGAGGCCGGGCGGCTGGCGGCCCAGGCGCAGCGGCCGGTGACGCTGGACGAGGCCGTCAGCCACCGGCTGCGCTCGACCCGTCCCCCGGCCGCCCACGCGCGGCCGGGCGGGGAGCAGCAGGCCACGACGACGGCCACCAGCGCCTCCGTCTCCTCGCTGCCCAGACTCAACGGCAGCACGGCGTAGCCCCGGTGCGAGTGACGGCCGGGGGCGGGTGGCGAGCGGCGGCGGGCGACGACCGGGAGCGGGCGACGGTAGGGCGCGGTGCTCAGCGCGCGCCGTCGCGGACCTTCGCCGCGGCCTTCCTGGCGGCCACCAGTACCGGGTCCCAGACCGGTGAGAACGGCGGTGCGTACCCCAGGTCCAGAGCCGTCATCTGCTCCGCCGTCATGCCCGCCGTCAGCGCGACCGCCGCGATGTCGACCCGCTTCGCCGCGCCCTCCCGGCCCACGATCTGCACGCCCAACAGGCGTCCGGTGCGGCGTTCGGCGAGCATCTTCACCGTCATGGGGGAAGCGCCCGGGTAGTAGCCGGCGCGGCTCGTCGACTCGATCGTGACCGTCTCGAACTGCAGCCCGACCCGGCGGGCGTCCTTCTCGCGCAGCCCGGTGCGCGCGATCTCCAGGTCGCACACCTTGCTCACCGCGGTGCCGACCACGCCGGGGAACGTGGCGTAGCCGCCGCCGACGTTGGTGCCGATGACCTGGCCGTGCTTGTTGGCGTGGGTGCCCAGCGGGACGTAGCGCTCCTGTCCCAGGACCAGGTCGAGGACCTCCACGCAGTCGCCGCCCGCCCAGATGTTCTCGTGCCCGCGCACCCGCATCGCCAGGTCGGTGAGCAGCCCGCCGTGGGGGCCGAGCGGCAGCCCGGCCGCCCGCGCCGGCCCCGTCTCGGGGCGCACGCCGATGCCCAGCACCACGACGTCCGCCGGGTACTCGGCGTCCTGCGTGGCCACCGCCCGGACCCGGCCGTCCTCACCGGTGAGCACCTTGGTCACCTCGGCCTCGCCGACCATGGTGATGCCGAGGCCCGCCATGGCCTCGTGCACAAGGCGGCCCATGTCCGGGTCGAGGGTGGACATGGGCTCGGTGCCGCGGTTGACGACCGTCACCTCGTAGCCGCGGTTGATGAGGGCCTCGGCCATCTCCACGCCGATGTAGCCCGCGCCGACCACGACGGCCCTGCGGCCCCGCGCCCGTGCCAGGGTGTCGAGCAGCGCCTCTCCGTCGTCCAGGGTCTGCACGCCGTGCACCCCGGGCGCGTCGGCGCCGGGCATGGCCGGGCGGATCGGCCGCGCCCCGGTGGCGATCACGAGTTTGTCGTACGAGGTCCAGTACTCGGCGCCGGAATCGACCTGGCGCGCGCGGACCCGGCCCGCGGCCACGTCGATCTCCGTCACCTCGGTGCGCATCCGCAGATCGATGTCCCGGGCGCGGTGCTCCTCGGGGGTGCGGGCGATCAGCCGGTCCCGCTCGTCGACGTCGCCGCCCACCCAGTAGGGGATGCCGCAGGCCGAGAACGAGCTGAAGTGGCCGCGCTCGAACGCCACGATCTCCAGCTCCCCGGGCCCGCGCAGCCGGCGCGCCTGCGACGCCGCGGACATCCCCGCGGCGTCGCCACCGATCACGACCAGCCGCTCCCGCGCCGCCGGCGCCCCGCGCGCGGCCCTGTCATCCCTCGCACCGCTCATGTCCATGCGAACACGCTACGGCCATGGGGGATTTCATTCCCCTGCGCCGCCCTCTCCGCGCTGGGCCGGGCGCTCACCCCCCTGCGGGGGCACCGGCCGGGCGGCGGGGAGCGGACCGGGTGCGGTCATCGCGGGCGCCGCGCCGGCCGCACCCGCCGCATCCGCCGTACGGCGCGGCAGCCGGGGCCGTACGACCCGCAGCCACAGCAGGGCGAGCAGGGCCGCCGTGACGGCGAACGGGAGGACCGCGCCGAGGGCGAGGGCGATCCAGCGGACCGCGGTGACGAACACGTGCCAGCCGCCGCTCAGCGCGTCCCCGAAGCCCGGCTCGTCGTGCGTGGCGGCCTTCTTCCGCACCGGGGTCTCGGACAGCGACAGGGTGATGGTGGCCAGGCTCGTACGGTCCTTCAGGGACGCCTGCTGGGCGAGCAGCGACTCCAGGTCGGCCTCGCGGCGGCTCAACTCGCTCTCCAGGCTGACCACGTCGCTCAGGTCGCTCGCCTTGTCCATCAGGTCGCGGACCCGGGCCACGCTGGCGCGCTGCGACCGGATGCGGCTGTCGACGTCGACGACCTGGTCGGTGACGTCCTGGGCCTGGGCGGTGCGCGAGACGAGCTTGCCGGTGCCCTGCAGATCGGTGAGGACCTCGTCGTACCGGTCGGCCGGCACACGCAGCACGACGCGGGTCTGCTCGTGCCCCGCCTCGTCGCGGGTGGTGTTCTCGTCGCCGATGTAGCCGCCCGCGCCCTCGGTGGCCGCGCGGGCCGCGTCGAGGGCCTTGGGCACGTCCTTGACCTCCACGGTCAGCGAGGCGGTGCGGATGATGTGGCTGGTGAGCTTCGGCGGGGCGGTGGCCTTCGCGCCGGAGGCCGCGCCGCCGCCACGGCCCGAGGCGCCCCGCTGGGCCTCGCCCCCGGCGGCGCTGTCGGCCGCGGACTTGCCGGAGGAGTCCGCGCCGCCGCCTCCCGCGCTGCACCCGGTGACCGCCAGGGCCGCCGCGAGCAGCAGAGCGGCCAGGGCGGACACGGGCCGAGCAGAACGCCGGACAGGACGCCGACCGCGGTGTCGATCGCGGTGTCGATCGGAAGGACGTGGGAAACGTCGTGCGCGCATGCGGTGTACCCCCGAGGGTCGTCGTGACGGGTGGCGTTGACACGGACGTTCCTTCGACGCCCGGGCCCTGCGGGACGTTGGCCGAAAACGGTTCCGATGCGGTCACGGTCGGGACTCGTGACGGACACCGCTAGGGCCTGCCCGGCGGATCAAGGTGCAGGCAAGTATCGGCGCCGATCAACTCAGGTGAGCGGGGGCGACGCGGGAGTGCCAGAGGGGTCTGAGAAGGTGGAGGGCATGAGCGCAAGGGGCAGGGACCTGGGGCATGTCGTCGTCATCGGGGCCGGGATCGCGGGGCTGGCCGCCGCGCACCGGCTGCTGGAGCGCGGGGCGCGGGTGACCGTGCTGGAGGCGGCGCGGCGGGTCGGCGGCAAGCTGCTGCCCGGCGAGATCGCGGGTGTGCGCGTCGACCTGGGTGCCGAGTCGATGCTGGCCCGCCGGCCCGAGGCCGTGACCCTCGCGCGCGAGGCGGGCCTGGCGGACCGGCTGCAGCCGCCCGCCACCGCGACCGCCTCGATCTGGACCCGCGGCGCCCTGCGCCCCATGCCCAAGGGGCATGTGATGGGCGTCCCCGGCACCGCCGCCGCGCTCGCCGGACTGCTCTCCGACGAGGGCCTGAAGCGCATCGAACGCGACGCCGACCTGCCCCGCACGGAGGTCGGCGACGACGTGGCCGTCGGTGAGTACGTGGCGACGCGCGTGGGCCGCGAGGTCGTCGACCGCCTGGTCGAACCGCTGCTCGGCGGGGTCTACGCGGGCGACGCCTACCGCATCTCGATGCGTTCGGCCGTGCCCCAGCTCTTCCAGGCCGCGCGGACGCACGACTCGCTGACCGAGGCCGTCCGCGAGATCCAGGCCCGGACGGCCGGGGCGCAGCAGACGGGCCCGGTCTTCATGGGCATCGAGGGCGGAGTGGGCGGGCTCCCGCTCGCCGTGGCCGAATCGGTGCGGGCACGCGGCGGCGAGATCCTGACCGGGACGCCCGTGACGGAGCTGCGCCGGGAGGCGCCGGCCGCGCCCGGGGCACCGGCGGCCTGGCGGGTGGTCGCCGGGGACCGCGTGCTGCACGCCGACGCCGTGGTGGTCGCCACGCCCGCGCCGGCCGCCGCCGAGCTGCTGCGCGCCGAGTCCCCCGAGGCCGCGGCGGAGCTGCGGGCAGTCGAGTACGCCTCGATGGCCCTGATCACCCTCGCCTACCGCCGTGCCGACGCCGCGCGCCTCCCCGAGGGCAGCGGTTTCCTGGTGCCCCCTGTCGACGGGCGCACCATCAAGGCGTCGACCTTCGCCTCCCGCAAGTGGGGCTGGATCGCCGACGACGACCCGGACGTGATGGTGCTGCGCACCTCGGTGGGCCGCCACGGCGAGACGGAGATCCTGGAGCGGGAGGACGCCGAGCTCGTGGACGTCTCCCGGCGCGACCTGCGGGAGGCCACCGGCCTGGAGGCCGCACCGCTTCAGACCCGCGTCACCCGCTGGACGGACGGCCTGCCCCAGTACCCCGTCGGCCACCACGCGCGCGTGGCCCGCATCCGCGAGCACCTCGCCGAGCTCCCGGGCCTCACGGTGTGCGGCGCCGCCTACGACGGCGTGGGCATCCCGGCCTGCATCGCGAGCGCCGACGCGGCCGTGGACCAGTTGGGGGGCGACCTGCGGGCCGTGCAGGAGCTCACCGCCCACCCGGTGCAGAGTCTGCACGGCGGAGCGGGAGAATAGGGACCATGAGTGACGACGCCCCCACCACCGAGTCCGGCAGGATCCCGAACAAGGGCAAGCTGGCCAAGGACCTCAACGAGGTCATCCGCTACACGCTGTGGTCCGTCTTCAAGCTGAAGGACGTCCTCCCCGAGGACCGTGCGGGCTACGCCGACGAGGTCCAGGAGCTGTTCGGCCAGCTCGCCGCCAAGGACGTGACCATCCGTGGCACGTACGACGTCTCGGGTCTGCGCGCCGACGCCGACCTCATGATCTGGTGGCACGCGGAGACCGCCGACCAGCTGCAGGAGGCGTACAACCTCTTCCGCCGTACGAAGCTGGGCCGCGCGCTGGAGCCGGTGTGGTCGAACATGGCGCTGCACCGCCCGGCCGAGTTCAACCGCTCGCACATCCCGGCGTTCCTCGCCGACGAGACGCCGCGCAACTACGTCAGCGTCTATCCGTTCGTGCGCTCCTACGAGTGGTACCTGCTGCCCGACGAGGACCGCCGCCGCATGCTCGCCGACCACGGCAAGATGGCCCGTGGCTACCCGGACGTGCGCGCGAACACGGTCGCGTCCTTCTCCCTCGGCGACTACGAGTGGCTCCTCGCCTTCGAGGCCGACGAGCTGCACCGCATCGTCGACCTCATGCGGCACCTGCGGGGCGCGGAGGCCCGGATGCACGTGCGCGAGGAGGTCCCGTTCTTCACGGGCCGCCGCAAGGACATCGCGGACCTGGTCGCGGGCCTCGCCTGACCGTGGCTCATCACCGCTGATCACTTCGGTCCGGTCGCCGGCCGTCCCTCGCTCGCAGGGCGGCCGGCGGTGTGCGCGGAGGGCGGCCGCCCCGGGCGGTCACTCCCGCCAGGGCTGGTCGCGGTGGGCGAAGGCCGCGCGCAGTTCGGGTTCGCCGATCGCGCGGATCCCGCGCACGGCCACGGAGGCCAGATACGTGCGCTCGTCACCGTCCCCCTTCGCGCGCCGGGCCAGCGTGCCGAGCAGCCGCTGCCCGGCCGGAGACGCCCAGCGCGAGTAGGGATGGGCCTCGACCCGGGCTATGCCCAGACAGCTCAGGGTGAGCGCGAGGGGCAGCGCGAACCAGAGGGCGACCAGATCGCGCGGCATCCCGGTCGGACCGGGCAGCAGCAGCGCGGCCGCGCCCAGCGCGAGGACGGCCAGCGCGGCGCCCCGCACCTGGCGGATCCCGGCCGCGACCGTCGACGCCGTGCCCTCCGGCACGGCCAGCCCCGCGCTGACCAGCCGGTCGGCCAGGCTGCGCACCGAGTCCGCGGCGGCCGCGGCGGCCCGTACGGGAGCGATCCGGGACTGTCCCTCCGGGCCGATGGCCCCTATGACGGACCGCTCGATCTCGTCCCGGCCGTGCGGATCGACGACCGTGGCCCAGCCGGTGTGCGCGAGCCACAGCCGGCGCTGACGCGCCATGGACACGAGCGTGACGTCGGCGACGCGCGCGGGACCGCCCGACAGGAATGCCGCCTCGTACAGCGTCAGCTCGTGTCCCCGGCCCACGGTCGCGACGTGTGTGTCGACGGCCGCCGCGCGTACGGCGGCCAGGCACAGCCGTGTGCACGCCGCGCCGGCGACGGCCCAGGCCAGCAGCAGGAGAAGGACCCAGAACATGACGCGTTTCTATGTCAGAGGCCTGGGAAACTCCATGCCCTGTTCACATTCCGGACGGAGTGTGGCCGGTATGTGACGTTCCGTTTGTTTCGCGAGGTCAGGGCGCCCGCGTCTGCGCAGCCGGGGGCGGGCTGGAGGCGGCGGGCGGCAGTGCGTAGGTCGGCGATCCCGGTGCTCCGGACGGGGTGACCGGGACCACCTCGCCGGGGCCGACCCCCGGGACGGCGGTGTCGGAGGGGTCGTCGCCGGCGGGGTCGCCGCTCGTGGCCAGGTCGCGGGCCAGGGCGGCGAAATCGACGAACCCCGTGGCCTCCAGGACCTTGATGTGGTCCAGCACCGTCGTGTTGGCGTCGTCGGCGAGATCGCGCACGAGGGAGTTCTGTGTGCTCGCCCGCACCTCGGCGACGAGCGAGAAGACCTTGCCGTGCGCGAGCCGCAGGATGTTGGCGAACCTGCGGTCGTAGTCCTCGCCGTGCGCCGCGTTCAGGGTGTCCAGCCACTGCTTCTGCTGCGCCGTGGGCTCGTTGGGCAGCGTCAGACCGAGCCGGGCGGCCACGTCGCGCACCCGGCGGTCGAGGAAGGTGTGCCCCTCCACGAGATGCCGGCCCGCCGTCCGTACGGCGTCGGTGGTGCCCTTCTCCTCCGCCTGCTCCCCGGCGGGCAGCTCCCACAGCCCGGCGAGCCGCACCTTCGTGACGAAGTCCCGGTCGAGCTCGGACAGCGGCCCGTACTGCGTGGCCACGGTCCGGGCGCTCAGCAGGTCCGCGGGCGTGGCGGGCCGGTGGGCGTACGACCAGAGCGGGACGAGCAGGGCCACCACGGTCCCGGCCAGGACCGAGACGATGACGCCGGTCCCGCTGAAGATGCCTCGGCCCTTCACGGGGGGTCGCGGTCGCATGGGTGCCTCCTGTCGCGGCACCGCACGTCAGTGCGCTTCGGGGTGGGTGTGAAGGCTTGGCATATTACTGCGACGGGCGCGACGGCCGACGGGCGAGAGAAAGCGGCCGTAACAAGCGAACCGGAACAAAAGGCAGCGAAACGCGGCGGCGCACAGGTCGACAAACCGCACGAAACCCGGCACGAAGTGCCCGGTGTCTCTGCACTGTTAAACCGGGCACACCGCTGAACCGGGCACACCCATGAACCGGGCACACCGCTGAACCGGGCACACCGCTGAACCGGGCGGGCCCGCCGCCCCCGTCACCGCCGCAGCAGTACCCGCCGTGCCGCCCGGGCCGCGCGTATCGCCGGCCTGGTGGACCTCGGGGCCGGGCCGGACCGGTCCAGCCACCACTCCCGCAGCTCGCGTCGGACGCCGGCGTCCGACGGGCGGCCGTCCAGGAGCAGGGACTCCGCGAAGTCCATGGCGTCCCGCCGATAGCCACCGCGCATGGGATGCCGCTGCGCGTACGCGAGGAACGCGGCCCGGTACCCGTCGCCGAGGATCACCGGCAGCTCGGGTGCGATCTTGGCGACGACACCGGCCCGCTTGGACGCCAGCGCCCGCGCCTGGACGCCGAGCCGTACGCGGTCGAACCCCTCCGGGGCGGGCGTCCCGGCGACCAGGGCGGACAGCAGTGCGGTCTGCGCGAGCGCGAGCCGCTGGCGCGCGGGACCGGTGTCGGTCGCCGCCGTCACCGGCAGGTCGGCGGCGGCGGACGCGCGCCCGGACCTCTGGGGCGGGGAGGGGCAGGCGCCGACGGAGGACCGTGCGGCGGACGTACGGCCCAGCTCCACGGCCTCGCGGATCGCGCTCAGCTCCCGCTCCAGCTCGCCCGGTTCGGGGAAGTTCTCGTCCCGCTCCAGCAGCACGCCGGGCGGCGACACCCGGGAGGCGAGGTCGGTCAGGACGTCCAGGACCGGCCGGGGAACGGGGTGGGCGTGACTGTCGTGCCAGACCCCGTCCCGCTCGTATCCGCCCGCCACATGGACGTACGCGATCGCTTCGAGCGGAAGTTCGGCCAGTGCCTTGGCCGGGTCCTCACCCTGGTTGACGTGGTTCGTATGGAGGTTGGCGACGTCGATCAGCAGCCGCACGCCGGTGCGGTCGGCCAGCTCGTACAGGAACTGCCCCTCGGTCATCTCCTCGCCCGGCCACGACAGCAGCGCGGCGATGTTCTCCACGGCGAGCGGCACGGGCAGCGCCTCCTGCGCGATCCGGACGTTCTCGCACAGCACGTCGAGGGTGTCGCGGGTGCGCGGCACCGGCAGCAGATGCCCCGCTTCCAGCGGGTCCGAGGCGGTCAGCGGGCCGCCCGCCCGGACGTACGCGATGTGCTCCGTCACCAGCGGCGCGCCGAGCGCCTCCGCCCGCTCGGCGAGGGCGTTCAGCCGGCCCTCGTCGGGCCGCTCGGCCCCGCCGAGGCCGAGGGAGACCCCGTGCGGCACGACGGTCACCCCGCGGGCCCGCAGGCGCAGCAGCGACTCCGGCGGATGCCCGGGGCACACGTTCTCGGCCACCACCTCGACCCATTCGACGCCCGGCATGCGCTCCACGGCGTCCGCGATCTTCGGCCGCCACCCGATCCCCGTCCCCAGCCGCTCCATCGTCGCTCGTCCCCCTCACTTCTTCGGTGACGGGGGTATGGCCCGGGCACCCGGCCGCGAACCGCGCCGCCCGCACCTTCAGAGGAACATTTGAGCTTCACAGCTTCACCCACCGCCCGGAGGACGGGAGGCGGGCGACGACGGTGCCGGACGCCGACGGTCAGGCCGCGTCGAAGTCCGACCGGGGCCGGACCTCCACGATGAAGTCCGCGTCCTCCATGTCGCCCTCCTCGACGTGCCAGACGAAGACCCGCACGTGCATCGCGTGGTGGAGGCCGATCCTCTCCCACTCGCTCATCAGGTCGGCGACGATCCGGCCGATGGCGAACCTGGCGCCCTCGGGCGAGTCGGAGGCGGTGATCGCACCGTGCCACCGCTCGGCGTCGCCGTAGGGCCGCCAGCCCTCGGAGCCGTGCGGCTCGAACACCCGGTACACCCAGTCCGTATTGGTGTTCATAACACCGATCCTGTCACCGAGGGGCCCGTGCGTCGCATCGGATCGGCACGCTCAGCGAAGTGACCGCAGCGCCGGGTGGTCCGCGATCACCGTGCAGGAGCCGGGGGCGATCTCCGTGAAGCCCGCGTCGCGGACCAGGGG
The DNA here is from genome assembly GCF_014654675.1 of Streptomyces spiralis. Taxonomy (GTDB): domain Bacteria; phylum Actinomycetota; class Actinomycetes; order Streptomycetales; family Streptomycetaceae; genus Streptomyces; species Streptomyces spiralis. Next base: position 131,223 of record NZ_BNBC01000016.1, read on the forward strand.
GAGGCCGCTGGTGGTGAGTTCGTGCCAGTGGGCGGGGTCGGTGGTGCGGACGGCGAGGGGGAAACCGGCGTCCTGCCAGGCGGTGCGCTGTTCGTCCGTCAGTTCCCACCAGGCGAGCTGGGCGCCGTGGCCGGCCTGCGCCATCGCCTTGCCTGCGGACATCTCCAGGTCGGGGTTGAGCCACAGCACCGGGGTGCCGGGGTCGGGGCGGGCCGGCGGTTCCGGGTCGTCGAGGTCGGTGCCCGAGACCTGGAGTTTCGCCAGTTCCTTGGGCCAGCCGTCCAGCGGGACGGGCGGGAAGACCCGCACCTCCGCCGTCTTTCCCGTGACCGTGATGCCGGGCAGGGCCTCGGCCCGCCGCCACTCCGCGCCGCGCGCCCGCCGCACCACCTTGCGGATCCGGGCGTCCTGCCAGTCCCGCACGGCCCGTGCCCACTCGCCCTCGCCGACGGAGCGCTCGTCGCCGAGCAGCACCAGCACCGCCCGGGCCGCCGTCTCCAGCGCGTCGGTACGCGCCGGGGGAGCGGCCCGCTCGATCCGGACGACCAGCGGCAGCACGAACTGCGGGGCCAGGTCGCGCGGCGCGGGCTCGGTGCGGAAGGGGCTGTCGGAAGCGGGAGTCTCGTACGTCACGTGCTCAAGTGTGCCAACCGCGGTGCGCGCGAGAGGATGACCCCCATGCGAGACGATCTCCGGCTGGACGGCGTCGGCCGCCGCTACGGCCTGCGCGGCCCCTGGATCCTGCGGGGTGTCGACCTGGCGATCCGGCCCGGCACCCTGACCCGGGTCGAGGGCGCCAACGGCACCGGCAAGTCCACCCTCCTGCGCCTGCTCGCACGCGTCGACGCCCCCACCGAGGGCAGGGTCACGGGTCGGCCGCGCACGGCCTACGTCCCCGAACGCTTCCCGGCCGCGCTGCCGTTCACCGCGGTCGGCTACCTCACCCACCTCGGCGCGGTACACGGTCTGTCCCGGCCGGCCGCCGCACGCGCCGCGGGGGAGTGGCTGGAACGCTTCGGGGCCGCCGCCTACGCCGCCACGCCGATGACGGCGCTGTCCAAGGGCAGCAGCCAGAAGGTCGCCGTCGCCCAGGCGCTGCTCGCCGCGCCGGAGCTGCTCGTGCTGGACGAGGCGTGGACCGGACTGGACGCCGGCACCCGGGCCGAGCTGGAGCGTGCCGTCGCCGAGCGGATCGCGGGCGGCGGGGCCGTGGTGTTCGTCGACCACGACCCGCACCGCCTCGCCGGGGCGCCCGACACGACGTACACGGTGCGCGACGGCGCCCTCGAACGCCGTACGGCGCAGGACTCCCCGACCCCCTCCGGTCCGCATGTCCTCGTCGAGGCGCAGGGGCCGCCGGACGGGCGCCTACCGGTCGCCGGGCACCCGGGCGTGACCTCGGCCGAGGAGATCGTGCCGGGCACCCACCGGCTCGCGGTCCGCGCCTCCCACTCGGACGTCGTGCTGCGCGTGCTGCTGACCGCCCGCCCGCCGTGGCACGTGGCCCGCGTGTCCGCCGACCCCGTGGACGCCGATGCCCGCCGTGCCGCCCACGGCTCCGGCCCCGACCGCCCCGGCCACGACCAGGAAAGCCCCCGATGACCGCCCTGATCCGCTACCAGGCCGCCCTTCTCGTGCGCTCGCAGCGGTGGCTGCCGCCGTTCATTCTCTACGCGGCGTTCCTCGCCGTGGGCGTGCAGAGCGGCCAGCCGGTGCTCGACTCGGTCGGTTACGCGGCCGCCGCCCTGCTGCCCGTCGCCGCCTGGCTGGTGCGGATCTGTGTCGGCGGCGAGCCGCCCGCGGCCCGTACGTGCGTCGCGGCGGCGGCCGGGCCCGCGCGGGCCCATCTGGCCTGCCTGTTCGTGGCACTGGCCGCGGCCGTGGTCCTGGGCACGGCCGCAACCGTCGTCGTCACGCTGATCAGCGATCCGGCCGGCACCGACCATCGCACCCGGGTGCCGATGCTCCAGGCGGGCGGGGCCGGGCTGCTCGCCGCGCTGGTCTGCGCCCTGCTCGGGACGGCCGTCGGCGCGGTCACGAACCGGCCCGTGCTGCGCTCGACCGGCCGCGCGGTGCCCGTGATGCTGCTCGCGGCGCTGCTGTCGATGGTGACGACGGGCTCCCCGGCGCAGGCCGCCGTCAGCGGCCTGGTCACCGGTTCGCGGACGGGCCGCGTCCCGCTGCCGCTGCTGCCGCTGGCCGGTGCGGCGGTCCTCGCGGCGGTGGCGATCGCCGCGAGCTGTGCGCTCACCGCGCGCAGATCACCCTGAGCAGGCCGTGCGCTGCGCCTCCTGCCATTCGCAGACCGCGCAGAGAGTGATCCCCTTGTACGACTCCGGGTACTCGGTCGGCTCGCGGCACAGCACGCACTCCGCGTACGGCGGCCCGTCGGCCTTCGGCGGCCTGGCCGCGTCGATCAGGCAGTAACCGGCGCTGTCGTCGCCGGTGCCGTCGGTGCGGTCCTCGTCGTCCTCGCTCATGCACCCAGCCTAGGACGGCGGCGATCAACCCGATCCGTCACGCACGTTCGCAAGGGATCAGGAATGCTCAGGAACGGCTGGTCGTCGCCCGGATCATGTCGGACACCTTCACAAAGCGGTACCCCTCCCTGCGCAGCTTGGGCACGACCGCCTGTACGACGCGTTCGGTGGTCGGGGCCGCGCTGCGCGTGCAGTGCATGATCACCACCGAGCCCGGCCTCACGCCGTTCAGCACCTGCCGGGTCACGGCGTCCGCGTCCGTCGCGAACGCGTCCCCGCTCACCACGTCCCACTGCACGGCGGTGACGCCGAGGCCGCCGAGCGTCCGCAGCGCCTTGTCGTCGTAGCAGCCGCCGGGGAAGCGGAAGTACGGCATCACGTGCCGCACGCCCGCCTTGCGGAACGCGGCGTCGGCGTTCTCCACGTCGGAGCGCATCCGGTCGGGGGCGACGGTGGGCAGGCCGTAGCAGTCGCCGGTGAAGGAGTAGTGGCTGTAGGAGTGGTTGGCGAGTTCGAACAGCGGGTCGTTGCCGATGGAGCGGGCCTCGTCCGGGTACTGCACGGCCCACCGGCCGGTCATGAACACGGTGGCCGGGACCTTCAGGGCGCGGAGCGTGGCGATGAGCGCGGGGTTGTCGAAGTGCTCGCCCGCCGCCGCGCGCGGTCCCTCGTCGGCGGTCATGTCGGCGTCGAAGGTGAGTGCGACGATCTTGCCCTTGGTCCGTGGGCCGTTGGCGAAGACCGGGGTCAGCCCGCCGGGCCCGGGGGCGAGCGTCGGCGGCGCGGAGGGGGCGGCGGCCGAGGGCTCGGCGCCGGCCGACGGCTTGGCGGCGGACCTGGCGGGGGCCGGGTGCCCGGCGGCGGGGGACGGGTGCCGGGCACCGGAAGCCTGCGTGGTGCCGCAGGCGGCAACAGCGGTGAGGGCGGCACTCAGGGCACAGGCCGCGGTGATTCGTCGTACAAGTGAGATCACCGGATGAACGTAGGACGACCTCCGGTCATATGAACGGCAGCACGGCCGTGCGGTCACCCGCCCGGGGGTTCCGTGCCGGAAACGGCCCGCCGGTCACCACGTCCTGGGCTCCAGCGGCTTGGTCGCCGGACCCTGGATCACCTGGCCGTCGGTGTCGAAACGGGACCCGTGGCACGGACACTCCCACGCCCGCTCGGCGGAGTTGAAGGAGACCAGACAGCCCAGATGCGTACAGCGGGCGGACAGCGCGTGCAGGTTGCCCTCGTCGTCGCGGTGCACGGCGTAGCGGTCGGCGCCGTCACGGACCACGGCGCCTCCGCCCGGCGGTATCGCCTCCACGGGCGGCGCGGGCCGCAGCCGGTCGCCCACGAAGTGGCGTGCGACCTCCGCCTGTGTCCTGAGGAACGTCGGCGCCTCGCGCACCGCCGTCCGCACCCGGCGCGGGTCGTACAACTCCCGCCAGGCGCAGTCCCGCCCGGTGATCAGCGCCGTGAGCAGCCGCCCCGCCATCATCCCGCCGCTCAGCCCCCAGCCCCCGAAGCCGGTCGCCACATACGTGTGGCGGGCGCCCGCGTGCAGCGGGCCGACCATCGGCACCGTGTCGGTGGGGTCGATGTCCTGAGTGGCCCAGGAGTGGACCAGGTCCACGCCGGGGAAGTGCTCCCGCGCCCAGGCGGCCAGACGGTCGAAGCGGGCCGGGGTGTCGGCGCTGCCCGGCGTGAAATGCTCACCGGTGACCACGAGCAGCCGCAGCCCGTCCGCGCCGTCCGGCCCGTCCCCGCTGTTCGGCCCGTCCCCCGCGTACGGCCTGTACGGCGCGGTACGCACCGAGCGGGTGCCCTCCTCGGGGGTGATGTACATGCCCCCGGGGTCCCGGCCGGCTTCGATCGGTCCCGCGACGACCAGTTCCCGGCGCGGAGAGAGCCGGGCGAACAGCAGCGCCCGGTCGAAGATCGGATAGTGGGTGGCGACCACCACGCTCCGGGCCCGCACCGTCGCGCCCGTCGCGGTCGTCACCCGGCACGGCTCGCCCTCGGTCAGACCGCGCACGACGGTGCCCTCGTACACCCGCCCACCGCGCTCCAGCAGGTCCGCCGTCAGGGCCAGCAGGTACTTGCGCGGATGGAACTGAGCCTGCCCGGCCACCCGGACCGCGCCCGCCACCGGGAACGGCAGCCCGGTCTCCGTCACGAACGACGCGGGCAGCCCCGCCTCCCGCGCGGCCTCCGCCTCGGCCCGCAGCTCCGCGACCCGGCCCGGGTCACGGACGTAGGTGTACGCGCTGCGCGACTCCCACTCGCACTCGATGTCCAGCTCGTCCACCAGCGCCTCGGCGTGTTCGATCGCCTCGGACTGCGACCGGGCGTACAGCCGGGCCGCCTCCACGTCACGGGTGCGCCGCAGCTTGTCGTAGATCAGCGTGTGCAGCGCGGTCAGCTTGGCGGTGGTGTGCCCGGTGACGCCCGCCGCCACCCGCCGCGCCTCCAGCACCGCCACGCCCAGGCCGGCCCGCGTCAGCTCGTAGGCCGTGCTCAGCCCGGCCACGCCCGCGCCGATCACCACCACGTCGACGTCCAGGTCCTCCGCCAGCGGGGGACGGGCCGGCGGCCCCGGAGCCGTCTCCACCCAGTACGAACCACTGACGCGCCGCTGCTCGTGTCGCCCGCCGGGCTGCTCCTGCGCCCCTTCGTGTCTGTGTTCGCTCATGGCCGCCGGGTACCCCGGCCGTACCCGCCTGATCGCGGGCGTACGAGGGCAGCCACGGGTGAGGGCGGGCCGAGCGGTGTGGCCGCCTCAACCGCCCGATGGCTCGATGGCCGGTTGGCCGGTTGGCCGAATGGCCGGATGGCCGGATGGCCGGATGGCGCGATGGTGCGTCCTCACTGATCGGGCGGTCCCGCCGAGGCGGCGTCGGCGGCGGCCCGGACGGGCGCGATCGAGGCGGGGTCCAAGGGGGCCTCGGGCGCCCCGTCCAGGGCGGCGGGCTCGGGCTCGGCGTCCAGGCGGGCTTCGCCGGCTCCTTCGACCTCGGCTTCTGTGGAGCCCGCCGGCGCGGAGGCGTCCTCGGCCGCCGTCTCCGGGGGCGTGGTGAGGCCGAGCGGCCTCGGCTTCTCCGGTGCCGACGGCACCGGGGGCTGGCCCTGGGCCTTCTCCAGGAAGCGCAGCAGCTCGACCGGGAAGGGCAGGACCAGTGTGGAGTTCTTCTCGGCGGCGACCGCCGTCACCGTCTGCAGCAGCCGCAGTTGCAGCGCCGCCGGCGTGTCCGCCATCTGCTGCGCCGCCTCGGCCAGCTTCTTGGACGCCTGGAACTCGGCGTCGGCGTTGATGATCCGGGCCCGCCGGTCCCGGTCCGCCTCCGCCTGCCGGGCCATGGACCGCTTCATCGACTCCGGCAGGGAGACGTCCTTGATCTCCACGCGGTCGATCTGCACACCCCATCCGATGGCCGGGCTGTCGATCATCAGCTCGAGTCCCTGGTTGAGCTTCTCGCGGTTGGACAGCAGGTCGTCCAGGTCGCTCTTGCCGATGATCGAGCGCAGGGACGTCTGGGCCATCTGGGACACGGCGAACCGGTAGTCCTCGACCTGGATGACCGCGTTGGCCGGGTCGACGACCTTGAAGTAGACGACCGCGTCCACCCGTACGGTCACGTTGTCCCGGGTGATGCCCTCCTGGGCGGGGATCGGCAGCGTGACGATCTGCATGTTGACCTTGTAGAGCCGGTCCGCGAACGGGATGATCATCGTGAAACCGGGCGGGCGTACACCACCGACGAACCGCCCCAGCCGCAGCACCACACCACGCTCGTACTGTTTGACGACCCGCGCCGCCGCCGAGAGGTACACCAGACCCGTGCAGCCCGCGGCGATCACGGCGGTCAGTAGGTCCTGAAGCATGATGACGACTCCTCGCCCAGTCGTCCGTGCGCCCGTTCGGGGCCTTCTTCAACCATATGCCCCGTCACAGAGCCGTGAGACCGTCCCAGGGCCGTGAACGTGGGACCGTCACACGGCCGTAAGGTGTCGCCGGGGTGTCGCTTGCCGCGCGGTGGGCGAGGACCGCGCCTCGAGCCGGTCAGGGGGTTTCGACGAGCCCCTTGGCGTCCCGGGCGAGTGCCGTGAGCCGGGATATCGCGCGGAAGTACTTCTTGCGGTAGCCGCCCTTCAGCATCTCCTCGCTGAACAGCTGGTCGAAGGGCAGCCCGGAGGCCAGCACCGGCACCTCACGGTCGTAGAGCCGGTCCGCGAGGACGACCAGCCGCAGTGCCGTCGACTGGTCCGGCACCGGCCGCACGCCGGTGAGGCACACGGCCCCGATGCCGTCGGTCAGCGCGCCGTAGCGGCTGGGGTGCACCCTGGCCAGGTGCTCCAGCAGCTCGGGGAAGTCGTCGAGCGAGGCGTTCTCCGCGGTGTGCGCCGCCTTCTTCACCTGCTCGTCGGAGAACGGCGCCGGGGCCTCGGGCAGCCCGCGGTGGCGGTAGTCCTCGCCGTCGATGCGCAGCGCGCGGAAGTGCGCCGACAGGCCCTGGATCTCGCGCAGGAAGTCGGCGGCCGCGAACCGGCCCTCGCCGAGCTTGCCGGGCAGCGTATTGGAGGTGGCGGCCAGCGCGACACCCGCGTCGACCAGCCGGCCGAGCAGGGTGGACACGAGCACGGTGTCGCCGGGATCGTCCAGCTCGAACTCGTCGATGCACAGCAGACGGTGCCCGGACAGGGTCTCGACCGTCTTCTGGAAGCCCAGCGCGCCGACCAGGTTGGTCAGCTCCACGAACGTGCCGAACGCCTTGCGGGCGGGCTCGGCCGGGGTGGCGTGCCACAGGGAGGCCAGCAGGTGGGTCTTGCCGACGCCGTAGCCGCCGTCGAGGTAGACCCCGCGGGGCCCGGCGGGCGTCCTGGCGGTCTTGCTCCTGCCCTTGCCGAAGCCGAAGAGGCCGCGCCGGGCGGTCCCGCCCGCGGGGGCTCCGTCGAGCCCGGCGGCGAAGTCCTCCAGGACCCGGACGGCCTCGGTCTGACTGGGCTGGTTCGGATCCGGGATGTACGTCGCGAAGCGCACCGCGTCGAAGCGCGGCGGCGGCACCATCTCGGCGACCAGCCGGTCCGCGGGGACGTGCGGCTCACGGGCGCACAGGGACACGGGGGCGGCGCCGGTGACGGGACTCGGGCCGGAGGCGGCAGTGGAGGACGACACGGTTCCCCATGGTATGCCGCGTGGAACACTGCACCGCATGCGACGCCTGTTCCCTGTGACCGAAGAAACAGCAGCCCAGGCCCCCGGTGAGGGCCGGAAGACCGGTGACGCGAGTGCGCCGGGCGGCCTCGCGGGCCGGGAGTGGACCCTCGCCGAGCTGGCCGCCGCCTACGCCTATCCGGAGCCCGGAGCCGCGGGGCGCGCGCCGTGGCTGCGGGCCAACATGGTGTCCACCCTGGACGGGGCGGCCCAGCACGAGGGCCGCTCGCAGCCCATCTCCAGCGCCGCCGACATGCGGATCTTCGGCACGCTGCGGGCGCTGGCCGACGTGGTGGTGGTCGGCGCCGAGACGGTACGGCAGGAGGGGTACCGCCCGGCCCGTGCGCGCACGGAGTTCGAGGCCCTGCGGGAGGCGGCCGGGCAGGGGCCGGCCCCGGCGATCGCGGTGGTCACCGCGAGCCTGGAGCTGGACTTCACGCTCCCGCTGTTCACCTCGCCCCTGGTGCCCACGCTGATCCTCACCGGCGCCGCCGCGGCCCCGGACCGGATCGCGGCCGCGGAGAAGGCGGGCGCCCGCGTGGTGATCGCCGGGGACGGCATGGGCATCGACCCGGCCCGCGCGGTGCGGGCGCTGGCCGAGCTGGGCCACACCCGCCTGCTCACCGAGGGCGGTCCGCGCCTGCTCGGCCAGTTCGTGGCCTCGGGCGTGCTCGACGAGCTGTGCCTGACCGTCTCCCCGATGCTCACCGCGGGGGACGCCCAGCGCATCGCGGGCGGCCCCTCCGTCCCCGTCCCGCACCGCTTCACCCTGGCCTCGCTGCTGGAGGAGGACGGCTTCCTGTTCAGCCGATACCGCCGGACGTGACGAACCGGGGCGCCCCCGGCACCCCGACGGGCACCCGGAACCGCCGCGCCCCCGGCAAGCGGAACCGGACACTTCCCCAACCGGAATCGATAATTCCGTTTTGTTGATGGTGTGTGCACTCAATTCCGGCGAAACCGACGCCGACGCAAGGCAGGATGGTTTCTGCTGGGGACTGGTTCGGCCCCCGGCCGTAGGCAGAGGGCGGCGCGGCGCGGCCCTCGGAGCAGAAAGGGCGCCTGGTGTTCACAAGCGTATTGATGATCGAGAAGGCCCTGACGTCCGCCGACGTGGAGTTCGTCACCACCCTGCACGGCGAGGAGCCGGTCTCCTTCCACGTGCTGCTCCAGCCGCGCGGCGAGCAGGCCGACCGGCTGCTGCGGGCCATCGACGACATCGCGCTCGGCGAGATCGACGAGGCGGCGCGGGAGGGCGAGACGCCCGAGGGCGAGGCCGCGACGAGCGAGGGCGAGCGGGCCCTGGAGGTCTCCCTCAAGGCGCTGCGCGCCGCGGGTGGCGAGGCCGAGGGGCGCCTGGTGGAGAACCATCCGCTGGACGCCCTGAAGTCCCTGGTCGCGGACGTCGGCGCGGACGAGGTGATCGTCCTGACCGACCCGCACTACGTGGAGGAGTTCTTCCACCGGGACTGGGCCTCACGGGCCCGTCACAAGGTCGGCGTACCGGTCCTGAAGCTGTTCTCGCACAGCAAGGCATAGGCTTGGGCGGCGCCCCCGCGCTCGGGTGCGCGCACCGTCGTACCGCAGCCGTACCACCTGGGGAGAAAAGCGCATGGCACCCGGCCTTCCTACCGCCATGGACCGACCGCACTTCATCGGCATCGGCGGCGCCGGGATGTCGGGCATCGCCAAGATCCTCGCCCAGCGCGGCGCGCGGGTCGCGGGCAGTGACGCCAAGGACTCCGCGACCGCCGAGGCGCTGCGCGCGCTGGGTGCCACCGTGCACGTCGGGCACGCGGCCGAGCACCTCGCCGACGACGCCAGCTGCGTCGTCGTCTCCTCCGCCATCCGCCAGGACAACCCCGAGCTGGCCCGCGCCGCCGAGCTGGGCATCCCGGTCGTCCACCGCTCCGACGCCCTGGCCGCCCTGATGACGGGCCTGCGCCCGATCGCGGTCGCCGGCACCCACGGCAAGACGACCACGACCTCCATGCTCGCGGTCTCCCTCTCCGAGCTGGGCCTGAAGCCCTCCTACGCCATCGGCGGCGACCTGGACGCCCCCGGCTCCAACGCGCTGCACGGCGAGGGCGACATCTTCGTCGCCGAGGCGGACGAATCGGACCGCAGCTTCCACAAGTACGCCCCCGAGGTCGCCATCGTCCTCAACGTGGAACTGGACCACCACGCCAATTACGCCTCGATGGACGAGATCTACGAGTCCTTCGAGACCTTCGTGGACCGCATCACCGAGGGCGGCACGCTGGTGATCGCGGCCGACCACGAGGGCGCGCGCGAGCTGACGCGCCGCATCGCGGCCCGCGACGTGCGGGTGGTGACGTACGGCGAGTCCGAGGACGCCGACGTGCGCATCCTCTCGGTCGTGCCGCAGGGCCTGATGAGCGAGGTCACCGTCCTGCTGGACGGCACCGAGCTCACCTTCTCGGTCTCCGTCCCCGGCCGCCACTACGCGCACAACGCCGTCGCCGCACTGGCCGCCGGTCTGGCCCTCGGCATCCCGGCCGCCGAGCTCGCCCCCGCCCTGGCCGCCTACACCGGCGTCAAGCGGCGGCTCCAGCTCAAGGGCGAGGCCGCGGGCGTCCAGGTGATCGACTCCTACGCCCACCACCCGACCGAGATGACCGCCGACCTGGAGGCGATGCGCGGCGCCGCGGGCGACGCCCGGATCCTGGTCGTCTTCCAGCCGCACCTGTTCTCCCGCACCCAGGAGCTGGGCAAGGAGATGGGCCAGGCGCTCGCCCTCGCCGACGCCTCCGTGGTCCTGGACATCTACCCCGCCCGTGAGGACCCGATCCCCGGCGTCACCAGCGAGCTGATCATCGAGGCGTCCCGGGCCGCAGGCGCCGACGTCACGGCCGTCCACGACAAGGCGGAGGTGCCGGACGTGATCGCGGGAATGGCAAAGGCCGGCGATCTCGTTCTCACCATGGGAGCGGGCGACGTCACCGACCTCGGCCCGCGCATCCTGGACCGACTGGACGAGAACTGAAGCGAGGGGCTGAGGCTCATGCCGTACGACGTCGAGAAGCCGGACGAGCAGTGGCGCGCGGAGCTGACCCCGGCCGAATACGCGGTGCTGCGCCAGGCCGGCACGGAGCCCGCCTTCACCGGTGAGTACACGGACACCAAGGCCAAGGGCGTCTACTCCTGCCGGGCCTGCGGCGCCGAGCTGTTCACCTCCGACACCAAGTTCGAGTCCCACTGCGGCTGGCCGTCCTTCTTCGACCCGAAGGACACCGACGCCGTGGAACTCCTGGAGGACCGTTCCCACGGGATGGTGCGCACCGAGGTGCGGTGTGCCCGCTGCGGGTCGCACCTCGGGCATGTCTTCGAGGGAGAGGGGTACCCCACACCCACCGATCAGCGGTACTGCATCAACAGCATCTCGCTGCGGCTTACGTCGGCCGAGGACTGAGCCGGGAGTCGGGAGTCGCGGCAGGAGGCTTTGCAGCACCCTGACGCGGTGGGACAATATGGGACACAGGTGGCGTCGCCGACGCCACCGGCAGTTTCTCCGCATCTCCGCAGAGGCGGGTGAAAGAGATGGTCACAGCCTCCTACGTCGAACTGGCCGCGGCGCCGCACGTGTGGGCCACTCTGGGAGCCTTCATCGGTGGTCTGGTGGTCGTGTGCGCGCTCGTATGGGCCGTAGGCATGGGCATCGGCGTGATGCGCCGCGAGCCCGACCGCCCCAAGGACCACGAGCAGCCGCACCTCCCGGTCACCGGAGCCGTCGAGGAGATCAGCGAGATCCGCGAGCCGGACGAGGTGGAGCCCGAGGACGGGCAGCGGCTCATGCCGTACGAGATCCATCGCGCCGGCACCCGCCGCAGCGAGGACCAGCACCGGCACCGCTGGGCCCCGGGCACCAGCGGATCCTTCGGCAGTGGAGGCCCGGGCGCCCACTGACCCGAGGAAACGGGGCAGGTTCCTTCACGGGGCCTGCCCCGTTTTCACAGGCCCTGTTCACAGGTCCTGCCACACCTTCACGCGACGCGCCTCCGCCCGGGGCGCTCCCGGTCCGCCGCAACCCGAGGCGTCTAGACTCACTCCGCAACGGCCCGTGCGACCGTGGCCGAGAGCGGGCAGCTTCTGCCAGACCCGAAGGGCGTTCGGCGTTTGATACGCATAGACACAGTCACCAAGCGGTACCCGGACGGCACGGTCGCGGTCGACCGGCTCTCGCTGGAGATACCGGACCGCTCGATCACCGTCCTCGTCGGACCCTCCGGCTGCGGCAAGACCACCACCCTGCGCATGATCAACCGGATGGTGGAGCCCAGCGAGGGCAGCATCCTCCTGGACGGCGTGGACATCCGGGAACAGCCCGTCAACTCCCTGCGCCGGTCGATGGGTTACGTCATCCAGAACGCCGGTCTCTTCCAGCACCGCACCATCGTCGACAACATCGCCACCGTGCCCCGGCTGCTCGGCTGGAGCAGGAGCAAGTCCCGGGCGCGGGCCATGGAGTTGATGGAGCGCGTCGGCCTGGACTCCGCACTGGCCAAGCGCTACCCCTACCAGCTGTCGGGCGGTCAGCAGCAGCGGGTCGGCGTGGCCCGGGCGCTCGCCGCCGACCCGCCCGTGCTGCTGATGGACGAGCCGTTCTCCGCCGTCGACCCGGTGGTGCGCAAGGGACTGCAGGACGAACTCCTGCGCATCCAGGACGAGCTGGGCAAGACGATCGTCTTCGTCACCCACGACATCGACGAGGCCATCAAGCTCGGCACGACGGTCGCGGTGCTGCGCACCGGCGGCCGGCTCGCCCAGTACGCGCCGCCCGCCGAACTGCTCACCGCCCCCGCCGACGCCTTCGTGGAGGACTTCCTCGGCACCGACCGCGGCATCCGCCGGCTCTCCTTCTTCGGCACCGAGGGGCTGGAGCTGAAGCGCGCCCCGATCGTCACGGTCGACACCACCGCCGAGGAGGTCGCCGCGCGCACCGACGTCGACGACGACGTGCCCTACCTCCTCGTCACCGACCGCGACGGCAGGCCCCTCGGCTGGAGCGAGCCGGCCGCGCTCGCAGCCGGGCCGGTGGACGTGGCCCGGCTGCTGCCCCACGGACGGCCCTTCCGGCACGGCGGCGAGTCCCTGCGCGCCGCCCTGGACTGCGCCGTGCTCTCCCCGACCGGCTGGGCCGTCGCCGTGGACGGCACCGGCCGAGCCGTCGGCGTCGTCTCGCAGCAGGCCATCGGCGAGGCGATCCGCACGGCCCACGCCGAGCGCACCACCGGCGCCGCCGGCGACGACGGCAGTACCGGTGGTGGTGCACTCGGTGACGCGGATGCCGCGACCGGCGCCGAGGTCGCCGGATGAGCGGCTTCTTCGACCTCCCGAGCGATCTCCAGCACAGCTGGCTCGGCCTGATCGGCCTGCATCTGCGCGAGGCCCTGCTGCCGGTCCTGGCCGGCCTCCTCGTCTCGCTGCCGATCGCGCAACTGTGTGTGCGCTTCCGCTGGTTGTACGCGCCGGTGCTGGGCCTGACCACCGTCCTCTACGCCATTCCCTCGCTGGCCTTCTTCGTCGTCCTGATCGACTACACCGGCCAGACCGAGCTGACCGTGATGATCCCGCTCGCCGTCTACAGCCTGGTCGTGCTCGTCCCGGCCATCGTCGACGGTGTCCGCTCGGTGCCGCAGGAGACGCTCGCCGCCGCCACCGCCATGGGTTTCGGCCCCGTACGGCGCTATGTCCAGGTGCAGTTGCCGATCGCGGTACCCGCCATCATCGCGGGACTGCGGGTGGCGACCGTGTCCAGCATCTCCCTGGTCAGCGTGGGCATGCTGATCGGCAACCAGGGCGCGCTCGGCAATCTGCTCAACGACGCCAACATCTACCACCGGCCCGAACTCGCGGTGAACTCCGTGGTCACCACGGCGGCCCTGGCCATCCTCGCCGACGCCGCCCTGGTCCTCGTACGCCGCCTGCTCACCCCCTGGATGCCGCACGGCACCCGCCGCCGCGCCCCGGCCGAGGCCGCCGACGCCGCCGAGGCAGGGCCCGAGCCGGCCGTGCCCGCCCTGGAGGACACCGTCCGGTGAACGTACTGCACTTCGTCAACGCCTTCTTCAGCGACAGCGCCCACTGGCACGGCTACGACGGCATCCCCACGCGGCTGATCCAGCACATCCGGTACTGCCTGATCGCGCTCGTCCTCGCTGCCGCCATCGGGCTGCCCGTCGGCCTGGTCACCGGGCACTACGGGCGCGGCGGCAACGCCCTCGCCTTCATCGCCACCGCCGGGCGGGCCCTGCCCAGCTTCGGTCTGCTGGTGCTGATGACCATCATGGTCGGCTTCGGCCTGGTGCCCGTCATGGTCCCGCTGGTGGTGCTCGCCGTCCCGCCGATCCTGGTGACCAGCTACGAGTCGGTGCGTTCCGTCGACCCCTCGCCGGTCGACGCCGCGCGGGGCATGGGCATGCAGGAGTCGCGGATCCTGTTCCAGGTCGAACTGCCCGTCGCGCTCCCGCTGATCCTCAGCGGCCTGCGCTCGGGCGCCATCCAGATCGTCTCCACGGCCACCATCGCCGCGTACGTCGGCATCGGCGGCCTCGGCCGCTACGTCATCGACGGGCTCTACCAGCGCGACTACGAGAAGGTGGTGGGCGGCGCCACACTGGTCGCAGCCCTGGCGCTGGCGACCCTCGCCGTGTTCTGGGCGGTGGCGCGGTGCACGGTCTCGCCCGGGGTGCGCAGAAGCGGCTGATCCGCGACGTGCGGCGGCGCCGCCCCAGGCGGGCGTCTCGCACAACTCGGCGAAGATCGAAGCCAATCGGTGACCCGGTGACTCTTGACTGACCGAGAACCGGCTGGATTGGATCGGACAGGTGACTTCTCACCCGAAGAACTCCAGGTCCAGCACGAGGCTCACCGGCGCGGCCGCCGTCGCGCTCGCCACCGTCGCGGCGCTCGTCACCGGGTGTTCGTCGTCCTCAGACAACACGTCCGACAACCCGCTCACGGGCGGCGGGGCGAGCGGCGACGGCGTCGTCGTCGGCTCCAACAACTTCGCCGAGAGCATCCTGCTCGCCGACATCTACGGCGAGGCCCTGAAGGCCAAGGGCATCAAGGTCACCTACAAGCCCAACATCGGCAGCCGCGAGACCACGTACGGCCTGCTCAAGAACGGCTCGATCACCGTACTGCCCGAGTACAACGGCGCGCTGCTGGCCTACCTCGACAAGAAGGCCGCCCCGAAGACGGTGGAGGCCACGACGGCCGCGATCAACAGCAAGCTCGACCCGAACCTGACGCTGCTTCAGCCCGCGCCCGCGCAGGACAAGGACTCGGTCACCGTCAACGCCGAGACGGCGAAGAAGTACCACCTCACCGGGCAGTCCTCCATCGCGGACCTCAAGGACGCGGCCAAGGACCTCGTCTTCGGCGGCTCGCCCGAGTTCCAGGCCCGGCAGCAGGGCCTCCTCGGCCTGAAGTCGGTCTACGGACTCCAGTTCAAGTCCTTCAAGGCCCTGGACGCGGGCGGCCCGCTGACCCAGGAGGCCCTGAAGAAGAACACCGTGCAGGTCGCGGACGTCTTCACCACCGACCCGACCATCGCCAAGGAGAAGTTCGTGGTCCTCCAGGACCCGAAGAACCTCTTCGGCTTCGAGAACGTCCAGCCGCTCGTCCGCAAGGGCAAGCTCTCCCAGAAGGGTGTCGACGCGCTCAACGCGGTCTCCGCCAAGCTGGACACGGCCACTCTGCTGGACCTGGACACCCAGGTGCAGGCCCAGAAGAAGGACCCGCTCGACGTCGCCAAGGCCTGGCTGAAGTCGGCCGGTCTCGGCTGACGCACCTCAGGTGCCGGCCGCCCGCGCCCGCCCCCGGGCCTGCCTGCGCCGCTGCCTGCGTGCCCGGCGGGACTCCTGGTCCGGGAGCCAGCCGAAGACCAGGCAGCTGCCGGTCGCCCCGAGGAGGAGGCCGAGGAAGAAACCGCCCATGTTGGAGGTGACCCAGGTGCCCAGGGACAGCAGGATGCCGGTGAGGGAGTAGAAGAGGCGCTGGGCGGGGTTGAAGAGGGTCAGCAGCCCGCACAGCACCATCAGCGTGGGCAGCAGATAGCCGGCCAGGCCCTGCATCCCAATGTGCAGCACGACCTTCAGTGATGCCTTCTCGGTGAGCAGGATCTCCGCCCCGCCCAGCGTGAGCAGCAGCCCGCCCCAGAAGGGGCGGCGGAACCGCCAGTCGCGGAACGCGGCCCGCGGGCCCGGTCGCGGCATACCCGGGCCCGCCTGCCCTGCGCGTACGTCGGCCGTCATCGGTTCAGCAACCCGAGTCGCTGAACCGGAGCTTGAGGCCCGGCAGCTTGAACACGCCCGCCGTCGTGGCGTAGTTGGTCTGCCGCAGGTTGGCGATGCGAACCGTGTCCGACTGCTGGCTGAACACGCCCTTGGGGCCCTGTACACCCGCCTTGGTGAGCGTGCTGGCGTCGTTGCCGATCTCGATGTTGTCGAAGGCGGCGTCGCCCGAGAGCTCGGTGGAGTCCGTGGTCAGATCGGTCGCCTGCACCTTCTCGGCGCCGCTGCCCGCGGTGATCAGCAGGTTGGTGCCGCCGAGGTCGACGCTCTGGCACAGCCGGGTCAGCGTCGCGTTCTTGATCGCCGAGGTCACCACCAGCACCTGGCCGCCGGTGTCGCCCGCGTTGGGGCTGTCCTCGGCCATGTCGTCCAGGGCGCCGAACTGCTCGAAGCCGGTGCCGTTCAGCTCGGTCGCCGTGACCGTGAAGGGCATCCCGGAGATCGCGAACTGGACACCCAGGGCGCCCTGCGCGGTGAGCACCGCAAGGCCGGCGGCGACCAGGGTGGCGGGCACCGCCATGACGGCGGCACGGCGCAGCCGCACCCGGCCGCGTCTGTCCGTGCCGGGGTGCTCGGGGGTCTCGGGGGTGGGGTCGGCGGACGGTGTGAGGTCCGAGGACGAGGCCATGTCTGCTCCCGTGTGCATGGTCAATGCCGGTTCGGAGTTCAGCGGCCCGTTGCCCTGGCGCGGACAGCGGCTGCCGCGCCACCCGGAGCATCTCCAGGTGGATGCAAGGGCTTTCTGGTTACGCGGCAGTAGGTGCGGAGGAAGTTACCGGGGGTTACAGGCAGGGTCAAGGTGCTTGTGAAAGAAAGGTGAACCTTCGGCGCCTCGGTCGTGCGCAGGGCGTACTGCCGCAGCGGACTCGGCCAACTCCCTTGCAGTGCCTTGACGTTGACGAGGCAGCGGGTCTACAACTCTGCGTGGCCTCCCCGGATCCGTGGCGCCGGATCCGTGACGCCGGTTTCACCGCGCGGCCCGCCGTACGGCCCGCCGCGCTCCTTCCCGGAGCCGTTCGCCTGCCGGCCCTTCATGCACACCGTTCACCTGTGCAAGGGCTTTCACGTGCCCTCCACGGCTCCCTGCGCACGCACCTCAGGGCGTCCCCGCACCTCGCCCGACCCCCACACAGAATCGAGGTACCCGCATGCGTACGCGATCCGTCCTCACCCTCGCCGCCGCCGTCGCCGCGCTTTCGCTCCCGGCGATCGTCCCCGCCTCCGCCGCGGGCGGCGCGGTGCTCACCACGGGCGGCCCCGGCGGCACGCCCGTCGCGGTCGGTGACGTCCTCACCGCCTCGCTGGCGAGCGGCACCCGCGCCACCTTCTCCTCCAGCGCTTCCGGCAGCAGCGGCGTCTCGTGCACCTCCTCGACGTTCACCGCCACCGTCACCGGCAACCCCAACGCACCCGGCACCGCGACCGAGTCGGTGACCGGGCACACCTTCGACAGCGCCAGTTGCACCAGCAACGTCACCGGTGTGCTCGGCGTCAGCGGCATCACGATCGACAACCTGCCGTACGTGGCCACCGTCGCCTCCGACGGCACCCTCACCGTGACACCGCCCAGCGGCTCCGCCATCCAGGCCACGGTCAAGCTGCGCACCCTGCTGGGCAGCGTCACCTGCGTCTACAAGGCGGCCGCCCTGACCGGCAAGGCCGACAACGCAGCCAACAGCATCACCTTCACCGACCAGCAGTTCGGCAAGGCATCCGGCTCGTCGCTGTGCTTCGCCAACGGCTACTTCACCGCCCAGTACGCCCCGGTGACCGACGCGGGCGCCACCGTGTACGTCAACTGACCCCGCCCGCGTCGCCGGCGCGCCGGGCACGACACGAGCAGCACGTGTCCGGCGCGCCGCTGGCGGCTAGCGTGAGCGCATGCCCGAGATCCCGACCGCGCCGGTGCTCCTCGGCGGCGAACCCGGTTCCTTCCCGCACAGTGTGCTGGCCGAGCGGCACCCCGCCATCATCCGGCAGGTGCGGGAGGCCTTTCCCTACGGCCCCGAGCAGCACCGCGCCCTCGACGCGCTGCTGGAGAGCTGCACCGAGGGAGTGATCGAACCGCTCCCCGTGGACGCCCACGACCGGGACCGCTGGACGGCCTGGGGGCTGGCCGGGTACGCGGGCCGGTGCTGGTTCGACGTGCCGTGGCTGTGGTCCGAGAGCTACTTCTACCGCCTGCTCCTCGAGGCCGTCGGCTACTTCGGGCCCGGCCCGTGGCAGGGCATCGACCCGTTCCGGCCGGCCAAGCTCGCCGAACTCGACGCCCAGGACACCGACGAGGAACTGGCCGCGCTCGACGCCCTGGAGGGCGTACCGGACGCGGAGCGCTCGGCCGCCCTGCTGCACGGCTCGCTCTGGGGCAACCGCGCCGACCTCGGCTTCCGCCTGTCGGCGGCCTCCACCGACGCCCGGGCGACGGCCGCCGACGCCACCCAGGACACCCCCGGCCTCGTCGCCGACGACAGCGAGGCCCTGTGGTCCCTGCTGCCGCCCTCCGGCACCGGCACGCTCTGCCTGGTCGCCGACAACGCGGGCCGTGAACTCGTCCCCGACCTGCTCCTCGTCGCCGACCTTCTCGACCACGGCCGCGCGGCGCAGGTAGTGCTGCACGTCAAGCCGTACCCGTACTACGTCTCCGACGCCACCACCGCCGACGTCGTCGACGCCGTGCGCCGGCTGACGGCGGCGCCGGGCGCCGCTCACGGCTACGGGCGCCGCCTGTGGTCGGCGATGGCCGACGGGCGGCTGACGGTCCGCGCGCACCCGTTCTCCTGCGCCCCGCTGCCGTACGCCGAGATGCCGGGCGACCTGCGCGAGGAGTTCGCCACGGGCACGCTGACCGTCTTCAAGGGCGACCTGAACTACCGGCGCCTGGTCGGCGACCGGCTGTGGCCCCCGACCACATCGTTCGCGGACGTGACCGCGTACTTCCCCGGACCGGTCGCGGCCCTGCGCACCCTGAAGTCCGAGGTGGTCACCGGCCTGGACGCCCGCACCGAGGCCGCGCTCGACACCGCCGAGGACCGGCGCTGGCGCACCGGCGGCACGCACGCGCTGATCCAGGTCGCCGGGGCCTGACGGGGCCCGCCCCTTCGGGCCGCCTTGACGAACCCTCGCTGCTCACGGGCCGGTTCGGACGGCGATTCACGCGATGGTGTGATCGGATGCGCGCCGGAGGATGCCGTCGGAGTGTCACGGGTAGTGCCGGGCCATGACGCAGCAGCCCTTCGAACTCCCGCACTTCTACATGCCGTATTCCGCGCGGCTCAATCCGCACGTCGACGAGGCCCGCGCCCACTCGACGCAGTGGGCGCGCGACATGGGCATGCTGGAGGGCTCCGGGATCTGGGAGCAGTCCGACCTCGACGCGCACGACTACGGACTGCTCTGCGCCTACACCCACCCCGACTGCGACGGACCCGCCCTGTCCCTGATCACCGACTGGTACGTGTGGGTCTTCTTCTTCGACGACCACTTCCTGGAGACGTTCAAACGCAGCCAGGACCGTGCCGGCGGCAAGGCCTACCTGGACCGGCTGCCCCTGTTCATGCCGCTCGACCTCGAGACCCCCGTCCCCGAACCGGAGAACCCGGTGGAGGCCGGCCTCGCCGACCTGTGGGCGCGTACCGTGCCGTCGATGTCGGCGGACTGGCGGCAGCGGTTCGCGGTGGCCACCGAACATCTGCTGAACGAGTCCCTGTGGGAGCTGTCCAACATCAACGAAGGACGCGTCGCCAACCCCGTCGAGTACATCGAGATGCGCCGCAAGGTCGGCGGCGCCCCCTGGTCGGCCGGGCTCGTGGAGTACGCCACCGCCGAAGTGCCCGCGTGCGTCGCCGGATCCAGGCCGCTGCGGGTGCTCATGGAGACCTTCTCCGACGGTGTGCACCTGCGCAACGACCTGTTCTCCTACCAGCGCGAGGTGGAGGAGGAGGGCGAGCTGAGCAACGGCGTGCTGGTCCTGGAGACCTTCTTCGGCTGCACCACCCAGGAGGCCGCCGAGACCGTCAACGACGTTCTCACCTCCCGGCTGCACCAGTTCGAGCACACCGCGCTCACCGAGGTGCCCGCGCTCGCCGTGGAGCACGGTCTCACCCCCGGCCAGATCGCCGCGGTGGCGGCGTACACCAAGGGCCTTCAGGACTGGCAGTCCGGCGGCCACGAATGGCACATGCGCTCCAGCCGGTACATGAACAAGGGGGCGCGCCCGGACAGCCCCTGGCAGAGGCTGACCGGTCTCGGCACCTCCGGCGCGGACGTCCGCGGCCTGCTCGCGGACGCGGGCGCGGAGCGCCTGCGCGCCTACACCCATGTGCCGTTCCAGAAGGTCGGGCCCGCCCGCATCCCCGACCTGTACATGCCGTACGAGCTCCAGCTCAGCCCGCACCTGGACACCGCCCGCTCCCGCCTGACCGCGTGGTGCCACCGCATGGGCATCCTCCAGGAGGGCGTCTGGGACGAGGACAAGCTCGCCGCCTACGACCTCGCGCTGTGCTCCGCGGGACTCGACCCGGACGCCACGCCCGAGGCGCTCGACCTGAGCGCGCGCTGGCTCGCCTGGGGCACCTACGGGGACGACTACTACCCTCTGGTCTACGGCCACCGCCGCGACCTGGCCGCCGCGAAGCTGACCACCGCCCGGCTGTCGGGCTGCATGCCGGTCGAGGGCGAGGAGCCGGTCGTCCCCCTCAACGCCATGGAGCGCGGGCTGACCGACCTGTGGGCGCGCACCACCGCGGAGATGACACCGGACCAGCGGCGCACCCTCAAGCAGTCGATCGACGCGATGACGGAGAGCTGGGTGTGGGAGCTGTCCAACCAGCTGCAGAACCGGATCCCGGACCCCGTCGACTATCTGGAGATGCGGCGCGCCACCTTCGGCTCCGACCTCACCCTGAGCCTGTGCCGGATGGGGCACGGCCCGGCCGTCCCGCCCGAGGTCTACCGCAGCGGCCCGGTCCGCTCCCTGGAGAACGCCGCCATCGACTACGCCTGCCTGCTCAACGACGTCTTCTCGTACCAGAAGGAGATCGAGTACGAGGGCGAGATCCACAACTCCGTCCTGGTCGTGCAGCACTTCTTCGGCATCGGCTACCCGGCCGCGCTCGCCGTCGTCCAGGACCTGATGACCCAGCGCATGCGCCAGTTCGAACATGTCGTCGCGCACGAACTGCCCATCGTGTACGACGACTTCGAGCTGTCCGACGAGGCACGCGCCACCATGGGGGGCTACGTCACGGACCTGCAGAACTGGATGGCCGGCATCCTGAACTGGCACCGGAACGTCGACCGCTACAAGGACGAGTGGCTGGCCCGCCGCGCCCACGGCTTCCTCCCGGACCGCCCGCCGGCCCCCGCCCTGCCCGTCGGCTGACCCAGGACCTGGGGCAGCACCAGCCGGAGGCGATCGATGGAACAGACCGCGTTGCGTCCCAAGCCGATGCCCGGCCGGGAACCCCCGGGCGGCGCCTCGCGAGGCGCGGGCCGGCGCCCGCACACCGCCCGCCGCGGGGGCCGCCGGCTGCTGACCGTCGCGTTCGGTCTGCTCGTCGGCCTGGGCCTGCTGCTGTCCGGGATCGGCATCGGCACGGTGAGCGCCACGGTGATCGGCATGAGCAGAATGGCCGAGCTGCAACGCCAGGCGGCGGCCGGACCGGGGGCGGCGGCGCCCCGGTCCGCCCCGGCGGACCGGACGGCGCCCGCGAGCCCCGCGCCGACGCCGGTGCGCCCGTCCCTCGGCATCGAGGCGGTCGACGACACCGGGCCGGGAGCCCGCGTCGTCGGCGTCCACGTCCCCGGCCCCGGCTACTCGGCGGGCCTCGTCCGCGGAGACGTGCTCCTCGTGTTCGGCAGCACCCGCATCGACTCGGCCGCGGACCTGGCCCAGGCCGTCGCCCGAGCGCGTCCCGGCCGCGAGGTCGTGCTGACGGTACGGCACCGCAGCGGCGGCTACGAGCAGCTGACCGTGGTGCCCGGAGTCGTCACATGAGATGAACGGTGTGTCGTGGCGCCGGTACGGGGCGTGCGGGGCGGGTGGGTGCCGAGTCTTAACATGGGGGCGGAACCACTGGTCACACGGTCGGCCGACCGGACGGGGCGGGGCGACGGGCCCGCGCCGCCCGGCCGATGCGGCCGACCGGCTCGCGCGGCCCCGCGTGGGCGGGCAGGATGCTGCCCGTGGGTCCACCACCACCCGTTCAGCCGAATACGGAGGCCCGGATGACCGGCACCGCGCCCGCGCCCTTCACCGCCGACGACTACCGGGCCCGGATGGCACGTGCCGCACAGGCGGCCGCCGACGCCGGGCTGGCCGGACTGCTGGTGGCGCCGGGCCCAGACATGGTCTGGCTCACCGGCTACACGCCCACCGCCGTCACCGAACGGCTCACCCTGCTCGTCCTGGCCCCCGGCCGGGACCCCGTGCTCGTCGTCCCCACCCTGGAGGCCCCGGACGCCGCCGGGGCCGTGGGCGCGCCCGCCCTGACCCTGCGGGACTGGACCGACGGCAAGAACCCCTACGCCGTCACCGCCGACCTGCTCGACACCTCCGGCCGGTTCGGCATCAGCGACAACGCCTGGGCCATGCACCTGCTGGGCCTCCAGCGGACCCTGCCCGGCACCTCCTACGCCTCCCTCACCGAGGCCCTGCCGATGCTGCGCGCCGTGAAGGACCCGGCGGAACTGCGGCTCCTGGCCGCCGCGGGCGCGGCCGCCGACCAGGCGTTCGAGGAGATCCGCAAGGTCGCCTTCGCCGGGCGCCGCGAGTCCGAGGTCGGCGCCGACCTCGCCGAGCTGCTGCGGCGCTTCGGGCACTCCCAGGTCGACTTCACCATCGTCGGCTCCGGCCCCAACGGCGCCAACCCGCATCACGAGATGGGCGACCGCGTCATCGAACGCGGCGACATGGTCGTCCTCGACTTCGGCGGCCTCAAGGACGGCTACGGCTCCGACACCACCCGCACCGTGCACGTCGGCGAGCCCACCGACGAGGAGCGCCGGGTGCACGACATCGTGCGCGAGGCCCAGGAGGCCGGCTTCCGGGCGGTGCGCCCCGGGGTGGCCTGCCAGGAGGTCGACCGGGCCGCCCGCGCGGTGATCGCCGAGGCCGGCTACGGCGAGTACTTCATCCACCGCACCGGCCACGGCATCGGCGTCACCACGCACGAACCGCCCTACATGATCGAGGGCGAGGAACAGCCCCTCGTGCCCGGCATGTGCTTCTCCGTGGAGCCCGGCATCTACCTGCCCGGCCGCTTCGGCGTCCGCATCGAGGACATCGTCACGGTGACCGGGGACGGAGGCCGCCGCCTCAACGACACGACCCGCGAGATGGTCCTAGTGGACTGACCGACCGGCAGCCACCACCCGCAACCCGAATCGACACGGCCCGACGATGACCCAGGCACCGACACCCACGGCGGACACCCTCCGCAGGCTGGTCCGCACCCTGCTCAAGGAGAGCTCCAAGGACCGGGCCGGCACCGCCGCCGGACCCGACGTCCGGCCCGTCGCCGAGGGCGGCGAGCACTCCACGTGGTGGGTCGGCACCCGCCATGTGCTGCGCCTCGCCCCCGACCGCGAGGCCACCGCACGCCAGCGCCGCGAGGTGCGACTGCGCGACCTCGTCCGGCCGCACGTGCCGCTCGCCGTGCCGGCCAGCGTCGCCCACGGCGAGTGGGCGCCCGGACTGACGTACACGCTGGACACGCGGATCACCGGCGGCACCACGGGCGGGCACGACGTCTCCGCCGTCGGAGAGGACGACCTGGCCGGACTGCTCACGGGACTGCGCGAGGTGCCCGCCCGCCAGGCCGAGGCACTCGGCGTGCCCCGCACCGCGCCCCGCTCCCTGGAGGCGCTGCGCCGCATGGCCGTGCACGCCGCCGAACGCCTCGGGAAGGCCGACGAGTTCGACCCCGCGCGGATGAACCAGCTCACCCCGCCCGCCGCGGCCCAGCTCGCCGCCCAGCCCGGCACCGCCGTGCTCGTCCACCACGACCTCAGGACCGAGCACCTGGTGGTGAGCGCGGACGGCAGGGTGCGGGGCGTCCTCGACTGGACCGGCGCGGCGGTCGGGGATCCCGCCGAGGACATCGCCGGTCTGGCCCTCGCCGTGGGTTCCCCGGCCGCCGTGCGCGCCGCCACCCTCGCCGGCTACGGCGCCCGCCCCTGCCTGCGCGGCCTGTGGCTGGCCCGCTGCGACAGCGTGATGCGGCTCGCCGGCCGCATCGAGGGCCGCGACGACACCCCGCTGCCGCTGCTCAGGTCCCAGCTGCGCCACGCCTGGGAGGCCATCCTCCTGGAACGGGTCACGGAACTCCGCGAGGACTGCCAGGACACCGGCGACGACGACGTCACGGCACCGTAGCGCCACGCCCGCCGACACCCGCGAGGTCGCGGTCGGTGGCGCCACCTCGGCCGTGCGGCGGCCGCCGGTCAGTTCTGTGCCAGTACCACGCACGACTCCCCGGGCAGGTGCAGAACCCCGTCGCCGTCGGGTAC
The DNA here is from genome assembly GCF_014654675.1 of Streptomyces spiralis. Taxonomy (GTDB): domain Bacteria; phylum Actinomycetota; class Actinomycetes; order Streptomycetales; family Streptomycetaceae; genus Streptomyces; species Streptomyces spiralis. Next base: position 155,729 of record NZ_BNBC01000016.1, read on the forward strand.
GTCGACCGGGTCCCATGCGGCGAGGAGCTCGGCGGGGCGGGTGCCGAGGGGGATGGCCGCGGGCTCCTTGCCGAGGTTGACGGCCACGCGGATGTCGCCCCGCCGGAAGGCGAACCAACGGGCCTCCTCGTCGTAGGCCACCTTGGTGTCGGCGAGGTCGGGGTCGGTGAGGTCCGGCTGTTCCTGCCGCAGCGCGATGAGCCGCCGGTACCAGGCCAGCAGGCGCGCGTGCGGCTCGCGCTCCGGCTCGGACCAGTCCAGGCAGGAGCGGTCGCGGGTCGCCGGGTCCTGCGGATCGGGCACCTCGTCCTCCGCCCAGCCGTGCGCGGTGAACTCCCGCCGCCGGCCCCGCCGCACCGCCTCCGCCAGCTGCGGGTCGGTGTGGTCGGTGAAGAACTGCCACGGGGTGCTCGCACCCCACTCCTCGCCCATGAACAGCATCGGTGTGAACGGCGCGGTCAGCGTGAGCGTGGCCGCGCACGCCAGCAGCCCGGGGGAGTCCGCCAGCAGCATGGACAGGCGGTCCCCCTGGGCCCGGTTGCCGACCTGGTCGTGGGTCTGGCTGTAGCCGAGCAGCCGGTGGCCGGCCACCCGGGTGCGGTCCAGCGGACGGCCGTGACGGCGGCCCCGGAAGCTGGAGTACGTCCCGTCGTGGAAGAAGCCGCCGGTGAGTGTCTTGTCGACCGCCGCGAGCGGCGCCCGCCCGAAGTCGGCGTAGTAGCCCTGGGCCTCACCGGTCAGCGCGCAATGCAGGGCGTGGTGGTAGTCGTCGTTCCACTGGGCGTGCAGGCCGAGGCCGCCCTCCGCGCGCGGGGTGATCAGCCGCGGGTCGTTCAGGTCCGACTCCGCGATCAGGAACAGCGGGCGGCCGAGGTCGGCGGAGAGCGCGTCCACGGCCGTGGACAGCTCCTCCAGGAAGTGGCACGCGCGCGTGTCGGCCAGCGCGTGCACCGCGTCCAGACGCAGCCCGTCGATCCGGTACTCCCGCAGCCACGCCAGCGCGCTGCCGATCAGGAAGTCCCGCACCTCGTCCGAGCCGGGCGCGTCCAGATTGACGGCGGCGCCCCAGGGCGTGTGGTGGGCGTCGGTGAAGTACGGCCCGAACCGCGGCAGATAGTTGCCCGAGGGGCCCAGATGGTTGTGCACGACATCCAGGACCACGCCGAGACCCAGTCCGTGCGCCCGGTCGACGAAACGCTTCAGCCCCTCCGGGCCGCCGTACGGCTCGTGCACCGCCCACAGCGAGACGCCCTCGTACCCCCAGCCGTGCCGACCGGGGAACGGGCACACCGGCATCAACTCCACGTGCGTGACACCCAGTTCCACCAGGTGCTCCAGCCGCTCGGCGGCCGCGTCGAAGGTGCCCTCGCGCGTGTACGTGCCGACATGCAGCTCGTACAGGACCCCGCCGGGCAGCGGCCGCCCCGCCCAGGCCGCGGTACGCCACACATGGCGGGCGTGGTCGACGACCGCGCTCAGCCCGTCCGGGCCGTCCGGCTGCCGCCGCGAGCGCGGGTCGGGCAGCACGGGCCCGTCGTCCACCGCGAAGCCGTACCGCGAGCCGTCCCGCGCCTCGGCCTCACCGATCCACCAACCCGACCGCTCCGGATCGCGCTCCAACGCGCGCGTGGCTCCGTCGATCCGGAGCGTCACACGGCCGGCCTGCGGTGCCCACACCTCGAACTGCACGGACGGTTCCCCTTCGTCTGCTCACCGTGATGTAGTGCGTCGTCCGTCCATGGTCCTCCAAAAGAGATCAATCCGCTTTCGGATGCTTCCTTTTGCGGTGGGTGTCGTCGGATCCGCCCGGTCGGGTACCGTCTGCGCCCCACTTCGCCCATGGTCTGCGGGATGCCCGTCGCGACCGGTCAAGTCCGTTTTCGCACGGTGGTGTTGACGGATCGGAAACATCGTGACTGACTGTGGTTACACCATGCACATGTGGTGAACCGACGGCACCGCATTGTGGAGGTGTGCCCTGCCCCCACTCCACCGCTACCCGACCGTGGACGAGCTGGGCGCGCAGGCCGCCGCACTCGTCGCCCGCCACCCCCGAGGCGCCCGGCTGCGCCGCGTCGGCACCTCGCGCGCGGGCACGCCCCTGTGGCTGCTCTCGGTGGGCCACGGCAGCCGCCAGGCCCTCGTCGTCGCCGGCCCCCACGCAAACGAGCCGGTGGGCGGCGCCACCGTCCTGCGGCTGGCCGAGCGGGTCCTGGCCGCACCCGTCACCGGCGAGGCCGCCGACATCACCTGGAACCTGCTGCTCTGCCTCGACCCCGACGGCTCGCGCCGCAACGAGGGCTGGCTCACCGGTCCCTACACCCTCGGCGCCTACTTCCGGAACTTCTTCCGGCCCGGCTTCCTGGAGCAGCCCGAGTGGCTGCCCGACGGCGCCGAGGCCGCCGCGCTGCCCGAGACCCGCGCCCTGCTCGACCTCCAGGACGAGCTGCGGCCCTTCGTCCAGTGCTCGCTGCACGGCGTGGACGTCGGCGGCGGCTTCGTCGAGCTGACCCGGGAACTGCCCGGCCTCGCCCAGCGCCTGGCGCACACCGCGGCCCGGCTCGGCATCCCGCGCGAACTGGGCGCCTACGACTCCCTGTACTGGCCCCGCCTCGGTCCCGCCGTGTACCGCATCCCGCCCCCGCGCCGGCGTGACCTGGCCGCCGCCATCACCGAGGCGGCCGTGGAGTCCACCTGGTTCCACCCGGACCGGCACGGCACCGTGACCGCCGTCGTCGAGGCGCCCATGTGGGGCGTGGCCGCGGTGGGCGACGGCTCGGCGCCCACCGACCCGGACGCGGTGCTGCGCGCCGTGAGCCATGCCCTGCGCGACGACACACGGCACCTGGCGTGGCTCCTGGCCCGCGCCCGGCCCCACGTCGCCGGCGTGCCGGGCGCGGACCGCCTGCTCGCCCCGGTGGACGACTACTTACTGGTCTGCCCCGGCCTCGCCGACGCATGGGACCCCGACACCGACGACGGCACGGCACGCGCGCTGCCGCCGCTGACCAACGCCCACCTGGCCGCCCTGCGCATCGCCGGCCGGCGCCTCGTCCTGCGCACCGCCGGGCTGATCCACCGCCTCGTGCGTGGCGCCGGGGACGACCCGGCCGGTGTCCTGCCGGATCTGGACCGGCTGATCGACGAGTGGTGCGCGGACTACCGCGACGGCCTCGGGGCGCGCTGGATACCGGTCGCCCGGCAGTCCGAGTACCAGACCCGGATGGTGCTCGCCGCCTGCCGGCTCGCCGGGCGGCACGCGCGCGCGTGCTCCCGTTCGGGTGAGGCCACGTGGGGACCGGGGGCCGCCGTGCCGATACATGGGGAATGACCCACTTCAGCAAGACGACGGCCCGGCTGCGGCGCGGCACGATGGCGGCGGCGGCGCTCCTCCTCGCGGCCGCGCTCCCGGCCCAGGCCGCCCAGGGAGCCCGGACCTCCCATCGTCACGGCGACGAGAACGACTGGCTCTACGTCACGGTCACCCATGGCGACACCCGTTCCGGTGACACCCGGGGCACCCTCCTGCGGTGCGACCCGCCCCAGGGGCACTCCCACGCCACCCTGGCCTGCGACCAGCTCCGGTCCGCGCGGGGCGACATCCGCTTCATCCCCCACAAGGACGACGTCCTCTGCTCGATGATCTACGCCCCCGTCACCGTCCAGGCCCGCGGCCAGTGGCAGGGCCGCGCGATCGACTACACGGAGACCTTCGCCAACCAGTGCGTGATGGAGGCCCGCACGGGAGACGTCTTCGCCCTGGACGCCTGAGCCTTCCCGCGTGCTTGCCGCCGTCGCCGCCGCCGCGGGCCGATGGCTGTCAGACCATCAGTTCGCGGGCGTGGTGGGCCGTGGCGAGGACTGTGCGGGACTGGTGTTCGACCTGGTGGGGGAGGGGGACCCAGCGGGCGCGGAAGCGGGTGGCGAAGGACTCGCTCCAGGTCGTCACGAGGTGTTCCAGGCCGGGGGCGGCGGGGTCGTCGGTCCCGCGCAGGACCCGCAGCAGCATGGCCGCGGCCCGTAGCGGCACTCTGCGGCCGAACGCGTCGACGCTGCCGACGTAGGCCATCGTGGTGTCGGCGGGCGGGGTGTCGACCCAGTCAGCGGCCAGCCCCGGTGCCAGGCCGAGCCCCCACTTCGCCGCCCGCAGCAGCGGCCCGTCGGCGCCGTCCAGCCGGGGCAGCGCGTCGGCGAGCACCAGCTCGACCTGGCGGGTGTCCCGCAGCAGCCGCGTCGCCAGCCGCCGGATCGCCGCCGCCGGGGCCGGATGCGGGGCGGGGTCGTCGACGAGGTCGCTCGCCCACATCGGCACCTCCACGACCGCCGTCATGCCGCCGTACCGGTGCGCGTGGTACCAGGTGCTGTGCCGTGCGTCGTCCGGCAGGCTCGGATACGCCACACCGGAGCCGGGCTCCGGCATCACCCGCACCCCGGGCCCGGAGACGGGCCACCCCGCGGCGTCGCAGGCGCCCGTCTCCACCGGTATGTGCAGCTCGGCCGCCGACTTGCCGAACGGTTCGGCGAGCCCGGGCACGTTCCTGGTCAGCTGTACCCAGCTGCCGCCCAGATCCGTGCCGTGCAGTGTCACCTGCACGTACGGGCGCAGCGCGTCGATGACCCCGAGCAGGGTCCGCGTCTCGGGCGGCAGCCGGTCGGGCGGCAGCACCGACGGCGACCACTCCGGCTGCTCGGCCCCGGCGGGCCGGAAGAACCCGAGGTGGTACTCGAGGAGGCTGTGCGGGGCCGGCGTCACATGCAGGCTCGCCCCGTCCGGGTCGGCGCACAGCAGGAAGTGCCAGGAGGTGTCCGCCCGCAGCCGCCGCTCGTCCAGCACGCGCCGGGCGAGCGCGAGGAGGGTGGAGCCGCCGGTGGGCTCGTTGGCGTGGGCGCCCGCGACCACCAGGACGGCCCGGCGGGCGCGACCGACCGACAGCAGGTGCAGCGGCCTGCCCGCGCGGGATACGCCGACCTGGTCCAGCACGCACAGGCCCGGCCGGCGCGCGGCCAGCGACCGGGCGGAGGCGACCATTTCGGGAACACTGGGATAGCGCAGCTCCGGCAGTGGACTCACCCCCGACTTGTCCGCCCGGACTCGCATTCCGCAGTACCCCACGGACTCCGGCAACTGTCAAGAACGCCGGACCCCGCGATCACTCCCGCCCCGACGGCCCCGCCGCCCGCTCCAGCAGCGCCACCGGCAGCCGCTCGAAGAGCTCCGCCACGGGCACCTGTCCCTCGAACTCCCGCCCGGGCGTGAGCGCATCGGCCCACCGCCCCGCCGGCAGCGGCAGCAGCGTGTCGCGCCAGCCGCCCGACTCCGCCAGCCGCAGCGACAGCCGGGTCACGGCCGTGACCACCTCACCGGAGCGCACGAACGCCGCACAGTGCTCCGCCGCCGGGCCCTGCGCGCCCAGCGGCGCGTACGTCGCCGCGGCGCCGAAGAGCTCCGGCCGGCGGGCCCGCAGCCGCAGCGCCGCCGCCGTCACCTCCCCCTTCTCGCCGGAGCCGGCGGGCGGGAGGTCCACGAGCCGCCGGTTGTCCGGGTCCACCAGGGTCCGGCACTCGGCCTCCGTGCCCTGGTACAGATCGGGCACGCCCGGCATCGTCAGGTGCACCAGGGCCGTCCCCAGCACGTTCGCCCGGATGTACGGCTCCAGCGCGGCACGCAGCGCGGCCACCCGCTCGCCCGCCGCCCCGCACGGGCCCTCGGCGACGAACCGGTCCACCGCCTCCTCGTACGGCGGCTCCTGCTCCGTCCAGCTCGTGTACAGGCCGGCCTCGCGCACATGCTTCAGCAACGCCTGCCGCACCCGCCGCCCGTCCGCCGGGCCCAGCCCGAACACGGTCTGCCAGGCCGCCCACGCCAGTTGGCCGTCGGGCGCGCCCTCCTCGTCGGCCGTCACCTCGTCCAGCACCTCGGCCCAGCGCCCCGGGCACTCGGTCAGCACGGCCAGCGCCGCCCGGACGTCCGCGCTGCGCTTGGTGTCGTGCGTGGAGACCACCGTCCCGGTGGCCGGCCAGTCGCGCTGGACGCGCGCGCAGTACGCGTGGAAGTCCTCCGGGGACACGGCCGGATGCCCCGGGTCGCCGCCCACCTCGTTGGCCGACAGCAGCGGAACGTAGCGGTAGTAGGCGGTGTCCTCCACGGACTTGGCGCGCAGCGCGGAGGCGGCCTGCGCGAACCGGGTGCGGAACTCCACGTGGTCCGGTCCGTCACCGGCCCGCCCCAGCACCAGGTCGCGCACGACGTCCACGGCCTCGCCCTCCTCCGGCACCACGAAGGCGAGCCGGGCCTCGGCGGCGGCCTCCTCCGTGACCACCGTGGCCGGGTCCACGGAGGCGTACGGCCGGTACACCTCCAGACGGACCAGCAGCTCCTGCAGCGCGGTGCGCAGCGCCCAGGGGGCGCGGTCACGCAGCGCCACCTCCGGTGAGGCGGTGCACACCCGGCTCGCCACCCGGGTCAGCCGTTCGGTCTCGGCGGCCAGCTCGTGCGTGATCACGTTGTACGCCGAACGCCGCACGGTGGCCGCCCAGTCCCCGCCGCGGTCGGTCTGCGGGGCGGCGAACCGCCGGTACTGCCCGAGCAGTTCGCCCGCCCCGGCCGGGTCGGTGAACAGGCCGTCGACGTGACGCAGGGCGTCGTAGCCGGTGGTGCCCGCGACCGGCCAGGACGGCGGCAGGTGCTCGCCGTCGGAGAGGATCTTCTCCACGACCGTCCAGCGGCCGCCGGTCGCCGTGTGCAGCCGGTCGAGATAGCCGTCCGGGTCGGCGAGACCGTCGGGGTGGTCGACGCGCAGGCCGTCGATCACGCCCTCGCGCAGCAGCTGGAGGATCTTGGCGTGGGTCGCCTCGAACACCTCCGGGTCCTCCACCCGCACCCCGATCAGTTCCGAGATGCTGAAGAACCGCCGGTAGTTGAGGTCCGTACGGGCCAGCCGCCACCACACCGGGCGGTACCACTGCGCGTCCAGCAGCCGCGGCAGCGGCAGCTTCCCGGTGCCCTCGCGCAGCGGGAACGCGTGGTCGTAGTAGCGCAGGACGTCGCCGTCCACCTTCAGCCGGTCCAGCTCCCTGCCGACGGGGTGACCGAGCACCGGCAGCAGCACCTTGCCGTCCTGGGCCTCCCAGTCGATGTCGAACCAGCGCGCGTACGGCGACTCCGGCCCCTCCCGCAGGACCTCCCACAGGGCGTGGTTGTGGCGCGGCGCCATGGCCATGTGGTTCGGCACGATGTCCACGACCAGCCCCAGCCCGTGCTCACCGGCGGTGCGCGCCAGCGCGCGCAGGCCCTCCTCGCCGCCGAGTTCGCCGCGCACGCGCGCGTGGTCCACGACGTCGTAGCCGTGCAGGGAGCCCGGAACCGCCTCCAGGATCGGGGACAGGTGCAGGTGGGAGACGCCGAGCGAGGCCAGGTACGGTACGGCCGCCGATGCGGCGGCGAACGGGAAGTCGGGCTGGAGCTGGAGCCGGTAGGTGGCCGTGGGCACAGCGGGTTCGTGGCGCTCGGGTGTCATGGAAACCTACGTACCCGCCCGGCCGGCTTTCGTGTCATCGGCCCGTCCAGGTGCGCACGCGCGCGTGGCCGGCGTCGGACGATGACCGCACCAGGGCGGCGTCGAGGGACGGTCGCACCGGGGCGGCGCGGGACGCTGAGGACCTACCGCGACGTCATCGGCCTGACCAAGCCGTGGCTTCCGGTCCTGTCCTTCCTGGGACGGCTGCCCACGGCCACCGTCCAGTTCGGCAGCGTGCTGCTCGTCGCCCGGACGAGTGGATCCCTGGCCGCCGCGGGGCTGACCGGTGGCGCGCTCGCCCTCGGGCAGGCGGCCTGCGGGCCGCTCGTGGGGCGGCTCGCCGACCGGCACGGCCAGCGAACCGTCGTCCACGTCCTCTCGCTCGCCGACGCGGCCGCGATCGCCGCACTGGTCGCCGGGGCGCTCGCCGGTGCGGGCGGGCCGCTGCTCGCCGCCATGGGGGCGGGTGCGGGCGCGACGGTGCCGCTGGTAGGACCGCCGGCCCGCGCCCGCCTCGTCGCCCTCGCCCGCCGGTCCGGGTCACCCGACGCCACCATGGGCACGGGACTGTCCTTCGAAAGCACGCTCGACGAGATCTCCTTCGTCCTCGGGCCCGCCCTGGTGGGTCTCGCCTCGGTGCTCGCCCATCCGGCGTGCGCCCTGGGTGCGGCGGCCCTGCTGGTGGGCGTGTGCGGCACGGGCTTCGCCCTGCACCCGACGGCCGCGGCGACCCGCCGCGCGGCCGGGCCACGGCCGGGACGGGCGGCGACCGGCCCGCACCCGGCCGGCGGCCCCCTGCCCGCGCGCACCGACCGCGCATGCCCCGGTGCGTGCACGCGCTGCGCGCCGCGTCGGCCCATCAGGGGGCGATGTTCGGGGCCTGCCAGGCCGACATCACGGCGTTCACCCGGCGGCTGGGGGAGGAGGACCAGGCGGGGCTCGTGTACGCCGCGGTGGGGGTGATGAGCGCCGTCGCCGGGCTCTCGACGGCGGCCCTCCCGGCCCGATTCGGACTGCGGGCACGCCGGCGGGCGGCCACCGCGGCGGCGTTCCTACTGTCCCTGCCGCTGCTGCGGACGCACACCCTGACCGGCCTGTACCTGGTCGTCACCGTCCTCGGAGCGGCGTACGCCCCGCACCTGGTCACCGTCTTCGGGCTGACCTAGCGGGCGGTGCCGCCGGCCCGGCTCGCCGAGGCGATGGCGTACGCGACGAGCTCGATCGTGGCCGGTCAGGCGCTCGCGATCGCCGTCTGCGGCCGCCTCGCCGAGGCCCGCGGCCCCGGCGCTGCCTTCGCGGCGGCCAGTGCCGCGGCCGCGCTCGCCGCCGCGATCGCGCTGGCGGCGCGGCCGACGGCGTACGCGGCCCATGGCATCCGGGCCGCTACGCGGGCCGCTGGAGCACCGTCAGACTGCGGTCGGTGAGCGTGAGCCGGTCCCCGGCGCGGACCTTGCGGCCGGTGCCCGGGGGCACCGGGTCGGTGCGGGCCGTGTCGACGACCACCTGCCACTGTCGTCCGTGGTCGACCGGGACGACGAAGTCCAGCGGCTTCGGCGCGGCGTTGAACATCAGCAGGAAGGAGTCGTCGGTGATGCGCTCCCCGCGCTGGCCGGGCTCCGAGATGGCGTGGCCGTTGAGGAACACGGTCAGCGCGGAGGCCCGCGCCGAGTCCCAGTCCTGCTGGGTCATCTCCGCGCCCTCCGGGGTGAACCAGGCGATGTCGGACAGCTCGTCGTGGGTGCCCTCCACGGGCCGCCCGTGGAAGAAGCGGCGGCGGCGGAAGACCGGGTGCCGCCTGCGCAGCCGGGCCATCGCCCGCAGGAATTCCAGCAGTTCGCCGGCCTGCTCACCGGGCTCCGGCCAGCGCACCCAGGACAGCTCGTTGTCCTGGCAGTAGGCGTTGTTGTTGCCCCGCTGGGTGCGGGCGAACTCGTCGCCGTGGCTGATCATGGGCACGCCCTGGGACAGCATCAGCGTCGCGACGAAGTTGCGCATCTGCCGCGCCCGCAGCCCGAGCACCTCGGGGTCGTCGGTGTCGCCCTCCACACCGCAGTTCCAGGACCGGTTGTGGCTCTCGCCGTCCCGGTTGTCCTCGCCGTTGGCCTGGTTGTGTTTGTCGTTGTATGACACCAGGTCGTGCAGGGTGAAGCCGTCGTGGCAGGTCACGAAGTTGATGGAGGCCAGCGGGCGGCGGCCGTCGTCCTGGTAGAGGTCGGAGGAGCCGGTCAGCCGGGAGGCGAACTCCGCCAGCGCCCGCGGCTCGCCCCGCCACAGATCGCGGACGGTGTCGCGGTACTTGCCGTTCCACTCCGTCCACAGCGGCGGGAAGTTCCCCACCTGGTAGCCGCCCTCGCCCACGTCCCACGGCTCGGCGATCAGTTTGACCTGCGAGACGACCGGGTCCTGCTGCACCAGGTCGAAGAACGACGACAGCCGGTCCACCTCGTGGAACTGCCGCGCCAGGGTCGCCGCGAGGTCGAAGCGGAAGCCGTCGACGTGCATCTCCGTGACCCAGTAGCGCAGCGAGTCCATGATCAGCTGGAGCACGTGCGGGGACCGCATGAGCAGCGAGTTCCCGGTGCCCGTGGTGTCCATGTAGTAGCGCTTGTCGTCGGTGAGCCGGTAGTAGCGCGGATTGTCGATGCCCTTGAAGGACAGCGTCGGTCCCAGGTGGTTGCCCTCGGCGGTGTGGTTGTAGACCACGTCGAGGATGACCTCGATCCCCGCCTCGTGCAGCGCCCGCACCGCCGACTTGAACTCCAGCACCTGCTGGCCGCGGTCGCCCCAGGAGGCGTAGGCGTTGTGCGGGGCGAAGAAGCCGATCGTGTTGTAGCCCCAGTAGTTGCTCAGGCCCATGTCCACCAGACGGTGGTCGTTGACGAACTGGTGTACGGGCATCAGCTCCAGCGCCGTCACCCCGAGCTCGGTCAGGTGCTCGATGAACGCCGGGTGGGCGAGCGCCGCGTAGGTGCCGCGCAGCTCCTCCGGCAGCCCCGGGTGCCGCATCGTCAGGCCCTTGACGTGCGCCTCGTAGATCACCGTCTCGTGGTAGCCGCGCCGCGGCAGCCGGTCGTCGCCCCAGTCGAAGTACGGGTTGACCACGACCGACGTCATGGTGTGCGGCGCCGAGTCCAGGTCGTTGCGCCGACCGGGGTCGTCGAAGTGATAGCCGTAGACCTCCTCGCCCCACCGGACCGAGCCGCTGATCGCACGCGCGTACGGGTCGAGCAGCAGCTTCGCGGAGTTGCACAGAAGCCCGCGCTCCGGGGCGTAGGGGCCGTGCACCCGGAACCCGTACCGCTGCCCCGGCATCACGCCCGGCACGTACGCGTGCCGAACGAACGCGTCGCTCTCGCGCAGTTCCACCGCCGTCTCCGAGCCGTCGTCGTGCAGCAGACACAGCTCTACTCGGTCCGCGGCCTCGGTGAACACCGCGAAGTTCGTTCCGGCGCCGTCGTACGTGGCGCCGAGTGGATACGCCTCTCCAGGCCAGACCTGCATGGACACGACTCTTTCAGGTGTGCGGCGCCGCCGGTGGCGCCTCGGCCTCCGAGTTTCCCCGAAAGTGAGAAAACCACGGGTTTCCCCGGGTCGGGTGCGTCGCCGGGGCTCGCCGGGGACGCCGGGAGGCACCGGGGCCGCCGGGACGCCTGGGGCTGCCGGTGCTATGAATCCGCTCACTCCGGCCGCCCCCGTGACCCTTGGAACACAGAGGCGAGTGGGGGAAGTTGGGAAAGGAGCCGCCCATCCGGCTGCACCGCGCACCGCTCCCGGAGTACCCTTCCTTGATCGTTGGGACGGGGAGTGCTCGGGGGAGCGGAAGGCGGTGCACGGGTGGGCTCGGGAGGCCTGGAGCTGCCCCCTGGTGACGAGGGTCACGAGGGGCGCTCCACAGACGTCCCGCCCGGCGCGGTGTCCCTGGCCCGGCCCATGGACGCCGGCGCCATCGGGCCGGAGCTGGACTGGGACGCCGACGCCTGGCGCGAGGTGCGCACCCGCGCCCAGCGCGCCGGCCGGGCCTACATCTGGCTGAACCTCGTCGAACAGCGGCTGCGCGCCGTCGTCTCCGCCGTGCTGCGGCCCGTCTACGAGCCCGTCCACGGCGACGACTGGGTGGTCGCCGCCGCCGGACCGGCCGGACAGGAGTGGGTGCAGCGCGCGGTCGCCGTCCGCGAGGTCAGCCGCCGCAAGGGCTATCTGCTCGACCCGGCCGACGACAACGTGATCAGCTTTCTCACCCTGCCCCAGCTGCGCGAGCTGATGGTGCAGCACTGGCCCTGCTTCGAGCCCTATCTCGACGAGCGCCGGGACGTCGAACTCGCCCTGGACGAGCTGGAGGTGACCCGGAACGTCGTCTCCCGCAACCGGGCGCTGTCCGAGGCGGTGCTGGGCCAGGCCGAACGCGCCTCCGCCCGGCTGCTGGAGATCCTCGGCACCGGCGGCGACGTGCCCTCCGCCCGGCGGCTGCCGGTGGACGCGGTGGAGGACCTGGTCGGCGACCGGTACGCGGACGTGGTCGCCGTGCACCCGGACCGGGTGCGGCTGCTGCGCCAGTTCCCGGCCGAGGACATCTTCGGCGGCGCCCGCCGCCTGGACGCCATCGGCATCGGCCTCACCCTGCTCGTGCAGAACTTCTCCGGCCGCCGTCTGGTCCGCCTGGCCGAGTCCGGCTGCCGGGTACGGCTGCTGTTCCTCAACCCGGCCTCCAGCGCGGTCAAGCGCCGCGAGCGCGAACTCGGGCTCAAGCGGGGCGAGCTGAGCCGCTCGGTGGAGATGAACATCCTGCACATGCGCCGGGTGCGCTCCCGGCTGCGCGACCCGGGCGCCTTCGAGATCCAGGTCTACGACGAGACACCGCGGGTCACGGCCTACTTGGTGGACGGCGACGGCTCCGACGGCGTCGGGGTCGTCCAGTCCTATCTGCGGCGCAGCCGGGGCATGGAGGCGCCGGTGTTCGTGCTGCGCAACGGCACCAAGGTGGTCAGGTCGGACCAGGTCGACGAGGGCGGGCTGTTCGCCGCCTATCGGGAGGAGTTCGAGACGATGTGGGTGGATTCACGACCGGTGTCTTGAATTGCCCTCAGGGGGTGTGCGGCGGAAAGCGGAACGCGGTCCTCTGATTGTCAGTGGCGCATGCGAAGGTGAAGACCACTGGGGGAGAGCACCACGAGAAGGGGGGCCGCCATGGGCTGGCACCGGGAGCTGCTGATCGGCTTCGACCTGGAGACGACCGGGACGGATCCGCGGGAGGCGCGCATCGTCACGGCGGCCGTGATCGAGGTCAGGGAGGGAGAGCCGGTCGGGCACCGGGAATGGCTGGCCGACCCGGGCGTCGAGATCCCTCCGGACGCGGTCGCGGTGCACGGGATCAGCAACGAGCGGGCCGCCGCCGAGGGCAGCCCGGCCGACCGGGTGGCCGACGCCGTCGCGGACGTCCTGGCCGGCTACTGGAAGGCGGGCGTACCGGTCGTGGCGTACAACGCGGCCTTCGACCTGACGCTGCTCTCCGCTGAGCTGCGGCGCCACGGCCTGCCCTCGCTCAGCGACCGCCTGGGCGGCGCGGCACCGGGCCCGGTCATCGACCCGTACACCATCGACCGCCAGGTCGACCGCTACCGCCGGGGCAAGCGCACCCTGGAGGCGGTCTGCTCCGAGTACGGCATCGTGCTCGACGCCGCCCACGACGCCTCGGCCGACGCGCTCGCCGCGGCCCGGCTGGCCGGGGCGATAGCCGGGCGGCACGCCAAGGTCGCGGCCCTCGGCCCGGCGGAACTGCACCGCCGTCAGATCGAGTGGTACGCCGCCTGGGCGGCCGACTTCCAGGCCTTCCTGCGCCGCAAGGGCGACACGGCGGCGGTGGTCGACGGGACCTGGCCCCTGCGGCAGCCGGCGGGCGAACCGGTCTGACCCGGGGGGCGAGACACCCGCCTAGGGCGGGCGACGATCAGAAGGGGTACCAGCGGACGGTCTCGTCGCCGTCCCTGAGGGATGCCACCCGGCGTTCGAACTCGGCCAGGGCCTTGGGGTTGCCCGGGGCGTGCTGCGCGACCCACGCGCAGCTCGCCGTCTCCCGGGCGCCGCGCAGCACCGAGCAGCCCTCCCACTCGCGCACGTCCCAGCCGTAGGCCGCGGTGAAGGAGTCGTACGCCTCGGCGGGCAGGCCGTAGCGGTCCCGGGACAGGGCCATGACCACCAGGTCGTGCTCGCGCAGATCGGCGGAGAAGGTCTCCAGGTCGACCAGGACCGGTCCGTCGGGGCCGATGTGCACATTGCGCGGCAGCGCGTCGCCGTGGATCGCGCCCGGCGGCAGATGCGGGGTGAGCGCGGCGGCGGCCGAGGCGAAACCGTCCCGGCGCCGGCGCAGATACGCCGCGTCCGCCGGGTCGATCGCGTCGCCCGCGAGCCGCAGCCAGCGCTCCACCCCGCCCAGCAGCTCCCGGGGCGGCAGCCCGAAGTCCGGGGAGGGCAGAGCGTGGACGGTGCGCAGGAGTTCCGCCAGGTCCCGGGGCTCGGCGGGCCGCACGGGGTCGGGGAGCCGGTGCCACACGGTCACCGGGTGCCCGTCCACCAGCAGTGCCTCCGGCTCGGCGGCGCGCACCGCGGGGACGCCGGCCTCGGCGAGCCACACCGCGATCCGCAGCTCGCGCCGCGCCCGGTCCAGCAGCTCGGCGTCGCGACCCACCTTGACGACGAGATCGCCGGCGGCGAACACCGCGTTCTCACCGAGCGCGAGCAGTCGCGCCTCGCCGACCGACCCCGGCAGGACCCCAGCCCCGGCCAGTACGTCCCGCGCCCGCGCCTCGTCCATGTCGTCCGCCTCCGTTGTCGGTATCCGTGATTCGTGGTGTGGCCCGCGCGCGGGCTCCACGCCTGGGGTGCGTGCGCGTGGGCCACGTCCGGGGTCCGGGCCGGTGGGCCGCGCCCGTGCCGGTGCTCCGTTCCCGGCGTTCCGCGTCGGTGTGCCGTTCGCCGGTGGAGGGCCAGTGTCGCATCCGTCCAGGTGGGGGCCGTGGGCGGATATTCTTTTGCACGAGACGTATCGTCTCGTTTAAGGTCGCCGACATGACCGGTCGCGCGCACATCGCCATGTTCTCCATCGCCGCCCACGGGCATGTGAACCCCAGCCTCGAGGTGATCCGCGAGCTCGTCGCGCGCGGACACCGGGTCACGTACGCCATCCCGCCCGTGTTCGCGGACAAGGTCGCCGAGACCGGGGCGGAGGTGAAGCTCTGGAACTCCACGCTGCCCACGCCCGACGACGACCCGTCGGCCTGGGGCACCACGCTGCTGGACCACGTCGAGCCGTTCCTGAACGACGCCATCCAGGCCCTGCCCCAGCTCATCGAGGCCTACGCCGGGGACGAGCCGGACCTCGTCCTGCACGACATCACCTCCTACCCGGCCCGCGTGCTCGCCCACCGCTGGGGCGTGCCCGCCGTCTCCCTCTCGCCGAACCTGGTCGCCTGGGAGGGTTACGAGGAGGAGGTCGCCGAACCGATGTGGGCGGAGCCCCGCCGGACCGAGCGGGGCCGGGCCTACTACGCCCGCTTCGAGGCGTGGCTCGCTCAGAACGGGATCACCCAGCATCCGGATCCCTTCGCGGGCCGCCCCGCCCGCTCGCTCGTCCTGATCCCGAGGGCGCTGCAGCCCCACGCCGACCGGGTCGACGAGACCGTGTACACCTTCGTGGGTGCCTGCCAGGGCGATCGCGCGACACAGGGCGACTGGCAGCGGCCCGCCGACGCCGAGAAGGTGGCGCTCGTCTCGCTCGGCTCGACCTTCACCAAGCAACCGGCCTTCTACCGGGAGTGCGTCAGGGCCTTCGGCGAGCTGCCCGGCTGGCACCTGGTGCTCCAGGTCGGCAAGCAGGTCGACCCGGCGGAGCTCGGTGCCGTACCGGCGAACGTGGAAGTGCGGTCCTGGGTGCCGCAGTTGGCGATCCTGCGCAAGGCCGACCTGTTCGTCACGCACGCCGGGGCCGGCGGCAGCCAGGAGGGGCTGGCGACGTCCACCCCGATGATCGCCGTGCCGCAGGCCGTCGACCAGTTCGGCAACGCGGACATCCTTCAGGGCCTCGGTGTCGCCCGCCACCTGCCCATGGCGGAGGCGACCGCCGAGACCCTGCGTGCCAGTGCGCTCGGCCTCGTCGACGACCCGGAGGTGGCCCGTCGGCTGAAGGACATCCAGGCCCAGATGGCCGAGGAGGGCGGAACCCGCCGGGCCGCCGACCTGATCGAGGCCGAACTCCGGGCCGCGCGGGCATGAATGGGGCATGAGCGGAGCAGTAGCGGAGCATGACTGAGGGCCCGTTGGTTCCCCCATGGAGACCAACGGGCCCTCCGGCCTGAGGGACGGATCAGACCTTCAGCCGCTCACCCTGCTCCGGCACCGAGGAGGCGACCACGACCTCCGGCGTCTCGTCGTGGGTGAGGTCCGGCAGCCGGTGCAGCCACTTCGGCAGGTACCAGTTGCGCTCGCCCAGCAGCGCCATCACGGCCGGCAGCAGCACACCGCGGATGACCGTCGCGTCGATGAGCACCGCGGCCGCCAGGCCCACGCCCATCTGCTTCATGGACTGCATGGACAGCGTCCCGAAGATCGCGAACACGGCGACCATGATGACGGCGGCGCTGGTGACCACGCCCGCCGTGGTGACCACACCGTGCTGGATGGCGTCCCTCGTGGTCCGGCCGCGCAGCCGTGCCTCGCGGATCCGGGAGACCACGAACACGTGGTAGTCCATCGACAGCCCGAACAGGATCACGAAGAGGAACAGCGGCAGCCAGGTCACGATCGCGCCGACGCCCTCCGCGCCCACCAGCGACGCACCCCAGCCGTGCTGGAAGACGGCGACGAGGATGCCGTAGGCCGCGCCCACCGACAGCAGGTTCAGCAGGATCGACGTGATCGCGACGGTCAGCGAGCGGAACGACAGCAGCATCAGCAGGAAGGCGAAGACCACCACGAAGGCGAAGACCGGGACGACCGACCCGATGAGCTGGTCGTTGAAGTCGTGCGAGCCGGCGACCTGACCGGTGATCGGCGCCTGCACGCCCTCGACCTTGCCGAGCGTCGCGGGCCGCACCTGGTCGCGCAGCTTCTCCAGGCTCTTGCCGGCCGTGTCGAAGTCGGAGCCGCCGACCAGCGGCACGGAGACGAAGGCGACGTTCCTGTCCTCGTACAACTTGACCTCCACCGGGCCGCGCGAGGCGCCCGAGCTGACGGCCTGCTCCTTGAAACTCGCCAGCGCGGACCTGACCTCCGGGGCCTTGATGTCCTTCGCCCTGACGACCACCTGGGCCGGCTCGGAGCCGCCCGGGAAGGCGTCGTTGACACGGTTGTACGTCTGCACGATGGGCAGCGAGTTCCCGAACTCCTGGTCCAGCGTGAGCTGCGAGGTCTTCATGCCGAGCGCCGGAGCCGCCACGGCGAGCAGCGCGCCCACCGCCACGACCACCGAGACCACCGGCTTGGCCAGCACGCCCCGCAGCACGGCCGTCCAGAACCGGCTCTCCCCGCCACCACCGCGGCGACGCCGCTTCAGGAACGGGAGACGCCCCTTCTCCACCCGCTCGCCCAGCAGCGACAGCAGCGCAGGCAGCACCGTGACGGACCCGACCATGGCGACCGCCACCACCATCAGCGAGGCCAGGCCCATCGCCTCGAACTCGGCGAGCCCGGTGAACAGCATGCCCGCCATCGCCACGCACACCGTGACACCGGAGACGACGATCGCCCGGCCGCTGGTCGCCGCGGCGATGCGCAGCGCCGTACCGGCGTCACGCCCGGCGGCGCGCTCCTCGCGCTCCCGGCGCAGGTAGAACAGGCAGTAGTCGACGCCGACCGCCATGCCGACCAGCAGCATCACGGAGTTGGCGGTGTCGCTCATCGGCTGCAGATGGCTGACGATGCCCATCAGGCCCATGGTCGCCATGATCGCCGTGATGGCCAGCGCCACCGGCAGCAGCGCGGCCACCAGCGCGCCGAAGGCGATCAGCAGAATGCCCAGGGCCACCGGCACCGCCGAGTACTCGGCCTGCTGGAAGTCGTTCCCGAAGGCGTCCGAGTACTGCTTGTTCATGCTGGCGCCGCCGATCTCCTCGATCCGCAGCGACGAGTGGTCCTTCTGGACGCCCTCGACGGCCTTCAGCACCGGCTCGACCCTGTCGCCCGCGGTCTCCGCTTCGCCGCGCATGTCGAACTGCACCAGCGCGCTGCGGCCGTCCCGGGAGATGGTCTTCGTGTCGTACGGCGAGGTCACGTCGGTGACCCGGCCGGTGGCGCCGACGGCCTTCACCACGTCGGCGACGGCGGCCCGGAAGGCGGCGTCGGTGGCCTTGGTCGTGCCGTCCTTCGTCTGGACCAGGACGCTCTCGCTCGCCGGTTCCTTGATCCCCGCGTCCTCGATGATCTTCGCGGCGGTGTGCGTCTCGCCCTTGAGCTGGTCGCTGTCCTTGACGTCCACCCGGCCCGCCGCCGACCCCAGCCCCATCGCCAGCACGACGAACAGCACCCATATGCCGACCGCCGCCCATCGGTGCCGGGCGGACCAGCCGCCGGCCCGCGCGGCGAAGCCCCGCACCCGTGTCTCTCCGTTCCCCATGACGGGCTTGCCCCCTCCAGGCCCTCTCGTGAGGCCCTCGTGCGCGGCGGCGACCCTTGCCGCCACCTTCCGCCAACGACGGTATGGGCTGCATAAGCGCAGCTCGTCGTACTGACCGGTGAAGTGGGACGGCCGCCGCTCCTCCCCTCGTATCCCGGCGTCTCCGCACTGGGGAGGACGGCGGCCCCCTACAACTATCCGCCCTACTCGGGGGCGGTGATCAGGGTGACCGCTCTAGGTCTGCACCTATATCCGCCGGACAGACCCTAAGGTGGGCGGATGACGATGTACGCAGCGCTGTTGCGTGGGATCAACGTGGGCGGCAACCGGAAGCTGCCGATGGCCGAGCTGCGCACCCTCATACAGGAACTCGGCCACGGCGAGGTCCGCACCTACCTCCAGAGCGGCCAGGCCGTCTTCTCCTCCGGCCACGGCGACGAGGAGTCCCTGGCGGCGGAGCTCGTCACCGCGATCGAGAAGCGGTTCGGCCTCACGGTGGACGTGATCGTGCGCGACCACGCCTATCTGCGGGCCGTCGCCGACGCCTGCCCGTTCCCGGCCGCCGAACTCCAGGCCAAGCAGCTGCACGTGACCTACTTCTCCGCCCCTGTGGACGCCGCCCGCTACGCCGAGCTCGACCAGGCGGCCTACCTGCCGGAGGAGTTCAGGCTCGGCGACCGCGCCCTGTACCTGTACGCACCGGACGGCCTCGGCCGCTCCAAGCTCGCCGAGCACCTGTCCAGACGCTCGCTGACCAAGGACCTGATCGCCACGACCCGGAACTGGAACACGGTCGTCAAGCTCGTGGAGATGACCGCGGAGTGACGCGGATGACCGCGGAGTGACGCAGATGACCGCGTGGTCCGGGTCAGGCCAGGGCATCCAGCCGGGACAGCTCGGACACCGAGAGCCGCACGTCCACCGCGTCCAGGTTCTCCTCCAGATGGGCGAGGGTGCCCGTGCCGGGGGTCGGGCAGAGCACGGGGGAGTGGTGCAGCAGCCAGGCGAGGGCGATCTGCCCCGGCTTCGCCCCGTGCGCGGCGGCGATCTCCGCGCACACCGGGTGCCCGGTCAACTCGCCGTTGCCCAGCGGAAACCAGGGCAGGAACGCGATCCCGTGCTCCTCGCACAGCTTCAGCAGCGGCTCGGACGCGCGGTCGAGGAGGTTGTAGCGGTTCTGGACGGAGACCACCTCCGTCAACTCCAGGGCGGCGGCGAGCTGTTCGGCGGTGACCGTGTCCAGGCCGATGTGCCCTACCTTGCCCTCCGTCCGCAACTCGTCCAGTGTGCCCAGCTGTTCGGCCATCGGTACGGCGGGGTCCAGCCGGTGCAGCTGGTACAGGTCGATCCGCTCCAGCCGCAGCCGGCGCAGGCTCGCCTCGCACATTGCCCGCAGCGACTCCGGCCGCCCGTCCACGTGCCAGGCGTTGTCGGCGGTACGCACCACCCCGCCCTTGGTGGCGATCAACAGACCCTCCGGGTACGGATGCAGGGCCTCGGCCACCAACTCCTCCGCGATCGACGGACCGTAGTTGTCCGCCGTGTCGACCAGGGTCACCCCGCGCTCCACCGCACGCCGCAGCACGGCCACCGCATCGCCCGCGGCACCGCGCGGCCCCCAGTAACCGGGCCCGGTGAGCTGGGCGGTGCCGTAACCGAGGCGTCGTACGGGCAGCTCCCCGCCGAGCGTGACCGTCTCCTGGACCACGCGGCTCTCCTGGATCACACGATCCTCCCGGATCTGTCGATGGCATGTACAGCCGTCTGTGGGAGGCTCCTCCCATGCGCTACATCATCATCGGGGCAGGGGCGGTCGGCGGAGCGATCGGGGGACGGCTGGCGCAGAGCGGGCGCGAGGTCGTGCTTGTCGCGCGCGGGGCGCACCTCGCGGCACTGCGCGCGGGCGGGTTGCGGCTCACGGTGCCCGAGGGCGAGCTGACGCACCGGCTGCCCGCCGTGGACGGGCCGGACACGGTCGGTGAACTGCGCGCCGACGACGTGCTGATCCTGGCAGTCAAGACCCAGGACACCGAGGCGGCCCTGGCGGCCTGGGGCCCGGCGCCGGTGGCCGGCGGCGGCACCGCCGCCGAGCGGCTGCCGCTGTTGTGCGCGCAGAACGGCGTAGAGGGGCAGCGGCTCGCGCTGCGCCGCTTCCGGCATGTGTACGGCGTCTGCGTCTGGCTGCCCGCCACCCACGTCGAACCCGGCGTCGTGTCCGCCGCCGGAACCCCGCTCACCGGCATGCTGCACCTCGGCCGGTGCCCGTACGGAACCGACGACACGCTCCGGCGGATCGCCGCCGACCTCGAGCGGGCGCATTTCGAGGCGCCCGTCGTGCCGGACGTGGCCCGCTGGCAGTACGCCAAGCTGCTCGGCAACCTCGCCAACGCGATCGAGGCCGTCAGCGGCCCCCTGGAGAGCGAGCAGGCCCGGGCACTGTACGAGCGTGTGCGCGCCGAGGGCGAGGCCGTGCTCGCCGCCGCGGGCATCGCGTACGCGAGCCCGGAGGAGCAGAAGGAGGCTCGCGGCGACAAGATCACCCTCGTGCCGCTGCCCGGCGCCCAGCGGGGCGGCGGCTCCTCGTGGCAGTCCCTCGCACGCGGCACCGGCACCATCGAGGCCGACCACCTCAACGGCGAGATCGTCCTCCTGGGCCGGCTGCACGGCGTGCCCACCCCGCTCAACGAACTCCTGCAGCGCCTGGCCGACACCGCCGCCCGCGAGCGCCGGGCCGCGGGCTCGCTGCCGGTGACCGAGCTGGTCCGGCTGGCGGACGAAGTGGACCAGGGAAGCAGTCGCTGATTGGACCGTGATGATGCGCCAATGGGGTCCTAGGGTCGGCGGCATGACCGACTCCCGTCAGGACACCACTCCGCCCACCAGGGTCGACTGCTACTTCGACCCCGCCTGCCCCTTCGCCTGGATCACCTCACGGTGGCTGCTGGAGGTCGAGCGCGAGCGCCCGCTCGACCTCCGGTTCCACGTCATGAGCCTGTACCTGCACAACATCGGCAACGAACTGCCCGACTGGTACCGGGAGCTGGTCGACAAGTCGATCGGCCCGGTGCGCGTCGCCGTGGCCGCCGCCGAGCGGCTCGGCGACGAGAAGGTGCTGCGCGACCTCTACACCGCCTTCGGCACCCGGATCCACGAGCGCGAGGAGACCGACTTCGACGTGGTGGTCACCGAGTCCCTCGCGGAACTCGGGCTCCCCGCAGAGCTGGCCGAGGCCGCGCACGATCCGTCCTACGACGCCGCCGTGCGCCGCAGCCACGAGGCGGGCGCCGAATCCGACTCGGGCCGCTACGTGGGGACGCCCACCCTTCACGTCGACGGGACGGTGTGGTTCGGCCCCGTCCTGCGGGCGATCCCGCGCGGCGCCGAGGCAGCCCGGCTCTTCGACGCCTTCCGAGTGCTGGCCGGCCACCCCGACCTCTTCGAGCTCAAGCGCACCCGCACGGGAGCGCTCCGCTTCGACTAGGGGGTGTCCGACACCACCCAGGACCGGCTCAGGCGCCGACGGCCGTGATCAGCGGCTGCCGGGCGGCGTCGTACCGCTCCAGCAGCACGCGCGCCACCTCCGGCGCCGGGCCGAGCACCTCGGCGAGGACGTCCGCGCCGGCCGCGCCGCGCGCGATGCGGTCCGGCAGGAAGCCGGGAGCCAGGACGTACGGCGCGACCGCGACCTTCGCGCAGCCCAGTTCCCGCAGTTCGCGCACCGCGTCCTCGGTGCGCGGAAGAGATGCGGAGGCGAACGCAGGCCGCACGGCGCACCAACCGGTGTGCCGCCACTCCCGCGCGATTTCTGCGATCACTGCGGTCGCCTCCGGGTCCGAGGACCCCGCCGAGGCCAGCACGACCCCGGTCGAGGACTTGTCGGCGGGGGACAGCCCCGCCTCGTACAGCCGGCGCTCCAGGGCCGCCGTCAGCAGCGGCGAGGGGCCGAGGACGTCGGCCTGCCGGATCCGCAGCCTGGCCGGAGCCTGGCGCAGCACCGACGGGATGTCCGCCTTGGCGTGGAAGGCACGGGTCAGCAGCAGTGGCAGCGCCACCACGTCCCGCACTCCCTCGGCGGCCAGGGACTCCAGCACGCCGTGCACGGACGGCACGTTGAAGTCCAGGAAGCCGGTCTCCACCCGCAGACCCGGGCGCATCGCCCGCACCCGGCGCACCAGGGCGTGCACGGTCGCGGCATGCCGCGGATCGCGGCTGCCGTGGGCGATGACCAGGAGAACGGGTCGGGAGGCCATGGGCGTTCAGCTCTTCACGTACAGGCCGCGGCTGCGCAGGACCCAGCGTTCGAGGGGGCTGAAGATGAGCAGGTCGATGGCGATGCCGACGAAGAGGA
>NZ_BNBC01000017.1 GCF_014654675.1 Streptomyces spiralis
CCCCTCCCCCACCGACTCCACGACGCCGGCCGCCTCGTGGCCGAGGAGGAAGGGGAACTCGTCGTTGATGCCGCCCTCGCGATAGTGCAGATCGGTGTGGCAGACCCCGCAGGCCTCGATCTTCACCAGCGCCTCGCCCGGACCCGGGTCGGGCACGACGATCGTTTCCAGGCTGACGGGTGCGCCCTTCCCACGAGCGACGACGGCACGAACCTGGTGAGTCATGACCACTCCTCGACTGTACGAATCCGCGTCGGATGGTGCTCGTCACAGCGACACGAAGTTGCTCAATACGGCACGCATCTCATGTCCCGCAACACAGCATCACGGAGCGCCGACCAGGGGTCAAGGTCCCGGAGTGATCGGCTCGGCCTGCGCGATGAGGAGTGCGACGTCGTCGTGGTCCTCGGGCTCACGGAGGCTGTCCAGGAGCCACTGGCAGGTGTCCTTCAGCGGACGCGGCTCGCCCTCGAGGACGTGCAGCAGGGTGTTCAGGCGTTCGTCGATCGGGTGGTGCCGGGTCTCCACCAGGCCGTCCGTGTACAGGACGAGCCGGTCGCCGGGGTGGAAGTCGAAGGCGGACGTGCGGAAGGGGACGCCGCCCACGCCGAGGGGTGCGCCGGTGGGCAGGTCGAGGAGTTCGGGGTGCTGCCCGGCACGGATCAGGGCGGGCGGCAGATGTCCGGCGTTGGCTATGCGGCAGCGGCCCTGGTGGGGGTCGTAGACGGCGTAGAGGCAGGTGGCGATGTAGTGCTCCAGCCCGCGGGTGATCTTGTCCAGGTGATGGAGGACCTCGTCGGGGGCGAGGTCGAGGTCGGCGTAGGCGCAGGTGGCGGTGCGCAGACGGCCCATGGCCGCGGCGGCGTCGATGCCGTTGCCCATCACGTCGCCGACCACCAGGGCGGTCTTGTCGCCGTCCAGCGGCACGATGTCGTACCAGTCGCCCCCGATCTCGCAGGACGCCTGGGCGGGCTGGTAGTGGGAGGCGACGTTCAGACCGACGAGGCGGGGGTGGCGGCCGGGCAGCAGGCTGCGCTGGAGGGTCTCCGCGGAGTTGCGCACGCTCTGGTGCCAGCGGGCGTTGTCGATGGCCACCGCGGCCCGGGCGGCGAGCTCCCCGGCGAGGATCGCGTCGTCCTCGTCGAAGGGCAGCGGGTTGTCGATGCGCAGCAGGTCGAACGCGCCGAGCACCTCGTTGTGGGCGATCAGCGGCACAGCGAGGTAGGAGTGCACGCCCGCCCGGGCGAAGGCCTCCGCCGCGTCCGGGTCTCGGGCGATGCGCTGCAGCTCCTCCTCACCGGTGTGGGCCACGATGACCGGCTGCCCGGTGTGCACGCACCTGGTGATCAGACGGTCCGGGCCGTAGGCGGCCAGGCCACCGACCTTGTCCGCGGCGGCGGTGGCCTCGGTGGGGTGGTCGGAGACCATGGCGAGCGCGCGGAACAACTCCGGCCCCTCGTGCGGGCCTCCGGTGCGGCGGAAGGCCAGCACGGCGTCGAGGACGTCGACCGCCGCCACGTCGGCCAGGACGGGCACGGCCACCTTCGCCAGTTCATGGGCCGTCTGCTCCACCTCCAGGGTGGTCCCGACCCGGGCGGCGGCGTCGGCGATCAGCGCCAGCCTGCGCCGGGCCCGGTCCGCCTCGGTCGCGGCCCGGTGGCGTTCGGTGACGTCGACGACCGAGTTCGCCACACCGATCACCTGCCCGCCGGCCCCTTCGAGCCGGTAGTACGACACCGACCAGGCGTGATCGTGGTCCGGGTCGGCCGGCGTACGGCCGACGATGTACTGGTCGATCAGCGGGGTGCCGGTGACCAGCACCTGCCGCAGGGCGGACTCCATGGTGTCGATGCCGGTCAGGGGGTGGACGTCGCGCGGGCGGCGGCCGATGTGGTCGGCGGCGGGGATGCCGTTGATGCGTTCCAGCGCGGGGTTGACCAGGAGGTAGCGCAGCTCGGTGTCCAGGAGCGAGACGCCGATGGGCGACTGGGACACCAGCCGCTCGGACAGGGCCAGCTCGGTCTCGACCCGCTCCAGCATGGCCCGGTCGGCGGCGATGCCCAGGGCGTAGACGTCACCGAGGTCGTCCAGCAGCCGCATGTTGCGGAACTCCACCAAGCGGCTGCTGCCGTCCTTGTGCCGGATGGGAAAGGCGCCGGCCCAGCTGGCCCCGGTGCCCATCACCTCGGCGAACAGCTTGATCACCAGATCCCGGTGCTCCTCGTGGACCAGGAGCCGGGCCGCGTACTGGCCCAGCGCCTCCTCGGCGGTGTAGCCGAACACGTCATCGGCCTGCGGGCTCCAGAAAACGATCCGCCCATGGTCGTCCAGCACCACCGCGGACACGCTGAGCAGATCGAGCAGCCCTCCCGGCGGCGAGGCGCCCACCTGACGGGCCTCCTCGTCGCCCCGGAACGATTCCCGTGTGGTCATCCTCAAGCTCCCTCCTCGACAGCAGCCGATGGCCGCGACTGCTGAGAGGCCGCCCTTCCATGCTCTCCCGAATCGGCCGTGGCACGAACCGGAGAGGGAGGTGGCACGAAACGGACGCGGCGGGCGCGGGCGACGACGCGGCACGGTGGGGCACCGGCACGACCGGCGGCGAGGTCTCACATCTGGCCGAGCACCACCAGCACCACGAGGAGCACGGTGGCTCCGGCGCACATGCCGTGGGCGACGACGGCCGTGAGCGGGAAGTGCCGCTCGGCGGTGACGGCGCCGTGGGAGTGCCGTCCTGGGCTGGGCAGCCAGCGCAGCAGCATCATGAAGCCGAACGCGGCCACGATCAGGACGACCGCGCAGGCCGTCCACGCCGAGCCTCTGAGCCCTCCCACGAGGTACACCGTCCAGGCGGCCAGTCCGGCCACGGCGAGCGCCACATGACCCACGACGAGCCACAGCGGCAGCCGCGTCACCCCGGGCGTGCGCTGCCGCAGGCCGCCGTGGCGGATCCACACCGTGGCGAGATAGCCGCCCAGACTCGCGGTCAGCAGCCACACCCACAGAACGAAGACACGCATGCCCCTCGCTCCCCCCTCGGTCAGTGTTCCGTCGCGCCCCGTCCCGTCCCGCGGGGCGTTCGCACGCCTCGTGGCGTTCGTGCCTCAGGAGAGCGCACCGACCGGGATCAGTCTGGACATCCATTCACATGTTCACCCGCAGGGGTGAACAGTGACCCGAAACCGCGCGGTCCGAAGGCGCGCCGGCCGAGAGCGCGCGGTCCGGGAACGCGCCCTCCCGCTCGGTGCCCCGCGAGTGGCAGCGGCGGGGCTCTTGGCTCATGGTGGTCGGGCGGCGTCCCCCCACCTGAGCGTCTCCGCGCCGGACCGCCGGACTGGAGGTCACCCCATGACTTCGGTACGCATGCTCGCCACGACGACCGGTGCCGCCCTGGTCCTCGCCCTCTCCGGGGCAGCCCGCCCGGCCACAGCCGTGCCCGCCGCCACTCAGCAGGACTGCGACAGGGCCACGGCGGCGGCCGAACAGGCCGCACGCGACTACGACCAGTTGAAGAAGGAGCTCCAGGACCTCGTCGCCGCCGGAGGCCACCCGGACGCCTCCCAACGCCAGGCACTGGCGGACGCCGACGTCGCACGCAGCACCGCTGCCGCGCAGGCGGAACGGATCTGCGACAGCGTGTGACCGGCGACGAGCACCATGGGGCGCAAAGGTGGACGGCGTGGCGGGCCGCAGGACGTGGAGGCGGTCCTCGACGAGCTCCACACCACGCCGCCGGCCGACTTCGTCGCCCGCCGCGAAGAGCTGGCCGCCGCCCTCAAGGCGGACGGCCGGACCGAGGACGCCCGCCGGATCCACGGCGCGCGCCGTCCCACCCTCGCGGCCTGGGCCGCGAACCTGCTGCTGCGCTCCCGGCCGGAGGAGAGCCGGCAGTTCCTCGAGCTCGGCGAGGCGCTGCGCGAGGCGTACCGCACCTTGGACGCGGCGGGACTCAAGGAGCTGTCCGCGCAACGCCGCCAGGTGGTCTCGGGCCTGTCCCGGCAGGCCGCACAGCTCGCGTCGGACAGCGGTCACCGGCTGTCCGACGCCGTACGGCAGGACGTCGAATCCACGCTGCTCGCCGTGCTCACCGATCCCGAGGCGGCCGGGCAGTGGGCCACGGGCCGCCTGCACAGTGCCCTGAGCCCGCCGTCGGTGTTCCCCACCGGCGGCGGGGAGGCGGGAGCAGCAGCCCCGAAGCGGCCCCGGTCGGCGCCCGGACCGGCACGCACTGCGGCTCCACCGGCGCGGAGGGCTCCGAAGGACGAACTCGCCGAACGGCGCCGCGAGCGGCAGGCCCGGCTCGCGGCGGCCCGGAAGGCGGCCGAGGAGGCCGAGCGGCGCCTCGCCGCCCTGCGGGCCGAGCAGGCGGACGCCGAGGCGGCGGTGGGGCAGGCCCGTGACCGTCGCGATCGGGCCGAACAGCAGGTGTCCGCCGCCGAGCGCCAACTGCACCAGGCCCGCGAGGACCTGGGCCGGGCCGAGGACGACCAACGGGATGCCGAGGAGCGGCGCGCGGAGACCTCCGATGCCCTCGCCCGTGCCGAGGAGGAGGCCCGAAAGGCCGCGAAGGAAGTCGACCGCCTGGCCGCACGCGTCAGGTAGAGGGTGGGCGGCGCACCGCCGGACGGCGCTCGACGCGCGCTCCGGGCGGGGAGGTGTCAGCGTGGTGGACAGGAGCGTCGTGCCGGTGTGGCGGCCGGGGCAGGCAGGACGGGAGCGGGTAGTCATGGCACGCGCGATGTGGACCGGCGTGATCACCTTCGGGCTGGTCAGCGTCCCGGTGGGCCTGTTCACCGCAACACAGGACCACACCGTCCACTTCCACCAGTTGCAGCGCGGCACCACGGACCGGATCCGCAACCGGCGGGTCAACGAACGCACCGGCGAGGAGGTGTCCCCGGACGACATCGTCAAGGGCTACGAGCTGGCCGAGGGCGAGTACGTCGTCGTCGAGCCCGACGAACTGGACGAGATCGCGCCGGGACGCTCCCAGACCATCGAGATCACCGACTTCGTCGACCTCGCGGACATCGAGCCGGTCTACTTCTACCGAACCTACTACGTCGCTCCCCGCGGCAAGGAGTACCTCAAGGTCTACGAGCTGCTGCTCACGGCCCTGGCGGAGGCGGGCAAGGCGGGCATCGCCACGTTCGTGATGCGCAACAGGCAGTACCTGACCGCGCTGCGCGCCGAGGGCGACCTCCTGGTGCTCCAGACCCTGCACTGGGCCGACGAGGTCCGCGACCCCGGCAAGGAGCTGCCCGAGCTGCCCTCCGGCCACGCCGCGAAGGGCAAGGAGCTCGACATGGCGGTCCAGCTGGTCGAGGCACTCAGCGGACCGTGGGACTCCGCCCGGTACCACGACACGTACCAGGAGAAGGTGCTGGAGATGGTGCGGGCGAAGGCGGAGGGCCAAGAGATCGTGGCGGCTCAGGCACCGCCCTCGGCGACCGATGTGATCGACCTGATGAAGGTCCTTCAGGGCAGCGTGGACCAGGCCCGCGGCGCCCGTGGCGAGGGCGCCGAACGGCCTCGGGAGAAGGAGCCCGAGAGAAAGGCTCCGGCCACGAAGGCTACGAAGGCCACGAAAGCCGCGAAGGCGGCGAAGAAGCCCGCCCGTGAGGAGGCCCCGGCGAGGACCGGCCGGGGCCCCGGCGGCGAGAAGAGCACGAAGAGCGAGAAGAGCGAGCTGCGGCGGCTGAGCAAGGCGGAGCTGTACGAGCGCGCCACCGACCAGAACGTCCCCGGCCGCTCGAAGATGAGCCGCGAGGAGCTCATCGATGCGCTCGCCCGTGCCGGAGGCAGGCGGAAGAAGACCGCGAAGACCGCCGCCTGACCTCCGGACCGGCGGTGCCGGATCAGCGGATGGACATGATGACCTGGGCGTCGGCGCCGTTGTGCCAACCGGAGCGGGCCCCGCTCACGTTGTGGCCCTTGGGGCAGGCCTTGTAGGTGTGCCGCCAGCTGCCGATCTTGACGGTGCCGTAGACGCACTTGCCGTCGGCCTTCTTGTCGTACACCCAGATCTGGGTGCTGGCCTGCTTGTGGCCGTGGTACGTCCGGTGACACTCCCAGTACGCCACGGCGCCCCGGTCCGACGGCACGGTGATCTTGTGCTGCTTGCACTGCATGGCCGCGGTGGCGGCGGTGCCGCCGTGGGATGCCGGCGTGGCCTGCGCCGCCGGTGCCGCCAGGGCGAGACCGCCTCCGAGGGCCACCGTCGCCGACGCGATGGCCAGGCTCTTGCGTACGTTCATGACGTCCTTCCTTTCCGGTCCGGTCCCCCGTCGGAGCCGGGCCGAACGGTGGGTTGCACGGCTGCGAGAGCCGGTTGCGGTGGAGAAACTACGGATCCGGCGGCGGCGGGCGCGTCGGGCAGCGGGTTGGTCTTCGGCGTGGGTCGGCCGGGGCGGTCGGGCCTGGATTCAACCCACGGGCTGAGAGGGGTCGGCCCCTGGGTTGACCTGGAGTTCACCGCAAGCACACCCGCGCCTCACACGACACAGGAGTCGGTGCGTGCCCGACAGGAATCGGACAAAACTCATGGGGAACCGGGCACGGGTTGATCGGCATGTATGAACGCGTGAGGCTTTACGGGGGCGGTTTCCGCGCCGGGCCCAGGCCCGCGGCGGGGTTCGAGGTGGCGTTCACGCCGCCCGCCCGTACCGCGCGGACCGGGACGACCACCCGGACGCGGTGCCCCCTGCGGGCCGGTGATGGGAACCAAGTTCGGGGGACTGCACAAGATGACACGCGTGCTCGTCGTCGACGACCAAGTACTCGTCCGGAGCGGCCTGTCGGCCCTCTTACGCGCCACGCCCGACCTGGAGGTGTGCGGGGAGGCGGCGACCGGTGAGGAGGCGGTCGAACTGGCCGCCGGGCGGCGGCCGGACGTGATCCTGATGGACATACGGCTCCCCGGCCTCGACGGGGTCGCGGCGACCGAGCGCATCCTCGCCGCGTCGGACGAGCCCAAGCCGCGCATCATCATGCTGACCACGTTCGACCTCGACGAGCTGGTGTACGCCGCGCTGCGGGTGGGCGCGAGCGGCTTTCTGCTCAAGGAGACGCCGCCGGAGCGGCTGTTCACCGCCATCCGCGCCATCGCGGACGGCGAGATGCTCTTCGCGCCGACGGTCACCCGGCGGCTCATCGACACCTATCTGCGCTGCCCGTCGCCCGACGTGGACGGGGACGGACCCCTGATGTCGCTGACCAACCGCGAGCGGGACGTGCTCAGTCTGGTCGGGCAGGGGCTGTCCAATCCGGAGATAGCGGACCGGCTCACGGTGACCATCGCCACGGTGAAGACGCATCTGAACCGGATGATGGCGAAGCTGGACCTCAGCAGCCGGGCCCAGGCGGTTGCGGTCGCCTACGAGACCGGTCTGGTCCACATCCGCCGCTGAGCGGTGCCGCGTGCCCGGCCATTCCGGTGGTTTCGCCTCCGGGCCGGTGTCAAGGGACCGTGCCATGGTTACCGAGAGCTGCATGACCACTGCGCGACGTCTTCCGCCACTCCGTACCATGGCCCTGACCTGTGCCCTGGGCAGTTCCGTCCTGCTGATGGCCGCCTGCGGCACCGACGCGACACATTCGAGCGTCGCCGAGGCCGCTCCGACGAGCCCCACCGCCATGTCCCCCACCGCCGCCTCGCCGGCCTCCCCCACCCCGGCCTCCCCCACCCCGTCGCTGAACGAGGACCAGGCACACCGCAGGGACCTCATCACCAAGACGCACGTGAGCTGGGAGAAGGCCGCCGCCACCGCGGTGAAGGAGGTCCCCGGGGGCAAGCTCGTCGATCTCGACCTGAAGACCGCTTCCGGCGGCGCGACCGCCTCACCGGGCACGGCCAGCCCCGGCACCGCCGGCCCCGGAACGCCCAGTCCCGGCACGCCCAGTCCCGGCACCGGCAGCCCGAGTCCGTCCCCCTCCGCGGGCGCCCCCGAGTGGGAGGCGAAGGTCGCCGCCGCCGACGGGACGGTGCACCGGGTCGACATCGACGCGGTCAGCGGAACCGTCTCCCGCAGCCGGACGGAACCGAACCAGGACGCCGACGACAAGCGCGAGGTCGCCGACCGGTTGCATAAGGCCACCCAGACCTCGGCCCAGGCCGTGAAGACGGCCACGGACAAGACCAAGGGCACCGTCACCGGCATCAGCCTCGACGAGCACGACCACCGCCTCGTCTGGTCCGTCGACGTGGTCACGACCGACAACTGGAACAAGACGACCTTCGACGTCGACGCGGCCAACGGCAAGATCGTGCGCGAACACGTCGACCACGACTGAGCTCCGCGTCTCGCGCGCCTTCGGTCGTCCCGCGCGCCTTCAGTCGTCCCGCGCGCCTTCGGTCATACGGGACCGATCGGGGTACTCGTCGGCAGAACCGGCAGAGGTCTCGACCGAGGGTGCCGCGCCGGGTACGGCGCGGGAAAGCGAGGCGGCGATGAAGTGCGACGAGTTCCTCGCCCGGGTGCGCGAGCGCGGCGAGTTCTACAGCCAGGACGAAGCCCAGAAGATCACCGAGGACGTTCTCGGGGTGCTGGCCACAAGGATCAGCCCCGGTGAGGTCGACGATCTCGCCTCCCAGCTGCCCATGCCGCTGGGGCAGTTGCTGACCGAGGCCAAGCGGGAGCGGGCGGAGAGCTTCGGTGTCGAGGAGTTCTACCACCAAGTGGCCGAGCGTACGGGTGCGCGGCCGCGGACCGCCCAGTGGGACGCCAGCGCCGTGCTGACGACCGTCGCCGACGCCATCTCCGGCGGCGAACTCAACCACGTCATCAGCGAGCTCCCGTCCGGCTACGCCGCCCTGTTCGGCAAGGCGGACCTCGCGGATTGAGCGGGAACGATGGAACTGGTCGAGGAGCGTCCCCACCGTTTCCGCATCGAACGGCACGGGGACATGCGGGTGCCCGGGGTGGTGTTCGCCTCGCGGGAGCTGCTCGCCGACGCCGAGCAGTCGCTGCAGCAGGTGGTGAACGTGGCCACCCTGCCGGGGATCGTCGGCGCCTCGTACGCGATGCCCGACATCCACTGGGGCTACGGCTTCCCCATCGGCGGGGTGGCGGCGACCGCGGTGGAGGAGGGCGGTGTGGTCTCGCCCGGCGGGGTCGGCTTCGACATCTCCTGCGGGGTGCGGCTGCTGGCCGCCGGCTGCGAACGCAAGGAGTTCGAGCGGTCGCTGCCCGCGGTGATGGACGCCCTCGACCGGACGATCCCCCGGGGCGCGGGACCCGGCGGTGTCTGGCGGCTGGCCGGCCCCGAGCAGATGGAGCGGATCCTGCGCGGCGGTTCACGGTACGCGGTGGAGCAGGGCCACGGCGAGGAGCGCGACCTGGTCCGGTGCGAGGACCGCGGGGCGGTCGCCGAGGCCGATGTGACGCAGGTCGGCGAGCGGGCGCGGGAGCGCGGCCTCGGTCAGGTGGGCAGTCTGGGGTCGGCGAACCATTTCCTGGAGGTGCAGCAGGTCGCCGAGGTGTACGACGAGAAGGCGGCGGCGGCCTTCGGGATCGCCCGCGACCAGGTGTGCGTGATGATCCACTGCGGCTCCCGCGGCCTCGGTCACCAGATCTGCACCGATCACGTCAAGGCGATGGACCGGGCCATGGCCAGGTACGGCATCTCCGTACCCGACCGGCAACTGGCCTGCACACCCGTGGAGTCGCCCGAGGGGCAGGCCTATCTCGGGGCGATGGCCGCGGCCGCGAACTACGGCCGGGCGAACCGCCAGTTGCTGTCCGACGCGGCCCGCACCATCTTCCGGCGCAGCGCGGGCACCTCGCTCTCGCTCGTGTACGACGTGTCGCACAACCTCGCCAAGATCGAGAGCCACACGGTCGACGGGGTACGGCGCCGGCTGTGCGTCCACCGCAAGGGCGCCACCCGCGCCTTCCCGCCCGGCCACCCCGACCTGCCGGAGGATCTGCGCGAGGCCGGGCAGCCCGTGCTGATCCCCGGCACCATGGGCACCGCCTCGTACGTGCTGGCGGGCGTGCCCGGCGGGGACGCGTTCGCCTCCACCTGCCATGGCGCGGGCCGTACGCTGAGCCGCCATCAGGCCGCCCGCACGGTCAGCGGCAGGCAGCTGCGGGACCGGCTGGAGCACGAGGGCATCGCGGTGCGCCCGCGCTCGCTGCGCGGTCTGGCGGAGGAGACGCCCGAGGCGTACAAGGACGTCGGCGTGGTGGTCGCGGTGAGCGAGGCGGCCGGGCTGTGCCGCACGGTGGCGCGGCTGGTGCCGCTGGGCGTGGTCAAGGGCTGAACCCCCGCCCCTTCAAGCCCCCGGCTCGGGCGCCACGCATCGGGCGCCGCGGCTCAGGCGTCGACGGTCACCGCGCAGGACCAGCCGTAGGAATCGGGGCCGATGTGCATCCCGTGCCACGAGACGCCCTTGGGCGCGGCGCCGATGATCTCCACGTCCGCGAGCGGGGCCATCGCCAGATGGACGTCGAGGCCGTCGTCGACCTCGGCGGCCGCCACGTCGACCGGTATCCGGCCCTGCACCTCCAGCCGGTAGATCACTTCGTCCAGCAGCGCCGCGAGCAGATCCTCGTCGCTGCCCTCGGCCAGCCGTACGTGCTCCACGGCGGCGGGCCGCACCCCGGACACGTCGGCGAAGCAGTCCACCATCGCCAGCGCCGCCTCCGTCAGACAGCGCTCCCGGCTCGTGGCCCAGGCCTCGAGGCGCACATCGGCGGTGTGCGGCACGGCCCGGTGGCCGTTCTCGCCCTGCCGCCGCGCTTCCCTGTCGTCACCCGTGTCGCCGACCATGCTCACCGGGTGCCCGTTCGGCGGCGGCTCATCGCGCTCACCGCCCCTGTTCCACGCACTCCTTGAAATGCTCCAGATCGCTGCGGACCGTGCGCTCGATCGCGTTGGCCTGGGCGAAGCCCTTCGGTCCGCCCAGGGCCTCCCTGACGGTGTCGGGGTCGTACTCCAGCCGTGCCTGGATGCGGGTGTGGTTGTCGTCGATGGGCTGCAGGGTGAAGGAGCCCATGAGGTCGGGGGCGCCGGTGGTCTGCCACTCCATCACGCGTTCCGCCGCGCGGTCGGACAGTTCGGCCTCGATCTCCCGGGACCGGCCACTGGCCTCGATGTCGAGGTGCGCCCGGCCTCCCGCCTCCGTGCGGGCTTCGCGGACTCCGGCCACGAAGCGCGGATAGTTCTCGACCCGGTGCAGGCTGTCCCAGGCCTCGTCGATCGGAACTCCGACGTCGACGTGTTCTTCGAGGGTGCTCATGGCCGGCCTCCACGTGCGACTCGTGTGCGTTCAGCTTCTGATTCCAGTGTGCGCCCCGTGGCGGTCGGCCGGCGGCGGTCGCCGACGTCGTCCGGAGCGGCGGTGGGAGACCGGAGCGACGATGGAAGGGAGGTGTGGAGCAATGGCACGGATGCGCGTCGAGGGTGACGATCTGGTCGTCCGGCCGGCGCTGTGGGAGAAGGCGGCGGCCCGTCATGGGAACGTGCGCGTGCCGCTGACGGCGGTGTGCCGTGTGACGGTGGAGACCGACTGGTGGCGCACGGTGCGCGGAAGCCGGCGGCGCGGCACCTGCGTGCCCGGCCTGGTGTGCATCGGCACCCGCGCTCATCAGGGCGGGGAGGACTTCATCGCCGTACGGCCCGGGAGACCCCTGGTGTGTGTCGAGCTACGGCCCTCCGCCCCGCTGCGTCTCCTCGTCGTCGCCGCGCGCACCCAGTCCCAGGCCGAGGCGCTGGCACGCGCGGTGCGCCGGGCCGCCCCGAGGATCGACGAGTCCACGCCCTGGCGGCAGCCGCTGCCCGTGCCGCCGGAAACCGAGGATCCCGGCGGGTGACCGGCGCGGCCGGATCCACCGCCCTCACCACCCCTTCGGGCCGCCGGTGTCCGGCGTGCCCGGCACCGCGTGGAGCACGCCGTCCGGATCGGGCACGACGGCCGTGCCGGGGCTGGTCCGGGCGAGGGTGGCCGCCATCCACGTCCGGTCCTCCTCGGCGGCGGGCTCCAGCCGCATCCTGCGAGCCTGCAGCGTCGTCATCCGCAGGTCACGCAGCCGGCCCGTCTCCGCCTCCAGCGAGACGAGGTAGGCCAGGCGCAGGTCGTCGCGGTACTGCTCGTAGCCGGTGATGCCCTCGTAGTCGTCGATGAAGTCGCCGCAGCCGTACAGGATCAGCCGGTCGCGGTAGATCTCGATGGCGCGCGGGTGATGCGAGGAGTGCCCGTGGACGACGTCCACCCCGCCGTCGACCAGGGTGTGCGCGAAGCGGATCTGCTCCCGGGGGATGTGGTGGCCCCAGTTCGACCCCCAGTGCACGGAGACCACCGCGATGTCGCCGGGGCGCCGGAACTCCCGGGCCCGTCCGGCCGCCGCGGCGGCGGCCCGCTCCGTCGGCTCCGCGACGTAGGCGACGCCCGCCTGGTCGGCCGTGGCCGCCCAGCTCGGCGGTATGCCGCTGGACATCGTCCCGAGGGCGAACACCAGCAGGCGGGCGCCGTCCGCGACGGGGCACACGGCGGGCGCGTACGCCTCCTCGGCGTTGCGGCCCGCGCCCACCGACCGCAGTCCGACGGTGCGCAGGGTGTCGAGCGTCTCCAGGAGACCGGCGCGGCCGAAGTCCAGCACGTGGTTGTTGGCCAGCACGCAGACGTCGGGCCGGGCCACCGTCAGGGCGGCCAGGTTGGCCGGGTTCATCCGGTAGTGGACCGCCTTGCCCGGGGCGAAGGCGTCACTGCACGTCACCGCCGTCTCCAGGTTCACGATCCGGACGTCCGGTGCGGCGTCCCTGAGCATCGGCAGTGCCTCGCCCCACGGCCAGGCGGGCGCGACCGGCGCGGGGATCGGGCCGCAGGCCGCCTCCGCCAGCTCGACATAGGCTCGCGCGTCCCGTATCCAGTCCTCGCGCAGGGCCGGAGCGCCGGGGTGCTCCAGGATCTGGTCGACCCCGCGGCCCAGCATCACGTCACCGCACAGGAACAGCGTCACCACGCCCCGCCGCGCGGCCACCGGCTGCGCCGCTTCCACCATGATCGCCTCCTTGGGGACCGAGGACGCGAACGGGTTCGAACGGCGAGTTCCCGCTTCGGGGGGCGGGTACCCGGCATGGCCGGGCCGGTCAGGGGGGCAGGATCACGGGGGCCGCGCGGGTCGGCCGGTCGGTGCGGGAGAGGGGTGGAATCGGGCCATGCGGAGTGCGGCCACGGCATTGGTGGTGCAGAACAGCGCCTACGGCGGGCCTGGTCGGTGGGCGCAGTGGCTGGCCGAGGGCGGGGTCGGCATGGAGGTGGTGCGGGCGGACGCCGGGGAGCCCCTGCCCGAGCGGCTGGAGCACGGCGCGCTGATCGTGCTGGGCGGCGGCTTTCTGCCGGACGACGACGACCGGGCGCCGTGGCTGGCGGGGGCTCGGACGCTGATGGCACAGGCGCTGGCAGGGGGCGTGCCGGTCTTCGGGATCTGCCTCGGCGGGCAGATGCTCGCGCAGGTGGCGGGCGGGAAGGTGGCGGGCGCGCACGGCGAACCGGAGTTCGGGAGCACGGCGCTGACGCTGCGGCCGGAGGCGGCGGACGACCCGCTGTTCGAGGGGCTTCCGCAGCGGCCGACGGCGATCGAGCACCACGTGGACGCGATCGTGCGGCTGCCCGAGGGAGCGCGGTGGCTGGCCCGCAGCGACCGGTGTCCGTATCAGGCGTTCCGGGTCGGCGAGGCGGCGTGGGGCGTCCAGTTCCACCCCGAGGCGGACCCGGAGCGGATCGTGCGGTGGTCCGCGGCCCGGCTGGAGCGCCACGGGCTGGACCGTGCGGAGCTGCACCGCGTCGCGCTGCGTGCGGACCCGGCCGCCGTACCGGTGTGGCGGGAGGTTGCGCTGCGCTTCGCGGCGCTGGTGCACGACCGCGGCCGCGGTGCACCGCAGGGCGTCGCGCCGGCGTGAGGATTCGCGCGACACCCGGCCGCTCGTGCGGCCTGCGCGGCGCTTCGGTCCGCCGCGCTCGTGCACGGCCGCCGCCGCGGTGCGCCGCAGGACGTGGCGCCGTGTCGTGAGGGTTCGTGTGGCACCCGGCCGGTCGTGCGGCCCGCGTGGCACCCGGCCCGCCGTGCGGCCTGCGTCGTCGGGCGGGTCCGGTGTAGGGGCGGCGCACCGGGTACTCGCCCGGTGTCGGGACACGGGTGTTCCCAGCCGGATCGTACGCACCACACGCTGGGAAAGGAGACGCGCCTCATGCGACACGACGAGATGATCGGAAAGGTGCAGGCGCTCGCTCAGCTGCCGGACCGGGGATCGGCCGAGCGGGCGACGCGGGCCGTGCTGAGCACGCTCGCCGAACGGCTGCCGTCCGGGCTGGCGGACCACGTGGCCGCCCAGCTTCCGCACGAACTGGCCGCCCCCATGCGGGAGGTGACGCAGTCGGCCGCCGGTGGGGGCACGCATGCCTCCGGTGAGCGGTTCGACCTCACCGTGTTCGCCGGGAGGATCGCCGGGCGCGCGGGTACGGACGAGGACGCGGCCGTACGCGAGGCCGCCGCGGTGCTGGAGGTGCTCGACGCCGCCCTCGCTCCGGAGCTGACCGAGAAGGTCGGCGGGGCGCTGCCGGCGGACATCCGGGAACTCCTGCCCGCCGGCCGCGCCACGGAGGAATAGGTCTTACGGTCGGGTCATCTTGATCGAGTCGAGGTGGGCGAAGACGACCAGGTTGTCCTCGTAGTCCTGCTTGCTGCGGTCGAAAGTGCCACCGCAGGTGATCAGGCGCAGTTCGGCGGTCGGCGTGTCGGTGTAGACCAGGTCGTCGGGGAAGGCGGCCTTGCTGAACTTCTCCGCACGGTCGACCTTGAAGCGTGCGACGACGCCGTCGGCGCGGGTGATGCTCACGGGATCGCCCCGCTCCAGCGATGCCAGGTCGACGAAGACCGCGGGACCGGTCTTGGTGTCCACGTGGCCCACGACGATCGCCGCCCCGCGCTCACCGGGTGAGGCCCCGCCCTGGAACCAGCCGACCAGGTTCTTGTCGTTGGCGGGTGGCGGGCTCAGGTGCTTGGAGGCGTCGAGGGACAGCTTGGTGAAGGGCGCGTCGACGCCGATCTCCGGGATGGAGATGCGTACGGGTGTCGATCGGGGCAGTCCCTTGTCGAGGGAGCCGGCGGCGGGCGTGGTCGGTGTGGACGGGCGGAGTGCCGTGGACGGCGCGGCTGGTGTGAACGGTGTGGACGGCGTGGGAATCGTGGTCGTCTCGGGAAGCGTGGACGGCGGCGCCGACGGGACCGCGTGCGAGGCGACGGCCGCGGGCCGGGGTTGCTGCCTGGCCTCGCTGACCGGGCTGCCCAGGGAGTGCTGAATGAGCATCAATCCCAGCCCGACCGCTGCCACAGGCCACAGCAGGCGGAGCCGGCCGCGCCGCGGGGCGGACCCGTTCCCGTACTGCCCCGTCCGAGACGGGTGCTGAGAGGCCATGGACGGTGCCTTTCGTCAAAAGTGGAGCTGATCGTGCGCGGCGGGGGAACGCCGCTTCCGCGGCCTGCGCGTTCCTCGCGGGACGTGACGCAGGCCGCGACAGCAGGGTGAAGCTCAGGAGCCGTTCAGGCCGCGGAGGTGCCCGATGCGCGGCGGCGGCGCAGCATGTACACGCCCGCTCCGAGGCCGCCGAGCACCAGCGCGGCCCCCGCACCCAGTTCCAGTGCGGTGTCCGAGTTGTCCGAGGACCGCGCGAGGCCGCCTCCACCGGCGTGGACACCACCGTGCGGACGGTCACCACGGCCACCTTCGTCACCGCCGCGACCACCCTCGTCACCACGGCCACCGTCGTCACCGCCACGGCCACCTTCGTCGCCACGGCCACCGTCGTCACCGCCACGGCCACCTTCGTCACCGCCGCGACCACCTTCGTCACCACGGCCACCGTCGTCACCGCGGCCGCCACCGTGGTCGGTGCCCTTCATCGCCAGGGCACCACCACCGGCGTGCACGCCACCGTGCGGCTTGTCACCA
The DNA here is from genome assembly GCF_014654675.1 of Streptomyces spiralis. Classification (GTDB taxonomy): domain Bacteria; phylum Actinomycetota; class Actinomycetes; order Streptomycetales; family Streptomycetaceae; genus Streptomyces; species Streptomyces spiralis. Next base: position 15,955 of record NZ_BNBC01000017.1, read on the forward strand.
CGACCACCGCGGTCACCGCCACGGCCGCCGTCGTCACCATAGCCGCCGTCGTCGCCGTAGCCGCCGTTGTCACCGTAGCCACCGTCGTCACCGCCACGGCCACCTTCGTCACCGCCGCGACCACCTTCATCGCCACGGCCACCGTCGTCACCGCGGCCGCCACCGTGGTCGGTGCCCTTCATCGCCAGGGCACCACCACCGGCGTGCACGCCACCGTGCGGCTTGTCACCACGACCACCGTGGTCACCACCGCGGCCACCGTCGTCACCACCGCGGCCGCCCTCGTCACCACGGCCGTTGTCACCACGGCCACCGTCGTCACCACGACCGCCGTCGTCACCACCGCGGCCACCCTCGTCGCCGCGGCCACCTTCGTCGCCGCGGCCGCCGTCGTCGGAGTCGCCACCGTAGGAGGTGCTGCTGACGGGGGTGTGGCCGGGAGAATGGCCGAGTGCGGTCAGCTCCACGGCGCCGGCGCCCGGAGCGGAGAACGCTACGGCCGTGGCGATCGCCGTGGAGACGAACAAAGTACGAGTAATGCGCATGGGTATTCCTTCCGTCGCGACTGCGAGAGTCGGCACGACGCCCACTCAGTCGGGATCGCAGGTGCGACGTGATCACCTTCAGCTCAATGACCGACACGCACCATTGGAGCGTCGCATTCGGACTACTGACGGTCCCTCCCTTCATCCGGGCGAGGGAACTCGAGCGCCGGCGGGGAACCGACGACAGGGCCCAGGTCACAGGCCGTGGTATCGGCAGCCCGTCCCGTTCGGCCGCGGACGATCAGGGCTGGTCCGGGCGGCTGCCGGCCGGTACCGCGATCGGTGATGCGTCGCCATGTGGGCGACGCGGAAGGAGAGTTCGCGTCGGGCAGCTCGGCAGCGACCCCCCGGCGGTCCGGGCCTGACGCAGGTTCACGCCTTCGGGTTGCTGTTGCGACGCTCGCCGGTGTGCGCCGTCGGAACCGGGTACTGACGGTTCTCGTGATGCGTACTGTGCTCTCCGGCCCGTGGGTGCTCGCCGTGTACATGGCCGAGCGGGTGAAGGAGAGCGACCTGGCGGCGGCGCGGGCGCAGATGGGTTTCTCGCTCGCCTGGCACATCGTCGTGGCCTGTCTCGGCGTCGGCCTGCCGGCCCTGACGCTGCTCGCCGAGTGGTACGGCATCCGCACCGGCGATCCGGCGCACCGGCTGCTGGCGCGTCACTGGGCGCGCGCCATGGGCGTGCTGTTCGCGGTGGGCGCCGTGTCGGGGACCATCCTCAGCTTCGAGATGGGCCTGTTGTGGCCGGGGCTGATGGGCAGGTTCGGACAGGTCATCGGACTGCCGTTCGCACTGGAGGGCATCGCCTTCTTCGTCGAGGCCGTCTTCCTCGGGATCTACCTCTACGCCTGGGACCGGTTGCCGCCCCGCCGTCATCTGCTGACCGGCGTTCCGATCGTGATCGCGGGCACCCTGTCGGCGTTCTTCGTCGTGTGCGCCAACGCCTGGATGAACCAGCCGCGCGGCTTCACCCTGCGCGACGGCAAGGTGGTGCACGTCGACCCGTGGGCGGCGATGCTCAACCCGGCGAGCCCGCCGCAGACCGTGCACATGATCCTGGCCGCGTTCATGGTGGCGTCCTTCCTGACCGCCTCGGTGTACGCGGTGGCCATGCTGCGCGGGCGGCGCGACGCCTACCACCGGGCCGGCTTCCTCATCCCGTTCACGCTCGGCGTCGTGGTGACACCCTTTCAGGTGTATGTGGGCGACTGGGCGGCACGGTTTCTGTCGCACTACCAGCCGACCAAGCTCGCCGCGATCGAGGGCGTGTACCGCACCGGCCCGCACGTCCCGCTGACGATCGGCGGCGTCGCGGGCGACCACGGCCTCGAGTACGGCCTGGAGGTCCCCGACGGCCTGTCGCTGCTGGTCGGCTACAGCCCCGGCACGGTCGTCCAGGGCCTGGACCGCGTCCCGGCGGCGCAGCGGCCCCCGGTCACCGCGGTGCACTGGGCGTTCGACCTGATGGTCGCCGTCGGCTTCTTCCTGCTGGCGATGGGTGTGTGGCTGCTGTGGCTGTGGTGGCGCCGCCGGCGCACCGGCGGCGAGCTGTCGACGCCTCGCTTCTTCCTGGCACTGGCGGCCGTGGGAGGACCGGCGTCGGTGGTGGCGCTGGAGTGCGGCTGGAGCGTGACGGAGCTGGGCCGGCAGCCGTGGATCGTGTGGGGGGTGATGAGGGTGCGGGACGCGGTCAACCCGGCTCCCGGGCTCATGGGCGGACTGTGGCTGGTGCTGGTGGTGTACGCGGCGATGACCGTCGCGACGGTGTACGTCCTGCGGCGGATGGCGCGGGGCACGCCGGTGCCACGCGCCCCGCAGGAGGAGGACGTCGCGCGGTATCCGGTGGTGTGATCCCTCTCCTGCCCCCTCTCGTGACCCCTCTCGTGCCGTCGTAGGAGCCCTTGGAGGTGACCGTGCTCGCGGATGCGGCGCTCGCCGTGATGTGGGTGGGCCTGACGTGCTATGCCCTGTTCGGCGGGGCCGACTTCGGCGCGGGCGTCTGGGATCTGGTGGCCGGCGGCGCCGAGCAGGGCCGGGCCCGGCGGCGGCTCATCGAGCACAGCATCGGACCGGTGTGGGAGGCCAACCACGTATGGTTGATCTTCGTGGTGGTGATGCTGTGGTCGGCGTTCTCCCCCGTGTTCGCCGCGGTGATGTCCACGCTGTACATCCCGCTGACGCTGGCGGCGCTGGGCATCATCGCCCGGGGCGCCGCCTTCGCCTTCCGCAAGGCCAGTACCGAGCTGTGGCAGCAGCGCCTGTTCGGGGCGTGTTTCGCGCTGTCGTCGCTGCTCACACCGTTCTTCCTGGGCGCGGTGGCGGGCGGCGTCGCCTCCGGCCGCGTCCCGCCGGGCCTCGCCGCGGGCGACGTGGTCACCGGCTGGCTCAATCCGACGTCGCTGCTCGGCGGGGTGCTGGCCGTGGTGACCTGCGCGCACCTGGCGGCCGTCTACCTGTGCGCCGACGCGAACCGCGCGGGACGGCCGGAGCTGGCCTCCGCCTTCGCCCGTGACGCCGTGGTCACCGGCTCGGGGGCGGGCGTGGTGGCCCTCGCGGGCATCGCGGTGCTCGCCGCGGACGCGCCCGTGCTGTTCCACGGGCTGACCCATCGCGCGCTGCCGCTGGTCGTGCTCAGCGCGGTGGCCGGTGTCGCCGGCATCGGCCTGCTGATCCGCCGGCGCTATGTGGCGGCCCGCGCGGCGGCGGCTCTGGCAGTGGCCGCCATCCTGTGGGCATGGGGTGCGGCCCAGTACCCGGCCATGCTGGTGGGCAGCACCACGGTGTCCCAGGCCGCGGCGACCTCCTCCGTCCTGTGGGCGGTCCTGGTGTCCCTGGGCGTGGGCGCCGTGGTGCTCGTGCCGTCGCTGTGGCTGCTCTATGCCACCTTCCAGCACGAGGCGCCGGAGCGGTCCTCGCCGGGGTGAGCCCGCCGGTGAGTGTCCTACCCGCCGCCGTCGGCCGAGGCAGGTGTGGGGCGGACGGCGAGGATGGCGATGTCGTCGGTGTTGTCGGCACCGAGGCCGATCAGCAGTTCGTCGCAGAAGGTGTCGAGGGATTCGCGTGCCAGGTCGGCGGTGTACCGGCGCAGCCGGGTCAGCGCGTGGCCGAGGGGTTCGCCACGGCGCTCGATGAGGCCGTCGGTGTACAGCAGCAGGGTCGAGTGGGCCGGCAGGGAGTCGACGGCCGTATGGCGGGGCATCTCGGGGTCCATGCCGAGCAGCAGGCCCGCGCCCTGCTCCAGATAGTGGGTGTCGCCTTCCGCGGTGGTGAGCAGGGGCGGCAGATGACCGGCGGCGGAGTGACTCAGCTCCCAGGGACCGTGCGCGGAACCCTTGATGAGGCCGTAGATGCAGGTGGCCGTGGCCTCCCGGTGAAGGCTGTGGTTGGCCAGGTCCAGGCGGCGCAGCACCATCTCGGGCGGTTCCTGGCGGTCGACGGCGATGCCGCGGAGCATGCTGCGCAGCTGGCTCATGGCGATGGCCGCGTCGAGGTTGTGCCCGGTGACGTCGCCGATGACCACGGCGGTGTCGCCACTGGGGACGACGAAGCTGTCGTACCAGTCGCCGCCGACCTGCGCGGTGGTCGAGGACGCGGCGTAGCGGGCGGCCAGTTGCAGGTGCTCGACGTCCGGGAGCACGGGCAGCAGGGAGCGCTGGAGGCGCTGGGCGATGTTGCGGGTCTCCTGGTACAGACGCGTGTTGGACACGCCCAGAGCGAGGTTGTGCACCACGTCGTCGATGAGGGACAGGTCCTCTTCGGTGAAGGGCTGCCGTCCGCGGGCCCGGGCCACCGTCAGAGCGCCGAAGTTCTCGCGGCGAGCCCGCATCGGGGCGACGACGGCGCTGGCGGCACCGAGGTGCCGGAACAGCTGCCGGTAGTGGACGTCGAGCGCGCTGTCGGCCCGGCTGGGCGGCGGTGCCTCCGTCAGCAGCAGTGGTCCGGCACCGCGCAGTACCCGGGCCAGCGGGCCGCCGGAGGCCTCGGAGAGCGGCGGGAGCCTGCCCTCGTACGGCGTGGGGCGCGGCCCCGGGGGATCGCGGTGGACGACACAGACCCGGTCCACCTGGCCGTACTCGGTGAACATGTCCACCACGAACCAGTCGGCCAGTCGTCGGGTGACGAGCCGGCCGACGCGTGCCAGGGCGTCGTCCAGCTCCAGGGTGTTGCTCAACTCGGCCCCGGTGTCCGCGAGGAGCGCGAGCCGTTCCATCGCCGACATGTCCCCTCCGGCGTCGGCCATCGTCCCGGCACGCTCGCCGGCGGCCGGCACAGGGGCCACTACGGGCTCGTGATCCATCCGGCTCTTCACGCCGGCCGGGCTCGGCATGCCGTCGGTCGTGTCCGCCCGGGGGACGAGCTGGGCGACGAAGACGCTGCGTCCGTCGGCCATCTCCTGGTTCTGGATGAGCAGCCGGACGGGAACCGTACGGCCGTCGCGGTGGAGCGCCGGGAGCGGCACGGAGCGGCCCATGATGCGGCTCTGCCCGGTGAGCAGCAGGGAGCCGAACGCCGCGAGGTGACGCTGCCTCAGGTGCTTCGGGATGAGTGTGGTCAGCGGGCGCCCGACGAGGTCGTCCACCTCCCAGCCGAGCATGTCCGCCGCCAGTCCGTTGACCGCGATGATGCGATTGCCCTCGTCGGCCGCGATGGCCGGCACCCTGCTGACCCGCAGGTGGCCGGCGTCCCACGGCACCAGTTCCGAGGGGCTGACGTCCGGTTCGCGGGGCAGCACGGTCCAGGCCGTGGGACGGCCGCCGGTCAACTGGTCGGTGATCTGGTCGAACAGCCAGTCCTGGAAGGCGCGGCTGCGCGGCAGAGCCGGCAGGGTGAGGAGGCGTTCCTCGCGTGCGGCGTCCTCGGCCAGCTCCAGGACGCGGCGCAGGATGAGTACCGCGGGGGCCGCGTCGGCGGGCAGCGCCAGGGACAGGGCGCGGAGGTCCACGTCGGGCAGCGGCTCCTCCAGCGCGGCCGTCACACAGGCGCTGAGCACGTTGTTGATGTCGTTGGCGGTGACGAGGTCCTGGGACGCCACACCGAGGTCGGCACCGGCGGACGCGGCGAGGGTGAGTTCACGCAGCAGTGTGTGCCGGTGCTGCTGGGAGGCCGCGTACAGGGCGCTGGGCACGTCGACGAGCGTCACCGTCCCCTTGGTGGCGCAGGGCGGGACATGGGCCGCCCATCCGGGTGACGGCGGTGGCGGTCCGTCGGCCCAGAGTTCGAACCACACCGTCTTCTGCCGGTCGTCGGCGTGCACACCATGGCGCGACGCCAGGTGCTCCACCAGGGCCAGGCCCTGTCCGGTGCCGGCGTACGGCGGACAGTCCTGCGGCACGAGTCCGCGGCTGGGCCGCTCGTCACCGACCTGTACGCGAACCCTGCCGCCGTGGACGCGGACGCCCACCTCGACCTGGGTGCGCGCATGCAGCACCGCGTTGGTCACCAGCTCGCTGACCAGGAGCTGAGCGGTGTGGACCAGGTCGGAGGGGGCGTCGGCGAGTGCCTCCGCCACGAACCTCCGAGCCGCGGCCGCGCTCGCGGGTGCCTGCGGAAAGCGCCGCGTGACCGCATCCGAATGACCAGGGTCGCCCATGTAACCAGTGTGCCTCCGCGGGCCCGCCGCGCGGTGTGCTGCCACGCCCGCCACCGGGACGGCAGGCGCGGCTGTGCGCCTGCCGGGCGAGACACTCCCTAGGTGCCGCGGCGGCCGCGCGGGAGGTCCGGTGCCGCGGTGGTCGTGCCAAGGGAGTTGACCGGGCACGGCACATCCGACACCACCGTGCGTCCATCTTCCGTACTATCGCTGGAAAACGGCTTGCAGCAGTAACCGCCGCCGCTGGTGCGGCACCAGGCGAACACGCACACGTGTTTGGCACCGCACACGTCCGCGGGCCTCTGCACGCGAGCCGACGAACCCGGAAGGGGTTATGAGGAACATGTCGCAGATCGACACGGCGGCCTCCGGCCTGACATCGCAGTACGCCGCCCAGGTCGCCGGTGACCTCGAGAACAATCTCAAGGAACAGGAACGCATCAGCGAGGAGATCGCCGCCCTGCAGGAGCAGTTGGCCGCCCTCCAGCAGGACCACGCCGTCCTGGTGAACGTCCAGCAGGCGCTGGGGGTGGCCGCGGCGCCCCGTACGCCCGCCGCCGAACCGGCCGCCGTGGCGGTGCCCGCCCCGCGCAAGAAGACGGCCACGGCCACCGGTGGGGGTCGCGGCAAGCGGACGCCGGCGAAGAAGTCCGCCACGCCGGCCCGGAAGGCGTCCGCCAAGAAGGCCGCGACCGGCAAGGCCGGGGACAAGGCCAAGGGCAAGGCCGAGGACACGACGGCGGGCTCGGCTCCGGCGCGGCCCACTCTCGTCGAGATCGTCCGCGCTCACCTGGCCGCGCAGAGCGAACCGCGTTCCGCGGCCGAGATCGCCACCGAGCTGGACCGGCAGCACCCCGAGCGCACGGTCAAGACGACCGTCGTGCGCACCACGCTCGAGGGTCTCGTGGCCAAGAACCAGGCTCAGCGAAGCAAGCAGGGCACGTCCGTCTTCTACACGACGGCCGAGCCGAGCGAGCCCGCGTCGGCACCGGAGCCGAGCGAGGAGCAGCAGCCGGCCTGAACCGGGCGTCGTCGAGGGGACAGGTGTCACCGCGGTGCTGATGGACGGCCACCGCCGATCCGGTGCCGTCCATCAGCGGTGTGCCGGTCTCACGTCCGATCGTGTGCCGGCGTCACACCGGATCGTGTGCCGGTGTCACCGGATCCGGTGACACACCGGGTGCGCGGCTCGTGAAGGGCCGCCGGTTCGCCGGTGCCGGGGTCAGGGAGCGATCGGCGGCCGGCGCTTGTGCTCGGTGAGCCGGTAGCGGCGGGCGATGGCCTCGAAGGCCGCCTCGCCGACGGCCTTGCCCTCCAGGAAGTCGTCGATGTCGTCATAGGTGACGCCGAGCGCGTCCTCGTCGGGCCTGCCCGGATTCAGGGTCTCCAGGTCCGCGGTCGGGGTCTTCAGGACCAGCGCGGAGGGGGCGCCCAGGGCCTGTGCCACGGCCCGCACCCGCCGCTTGGTGAGGCCGGTGAGCGGAACCACGTCGGCGGCGCCGTCACCGAACTTGGTGAAGAAGCCGGAGACCGCCTCGGCGGCGTGGTCGGTGCCGACGACCAGGCCTTCGTGTGCGCCCGCGACCGCGTACTGGGCGATCATGCGCTGCCGGGCCTTGATGTTGCCGTGCACGAAGTCCTGGTGGTGCGCGTCGCGGAACTCCGTCCCGCCGGCCAGCGCCGCCTGGAGCGCGGCGTCGCTCGCGGGCTTCACATCGACGGTCAGGACCCGGTCGGGCCGGATGAACTCCAGCGCCTGCTGCGCGTCCTTCTCGTCGGCCTGGTCGCCGTAGGGCAGCCGCATCGCGAAGAACTCCGCCTCCCGCCCGGCGGCACGGACCCGTTCGACCGCGAGCTGACACAGCCGGCCCGCGGTCAGGGAGTCCACTCCCCCGCTGATGCCCAGTACCAACGAGCGCAGGCCCGTCGAGGTCAGCTGTCCGGCGAGGAAGGCCACCCGGCGCTCGATCTCCTCCTGCGCGTCGAAGGACGCGCTCACCTGGAGATCCCGGGCGATCTCCTGCTGCAGGGACATGGTCGCCAGGTCGGTCACGCTTGCTCCTCGGTCGGGCCCCTGGGCACGGTCGGCACGCGCCGCCGGGCCGGGGCCGCGGACGCGTGCGGGGGACGGCAGCACTCTAGAGGACGGCCGCGAAGTGCCGATCGGCGTGTGCCACTTGGCTGCGCGGAACCCGGCCGCTCCCGGCATGTCCGCCGGCCGCTGCCCGGCATGGCGCACCTCACACCGGAACTAGTTCAGTGTTCAACCAACGCGGAGTACTGTCTCCAGTGCCCGAACCGGGACAACCACCATGATTCGTCCACGCCACCGCCGGACGGCCGAGATCGTGGGACCGCCAAGGAGGAATGACCATGACACACAAGATCGCACGTCGGGCCGCCGTCGCCGTCGCCTCCGCGGCGGTCGCCGTGGCAGGGCTGATCGCCACGGGAGGCACCGCCTCCGCCGCGACGCTTCCGGGCAGTGGACAGCCCGGCCTCGTCAGGGTCGCGGACGGTCATGACGAGGACGCCCGTCGGCAGTGGGTCATGGGTCAGATCCGGTGGGCCGCGGACGGACACGACCAGGACGCCCGTCAGCAGTGGGTCATGGGTCAGATCCAGTGGGCCGCGGACGGACACGACCAGGACGCCCGTCTCCAGTGGGTCATCGGCCAGATCCAGTGGGCCCAGGAGCACGGCCTGTCGGCATGAGCCGGGTGAGGGCGAGCAGAGCCATGTCGTCGGTGACCTGGCCGCGGGTGTGCCGGCGGACATCGGCGACGACGGCGGCCAGGAGCGCGTCCGGGCTGCGGGGGCACTGGCCGGCGAGCCGGTCGGCGGGGTCGTAGAAGGTCCCGCTCGGGTCCCGGGCCTCGGTCAGCCCGTCGGTGTACAGCAGCAGGCTGGCTCCCGGCGGGAAGGCCACCGTGTCGGTGCGGCCGGGATCCGCGGCCAGCATGGCCAGGCCCAGCGGCAGGGCGGGCCGCGCCGGCTCCAGGGTGCGCACCGTGCCCTCGAGGAGCAGCAGCGGCGCCGGGTGCCCTCGGTTGATCAGACGCACCCGGTCACCCGGCCGGGGGATCTCGGCCAGTACGGCGGTGGTGAAGTCCTCGACCTGGTCGATCCCGTCCCGCAGCGCGGACTCCCGCAGCAGTGACTGGTCGATCCGTGCGGCGAGCCCGGTCAGCGTGGGTTCGTGCTGGGCCGCCTCCCGGAAGGCGCCCAGGACGACGGTGACCGCCTCGACCGCGCCCATTCCCTTGCCGCGTACGTCACCGATCAGACAGCGCACCCCGTACGGGGTGTCCTGCACCGCGTACAGGTCGCCACCGAGCTGCGCATCGGCCTGGGCGGCCTCGTAGCGGGCGGCGATGCTCAGGGTCCCGATGCGCGGCGGGGGCTGCGGCAGCACGGCGCGCTGTACCGCGGCCGCGACGCTCCGCACCGACTGGAACCGCATCTCCCGGTGGCGGAGCAGAAGGTTGAGGAGCACCGCGACGACGGCCATGACGGCGACGGTGACCCACTCGCTGAAGGCGCCCGGATCCCGCAGGGCGCCGAAGTGCGCGAGCACGGCCAGGTCGGTCGCGCAGGCGGCCAGCCCGACGAGCACGGTCCCTGACAGGGACAGCAGCGGGGCGGCGACCACCGGAGCGGCCGAGAAGCATGCCGCGGCGCTGACACCGCGCGGTGTCTCCAGGTCGAGCACGACGCCGCCGACGAGCAGCAGCAGGGGAAGCAGCAGGACGCCGCCCTTCCGCAGGGCTCGCCGGGGACGGCGATCGTCAGGCCCTGTCACATGCCGCTCCCGCCGTCGTGTGGGCAACCCCACCCACCACACTTGCGGACATCGGCCGGGGTCTGCCAGCCGGACGCGTGACACGGGTGGTCCGGGCGCGCCTCCGGCCCGCTGACCGGCCCGGGGGGGACGGAGCAGGTCCGCAGGACAGGAGCGGCGCCGTGTCCCAGACTCGTGCCGAGAGCGGATGATCCCTGTCGTGCCGGCGCCGCGGGAGGCAACAGCGTGCCCGACGTCCCGTTGTGGCTGTGGACGGCGTTCGCCGCGGCCGTTGTCGTGTCGCTGGCGGTGGACCTGCTGGCGCACCGCGACACCCATGTCATCGGCTTCCGGGAAGCCGTGGTGTGGAGCGTGGTCTGGGTCGGTCTCGCGCTGGCCTTCGCCGGGGTGGTGTTCGCCGTGCTCGGCACGACGGCGGGGGTCCAGTACACGACCGCGTGGCTGCTGGAGAAGAGCCTGTCGGTCGACAACCTGTTCGTCTTCGCCCTGATCTTCGGGTACTTCAAGGTGCCCCGCGCCTACCAGCACCGGGTGTTGTTCCTCGGTGTCATCGGCGCGCTGGTGTTCCGCGGGCTCTTCCTGGCCGCCGGTGTCGCGGTGGTCACCCGCTTCTCCGCGGTGCTGTTCGTCTTCGCCGCGATCCTGCTCTACAGCGTCTACAAGATCCTGCGCGGTCAGGACGAGGGCTTCGACCCCGGGCGGAGTCTCACCGTGCGGATGCTGCGCAGGGTCGTCCCGGTCCGGGAGGAGTACTGCGGGGCGAGGTTCTTCGTCGAGGAGGGGGGCAGGCGCGTCGCCACACCGCTGCTGGCGGTGGTCGCCGCGATCGAGGCGGCCGACCTGGTCTTCGCCGTGGACAGTGTGCCGGCGGTGCTGGCGGTCAGCGACAACGCCTTCATCGTCTACAGCAGCAACGCCTTCGCCATTCTCGGTCTGCGCGCGCTGTACTTCATGCTGGCGGGGATGCTGGACCGCTTCCACCACCTGAGCAAGGGCCTGGCCGTCATCCTGGCCTTCATCGCCGTGAAGCTGATCCTCCAGGCCGCGCACAAGACGATCCACACCGGGGTTCCGGAGATCCCCTCCCTGGTGAGCCTCGCGGTCATCATCGCCGTCCTGGCCGTGTCCGTCGCATGGAGCCTGCTGCGCCCACCGAGCCCGGCCTCACCCGGCGAGGCCGGCCCCGGGAGGCTCGAGGAGCCGGCCGCCGGACTGCACACGCCCGATGAGCGAGCCGACCGCACACCCGACGACCGCCGCGACGGCGACCGCCCGCCGTAGGCCGTCGCGGCCCGGCGTGCGGTCGCATCGGATACGGGCCTGTATCCCATGCAGTGCTGTATCGTGAAGCGGTTCGCAGGGTGTGCCGGTCACCCGGGGGAAGTCCAGGGACGGGAAGGAGCGCCGTGCCGAAGGGGCCCACCAAACGCCGTCCGCAGACCACCGCGCGGTTGCTGGCGGCGGCGCAGGAGACGTTCGCCGAGCGTGGCTTCTACGGCTCCTCCATCGAGGTGATCTGCGAGCGGGCGGGGCTCACGCGCGGCGCGTTCTACTCCAACTTCCGCACCAAGGAAGAGCTGTTCTTCGCGCTGTTCGACCTGCACGCGCAGCGCGTCGTGGACCGGCTGTCCGCCGCGGTCGACGAACTGGACGCCGCCGAGGACCCGGTACGGGCGGTGCTCCGCCGTATGAGCGCGCTCGACGAGGCCGAGCGCCGGTGGTACCTGCTGTCGACCGAGTTCACCCTGCACGCCATCAGGCACCCGGCCACGGCGCGCTCCCTGGCCGAACACGACCGGCGCCTGCGGGAGGAGATCGTCCGTCTCCTCGGCCGGCTCTTCGACCGCCTCGGCCGCAGGCCCACCGTCGACCTGGACTCCCTGGCCCGACTCACGACGGCCGTCCACGAGGGCTCCCTGGCCCAGAGCCTGGTCGAACCGGACCGGCTCGCCCCGGAAGAGCTGGCGGTCACCTATCTGCCGCTGCTGGTCGAGGCCGTCTCCGAGCCCGCCGCCACCGGCCGGCGCACCGGGTCCTGACGACACTCGCCGGCCCGGCGGGCGGGACGCGGTGGCCCGCCGGACGTGTCGTCGACGCCGATGGATGCTAGGCGAGTTTGCGGGCGAGGCCGCCGTGTTCGCCGATGGGTGCCGGAGTGGGGCCGGTGGGGTCCGGGCGCCAGAGCGGGACCGAGACGACGCCGGGGTCCACGAGTTCCAGGCCGTCGAAGTACGCGGTGATCTGGTCGACGGTGCGCAGGATGTACGGGACGGCACCGCTGTCGTTGTAGGCGTCCTGGGCCTGTTCGAAGACCGGGTCGATGCCCCGTGAGCCGTCGTTGACGGAGAGGTAGCTGCCGGGCGGCAGTGCGTCCATCAGGCGGGTGACGATGGAGCGGGCCTGGTCGTAGTCGGCGACATGGCCCAGGATGTTGCTCAGGATGAGCGCGGTGGGACGGGTGAAGTCCAGCGTCTCGGCGGCGGCCGCCAGAATGCGGTCCGGGTCCAGCACGTCGGCGTCGACGTAGGAGGTCGCGCCCTCCCGGGTGGAGTAGAGCAGAGCCCGGGCGTGCGCCAGGACCATCGGGTCGTTGTCGACGTAGACGATCCGGGTCTCGGGGGCGATGCGCTGGGCGACCTCATGGGTGTTGTCGGCCGTCGGCAGGCCCGTGCCTATGTCCAGGAACTGCCGGATGCCCGCCTCGGTGACCAGATACGTGATGTTGCGGCGCAGGAAGGCGCGGCTGCTGCGGGCGATGGTGACGATGCCGGGGAAGACGGCGGTGTACGCGTCGCCGGCCTCCTCGTCGACCGGGTAGTTGTCCTTCCCGCCCAGCCAGTAGTTCCAGATCCGGGCCGAGTGCGGCACCGAAGTGTCGATCTTCTGATGCGCCGCGGGCCCGGGCGTGGTCGCGGGGTCGGTCATGGCCACCGTCCGTCGTGAGTCGATGCGTGGATCATTCACCGCACAACCTATCGTTCCAACATCCCGGCGGTGCAGACCACTTCATCATTCCGGTCCCAGTTGTCACACTCACGCACGGGTATTCTCACCGCAGTTCTGATCGGGAGGTTCTGTGCATCGCAAGATCCGACGGTCCGCTGGTCGCACCCTGATCGCCGCCGCCCTGACCGCCGCAGCGCTCGGCGCGGTCTCGTCCCCGGTCGCCTCGGCGGCCGAGCCGGCCGGCGCGGGATCCGCCGCACCGCCCGTGCCGTTGCGGGTGGCCACCTACAACATCCATGCCGGAGCCGGCGAGGACGGCGTCTTCGACCTGGACCGCACCGCCGGGGCGATCCGGGATCTCCACGCGGACGTGATCGGCCTCGAGGAGGTCGACGTGCACTGGGGCGCCCGCAGCGACTTCGCCGACGAGGCCGAGGAGCTGGCCGAACGGCTGCACATGCGGGCCTACTTCGCCCCGATCTACGATCTGCCGCCCGCGTCCGAGGGCGAGCAGCGGCGCCAGTACGGCGTGGCGGTCCTGAGCCGGTACCCGGTGATCGCCGCCGAGAACCACGAGATCACCCGGCTGTCCACCCAGGTCCCCGACCCGGTACCGGCCCCCGCACCGGGCTTCGCCGAGGTGACGGTCCAGGTCGGGGGCACGTTCGTGCACGTCTACGCGACCCACCTGGACTACCGCTCCGACCCCTCGGTCCGGCGGGCCCAGGTGGACGACATGCTGGGCATCCTCGCCGAGGACCGCGGGCCCAAGGTCCTCGTCGGTGACTTCAACGCCGAGCCCGACGCGCCGGAACTCGGGAAACTGTGGGGTCCGTTGGCCGACGCCGCCCCGCAGGACGGCAAGACCTATCCGGCGATCGACCCGGTCAAGCGCATCGACCTCGTGACGGTCTCCCCCGACGTCACCGTCACCGGTGCGCGCATCGCCGAGACCGCGGCGTCGGACCACCGTCCGGTGGTCGCCGACCTCCTGCTCCACCGCCGCGGCCGCTGACCCCGGCTCACGCCCTCGCCCTGGCCGGCACGGTCGCGGTGCGCTGGTCGTGGTGCGCGGTTCGCCGTGGGCGGTGCGCGGTCAGGGCAGAAGGTGCTCGGCGAGCTCGTCGAGGAGTTCGACGACCCGGCGGGCCTGCGCCGGGTCGGGAAGGGCGGCGGAGACGGCCTGCTCGGCGGGCCGGGTGGCGCGTTCGCGCACCGCGCGGCGCGCCCGGTCGGTCAGTTCGAGCAGGGTGCGGCGGCCGTCGGCGGGGTCCGGGGTGGCCCGCAGGAGGCCGCGTTCCCTCAGCCGCTGGACCGAGGTGGAGACATGGCTCTGGACGAAGCCGGTCCGGGCACGGATGTCCTGGACCGAGCTTCCCGGGTGCTTGAACACGTCCGCGATCACGGCGATCTCGCCGGGTGTGAGCGTGCCGGAGGACGGGTCCGCCACCACGTCCCGCCCCAGTTCCGTCAGGCGCTTGCCGAGTCTGAGCAGCCGTACACCGTCCATGCGCCACATTATGCATCTGCACAGATGGATCTTTACAGATGTATCTGTGCAGATATAGTTTCGCCGGCATGACGACTCCGGAACCCCTGAGCCCGGTCTCCCGCACCGCCCTCGCCGTCGCACTGGTGCGGGCCTACGAGAGCGCCCGTCCCGACCCGCTCTTCCAGGACCCGTACGCCGCGGCCTTCGTCGACGCGTCCGACATGCCGATGCCCTCCGCCGGTCCCGTCGAAGGCTTCGCCCGGCGACTCGTCTTCCAGGGGATCATCCGCACGCGCTTCTACGACGACCGGCTCCTCGAGGCGGGCTGCACCCAGGTCGTCCTGCTCGCGGCCGGACTCGACGCCCGCGCCTACCGGCTCGACTGGCCGCCCGGAACCCGCCTGTTCGAACTGGACATGGCGCCCGTGCTGGCGTTCAAGGAGCGGGTTCTCACCCAGCAGGGCGCCACGGCCCGCTGCGACCGCACGGCCCTGGCCGCGGACCTGCTGCACGACGACTGGCCGGAGCAGCTGCGCCGGGCCGGCTTCGATCCGGCGCGGCCCACGGCTTGGCTCGCCGAGGGACTCCTCGTCTACCTCACGGCTCAGGAGGCCGCACGGCTGCTGTCGGACGTGGGCCGTCTGTCGGCGCCGGGGAGCCGGCTCTTCCTGGAACGGGGCAGGGACGTGACCGCCACTCCCCCGGACGCGAACCTGACGCACATCACCGGCCTGTGGAAGGGCGGACTCGGTCCCGGCACCCATGAGTGGCTCGCCGGGCACGGCTGGTCCGTACAGGTCAGCGACCTCGGCGGCGTGGCCGCCGGCTACGGCCGGACGGTCCCGACGGCGACCTCCGCCGGATTCGTCAGCGCCGAGCGCACCGCCGCCTGAACCACCGCGCCGGACCGGCGTGTTCGCGCCGGCCCGGCGCCTTCTCGTAGGTGCTGCCCGTACGTGCTCGTACGTGAGCCGTTGAGGTCCATGTACGTAGTCGGCGTGGAAGTCCAGGTGGCTGATGCACAGGTCCCCGGCCGACTCCGCGCTGCCGACCCGCTTGGCGGCGACGAACAGCCGCTTGTTGACCCAGTCGAAGGCGAAGCTCTGCTGGACACGCACCGCGGGGTCGTGCTCACGGAGGCGGAAGCGCTCGGGGCGCCGTATCCGAGCCCGAGCACGGCGAGCCCGGCGCCGGTGCCGGTGCCGGTGCGCAGCAGCGCCCGACGGCCGGGGGACGTACGGGAGTCGAGTTCCATGGCACTCCCATGTGGGGACAGGAGATCGATCTCCATGACCTCATCGGCGCCCTTCGGCGCGGCTCCCACCCTTCACTTGACTATGACGGCTGTCATGGAGGAGCCTGGCTTATGACGGTAGTCATAACGAGAGGTGCTCCCCATGCCTCCTGCCGTGTGTGTGCGGCGCGCCGGGCCCGGTGACCTCGACGGGCTGGGCCGGATGGTCCTGCGGTGCTCGGCCGAGAGCATTCGCGACCGCATGCACGGTGGCACCCGGCGCGACGACCTCCTGCGCGAGATGCGGGACACCGTGCTCCACGGGGACGGCACGGTCCTGGTGGCCGCCGAGCGGCACAGGACGGTCGGCTGCCTGGAGCTCGTCCGGCGCGCCCCCGGCGCGCCGCGGGCCGAGATGGCGCTGCTCGTCGAGGACGACCGGCAGGGCCGGGGCATCGGCACCCGGCTGCTCGACGCCGTGCCGGCCTGCGCCCGAAGCGCCGGGATCGCCGTCGTCGGCTTCTCGGTGGAGGCCGGCAACGGCCGGGCCAGACGGCTCCTGCGGCACCTCCCCGCCGGCGGGCTCCAGTGGCAGTGGCAGCAGGCCACCCTGGAGGCGACGTGGCACGTCGGCGCCCTCCGCTGACGGCTCAGGGAAGAGGCGGCCGGGGGATGCGGCGGCTCAGGGAAGGGCGGTTCCGGCGCCCTGCCCGAACATGGGCGCGTGGATGCCCAGACGGTGCCGGGGCTCCCGGGGGGCCTCCGGGGCGCGGCACAGCGCGATGAGCGCGGCGTCGTCGTTGAGGCGTCCGCCGACATGGGCCAGAAGGTCGCGTCGGATGCGGTGCAGGAGTTCCTCGGGACTGCTGCCGCCCCACGGCGCGGCCCGCTCCGCGAGCGGGAAGAACTCGCCGACCGCGTTGCGGGCCTCGACGACGCCGTCGGTGTAGAGCAGGAGCGTGTCCCCGGGTTCGAAGGAGAACACGTCCAGGGTGTAGTCCGTGGGGTGCAGTGCCTGCATCCCGAGCGGGGCCGCGGGGTGCACCGGGACCGTGTCGGCGCCGGCGGAACTCAGCAGCAGGGGCGGCGGGTGGCCGCAGCTGAGGACGCGCGTGGTGTTGTCGTCGTCCGAGATCTCCGCCAGCAGCACGGTGGCGAACCGCTCCCCGGGGTGCTCCGCGGGCGCGAGATGGGGAAGGTTGCGGGCCACGCTCTGCTCCAGGGCGACCGCCAGGTCGGGCAGGGTCGGGTGCTGGTGCGCGGCCTCGCGGAAAGCGCCGATGATGAGCGCGGCCTCTCCGATGGCGGACAGGCCCTTGCCGCGTACGTCGCCGATCATGACCCGTACGCCCGCACCGGTGGCGGTCGCGGCGTACAGATCACCGCCGATCTGCGCCTCGTCCTCGGCGGCCAGGTACAGACAGGCGATCGTCAACGGGCCGATCCGCTCCGGCAGCGGCCACAGCAGGACGTGCTGCGCCGCCTCGGCGACGGCACGCACCCGCTCCAGCTGGCGCCGGCGGCGCTCGCGCATCACGCAGTAGAAGACGGTCAGGGCCGACAGCACCGCCAGGGCGAGGATCTGCACCAGGACGTTGCGCTGGAACAACACGCCGAAGTGCCACCCGATGTACGCCTGCGCCCCGGCGGCCAGGAACCCGATCACGCCGGTCACCCAGGGACCGGCGAACGAGGCGGTGATCGCGGGCGCGATGACCAGCAGGGGGCCTAGATGGATGTCGGCCGGCACCAGCTGGTCCACCACCGTGATCACGACGATCAGGGTGATCGGGATCAGCAGCAGCAATTTGCTCGACGGCCAGTGCCAAGGCTGCCGGATCACTGCCGGGCCTCGCTCGAACTTCACATCTTTCCCACTGCCCCTCTCCCCCCGGCCCTAACAGACGCCGCTCCCCGCCGCCGCGCCTACAGCGTCCCGGCCTCGGACCTGGTCAGCGCGAACACGCCCGTGACGATCAGCCCGATGCCCAGCAGCTGCGGCAGCACCCACCAGCCGGCCCGTACGTGCTCCTCGTAGACCAGCACGCCGAGCAGGAAACTCACCATGGCGTCGCCCAGGGTGAGGGCGGGCTGGGAGGCGATCAGCGGCCCGCCCTGCATGGCGTGCTCCATCAGGAGCATCGCGCAGACGCCGCTCGCACCGAAGGCGTACGTCTGCCAGGAGGTGAGGAACCCGGCGAGGCCGTCCTCGGTGAGGATGTGCACGGCCGTCTTCATCAGGCCGGCCGTGAGCGCGAAGCAGATCGCCGTGGCCGTGCCGAGGCAGGCGGCACGGGCCCTGCCCGGCGGTCTGCGCAGTCCCACCGCGGTCAGCGCGGCGGCCCCGCCGGCACAGGCGGCCAGCACGGGAAGCCAGCGGTCGATGGACACATGGGTGCGGTTCCCGGAGGGCGCGGCGGCCAGCAGTGCCAGTCCCAGCCCGGCGACCACGGCGCACAGCCTCAGCAGCATCGCACCGGACGGCCGACGGCGCTGCCACAGCGACGCCAGCAGCAGCGTGAGGGGCAGCTCCAGTACGAACAGCGGCTGGACCAGGGAGAGCGGGCCGGTGGCCAGCGCGGCCGCCTGCCACACACCGGCGGCGATCACGGTGAGCACCCCGGCGAGCCAGACGGGCCGGCGCAGCAGGTCGAGAATCAGCCCGGGGCGGAAGCCCTGGGACTGCGGCACGGTCAGCGCGGCCCTGCGCTGCAGCACGGTGGCGAGCGCGTTGCTGAGTGCGGCCAGCAGTGCGAACAGCGTCGGCAGGACGATTCCCATGCGCTCATCCTTGGCCGAGCCGCCCGCCGGCCCCTGGGCGACACGACCGCCGTGTCCTGTCGCCGCACCGCCTGGACCCACCGTCGGACCCGCCGTGCGACGCTCCCGTCCCGCGTGGTCCGGGCCGCCCGCCGGTGGGACGCTGGGTGGAGAGGTGTCCGAGGAGGGGGAACCGGGAGGGCCGATGGGACGGGACGTCCCGGCGCTGGTCTTCACCCGCGAGGACCGCCGCCGGTACCGGATCAAGATGCAGGAGTGCCTGGAGGCGCTGGCGCAGATGCTGCGCGCGTCACGGTTCGAGTCCGAACGGCCTCAGGTGGGACTGGAGATCGAGCTGAACCTGGGCGACGACGTGGCGGAACCGGCGATGCGCAACAGCGACGTGCTGGAGGCGATCGCGGACCCCGCCTGGTCCACCGAGCTGGGCAGGTTCAACCTCGAGATCAACATTCCGCCCCGCCGTCTGACGGCGGGCGGCCCCGACGCCTGGGAGGCAGAGATCCGCGCCGCGCTGAACCACGCGGAGCGGCGCGCGGCATCGGTCGGCGCGCACCTGATCATGATCGGCATCCTGCCCACGCTGCGCCAGGAGGACGTCGGCGAGGCGGCGCTGTCGGAGAACCCGCGCTACCGGCTGCTCAACGACCAGGTCTTCGCCGCGCGGGGCGAGGACCTGCGCATCGACGTGGACGGCGTCGACCGGCTGCGGACCTACGCGGACACGATCACCCCGGAGGCCGCGTGCACCAGCACCCAGTTTCACCTCCAGGTGTCCCCGGAGGAGTTCGCCGGGTACTGGAACGCGGCGCAGGCCATCGCCGGGATCCAGGTCGCGCTGGCGGCCAACTCCCCGTTCCTGTTCGGCAAGGAACTGTGGCACGAGACCCGCATCCCGCTGTTCGAGCAGGCCACCGACACCCGGCCGCAGGAGATCAAGGTGCAGGGCGTGCGGCCGCGGGTGTGGTTCGGGGAACGGTGGATCAACAGTGTCTTCGACCTGTTCGAGGAGAACCTGCGCTACTTCCCCGCGCTGCTGCCCCTGTGCGACGAGCAGGAAGCGCTGGAGACGCTGGACCGCGGCGACGTCCCCGAGCTGGCCGAACTGACCCTCCACAACGGCACCATCTACCGCTGGAACCGCCCGGTCTACGCCATCGCCCACGACAAGCCGCACCTGAGGGTGGAGAACCGGGTGCTGCCCGCCGGCCCGACCGTCGCCGACACCCTCGCCAACGGCGCCTTCTACTACGGGCTCACCCGCGCCCTGGTGGAGGAGGAGCGGCCGGTGTGGTCGCGGATGTCCTTCTCCGCCGCCGAGGACAACCTGCACACGGCGGCACGGCACGGCATCGAGGCACGGCTGTACTGGCCGGGGATGGGCGAGGTGCCGGTGCCCGAACTCGTGCTGCGGCGCCTGCTGCCGCTGGCGCACCGCGGACTGGAGCGCTCGGGCATGGACGAGGCGTGGCGTGAGCCGCTGCTCGGGATCATCGAGCAGCGGTGCGTCGCCGGCCGCAACGGGGCGATGTGGCAGAAGGAGATGTTCCACCACATCGACGCCACCTCCCGGGCGAGTCGGCACGAGGCCCTGCGGCGGATGACGCAGGTGTACGTCGAGTACATGCACCTCAACGCCCCCGTCCACACCTGGCCGGTCGACTGACGGCCGCGCCCCGGAGGAGAGATCGTCCCGCTGTCCCGTGATCCGTCACGGGCGAATAGCATCTGCGGGATGTCGAACGGAGCAGGCGCCGGCCGCGCCCACCAGGAGTGTGTGCGTTCACCCGTGTGGCGGGCGCCGGGGATGGGGCCGCTGCTCGGTTCGGCGGCGCTGGGCTTCGCCGGCCTGTCGTTGCTGCTGCCGGTCGCGCCCCTGTGGACGCAGTGCGGCGGTGCGGACGAACTGGGCGCGGGGCTGGTCAACACGGTGCTGATGCTCTTCACCGTGGTCGCCCAGCTGCTGGTCGCACGCCTGCTCCGGCGTCTCGGCTGGGCCTGGACGCTCGCCCTCGGGGCGTGTCTGCTGGGACTGCCCGCCCTCGGGCACTTCCTCAGCGACCGGGTGGGCGTGGTCGTCGCCCTCGCGGCGGTGCGGGGGCTCGGGTTCGGGATCCTCACGGTGTGCGGCGCGACCGGAGTGGCGGCGCTCGTCGAGCCCGAGCGCCGCGGCCGCGCGGTCGGCGCCTACGGGCTCGCCGTGGCGGTCCCGCAGTGCCTGCTGGTCCCGATCGCGCCCTGGCTCGCCGAACGCGTCGGCTTCGGGCTGGTGTTCGCGTGCGCCGCCGTGCCGTTGCTCGCGGTGCCGCTGGCGCCACGGGTGGCCCACGCGCTGCGCGGCGCCGAGGACCCCGGTGCGGCACCGGCCGAAGGGCGGGATGCCGGCCGGCTCCGCCGTGTCCTGGTCGGGCCGATCGCGGCGCTGCTCGCCATCACCGCGGCCGGCGGCGCCATCCTCACCTTCACGCCGAGCCTGCTGTCCGACGCGACCGCCGTCTACGTGGCGCTCCTGGCGTTCACGGCGACGGCGGCCCTGTGCCGGTGGAGGTTCGGACACGTCGCGGACCGCAAGGGGGCGGCCCCGGCGATCGCGCCGCTGCTGCTGGCCGGCGCGGCCGGGCTCGCCGTCATCGGTGCGGGCACGGCGCGCGGCCTGGGCGCGGGCGGGCCGGTCCTGGTCGTGGCGGGCATGCTCGTCGTGGGGGTCGCCTACGGGGGCCTGCAGAACCTGACACTGGTTCACGCCTTCGCCGCGGCGGGCGAACCGGCGCGTTCCTCGGTCAGCGTCGCCTGGAACATCGGTTTCGACGCGGGGACGGGGCTCGGAGCCCTCGCGGCCGGAGCACTCGCCACCGCGAGTTCCTACACGGTCGCCTACGCGGTCCTCGCCGCCACCACCGCGTTCGTGGGCGTCTGCTGGGCCGGCGCGCGGTGGGGCAACGAGCCGTAGGGGGTGTCTCGTCGATCAGGCCGGATCAGGGAGCGGCGGCTGGTGCCGTACATCGCAAGGCGGAGGAGGGAGTCGATGCGGAGCATCGGCGACCGACGACAACGCCGCGAGGTGCGGTGCCAGGCGCCGCGAGCCCGGCATGATCGACGAGACACCCCCTTAGGTCCTGTCGTCTCGCATCACAGCAGCCGCCGGATGTCACCGCGCACCCGGTAGAAACCGCCCGCCGCCGGATGCAGGGCGTCCACGACGTAGCGCGCGCCGGGTTCGCGTATGGCGCGCGGGAACTGGACGTTCCAGGAGGCGTCGTAGCCGCCGGACACCACGTGCACGCGCAGGCGGCCGCCCTGCTGGACGCATTCGACGACGATCGCCCCGGCGGGAGCGTGGGCGACGGTGGCCACCGCGGCCGCGGCCGTCGCCGGTGCGTAGGTCGGCAGGGCCGCGGCGAGCTTCACGTCCCGTGCCACCGGCACGGTGCCCTGCTGGGCGGCGGAGACGGCGGCCTCGCTCGCGTCGACGCACACCAGCGAGCCGTCCGTGGTGACCAGGTACAGACGCTCGTCGTGGTACTGCATCGACAGCGCCGAGCCGCCGCCCGTGGCGAGCTTCCACAGGCGCGTGCCGTCCCGGTCGAAGCAGTAGACGGAGGACGCCGCGTCACCGGCGAAGACGAACCGGCCGCCGGGTGAGGTGGCGCACGAGTACACCGCGCCGTCACAGGCGTAGGTGGCCTGGATCGCGCCGGTCGACTTCGACAGCCGCTGGACCACGCGGTGCGCGGTCCCCGCGTACAGGGTGTCGTCCTCCTGCCAGCCGAACAGGACGCCGCCCCGGGTGGGGGTGTGCCACAACTCGCCGGTCCCGTCGGGTGCGTAGGCCGTCACGCCCCGGTGGTGGCCGTGGTAGACGGCGCGGTCGTCGGCGCGGACCATCCAGGCGTGCTCGCCCTGGCTGCGGCGGGACCACTGGTGCTCGTCCTCGTGGTCGATGACGGTGAGCCGGCCGTCGCGGTCGGAGACGTCCAGGATGCCCTCGTGGATGTCCAGCCAGAAGATGTCGACGTCCGCGGCGATGTCGTACGCCGCGAACGGCAGCTTGGAGGACAGGTCGTAGACCTTGCCGTCGTCGCAGCCCGCGTAGATCCAGAAGTCGTCCGCGACCAGGCACTTCACGCCGTCCGGCAGGCTGAAGCGGGCGAGGGCGCCGCCGTCGTGGTCCAGGGTGTAGACGTCGCCCGACTGGTTGCCGACCCAGCAGTGCTCGTCGTCGACGTGGATGCCGAACGCCGCGGAGCCGGTGCGGAACCGCCACAGCACGGGTGCCACGGCGCGCGCGGTGGACGGGGCGGAGGCGACCTGACGACGCGTCACAGCACGCGGGGCGCGCTGCCCGGGAACGGCCGGGGCGTATCCCTTGCGGACCTTCTCCCCGACCTTCTTCGCCGCGGCCGTCCGCGCCTTCTCCGCCGTGGGGAACGTCGTCGTCTGCGTCTGCCCGGCGGCGCCTATCCGCCCGTAGCGCACCGTCACCACCTGGCCGTCGACGGCCACTTCGTAGAACTTGTGCGCGCCGCCGCCTTCCTGCGACAACTCCAGATACGTCGTCGACACGGTGGACCCGGTGGACATGGCAGACCCCTTCCCATGACGGATCCGCCGTCGCTCCGGCGGATCCCAGTGATCGAACGATAGGAGGTGCCACTGACAATGGAGTGATCGGCGAAACCGAGACGAGGGGGACGACATGCTCTTTGCCGACGGCCCGAGTGTGCGCTGCGACGTGCACGTGGAGGCGCCCGTGGAACGGGTCTGGGAACTGGTGACCGACATCGCTCTGCCCGCCGGGTTCAGCCCGGAACTGCTGCGCGTCGCCTGGCTGGACGGCGCGGACCGTCCCGTGCCGGGTGCACGCTTCGAGGGCTACAACCACCACGCCGTGCTCGGTGAGTGGCGGACCGTCTCCCATGTGGTCGAGCTCGACGAACCGCGGGTGTTCGCCTGGGCCGTCACCGACGCGGACGGCCGCTACGGGGAGGCGACCCTGGATCCGGCGAAACCCATGGCGTCCTGGCGCTACGAACTTCAGGCCGAGGGCAGCGGTACGCGGCTGCGCCAGACGGCCCTCGTCGGGCCGGGCCGCAGCGGGGTCACTCTCGCCCTCGAACGCTGGCCGGACCGGGAGGAGGAGATCATCGCCCTCCGGCTGAAGGAACTGCGCGCCGGTATGGAGGCCACCCTGCACGGCGTCAAGTCGCTCGCCGAGGAAGGGAAACGGCGCTGACGCGGAGGGCGCGCAGCGCACCGGCCGGGCGGCCGGTGCACCGAGCACCGCGTGCTCCCTGCGGCCTGCCCTTCAGTCGAAGACGCGTGCCAGGGCGTCCAGCACCTCCAGCCGGCCCGCCGGAGTGCTCCGGGCGGCGAGGTGGCCGTCCGGGCGGATCAGCAGCGCGGCGGCCGACTCGGCGCCGTAGGCGTCGCGGAACTCCCCCGAGCCGTCGTGGACGAAGGGCAGCAGCAGCCGTGGCGCCTCGACGTCCGGTGCGAGCACCGCGTAGCAGGTCAGCGCGGACCGGGCCGTGTTGCGTGCCAGGTCGGCGAGCTCGTCGAAGGCCGCGGCCTGATCGCCGGTGGCGGCGTAGAGCAGGAGCACGTGGTCACGCTCGCGAAGCAGGTCGTACAGGCGCAGCGGATGGGCGACGAGCGGGTCGCGCAGGCCGCCGCAGTCGGGAGCCCGGTCGCCCGCGACCGCTCTCCTCGCCTCGCCGGCCGGCTCGACGACGGGACTTCCCCGGTAGGAGACGAGCACTTGGGCCTCGCGCAGCAGCACGGTCCGCGCGCCTCGGCTGTACGCCCGCCGCCCTGGCGTAGGGCAGACGTTCCGTCAGGCGGTCGACGAGCCGGCACCGCACGCCCCGTCGTCGCAGCTCCAGCGCCGCGGTCAGACCCACCGGGCCGGCACCGGCGATCAGGACTTGGGTCTGGCTCATGGGCGACTCCCGACACACGACCCGAGCGCGCCCTGCCCGTGAAGGTACCGCCGATCGCCCGCGCGGCCGGATCCGTTCCTCACCATGGTCGCGCGCGGCCCGGCCCCCCGCCACCGGGCCCCGGACCGCGCGGTGCGTGCCGACCGGTGCCGGCCCGTTCAGAACCTGGGCACCGGTGCCTGGCTCTCCACCAGGCGCGCGGCCTCCTCCGGCGTGGCCACGGAGGGCGGGGAGCCGTCCAGCGGGCGGCGTGCCGTCTCCTTCATGCACGCCACGGAGATCACCCCGACGAGCGCGGCGATCATGGTGTAGTAGGCGGGCATCAGGTCGCTTCCCGTGGCGGAGATCAGCGCGGTGATCACCAGGGGGGTCGTCCCGCCGAAGAGGGAGGCGGAGAGGTTGTAGCCGATGGACAGGGAGCCGTAGCGCACCTGGGTGGGGAACAGCGCCGGCAGCGCCGCGGACATCGTGCCGAGCAGGCACACCAGGGACAGGCCCAGCATCAGCATGCCCGCGGCGACCGCGGCCAGGCTGCCCTGCTGGACCAGCAGGAACGACGGGATCGACAGCAGGAGGAAGCCGAGCATGCCGGTCATGAGGACCGGTTTGCGGCCGACTCGGTCGGAGAGCTGTCCCACCCGGTTGATCACGAGCATCAGCACCACCATGGTGCCGATGAGGATCAGCAGGCCGTGGGTCTCGGAGTACCCCATCTCGTCCGACAGGTAGGTCGGCATGTACGACAGGAACATGTAGTCGGCGACGTTGTAGGCGCCGACCAGGCACACGCACAGGACGAGGGTCGGCCAGTACTCGCGGAAGATCTTCGCGACGTCTCCCTTGGCGGTGGTCTCCACGGTGGACGCGGCCTCGGACGCCCGGTGGAGCGAGGCGTCCTCGAGTTTCTGGAAGGCGGGCGTCTCGTCCAGTCTCAGCCGCAGATACAGGCCGACCAGTCCGATGGGGCCGCCCACCAGGAACGGCACCCGCCAGCCCCACGCCTCCATGCCGTCGCCGCCCAGCCACGTGGTCAGCAGCGTGACCAGTCCGGCCGCGGCGACGTACCCGGCCAACGTGCCGAGTTCCAGGAAGCTCCCGAAGAAGCCCCGGCGCCGGTCGGGCGCGTACTCGGCGATGAACGTGGACGCCCCTCCGTACTCGCCGCCCGTGGAGAAGCCCTGCACCAGCCGGAAGAGGATGAGCAGGGCCGGGGCCCAGAAGCCGATGGTGGCGTACGAGGGGATCAGGCCGATGGCGAACGTGCCGATCGCCATCATGATCATGGTGAGGGCCAGGACCTGCTTGCGGCCGATCTTGTCGCCCATGGGGCCGAACACCATGCCGCCCACGGGGCGCACCAGGAAGGACACCGCGAAGGTCGCGAACGACGACAGCAGCTGCACGGTGTCGTTCCCGGACGGGAAGAACACATGCCCGAGGGTGACCGCCAGGTAGCTGTAGATGCCGAAGTCGAACCACTCCATGGCGTTGCCGAGCGCGGCGGCCTTCACCGCCCGCTTCACGGCGGCCTCGTCCGTGACGGTGATGTCCGTGCGCCGCAACCGGGGGTTCCTGCGCCGTTGCACTGCGCGGAACAGCACACGATGGCGTCTGACGGCGTCCGGGGCGGCGTCGATCGTCCGAAGACCGTCCTCGTGCTCCGCCATGACGGCTCCTTCCTTCCGGCGGACGGCTGCTTGGGACCGCATGCTCCGTCGTGGCACCAGCAAACGGCACAGAGGACGAGTGCGACATTCGGCACAGCGGAGACCGGCGAGGACGCAGGTGCGTTTACATCGGCCCCACCTCTCGCTACCGTGAGGATGGGAGCGCTCCCATCGTTTCGTCCACTTGTCATGTTCTGATCACATCCGCCAATCCCTCCGAAGGGAGTCCCTCGGTGACCCGACGCAGGACGTATTCCTTAGTCGCGGCGCTGGCCACCCTGTTCGCGGCACTCGGCCTGACCCTCCTGGGCCAGGGCAGCGCACAGGCGCACGGCGTGGCGATGATGCCCGGCTCGCGCACGTATCTGTGCTACCTCGACGCCCAGACGAGCACCGGCGCGCTCGACCCCACCAACCCGGCCTGCCGGGACGCGCTGAACCAGAGCGGGGCCACCGCCCTGTACAACTGGTTCGCCGTGCTGGACTCCAACGCCGGGGGCCGCGGCCCCGGGTATGTGCCGGACGGCAAGCTGTGCAGCGCGGGCGACCGTTCGCCGTACGACTTCTCCGCCTACAACGCCGCCCGGTCGGACTGGCCCCGCACCCATCTGACGTCCGGGGCCTCGATGCAGGTGCAGTACAGCAACTGGGCGGCCCACCCCGGTGACTTCCGGGTCTACGTCACCAAGCCCGGCTGGTCCCCCACCTCGGAGCTCGGCTGGGACGACCTGGACCTGATCCAGACGGTCACCAATCCCCCGCAGACGGGCTCGCCGGGCACCGACGGCGGGCACTACTACTGGGACCTGAAGCTGCCCTCGGGCCGCTCCGGTGACGCGCTGATGTTCATCCAGTGGGTGCGCTCGGACAGCCAGGAGAACTTCTTCTCCTGCTCCGACATCGTCTTCGACGGCGGTCACGGCGAGGTCACCGGCATCCGCGGCTCGGGCGGCGGCAACCCGACGCCGACCCCCACCCCCACCCCGACGCCCACGCCGACCGATCCGGGCACGGGCGCCTGCATGGCCATGTACTCCGTGACGAACTCCTGGAGCGGCGGTTTCCAGGGCTCCGTCGAGGTGATGAACCACGGCACCGCACCGCTGAGCGGCTGGTCCGTGAGCTGGAAGCCGGGTGCGGGCACCGCGATCGGCAGTGTGTGGAACGGTGCGCTGACGAAGAACTCGGACGGCACGGTCACGGTCAGAAACGTCGACTACAACCGGACCATACCGGCCGACGGCAGCGTCACCTTCGGCTTCACCGCCACCTCCACCGGCAACAACATGCCGGTCGGCTCCGTCGGCTGCGCCACGCCGTAGGCGCCACAGGCCGCTTCGGCGCGCCGCCGGCCGGCCGCTTCGGCGCGCCGTCCGGCGGCCGCCCGGCCTCACCGCATCGAGGAACTTCCACCCACCTCACGGAAGGAAAACCCATGGTCTCGAGGACGGTGCGACCGCCGGGCCGGCGGCCGGCGCGGCCGGCGCGGCCGGCGCGGCCGGCGCGGGCGGCGGCGCTCGTGGCGTTGATGTCCGCGCTGCTGGCCTGGCTGGCCGGTTACGGACCACTCGGTGCGGCGCGGGGAGCCGACCAGGGCGGAGCGTGCCGGGTGTCCTGGACGGTGAACCAGTGGTCCGGGGGCTTCACCGCCCAGGTGTCCGTGACCAACCTCGGTCCCCAGGTGGGCAGCTGGACGCTGGGCTGGACATTCGACGCCGGCCAGCGGGTGACCTCCGCCTGGAACGCCCGGGTCGACCAGACGGGCACGGCCGTGACCGCCACCAGTCTCGACTACAACGGGTCGCTGGCGACCGGGGGTTCGGCGTCCTTCGGACTCCAGGGCACGTGGTCCGGCGCCAATCCCGCGCCCGGCGACTTCACCTTCGACGGGGCGCCGTGCGGCGACGGTTCGGACCCGGGGCCGGGTCCCAGTCCCGACCCGACACCCAGCACCACGCCCACCCCCAGTGGCACCCCGACGCCCAGCCCCACGCCCACGCCGTCCGGCGGTCCCTCTCCCGAGTGCGGCGGCGCCACGGTGTGCTCCGGCTTCGAGGACCAGACCGGGAGCGTGCCGTCGGGCGCCTGGACGACCGTCGCACCGGACTGCCAGGGCTCCGGAAAGGTGACGGTCGACACGTCGGTGGCCCACACCGGAAGCCGCTCGGTACGGGTGGACGGGGCCGCCGGTTACTGCAACCACGCCTTCGTGGCCACCACCAAGGACGTCTCGGCGGTGGGCCCTGTGGTGTACGGCCGACTGTGGGTGCGCCACACGACGTCGCTGCCCGCCGCGCACGTCACCATGATCACCATGGCCGACGCCCGCGACGGCGGCCGGGACCTGAGGATGGGCGGCCAGAACGGCGCCCTGCAGTGGAACCGCCAGTCCGACGACGCGACGCTGCCCGCGCAGAGCCCGGCGGGCGTGGCGCTCAGCGCCCCGCTGCCGACCGGACGCTGGGTGTGTCTGCGGTTCGCCGTCGACACCACCCGGCAGAGCATGGACACCTGGATGGACGACACGCAGATCGCCGGACTGCACGTGGACGGCACGCCCACGCAGGACGTCGACGCCCAGTGGCTCAGCCGCACCACCGCACCCCGCCCCACCACGCTGCGGCTGGGCTGGGAGAGCTACGGCACCGGCGACGACACGCTCTGGTACGACGACGTGGCGCTCGGCTCGTCCCCCCTGTCCTGCTGAGTCGGGCGACCGGCCGCCAACCGGGCCCGCCCTCTCCAACCGGGGGAAGAGGGCGGGCCCGGGTGGTCCCACGTTCTGTCCGACAGGCCCTGGGACGGCGCCCCACGGGCGTCGTCCCAGGGCGACGGCACCGCACGGGCGTCGTCCCAGGGCGACGGCACCGCACGGGCGTCGTCCCAGGGCGACGGCACCGCACGGGCGGTGCAGCCGGTTCAGGCGGTGGTGCAGGCCGTGCCGTTCAGGGTGAACCGGTCGGGCTGGGCGAACGTCCCGGTGTAGGTGCCCTGGAAGCCGAAGGACTGGCTGCCTCCGGCCGCGATCCGGGCGTTGAACCCGAGGCTCGTCGCGGTGACCGCGCCGGAGGACGGGGACACCGTGGCGTTCCAGCTGTTGGTGATCTTCTGGCCGGAGGGCAGCGTGAAGCCGAGCCGCCAGTCGTCGACCGGCGCCGTCCCGGTGTTCGTCACGGTCACGTCGGCGGTGTAGCCGCCCTGCCAGACATTGGTCTTGTACGTCACCTTGCAGGACACCGGGGTGCCCGGGTCGCCGGGGTCACCCGGGTCGCCCGAGCCGCCGCCGACGGTGACCGAGGAGGAGAAGGAGTTCACCGCGAGCCCGGCGCCGTTGGACCAGGGCTCGAAGCCCGCCTGAACGCTCGTCAGGTACCAGGAGGAGTCGGCCAGTCCCCGGCTGATCGCCTGCCGCACGAAGTCCATCACGTCGAACGACCAGCTGCCGATGGCCGAGGGGGCGACGAAGGACAGCACGTCGTTGGAGCCGTTGTTGCCGGACCAGACCTGCCAGCTGCGGCCGGCGACGGTGGCCGTGCCGACCGCGGACCCCACCGGCTGGATGGAGCCGACCTTGTTGAACCACACCATGATCTCGGTGCGGTTGACACCGTCGGTTCGGGGCGTCGGGTCGAGCCAGATGTCGTAAGCCGCGTCGTAGACGGCGTCGGCGACATAGCCGTACGAAATGCTGGTGGGCGCGGCGGAGATGGTGCTCAGCCGGGCCGGGAGGTTGGTCCCGGGCGAGCAGTTGGTGTAGTGGCAGCCGTTGTAGACGGAGGGGTACGACTTCGGCGCTCCGTTGGTGGGCACGGAACCGTCCGCCTGGGTGATGCGCAGGCCGGTGCTCGTGGCCGTGATGCACTGGGTGGCGCTGGTGCCCCAGCGGTTGTTCTGGACGACGTAGCGGCCCTGGATGGTGGTGGAGCCGAAGGCGTCGCAGATCTCGGTGTCGGCATGGGCCGCGGGGGTCGCGGTCACCAGGGCGGCCACCGCGGCGAGGGCGGTGAGCAGCGCGGCGAGCAGCCCGCGCGCGCTGCGCACCGGGAGTGTCGACGGACCCATCGGGTGTCCTTTCGGTGGGGTACGTGGGGCCCGGAGAAAGGGAGCGCTCCCAGCGGCTTCGGAATGGGAGCGCTCCCAATCGGCGGCTTCCAGGAGCGTAGGCTTCAGTCATGACCCTGACAAGAAGGCGGGAGGCGGCAGAATCGAACTTCTGTCGAAGTACCTGGTCGGCGAGGGGGTCCGCCAACTCGAAGTACGCGCAAGACGATGACAACAGACGCCGAATGCCCTTGGAGCGCTCCCGAAAAGCAGGCATATCGCACCTACGGTCGGCGGGTCATCAGGACGGCTCAGGCCGAGTCCCTGCGGATCAGCCGGGTCGGCAGGATGACATGGCGCCAGGCGCGGCTGGAGTCCTCCAGCGCCTCCAGGAGCAGCCGGACCATGGCCCGCCCGATCTCCTCGACCGGCTGGCGCACGGTGGTGAGCTGCGGATCGGTGTGCTGCGCCAGCAGGAAGTCGTCGAAGCCGATCACGGCGACGTCCTCGGGCACCCGGCGCCCCGCGGCACGCAGCACGTTGAGGGCCCCGGCGGCCATGGTGTCCGATGCCGCGAACACCGCGTCGACCTCGGGATGGCGCCCGAGCAGTTCGGTCATCGCCCGGCGCCCGCTCTCCTCGCTGAAGTCGCCCTCGACGATCCACGTGGGCCCGTGCGCGTGACCGGCCCTGCGCATGGCCTCCTCGTATCCGCGCAACCGGCACTGGGCGACGTACATGTCCAGGGGGCCGGTGATGGTGGCGACGTGGGTCCTGCCGCTGCGCAGCAGGTGGTCCACGGCGTCACGGGCGCCGCCAACGTTGTCGGAGTCGACGTAGGAGGCACACTCGTCGCCGGAGCGGCGGCCCAGCAGGACGGTGGGCAGGCGCAGTTCGGCGAGCATGTCGGGCAACGGCTCACCGCCGCGGACGGACATGAGCAGTACGCCGTCGATGCGGCCGCCGCGCGCGTACTCGACGAAGCGGCGCCGCTCGGCGTCCGTGCGCACCAGGGTGAGCAGCAGCTGGATGTCGGTGCCGGCCAGGGCGTCGCTGACCGCGCAGACGATCTCGGAGAAGAACGGCTCGCCGAACTGCCGCCAGTCCGTCTCCGTCATCGCCAGGGCCACCGCGTCCGCGCGGCGCGCCGCCAGGGACCGGGCCGCCTGGTTGGGGACGTAGCCGAGTTCGGTGATGGCCCGTTCCACGGCGCGGCGGGTGGAGTCCTTCACCCCGTCGGCGTTGTTGATGACGCGTGAGACGGTGCCCCGCCCCACCCCGGCGAGCGCGGCCACTTCCTCGAGCGTCGGCGTGCCGGAGCGCTGCTTCCCCACGATCGCGTACCCCCCTCGGTGACCACCCGATACTACGGCCGGTCACGGCCGGTTGGGACCGTCGATCACGGCTGGTTCCGGCTGTCGATCACGGCTGCTTCACGGCGGAGGTCGAGGACAGGGCCTGGCGCGCCGCCTTCTCCACCAGGGAGACGCCGTCGCTCATGGACGCGCTGCCGTTGGAGAGGACCGCGACGAGGTAGTGGTGCCCGTTCGCGGTGATGCGGCCGACGCTGTTGACGTCCCAGAGCCCGGTCGTGTTGCGCTGGAGCCAGCCGTTCTTCAGCGCCCACTCGGAGCCGGCGGCCGCCGAGACGCCCCATGCCTGGTCGTCGGCGACACGGCTCATCAGCGAGCGGATGTAGGCCCGGGACTCCTCGTTCAGCGCGTGGGTGGTGGGCGCGCTCGGCGTCGTGTCGTCGAACACGGCCCGCAGGAGCCGTATCTGGTCACGTGCCGTGGTCTGGGTGAGCCCCCACTTGGCGCCGGAGCCGCCCTTCGTCGCCGTCAGTCCGAGGCGCTTGTTGGCCGCCTCCAGTCCGGGCGCCCGGCCGATCTGCCGCCACAGGGCGTTCGCCGCCGCGTTGTCGCTGTGCCGGATCATCGGCTCCGCCTGCGCGCGCTCCTCGGCGGTGAGGTGCCGTCCGGCGTCCTGTGCCTGGAGCAGCAGCGCGGCGAGGATGTCGACCTTGATGATGCTGGCGGTGTCGTAGGGCACGTCCTCGCCGTACACCGTGGGCTCCCGGCCCGGGGCGTCGAGGTCGAGCACCGCGGTGGTGACACGCGCCGCGCTCACGGGCTGCGCCGCCGCGGCGGTCTCGCCCGACGGCGCGCCGGTGGCGGCGGCCGCCGGCGGTGCGTGCAGCGCGCCGAGGGAGAACAGCGTGGTCACGGAGGACAGGAGCAGGGCGGCGCACGCGGCGGCGCGGCGGCCACGGCGCCCGGCGGTGGTCTTCGCGGTGACCGGGGAACGCGGATACGACAGATAGGACATAGGCAAACGGGCCTCACCGAAGGGTCGTCACAGGGGCACTGAGGAGTGAACGTAGACAAAACGCGCGCCCTTCGGCGTGGCCGCCGTCACTCAAAGCCGCTTTTGGCGCGAATTGAGACAACAACCACAGTCACGGTCCCGGCGTCCGTCAGCCGGGGGCGTGACCGACCTGGAGATCGACTCGGTGGGCCCCTCCGTCGCCCAGCGCCACCTCGCCGGCCGCGGGCGGGTAGCCGGTGGCGACGACGGTGTAGGCGCCCGGGGCCAGATTCCGCAGGGTGTACGTGCCGTCCGTGGCGGTCGTGGCCGACGCCACCACGTCGCCGCGCGCGTTCAGCAGGGTGACGCGGGCGTCGGGCACGGGGTGGCCGGTGTGCCCGTGGCGCACGGTCCCGTGCACGCCGCCGGCGCCCGCCAGGGTGACCTCGGAGAAGACCGGTCCCCTGCCGGCGACGACCCGCACGGCGCGAGGACGGTGCCCCTCGGCCGACACGACCAGGGTGTAGGCGCCGGGCTCGGGTTCCGCCAGGGCGTAGGTCCCGTCCTCGGCCGAGCGGGCGAGGTCCCTCTGGTGACCGCCGTGGTCGACGAGGGTGAGGGTGGCGTGGGCGAGCGGTTGACCGGCGTCGTCGCACACCCGGCCGCGCAGCGCACCGGCGGAGGGGCCGGACGTCGGACCGGCCTTCCGCGAGGGCGCCGATACGGCGGTCGTGCCGGGCGAGGGGGCCGGGGACACGGCGGCGGACGTGCCGGACGAAGGCACCGGGGACACGGCCGGGGTCCCCGTCTCGGCGGGCGGCGCCGGGGTCCGCGCGGCGGCCGGCGACACGGGCAGGGGCGACTCGGGGAGCGCGCCGTGGCGGCCCCGGACCAGGGAGGCGCCCGCCGCCGCCAGCGACATGGCGATGGCCAGGGAGAACACCACGACCAGGCCGTCGTGGAAGGGCTGCGAGATCAGATGGGGGAAGTACTCGCGCCCGGTGAGGTGGGCGGCGGCGGACGGCGAGAGGTGGCCGAGGATGGTCGGGCCCAGCAGGTGCTCGATCGGGTTGTAGCCGAGGAAGGCGGCGAACAGCACGCCGACCGGCGGCAGCGCGGCGACCTGGTGGGCGGCTCCCGCCGGGACGCCCTGGGCGGTGAGGCCCGAGCTGAGCGTGTCCGGCAGACTGCGGGAGAGTCCGGCCACCATGAGGGAGAAGAACACCCCCATGGACAGCACCATGCCGGCGTTCTGGAAGGTGGCGCGCATGCCGGAGGCGGCGCCGCGGGAGTCGGCCGGGACGCTCGACATGATGATCGACGTGTTCGGGGCGGCGAACAGGCCGCCGCCGAGGCCGTTGAGGAAGATCAGCCCGGCGAAGACCCAGTAGTCGAAGTCGCCGGGCAGGACGAGCAGCCCGGCGAACGACGCCGCCATCACGACGAACCCGGAGGCGGCGAACAGCCGCGCGCCGAACCGGTCGGACAGCACGCCCGAGACGGGTCCGGCGAGCAGGAAGCCGATGGTCAGCGGCAGCATGTAGATGCCGGCCCACAGCGGGGTGTCGGCGTAGTCGTAGCCGTGCAGCGGCAGCCAGATGCCCTGCAGCCAGATGATGAGCATGAACTGCAGTCCGCCGCGTGCGATCGCGCCCAGCAGGGTGGCCGCGTTGCCGCCCGCGAAGGCGGCGTCGCGGAACAGGCGCAGCGGGAACATCGGCTCGGCGACCTTGGTCTCGACCACGCAGAAGACGGCGAGCATCGCGGCCCCGCCGGCCAGTCCGGCCAGCACCCAGGGGTTGGTCCAGCCCATGGTGTGGCCGCCGTAGGGCTGGATGCCGTAGGTGATGCCCGCGAGCAGCGCGGTCAGCCCGACGGCGAAGGTGATGTTGCCCCACCAGTCCATCCGGCCGGGCCGGCGCACGCCCGTCTCGCGCAGTGACGCGTACGCCCACACGGTGCCGATCAGGCCGATGGGCACGTTGACCCAGAAGACCGAGCGCCAGTTCCAGGTGACGAGCGCGCCGCCCAGCACCAGGCCGAGGAACGACCCGGCGATGCCCGCCACCATGTTCACGCCCAGGGCCATCCCCCGCTGCCGGGCGGGGAAGGCGTCGGTGAGGATGGCGGCGGAGTTGGCCATCAGCATCGATCCGCCCACGGCCTGCACGATGCGCCAGCCGATCAGCCACAGCGCGCCGCTGCCGCCGTGGAAGGGGTCGAGGGACAGCACCACCGAGGTGAGCGTGAAGATGAGGAAGCCGGCGTTGTAGATCCGGACGCGGCCCATCATGTCGCCGAGGCGGCCGAGGGCGACCACCAGGACCGCGGTGACGAGCATGTAGCCCATCAGCATCCACAGCAGGTAGCTGACGTTGGCCGGCTGGAGCGGATCGAGGCGGATGCCCGTGAAGATACCGGGCAGCGAGATCAGCACGATGGAGCTGTTGATGGTGGCGAGCAGCATGCCCAGGGTGGTGTTGGTCAGCGCGACCCACTTGTAGCGGGGGTGGTCCGCGCCCATCCAGGTGCCGCGCGTGCGCGGTCCGGCGCCGGTGGTGCCGGGTATGCGCCCGGTGTCCTCGGTGGTCATCTCGTGCTCCCCGTGTCGTGCCGCGTGGGCAGGTGGCGCGGCCCCGCGGCGCCTTCGAGCATCCGTCGCACCAGGGGGAGGGCGGTCCGCACGGCCTCGCCCAGCGCCTGCTGCTCCTCGGCGGGAAGGGCCGCCAGCAGATCGGCCAGCCGGCTGTCCCGCAGCCGCCGGCGCTCGGCGAGCAGCTCACGTCCGGCGTCGGTGACGGCGACGAGGGTCACCCGCCCGTCCGCGGGGTCGTCGACGCGCCGCACCAGACCCCGGCGCTCCAGGCGCTGCACCAGCTGGGTCATCGACGGCTGGGCGACTCCCTCGGCCACCGCCAGCGCGGTCAGCCGGGCGGGACCCTCGCGCTCCAGCCGGGCCAGGGTGGAGGCCGTGGTGAAGCTCATGTCCCGCCGGTCGGTCACAGCCCTGATCACGGCGGAGGCCGTCTCGGCGAGCGCCCGCGCCGTCTCCAGCGGTTCCTGCCCGCGGTCCGACTGATCCACGTCTCAAGTATCACGCCGCCTATATAGGCAGGCTATAAAAACTTCGTAAGAACATGCCCGGGCGCAGGGACAGGCCACTCCCCGGCGCAGGAACAGGCCGCTCCCCGGCGCAGGAACAGGCCATGCCCGGCGCAAGAACAAGCCCGGCCGTCTCCCGCCGCATGAGTGGAAAAGCTCATGTCCGCATGCCGTCAGGCGCGGCAGGATCGGCGCATGACGACGATCAGGACGGTGGGGATCCGGCGGGGCGCGGTGCCGGTGGCGCTGCTGGCGGTGCTGGCGGCTGGGTGCGGGAACGAGCGGGCGGGCGACGACGTCGGCGCGCACGGACCCTCGCGAACCGCGGCGGCGACGCCCGGTGCATCGGCGAACGTGCGGTGTCCCGGTGAGAGCCCCACGCCGTCGGCGCCGGCCACGACCGCGGACACCTCCGTCCCGGACACGCCGCCCACCGACCACTACGCAGAGAACCACGGCTTCCGGGTGCCGATCGAGCTGTACGGCCGACGCCGCTGCGACGGGCTCGCCGCCGTCGCCCGGATCGAGAAGGCGCTCGAACCGCTGCGCAGGCGCGGTGACTTCAGCCCGGACGGCACGCGCCGGGTGCTGATCGGTCTCGGCTACGACGCCGGGAAGGTGGAGGCGTACCAGAACGGGGCGGGGGTCGGCTTCCTCATCGACGCCTCCTCCATGTGCCTGGAGGGCACGATGTACCCCAAAGTCACCGAGGCGGACGCCTTCGCCGGCTACCCGGACGGCACCGACTGCCGGCCCCCGAGCGGCGGCCACTGACGGCCCGGAGCCGGGGCGGCGAAGGCACGTCCGGGCCGGTCCCTGCGGACCGGCCCGGACGTGGTGACCGGAGTGATCAGACCAGGTCGAACCGGTCGAGGTTCATGACCTTGACCCACGCGTCGACGAAGTCGTGCACGAACTGCTCCTTCGCGTCGTCGCTCGCGTAGACCTCGGCGAGCGCCCGCAGCTCGGAGTTCGAGCCGAAGACCAGGTCGGCACGGCTGCCGGCCCACTTGACCTCGCCCGTGGCGGCGTCGCGACCCTCGAAGGTGTTCTGGTCCTCACTCGTCGCCTTCCACGTCGTGCCCAGGTCGAGCAGGTTGACGAAGAAGTCGTTGGTCAGGGACCCGGGGGTCGTGGTGAACACGCCGAGCTGCGACTGCTGGTGGTTCGCGCCCAGCACACGCAGACCGCCGACGAGGACCGTCATCTCCGGGGCGCTCAGGGTCAGCAGGTTGGCGCGGTCGAGCAGCAGGAACTCGGCCGGGAGGCGGTTGCCCTTGCCGATGTAGTTGCGGAAGCCGTCGGCGGTCGGCTCCAGCGCGGCGAACGACTCCACGTCCGTCTGCTCCTGCGAGGCGTCCACGCGGCCCGGCGTGAAGGGCACCTCGACCTCGAAGCCGGCCTCCTTGGCGGCCCGCTCGACGGCCGCGCCGCCGGCGAGCACGATCAGGTCGGCGAGCGAGATCCGCTTGCCGCCGCTCTGGGCGGAGTTGAAGGACTCCTGGATGCCCTCCAGGGTGCGCAGAACCAGGGCCAGCTGGTCGGGGTCGTTGACCTCCCAGTTGCGCTGCGGCTCCAGGCGGACCCGGGCGCCGTTGGCGCCGCCGCGCTTGTCGCTGCCGCGGAAGGACGAGGCCGACGCCCACGCGGCGGACACCAGCTGGGACACCGTGAGGCCGGAGTCGAGGACCTTGGCCTTGAGGGAGGCGATGTCCTCGGCGCCGACGAGCTCGTACGTCCGCTCGGGCAGCGGGTCCTGCCACAGCAGGACCTCGGCCGGAACCTCCGGGCCGAGGTAGCGGGCGACCGGGCCCATGTCACGGTGGGTCAGCTTGAACCAGGCCCGGGCGAAGGCGTCCGCGAACTCCTCGGGGTTCTCCAGGAAGCGCCGCGAGATCGGCCCGTAGACCGGGTCGAACCGGAGCGAGAGGTCGGTGGTGAGCATCGTCGGGGCGTGGGTCTTGGACGGGTCGTGGGCGTCGGGCACGGTCCCGGCTCCGGCGCCGTCCTTCGGCCGCCACTGGTTCGCGCCGGCGGGGCTCTTGAACAGCTCCCACTCGTAGCCGAAGAGGATCTCGAAGAAGCTGTTGTCCCAGGTCGTCGGCGTGTTGGTCCAGGTGACCTCGAGACCACTGGTGATCGTGTCGCCACCCTTGCCGGTGCCGTAGGTGCTCTTCCAGCCCAGGCCCATGTCCTCCAGGCCGGCGGCCTCCGGGTCGGGGCCGACGTGGTCCGCCGGGCCGGCACCGTGGGTCTTGCCGAAGGTGTGGCCGCCCGCGATCAGGGCGACGGTCTCCTCGTCGTTCATCGCCATCCGGCGGAAGGTCTCGCGGATGTCGCGGGCCGCGGCGATCGGGTCCGGGTTGCCGTTCGGGCCCTCCGGGTTGACGTAGATCAGACCCATCTGGACCGCGCCGAGGGGGTTCTCCAGCTCCCGGTCACCGGTGTAGCGCTCGTCGCCGAGCCAGGTGGTCTCGGGACCCCAGTAGACGTCCTCCTCGGCCTCCCAGACGTCCTCGCGGCCGCCGGCGTAGCCGAAGGTCTTGAAGCCCATCGACTCCAGGGCGACGTTGCCGGCCAGGATCATCAGGTCGGCCCACGACAGGCTCCGGCCGTACTTCTTCTTCACCGGCCACAGCAGGCGGCGGGCCTTGTCGAGGTTGGCGTTGTCCGGCCAGCTGTTGAGCGGCGCGAACCGCTGCTGGCCGGCGCCGGCGCCGCCACGGCCGTCGCTGATCCGGTAGGTGCCCGCGCTGTGCCAGGCCATACGGATGATCAGCGGGCCGTAGTGGCCGAAGTCGGCGGGCCACCAGTCCTGAGAGGTCGTCAGGACCTCGGCGATGTCCCGCTTCACGGCCGGCAGGTCGAGGGACTGGAACGCCTCGGCGTAGTCGAAGTCCTCACCGAGGGGGTTGGCCACGGCGGGGTTCTTCGCGAGGATCTTCAGATTCAGCCGTTCCGGCCACCACTGACGGTTTCCGCCACCCTGAGTCGGGTGCGGGGCGCGCCCGTGCGCGACCGGGCAGCCGCCTCCGGCCTCCGTCTTGGCGTCGGTGACGACTGCATCGTGGTTCTCGGACATGGGAATCCTTCCGGACAGGGCGGATCACGGTGCTGAGGAACTACGGCTGGTGGCACAGTCGGGGCACAGGCCCCAGTAGATGACCTCGGCCTCGTCTATCGAGAAGCCGTGGTCGTCGGACGCGGTCAGGCAGGGTGCCTCGCCCACCGCGCAGTCCACGTCGGCGACGGCACCGCACGACCGGCACACGACGTGGTGATGGTTGTCCCCGACACGTCCCTCGAACCGGGCCGGGCTGCCGGCCGGTTCGATACGGCGCACGAGCCCCGCCGCGGTGAGGGCGTGCAGGGCCTCGTACACGGCCTGGAGGGAGACATGGCCGACGCGCTGACGCACCCCGGACGCGATCGCCTCCACGCCGAGGTGGTCACCCGCCCGGACGGTCTCCAGGAGTGCGACGCGCGCGGCTGTCACCCGCAGGCCCGCACCGCGCAACTCCTGGGCCGCCGTCGGAGGCTCGGCTTCCGTCATGCGGCCGAACCTACCCCCATAAACACGAACGGTTCAAGAAAACGAAGGGTGAAAGTCTGGAATCGTGTCGCGCGGGCCGGCCGGCGCTCGGGTCCGGGCGGCGCCCCGCCGCAAACGCGTCGGTCCGGGCGAGGACTGCCCCCGCCCGGACCGACGTACACCCCTGTCGTCCTCCTGCCGTCCTCCCGTCGCCATGCGTCCGTTCCCGCGGCGTACGCCGTCCCGGGCCGGTCAGCCGCCCAGCGCCGCCAGGACCACCTGCTTGGCCTCGTCCTGGACCCGGCGGAGGTGGTCGGCGCCCCGGAAGGACTCCGCGTAGACCTTGTAGACGTCCTCGGTGCCCGAGGGACGCGCCGCGAACCAGGCGTTCTCGGTGGCCACCTTGATGCCGCCGATGGAGGCGCCGTTGCCCGGGGCCTCGGTGAGCACGGCGGTGACCGGCTCCCCGGCGAGGGTGTCGGCGCTGACCTGGGCCGGGGACAGCTTGGCCAGGCGTGCCTTCTCCTCCCGGGAGGCGGGCGCGTCGATGCGGGCGTAGGCGGGTTCGCCGAAGCGCGCGGTGAGGGCCGCGTAGTGCTCGGACGGCGTCCTGCCGGTGACGGCCGTGATCTCGGAGGCGAGCAGGGCCAGGATGATGCCGTCCTTGTCGGTGGTCCACACCGAGCCGTCCCGGCGCAGGAACGACGCCCCGGCGGACTCCTCGCCGCCGAAGCCGAGCGAGCCGTCGACCAGTCCGTCCACGAACCACTTGAAGCCCACGGGGACCTCGACGAGCCGGCGGCCGAGGTCGGCGGCGACCCGGTCGATCATCCCGGAGGACACCAGGGTCTTGCCGACGGCCGCCTCGGCGGGCCACTGCGTGCGGTGGGCGTAGAGGTAGGAGATGGCGGTGGCCAGGTAGTGGTTGGGGTTCATCAGCCCGCCGTCGGGAGTGACGATGCCGTGCCGGTCGGCGTCGGCGTCGTTGCCCGTGGCGATCCGGAACCGGTCGCGCTGCTCGATGAGGGAGGCCATCGCGTACGGCGAGGAGCAGTCCATGCGGATCTTTCCGTCCCAGTCCAGCGTCATGAACCGCCAGGTGGGGTCGGTGAGCGGATTGACCACGGTCAGGTCGAGGCGGTGCTGTTCGGCGATGCGGCCCCAGTAGGCGACGGATGCTCCGCCGAGCGGGTCGGCGCCGATGCGCAGGCCGGCGTCGCGGATCGCGTCCAGGTCCAGCACGCTCGGCAGGTCCGAGACGTAGGCGCCGAGGAAGTCGTGGCGGCCGGTGCCGGGGGCGGCGAGCGCCCGGGTGTAGGGGATGCGCCGTACGTCCTTCAGCCCGGCGGCGATGATCTCGTTCGCCCGGTCCTGGATCCAGGAGGTCGCCTCGGAGCCGGCCGGGCCGCCGCTCGGCGGGTTGTACTTGAAGCCGCCGTCGCCGGGCGGGTTGTGGGAGGGGGTGACGACCACGCCGTCGGCGAGGTGCGAGGTACGGCCCCGGTTGTGGGTGAGGATGGCGTGCGAGACAGCCGGGGTGGGGGTGTAGCCGTCCGCTGCGTCGATGAGCACGGTGACGTCGTTGGCAGCGAAGACCTCCAGCGCGGTGACCTTCGCCGGCTCGGACAGGGCGTGCGTGTCCGCGCCGAGGAAGAGGGGGCCGTCGGTGCCCTGCCCGGCGCGGTACTCGCAGATGGCCTGGCTGGTCGCGGCGATGTGGTCGTCGTTGAACGCCGCCGCCAGGGACGAGCCGCGATGGCCGGACGTGCCGAACGCCACGCGCTGGCCCGGTTCGGCCGGGTCGGGGTGGAGAGCGTAGTACGCGGTGACCAGCCGGGCGACGTCGATCAGGTCCTCGGGCCCGGCCGGCCTGCCCGCTCGTTCCTGCTGCATGGCGCACTCCTCGCGTTCGATCGTGTATCCGCTCGCGATGTCATCTTCCCCCCTCGCCGGAGCGCGGGCGCACCGGCTCGGCAGCGCGGCGACCGGCGGGGCCGGGGGTGCCTCCCGGCCGCAGGCCGGGGGGAGGGACTTGCGCAACCGGCCCTGGGTGCGGGGCTGCCGGGCGCCGCGCGGGGACCGTCACCTCAGGGGCATGCCGTCGGACAGCGCTCCGCCGCCCAGTTGCTCGAACCGCTGCTGGACATTGGCCGCGAAGGCCTGCGACTCGGCGCCGCCGTAGCCCTGTCCGCCGGCGTTCATCGCCACCGTCAGGACGCCCTTGAAGGGCGCGCTGGGGGAGGTACGCACCGGTGTGCACAGGAAGTTGAAGTCCTGGGGTGCCGGGGAGTCGTAGGTCCTCAGGGAGACCCGGGGCACCGTGGTGGGCCGGCCGGTGCGCAGCGCGTCGTCCATCGCCCTGAACACGCCGACCTCGTCCAGGCCGGGCAGCACCCTGCGGCCGAGGCTGAACTGGGGCACCATGCCGAAGGCCTGGCCCTGCTTGCCGTTGGCGTAGCGCAGCAGGTGCTCGGGGCCCTCGGTGAGCATGATGGGGAAGGGCGCGCCGTCGAACACCGCGAACAGCTCCTGCTGCTGGGCGAGCAGGCTGTCGCGCAGCTTGAACTCGGACAGCAGGGTCTCGGTGAGTTCCTGCATGCCCTGCCTGAGCTGGCGGTCCCAGGTGCGGGGCTTGAAGTCGGCGACGCACACGGTACCGAGGATCACGCCGGTGTTGTCGCGCAGCGGAGTGCCCAGGTAGGAGCGCACGCCCAGGTCGTTGACCAGGGCGTTGCCCTTGAAGCGCGGGTAGTCGAAGACGTCGTCCAGGGCGAGCTGGGACTGCTGGGCGACCACGTGGGGGCAGA
Organism: Streptomyces spiralis; assembly: GCF_014654675.1. GTDB lineage: Bacteria > Actinomycetota > Actinomycetes > Streptomycetales > Streptomycetaceae > Streptomyces > Streptomyces spiralis. The sequence continues at coordinate 57,737 of NZ_BNBC01000017.1, forward strand.
AGCCGTAGTCGCCGGGTGCCTCGCGGGCGAGGTTGCTCAGGTCGAACGGGATTCCGCCGCCCGCGGTGTCCACGGGGTCCTCGTCGGAACCGGTGGGCACGAACATGCCGCGGAACATCTGCCGCTCGTCGTTGATGAAGTTGACCATGGCCAGCGGGGACTGGGTGAAAGTGGCCGCGAGGCGCGCGACGCGGTCGAACGTGGCCTCCGCCTCGACCGTGTTGAGGCCGAGAATCCTCAGCCGGTGCGTCCGCTGCTCGCCGGCGGCGTGCTGCTGTTCGGGTGACAGGGAATCCATGGGGTCAGATCAAAGCAGAGTTCCGGCCCCCTGTGGATCACCACTCCCGGTCATTTCCGCCCCACCCGTCCCGCCGTCAACGCCTGTGCGGGCGACAGTACTTGGCTTCCGCGCCGGTCACGGTGGGGCGCTCCGGTCACTACCGGGCAGGACCGGCACGTGCCCATTCGGGGATTCTGTCCAAACTTTTCGATGTTTCAACGCCCAGCGATCACTTCCCGTCAATCTTTGAACGCCCAGCGAACCGAAACGATTTTGCCCCCGACAATCGTGCGGTGGACTTGCTGTCGACACTGACGCGTTCAGTCCGGCACGACACCAGGCACTCGAATACTAGTTCGAAATTGGGAAGGGTGAGGCGGGTGCACGGTCCCCGGTCCGGGCCCGAGCAGTGCGTGCGTCGAGACCGTCGGCCCCGCTTCCTCGGGCGGGCGCCACACCGTCGGCCCCCTGTCCCCGCATCGGTTTTACGCCACGACTCTCGCCTGCCGTGATCGCGCGGCCCGGAGGCGGCGGCCGCCCGTCGCCCTGAACGCGGTGGCGCCCCCGCAGGTGCACTCCCGGCGGTGCACGGCCGGAGGTACCCGCGCGACGGGACCGCCCACACGAGGGGACCACCCACACGAGGGGACCGCCCACACGACCGGTTCGCGAGATTCCCTTCTCCGCCGTCCTCGTTCCGGGACGGTTGCTCAGCCTCTGCCAAGTGACGTATGCGTGCGGAAAGTTGCGATGGGGCAAGATCGACTGCGCCAGGGCGTAGGAGTCGTGGCGACGTATGAACGGAGTTCTCTCATGAACAGGTCCGACGTGGACGCTCGGTCGGTCGCGGTGATCGGCATGGCCTGCCGGCTGCCCGGCGCCGCCACGCCCGGTGAACTGTGGGCTCTGCTGCGGGACGGTGTGGACGCCACGAGCGAGACGCCTCCTGAACGTTACGACGTGGACGCCCTCCACTCCCCCGGCGCCGGCCCCGGTCGCATAGCCGCCCGCCGCGGCGGCTACGTGGACCGGGTGGCGGAGTTCGACGCGGAGTTCTTCGGGATGTCGGCCACCGAGGCCACCGAACTCGACCCGCAGCAGCGGCTGTTGCTCATGACGGCCTGGGACGCGCTGGAGGACGCCGGGCAGCGCCCCGACCGGCTGGCGGGCAGCCGGTCCGCCGTCTTCGTCGGCAACGCCCGCGCCGACCACCTGGAACTCGCCCTGCGCCGCGGCCCCGAGTCGGTGACGGCCGCCCAGCTCAACAACTTCCGGTCCCTGCTGTCCGCCCGCCTGTCCCACTTCTTCGACCTCCGCGGCCCCAGCGTCGTGGTGGACACCGCCTGTTCGTCCTCGCTGGTCGCCGTGCACCAGGCCGTGCGGAGCCTGCGCGCCGGGGAGAGCCCGCTGGCCCTGGCCGCGGGGGTGAACCTCGCGCTGCGTCCGGACGAGGGCCTGGTCCTCACCCACGCCGGCGCGATGGCCGGCGACGGACGCAGCAAGTTCGGCGACGCGGGCGCGGACGGCTACTCCCCGAGCGACGCGGTGGCCGTCGTCGTCCTCAAGCGCCTGACCGACGCGCTGGCCGACGGCGACCGCGTCCGCGCGGTCATCCGGGGCAGCGCGATCGGCAACGACGGCCGCACCAGCGACTCGGTGCTCAACCCCTCGCTCCAGGGCCAACTCGACGTGCTACGCTGGGCGTACGAGGACGCCGGCGTGGACCCGGCCGACGTCGACTACGTCGAGGCGCACGGTTCCGGCTCGCCGGCCCTCGACCCGCTGGAGCTGAGAGCGCTGGGCGAGGTGCTCGGCGCGGGACGGCCCGCCCACCGGCCGCTGCTGGTCGGCTCGGTCAAGACCAACGTCGGGCACGCGGAGGCCGCCGGCGGCATGGCCGGGCTCGTCAAGGCCGTGCTGTGCCTGGAGCACGGCCAGATACCGGCCAGCCTGAACCTCGACACCCCGCACCCGGGCGTCGACTGGGACAGCCTGCCGCTGGAGGTGCCGGCCAAGCTGCGGGATCTGCCCGACCCGGGCCGGCCCGCCGTCGTCGGGGTTGGCGGTCAGGGCTCGTCCGCGCTCAACGCCCACGTGGTGCTCGGCCAGGCCGACGCCCCGGCCGCGCCGCCCGCCGGCGAGGCGGACACCACGCCGTACGTCCTGGCCGTGTCGGCGCACAGCCCCGCCGCCCTCGAGGCGCTGGCCTCGGCCTACGCCGCCTATCTGCGTCCGGGCGGCGAGGGAGCCTCGTACGCGCTGCGCGACATCTGCTACAGCGCGGCCACACGGCGGCAGCACCACGCGCACCGCATCGCGGTGGTCGGCCGCACCCACGAGGAGCTGGCGGACGCGCTCACCGGGGCCCCGGGGCTGGGCGGGCGGCCGCTGTCTGCCGTCGCCGACCGCTACCGCGCGGGCGAGGAGCCGGACTGGGAGGCGGTGTTCGGCACGCCGGGCCGCTACGTCCCGCTGCCCGCCTACCCCTGGCAGCTGCGCCGGTACTGGCCGGGCGAGGAGCACGGCGACGGGCACGGCGACGCCGGCGACCTGGCCTCCTGGGTGCTGCGCGAGCACGCCCGCACCGGTTTCGACGACGGCTCCTCCCTCACCGACATCGGCATCGACTCGCTGGCGAAGCTGCGGATCGTCGTGGAACTGGCCAAGCGGTGCCGGCAGGAGGTCGACCCCGAGGAGTTCGGCCGGCTGCGCACCGTTGGCGAGCTGCGGCAGTGGACCCGGGCGCTGGAGGCGGCGGCCCGGTGAACACCCCCCAGACCCTCTACGAGTGGTTCGCCCGCACGGCCGCCGCGCACCCGGAGGAGCCGGCCCTGGAGGTCGACGGGTCCCGGCTGACCTACGGCGAACTGCGCGAGCGCGCCGAGCGGACGGCCGCGGACCTGGTCGCGGCGGCCGGCGGCACCCCGCCGCGCCGGGTCGGCCTGCTCGCCACCCGCTCGGTGACCGCCTACGCCGGTTACCTCGCCATCCTGCGGGCAGGCGCGGCCGTCGTCCCCCTGAACCCGGAGCACCCCACCGCACGAACGGCGGGAGTCGTCGAGGCGGCCGCCCTCGACCTCATCCTGACCGAAACCCCCGACGCCGCCGCAGCCCTCGGCGTACCCGTCCACACACCCGCTCCGCCAACCCCGGACGGAGCCGCCCCGGGCGCCACCACGGGCGGCCCCGGGGCGGACAGCTCGGCCGAGGAGGCCGGCAGGGCGGACAGGGCGAGCGGGCCCGAGCAGGCCGACGCGGTCACCGGAACCGGCACGGCGATCGGGGCCGCCCCCGCCACCGGGACCGGCGCGGGCACCGGGGCGAGCAGCGAGAGCCCGACCGGGGCTGCGAAGGCCGACAGGGCCGCAACGGCCGTCGGGGCAGACCGAGCGGCCGGGACGTCTCGACAAGTGGGGCCCGACGATGTCGCGTACATCATCTTCACCTCCGGTTCGACCGGGGCGCCCAAGGGGGTGCCGGTGCGGCACCGGAACATCTGCGCCTATCTGGAGCAGGTCGCCGGGCGGTACGACATCGGCCCGGGCAGCCGGCTGTCGCAGACATTCGAGCTGACGTTCGACGGCTCCGTGCACGACCTGTTCGTCGCGTGGGCGGGCGGCGGCACCCTCGTCGTGCCCCGGCGCAGCCAGTTGCTGTCCCCGGTCAGAACCATCAACAACCTGCGCCTGACGCACTGGTTCTCGGTGCCGTCGCTGATCACGTTCGCCTCCCGCCTGGGCACCCTCGCCCCCGGCAGCATGCCGACGCTGCGCTGGAGCGTCTTCGGCGGCGAGCCGCTCACGCTGCAGGCGGCCCGCGAGTGGCGCACCGCCGCTCCGGGCAGCCGCCTCGAAGTCCTCTACGGCCCCACTGAGGTGACCATCTCCTGCACCGCCTACCGGTTCCCCGAGGACATCGCCGACTGGCCGCACACCCCCAACGGCACCGCGCCGATCGGCACCGGCCACCCTGCCCTGGAGCTGATGCTGCTGGGCGAGGACGGCCGGCCGGGCGACACCGGCGAGCTGTGCGTGCGGGGCCCGCTGCGCTTCGCCGGATACCTGGACCCCGCGCACGACGCGGGCCGCTTCCTCACAGAGGACCTCCGGCCGGCCGGCGACGGGCCGCCGGAGCAGCGGCACTGGTACCGGACGGGAGACCGGGTCACCGTGCGGGACGGCCGGCTCGTCCATCTCGGTCGGACCGACCACCAGGTCAAGATCCGCGGTCACCGGATCGAGCTGGGCGAGATCGAGGCCGCGCTGCGCGGGCAGCCCGGGGTGCGGGACGCGATCGTGGTCACCGTGCCGGCCGCCGACGGCGAGCCGGAGCTGCGGGCCGCGGTGAGCGGCCAGGGCTGCGTGCCCGACCGGCTGTACACGGCCCTGGGCGACCGGTTGCCGCCGTACATGATGCCCAGCCGGATCACCGTCCTGGACCGGCTGCCCCTCAACCCCAACGGCAAGATCGACCGCCGGGCCGTGCTCACCGAACTCGGGTGCGCCCGCTGAGTTTTCCCGGCCTTCCCTCTTCCCTGTCCCCGACCATCGTCCACCGACGTCCGTTGTGAGGCATCCGCATGTACGACGCCATCGTGGTGGGGGCGCGCTGCGCCGGCGCGCCCACCGCCCTGCTGCTGGCCCGCGCGGGACACCGGGTACTCCTGCTCGAGAAGGCGGCGTACGGCTCCGACACCCTCTCCACCCACCTGATCCACCAGCCCGGCGTCGCCGCGCTCGCCCGCTGGGGCCTGCTGGAACGGGTGCGCGCCTCGGGCTGCCCGCCCATCGAGCGCGCGGTCTACGAGGTCGCCGACGTCCACATCGAGGGCTGCGCCCGGGGTGTGGAGGGGCAGCGGGCGGGGTTCGCCCCACGGCGGCACGTGCTGGACGCCCTCCTGGTGGACGCGGCCGTCGAGGCGGGCGCCGAGTTCCGCGAGCACTGCCGGGTGACCGGTCTGCTGCGCGACGACAGCGGCCGGGTCGTCGGCGTCGAGGGCAGGCACGGCGGGCGCGCGTTCACCGAGCGCGCCCACCTGGTGATCGGCGCGGACGGGATGCGCTCCGCGGTCGCCCGGCTGGCGGCGGCGCCATACACGGTGCAGGACCCCCGGCTGACCTGCGCCTACTACACCTACTGGCAGGACGTCCCGGCCGATCTGGAGCTCTACGAGCGGCCCGGCGGCTGGGTGGCCACGGTGCCCACCCACGAGGCGGCGACCCTGGTCCTGGCCTACTTCCCCCAGTCCCGCTTCGAGGAGGTCCGTACCGACGCGTGGCGCGCCTACCGGGAGCAGATACGCGCCACCGCGCCCGCCCTGCACGAGCGGCTGGCGGACGCGAGACCGGTGGAGCGGCTGCACGGCAGCGGCGACCAGCAGAACTTCTTCCGGCAGCCGACCGGACCCGGCTGGGTCCTGGTGGGCGACGCCGCGCACCACAAGGACTCCATCACGGCACGCGGGATCAGTGACGCCTTCCAGCAGGTCGAGGATCTGGTGGCCGCGGTGAGCGGCACGCTGGGCGGCGATCCGGTGCTCCTGGACGCCGCGCTGAGCCGGTTCGCCGAGGACGGCAGGGCACGGCTCGCACCGGGCTACGAGGCCACGCTCGGCGCCGCCCGGCTGGACCCGCACGAACAGCGGCTCTCCCTGCTGCGGGCGGTGCAGTCGGACCCGGAACTCACCGCGATCTACCTCGATCTGGTGGCCGGCATCGCCTCCGCCTCGGACCTGTACACCCCGCGGCTTCTCACGCTGCTGTGAAGGGTGCCAACCATGTGGAGATACAGGCCAGTTGCCGCAGACCGCATATGACGCTGCGCGATGATCCTGATACCGTGCAGCTCGCGCCGACCTCGATCACGGTGAGCCACCAGGCCGCAGCGCGGGGATCGTCCAACGTCGAGCGCACCTGCCCGCACCGCTGTACCGCTGCTGTACGAGGAATCAGATGCCAGGCACCCGCGACCGGCGGACACGTCACCGCGCCGCTTCCCCCCGATCACTGCGATCCTCGTTCGTCCTCCCCTTCGTCATTCCCGCGGTCTGTCTCAGCGGCCTGTGGGGGTACACGGCGGCCGGACTCGTGGACGACCAGGTCCTGTTGCACACCGAGGCCGACCACGTCACGTCCCTCGCCCGGCCCGCGCAGGAACTGCTGTCGCGGATCCAGGACGAGCGCCGGCTGACCGCCGTCTGGCAGGCGGCGCGCACGGACGCCGCCCGGGCGGACCTGGACGCGGCCCGCAAGAAGACCGACACCGCCCTCGCCGAGTACCACCGGCAGGCGGACGGCGCGGACACGGCCACGCTGCGGCGCCGGGCCGGGGCGTTCGACGGCGCGCTGGCGTCGCTGGCGGACCGCCGGTCCGCGGTCGACGCGCGCAAGCTGTCGACCGGCGACGCCTTCACGTACTTCACCGACGCCGCCTCCCAGGGCCTGGCCCTGCTCACCGCGGCCGTACGCAGCGACGACGGAACGCTGGAGCGCGCCGGCACCGCGACCGTGGCGCTGGCGCAGATCACCGAGATGCTGGCGCGCGAGGACACGCTGGTCTCCGCGGCCCTGCCCGCCGGCCGCATCGCGGAGGCCGACCGCATCCGCTTCGGCGAGTACCTGGGCTTCCAGCGGGCCGCACGGGCGGGACTGATCGCCGAGGACCTGCCCGGCGACGCGGCCGCCGGCTACGCGCGGATCACCTCGGGCACGCAGTGGGCCACGGTCGGCTCGGTGGAGGACGCCGTCACCGGCGGCCGGGGCACCGCTCTGCCGCAGCGCGCCACCGGCTGGCCGGCCGCCGCGGACAGCGTCGTGGGTGACGCCCAGGCGCTGGGCGCCACCTCCCTGGAGGCGTGGGCCGGCCATGCCTCGGACCGGGCCGACGACCTGCTGCTGGCCACCCTGCTGGGGACGGCGGCCACGCTGGCGGCGCTGGCCGCCGCCGCGGTGCTGGCGCTGCGCATCCGCCGCTCGGCGACCGGCCGCCTCGTCGAGGCCGACCGCCTGGCCGAGCAGCTGTCCGAACTCCGGTCGAGCGCCGAGCAGCTGGCGGGCTACCGGCTCCCCGAGGTGCTGGGCCGAATAGAACGCGGCGAGCGGATCGACCCGGCCGTGCTCACCCCGCAACGTCAGCAGGCGGGCGACGAGATCGGGCGGCTGTACTCGGCCGTCGACCAACTCGCGCACGTCGCCGCCCGGTCCGCGCTGCGTCAGTCCCAGGGCCGGGAGGGCTCGGACAAGGTCGTGGGGCAGCTCATCCGGCGCGCCCAGGTGCTGATCCACCGGCTGATCGCGCTGCTGGACGACCTCGAACGCAAGCACGAGGACTCGGACCTGCTCAAGGACATCTTCCGCGTCGACCACCTGGCCACCCGGGTACGGCGGCACGCGGAGAACCTGATGATCCTCAGCGGTGCTCCGCCGAGCCGCCGTACGACCCAGCCCGTCGCGCTCACCGACGTGATGCGCAGCGCGGTGGCGGAGACCGAGCAGTACACCAGGGTCAGGGTGAAGAACACGCCGGCGGACCGGCGGGTGGCCCTGGCCGGCCGCGCCGTCGCCGACGTCACGCATCTGCTGGCCGAACTCATCGAGAACGGCACCAGCTTCTCCCCGCCGGACACCCAGGTGACGGTCAGCGCCACCCGGGTCGCCAAGGGCCTGGCCATCCATGTGGAGGACCAGGGCCTCGGCATGCCCGCGGACCTGCTGGAGCGGGCCAACCGGCTGCTCGCCGAGCCGCCCAGGGTCGACATGACCGTGTTCGGCGAGGACCCGCGTCTGGGGCACTTCGTGGTGGCACGGCTCGCCGAGCGGCACGGCATCAAGGTGGTGCTGCGCGAGTCGGACTACGGCGGCACGCTCGCCCTGGTGGTGATCCCCGTCCCGCTGCTGGAGGACACCTCCTCGCCCGTCGTCGACCAGCTCCAGTCGGCGGCGGTCGCCGCCGGCCGGGCCGTGGAGAGCGGGCCGGAACCCGAGCTGACGGGCGCCGGGCAGCACCCGGCCGCCGCCGGCCACGGCGCCCTGACGGGGGTGGGCGCCCGTGAGGCCGGCGCCGAGGGCGTCATCGTCCACACGGCGCTGCCGGACCACAACGGTTTCCCCGAGTACGGAGGTGCAGGCCTGTTGCCCCCCGCGTCGGAACACCCCGCGCCCTCGGCCCCGGAGCCGGCCCCGCCGATCCGGCCGGCCCCGCCGACTCGATCGGCCCAGCCGACTCGATCGGCCCAGCCGACTCGGCCGGCCCAGCCGGCACCACCGGCCCAGCCGAGACCACCGGTCCACCAGGCACCACCGGCCCAGTCGGCGCCGTCGGCCCGACGTACCGAGCCGGCCGGACCGGGCCCGCAGCCGCCCGGACAGACCGCGGAGTCCTACCGGCGGACGGCACCGCCGCCCGCACAGCCGCCGGTGCACCCGCCCGCGCGGCAGACCCCGGAGCCGTCCGGCGGACCCGGCGCGCCGGACACCCCCCGTCCGCTCACGACGCCCTCGGTCCTGCCGCAACGGGTCAGGGGGGCCAGTCTGGCCCAGCAGTTGCGCAGTCAGGCGGAACAGGCCGAGGACGAGCCCGAGAGCGCAAGCGACGACGACGTCATCTCCCCGCACGCGTCGGCCCGTGCGATGAGCGCCATCCACCAGGGGCTCAAGCGGGCATGGAGCTCCGAGAACGCCCAGGACGCCGAGTACGCCGAGGACGACGACACGCCGCACGGTGCGCACGGGCGGCCCAGCGACGCGGCAGGCCCCACTGCCCCTGAACTGTGAGGACGTTAAGCAATGACTGAGCAGGTACACACCGGACGTCAGCTCGACTGGCTCCTGGACGGTCTGGTGGACCGGATACCGGAGATCCGGTGCGCCATCGTGCTCTCCGGTGACGGTCTTCTGATCGGAAAGTCCAAGGACATGCTCCGCGACGACGCCGAGCACCTGTCCGCGGTGGCCTCGGGTGTGCACAGCCTCGCCCGCGGCGCCGCGCGTCACTTCCACAGCGGACGCGTGCAGCAGACGGTCATTCAGATGGACAAGGCGTTCCTCTTCGTCACGGCCGCGGGCAAGGGCGCCCGGCTGGCATCGCTCGCCTCGGAGGAAGTGGATGTGGGGATGATGGCGTACGAGATGGGCACGCTCGTCAAGCAGGTGGGCCAGTATCTGACGGCCGCGCCGCGCGTGCAGTCCCCGACCGGCGGCCCCGTTCAGGATGCCTGAGCCGCGCCGGCACGACGTCGAGCAGGCCGGGCGCTACTTACGGCCGTACGCCATCACCGGCGGACGCACCCAGCACAGCCAGTACGCGTTCACGCTGATCACACTGGTCGTGGCACGGTCGGCGCACGGGTCGGCCACGGGCCATCTGGAGCCGGAGTCGGCCCACATCCTCGACCTGTGCCGGGACCGTGCGCTGGCGGTCGCGGAGATCGCCGCACTGCTGGATCTGCCGGTGAGCGTGGTGAAGGTGCTCTGCGGCGATCTGCTCGACGCCTCGCTGATCCTGGTGCAGTCGCCGCCCGGTCAGGAGAGCCGGCCGAGTGTGGAACTCATCGAAAGGGTGATGGATGGTATCCGTCAGCTCTGAACCGGTCATGCCGACCGCGCTGAAGATCCTCATCGCGGGCGGCTTCGGGGTGGGCAAGACCACCATGGTGGCCGCGGTGAGCGAGGTGCCTCCGCTGGAGACGGAGGAGCGGATGACCGAGGCGAGCCTCGGCGTCGACGACCTGTCCGGGGTGGAGGGCAAGTTCTCGACGACGGTGGCGATGGACTTCGGCCGCATCACGATCGCGCCGGAACTGGTGCTGTACCTGTTCGGCACGCCCGGCCAGGACCGGTTCTGGTTCATGTGGGACGACCTGGCCACCGGAGCGCTCGGCGCGGTGGTCCTCGCGGACACGCGGCGGCTGGAGGCGTCGTTCGCCTCGATCGACTTCTTCGAGGCACGTGGCATCCCCTTCGCCGTGGGCGTCAACTGCTTCCACGGGCAGCGCGACTGCAGCGCCGAGCAGGTGCGGGCCGCGCTGGACCTGGACGCGTCCACCCCCGTGGTGCTGTGCGACGTGCGCGACCGCGCCTCCAGCAAGCAGGTCCTCCTCAGCGCCCTGGAAGCGGCCCGCGCCCGGGCGACCGCGGAACGTGATGTGACCTACGCCATATGACAGCCCGGAAGTTTTGCCCGGTGCGGTGATCGGTTCCCGCCGCGCGTCCGTACCACCTGGCGTACGAGCCGCTCGCGTCTGGAGGCAGCCTGCCCATGTCCCGCAGAACGATCGGAACCGCCTTCGTGGTCGGCGCGCTGGGTCTGACCGTCGCCGCACTCGGCTATCCCGCCGTGCTCGGGGTGCAGAACACCGCCGGCTCGCCCAGCCGCGTCATCGCCGACACACGGTACGGGCCGCTCACCGAGGCCGACCGTGACTTCGTCGTCAAGGTGCGCTCGGCCGGGCTGTGGGAGTACCCGCTGGGCGAGCTGGCGCTGAAGAAGGGGTCGACGCCGCAGATGCGGGAGGCCGGGAAGCATCTGATCGTCGGGCATGCCGGGCTCGACGAGATGTGCCGCAGGATCGCTCCCGAGCTGGGCATCACGCTGCCCAACCAGGCCAGCCCGCAACAGCAACAGTTCGTTCAGACCTCGGCCGCCCGGTCCGGCAAGGAGTTCGACGTCACCGCGGCGAACATCATGCGCGTCACGCACGGACAGATCTTCCCGGCGATCGCGAAGATCCGGGCCGGCACCGAGAACACGCTGGTGCGTCAGCTTGCCAACCTCGCCAACGACACCGTCCTCGACCACATCACCGTGCTGGAGGCCACCGGAGTGGTCGACTTCGGCCAGGTGAACTTCCGGCAGACCACGCCGCCGAAACTCCCGCAGGACCAGCTCACCCCGCCCCCGCCCCAGCCCGGTGCCCCGGTCGTCGCCCTCACCCCCCGCCCCGACCTGAACATCAACACCGCCTCCCCGGCACCGAGTCCGCCGACCGTCGGCTGATCAGGCCGGTCACGCGGGCGGTGCCGTTTCCCCCCGGTGCCGGTGGGTACGCGGCGAACGTGATGCCCACTCCGGAGGACGGCCCGGAGGCCGCCACCGTCACCGTCCGGCCGTACGGCAATCCGCTGCCCCTGGGGTTCTTCGCGTTCGGCATCGGCATGGTGCTGCTGGCCGGGGTCGGCCTGGGCGTGCTCACCGGCGACGAGGTGCGCTCCGCGGGCATCCTGCTCGCGGTGTTCGTCTTCCCGCTGGAGTTCCTCGCCGCCGTCATGGCCTTTCTGACCCGGGACACCGCCGCGGCGGCGGCGCTCGGGCTGTTCGCCACGTCGTGGGCCGCGCTGGGGGTGCTGCACATCGTCGCGCCCGACCAGCGGACCAGCACCGCCCTCGGCATGTACCTGTGCGCCTTCGCCCTCATGCTGCTGCCGCTGGCGGTGACCGGCTTCCTGGGCAAGGCGCTGCTCGGCGTGGTCCTGAGCGTCTCCACGCTGCGGGCCGCGCTGGCGGCCGCCTATCAGCTCGGCGCACCGCACGCACTCGAACTCGCCGATGCCGCCGCCGCGTTACTGCTGACGGCACTGGCGCTGTATGCCGGTACCGCCTTCCTCGTCGAGGACCTGCGGCAGCGCACGGTCCTGCCGGTCCTGCGCCGCGGGGACGCCCGGCGGGCGGTCGAGGAGGACCAGGACGGCCGGCGGACCGGCCGGGCGAGCGAGCCGGGCATCCGCAAGCAGTTGTGAAGGCGTCCCGCCCTGCGCGGGCAGCGCGTCAGGACTGTGTGACGGCGAGGGTGAGCAGTGCCGCCGCGGCCAGAACGGCCACGGCGGCGATCACGGACGCCACGCAGCGCGCCCGCAACCGCGCGTACCGCTCCTCGTACTCCCCGCGCAGGGCCCGGCAGCGGTCCGCGACGCGCTGCAGGTCCCCACGCGCCCGGACCAGGCAGTCGCGGACGTAGTGCTGTTCGATCTCCTCCCGCTGGGCGGTGGTCAGCCACTGCAGCGGCTCGGTGAAGGCGCGGGCCCGCTCCTCGGCCTCGGCGACGCGGGCCTGCCACAGCAGATAGCCCTCCACCTGGTTGACGACGTGGGCAGGTGAGACCGGCTCGTCGTCCGTGCGTCTCCGTGCGTCCGTCATGTCGGCAGGCCCAGGTTCTCCCGCTTGTCCGTGAGCGAGACCTCGGGATGGCTCATGTCGAAGGCCGGGGACTCGCTGCGGATCACGGGCAGGGTGACGAAGTTGTGCCGCGGCGGCGGGCATGAGGTCGCCCACTCCAGCGAGCGGCCGTAGCCCCAGGGGTCGTCGATCTCGATCTTCTTGCCGTACTTCGCCGTCTTCCACACGTTGTAGAAGAACGGCAGCGTGGACAGGCCCAGCAGGAACGAGCCGATGGTGGAGACCATGTTCAGCGCGGTGAAGCCGTCGGCGGCCAGGTAGTCGGCGTACCGGCGCGGCATGCCCTCGGCGCCCAGCCAGTGCTGGACGAGGAAGGTGGTGTGGAAGCCGACGAACAGCATCCAGAAGTTCATCTTGCCCAGGCGCTCGTCGAGCATCTTGCCGGTCCACTTCGGCCACCAGAAGTAGAAGCCCGCGAACATCGCGAAGACGACGGTGCCGAAGACCACGTAGTGGAAGTGCGCCACCACGAAGTAGCTGTCGGAGACATGGAAGTCCAGCGGCGGGGAGGCCAGGATGACGCCGGTCAGACCGCCGAAGAGGAAGGTCACGAGGAAGCCGACCGACCAGAGCATCGGCGTCTCGAACGACAGCGAGCCCTTCCACATCGTGCCGACCCAGTTGAAGAACTTCACCCCGGTCGGGACCGCGATCAGGAAGGTCATGAAGGAGAAGAACGGCAGCAGCACACCACCGGTGACGTACATGTGGTGGGCCCACACGGTCACCGACAGGCCCGCGATCGAGATCGTCGCGCCGACCAGACCCATATAGCCGAAGATCGGTTTGCGGGAGAAGACCGGGATGATCTCCGTGACGATCCCGAAGAACGGCAGCGCGATGATGTACACCTCCGGGTGGCCGAAGAACCAGAAGAGGTGCTGCCACAGCAGCGCGCCGCCGTTGGCCGGATCGAAGACGTGTGCGCCGAACTTGCGGTCCGCCTCCAGCGCGAGCAGGGCACCTGCCAGGACCGGGAAGGCGAGCAGCACCAGGATGCTGGTGAGCAGCACGTTCCACACGAAGATCGGCATGCGGAACATGGTCATGCCCGGCGCGCGCATGCAGACGATCGTGGTGACGAAGTTGACCGAGCCCATGATGGTGCCGAAGCCGGAGAGGGCGAGTCCCATGATCCAGAGGTCTCCGCCGATACCCGGTGAGTGCACGACGTCGGTCAGCGGGGAGTAGGCGAACCAGCCGAAGTCGGCGGCGCCCTGCGGGGTGAGGAAGCCGCCCACCGCGATCAGCGAACCGAGCAGGTACAGCCAGTAGGCCAGCATGTTCAGCCGTGGGAAGGCCACGTCCGGGGCGCCGATCTGCAGCGGCATGATCCAGTTCGTGAAGCCCGCGAACAGCGGCGTCGCGAACATCAGCAGCATGATCGTGCCGTGCATCGTGAAGAACTGGTTGAACTGCTCGTTCGACATGATCTGCAGGCCCGGACGGGCCAGTTCGGCCCGCATCAGCAGCGCCAGGATGCCGCCGAACACGAAGAACACGAACGAGGTGATCAGATACAGCGAGCCGATCGTCTTGTGATCGGTCGTCGTCGCCCATTTCACCACCACGGCACCGGCCCGCAGGCGGCGACGGGGACCGGCGGTTTCCGGCGTGATGTACTGAACGTCTGTCATGCGGCCCGTGACACGCTTTCTTGCGAAGACATGGATGCGTGAGTTCCGCGGGAATCCGCAGGGCTCGGCACCATCCTCGTGGCTCGGGCACGCACGGCACCGTCTGCCGTCGCCGGGATGGCCCAACAACGGGACGATTGCACCCGGTCGGCCTACACGGCGCGTGGGTCAGACGGGCCGGGCCGGCCGTTCGGGCCCGACCGCGTACGGCGGGAGCTGCGCCGGGCTCACCCGCTCCCCCAGCACCTCGGCCATGAACTGCACCAGCCACCGCTGGGAGGGGCTGCGGGAGGACTCGTGCCGGGCGTAGAGGGCGACCTCGATCGGCTCGGTCTCGAAGGGCAGCCGGACCAGCCGCAGCCGGTGGGACGCGGTGAAGACCTCGCCGACGTACTCGGGGACGATGGCGATCAGGTCGGTCTGTTCCAGCAGGTAGGGCAGCATCGAGAAGCGGGTGGCGTCGACCACCACACGGTCCAGCAGGTCGTGCGTGGCGAGAACGGCCCGCGGCACGACGTGCCCGCTGGAGCCGAAGACGGTGGCGTGGTGCTCGGCGGCGAGCTCCTCCAGGGTGACCGCCTCGCCCCGGATCCGGGGGTGGTCGGCGGCCACCATGCAGACGTAGCGCTCGTGGAAGAGCGGGATCCGCACGGTCCGGTGGGAGGTCAGCACCGGGGTGGCCACGAAGGCGTCGAGGTCGCCGCGGCGCAGCTGCTGCTCGGCGTCGTCCACGTCGAGCGGCCGGACGATGAACGACACCCGGGGCGCGCGCTCGCGGGCCGCCGCCAGGAGGCGGGGCAGCAGGGTGGCCTCGCCGAGGTCGGAGAGGGCCAGCGTGAAACGGCCCGGCATGGTGGCGGGGTCGAAGGCGTCGGCCTGGCGGATGGTGCCGTCGATCTCGGCCAGGGCCCGCCGCAGTGGCTCGTACAGCCGGCGGGCGCCGGCGGTGGGCGTCAGACCGCGTCCCGTGCGCCGGAACAGTTCGTCGTCGAAGTGCCGGCGCAGCTTGCCCAGGCTGTAGCTGACGGTGGGCTGGGTGACGTGGAGGGTCTCCGCGGTGGCCGTGACGCTGCCGGTCTCGTACAGCAGCACGAACACCCGCGCGAGATTGAGGTCGAAGCTCCGCATGGTCCTCATATCGAGGAACTCTATATCGCTGCTCGGGAACATTTATTGGTGCCCATGTCGGGCCTTGCCTAGCGTGCGTCGCATCACCTGAAAGGAACGTCCGTGTCCTCCGTACGTCATGTCTCTCACGAGTTCCTGCGGCGCCAGGGGCTCACCACCGTCTTCGGCAATCCCGGCTCCAACGAGCTGCCGTTCCTGGCCGGCCTGCCGGAGGGTTTCCGCTACGTCCTGGGTCTGCACGAGGGGGCGGTCGTCGGCATGGCCGACGGTTACGCCCAGGCGACCGGCCGACCCGTGCTGGTCAACCTGCACGCGGCCGCCGGCTCCGGGAACGCGATGGGCGCGCTGACCAATGCGGTGGCCTCGCGGACCCCGCTGGTGGTCGTGGCCGGACAGCAGGTGCGCCCCGCCGTCGGCCCGGAGGCCAACCTGACCAACGTGGACGCGCCCTCGCTGATGAAGCCGCTGGTCGGCTGGGCGGCGGAGCCCGCGTGCGCCGAGGACGTGCCGCGCGCGCTCGCGCAGGCCGTGTTCGAGGCCGAGCTGCAGCGGCGGCCGACGTATCTGTCGGTGCCCTACGACGACTGGGCGGCCGACGTCGACGACAACTGCCTGGCCGTGCTGGACCGGCGGGTCGAGCGGGCCCGTGTACCGGACGGGGAGCAGGCCCGCCGGCTCGTCGAGCGCGTGGCCGCCGCCGAGCGGCCCGCGCTGGTGCTGGGCGGCGACATCGACTCGGCCGGCCTGTTCGACGACGCCGTGCGGCTGGCCGAGCGCCTGGGCGGGCCGGTCTGGGCGGCGCCCTCGCTGTTCCGGCTGCCCTTCCCCAACCGGCATCCGCTGTTCCGCGGGGTGCTGCCGGCCGGGATCGCGCCCGTGTGCCAGGCGCTGGAAGGGCACGACCTCGTGCTGGTGCTGGGCGCGCCGGTGTTCCGGTACCACGAGTACCAGCCGGGCCGGTACCTGCCGGAGGGCACCCGGCTGATCCAGGTGACCGAGGACGCCTCCGCTGCCGCGCGGGCGCCGATGGGCGAGGCGCTGGTCGCCGACCCGGGCGCGGTGATCGACCTGCTGATCAAGCGGCTCGGCTCCCCCGCCGCGCCCACGGGCCCGTACCGGCCGGTGCCCGAGCCGCCGGCCGCCGAGCGGCCGCTGCTGCACCCCGAGGAGGTCTTCGCGGCGCTGCGCGACCGGCTGCCCGAGGACACCGCGTACGTGGTCGAGTCGACCTCGACGAACTCCTCCTGGTGGCGCCAGATGGATCTGCGCCGGCCGGGCTCCTACTACTTCCCGGCGGCCGGCGGGCTGGGGTTCGGGCTGCCCGGCGCGGTCGGGGTCGCGCTGGCCCAGCCGGACCGGCCGGTCGTGGGGGTGATCGGGGACGGTTCGGCCAACTACGGCATCACCGCGCTGTGGACGGCCGCCCAGCACCGCGTTCCGCTGACGATCGTGCTGCTGCGCAACGGGACGTACGGCGCGCTGCGCTGGTTCGGCGGGCTGCTCGGTGTGCCGGACGCCCCCGGCCTGGACATCCCGGGCCTGGACTTCACCCGGATCGCGGAGGGCTACGGGGTCGGCGCGCGGCAGGTGGGCGGCGTCGAGGAGCTGCGGGCCGTCCTCGCCGAACGCCCCGACGGGCCGCGGCTCGTCCAGGTCGACACGGCCCTCACCACTCCCTCCTGAGCACCACCTGCCCGGCCCTGGCCGCATCCGGGCAGTCCGATGAACCGCTACGACGAAAGGGACACCGATGGCACTCCTGGACAGCGACGTCTGGGCGAAGAAGTTCTTCAGCGACGGCTGGCGGAGCTCCGCCGCCGAGCAGCCGGTCGTCGAGCCGGCGACCGGCGACCAGCTCGCGACGGTGGGTCTGGCGACGGCCGAGGACGTCGGCCGGGCCGCCGCGCGGGCGGCCGAGGCGCAGCGGGCGTGGGCGGAGACCTCCCCGCAGCGGCGGGCGGCGGTGCTGCGCCGGGCGGGCGAGCTGTTCGCCGAGCACGCCGCGGAGGTGGAGGACTGGCTGGTGCGCGAGGCCGGTTCGGTGCGGGCCAAGGCGGGCTTCGAGGTGGGGCTCGCGGTGGGCGAGTGCTTCGAGTGCGCGGGGCTGCCGACGCATCCGCAGGGCGAGGTGCTGACCTCGGAGGAGGCCCGCTGGTCGCTCGCCCGGCGCCGCCCGGCCGGTGTCGTGAGCGTCATCGCGCCCTTCAACTTCCCGCTGATCCTTGGTCTGCGCTCGGTGGCGCCCGCGCTCGCCCTGGGCAACGCGGTCCTGCTCAAGCCGGATCCGCGCACCGCGGTGAGCGGTGGCGTGGTCATCGCGCGGATCTTCGAGGAGGCCGGGCTGCCGGCCGGGGTGCTGCACCTGCTGCCGGGTGACGGCGCGGTCGGCCAGGCGGTCGTCGAGGCCCCCGAGGTGCGGGTGGTCTCCTTCACCGGGTCCACGGCGGTCGGGCGGGCGATCGGCGAGCGGGCGGGCCGGCTGCTCAAGCGGGCCCATCTGGAGCTGGGCGGCAACAACGCACTGGTGGTGCTGCCGGGCGCGGATGTGCACAAGGCGGCGTCGGCCGGAGCGTTCGGCTCGTATCTGCACCAGGGGCAGATCTGCATGACGACCGGCCGTCACATCGTCCACGAGTCGCTGCTGACGGAGTACACGGCCGCGCTGGCCGCGAAGGCGAAGGCGCTGCCAGTGGGCGACCCGGCCCGCGAGGACGTGGCGCTCGGCCCGCTCATCGACCGGCGTCAGCTGGAGCGGGTGCACGGCATCGTCACCGAGTCCGTCGCGGCGGGCGCGACCCTCGCGGCGGGCGGCGAGATCGTCGGCGCCGGCTACCGGGCGACCGTCCTGACCGGGGTGCGCCCCGACATGCCGGCCTGGCGCGAGGAGATCTTCGGCCCCGTGGCGCCCGTGACCGGCTTCGCCACGCTGGAGGAGGCCGCGGAGATCGTCAACGACTGCGAGTACGGGCTGTCCGTCGGCATCCTCGGCGACGTCGGCACGGCGATGAAGCTCGCCGACCGGATCGACTCCGGCAAGGTCCACATCAACGAGCAGACCGTCAGCGACGAGCCCAACGCGCCCTTCGGTGGGGTCAAGGCCTCCGGCACCGGCTCCCGGTTCGGCGGCGCGGCCGCCAATGTCGAGGCCTTCACCGAGACCCAGTGGGTCACGGTCCGCCCGGACATCGCCGACTACCCGTTCTGACACCCACCCCGATCCACCCCGCTCCCGTCCGCCCGCACCCGTCCCCCTGGGGGGTATGTCCCGATGACATCCACCGTCTCGTCCCGCACACCGGCACAGAGAGGCACCACCGGGCGCAACGCCTGGACCGTCGTCCTGTGCTGGATCACCGTCATGCTCGAGGGATACGACCTCGTCGTCCTCGGCGCGATCATCCCGGTCCTGCTCCGCACCCATCACCTCGGCATGACCGCCGGTGACGCCACCACGATCGCGACGCTGTCGCTGGTCGGCGTGGCCATCGGCGCGGTGTGCGTCGGGCCGCTGGCCGACCGGCTGGGGCGGCGGCTGCTGCTCATCGGGTCGGTCGTGCTGTTCTCCGTGTTCACCCTGCTGGTGCCGCTGGCCGGCTCGGTGACGATGTTCGCCCTGCTGCGCCTGATCGCCGGCGTCGGCCTCGGCGCCTGCATGCCGGTGTCGCTGACGATGATGGCCGAGCACATGCCGGCCGCACGCCGGGCCCGGGCCAGCACGCTGACCATGACCGGCTACCACACCGGCGCCGTGATCACCTCGCTGCTCGCGCTCCAGGTGACCGACAACTGGCAGATACTCTTCTACGTCCTCGGCGCCGCCGGTCTCGTCATCGCCGCCGTCCAGTGGTTCCGGCTGCCGGAGTCGGAGGCGTTCGTCCGCGCCAAGGAGTCGGAGGGCGCGCACCGGGTGCCGTTCACGGAGCTGCTGAAGCCGGCGTACCTGCGCGCGGGCATCGGGGTCTGGGTCGCCTCCTTCATGGGGCTGCTGCTCGTCTACGGCCTCAACACCTGGCTGCCGAAGCTGATGAACGACGCCGGCTACCCCGTCCCCACGGCCGTCACCCAGCTGCTGGTGCTCAACGCCGGCGGTGTCGTCGGACTGGTCGTGGGCGGCCTCGTCGCCGACCGGCGGGGCATCAAGGGCACCACGCTCGTCTGGTTCGCGGTCTCGGTGCTCATGCTGGCCTGCCTGAGCGTCAAGATGGACAGCGACCTGCTGCTCAACACCGTCGTCTTCTGCACGGGCGTGTTCGTCTTCTCCGCACAGGTGCTCGTCTACGCCTATGTGACCGCGTACTACCCGGCCGCCGTCCGCGGCACCGCCCTGGGCTCGGCCTCCGGGATCGGCCGGATCGGCTCGATCGTCGGCCCGTCGATCACCGGCGCCCTGGTCACCGCGGGCATTGGCCACCCGTGGGGCTTCTACTTCTTCGCCACGGTCGCGGTCCTCGGCTTCGCCGCCGTGCTGACCCTGCCCCGGGCGACGCGCACCGCGCAGGTGGCGCCCGCCCGGTGACGCCTCGCGGGGCCGGCTCCGGGCACGACCCGGGCCCCGGGCCGGCCCCGGACGGCGCGGCCGCCCCGCGGACCCGGCCGGTGACCACCCGCAACCACCCGTGCCTCTACGCAGTTGCTTCCCTGTACCCCCATGCAACGGAGGCTTCCCTTGCGTATGACCGACATCCAGCGCTGCGAGGTCCGGCCCGGGCTGCTCGTCGAATGGAGTCTCGATCCGGCGGCCGTGCGGGCCGCGACCGGTCTGCCCGACGACTCCCGGCCACCGGCGTACATCCAGGAGTCGCACATCAGGACGGCCAGGTCCGTGCGGGAGGACGGCCTGTTCGTGCCGACCTGGCTGGGCACCGCGTTCGACATCCCGGGCAGAGTCGACCTGGACGTCCTTCAGGAGGCGCTGCGCGGCTGGATGCTCCGGCACGAGACGCTGCGCAGCGGCTTCCGCTGGGTCGGCGACGACATGCGCCGGTTCACGCTGGACGCCGCCGACGTGTCGCTGCGCCGCGAGACGATCGGCGAGTTCCGCGACGCGGACGTGCTGGTGCGGTATCTGCAGGATCGCTTCGACGTGGCGGCGGACGCGCTGCGCTGGCCGAACTTCCTGTACACGGCCGTGGTCAGGGAGGACGGCGCCAGCGTGTACATGGCCTTCGACCACAGCAACGTCGACGCCTACTCCGTGCAGCGCATTCCGGCCGAGATCCACGAGCTGTACGCCGCGGGCGCCGGGGGCATCCGCCCCGAACGCGAACCGGCCGGCAGCTATGTCGACTTCTGCCGGACCGAGCGCACCAGCGCGGACGAGATCGACGGCACGGACGCGGTCGTCGAGCGGTGGCGGGAGTTCATCGACCGCTGCGACGGCAGGCTGCCGAACTTCCCCGTCGACCTCGGTCTGGAGCCCGGCGGGCGGCTGCCCCGGCAGAAGCTCATGCGGGAGATGCTGGTGGACGCCGAGGACGCGGCGGCGTTCGAGGCGTACTGCCGCCCCTTCGGCGGGAGCCTGGTCGGTGTCCTGGCGGCCACCAGCCTCATCGTCCACGAGATCGGCGGCCGGCCGGTGTACCGCACGGTCGTGCCGTTCCACACCAGGCGGAACTCCCGGTGGCTGGAGTCGGTGGGCTGGTACGTCGGCGGCGCCCCGGTGGAGATCCACACCGACCAGGCACCCGACTTCGACAGCCTGCTGCGGATGGTGAGCGCCCAGTTGCGCGCCAACAGGTCGCTGGCCCGGATGCCGCTCGCCCGCGTGCTGCGCCTGCTCGGCTCGGACTTCCGTCCCACCTCGCCCGACCTGTACTCGATCGTCTCGTTCGTCGACGCCCGGGGCATCCCGGGCTCGGAGCGCTGGACGGAACTGAAGGCCTACGGCCTGCTCCGGGTGTCCTACGGCGACCAGGTGTGCGCGTGGGTCACCCGGCTCCACGAGGGGTTGCAGTTCGCGAGCCGCTACCCGGACACCGATGTCGCGCACAAGAACCTGCGGCTGTACGTCGAGCGGCTGCGGGAGGTGATCGTGTCGGTGGCCCGCTCTCAGCAGCCCCAGGAGTCGTCCGGCAGGGCCAGTTCCGCCCAGATCACCTTGCCCTGAGGGGTGTAGCGGGTGCCCCAGCGCTCGGTCATCTGGGACACCAGGAACAGTCCCCGGCCGCCCTCCTCGGTGGTCGCGGCGTACCGCAGGTGCGGTGAGGTGCTGCTGCCGTCGGACACCTCGCAGATGAGGGTGCGGTCGTGGATCAGCCGCACATGGATGGGCTCGGAGCCGTAGCGCAGGGCGTTGGTGACGAGTTCGCTCAGGACGAGCTCCATGCCGAAGGCGAGCTCGCCGAGGCCCCACTCCTCGAGTGTCGCGCTGGCCGCGTCGCGGATCCGGGCGACGGCGGCCGGGTCGGCCGGCACGTCCCAGTCGGCGATCCGGTCGGACGGCAGCGCCCGGGTGCGGGCGATCAGCAAAGCGACGTCGTCCTTGGGCCGCGGGGGCAGCAGCGACTCCAGCACGGCCTGGCAGCTCTGCTCCGGGGGCCGGTCGGGGTGACCGGCGAGGGCCACGCGCAGCAGTTCCATCCCCTCGTCCAGGTCACGGTTGCGGTCCTCGATCAGGCCGTCGGTGTACAGCACGAGCTGGGTTCCCTCCTCCAGTTCCACCTCGGCCGTGCGGAACGGCATGCCGCCGAGGCCGAGGGGCGGTCCGAAGGGCAGGTCGGGGAAGGTGGCGCTGCCGTCCGGGTGGACCAGCACGGGCGCCAGGTGTCCCGCGCGGGCCATGGCGCAGCGGCGGGTCACGGGGTCGTAGATCGCGTAGAGGCAGGTGGCGCCGACGACGCCCGCGGCGGCCTCCGGGCAGGCCTCGTCCTGGTCGATCCGGCCGACGAGGTCGTCCAGGTGGCTGAGGAGTTCGTCGGGGGGCAGGTCGAGGGTGGAGAAGTTGTGCACCGCGGTGCGCAGCCGGCCCATGGTGGCGGCGGCGTGCAGTCCGTGGCCGACGACGTCTCCGACGACCAGCGCGACCCGGCCGCCGGGCAGGGGGATCACGTCGAACCAGTCGCCGCTGACGCCCGACTGGGCGGGCAGGTAGCGGTAGCCGGCCTCGATGGCGCTCTGCTCGGGCAGCGCCCGCGGCAGCAGGCTGCGCTGGAGGGTGACGGCCATGGCGTGCTCGCGGGAGTAGCGGCGGGCGTTGTCGATGCTGACGGCGGCGCGGGCCACCAGCTCCTCGGCCAGGGACAGCTCCTCCACGTCGAAGGGGCCGTGCTCCTTGATGCGCCAGAAGTTGACCACGCCGAGCACGACACCGCGGGCCAGGATGGGGGCCGTGATGAGCGAGTGGATGCCGTAGTCCACCATCCGTGCGGCGCGCTCCGGGTCCTGGAGATACCAGCCGTCGGCGGTCAGCAGGTCGGTCACCAGCTCGGAGCGGCCGGTGCCGAAGCCGCGGCCCTGGGGGGTGGAGGGCAGGAAGTCGATCAGCCGGCCCTTCTCGTAGAGCGGATGGTCGTCGCGGACGCCGTGCACGGTGATCCGCCGGACCCCGGCCGCGGTGGGGCCCGGCTCCTCGCCGTGCAGCACGCCGTCGGCGAGGTCGACGGTGACGAAGTCGGCGAAGCGGGGGACGGCGACCTGCGCGAGTTCGTCGGCGGTGCGGGTCACGTCGAGGGTGGTGCCGATGCCCAGGCCGGCGTCGTACAGGAGTTTGAGCCGCTCACGAGCGACCTCGGCCCGGCCGGAGAGGGCCTGGAGTTCGGTGGAGTCGCGCAGGGTGACGACCGTGCCCCTGGGGCCTCCGTCACGGTCCGTGGGCCGCTGGTTGACGGCGAGCAGCAGGCCGCCGGCGAGGTGGACCTCGTCGGTGGCCTCGCGGCCGGAGGCGAGCAGCGAGACGGTCTCGGGCTCCAGGCCCGACAGCTGCGTCACGTACCGGCCCTCCGCGTCCGGGGGCAGGTCCAGCAGCCGTCGGGCCTCGTCGTTCGCGAGCAGCAGCCGTCCGTCGTCGCCGACGATGAGCACTCCTTCGCGCACGGAGTGCAGCACCGCGTCGTGGTGGTCGTACATGCGCCTCATCTCGTCCGGGGCGAGGCTGTGGGTCTGGCGGCGCAGCCGCCTGCCCACGAGCGCCGTCACGCCGGTGGCCACGCCGAGCGCGACCGCTCCGGCGGTGAGGATGAGCGGGATCTGCCGGTCCACCTGGCTGGTGACGTTCTTGACCTTCAGTCCGGCGGAGACCAGGGCCACCACATGGCCGTCTGCATTGTCGACGGGGACGGTGGCCTGCATCTCCTCACCGAGCGGTCCGTGGACGCTCTCCGTGTAGACCTTGCCCGCCAGGGACGGTCCGATCGTGCCGACGAAGCGCTTGCCGATGCGATCGGGTATGGGGTGGGTGTAGCGGATGCCGTGGGTGTCCATGACCACGATGAAGTCCACGCCGGCGGCCTTGCGCCCCGCCTCGGTCAGCGGCTGGAGCACGGCCGACGGGTGGGGGGCCTTCAGTGCGGTGAGGACTCCCGGGGAGTGCGCGAAGGTCTGGGCGACGGCGATGGAGCGGCGCTTGGCCTCGGCGCTGGTGTCCCGCTCCGACTGCATGAGGAGAGCGAAGACGGCGAAGGCCACGAGCAGCACCACGAGGGCCACCTGCAGGAGGAACATCTGTCCGGCGACGCTTCGCGGACTCTTTCCACCCAGCGACCGCCGCGATATCCGTCGAAGACGGGCAAAACGGTCTGCCATCTGGCCTTTCTAGCATCGACTTGCCCGAGTCGTCACGGCTTGAGCCGATAATCCTGCGTGATGGATATCACGAAGATGGCGGGAATCAGGTGGCGTGGATCACGGGATCGGCCGGTCAGGGCCGGTTGCAGAGGTCGCGGCGGGCTGGTTCAGGAGGCGGGCCGGCCGCGGAGCAGGGTGTCCAGGTGGTCCAGGATCCAGGCCCAGGTGTCCTGCGGGTCGGGGGAGCTGTGGCTGAAGCCTCCGGCCAGCTCCAGGCTGACGTAGCCGTGGAAGACGGAGCCCAGCAGGCGGACGGCGTGCGTCTGGTCCGGTTCCGGCAGGTCGTAGCCGCGCAGGATCGCCCGCATCATCTGCGCCTGCCGCACGCCCGCGCTCGCGGCGGCCGTCTCGGGGTCGAGGCGGAGCCGGGCGGCGGCGTAGCGGCCGGGGTGTGCGCGCGCGTAGTCGCGGTAGACGTCCGCGAACGCGGCCAGGGCGTCCCGGCCGGCCCGCCCGGCCAGGGCGTCGGCGGCCCGGTCGGCGAGCTCCTCCAGCGCCAGCAGGGCGATCCTGGTCCTGAGGTCCTGGGAGTTCTTCAGGTGCGAGTACAGGCTGGCGACCTTGACGTCGAACCGTCTGGCCAGCGCCGACACGGTCACCTGGTCGAAGCCGACCTCGTCGGCCAGATCGGCTCCCGCCCGGACCAGTCGTTCGGTGGTGAGTCCAGCGCGCGGCACGGCTGCCATCCCTTCGTTTCCCTGAAGGGATTATGCGCTTTCCTAAAATTCTTAGGCAACCTCCTCGGGTCCCGCCGGGCTCGTCCGGTGTCCTCAGCGGGCAGCCGCACGGCCGGCCAGGGCCCGGGCGACCCGTGTGGCCGCGTACTCCACACCGGCGACGAAGCGCATCATGGGGCCGAACACCGGGGCGGCCAGCGATCCGGTGAAGTGCAGACCCGGCACCGACGACTCGAAGCCGGCGGACAGCCGGGGCGCCTTCGAACCCGGCACGTGCTCCAGCGCGCCGCGCACCGCCGGTGACAGGAAGGGGACCGCGTCCAGATCGAGGCGGTATCCGGTGGCGGCCAGCACGTGGTCGACGGCGAGGGTCTCCGCCGCGCGGCCCGGCCCGGCGAGGTCCAGCCGGACGCCGCCCCCGGCCGCCTCGGCTCCAGTGACCCGGCACGCCGTGCGCACCGGTACGACCCCCTCGACCCGGTTGCGCAGCCACCATCCGCCCGAGGGCCGCAGCGCACGCCGGAAGAGCAGCAGCCGGGCGGCGGCGGGCAGGTGCCGCACCCCGCCCGGGGCCCGACAAACCGCGGCCAGGATCCAGCCGGTGCCCAGCGGCGAGGCGGGCCGGGTGATCCGCAGCGGCCACGGCCTGGTCAGGGTGGGAGTCGTCCCCCACAGCAGGCTCCGCTCCCGCACCAGCACCTGCGCCCGGGCACCCGCCTCGTTCAGCAGTGCCGCGCTCTCCAGCGCGGACTGGCCGCCGCCGATCACGGCGACCCGCCGGCCCGCGTAGCGGGAGAGGTCGGTGTGGTGGCTGGTGTGCGACACCAGCGCTTCGGGGCCCGGCCCCTCGGGCGCGAGACGCCGCAGCTCGCGCGGTATGTGGGCCAGCCCGTTCAGGCCCGTGGCCACGACGACGGACCGGGCCGCGAGCTCCTCTCCGTCGTCCAGACGTACGGCGAATCCGGAGCCGTCGGCCGCGCGGTCCACGGCCACCACCCGCGCCGCCTCCACCTCACCGACGTACCGCTTCTGGAACCACTGCCCGTAGCGGACGAAAACGTCGCACGGGATCGGTGTCAGCTCGGTCAGCTCCGGCTCGCCGTGCACCCGGAGGAAGTCCGCCAGCCGCCCGCCGGGCTCCGGCGCGGACAGATCGACGGCGTCCGGGGTCGACTTCAGGAACATCCCGGTCGCCATGGCGTGCCGCCAGCTGCCCATGACCTCGCCGAAGACCCGCACCGGCACACCGTGCGCCCGCAGATGGGCGGCGACGGACAGGCCGTACGGACCGGCGCCGATCACGGCGACCGGAAGCTCCTGTTCCCCGGTGAACGCCTTCTTTCGGGCAGGGCGTTGCCCCGGAAGCGACTGCGTCATGCATCCCCCCGACTGGTCCCCTCGCCGCCTTCCCCAAGGCGGGCGTGACACTTCGGGACGGCACGACGGCACAGCGCCGCCGCGCACCTCCCCCCTCCGCCGCTCAGTGTTACCCATCGGCCGCCGCCGGGATGCCAAATGGGGCCACCTTGCCAGAAGTTGGTCAAACCGTTGACCGAAGACGGACGTACGGACAGGACGAAGGCCTGCCCTGGCGGGGCAGGCCTTCGGGCGCGGACCGTCAGTGGTCCGTGCCGGCGGGAGAGCCGACGGCCGGTGGTGCCGTCATCAGCTTCCCGAACAGGGCCATGCACGTGGAACAGTGACCAGCCCGCTGTGCGCTCGCGCCGTCGACGCGTTGGCCGAGCCGACGACCGCACAATGTCCTGGCCGCGTTCTTGGCCATGACATGCCACACCAATGCGCCGCCGGGTTTGTCGACTCCTGCACACATCTCATACATGATCGGCTCCCTTGATGGACGCCTCTCTCACTCCAGGAGACACCCGATCAGCCCCACCCACGCTGCCACGGACGCCCATTCGGGTGACGGGACCCCTGCGGTGGGCCGGGGACAAAGCGCCCGCGGCGCGGTGGAATCATGGGCGCCATGCGAAAAAGCGGTGCGATACGCACGGCCGCCCTGGTGGCCCTGTGCGGTGCGGTGACGATGTCCCTGACGTCCTGCGGCGGTTCCGGTGACCGGGACGCGAAGGGCGCGGCGGGCAGCGGTCGCCGCACCGACGACGCACCGCCGCCGCCCACCTCCTTCGAGCGCGTACCCGACATCGGCGACCGGCTGTGGCAGCGCGTACCCGCCGGCTCCCGCCAGGTCGTCGCCGTCTACGGCGCCGGACCCGACTCGCCCGACTCGACCGTCGAGCTCTTCGCCAAGGACGGCTCCACCTGGAAGCGCGAGCAGTCCTGGGCGGCGCACAACGGCCGGAAGGGCTGGACCACGGACCACCACGAGGGCGACAAGCGCAGCCCCGTCGGGGTGTTCACGCTGAGCGACGCGGGCGGTGTCCTGGACGACCCCGGGGCCAGGCTGCCGTACACCAGGTCCGCCTCGTTCCAGGCACCCCACTCCTGGGGCAAGGCCTACTGGCACGACTTCGACTACGTCATCGCCATCGACTACAACCGGGTCAAGGGCACCTCACCCAACGACCCCACACGGCCCGAAGGGCAGAGCAAGGGCGGCAGCATCTGGCTGCACATGGACCACGGCAGCGGCACCTCGGCGTGTGTGAGCCTGTCCAAGTCTGCGATGCGGTACCTGCTGCGCACCCTCGACCCGCGACAGCACCCGGTCGTGGTGATGGGCGACAGGCAGGACCTCAAGTCCTGACGGCGGACGCGTCGCCGCCCTGGCCGTCGAGCAGGGCGATGCGGGCGATGACGCGTTTGCCCACGGGCTCCCGCCGCGCCTCGAACCCCTGCACGACCGCCAGCACGATCTCCAGGCCGTGCTGCCCGACCCGGCCCGGGTCGGCGGCGCGGGCCACCGGCAGCACCGGATCGCTGTCCCAGACCGCGACCTCCACCGTGTCACCGGCGACCAGCAGGTCCATCAGGATGGGTCCGGCGGCGTACTTGCGGGCATTGGTGACCAGTTCGCTGACCACCAGCTGGGTCACGTCCATGGCCCGGTCCGAGACCGGCAGGCCGTGCTCGGTCCGCACCCGGGTCAGAAACCCGGCCGCGAGACGGCGGGCCTCGGCGATGCAGGTGGCGTCCCCGCAGAGGGCCGCCGCCGCCCTCGGCGCTCCGGCGTCCGAGGCCCTGCCTTCACCTCCGAGGAGTACCGAATCCATGTCCACCGCCTTCACTGTTCACCGGGCTGCGTGTACCCCACTTCCGGCCGGACACGCCCAGGCAATTCCTGTCATCTCCGTCACACACGCCCCGGCCCTGACGTCCGGCCGCCCATCCGGCCAACCGCTTACCAACCGTCCATCAACCGGACAGCCCGGCGACAACCTGCCGAATACATCTACCGTCTGCGGTGCCGGCGCGGCGAAGGCGAGCGGGCCGGCCCGAACGCGTCGAGGGGAGACGGCTGATGACGGAGGAGACCGCAGAGCGGGAACCGGCAGCGGGCCCGGGGGCCGTCGTCGCGCTCCGGGAGGTGGGCGTACGCCGCTACACCACCGACCAGGTGATCCTCGACGGCGTCGACTGGACGGTCCGGCCCGGTGAGCACTGGGCGCTGCTGGGCGCCAACGGTGCCGGCAAGACCACACTTCTGCGGCTGCTCGGCGCCCTGATGCATCCCACCACCGGCAGCGTCGAGGTGCTGGGCAGCCGGCTCGGCCGGGTCGACGTACGGGAACTGCGCGCCCGCATCGGGCATGTGACCTCCGCCCAGCGCGTGCCCCAGGACCTCGACGCCCACACGGTCGTGCTGACCGGTCACACCGGCACCGTGCAGCCGCTGTGGCGGATGTACGACGAGGCCGTACGGCAGCGGGCGCACGAGCTCCTGGCGGAACTGGAGATCAAGGAACTGGCGGACCGGCCGTACGGCGTCTGCTCGGGCGGACAGCGGGCGCGCATCCTCATCGCCAGGGCGCTGATGGCGGATCCGGCCCTGCTGCTCCTGGACGAGCCGTTCAACGCCCTGGACCTGCCCTCCCGCGAGGATCTCGTCGAGGCCATGCACCGGCTGGCCGAGGGCCGTCCGCGGCTCGCCACCGTGACGGTCACCCACCACCTCGAGGAGCTCTCCCCTGCCGTCAGCCACGCGCTGCTGCTGCGCGAGGGCCGGATCCTGACCCGGGGCCCGGTGGAGGAGACGCTGACCGGCACCTGGCTGACCGCCTGCTTCGGCCGTCCCATCGCCGTGAACCGGCACGAGGGCCGCTGGTGGGCATACTCCGGACGACAGGGATCGTAACGGTCGGTTACCGCCGGTTCGTCATGCGGCAGGGACGGACGCGCTTTCCACTACCGGGAGTAACGTGATCAACTTTGGCACCGGGCGCTCTCCACAACCGAGTTGAGGGCTCCCCGTGCCGTCCGACACCCCCGTGCGAGGAAACCCCATGCCGTCCCAGGACGATGCTCTGCAGCAAGCGCATACTGACTACCAGCAGCACATGCGCACCTGTCGCCAGTGCCACGCCGACACCGTGCCGTGCGCGGTGGCCAAGCACCTGCTGCGCCTGTACAACAACGCCAGACGGAGCGCCCCCCGCACCGACTGACCGGGCGGGGGCGCCCACGGCGGTCTCACCTGGCGGCGCGCCGGATGCGGTGGAGCAGCAGGA
Source organism: Streptomyces spiralis (assembly GCF_014654675.1). Lineage (GTDB taxonomy): Bacteria > Actinomycetota > Actinomycetes > Streptomycetales > Streptomycetaceae > Streptomyces > Streptomyces spiralis. The sequence continues at coordinate 87,057 of NZ_BNBC01000017.1, forward strand.
AGCCGGCGATCACCAGCACCCCGCCCGCGGCCGCGGGCCACAGCCGCGTACCGGTCTCGGCCAAGTTGCCCTGGACCGCCTGGGGTTCGGTCTGCGCACCGCCGGTGGAACCGGACGCGCCCGGCTCGCCGGGCGCACCGTTCCCGGAGGGGGGCGGTGCCTGTGTGGGGGTGCCGACGTCGCCGCCACTGCCGCCGCCTCGGCTGCCGCCGCCGTCCTGCGAGGCACGGGCGGATGCGGTGCGCGCGGGCGCAGAGGGCGCTGGGGTGGTGCGCGCGGGCGCAGAGCTGGCGGAAGGGGTGCGCGCGGGCGCCGTGCGTGCCGGTGAAGGACTCGCCGAGGCGGCGCGCGAAGCCATGGCGGTGCGCGAGGGCATGGCGGTGCGCGAAGGCGCGGCCGTCACGGGAGTGCTTGTCGCGGGCACGGGTTCGGCCGGGCTCTTCGTGGCCATGGGCGAGGTGGAGGGGTCCGGTTCCGCCGGGGGCCGGGTCTCCTGCGGCGGCGCGGGGGCGTGCGACGGCTCCTGACCCCTTCCGGAGCCGCACTGTCGCCCGCTGTTGATGCAGTCGACCATCTCCCGCATGAGACGGTCGTCGAAGACGTTGATGAAGTCGCCGTGGTCCGTGACCGGCTTGTGCAGCTGGTCGGGGAAGGAGTCCACGGCGAACAGCGGACTCGTGCGGCCGCCGTCCGCCAGGCTCGGGGCGGCGACGTCGTAGACGATGCGCTGGACCAGTCGCGGGATGGCGCGGAAGCCGTCCGGGCAGCTGCCGTCGGCGCCGGCGAAGGCCACGTGGGTGCGGTGGTTGGCGCTGTCGATGTTCCGGCCGTCCCAGCAGCTCTGGAACCTGAAGGTGCGCACCACCTTGCTGCCGGCGGGACACAGCGGGTACTTGTCCTTCAGCCGGCGGTCCTCGAAGCCGGTGCAGGACCAGGAGGCGTTGGCGTTGGCGGGGCCGTTGACGAACGCCTTGGCGTCGCCGGTGATGATGCGCAGGAAGCGCGGCATGGCGGTGACCTTGCCGCGCGGGTTCCCCTCGAAGGTCAGCGTCACCTGCGCGGGCGTGACGATCCGTCCCGTGTTGCCCTCGGTGCCGCCGCCGGGCGCGTCGGCGTCCCGTTCCCGGGTGCCGTCGCGCAGCCGCAGCACGGGCCAGTAGTACGTCGACCTGTCGCCCTTGTCGGCGCAGCTGGTGTCGCCGTTCGCCAGGGTCGCGTTGCTCGCGAAGGCGTTGTTGGCCTGGTTGCCGACGTAGTCGTGGAAGTGGTGGGCGCCGTTGCCGACGCCGGGGGCGACGATCACGTTGTCCGAGTTGAACAGGCCGTTCGCGTTCACCCCGCAGCTGGAGGTGAAGCTGCCGCGCGAGGCGTCCGCCTCCTCCCGGGGCCTGTCTCCCTCGGGCCGCACGCCGGTGATGTCGACGTAGTCCGCGGCCACGGGACCGTTCTGTTCCCCGTTCTGCCCCCCGCCCTGATTCTGGCCCTCGCTCCGCCCCACGCCCTGGTTCTGACCCACGTCCTGATTCCGGTCCGGTTCGGTGGCCGAGGCGTAGACGTTGCCCACCATCAGGCCACCGCCGCCCAGGATGAGCGCGGCCGCGGCGAACGTGGCGCGTCGCGGGGCAGTGGGTCGTCTGCGCGAGGTGCGTCTCACGAAAGTGCTCCTGGACGTCGTCGTGACCGGGCCGGGCATGTGGATCCCCCGGTCCCATACGGACGTGAGCCGCCGGGTGTTCAAACGTCCACGCGATTCACAGCAACCTCATGGGCGGTCCGGTGGGCCGCCGAACGGGTGATGACGCCTCGGCAGGAGAGCGTCGGCGCGGCGGAATTGGTGGCCGAGATCCCCGGACGCGCCGCTTCGGTTCTCCCACATACCGGCACAAAACGTGTGTTATTCATTCATGCACTCACCTACGCGGCGCACCTTGCTCAGTGCCTCGATCTTGGCTGCCGGCTCGGGACTCCTGGGCGCCTGTTCCGGGGCCGACTCCTCCTCGGGGTCGGACCCGCACCCGGGGACCACGCAGGGTGCGGAGTCGGACTCCGGCGGCACCCGGCGCTTCGCTCCCAAGGGGCCCAAGGGGTATGTGAACCCGTCCGACCCCGAGGTCCTCGCCGCCGAGAAGAAGCGCGGTGGCGGGCCGGTGCGCAGGTTCAGGCTCACCGCCGCCGAGGCACGGGTGGACCTCGGCGGACGCACCCTCAGGACCTGGGCCTACGGGGACGACCTGCCCGGCAAGGAGGTCAGGGTCACCGCGGGGGACATTCTGGACCTCACGCTGGCCAATCACCTGCCCGTGGACACCACACTGCACTCGCACGGCATTCGCCTGCGCTGCGACATGGACGGTGTGCCGGACCTGACCCAGGCGGGCATCAAGCCGGGCGCGGAGTTCGCCTACCGCTTCGCCGTGCAGCATCCGGGCACCTACTGGCTGCACTCGCACTCGGGCATGCAGCTCGACCGCGGCCTGTACGCGCCGCTGATCGTGGAGGATCCCAAGGAGCCGCTGACGTACGACAAGGAGTGGGTCGTCGTCCTGGACGACTGGGTGGACGGCGTGGACGGCTCCACCCCCGACTCCGTGCTGACCCAGCTGCACCACGGAAAGCGCCCGCCGATGGACATGGGCACGGGCGGCATGTCCGGGCACGGCGGCTCCGCCGGTCACCATGCCATGGCCCGCGGGCCCGCGCGGGCCGGCTCGTCCGGTCCCTCCCGGGTGCTGCGGGGCTCCCACAGCGACCTTCTGAGCAGCATGGGCGGCAATGTCGACTTTCCCTATTACCTGGTCAACGGCCGCCTCCCGCAGGCCCCCACGGTGTTCCGGGCCAAGCCCGGGGACCGCATCCGGCTGCGCATCATCAACGCCGGCGCCGACACCGCGTTCCGGGTGGCCCTGGGCGGCCACGAGATGACGATCACGCACACCGACGGCTACCCGGTCCAGCCCACGACCACCGACGCCCTGCTGCTGGGCATGGCCGAGCGCTACGACGTCCTGGTCACCGCCCAGGACGGAGTGTTCCCCCTGGTGGCGCTGGCCGAGGGCAAGAAGGCCAGGGCGCTGGCGGTGCTGCGCACGGCCAAGTCCGGGGCGCTGCCCGAGCCCTCGGTGCAGCCGGACGAACTCCAGGGCCGCCTCGTGCCGGCCCGGCGCCTGGTGCCGGGCGACGCGGTGGCGTACTCCGACCGCAAGCCGGACCGGCAGATCCGGCTGAGGCTGACCGGCAACATGAAGGACTTCAACTGGAGCTTCGACCACAGGCCCTACTCGGTCGAGCAGCGCCATCCCATCCGCCAGGACGAGCGGGTCAGACTCACCATCATCAACGCCACCAACATGTGGCACCCGATCCACCTGCACGGCCACACGTTCGCCATGACCGGCCTGGACGCCGCCGGCGCGCGCAAGGACACGGCGATCGTGCTGCCGCACCGCAAGCTGGTGTTCGACTTCTACGCCGACAACCCCGGTCTGTGGATGCTGCACTGCCACAACCAGTACCACTCCGAGTCCGGCATGATGACCACCCTCGGCTACCACAGATGACCGGCGCGGGGCCATGGGCCGTACGGCCGGCGCCGCTCGGAACCGCCCGGCCGGCCGGGCCGCGCGGTCCGTCACCCCTTCGGCCCGCCCCGGCGGGCACCCGGCCCGCCGCTCCTTCGATCCTGGCACGGGGAAGATGACCGTCGTCCGAGGATGCCCGCCGGCCGGGTGGTCGCCGAGGACCTGGCCGCCGGAAGGGCGGGGACGCCGATGAGGCTTGTCGTCGATCTCAACAAGTGCCAGGGGTACGCCCAGTGCGCGTTCCTCGCGCCGGACGTGTTCACCATGCACGGCGAGGAGTCGCTCGTCTACAGCCCCTGGGCCGGCGACGAGCACCGGGAGAAGGTGGCGCGAGCGGTCGCGGCCTGCCCGGTGCAGGCGATCACGGCGGACGGCCTCGACGAGGCGGCCGAGAGGTCCGCCGGGGCCGGGCAGGGGGCCTCCGATGCCCGCTGAGCAGTTCCACGAGTGGCTCAGGCGCGAGGGGCGCATCGTCGTCGTCGGAGCCTCGCTGGCCGGTCTGCGCGCCGCCGAGACGCTGCGCGCCGAGGGCTTCGCCGGCTCGCTGACCATGATCGGCGACGAGCCGTACCAGCCGTACGACCGTCCGCCGCTGTCCAAGGCGGTGCTGCTCGGCAAGGCGTCGCCGGACCGCACGGAACTGCCCCGGCGCCGCGGGATCGACGCCACCTGGCGCCTCGGCGTGGCCGCCACGGGACTGGACATGGCGGGCAAGCGGGTGCGGCTCGCCGACGGCGACGAGGTGCCCTACGACCGGCTGCTGATCGCGACCGGGGTGCGCGCCCGGCCGTGGCCGAAGGAGGAGGAGGCCCAGCTCGACGGGGTCTGTGTGCTGCGCACCCGGGACGACGCCGTCCGGCTGCACCGCCGGCTGAAGGCCGCGCCGCGCCGGGTGTTCGTCATCGGCGCGGGGTTCACCGGTTCGGAGATCGCCTCGGCCTGCCGGGACCAGGGGATCCCGGTCACCGTGGCGGAGCGTGCCGACGCTCCGCTGGTGGGCGCCCTCGGCGGGGTGATCGGCGCGGTGGCCGCGGAGCTCCACCGCGACAACGGGGTGGACCTGCGCACCGGTGTCATGGTGACCGGTCTGGAGGGCGACTCGGTGGGCCGGGTGCGGGCCGCTCACCTGTCCGACGGCAGCGTCGTGGAGACGGACGTCGTGGTCGTCGCGCTGGGCGCGACCCGCAACACCGACTGGCTGGCCGGCTCCGGGCTGGGCGCCGGGCCGCGCGGCGTCGCCTGCGACGCGGGCTGCCGGGCCTTCGACTTCCGGGGCATCGTCACCGACGACGTCTTCGTGGCGGGCGACGTGGCCCGCTCCCCGCATCCGCTGTTCGGCTACCAGTTCCTGTCCCTGGAGCACTGGGGCAACGCCGTGGCGCAGGCCGAGGTGGCCGCGCACAACATGATCAGCGCCAGTTCCGACCGGATCCCGCATCTGTGGGTGCCCGCCTTCTGGTCGTCGCAGTTCGGGGTGAACATCAAGTCGGTCGGGGTGCCGTCCATGGGCACCGAGATCATGATCACGCAGGGCTCGCTCGCCGAGCGCCGGTTCGTCGGGGTCTACGGCTACCAGGGGCGGGTCATCGCCGCCGTGAGCTTCGACAACACGCGGTGGCTGGAGTTCTACGAGCGGCAGATCGAGCGTGGCGCTCCGTTCCCGGTGGAGTACCCGACGGTGGACCGCCGGCCCGAGGGCCGCAAGCCGGTGCCGGCCGACTTCCCCGACCCGTCCCTGCCGACCCACGGCCCGACGGTGACCCTCAGCGGCTACTCCCCCGCCGACCGGCGCCTGGTCTTCACCCCGGCCCGCCACTGACCGAAGCGACCCGAGGACCCCCCATGACGCACGCCTCGCTCCTGCGCCGGATCACCGACTTCTCCAGCCGCGCCGACCCGTATCCGCTGTACGAGGAGCTCCGCCGGACGCCCGTGCTGCACGAGGAGGAGGACGGCCCGTACGCCGTCAGCTCGTACTACGACATCCAGAGCCTGCTCCACGACCCGCGGATCAGCTCCGACGCCGCCCATCTGACCGCGCCGGGCGTCGACGAACTGTCGGATCCGGAGACCACGGGGCTGCCGCCGAGCTTCATCCGGCTCGATCCGCCCGAGCACGACCGGCTGCGGCGGATCGCCAACAGCTCCTTCGGCCCGCCGCACCGGCCGCACCGGATCGACTCGCTGCGCGGCGAGCTGGTCCGGATCGTCACCGAGCTCGTCGACGGCCTCGGGGACGCCCGGCGGATCGACCTCGTCGACCAGGTCGCCTATCCCTTCCCGGTGACCGTGATCTGCCGGCTGCTCGGGGTGCCGCGCGAGGACGAGCCACGTTTTCGCGCCTGGGTCGACCCGATCGTCGCCGCACTGGACCCGGAGAGCCGGAACGATCCCGAGGCGCCGGTCCAGCGGGCCGCGCGGGAGGCACGGGTCCAGCTGGGCATGTACCTGGCCGGCCTGGTCGAGCAGCGCGCTCGGGAGCCGCGCGACGACATGCTGTCCGACCTGGTCGGCGGCGATGGCCCCGACGGCTCGATGTCGATGATGGAGGTGCTCAGCACGGCGGTCCTGCTGCTGATCGCCGGGCACGAGACGACGGTCAACCTCATCACCAACGGCATGCTCACCCTGCTGCGCCATCCCGAGTACCTGGAGCGGCTGCGGGAGGACCCCGGGCTGTCCGTCAAGATCGTCGAGGAGCTGCTGCGCTACGAGCCGCCGGTGCAGCTGCTGCCGCAGCGCACCTGCATCACGGACATCGAGCTGCGCGGGGTGACGATCCCCAAGGGCGCGCGGATCTGGCTCGTCCTGGCGGCGGGCAACCGCGACCCGGAGCGGTTCAAGGACCCGGACCGGTTCGACCCGGACCGCGCGGACCTCGAGCACCTCGGGTTCGGCAGCGGCATCCACAGCTGCTTCGGGGCGCCGCTGGCCCGGTTGGAGACCCAGATCGCGCTGGCCGAGCTGGCCCGTCGCCTCGACGGCCCACGCCTGGTCGAGGACCCGCCGCCGTACCGGGAGAACGCGGTGCTGCGCGGCCCGCGCCATCTCCACCTCGACATCGACGGCGTACGCCCCTGAGCTCGCGACGGGGGCATCAGGCCTCCGCCTGCCGTCGGTCGCACACTGTGCGGGGCCGATTACACCGAAGAATTTTCTGGACAACTCAGAAAAATCCGACAAAATGGTGTGACGTCCACCACGCGACTTCGAGGAGCCGCCCCCACATGGCGTACGGAGCCCACCACAGCCCCATCCCGCCTCACCCCGACCTGAGCCTGGCTCGTGACTGCGACCACTGCCTGGGCTGGGGAACCGTCATCACCCGCGACGGTCAGCATGAACTCTGCGACACCTGCCAGCCGGATCCCGGCGGCGGCGACCCGCCGTTCGGCGTGCCCGCGCACCGGCCGTTCCCCGGATGAGGCCGCCCGGCACCGGTCCGTCCGAGTGGTGCCGCATCCAGCACGGTCGTAGCGTCGTTACAGCAATCGGACGTCGTCGGCCGGGAGCGAACATGCGCACACACACGGTGAGGACAGTGGTCACGCTCGCTGCTGCCGCAGTGCTCAGCGCGGGTCTGGCAACGGCCTCCGCCGCACCCGCGGGGCAGCCGTCGCCGTCGGCGGGGCACGGGGCGTCGCACAAGCCCGTGCTCGTCGACTGTTTCTGGAAGCCGCAGGCGCGCCCCGACGCGTTCATCCTCGCCTGCGGCGACGCCAACAGCCGCCTCTCCTCGTTGCACTGGTCGACGTGGAACGGCAGGAGCGCGGTGGCGAAGGGTGTCAACTTCGTCAACGACTGCAAGCCGTACTGCGCGAAGGGCACCTTCCGCTCGTATCCGGTCATCGTGCGGCTGGACCGCCCGGAGCCCTGGAAGAAGGACCCGAAGGTGGACCACTTCACCCGGATCAGCCTGGTCTTCACGGGCGCGCGGCCGGAGGGGTACGACCGGGTGATGACCACCCCGCTGTGGGACTGAGATCGGCGCGGCCTCTCCCCTCGGTGGGACTGAGCTGATGTGGGGCGGGTGCCCGCGAGAGCGGGCACCCGGTGGCATCAGCCGCCGATGATCTCGGTGAAGCGCCGGGAGTCGATGTTGCCGCCGGAGACGATGACGCCGACCCGGCGGGGCAGCGCCTCGACCCGGCGGGCCAGCAGCGCGGCCAGGGCGCTCGCTCCGCTGGGCTCGACGACGATCTTCAGGCGTTCGAAGGCGAACCGCATGGCCTCGCGGATCTCGTCGTCGCTCACCAGGCTGATCGCGTCCACCAGACGCCGGTTGAGCGAGAAGGTGAGTTCCCCGGGGATGTCGGCGGCCTGGCCGTCGGCGATGGTCCGGGGCACCGGCACGCCGACGCGCCGGCCGGCCCCGAGGGACCGCTTGGTGTCGTCGCCGGCCTCCGGCTCGACGCCGACGACCCGAAGGTTCGGCAGCAGTCCCTTGCCCGCCGTGGCGCTGCCGGCGATCAGCCCGCCGCCGCCGACCGGGACGACCAGGGCGTCCAGCTCACCGGCCTCCTCGATCAGTTCCAGGGCCGCGGTGCCCTGGCCCGCGATGACGTGCGGATGCTCGTACGGCGGTATGAGCGCGAGCCCTCGGTCGGCGGCGAGTGCCTCCCCGATGGCGACGCGGTCGCCGGTGTAGCGGTCGTAGGTGACGATCTCCGCTCCGTACCCCGCCGTCGCCTCCCGCTTGGAGCGCGGTGTGTCCTCCGGCATGACGATCACCGCGCTGGTGCCCAGCTCCCGTGCGGCCAGGGCCACGGCCTGGGCGTGGTTGCCGGAGGAGTACGCGGCGATCCCCCGGGCCAGCTGCCCGGCGGACAGTCGGGACGCGGCGTTGTAGGCCCCGCGGAACTTGAAGGCGCCGACCCGCTGGAAGTTCTCGCACTTGACGTGCACCTCGGCGCCGACCAGGGCGTCCAGGGTGCGCGAACGCAGGACGGGGGTGCGGTGCGCCACGCCCTTGATCCGCTCGGCGGCGTCGCGGACGTCGTCCAGGGTGACGGACGCGGTCGCGGGCGGGGTGTCGGTCATGCGGGTGCTCCATCCTGGCCGGTGTCGCTGCTCACCGCGTCATCCCAGCACCCCGCACACCGGGCTGCCAACGATTTTCTCCCGCTGTTTCGCCGCTCCCACGGATGGAACCCGGAGGACCCGTGAGCACCCCAGCCACCCGCCACCGAGGGAGCGCCCGGTCATGCACTCGATCACCAAAGGCCTGCTGGCAGGCGCCGCGGGCACCCTCGCACTGGATCTGGTGTCCTACGGCGACATGCTGCTGCGCGGGCGGTCCGCCAGCGGCATCCCGGCCCAGATAGCGGACCGTCTGGCCGACCGCGCCCAGGTGCCGCTCGGGGACGGCGAGGATAAGGACAACCGCGCCCAGGCGGCCGGCGCGCTGCTGGGGTACGCCATCGGTCTCGGGGCCGGAGCGGCGTACGGGCTGCTGCGGTACCGCCGTCCGGCCCTGCCGATCTGGCTGGCCGGACCGCTGCTCGGCGCCGCCGCCATGGCGGGCGCCGACGCCCCCGCCACCGCGCTGCGCCTGACCGATCCCACCTCGTGGAGCCCGACGTCATGGGCGTCCGACGTCGTACCGCACCTGGCGTACGGCCTGACGACCGCCGCGGCGTACCGGGCCATGGGCTGACCGGACAGGGCCGGCGACGCGGGAGCCACCGGCCGGTCACATCACAGGCGGTAAACCACGACGAGGGCGGGAACGAACCGTGACGCTGCGCATCGGGGTCGAGGAGGAGTTCCACCTGCTGGACGTTCACAGCGGCCTGCCGGTGCCGGGCGCGCGCGCCGTGCTCGACCGGCTGACCGGACCCGGGTTCGCGCCCGAGTTCCAGAGCTGCGTCGTGGAGAGCAACAGCGGGGTGCACGAGTCCCTCGACGGCCTCCGCGCCGATCTGGCCGCGTCGCGGCGCAGCCTGGACGCGGCGGCCGCCCCGCTGGGTCTCGCGGCGGTGGCCGCCGGCACCGCGCCGCTGGCCCGGCTCGGCTCGCACGAGGGCGTCACCGACCATCCCCGCTACCGGCACATGGCCGACGAGTACCGCAGGGTCGCCGAGGAACAGCTGATCTGCAGCGCTCAGGTGCACGTCGACGTCCCGGACCGGGACACGGCGGTGCGCGCCATGTGCCTGGTGTCGCCGTGGCTGCCGCCGCTGCTCGCGCTGTCGGCGAGTTCGCCGTTCTGGCTCGGCGGTGACACCGGCTACGCGAGCTGGCGGACGATGCTGTGGCAGCGCTGGCCCACCGCCGGGCCGGCCGGGTGCTACTCCGGCGCCGCCGAATACGACGCGGCCCTGGAGGAGCTGATCGGCTCGGGCGTCATCACCGACCCCGGAATGGTCTACTACGACGTACGGCCCTCCGCGCACCAGCGCACGCTGGAGCTGCGGATCTGCGACGCCTGCCCTCGGGTGGAGACGGTCGTCCTGGTCGCCGGGCTCTTCCGGGCCCTCGTCCACGACGCGTGCGCGCGGCTGGCCCGACGGGCCGGCCCCGCCTGCGCCGGGCACCACGAATGGCTGCGCGCCGCCGCCTGGCGAGCCGCCCGCTCCGGCCTCGAGGGCCCCCTGGTCGACCCGGTCACCCGGCGTGCGGTCCCCGCCCGCCAAGTGCTGCACGGCCTGCCGGACCGGCTGCGCCCGGCGCTGGAGGCGTCCGGCGACTGGGAGAGCGTGCGCGAACTGCTGGGCCGGGCGCTGGCCGACGGCAGCGCCGCACGCCGGCTGCGGCGGGCCGCCGAGAGCGGTGGCCTGCCCGCCGCGGTCCGTCTGCTGATCGCCGAGACCCGCGGCGACACCGGCGCCGTGGGGTGCTCCGGCGCGGACGGCGGGCCGCCTCCGGCGCGGTTTCGGACGCGCGCCGGCCGGGCACCCGTGCCAGGCTCGTGAGCAGGACAGGGTGAGCGCCGCGCACGGAAGCCGAGGAGGTCGGAGCATGTCCGAGGGCGACACGACGGCGGTGAGCGCGACAGGCGGCGAACCGCCGCCGTCCGGAAACCTGCTGTCCGGGCCGCAGCCCAACGTGGCGGGGGCCGCCGGATACCCCGACGCCCCGCCGCGCGTGGGCTTCTTCACCGACACGTCCGTGTGCATCGGCTGCAAGGCGTGCGAGGTGGCGTGCAAGGAGTGGAACGCCGTGCCGGAGGACGGCCTGGAACTGACGGGCATGTCCTACGACAACACGCAGGGCCTGGGCGCGGACACCTGGCGGCACGTGGCGTTCATCGAACAGCGCCTGCCCGAGACCGGCCGCGAACCGGGCGGCGGCCACGAGGGCTTCGACGCGTTCGAGGCCGCCCGGAACCTCGGCACCTCTCCCTCTCCCTCTCCCTCCCCCTCCCCCGACGGGGCGATCTCGCCGGTGTCGCCCGACGGCCGGACCGAGTTGCGCTGGCTGATGTCCTCCGACGTGTGCAAGCACTGCACGCACGCGGGCTGCCTTGACGTGTGTCCCACAGGGGCACTGTTCCGCACCGAGTTCGGCACGGTGGTGGTCCAGGCGGATGTGTGCAACGGCTGCGGGTACTGCGTGCCCGCCTGCCCGTACGGGGTCATCGACCAGCGCAAGGAGGACGGCCGGGTCTGGAAGTGCACGCTGTGCTACGACCGGCTCGGTGTCGGCATGGAGCCGGCCTGCGCCAAGTCGTGCCCGACCGACTCCATCCAGTTCGGCCCGCTGGAGGAGTTGCGCGCACGGGCGGCGGCCCGGGTGGCGCAGTTGCACGCGGCCGGTGTCACCGAGGCCCGGCTGTACGGCGAGAGCCCGCAGGACGGGGTCGGCGGCGACGGCGCGTTCTTCCTGCTGCTCGACGAACCCGAGGTGTACGGCCTGCCACCGGATCCGGTGGTGACCACCCGGGATCTGCCCGCCATGTGGCGGCACGCGGCGGTGGCAGCCGTCTCGCTCGCCGCGCTGGGTGTCGCGAGCTTCGCCGGGAGGCGGCGATGAGCGAGTCGGACGTGACCCGCGGGGGCCTGCGAGGGGCGCGGCCCGGCCGGGACGCCGTGACGGGCGCTCAGGACGCGGGGCGCTCGCGGCGGGGTCGCCGTCGCCGGGGCAGGGGCCGCGGCGAGCAGCCGATGGTCCCCGAGGCGCGGTTCTCGTCGTACTACGGCAGGCCGATCCTCAACAAGCCGACGTGGCAGGCCCTCGACATCGCCGGCTATCTCTTCCTCGGGGGTCTGGCGGGCGCGTCGTCGCTGCTGGCGGCCGGCGGGCAGGCCAGCGGGCGGCCGGGCCTGGCGCGGGTGGCGAAGCTGGGGGCGGCGGGCGCCATCAGCGGGTCGCTGGGCGCGCTCGTGCACGATCTGGGCCGGCCCGCCCGGTTCCTCAACATGCTCCGCGTGTTCAAGCCCACGTCGCCGATGAGCATGGGCTCGTGGCTGCTGGCCGGGTACGCGCCCCTGACGATGGCCGCCGCTGCCGCCGACGTCACGGGCCGTGCGCGCGTCGCCGGCGCGGGCGCCACGGCGGCCGCGGCCTGCCTGGGCCCGGCGGTCGCCACCTACACCGCCGTGCTGCTCTCCGACACCGCCGTGCCGTCCTGGCACGAGGGCTACCGCGAGCTGCCGTTCGTCTTCGCGGGGTCTGCGTCGAGTGCGGCGGCCGGGCTGGCGCTGGCCTGCGCGCCGGCCGGGCAGACGGCTCCGGCGCGCCGCATGGCGGTGCTCGGTGCCGGGCTGGAACTGGGCGCCTTCCAACTGATGAAGCGTCGGATGGGTCTGGTCGCGGAGCCGTTCGAACAGGGCGGACCGCACCGGCTGCTGCGGGCCGCCGAGTTGCTGACGGCGGGCGGCGCCGCACTGGCGGCCTACCCGGGCACGGGGCGGCGGCGGGGCCGGGCGTGCGCGGTGGCGGCCGGGGTGGCGCTGCTGACCGGTTCGGCCGCGCTGCGGTTCGGGGTGTTCCACGCCGGGGTGGCCTCGGCCGAGGATCCCCGGTACACGGTCGTACCGCAGCGGGAGCGATTGCGGGCCCGCACCGGCTGACGGCGCGGGTACCCGTCGGCGGACGGGCTGCCGCTCCGCCGAGGAGGACACGAGAAGGATCCCGAACAGGAACCGAGCACCACCGGAAGGGCTGACCTGATGGGCGTACGTACCTGGATCGACTCCTGGCCGGTCTACCGCCAGCTGACGGGCACCGACCCCCTGGGGCGCGGCGCCGCGGCCAAGAGCGGGCCGAGCGCACGGCTGACACCCAGGGTGGCCTCCGCGGACCGGGTGGTGAAGTCCGTCTGCCCGTACTGCGCCGTGGGCTGCGGCCAGAACGTGTACGTCGAGGACGGTCGGGTCACACAGATCGAGGGCGACCCGGACTCCCCCGTCTCCCGCGGCCGGCTGTGCCCCAAGGGCGCGGCCAGTCTCCAGCTGACCACGGGCGGCGCGCGTGAGCACCACGTCCTGTACCGGCGCCCGCACGGCACCGAGTGGGAGCGTCTCGACCTGGACACGGCGATGGACATGATCGCCGACCGGGTGATCGAGGCCCGCCGCGCGGGCTGGCAGTGGGAGGTCGACGGCGCGCGCACCCGGCGCACGCTCGGCATCGCCAGCCTCGGCGGGGCGACACTGGACAACGAGGAGAACTACCTCATCAAGAAGCTGTTCACCGCCCTGGGCGCGATCCAGATCGAGAACCAGGCGCGTGTTTGACACTCCTCCACCGTTCCCGGTCTGGGAACCTCGTTCGGCCGCGGCGGCGCGACCACCTTCCAGCAGGACCTGCAGAACTCGGACTGCATCGTCATCCAGGGCTCGAACATGGCCGAGTGCCATCCGGTCGGGTTCCAGTGGGTGATGGAGGCCAAGGCCCGCGGGGCGAAGGTGATCCATGTCGATCCACGGTTCACCCGGACCAGCGCGCTGGCCGATCTGCACGTGCCGCTGCGCGCGGGTTCGGACATCGCCTTCCTCGGCGGGATCATCAACCACGTCCTGAGCACGGGCGCGTACTTCCGCGACTACGTGGTGGCCTACACCAACGGGCCGGTGGTGCTGCGGGAGGACTTCCGGGACACCGAGGACCTCGACGGCGTGTTCTCCGGCCTGGACGCCGGGCAGCGCACCTACGACAACAGCAGCTGGCAGTACGAGGGCACGGAGGTGCAGGCCGCCTCCGGGGAGCGCGACCAGGAGTACGACAAGCGCACCGGCGGCGGCAGTTCGGTGAGCGCGGCCGGACGCGGCGAGGCCCACGGGTCGGGCGGCGCCGTCATCGGCGAGGGCGAGATCGAACGCGACGAGACGATGACGCATCCGCGGTGTGTGTTCCAGGTGCTCAAGCGGCACTACGCCCGGTACACGCCCGAGATGGTGGAGCGGATCTGCGGGGTGCCGCAGGATGTGTTCCGCCGGGTGTGCGAGCTGATCACGGAGAACTCCGGGCGCGAGCGGACCACCGCGTTCGCCTACGCGGTCGGCTGGACCCAGCACACCGTGGGGGTGCAGTACATCCGTGCCGCGGCCGTGCTGCAGAGCCTGCTCGGCAACATCGGCCGCCCGGGCGGCGGCATCCTGGCCCTGCGCGGCCACGCCTCCATCCAGGGCTCGACGGACATCCCCACCCTGTTCAACCTGCTGCCCGGATACATCCCGATGCCGCACGCGCACAAGAACGAGGACCTGGACGCCTTCGTGCAGGCCGAGGCGGCCCACAAGGGCTACTGGGGCAACATGCGCTCGTACCTCGTCAGCCTGCTCAAGGCGTACTGGGGTGACGCGGCGAGGGCGGAGAACGACTTCTGCTTCGACTACCTGCCGCGGCTGACCGGCTCGCATTCCACCTACGAGACGGTGCTGGCCCAGTTGGAAGGGGTGTGCAAGGGCTACTTCCTGATGGGCGAGAACCCGGCGGTCGGCTCCGCCAACGCCCGCATGCAGCGGCTCGGCATGGCCAAGCTGGACTGGCTCGTCGTGCGCGACTTCTCCCTCATCGAGTCGGCCACCTGGTGGAAGAACGGCCCGGAGATCGACAGCGGGGAGCTGCGCACGGAGGACATCGGCACCGAGGTGTTCTTCCTGCCCGCCGCCGCCCACACCGAGAAGGACGGCAGCTTCACCAACACCCAGCGGCTGCTCCAGTGGCACCACCAGGCCGTCGAACCGCCGGGAGAGGCCCGCAGCGACCTGTGGTTCACCTTCCACCTCGGCCGGATCGTCCGGCAGAAGCTCGCGGGGTCCGCCGACCCCATGGACCGGCCGGTGCTCGACCTGGCCTGGGACTATCCCACGAAGGGCACACTGGCCGAGCCGGAGGCGGAGGCGGTGCTGGCGGAGATCAACGGCCATGACGCCGAGGGCGAGCCGCTGGCGTCGTACGAGCAGCTCAGGCCCGACGGCTCCACGGTCTGCGGCTGCTGGATCTACTGCGGTGTCCGCGCCGACGGCGTCAACCAGGCCGCCCGCCGCAAGCCCGGCGGGGAGCAGAACTGGGTGGCGAACGAGTGGGGCTGGGCGTGGCCCGCCAACCGCCGCATCCTGTACAACCGGGCCTCGGCGGACCCGGACGGCAGGCCCTGGAGCGCGCGCAAGGCGCTGGTGTGGTGGGACGAGGCGAAGGGTGAGTGGACGGGCCACGACATCGCCGACTTCAAGAAGGACAAGGCGCCCGGCCATCGGCCGCCGAAGGACGCGACCGGTCCCGAGGCGCTGTCGGGCACGGACCCGTTCGTGATGCAGGCCGACGGCAAGGCCTGGCTGTACGTGCCCTCCGGGCTCACCGACGGTCCCCTGCCCGCCCACTACGAGCCGCAGGAATCACCCTTCCCGAACCTGCTGTACGAGCAGCAGCGCAATCCGGTACGGCAGGTGATGCCCTCGCGGCCGGACAACCGCTACCAGCCCAGCGGTGGCGAGCCGGGCTCGGAGGTGTTCCCGTACGTGGCCACCACCTACCGGCTCACCGAGCACCACACGGCGGGCGGCATGTCGCGCTGGCTGCCCTATCTGGCCGAGCTCCAGCCGGAGTTCTTCTGCGAGGTGTCGCCGGAACTCGCCGCGGAGCGCGGCCTGGAGCACACCGGCTGGGCGACGATCGTCAGCGCCCGGGGTGTGATCGAGGCGCGGGTGCTGGTCACCGACCGGGTGCCGCCGCTGACCGTGCACGGCCGCACCCTGCACCAGGTGGGGCTGCCCTACCACTGGGGGCCGAGCGGCTACAGCACGGGCGACGCCGCCAACGAGCTGGTGCATCTGTCGCTCGACCCCAACACCCACATCCAGGAGACCAAGGCGTTCGCCGTCGACATCCGTCCGGGGCGCCGCCCCCGGGGCCCGGCCGCACGGGAACTGGTGCGCGCCTACCAGGCGCGGGCCGGCATCGACGACCACACGGGCACCGAGCCCTGACCTAGGGGGTGTCCAGGCTCGTCCGGGGCTCATCTCAGGACGACCGAGTGGGCTCCGCGCGGGACGAGTTCGCCGATCACCGGGGCGCCGGGGACCTCGCCCGCGACGAGCAGGCCCCCGGAGGTCTGGGCGTCGGCCAGCAGGAGGCGGGTGTCGGCGTCCGTGTCGCCGAAGTCGGTGAACGGGGCCACCCAGGCGAGGTTGCGCCGGGTGCCGCCGCTGACGTAGCCGTCGCGCACGGCCTGGCGGGCCCCGTCGAGCCAGGGCACGGCGGCGGTGTCGAGGACCGCGGTCACGCCGGAGGCCCGGGCGAGTTTGTGCAGATGGCCGAGGAGTCCGAAGCCCGTCACGTCGGTCGCGCAGGTGGCGCCCCGGGCCAGCGCGGCCTCGGACGCGTCCCGGTTGAGGGCCACCATGGTGGCCACCGCCTGCTCGAACCGTTCTCCGGTGGCCTTGTGACGGTTGTTCAGTACGCCCAGGCCGAGCGGTTTGGTCAGCGACAGGGGCAGGCCCGGCCGGCCGGCGTCGTTGCGCAGCAGCCGTGCCGGGTCGGCGAGCCCGGTGACGGCCATGCCGTACTTGGGTTCCGGGTCGTCCACGCTGTGCCCGCCGCCGACGTGGCAGCCGGCCTCGGCGGCGATGTCCATCCCTCCCCGCAGCACCTCGCGGGCCAGCTCGAACGGCAGCAGGTCACGCGGCCAGGCCAGCAGGTTCACGGCGAGGACCGGACGGCCGCCCATGGCGTACACGTCGGACAGCGCGTTGGCCGCGGCGATGCGCCCCCAGTCGTACGGGTCGTCGACGACCGGTGTGAAGAAGTCGGCGGTCGACACCACCGCCTGCGCGGCGGCCCCGCCGTACGCGGGCAGGGTGACGACGGCCGCGTCGTCGCCGGTGGCCAGTCCCACCAGCAGCGGGGTGCCACCGGGGACCGGTGGCGCGGTCGCCAGGCCGCCGAGCACGTCCTCCAGCTCGCCGGGCGGGATCTTGCAGGCGCAGCCGCCGCCGTGGGCGAACTGCGTGAGCCGTACGGGTGTTTCGCGGGTGGCGGTCATGCCGGGTCCTTCCGGTAGCCTGGCGGGCGGTGGAGGCGTGTGGGTGCCTGGTGGCCCTCCCGGTCTTCAAAACCGAGGTGTCCGAGGATCTCGGGCAGGCGGGTTCGATTCCCGTCCGCCTCCGTCTCCTACCTGTACCGATGTAAATCTCGGCCAAACACGGGCCTAACACCAACGCCTCCACTCCCCTACCCTTCCGCCATGGCGAGCATCCGAAAGCGTGAACGCAAGGACGGCACGGCGATCTACCAGGTGCGCTGGCTCCAAGGCGGCCGCGGCGGCGACTGGGAGACTGAGAAGTTCGGCGACGAGACTTCAGCCGAAGAGTTCAAGAAGCTCGTCGACGCACACAGACAGCAGTGGCCGACCGGCTGGGTCAAGGGCAAGGGCTTCGTCCAGGAGACCGTACTCGACGGCGACATGCCGCTGACCGAATGGGCACACCGCTACATCGACCGCCTCACCGGAATCGACGAACGCACCCGCCGCGACTACAAGCGCGACGTCGACAACCACATCTCGCTCGTCCAGCACACCCAGCCGTCCGGTCTGGTCGTCGACGCCACGATCGCCAACATCACAGCGAACGACATCCAGGACTGGGTACGCGTCGAGGAAGCCGGCGAGCGCGACCCGGAGAACCCGGAGGAGTGGCTGCGCCGGCCGTCGAGTCCGAAGAGCATCGCGAACCGGCACGGGCTCCTGTCTACCATCGTGCAGGCCGCAGTTGAGGCTGAACCTCAGCTGCGCACGAAGAACTGCTGCACGGGCACACGGCTTCCTCGTTTGGACGACGGCATCGAGGACGAGATGTGCTTCCTGGAACACGACGAGTACGCCCGGATTGCAACCGAGATCACGGATTCACACGCGCGGGACCTCGCCGACTGGCTCGTCGGAACGGGCATGCGCTGGGGTGAGGCAACCGCATTGCAGGTTCGCGACATCAACCTCACTCGGAACACGGCCAGCGTTCACCGGGCGTGGAAGCGCGCGGCCCCGGGCGAGCCGGGCCCGTCCTATTTCCTCGGCCCGCCGAAGACGAAGAAGGCCCGGCGGATCGTTGCACTGACCGGTTCCCAGATGGAGATGCTGCGCCGCCGTATGGCGGGTAAGAGCCCCGAGGACTTGATATTCGAGACGCAGCGAGGCCACAGCTGGCGGCACACGAACTTCTGGCGCCGCCGGTGGGTGCCGGCCGTAGAGGCCGCGATCGCAAAGGGGCTGCCGAAGCGCCCTCGGATCCATGATCTGCGGCACACGCATGTGGCGTGGCTGATCGCGGCGAAGATCCCGTTGCCCGCGATACAGGTCCGCCTCGGGCACGAGTCGATCACGACGACCGTCGACCGGTACGGGCACTTGGTGCGGGAATTGGATGACGAGATCACAGCAGTTGTTGAGCGGGCGCTTGTGGAGCCTGCTGCACCTGGTGCGCGTCAGCTCGTACCTGTAGCGGGATGAGCTTGCAAGGGTCCACCGGCTGCACGAACTAGCCATGACGGCAGCGTGTTGGCTGGTCGACCCCATCTCTTGGAGAGAGGATTGATCTCTATACTGGCTGCGGCGTGGGGGCGCTACGGGAGGATCTTTCGTGCCGCATCCCAATGGCCTCGTACGCCTGGCCCACCGCTGTGTGCCCTCCGTCCGGAAGGAGGCGGCCGAGTGAACCGTCACACCTATCCCGAGGCCGCCGAGCGGCTTCGGGTCAGTGAGCGGTGGCTGCGTCGGAATATCAGCAGGTTGCCGCACAGCAAGAAAGGGCGCGCGGTGACCTTCTCGGACGCGGACCTGGACGCGATTGACGCCATGCATCGCGTGGAGCCGTCGTCAACGTCACCTGCTGTCCCAGCAACGGCGGACTTTGCCGCGTTGCGCCCGCTGCCACTGCGTTCCTCCCCACGGCGCTCAGCCTGAACGTTGGACTGTCCGAGCCACTATGCGGGCCTCTCCGCTCAATGGCTGTTCCGCGAAGCAATCTCCATCGAATGACGCCCTTGGAACGCAAAGAGGCCCCACCACCCCGAAGTGGTAGGGCCTCGCGTCGTCTTGCCCGGCTCTGGCTCTGTTCGCGAGTTCCGGTTCTGGCTCATATTTTGTGAGCCTTGCACACTGAGTGACGGCGCTGACCTCCTTCTGTTTGCCTGAGAAACTTCCCATCGTGCTCGTCGCGGCTACAGCCGCCGCATGGATTGGCCGAGAATGCGTTCGATGCGTTCCCTCAGGGGTGCGTTGAGCTGGGCTCGGACTGCCCTCGCCGAGGCGACCGCGTCGGCCAACTCCACGAGGTATGGAGCGGGCCGCCCATCTGGTGAGGTGGGCGGCCCGGTCGGGGCTGGGTCAGGAGGTGGTGGGCTTGTCGGCGGTCTTCTTGGCAGGGGTGCGCTTCCGGACGGGGCGAGGCTTGGGCTTGTCCTCGGCGGCCGAGTCGTCGGCCTTCGCGGCGGCCGGCTTGGCCGGGGTGCGCTTGCGGGCGGGCCGGGGCTTGGGCTTGTCGTCGGCGGCCGGGGTGTCAGTCTTCGCGGCGGACTTGCGGCGGGTCCGCATCGGGACGACCTCGGCCTGCGGTTCGGCCTGGGCTGCCGGGGCGGGCGGATGCGCGGGCTGGCCGGTGTCGGCCTCGGCGGTCGCCGCGGTGTCGTCCGGTGCGGTCGCCTCGGCGTCGGCCTCGGGCTCCGGCTCGGGGTCCCAGGGGCGGTGGCCGACGAAGAGGGGCTTGGTGTCGAAGACCGGCATCAGGCGGTCGGTGATCGCGTTGTAGAGGACGGTCGCGGGGTCGCGGTCGGCTTCGAGGCTTCCGATGTGGATCCAGGTGTGCCAACGGTGGCCGCGCCGCAGGGGCACGAAGTCCGGCGTGGGCTCCTGGGCGTCGGGCTCGGCGCCGCCGGTCGCCCAGAGCTGGATGGAGCTGCCGTCGCCGACCAGGCGCATGCCGATCTGGCGGTCGCGGGGGCCGTCGAGGTTCACGATGCCGTCGATGATCAGTTCGTTGGGGGTCCAGCCGAGGTAGCCGCCGAGGGTTTCGGCGGTGGCGTAGAGGGCTGAGGGTGCGAGCTGCACGGATTCTCCAAGAGGTTCATCGGTCGAGGGGCGTGGCACATCCCGGCCTGGCGGCGGTGGTGTCCGCCGCCAGGCCGGAGGGTTCAGGCGTCTCCGAGGGCTTCCAGGAGGGTGCTGGCGGCCTTGGCGAGCCGGTCGTTCATGGCCTCCTCGCTGGCGGCGTAGCTGCGGGCGGCGTACAGGGCCTCGCGCGCCTTGGTGATGTCGCCGCGGTCGAGGAACGTGGCGGCGGAGTCGAACTGCCTCGCGGTGACGGCGAGGGCGGCCTCCTGGTCGTCGCAGGCGGCGCGGTTGACGAGGGCGCGGGCGCGGGTGGCCCACCTGCGGGCGGCGGCCTCGACGGTGGTGAGGTCGAGCTGAACGTCGAGGGCGGCGGCTGTGTGCTGCACGGTTTTCCAAGAGGTCGATGGGGTCGAGTGGTGTGGCACATCCAGAGGCGGCGGCGGAGTCGTCCGCCGCCCGCACCGGGGTTAGGCCTCGCGAACGGTGACGTCGCCGTTCGTGTTGATCGTCGTCTCGCTCAGCTTGGCGCCGAAGCACCACACCTCGGCGATCGTCGTCTCGCCCTCGTGGCGGACTACCAGCTTCCAGCTGCCGCCCTCGCAGGCCGCGGTCGACGCGGCACTCTGCTGTGCGCTCATATGCAGTTCTCCTTGCGGTGTAGGCCGGGCTCTTCCCTGGCCATCCCTCTTATTCTAGCGCCAGTCGCGAAGGGGTCAACGACTCTTCTCGAAAAAAACGCAGGTCAGACGCCGTGCGAGCCGATCAGACGGTCCGCGAGCGCGATCGCCCGCTGCGCGGCCTCGGCGACCGCGAGACGGCTCAGGATCTCGTCGCGCTCGGCGAACAGGCCCTCGCGCTCGGCCAGCGCCTGCTCGTGCAGGTCGCCGCGTGCGAGGGTGTCGCCGCAGGCGATGACGACGTTCGGGCCCAGACCCCACACGATGGCGTTGACGGCCGCGCCGGCTGCCGCGAGCGGCTCCAGCTCGTTGAGCGCCCACACGTAGTCGGCGGGGTCGGCGTGCAGATGGCGCAGAGCCTGGGCGAGGGCGCGGAACATGCCGCCCGTGCCGCCGGCGGGCTCGTGGAACCTCAAGCCCTTCTCGGGCACCTCGTTGCCGAGGAGTATCGCAGCCATCATGTCGCACAGCTCCGGGGGCGTGTGGTACTCGCCCAGGCCCTGCTTCGCGCCGAGCGAGCGCAGAGAGGTGATCGTCCACGACATCACGTCGGTGTCGGAGCGGTGGTAGGGGTCGGGGTCGCCGGTCAGCTGCAGGATGCCGTGGCGCAGCGCCGTCTCGGTCACCCGGCGTACCGCGTACGCCTTCTCCTCCACGCCCTCTTCGGTGAGCCAGCCCATCAGCGGCGCCATGCGGGCCCCGAGATCGGGGCGGTGGGCCCAGGTGTGGGCGTAGACCTCGCGGTAGCCCTGCAGCATCTCGAAGTCGCTGGCATTGCTGATGATGCGGGTGACGTCCCCGGTGTGGCCCTTGACGGGGAACAGGGCCAGGGCGCCGACGATGCTGACGGGGATGTCCATGCGGTAGCCGCCCCAGTTGGAGGCGTGCCAGGTCTCGGCGACGGCCTCACCGAGGCTCTGCCCGGCATCGCGCGGGTTGCCGATCAGCAGCGGCGCGATCCGGCGCGGCGCGGGAATGGGCGCCTTGACGGACGGCAGCTCGGGGCGTGGGTCGGTGAACAGGCCGTCCGGCTCCTCCTCGGCGACCACGACGGGGCGCGGGGCGGGCGCCGGTCGGACCGCGGGCGTGGGCGCGGCGGTGGGCTGGAGGGGGAGCTGCGCGGCCGGGCGGGGCGCGGGGCGAGGCGCCGGCGGGGCGGGGGTGGTGCGAGCCGGTCTGGGGCGGGCGGCGAACGTCGCTGGGACCTTAGTCTCCTCAGCGTCGGCGAACAGGTCGAGCTGGTCCATGGGGTGCTCCTTCAGGTGTGGGTATGAGGGCGCCCGCCGCCCGGGCCGCGGTCGGCCGGGTGGCGGGGCGCAGAAGAAGGGGTGGGAAAGGGTCAGTAGGCCCAGGAAATGGAGCGGATCTCTTCCCAGCCGTCGCTGCCGAGGACGAGGATCTGCAGCCGGTCGGGGTACAGGACGTAGACGAACTCGGTGTGTCCGCTGGTCTCGTGGGTTGCCAGTTCGGTGGTGGCGGGACCGTTGAGGGGTGGGGCGTCGTGGCACAGGCACGTGCCGTCGCTGTCCGCGTCGGGGATGTCGACCCAGCCGCCGGGGTGCTCATCGATGAGCAGGCGGGTGGCGGCTTCGACGTCGCCGCCACATACGTGGTGGACGAGGCTACGAAGCAGGCTCGCGGCGGTGCCGGGTTCTCCGTCGTGCAGGACGATGCGCCCGGCGAAACCGCCGCCTTCGGTGGCTCGGGCGACAACTGCTTGAGTTCCCATGGCTTCTCCAAGCATGGAAGGGGCCGGGCGCCCGCGGTGCGGGGCCCGGCCCTGTGGATGGGTGTGGGGGTCAGAGGTCGGAGACGTGGGCGGCGAGCGTGTTGACGAGCAGCCCCACGGCCTCGTCGTTGCGGCCGGTGGCGTCGAGCACGGCGTAGCGGTGCAGGGTCGCCTGCAGGGCGATCGGGAGCTCGGCGACGTACTGCTGGAACGTCAGGTCTCGCTGCTCGAAGGGGCGGTGGCGGTATCCGGAGGTCAGCGCGGCCACGGCCAGCGCGCTGGCGTAGGCGCGGCAGCGGTGGGTGAGGTTGAGGTCCTGCGAGGCCGTCTCGATGGCGGCCGGGCCGTGCGGGGCGACGGCCGGGTGGGTGCGGCGGAGGGTGCGGCAGGCGCGCTGGCGGGCGCGCACCTCGCGGATGCGGTCGACGTCGTGCAGCTGGCGGGCGGTGCGCCGGGCCTCGCGGGCGCCGGCGGCGTCCACCACGTAGGAGGACAGGCAGTTCACCCACAGCTCGGAGCGCAGCTCGGCGTCGGCGTCGTCAGGCAGGGGCTCGACGGCGGTGATCTGCATCGCGTGCGGCTGTTCGGTGTAGACGACGAGCCAGCGGCGGCTGGCTTCGGCGGTGGCGGTCATACGGGTCTCCAAGAGGTCGTTCGAGTGGTGTGGCACATCCGGCCGGGCCTGTGTGGGCCCGGCCGGAAGCTTCGTCAGGCGGTGGTGCTGTAGCGGGTGGCGAGGGCCTTCATCACCTTCGGCAGCACCTCGTGCAGGGCCTTGGGGATGTCGGTGTGGTGACGGGTGTCGTCCAGCGCGCCGATCAGGACGACCGGCCCGTACAGGCAGTACGGCAGCTGCTTCGTGTAGACGGCGCTGACGAGCGCGGTGGCGTACAGGTTCTCCTTCTTGCGGGCCTGCCCGTCGGAGTCGACGGCGATCGACAGGCGGCGGTTGCCGTCCGGGCGGGCGTAGTGGGCGATCTCCACCCAGCCGTCGACCTGCTCGCGCAGCTCCTCGAGGAAGCCCCACCCGAGGGGCAGTTGCAGGTCGGTGAGGGTGCCGTCGACGTCGAGGCGGACGGCGTGGATCGTCTTGCTCATCGCTTTCTCCTTGCTCTGGGTGGGCGGGTCAGAACGGGCGGAGCTGCAGGGCCAGCTCGGTGAGGAGCTGGCGGCCGATGTGCACCGCGTGGCCGGTGGAGAACTCGTCCCGCTCGGCGCGGGCGGCCAGCTCCACGAAGCACTTCAGGAGCACGTCGGGCATGCAGCTGATCCAGGTGCGGTAGTCCTGGCCGTAGCCGGACATCCGCCAGGTGGCGGTCAGGGCCTGGTCGACGGTGATCGCGGCCTCGCCGGCGGCGCCGGTGTCGAGGCCGAACCGCTCGGCGAGGAGGTGCTGCAGGTGCGGGCCCTCGGTGAGGATGTCGGCGAGCCGGTCGGCGGTGTGGCCGGTGGTGAGGGCGTACGGCGCGGCGAGCGCGTCGGTGGTGGTGCTGCTGGTCAAGGCTTCCTCCAAGAGGCCGTTTGTCGTGCGGGGATGGCACCGGCCGCCCGCCTGGCGGGCGGGCGGCCGGTGTGGGGGTGTGTCAGGCGAACCAGATGTCCGAGTACGCCGCCAGCCGCTCCAGGGCGGCGGTGCCGTTCTGGGAGCGGGTGTGGGTGAAGCTGGTGGTGTCGATCGGTCCGTGCTCCGGGTGGATCACCTGCAGGGTGACCTTGACCTCGTAGGTGGCGCCGGGCTCGGTGGTGATCTTCAGGACGGCCGGGTCGCCGGCGTAGCGGACAAAGAGGCTGTTGCCGATGGTGCGCACGACGGCTTCGTCTTCGCCGAAGCTCTCGCTGAACAGCGCCAGCAGGTTCATGGACTCCTCCAAGAGGTCGAAACGGTCGAGTGGTGTGGCACATCCTGCCGCGGGCGGCGGAGTCGTCCGCCGCCCGCGGCGGGATCAGAAGTCGGAGGTGACGGCGACCACGCCGTCTCCGGTGGTGCTCAGCGTCGTCTCGCTGAGCTTGGAGTCGAAGGCCCAGACCTCGGCGATCACGTTGTCGCCCTCGTAACGCGACCTCACCTCCCAGCCGCACGGGCAGTTCGCGGAGCACTTCGTCTGCTGATCGTCCCCGACGTGCGGCGAGAACTCGGAGGTGACGGTGACCTCGCCGGTTCCGGCGGTGTTCAGCGTCGTCTCGCTCAGGTTGGCGCCGAAGGTCCAGAGCTCGGCGATCGCCGTGTCGCCCACCTCGCGCAGCCTCAGCTCCCAGCCGTCGCTGTGAATCGAGTGCGTCTGCTCACTCATACGCGGTTCTCCTCGTGGTGTAGGCCGGGCTTCTCCCTGCCCATCCCTCTTATTCTAGTGCCCTTCGGAGGGGGGGGCAAGAATTTTTTCAGCGAAGCCCCAGGTCAGGAGGCTGCAGGCGCGGTGTGCGCTCGGGCCATGGCACCGCGTCCAGCGCGCGGCGGTGCGTGTCCGGCACCACGGCCAGCGGCCAGCCGGCCCAGTGCAGGCCCATCGCGGCGAGGATCATCGCGTCCGCCCTGTCGTACTTGCCCGGCCCGTCGCAGTTGAGTCCGTACCGCTCGGCGACCGCATCGCGCACCATGCCCTTGGCGATGCGGGCGCGCTTCTCCTTCGGGTAGTCCTTGGCCGGGTTGGCGCTGCCGGTGGCGTAGATGGTGCGGCCGTGCGGAGTGACGACCGCATACGGGATCTTCTGATCCCACAGGTCCTGCGTGAGGATCCACCACAGGCCCGCCAGCTCGTGATGCCCGGCCTGGCCGCCCTGCCCGTACGCCGCGCCCTCGATGACCACCAGGTCCGCCGCGCGGGTGCGCTCCGCTACCTCCTGGCGCAGCCACCCCAGCCGGTGGTGCCCCTTGCCCTTGCAGCGCAGGGCGTCGGCCCAACCGTCGCCGGCGATGCCTGTGCACGTCAGTGACGGGTCGATGCCGATCACCAGCGGGGGCGCCAGGCCCGGCGCTATCGCCGGGGTGGGCTCGAACAGGGCGGTCTGCACGAGCGGTCCTTTCTGCAGAAGGAGTTGGTGGGGGCCGCGCCCGCGGGGCTGGACACCGCGGGCGCGGCCCGGTCTTGGGGCTAGTGCGGGTGCTGGGAGGGCTTCTCGCTGTCGGCGGCCAGCTCCTCCACCGCGGTGCGGGTGATGTGGGCGGTGATGCCGACGAGGGCGGTCACCGAGTGCGCGAAGTCCTTGGCGCTGGCGCGCATGGCCGCCAGGTACAGGGCCTGGCAGGTGTCCTGGTCGTCGTTGGCGAAGGCGGTGACGAACCGCATGGCGAAGGTGTGCGCCGGATGCTCGGGGCCCTCGGCCGGGTCCGGGGCGGCCAGCGCCCACAGGCCCAAGCGGCTGGGCTCGCCGAACAGGCGGATCAGGCTCTGCCGTGCGGCGTCGGCGACGCCGCAGCACACGCCGTACATCTGCTGGCCGTCGCACGCCTGGGCGATCTGGGCCAGCACGCTTGTGGCGTCGTCGTGTCGGCCGTTGACGGCGTGCTGCAGCATCTCGATGACCAGCTGGGCACGGCGGGGAGTGTCCACGGACGCTCTGCTCCTTGGGGTTAAGGGTGGTTGGTGGTGGGGGCCGCGCCCGCAGGGGCTGTCACCGCGGGCGCGGCCCGGTCTTCGGGTGGGTCAGTCGGTCACGCGGTAGGGGTGGCCGACCTGGGGCTCGGGCCCGTCGACGCCGGCGTAGTGCGGGTGTCTGCAGTCGCGGCTCTGGTTGTGGACGCCGGGGTGGGCCTCGCACCGCACGCGGCCGGAGGGCGTCTCGGCCTCGTGGGCGGGCGGGAGCAGGCCCAGGCTCGCGGCCCAGGCGTGGCCGCCGGCGGCCCACGCCATCGCGTGCAGCGCCAGGCGCATGTTGTGCTCGTCGAGGGTGTAGAGGTTGCCCAGGGACAGCACGTGCCGTCCGGTCAGCACGCAGGCCAGGCGCAGGACCTGCCACGCCTCGATGGTGCCGCTCAGCGTGCCGTCGCCGGCGTTCAGGCAGGCGGCGGCGACGAGCCGCCAGGCGACACGCGAGGAGCCCTCGCCGTCGTCGACGATGAGGCGGGCGCGCTGCAGCTCGGGCAGCCAGTGCCCGTGCGTGGCCAGCAGCCACACGGCGGACTCTTCCTGCCACGATCCGGCGGCGCGTTCTCCCAGGCGGGCGCAGAGGGCGTTGATCTGGTTCACAGGGCTCTCCAAGAGGTGCGGGGTTGGTCAGGTGCGGGGCTTGGGGAGGTGGCCGACGTGCCAGCCGCGGCAGGTCCGGTTGCGGCACCGGTAGGTCGTCAGCCGCACCCCGCCTTTGGCGATGAGCCGCTGGCGGTGCTCCTCGGCCTGCTCTTCGGTGTCGTGGCGGCGCTTGCCGGTGCAGGCGCGGCCCTTGGTGCGGATCACTGGACGGCCGCCGGGGCGGTATCTGAGGCGAGGCAGCCGGGGCAGCGCAGGCCGGGCACCTCCCACTGGGCGGGGTCGGCGACGCCGATGATGAAGCCGCCGCAGGCGGCGATCACGCCGTCCTTGGTGCTGTCCCGCTTGTGGACGCCGCCGCCGGTGGTGGCCCGCCACACCCACTCGCCGCGCAGGCTCACGCAGGTCACCTCGACGGGGGTGTTGCCGATGCGGCCGGTGGCGGTGTGGGACAGCTCGCCGGGCCGGCTGGTTGTCTTCGGCGCGCTGTACTCGGTGGCCTGGATGGCTTCCGCCCACTGCTCGAACACGTCGGCGCTGGGGTGGTACAGGAACACGCGCAGGCCGAGCGGGTCGTCGCCGGTGGCGACGCCGAGGTGGTCGACTTCGATGCTGTCGGCGGTCAGGCCGGGGTGGGAGCTGGCCAGGACCGCGCCGGCGATCATCGGCTGCAGGACCTGCCGCAGCGGGCGGGCGGTGGTCGGGTGGGGCATCGTTCCTCCAAGGGCTTGGTGGGGCCCGCCCCCGGGCGGGGGCGGGCAGGGGCGGGTCAGGCGAAGTCGAGCTGCAGTTGCTTGGGCTGCTTGGCTTTCTGGGCTTTGCGGCGGGCGGCCATCTCGCGCTCCGCCTGCCGGCAGGACGGGCAGACGCGTTCGCCGTGGCGCTTGTGGTCCTGGGCTCCGGCCTCCGTGCCGCAGGAGGCGCGCAGTTTCGGCTCGGTCAGCTCGTCCTCGAACACGTCGTCGAGGGCGGCGATGACCAGGCCGCCCCACCACAGGCGCCCGCCGGCGATGCCGTCGAAGCGGGCCTGGGCGGGCTTGACCGTGGCGATGCACACGGCGCGGAACGGGCACGGCCCGCACGTGGCGAGCAGCGGCCCGCACAGGCGCCTGAGGTCGGCTTCGCTGGCGAAGTCGTCCTCGCTGGGCGTGAATCCGTGCTCGTCGCGGCAGGGCGCGTCGAGGGTCCAGTCGCGGCTCACAGGACCGCCTTGATGCGCTCGCCGATGTGCCGGGCCACGTTGACGCTGACCGCGTTCCCGGCCTGCATGGTCTGCTCGGCCTGGGTGCCGATGACGATGTACCGGCGTTCAAACCGCTGGGCCATCAGCTGCTCGCGCGGCTTGAGCATCCGGAACCAGCAGTCCTCGATCGCGGGCGCGGTGCGCAGCAGGGCGGCGGAGTCGCGGGTGGACAGCGTGTGCACCGGTTCGGCGGCCGTCTTCACGGCGGCCTTGCGGTAGGGGATGACCAGGGCGTTGCGCAGCTCGGGCGGGACGGGCCCGCCGCCTGGGCGGACCAGGCCGTGATGGTTGCCCTGCGCGGTGACCGCGGTGACCGGCTCGGTGGCCCTGGCCGGGAGGGCGTTTTGCCG
The DNA here is from genome assembly GCF_014654675.1 of Streptomyces spiralis. GTDB lineage: Bacteria > Actinomycetota > Actinomycetes > Streptomycetales > Streptomycetaceae > Streptomyces > Streptomyces spiralis. Next base: position 115,310 of record NZ_BNBC01000017.1, read on the forward strand.
GTAGGTGATCACGAACGGTTCGGGGTCGACCGTGACCAGGGCTTCGCTCTCGCGGGTCAGGCGGGTGCGCATCGGCTCGGCGACGTCGCTGCACGCGGTGTTCCAGGTCCCGCCGGTCGGCACGAGCAGCGCGTCGCCCTGCTTGATGGTGCGCGTGGAGAACGGCCGCTCGGTGACCGGGTAGGCGCGGTCGGTGCCGTCCTTGCCGTGGTTGAGGGTGATCGACGTCGGGGTGTGGGGGAACTTGAGCAGGCCGGCGCGGATGCGGTCCATGGTGGTCTCCGCCAGCGGCTTCTTACGGTCGCCGATGCGCTGGCCCAGGTCGTCCCAGTTGATGACGGACGCGGCCGGGCGGACGTAGGGCTCGACCTCGGCGTGGTGGCAGCGTGTGTTGGGGCAGCGGTAGCTGTAGTCGCGCAGGTACTTGCCGATGCGCACGCCGGGCGTGAACCAGACCTTCTTCGCGGCGATGTCCTTGCCGCAGTCGAAGCAGTACGCCTTGGGGCGGGGCTCCAGGTCCGGCTTGGGCATGCCCTTGAGGCGGAACACGATGTAGATGCGGTCCCGCCACTGGGGGGCGCGCAGGTTGTCATCGTCGCCGATGTGGGCGGAGGTGGCGCACAGGATCTGCGGGCGCTCGTAGCCCAGCTCGGTCATCGCCTTGACCCAGGTCTTGAACAGGACCCAGCACTGGGCGAACTCGACGACGTTCTCGATGACGACGTACGGGAACCGCTTGGCCTCGCACGCGCGCACGACGCACCAGGCGGTGGCGCGGGTCCTCTCGAAGGCCTCCGGGGTGAGTGCCTTCCACTCCTCGGCCTCGTCGCCGTCGAGCTGGTCGAGGACCTGGAACAGGTCGAGCTGATCGGTGGGGTGAACGCGGCCGCCGGCCGGGGACACCTCGGTGCAAATGATGCTGGCCCACAAAAGGAGTGCTTTGGGCAGGTATCGCATCGGGTAGCCGGTGACGTCGGCGGTCAGGTGCTCGATGCTGGGGTGGTTGGCGGCGTGGGAGTCCATCGCGGTCTGCCAGTGGTTCATGGCGAGCTTGCCGCGCCAACCGGCCTCCACCAGGCCGGAGGAGGAGCCGCCGGCCCCGGCGAGCAGGTCGTCGAACGTCAGCTCGACGCCTGCGGGAAGGGTTGCCAACAAGGTGTTCTCCAAGAGATCGGGGTGAAGGCCCCGCGCCGGTGTGGGCGCGGGGCCGGGTGGTTCAGGGGGTGGGGTCACAGCAGCGGCTGGCGGCTGACGTAGACGATCTGCAGGACGTCGCGGCGCTTCCACGCCGTCACCGGCCAGGTGGTACCGCCCTGTTCGTGGACCAGCTCCCAGCCGCTCTCCTCGAGGAGGTGGGTCTGCCAGCCGTACTCCTTGACCGCCTCGCCTTGGCTGTCGAAGGGGCCGCTGATGATGCGGCCGTGGCCGGTGTGCTGGGAGTTGACGCCGAGGAAGCTGACGGCGAACCGCTGCGCGGTCGCCAGCAGGAGCTCGCCGAGCTTGGTCCCGGCCTCGCGGGTGTCGGCGTCGGGCAGCGTCTTCAGGTGCAGGGCGATCGCGGCGAGCATCGTGACGATGTCCGCGCCGTGGGCTGCGTGTTCGCCGCCCTCGGTGGAGTCGTAGACCAGGGCGTCGTAGGTCGGGTTGTCGCGGTGGCCGCGCTGGATGATCCAGCCGGTGACCTGCTCCAGCCGGTTCGGCAGCTCCTCCTGGTCGTGGATGGCCAGGTGGCTGCCGTCGGGCAGGTCGACAAACAGGACGGTCTGCCCGCCGCAGGGGTCGACGTCGCAGACGAGGCCGACCGAACGCAGCGGCGTGGTGACCGGCTCGTACTGCTGCCAAAGGGCCTGCCATTCCGGGCGGTTGGCGCGTCCGTGGTCAGGCATGGGTGCGAGGTTCAACGTGATCTCCAAGAGGTGGATGGAACGGTACAGAGTTGTGGCACATCTGGGAACAGGGGCGGCGGAACTCTTTCCGCCGCCCCTCCCCGTCTTGCGGGTCAGTAGCTGGTCTTGCGGGGGATCCGTTTCATGCAGCGGATCTCGTCGGTGCACTGGGGCTTGCCGTCCCAGTACCGGATCTTGTCGGCCGGCCTGGGGTGCTTGCACCAGGTGCACACGATGCTTCCGCGCTGGCTGGCTGCGGCCATCGCTGGGTCAGCCGGCGTGCGCGGTCATGGCGTGACCGGGCGTGCCGCACCCCATGCAGCAGGGCAGGCCGTTGGCGTGGTGGCCCCAGCAGGAGCAGTGCCCGCACGGGGTCGTGGCCAGGCGGACGGGCAGTCCGGCCGCCCGCAGAACCCCCTGCAGGTAGCGGAGTTCAGCCAGCTGCCGGGCCGTCTGCTCGCGCTCGGCCTCCTCGACCTCGATCGTGATCCAGTGCGCGTGCGCGTCGAGGAGATCGGCCATGCGGCGGGCCTCCTCGGCGATCCGCCGCGCCTGGTGGGCGGCGTGGCGGTCGCGCGTGTGGTCGAGGTGGAAGCCGGCGCCGCCGACCTCGGCGAGGAGCTGGTCAGCGAGCTGGTCGCGGGCGTGCTCGGCCTCGCCGAGGCCGTCCAGGTGCGCCTGGGCGCGGGCGGTGTCGTCGTGGTCGGCGATGTCGCCGAACAGGGCGCCGATGCCTACGGGGTCCTCGCGCCAGGCGCGGGCGAGGGCGATCAGGACGGGGGTGACCTGCTGGGCGGAGTCCAGGACCAGGCGGTCCGGGGCTTCGCGGCGCAGGGCGGGCAGGTTGCTCATGCGGTTCTCCAAGAGGTCGTGTCGTTCGAGTGGTGTGGCACATCCGGACGCGGGCGGCGGAGTCATCCGCCGCCCGCACCGGGGGTTAGGCCGAGTGAACGGACGGATCCGTCACCGTCACAACGCCGTCGGTGTTCAGTGTCGTCTCGCTCAGCTTGGCGCCGAAGCACCACACCTCGGCGATCGTGAGGTCGTCGCTCACGTGACGGACTACCAGCTTCCAGCTGCCGCCCTCGCAGGTCGCGACGCTCTGCTGCTCGCTCATGTTCAGTTCTCCTCGCGGTGTAGGCCGGGCTTCTCCCTGCCCAACCCTCTTATTCTAAACCCATTCGGAGGGGGGTCAAGGATTTTTTTCGGGCGGCGGATCGCCCTGGCGCCCCCTCTCGCGTCCCTCGCGCAGACTCTGGCGCGCGAGTTGCCGCGCGGCCTCGACGTCCCCCGGCCGCTCCAGCGCGACGCGCCGAGCGCGCGCCAGATCCTCCTGGTAGCCGCGCAGCCAGTCCTGCTGCGCCTGCCGGTCGGCGTCCGCCCTGTCCCGCTCGCGGACCGCGCGCCCGGCGCGCGGGTTCGTGCCGCAGGCACGGCAGTTGGCGGCCGGGACGGAGTGTCTGGGGCAGCCAGCGGCGGGCTCCCCTGCGGCGCCAGCCGCGGGGGGTGGGGGGGAAGGAAGGACAGAGGAAGAAGAAGGAAAAGAAGGGGTTCCCCCGGGGGAACCCAGTGGGTTCCCCTCGCGAAACCCTGAAGGTTCCCCGGGGGGAACCCTCCCTCCCTCCTCCTCAGGGTTCCCCTGGGGGAACCCTGCCTCTCGCACGCCCTCCCCGGCGGCCAGCGCCCGCACGTCGATGTCCTCGTGCGTCATCGCGGGCTTGGACGGCGCTGCTCGAGTAACGCCGGCGCGGGCAAGCCGCGGGTTCTTCGGCGCGGCGTCAGCAGCCTTGAAGCGGGCCTCCAGATCGTCGTTGGACGGGATCGCAGGCACGCCCATGGGGAACACCCGGTAGACGGCGCGGCGGCCCGCCTTGCCGACCTCCACGCGCTCTATGAGGCCCTTGGCGACCAGGTCGGTCACGATGGTCATGCACCGCTTCTCGCCCACGCCGACCCAGGCACGCAGCCTGCGCAGGCCCGGCTTCGACAGGCGCGTCTCGTCGTCGGCCGAGTCGCAGATCTTCATCAGCGCCAGCTTCTGAGACTGGGTCACCACGTCCTCGGGCAGGTACGCGGCGACGACCATCAGGTGAATGGACAACGGAAGTTCCCTCCGTCGGCACGGCACCGCCCGCCCCGGCCAGGGGGCGGGCGGCGGCGCACCGGATCAGGCCTTGAAGGGCCGCACGATGATGGTCTTGGGCGTGGTCTCGGAGGTCTTCACCTCAGGGACCGCCAGGCCCGCCGTCTTGAGGTTGGTGACCATGCGGTCCTCGTCCGGCACCATCGGCACGGGAATGGCCGCGTCCTCGTGTAGGTCGACCATCGCCTGCACGTCGACGGCCCATTTGGGGTTCTCGCCGCCCCATGCCAGCTCGTTGGCTCCGTACGCGCCCGCCGGCGACGTCGCCAGCATGGCGCGGGCCTTCTTCTTGATCCGCTTGCCTTCGGTCTCCAGCTCGTGACCGCGCACGTAATCGGCGAGGGCCTGCGCCCGGTCGGCGTCGTCGTGGATGAGGACCGTCTGCACCGGCGCTTCCGGCACCTTGGGCAGCCCCCAGCAGGCCGTCATGAACGGGCAGTGGTCGCAGATGGCGTCCAGGCCGGGCCCGTCGAAGTCGCGGCGGGCCTGGTCGGGGCTGTCCAGCTCCAGCACGCGCTGCACCCACCAGCGGGCGCGGGTGGCCTCCATCGGGTCGAAGTCGAACTCCTGGATGTGCTCTTCGCCGTTGTCGCGGTTGACGAAGCGGAAGCGGATCCGCTCCACCTGCAGCGGGCCCAGCTTGGACAGGTACCGCTGGCCGCGTACGTCCTCGAAGCCGACCGTGCGCAGCAGATCGGCGTACAGGTACACCTGGCGCAGCTCGGCTGCGGTCGGACCGTAGCGGCGGACCTTGTCCCACAGGTAGGTGCTCTTGGTTTTGACGTCCTCCACCGTCACGCCGTGCTCGGCGGGCACCAGGGGCCGGTGCCTGGCGGGCAGGCGGGCGGCGGTGGCCTCATCGAGCTGCACGGCGTCGATGTGGCCCTTGATCGTCTCGTCGGCGACGGCGCGTTCCACCAGCCAGCGGTACTCGCTGCGTGCGGCCCCCAGCAGGCCCTCGTGGATGTAGGTACCGAGGATCGCGGCCTTCTTGTCGGTCTCATCGCTCGGGGCGGTCCCGGCGACGATGTAGGCGGCGCGGCGCTCGCACACGGTGTCCGAGGCGCCGAGATGCTTCTGAAGGGAACGGGGCCGTCTGGCGTCGACGTCGTGCGCGGCCGTCCACAGCGACGGCGTCGCGCTCTCTACGGGCTGAGCGGTCACAACAACTCCAGGAAGATCGGGGGCGGGCCGGGCCGAAGGAGGCCCGGCCCGCGAGGGAAAAGGGGGGTCAGGCGCGGGCGGCGGCCGTCTTGGAGACGGTGCGCTTCGCGGTGCGCTTGGCGGTGCGCTTGGCGGGGGTGGCGGCCTTGCGGACCGGGCGGCGCTCGCCCTCGTCCTCGTCCGGCTCCTCGCCGGCGTCTTCTTCGGCCCTGCGCTCGGCGGCGGCCCGCAGCTTGTCGGCGTCGGAGAGCGGGCCCTGACCCATGTCTGTGGGCGGGTTCTCGATCTCGGCGACCTTCCGTTCGATCGCGGCGCGGATGGAGACGACCTCGGCGCGGGTCAGGCCGCTGTCGTCGTCTGCGGCGTCCCACCACAGCTGGCGCAGCTTCTCCACGTCCCGCAGCTCGGCCACGTCGTGCTCGTCCAGCCAGCCCTGCACGCGGTCGCCGACCAGGGCGGGCATCTGGCGGGGCTGGGAGGACAGCGAGCAGCCGAGCCGGTTGAAGACCAGGTCCTCGATGCTGAAGTTGGGCAGGTCGAGCGGCCTGCCGTCCTCGATGCGCAGCTGCAGGGAGCGGGCCTTGATGACCTGAGGGGCGCGGCCGCGGCGCATCCGCACCCACACCGAGCAGTCGAACGCGAGGTCCTTCTGTGCCTGGACCTTCCACTCGCGCAGGGCGCGGCCGCGGTTGTCGGTGACGGGCTTGCCGTTGTCGTCGATGGCGGTGATCTGCTTGCCGCGGGCGGTGATGATGGCGATGCCGGGGAACGTCTGCAGCAGGTGGATGACCTCGAACCACCGCTCGGTGGCGTCGTTCCACAGGTTCATGCCGACTTCGATCGCGGCGTCGGGGTCGTCCTGCAGACGCTGCGCGTTGCTCCTGCCGCGCCGGGCCCGCTCGTTGGTCCAGGTCTTGAGCATCCGCCACAGCGAGGTACCGGAGTCGACGGACAGCACCACCGGCGGTTCGCCGGCGAGGGCGGCGCGGCGGGCTTCGTCGTAGACGGCGCGGATCTGCTCGTAGATGTCCCGGTAGGTGCCGTCGTGGTCGATGATCTCGTAGTCGGCGCCGGGGATGGCCGCGTACTCATCCGCGCTGCCCTCGGCGAGGTCGACCCAGTACATCTGGCCGATCAGCTCGGAGGCGGAGAACTCGGCGGCGGAGTACGTCTTTCCGGCCCCCTCATCCCCTTCGATGAGGATGAGCGGCCACGGCACGATGCCGGTCGGCTTGCGGGTCTTCAGCTTGATGCCCATCTGGGCTGCTCCAAGAGGTCGTTGGTCTCACGCGGCACGCAGGGCCCTGGTCTCGAACAGCCGCGCCCACTCGGGGTGGCGTTCGATCAGGAGCCGCACGTACCGGCTGCGGAAGTTGTTGTTCAGCCGGAAGGCGTCGCCGTGGGTGGCCTCGCCGTAGCGCCAGCGCAGGAGCTCGAAGAGCATCCCGATGCCGACGCGGCGAAAGCCCTTGGCGACGCAGTCCTGGGTCAGTGCTTCCAGGTGCCGCAGCACCCACGGGTTGAGGGCGTGGAACGCCTCGAACCGCTGCTGGATGGACTGACCGGGGTGGATCGCGGGCTGCTGAACGCGCTGGATGTCGTCCAGGCCGAGCAGTTGCTCCTGCTGGTAAACGGGCACAAGACCCCCGGAAGTGCGTACACCGCTTGAGTGGTGTGGCACATCTTTCATGAAGGGTCTGACACGATCAACCACCGGGGCGCCTCCTCGGGACCTCCGGCCGGCGGTCGGCGACCGCGCCACGGCGTGGACAGCGTGCATCGTTCCTCCAAAGAAAAGAGCACCGGCCCGCTCCGGGCCGATGCTCTTATTCTATCCCCCAATGGGGTCTGTGTCACACGGTTTGCCCAGGTCGCAGGGCCTTCGCGGCGGCCTTCCCACGGGGGACGATCACCGAGCCGGGGCCGGTGTAGCAGCCCTGCCTCAGCGCCGCCTCGACCTGCGGCACGATCGCCCACATCACGGTCCGCGACTTCGACCGGATCTCCGGCGCCGCCTCGATGAGGGTGTCCAGCAGCCACAGCGGCGACCCGGACAGCTGGTAGTCCGGCGGTACGAAGCGGCCCTGTCGCACCACGGCGGACAGGTTCTGCTGGCTGGACAGGCCGAACAGGGCGGTCGCCTCCTGCAGGCCGAGCACCGGCGGTATCTCCGCCTTGGTGCGCGCCCACACGCCGGGCTCCTGCGAGGCCACCAGCTGCTTCAGGAGACGCTGGTCCAGCTCCTTGCCCCGCGGTGTCATCGCCCCGAAGTCACGCACGAAGCTCAGCAGCCAGTACGGCGAGCCGGACACGATCACCGCGTGGTCGTAGTTCAGGGCACCGCGCGCCAGCCACGACGTGACCTGCTGGGCCCTCACCCCGTACAGCGCAGCGAACTCCTGCCTGCCGGCCAGGAACGCTTTCTTGGCCACCACGGACCCCCTTCTCCTCCACTGGACTGCACTTAGATTCTAAGCGGGGCGTGCGGGGCCGGGCTTTTCAGCGGACGCCTGGGGCCGGTCCGCCGGCACTGCTACGCTGAGGGCTCCAAGAGGTCGGGGCCCCCACCGCGTGCGGTGGGGGCCTTGGTCTTTCCCGACGCCGGGAAGCTACGCGGCGAGGTCGTACTGCGGAGGCTGGGCGTACCCGAGCAGCCACCCCCACTTCGGGGAGACGTAATGCTCGGCCAGCCGGAACACCGTGTAGTAGCAGAACGCGGCCACCGGCGTGAGCACGCCGGCCAGGGCCTGCGCGTCCAGGTGGAGACCGTGGGCTGCGGCCAGCGTCACCAGCCATCCGGCCAGCGCCGGGATGCCGGTGCGGATGAGAGACACGTACAGGTTCACGAGGTCACTTCCTTGGGTTGGCGGGCGATCGCGGCGTTCGCCCAGAACATGACTTCCTCGAGGCGGAACATGGCCGACTGCTTCTCCGCGCCGGCGGGCAGCTCGTTGTGCAGCATCAGCCCCAGCTCCAGGCACGCGGACCGGATGTCCTCATGCGCCTGGCGGCGCTCCTTGGTGTCGGCCGGGTGGAACGTGAACCGGCGGATGACGTCTGCCTCGTCCACCGCGCTCACTTCCCGCCGTAGGCGAGGGTGCAAAGGAACGCCCAGCCCTTCGGGCCGATCGCCGTGTCGTGCGGCTTGCCCTTGGACCGGAACTGCGGGTACTTGTCGAAGAACCGGTCCACACCGGCCTCCGTGCGCGGCCCGTAGTGGTCCGACAGGTCCGCGTCCGAGATCGTCATGAACTTGGCCGCGCGCAGCGCCTTCTGCAGCCCCCTCGCCGACGGCTTGGACTTGCCCGGCGCCAGACCGGTGGGGAACGCCGGCGGCACGTACCGCGGCTTGGGCGGCTTGGGCTTCGGCGGCGTCGGCGTCTTCGGGGCGCCCGCCCAGTCCTTCCATGCCTGCACGGAGGCGAAGTTGCACACGTCGACGTCCTGGCCGCCGCGGATGCCGTACTGGTGGATCACCCACTTGTGCTGCACGCGCGGCTTGCCCGCCGCCACGCCCGGATCGGCGATCCACAGGCCGTCACCGCACTCGGAGGTGGTGTCGTGCCGCTTCCAGAAGTCCAGGTTGCAGTAGAGGATCACCCGCAGGCCCGGCTTCAGCTTCTTCACGGCCTTCAGGAACTGGTCCTTCTCCGCGCAGGTCGCCGCGGTGTGCGAGGTCGTGGTCTCCCAGTCGCACGCCAGGACGTCGCCCGGCTTGGGGTCGGCGCAGCGGACGAAATACTCGGCCTGCGCCTGGATGTTGCCCGGCCACAGGAAGTGGTACCAGCCCACCTGCTTGCCGCCGTCGCGGGCGGCCTTCTCCTGCGCATCGCGCAGCGGGTTGGCGTAGGTGCGGCCCTCGGACGCCTTGATCAGAACGACGTCCACGCCGGACATGTTCGGGTGTGCCTGCAGGCTGCTGATGTCGATGGCCTTGAGCATCGGCCCCGTCTCCTTACTTCCGCAGTTGGATCGCGTCGGACTTGGCCAGTTGGATCGCGTCGATGTAGCGGCGCAGCCGCTGGTAGGTGGCGAGCGTCATCAGCCCGTCGCCGTCGTCGCCCCACGACCGCGACCAGGAGTTGCGGAAGCGGATGACGGTGGAGCCGGGCTCGACCCGGCCGGCGTGGTCCTGCACCACCTGCTCCAGGCCGGTCACGAAGATCTCGTGGCCGCCCGCCAGCGGCGAGGACTCCCAGTCGCCGCCGTCGATGAAGCCGTACCGGTCGGGCTCGAACCAGGCTTTGAACCAGGGCACCCCGAACAGCAGGCCCCCGGTCTGCAGCAGGGAAGCCACCGCCGTGGCGTTGGTGGCGTGCCGGTAGTGGCCGACCAGGCCGCGGCGCTTTAGGGCCTTGGCGATGGCCAGGCCCGAGCTGCCGGTGTCGGCAGGCGGGAACGTCCCGTCCGCGTCGTCCAGGCCGGTCGCCTCGGCGTACAGGCCGATCGCCCACTCCTCGACGCTCTTGGGATCGGCCAGGTCCAACCCGGCCGCCTTCGCCTCCGCGTCGTCGAGCAGCAGCGACACACCGGCCGTACCGGCGTTGCCCGTGCACGAGCCGAGCGCATCAACGTCCTCCGCGCCGGCGATGACCTGGGACAGGTGGATGCCCTGCGCGAACAGGTCCTCCTGGTCCAGGACCGGGATGCGCGGCGTGTGCTGGACGGGCTTGAGGGCCGCCCCGGTGTGCTCGTGCACCCACTGCAGGGAGCGGGCGTCGAGGACCTGGTGGCGGCCCAGCTTGGTGTGGTGTGGGTAGCGGTGGGTGAGGATGCCGTGAGTAAGAGGCACGTCCGGTGCCGTTTCTCCCCCGCGCCGGACGAACGAAGAGTGTGCTGCCGCGGCGGGGCGCCGCTACGGGCTCGCCCCGACCTTGCTGGTCAGCCACAGCTGCAGCAGGGCGACCAGCAGCGGCGCCACGAACGCCGAGATCAGCCACTTGCGGGTGCTCGCCGCCTGCTGCTGGTCACTCTCGCGGACCCTGGCCGCGGTGCGCTGTGCTTCCTCCATCGTGGCCAGCCGCGTGTTCACCAGCCGCTGATCCGCCTGGTAGACCTCCTTGGAGACGGTCTCCTCGAAGCGGGCGTTCATCGCGGCCAGGTCTCCGCGCAGATCGTCACGCAGCTGCTGAATGCCGCTGTTCTGGTCCTCGCGCAACTGCTGCAGTGCGCGGTGCAGTTCCCACAGGGTGGGCTCGGCGCTCGGCGGCTGTGTCACCGCGCACTCCTCCGATAGGCGCCCCCGCGCCGCCCACGAGTCTACGGGCACGGGGGGACGCCACGTCAGTCGCTCAGACGGGCACGATGTCGGTGACGGCCTGCCCGCACTGAGCGCAGACCGCGCGCCAGGTGGGCGGAACCGAACACGGGTACATGGCCACGGTGTACGTGACGTCCTCCACCGGGCAGCCGGGGGTGTGGCAGGTGGCCTGCATCATCGTGGGCGTGGCTTCCTCTATGGGGGGCGTGCTCAAGGTCAGACTCCTATGGCGAGGTAATCGACGGCGGTGGCGATGGCGGCGTCTCGGGTCAGCCACACGGTGAGGCCGCTGCTGCTCGTGTCAGAGACGGAGACGCCCTTGACGGCTGTGCCGGGGACCGTGGTTGCGGCGGTGGCCTGGCCGAAGAACGAATTCCCGGCGAGTCCCAGGCCGGTGATCGTGTAGGGGGTGGGCGTGTTGCCCGCGGTAGGGGTGATGGTCACCCTGCCCGTGCGCAAGTTGGCTGCGGTCAGAACGCCGACCACCGTCAGTTTTCCTGCGGCTATGGCCTCTTGGGTTCCGTCTGCGTAGGTGTAGGCCTTGAACCCGCCGAGGCTGGCAGACCGGGATCCGTCCGTGGACGTGCTGATTTCAACGCTCTGCGGTGTGATGGCATCGATCTGGGGTGCGTTGATGAGGAGGGAGGACGTAACCACACCGGCGTCCGTCTGGACGGAGCCCTGGATGAAACCTGGGAGGGTTTCGCGGGCATGGCCGCTGTAGGCCTTGATCTGGTTATCCGAGCCGATCTCGATGCGTTTCCCGGTGGCCGTGGTACGGAGCAGAGCACCAGTGATCGTCTGGCCGTCGATCGCGCCGGCCTTGATGTTGCTGGCGGTGATGCCGCCGGACTCGACGACCTCGATGGCGAACATGTCCATCTCGACCGTGCCGCTGCCACCGTTGTAGTTGGTGTAGAGGACGGGCGAGATGTAGCGGACGTTGGAGTGCAGCTGCATGGGCGCGTTGGCGTTCGGCGTGACCCCTCTGGCGGGGCTGTCCGAGGTGCCCTTGATGTAGCCGGTGTACGTCACCCAGCCCCCGCCGGCCACCAGGTCTTGGGAGTCGGCAGCCGGATAGAACTGGGTGCCGCGCGAGTTCGCGCCTGTCTGGTTGACGAAGGTGACACCGTCGGCGGCCAGACCCATTACGCCCACGTATAGCTTCTGGTTCGTGCCGGGCGTGGAGTTGGCGACGGTCTGCCGGAACCGGCCGCTGACCCGGTACGTCACGGACGGGTCAAAGGGGATCTTCACATCGGGCCGGTTGGCGCCCGCCACGGGGCCAACGCACCGCATCACGTTTCCGCCGGACTGCGCGTCCGTGACAGCGACCGTGGTGATCGTGGGGCTGTTCAGACTGTTCCACTTCGAGGCGTTGTCGCCGAAGTCGTACCATTTCTGTCCGACCTGCCCGGCCAGGCCGGCGGTCAGCCGGTCGACGGAGATCGTCCCGGCCTTGATGGCGGCCGCGTCCAGGGTGCCCGTGATGACCGAGCCACCGTTGATGGTGGTGGTCTGCGGGATCTGCCCGGCGCCCATCTGGGTGGGTGGCAGGGTCACTCCGGAGCCGATCGAGCCGGTGACCGTGGTGGCGGAGCCCGCCGTGGTGGCGGAGCCCGCGGTCGTCGCGGTGTTGGCGGTGGTCGCCGTGGTGGCCGAGGCGACTGTGCCGCTGACGTTGGCACCCGAGATGACCAGGCTCGTCGCGTCGATCTGCGACGCCTTGATCTTGCCGACGGTGATCTTGGCGGCGTCGATCGAGGAGATGATGCCCGACGCCGCGGTGATCGTGCCGACAGCCATCTGGTCGGCGGTGATCGTGTTGGCGACGAGCCGGTCACCGGTGATGCTCAGGCCCTTGATCTGGGCGGCGGTGAGGCTGGCCGCCACCAGCCTGTCGGCGTCGACCGTCCCGGCCGCCAGGACCAGGCCGTCGATCTCGCCCGCGACCAGCTTCGGCGTGCTCACCGCGCCATCAGCCAGGACGGTGCCGTCCACCGCCCCGGCTTCGAGCTTCGCCCGGGTGACCGCCCCGTCAGCGAGCGACAGGTCGGTGATGATGCCGTCCAGGACCTCCTGAGCGACGACCGGAGCGGGCCCGACCGGGCCGGTCACCGGGGACGGCTCGGAGGTTATCCCCGACGTGGAGACGCAGATCAGGCGTATCCACGTCGGCAGGCTCGCCGGCACCGTCATGGTGCCGCCCGCGGCGGTGTAGAACCCGGAGAACAGGGAGTCGTCGGTGAAGTCCGGGTTGGTGGAGGAGTGCACCGCCACGTAGGCGAAGTCGGTCGGGGCCGTGCTGCCGTCAGCGAACGCACCGTCCCAGGTGACGGCCACGCCACCCAGGACCGACGTGACTTCGGGCGTGGACGGCACGGGCGGGGGCGGGCCGTTGACGGCCTGCATGCCGACCGTGCCGTCCGCCTGCAGGCCGATGCTGCCGCGCAGCAGTCCGTCGCCGTCGTAGAAGCCCAGGGAGCCGTTCTCGATCGAGGAGTAGGCCAGGCGGCTGGACCGCGACATGTCGCGCACCAGGCGCTCCAGGGTGGCGATCCTGACCGCCAGGCCAGCAAGGGTGTCAGCCAAAGGGGTTCAGCCTCCGTAGATGAAGGAGTCGGCGGGCGCGAGGCTCACCGACATCCGTTCCTGTTGGTCCCCCTGCGCCGGCGTGAGCGTCCATCCGGTCACTCGCGCCCAACCGTCGTAGTCGGTCCACTGGTCGTGGACCTGCACCCGCACGTCGTCACCCACCTGGAAGGAGCCGAAGCGGGCCGCGGGGTGGTCAATGAGCTCGACCTGCTCGATCGAGCCACGTTTCTGGCGGGCGACCCGGCCTTGGCGGGCCTTCGCCGCCAGCTGGTCCTGTCCCTTGACCGTGGGCAGGTCCAGGACCTCTTCCAGGCGCAGCCGGCCGTCCCGTACGGCGTCCACGACGTGGCGCCGGGCCTGCCCCTCGCCCGCCCCCAGAGCGACGACGACCTGCGCGTAGGCGTCGCCGTCGTAGGTGACCGGCGTCGAGTCAACGATGTTCACGCCGCTCGTGAACGACACATCGGTGCGGCGAGTACCGAGGCGGGGCCAGCCGATCTGGATGCGCCGCTCGGGCTTCCCGCCCACCCAGGACACGCGCTCGGTCCATTCCGGGCCGCCGAACACGGCGACCGCATCGGAGACGACGTCGCCGAGGGCCGGGGCCTCCCACCAGGCCGTCGCGTACGGCTCCTCCGGGGTGCCGATCGTCGCCTTCGAGGTGGTGCCGTCCACGACCACGCCCAGGTCGCCGTCCGCCTGGGACTGGCAATACGCCCACACGTCGCGGATCAGCTTGCACGGGTCGGCGTTGGTGTAGGGGCCCCGCCCGTTGAGGTTGCCGTCCACGTCGTGCCGCTTGTTCAGGTACGAGCCGAACCCGGCCGCCTCGATGGGGTACTTCGCGCCCTCCGGCTCCGCCCGCCAGATCAGGCCGCCCCACATCAGCCGCGAGTCCCGCTCCGCGAAGATCAGCGTGTTGCCGGGATCGACCATCGAGCCGAGGACGTGCGCCAGGTGCGGCTCCAGCGTGGCCTGCATCTGACCGGGCCCATTCAGCTCCGGACCGTAGCTGACGTCGGTCAGCGGCAGATCCCACGCCAGGACGCTGCCGCTGACCGCATCGCACGTCAGGTAGCGGTAGGAGGTCACGTCAGAACACGCCCTCGTTGAACTCCACGTCCGCGATGAGTGACGTGGCGCCGTCCACACTGAGGTTGCCCCACTCGACCCTTGACGGCTGGGTGCGGACGTACAGCAACTGCGTGGTGCCTCGCGCAGCGGCCGACAGGGTGATGGAGTCGGCGAGAACGATGGTGGAGCGCCGGACGCCAGTGCCCTGGTCGTCGTCGATGGCCGTGCTCTGCCCCGGGTCCGAGCCGAGCATCGTCTGCATGCTCGCGAACACGTTCGAATCGGAAAGCCGCAGGCCCGCCAGGGTGACGACGACTTTCGCGGTGATCGCCCACGACGGGATGGCGACGTTCCACCGGGCCGCAGTCGGCCAGTTGTACCAGACGCCGTTCTGCGCGGTCAGCGAAGACAACGAGCTGGGAAAGGCGGTGTAGAGCTGCCGGTCCCTGCGCGGGTTCGCGATCTGCCGCAGGTCGGTGATCATCGCGTTGGTGACGGTGGCGGTGTTGGGGGGGAGCGCAATCCTGGCAAGGGGTATCGCGGTCATGCCCGCCGGCGGCTGCGTCGCCGTAGCCGACACGTTCGACACCACGTCGAAGAAGCCGATGTCGTCCGAGGCCGGGTTCAGGCTGCCCTCGTACTCGGGGTCTAGGACGCGCAGCACCACCATGTCCGTGCGGGCCGTGCCCCCGGTCGGGGCGATGTTCACCAGGGCCGTGCCCACGTTGTACTGGGTGTAGGAGCCCTGCCCCCAGGAGGCGCCGCGCACCACCCCGGAGCCGTCGGCGACCTGCACCCCGGCGCCGGGGGTGGTCTGCTGGGTCACCTTCAGGTCGTTGTACTCGGTCACGCCCTGCGATCCGCGTGATAGGTCGCGGATCATCATGCGCATGGTGCGGGCGGGGTGCGTGCCACCGTTGATCATCATCGGCGGCTGGATCAGCGTCATCTTCGCTTCCTCACAGGGCGGTGTAGGCGTCGCGCCACGACACGGTCAGGCGGCAGGTGTTCGTGTAGTCCGTGGCCGTCCAGCGGACCTCGCTCGTGCCAGGCGGGATCTGGAACAGGTCCATGCGGGACCCGGAGGTCAGCGCCGGCGCCGCGTTGCCGGACCCGTTGCGCAGCACCCAGCGGGTTCCGGGCCGGGTGTCGATGTCGATCCGCTCGCCGGCGGCCAGGCTCGTCTGCAGCTGCAGGTAGCGGCCGGTCTCCACGATCCACACCTTCGGGTTGGTGACCGGGCCGTCGAAACGCACGGTCGGCCAGGCCGGCTGGTCGCCCTCGTTGGTGATCCAGCCGGGCCGCTCGGCAGGGTTGGACACGCCGGTGGTGATCGGGGCGACCACCGGCGCGGTGAACCCTTGGGAGTCATCCGAGATGTCCAGCGGCAGCATCAGGCCCTGCAGCTGGTCGCCGTGCCAGCGCGGGTCGGTCACCGCGAACTCCAGCGTGAGCGGAATCCACCCGTACACGGCCTGCGACATCGACACGGGTTCCACGCGCCGCCACCGGCCGAACAGGCACTTCGTGTCCCGGCCGGGCATCTTCACCCGCAGCGTCGCCAAAGCGCCCGCCGTCTTGCGGATCGAGTCGGTGCCGGTGATCTGCTGCAGCTGGGCGAGGAGGTCGAGGGCCTGGCCCGGATCGGCGGGGGTACGGATACCGGCCTCGATGGACAGGGTGCGTATCCCGAACAGATCCAGGCCCGGAAAGCCGCCGTCGTCGGTGGGGTTGTCGACGTCGGCGGTACGCCGGTCCGGGGCGCCCACCCCGGTTACGTCGCCGACTGGCAGCAGCGTGCCCGTCCCGATGGCCAGGCCGCCCACGTCGAACTGGTAGTCCTCCAGAGCGATCGTCACAGCTTGCCTCCTCGCTGCGCGGCACGAAGGCGCCGCATCACCTCCGCGCCGATGTCCTGCGCCAGCCCGCGGCCGTCCGCGCCGGCGGCAACGTTCACCGGCATCTGGCAGATCAGCGGCCGCGCCTGCTCTCGCACCACGACGACCTGCACCGCGCCGGACGGCTTGGCATCCACCCGCGTCGGCCCGGTCACACCGTGCGCGGTGAGGGTGTAGCCGAACCGGTGGGCGACGTCCTCGAGCACGGCCGTCGCTTGCGACCGGCTGGACTGCCCGAGCGGGATGTACGCCTCGCCCTCTGTGGGAGGCTCCGCGAACTTGATCAGCCCGTTGCTCGTCGCGTACAGGCCGGGCGTCAGCACGCCGCCCAGCGCGTACGACAGGCCCTTGTTGGCCCGCGACAGATCTGACAGGAACTGCGTAGCCCGCTTCCCGAGGGCCTTCGACAGCTGCGACTTGCCGGCGTTGGCCACCTCGATGATGCGGTCCTCGCCGAGCTTGGTGCTGTCCGCGACGTCGTGGATGCCGGTCTTCGACGTCTTGATCGCGCCGATGATAGACAGCAGGTCGGCCATGTCCTCATCGGGCAGCGTCGCCGACGCGGCCTTGGAAGCCTTGTCGGCCTTCGCCGCGGCCGACTTGCTCTTCACAGCCTGCGCCGCGAGGTCCTGCGCGGCCTGGTCGCCCTGCGCGGCGAGCCGCGAAGCAAGGTCCCCGTAGCCCTCAGCCGCCAGCGTGGCGAGGTTCTTCTGGAAGTCGGCGGTCTGCTTCGTCGCGCCGGACAGCTGGCTGGTGTAGTCCGACAGGCTCGCCTTGGCGGTGTCGGCCAGCTTCTTCAGCTCGGCCGCCATCTCCTTCATGTACTTCGAGCTGCCGGTGGCCATCTTGTGGGTCAAGGCGATGCCGTCCTCGCCCATCGCCTCCAGCGCATCGGCGACGTCCTGCCCGGCACGGTGCGCGACCGTTCCCAGGTCCTTACGCCACCGCTGCGCCTCCCACACCGAGTGCTTCAGGTTCTTGGTGAACTTGTCCAGGTCGACCGCGTCGCCCTTCTTGTTCATCGAGTCCGACGCGATGGACTGCAGGGAGAACAGGCCGCCCGTGCCGCCCGCCGGCGTGTACGACCAGTTCGAGAGACCACCACCGGCGTGGTAGGTGACGGTCGCCCCGAAACGGCGTGCCACCTCGTCCAGGATCTCCTTGGAGCGGGCCCGCTTCGTCCGGGCCAGCGGGATGTACGCCTCCCCGTCGGTCTCCGGCTCCGCCCACACCCGCCACGTCCCCGCAGGTGCGATCTGTGCGATGTGATTCTCACGACGCATGCCGCCGTCGGCATAGAACGACATCAGGCCGCCATCGGCCAGCAGCGGCTTGTTCCTCCACGGACCCGTGCCGCCGACGCGCGGAATCACCTCAACGGATACCGGCGCCGGCGGGTTGACGCTGATGGAGATGTTCTTCGTGCCGGGGATCTCCTGCACGCTCACGCCGATCGCCTGCAGCTGCGCTTCGACGGCCGCCATGTCCCCGGACAGCAGCGCGGACGTCAGCGACGCCGCCGCTTCGGTGCCCTTCGACTTCGACACCTGCGTGATCAGGTCCAGCATCCCCGACCACTCGCCCTTGGCCTGCGAGCCCGCCGTTTGGAACGCGCTCACGACGCTCTGCAGGTCGGCGGCGGTGATCGGCGGGTCCGCGCCCCAGATGGCGTGGATTTGGTCCATGGCGTGGGTGACGTTGCCCGACAGCAGGGCCTGCTGCAGGGCGGTCGCCGCGTCCGCGCCGCCCTCGGATGCGACCCTGGCCAGCAGGTCCATGCCGCGCGACAGCTGCGTGCGGGCGGAGGAGCTGCCCATCTTCACAGCCCGGCTCATGTCGGAGACGGCCATCTTCTGCATGACCCGCGCGAACTTCCCGCTGTCGTTGGTCTCGGCGGCGTCCGCGAACTCCGAGGCGATCTTCTTGCCGTAGCGGGCTGCGATCGCGGGCAGCTGCGCCAGGCCCGCCCGAAACGCCGGCTGGGCGCGGGCCGCCGACTCGCCGATGATCGACTCCAGCTCGTCGGCCACCTTCGTCTTGCCCTTGCTGAGCTGGGTCACCAGTTCGTCCAGGATCGGCGCGGAGGAAACGCCCAGCTTGGCGAAGTGGTCGGCGAGGTCGCCGTATCCGGCCATGCCCAGCTTGGACAGGTTGCCCTGGAAGCCGCGCAGCGCCTTCAGCTGGTCGCGCAGCTCCTTCATGTAGTCCGACAGCGTGGCCTTGGCGTTCTTGTTGGACTTGGCGACCTTGTCCTGCGCGGCCTGCCACGCCTTGGCCGGGTCGACGATGGAGCCGAGCGCGTCGGCCATCGCCTTCATCTCGTCGGTGTACGCCGGCAGCCCGTCCTGCCCGGTCGGCACGAGCTTGTCGAGGTTCCACGCGTTCGCCGCGCCGAGCTTGGCCTGCTGCACCTTGGCGTTGACGATCTGCATCGCCGCAGCAAGGTCGGCCTCCTTCTTGACCGCGTTCGACCAGATCTTGTGCTGGTTGTCCAGCACGGCCATGGCCTTCTGGCCCTGCGTGGTCAGCGTCGTGGACACCTGGCCGGACGGGTCCACCGAGGCGAAGGAGGCGTTCTCCCAGATCGTCTTCTTCAGGGCGGCAAGCTTCGACCCGCCGGTCGTGATGGCGTCCAGGGCGTCCGCCATGCTGATGCCGACCTTCTTGAGCTTGTCGGCGTCGTCGGAGTTGGTCAGCGACTCCGTCAGCGCGCGCAGGCCCGCCCCCTGGTCGCCCTGTTCCCGCTCGGCGCGCAGCGCCGTCACCAGGTCGTCGGTGGCCGCCTTGGCCTTCTCCTTGGACGCCGAATACGCCGCGTAGGCGAGCACGCCCACCGTCAGCAGCGCCGTCAGACCCGACACGGCCAGGCCCGCGCCCCGAAGGACCGCGGGCATGACCGCGCCCCCAGCGGAGGCTTCCGCCTGCGCTACCCGGAACGCCTGCCACTGCGCGGTGAGCTTGGTGACCGCGGCCAGGGCGAGCGCCCCACCGGCAGAGATCGCCAGCAGCCCGGCACCCATGTTCTTCAGCGGGGTCGGCGCGTCCGCGATCGCGCCGGCGAACACGGACAGGGCGTTCCCGACGGTCTGCAGCACCGGCAGCAGCGCCCGCCCCAGGTCGATCCCGAGGGCCTTGCTGCGGTTGACGAACATCTGCCACTGGCCAGCGGCCGTGTTCATCTGCATCTCGAACGCCTTGTGCGCGGCCCCGGCCCGCTCCACCTCGTTGGCGATGCCCTGGTAGGTGTCGGCGTAGTTCTTGCCGTCGTTCGCCGCGAGGGCGAGCATCGCGCGGGAGGCCCGCACATCGTGGAACAGGCCAGTGATCGCCTCAGCGGAGCCGTGAGTGGCCTGGGTCAGCTTGTTCACCACGACGTACAGACCGTCCTGCTGGACCGCCGACGCCGCCGACTCGTAGCCGAGCTTGTGCATCATGTCGGTCAGCTCTTGCGTCGGCTGCATCATGCGCGTCATCAGCATGTTCAGGCCGGTCGCGGACTCGGCTGCCGGAACGCCCGCCAGGGTCACCGCGGCGTACGCGGACGCCAGATCGTCGAAGGAGATCCCCGCCGCGGCAGCCATCGGCACGATGTCGCCCAGGTGCAGGGCCAGCTCCTCGAAGGAGATGACGCCCTTGTTGACGGTCTGGAACATGATGTCCATCACGTCGGCCGCCTTGGACGCCGGCAGGCCGTACGCCTTCAGCACACCCAGCAGCGCCCGGGCGGAAATCTCCGTCGTCGTCAGGCCCGCGCTGGCGCCCTTCGCGGCCACCGACAGGATCGTCATCGCGTCCGCGCCGTCGAAGCCGGTCGACACAACCTGGTACAGGCCCTCAGCGAGCTGGTCGGCGGACTGCGTCATCCCCTTGGACAGGGTGACGATCTGGTCGGTGAACCCCGACACCGTGGACGCGTTGATCTGCTGGGAGATCGTCATGACGTTCGCCATGCGCTTCTCCAGCTGCACCGCGCCGTAGACGCCAGCGGCGAGCACCGCCGACAGCACCACGCCCGTCCTCTGGTAGCCGTCGATGCGGGCCTGCGTCGCCGCGCGGGTCTCCGCATCAGCGGCGGCCTGCGCCCGCCGTACCGCCGAGGCGTTCGCCGCGGCCCGCGCGGACGCGGCAGCCTCCGCCTCATCGCGTGCGGCCAGCGTCGCCGTGGCCCGCGCATCCGCCGCCGCACGAGCCTGCGCGGCCCGCGACGCCACCCCGGAAGCGCGGGTCGCGGCGGCCTGCGCGGCAGCGGCCCGCTCCTCCTGCAGCGTCTGCGCCTGCGCGGCCCGTGTCGCCGCCGTGGCGGCAGCGTTCGCGGTGGCCTGCGCTGCCGCCGCGCTCCGCCCGGTCGCCGCCTGGGCGCGGGCCGCCATGTTCTGCGCGACCGCCTGGGCGCGCATGGTGCGCTCGCCGGCGGCCACGGCCAGCGCCCGCTCCCGCTCCGCGCGCGCCGCCAGGTTCGCCGCGAGCACCGACGCCCGGCCAGAGCGTTCGGAGGCGGCAGCGGCAGCCGCCTGCGCGGCCGCGGTGCGCTCCACCGCGGCGGTGACCCTGGCCTGCCCCAGAACGGCGTCAGCGGACGCCGACGCCTGCAGCCGTGCGAGCCGCTCGGTGGCCGAACCGGTCTCCAGCAGGGTCCGGTTGACCTGCTGCAACTGACCGTCGAAGGCCCGCAGCTGCGACGCCGACGAGCGCAGGCCACCGGTCAGCCCGGAGGTCCGCGCGGTCAGGTCGACGTACAGGTTGTAGGCGCTGCTCACCTACTGCTCCCGTCTGGGCCTCAGCCCGATCTTGACCCCGCGCCCCTGTGGACCGTCCGGCACTTGCTCACGCTCCATCTCCAGCAGCTCGCACCCTGGGCACACGGTGGCGTCGGAGACGTACGCGAATCGGTCCCCGCCGAGCTCCGGCCGCCACTCGTCCGCCCTGGTGCCGCACCCGGAGCACACCGCCCGCGTGTACGCCAGCCACGCCAGCGCCTTCGCCCGGTCCAAAGCGGTCCACCGCCCGTCGCCGGCCCCCATGAATTGGCTGTGTGGCATTCCATAGGTGTGGCACAGCTCCATCTCGGCCCGGAACGACGGGTCGGAGATCAGCCTTTTCCCAGGTCCGCGCGCAGTGTCTGGTTGACGACCAGGGCCGCCGTGAACAGGGCCTTGGCTTCGGCGTCCGGCCAGGCGTCCAACAGCTCCTGAGCGTCGGCGACGGACATGCCGTCGACCTCGGCGCCCGACTCGTCGCGCTCCACGTGGCAGGCGGAGATCACGGCGGCCGGGAACGTGTCGACGTTGTACTCCATGCCCTTGTCGGCCTGCGCCTCGGTCGGTGCGTGGTCGCGCAGCAGCTGCTCCCACACCGGCCGGGGCAGCGCCCGGAAGGTGAGGACCAACGTCGCCTCTGCTTGGGCGTCCTGAGCGCGGGTCAGGGCCACATCGGCGGCCACGACTTGCGGGTTGGACGCCACCCACGCCTCCCGCTTGTCCTCGCTGATGCCCTGCTCGACGCATTCGGCGACGGCGGCGGCGCGGGCCTTGGCCAGCTCCAGCGCCGCATCCGCGACGGCGACCTTCACGGCCTCGTCGTCGCAGATGGACAGCGTCGACTCGGGCAGCTTCCGGGCGCGCAGCCGCGCCATCTTCGCCGACCAGTGGGCGTCCTTGGCGACGGCGGCGGCCGGCGGCTGGGCGCTCTTTCGTGTGCTGCTCATGCGGCATCCCCCTCAGGTCAGACGGCGGCCGGGATCGCGGCGTCCAGCGTGGGCTGGCCCGAGATCGCGAAGGTCACCGTGAACTTGGCCGGGTCGTTACCGGCGGAGTAGGCGGGGGCACGGCCCGCGACACGGACGGGGAAGATGTCCATCGACTTGCTGGCCTCGACGTCGCCCTTACGCATGATCACGATGTAGCCGACGACGCCCTTCGACAGCAGCGTCTCGATGGTCTCCTGCGCCTGGTCCTCGTAGAAGGTGAGGCTGGAGGAGTCGGCCTTGTCCTCGCCCGGGATGTTCGTGGTGAGGGTCGAGCCCATGTCAGGGGTGTCGATGGGGCTGTTGGCCAGCGACCAGCCGGCGACGTCGGAGATGGAACCCGACAGGTCGGTGGCGTTGGCCGCGGCCAGCTCGGTACGGGTCGGCACGTTGCCGGTGTCGGCGATCGCCTTCAGGAAGTAGAACTTGGTGATGCCGCGGCGCATGAACCGCTGCTGGGTAGTCACGGGAGTCTGCCTCTCCGGGGAGCCCGGCCCCCGGCGAGTGGCGGAGGCCCGTCCCCAACAGGTCGCATAAGCGAGCCAGGGGTCAGCCCGTGCCGGTGTGGCCGGACGTCCGCGTGATGGGCCTCCGCGGTGAGGAGCGTTCGTCAGCCGGCCGGTGAAGAGACCCGCAGGGCGAAACGCTGCACGTAAGTGTAGGTCCCGGACGTGACAGTCGTGCCGTCCTCCTGGTCCAGGGTGCGGTCCATGACCCGCCCACCGGCCACGTTGATCGGGTTGGCGAACTGTCCGCTGCCGGGCACGCGGGCCAGGAACGCGGACCGCACCTTGTCGGCGTGCAGCGACACCTGCTCGGCTGTCGTACCCACCGAGGAGATCTGCACGTACACCTGCGCGTCCGCATCCGGGTCACCGAACGGCGGCCCGTACCCGGCAACCTGCCCCAGCTCGTACAGCACGCTGTACGGGATGGCGTTGCCGGTCGGCTTGTCGTCGGTTGTGGGCGCGGTCCCGTACCCGCAGGAGCGGCCCGTCGCCGCCGTCAGCATCGCCTGCACGGCCAGGGCTACCTGGCGGCCCGACACGCTCATCTACTCGCCTTCCTCCTCGCCCGCCAGTCTCGTGGCGGTGATGACGGCCTCGATGTCCGTGACCGCGTACCGGTGCAGGCCCAGCTCATCCCACACGGGCATGGTGGCGGGGGTGGAGCCCCGCAGCAGGCCCAGCTCGCCGGTACCCTCCGCAACGACCTCCACCGCGAACACCAGCCGCGACACCAGACCGAAGCCGTGCGCGCTCATCACGCTGGCGACGGCCTGGTGCAGGTCCTCCGCCAGGCTCACGACAGGCCACCGTCCACGATCCGCCCCAACGCCTCCACGAACTGCGGCTCGATGGCGTGCACAGCAGGCCCCAGGTGCGGGTAGGGCGGCTGGTCGAAGATGCGGCCGAGACTGTCGGGGCCGATGTAGCCGTACTCCAGGCGGCGCCCCTGCGGCTTGTTCGTGCCGACCGTCCCCGACACCGCCCCGCCCGCCGTGTGCACCTCGTGCGTCCACGAACGCCGGTAATCACCCGTGATCACGTTCGGGCCCGGCCTGCCGCTCGCGTTCGCCTTCACCTGGGTCTCCAGCAGCATCGCGTAGTGCCGCACCAGCGCCACCGCCTGCGGCAGCACCCGCGCGGCCCGCTCGTCAAGCAGGGCCGCCAGCTCGGCCGCGTTCGTGTACGCGCCCCCACCGGGATGGGCGTTGGGGTGCGCGTTACTGGGGGACGCCATCGGCTACCTCCCTCTTCCACTCACCCCGCGCCCACTCCTGCAGGAGCCGCAGCATCGCCCGCGTCAGCTCGTTGGGCCCACCGTCCATCAGGTCGTGCCGGGCCAGCACCTGCCGCTCCAGCTCGCCGGCGTCGATCGCGGCGAGGAACGCCGCGGCGGCGGGGCCAGGGTCGGGCGGGTCACCGATGACGACGCGGGCCAGGCCCTCGAAGTCGTCCTTGACCAGCTGGGACATCTGCAGGACCAGCACCGGCGGCGCCCCGGCCGCCTGGCTCAGCTGGTAGCCGCGCACCTGCTTGCTGATGTCGCGCCCGTCAAGGGCCAGCGTGGCGGTGGCGTGGGAGGCGCTGATCCGCACCTGGTGCAGCTCGTCATCCATGCAGATCAGCCTACGGACCTGCACGGACAGCCAGTTGGGGCTAGAACGGCGGGGTGTGCGCTTCCCGTGCGGGCTGGATGGCCTGCGCGGCCGAGGACTGCTGGGTGACCTCGTCCATCCACGTGGTCCGCACGACGGCCAAGGTCTGCGCCTGGGAGAGGTCCAGGACCCGCCACACCCGGTTCAGCAGGCCCTGATCGACGGTGGCGGCCGTGACCCGCACGCACACGTCGCGGGACGCCACCGGGGCGTCCAGCCACGTCAGCAGCTGATACCGGTTGCGGGTGTCGTCCTGGTACGACTGACCGGCCAGCGACATCACCATGCCGGGGCCGCCGGCGGAGAACACCGCGCCCAGGCCCTCCCAGAGGATGACGTCCGGGCCAGGATCGTACTCGCCGGTGTCCTCGTTGAGGACCTGCGGGCCAGGCCGGAACATCTGGACGGTGTCCACGAGGATCCGCTTGAGAACGGGTTCCAGGGCGGCCAGCGAGATGGGACTGCTCATGCGTTCGAGCGTAGGCCCGCGCGCGGACAACTCACCTGGCCACCAAGCGCGGCAGGATCATGACAGCGGCGGCAAAACCTCGTACGTGAACGCCACGATAGAGTCATACCCGGCAGCGCCGTAGCGGTGGTAGTTCCCGTCGCTGGTGAGGGTCACAGCGAGCACGGCTATTCCGCTGATGTGCTTATCGGTGACTTCCCAGGTCCACTCCACGGCCTCGCCGAAGGTTGCGCCGTAAGGATCGTCGGAGGTATGGCGGACGCCGTCCGGCGTCTGAAAGGCCCAGAACAGGCCACGGTTCTGCGGGTCGACTGCTCGGCAGGTGAACGTCACGACGTCCCCGGGCCTCAGCGTCGTCCCCGTAGCCACGCTGAACAACTGAGGCTGGTTTTGGACGGCGGTTTCGGTGCTATTGCCGAAGCTGTCCCGCACCAGCTCGATCCGCGGGAAGTACTGGCCGGCAGCATCCTTGCCACTGATATGTATGGTCACTCGGTTCCTGATCTCCCCTGCGATCGCGCTCAGCAACTCCTCCTCAAAGGGGAGCAGTTCGCGGCTGTGGGCCACAGTGTTCCGCAGGGCCTCGAAGCGGTCCAGAAGAACCGTGATCTCCTTCTTGGCACCCAGCGCCCCGTTCAGCGCCTCCCAGTGCTTGTTGATCAGCCGAGTGAGCTGGGTGAACTCGGCGTACTCGATCAGGTTGCCGGAGACCGCGACCACACCACGCTTGGTGCGGCGCTTCTGCTCGGTCTCCTGCTTGTTGCGGAGGATGGCCACGTCTGTCTCCTCGAAGACGTGCCTGATCCAGTCCGCGCCGAACTTCTCTCGCAGAACGATGGTGAGCAGGTCCCGCAGTGATCGCTCACAGCTGGCCAGCGCCACAGACGGCGTCATGAGGGGCATTCGGCTTCCTTTCCAGGGGACGCAAGCGCCCCGCCTCCCGGATGGAGGGCCGGGAGGCGGGGCAGCAGTTGGGGCGGTCAGGCCTCGAGGTAGGCCACGATGACGACCGATCCGAGGACGGTGACGTGGTAGATGACGCGGGCGGAGCCTTCGATGTACTCCCTCAGCGGCACGTGACCCGCACGTGTCGGCTTCTCCTGCCCGATCCACGGGTCCAGGGAGATGGCCACCAGAGCACGATCGAGACGCACCAACTCAGCCGCGCTCAGCTTGCGCAGCACGGGCTCGCATTCGGGGGTGAAGGCAACCTGCGCCCGCTGCGGCGAGTGCTTAGGCGACACGGGCATCCCCGCCATCACCGGTGACGTCGATGCCGTGCGCGGCGTACAGCTCCACGCGCAGCGTCTCCCAGTCCCGGCTCAGGTCCACGCCGTTCTCCGCCATGCCGCGAAGGGAGTCGGCCAGCAGCTGCTTGCCGGCCTCCTCGGCCTCGGCGGCCTGCTCCAGGACCGCGGGCTTCTCGTTCTCGTCGAACACGAGTCGCATGGCTTTCCCTTCCCGCACCTTGTCCTCCCCTGTACGGTACGCCCCGCCGATGGAAGGCGTGTGTATCTTCCTCGGTCCGGGCCGCAGCCCGGCCACCATGCCCCGGTGGCCGGTCTGCGGCTGCGTGTCCCTCACGCACGTTCCTTCAGGGCCTGCTGCACGTTCTCCCGCAGGCCGTCCGGGAGCCGGTCCGCCTCGAACCAGGCGGCGTCGCTGACCTCCTCGGCCTGCAGCCGCGCCACGTCGACGGACGTCGTGAACAGGAAGCGGAAGTCGATGTGCTGGTGTGCCGGCTCGCCCTTGGCGGGGCTCTCCGGGATGGGGTGCACGTCGATGTGCACGGGGGTGTCCAGCAGCGGGACGACGTGCTGCTGCTGGATGCCGGTCTCCTCCGCGAGCTCGCGCAGCGCGGACTGGATCAGCTCCTCGTCCTGGTCCTCCAGATGCCCGCCCGGGGTGAGCCAGCGGCCGAGGCCGACGTGCTCGATGAACAGGATCCGGCCCTCGGTGTCGGCGAGGATCGCGCCGGCGGTGACGTGGCCCCGGAACTCCTTGCGGGACGCGAGCTGCGCCTCCTGGTCCAGGAGCTCGAACAGCGGGGCCAGCTCGTCGGCGGCCTGCGGGTGCTCCCGCAGGTACGCCTCGGCGGTGGCCCGGACGTGCGCGTTGGTGATCATGTTTCCGTCACTCTCACTTGTTGTAGTAGCGGAGCCAGGTGGCGGCGATGGTAGCCCTGTCGGCAGGGCTGACCTCGTGCATGACCGCATCCAGGCCGCCGCGGCTCAACATCTGTGCGGCGGCGATGATTTCGGACTGCACGAGGAAGATGAACGGGCCGACGGACGCGCCGTGCAGGAAGTTGACGGCATTGCCCTGGTTGAGCAGGTACCAGTAGTGGCCCGTGGTCTCGTAGCGGGTGACGTGCTCCCCGGAGGGCTCGCAGTGGTACACGTCGGGCAGGTGTTCCAGGTCCAGCTCGTCCTCCGAGCTGGTGACGGTGGCGATGTAGGCGCCGTTGCGCAGCAGACCGAAGTCCTCGCCGCGCAGCGACAGGGTGCCGGTCGCGCACAGCACCAGCCCGGCCTGGCCCAGCGCCGCCTCGCGGTCGGTGGCGACAGCGAAGCCCTGAGACAGTGCCTGGGTTCGGCGTACCGGGTCGATGTCGTACACGGTCACGTGCACACCCTTGGCGTGCAGCAGGCGGGCGATGCTGGAGCCGAGCTTGCCGAAGCCGAGGACCAGGGCGCGGCGGCCGTGGAGGATGTCTCCACGGGACCGCAGCAGGGCCTCGGTGGAGAAGACCACCGACTGCCCGACGAGGAAGTCCTCGGGGTCCTTGAGCGGTGACCTGGCCACGGAGACGACCGGGCAGGGCAGCTTGGGCAGGTCGGCGTAGCGCCGGTGCCCGTTCTCGGTGTCCTCGACGATGCCGAGGATGCGTCCGGAGAACCGCTCGCAGATCTCGGTGAGCGCGGGCGCGAAGTAGCCGCCGACGTCGAGGAGGATGACGTCCTCGCCGCCTGCGCGGCTCTCCAGGTAGGCGAGGGCGTTGTCGCCGGTGGCGAACAGGTCGCGGCTGAGGTCGTCGCAGTCGAAGGCGGCGACGACCTCACGGTAGGCGTCCCGCGTGATCGACTTCGGCTTGGGGAGTACCGCCCTGAGCCGGGTGGCCTGCGCGACAGCGCGGACGAAGGACGGCCGCTCGGGCAGCAGGTGGGTGATGAGGAACGACGCGGGCGCCGGGTCGCACGCGAATTCGCGGGCGGTCTGGCCGAAGAACGAGTCGAGTCTGGCGCGCTCGAAGGCTTCCAAGATGACCTCCAGTGCGATGGAGGGGGGCCATTCCCCCCTCGCTGCTCTTATTCTAGACTCACCCGGGTCGGGGGTCAAGATTTTTTGCAGCAAAGCCGCAGGTCAGAGCGTTGGAACCGGCCCGGTGGAGCAATCGGGGGCGTACCCCACCGGGCCGGGGCATCAGGCCGGAACCCCAGCACGCAGCTCGGGCAGGTCCACGACCCGCGCGTCCAGCAGCGACGCGGCGAGCTGGCCGCCGAGCATCCACCGCACAGCGGGGTCGCTCATCCGGACGACGTCCCGTTTCCCAGGGATCGGCATCGACCTCTCAGGGAAGTACAGCTGCCCCCACACGGCATCGACGATGGGACGGCCGACGCGCACGGCCACGACCTTCCCCTGCAGGTGCGGGCACATCCGGGCGGCCAGGCCCGCGCACGGACGGCACACCGGCGGGTGCGTCGTCACCTGGTCCTCAGGCCACCAGTCCTCGTCGCGGTCGTCCTCCAACAGCCACAGCACGCCCTGCTCGTCACGGTCTGCAGGCTGCCCGCACACCTGGCACAGCAGCCTGCGCATGCACCGCCGCTGCCGCGGACCGTGCACAGTGCCGTACTCGGGGCGGCCCATACCGAGGCGCAGCCCGAACGGCTTCCACAACACGCCGTCGGTGTCGCGGGCATGCCCGACCAGGCCAAGACCGTCCGGCGCGGCGTACACCTGCGGCAGCGGCACGGTCTCACTGCTCCAGGCGGCGATGTACGGGACGGGGTGGCCCTTGAATCTCAGCAGGTGCGGTCCGGTCATGTCTCTCTCGCGGTCGAGGGCGGGCAGTTGGAAGGCGCCGACCGTGCGCGGCAGGGGGTGTCCACGCACGGCCGGCGCCGGTCTACGTGGCATCCGGTGAAAGCGGCGGGTCCGGCTGGGTAAGCGGCATATCCGGCACAGCGGCCGTCGCGGCGTGCCCCCCGGCGTGCTCGAAGACCGTGACGCCGAGGAGAGTCATGACGGCGATGTGCCCGACCGCCCATAAGGCGCCCAGGGCGGTGCCTAACGGATCGCGGCCACTCACGCGATCACTCGCCGCCCAGTCGCCGGGCCGTCCGGTCTCGCAGCATCATCCGCCCGGGCCTGCAGCACCTGGTAGAGGTGCCGGGGGTCAACGAGTTGGCCGGTGCCGTCCGGAACGCTGAGCCAGTAAGGGCCAGGTGGGGAGATCCGGTCCAGGCGGGGCACTCCCACGTGATGGACGTACGGACGGGTACCGCCCAGGCACGCCACCCCGAGTCGGTCGAGGGAGCGCGGCCACTCCTGCTCGGTGCCGGGCGGCACCAGGAAGTACAGGAACGGCCTGTAGGGGTCGCAGAACACCGGGCCGGCCACCTGCAGCTCGTGCAGTCGGCGGCCCAGCTGATCCGGGTCGGCATCACGTTCCAGGTCCGCGCCCAGAGGGCCGTACGGCAGGCGTACGGCGTCCCACACGATGCCCGCAGTCAGCAAGGCGATGCCCTGGTCCGCCCACTCCACACCCGCGACCTGGCGGGAGGTGGCCGCCCGGTACAGCCACGCCTCGGCGGCGGCTCTTCGCTGCCGGTCCTCGCTATGCAGCGTGTGCAGCGGGACCAGAGGGGCTTGGCGCCCGCCGGCGGCATGCATGCTGCTCCCTGGGCCACGGCCGGTGTTGTGGTTCACAGCGCAGCTCCCCTCCATGGGGTCTCGACGCCCCGATCGGGAATTCCAAGAGGTCAGCCCCGACCTGACACTCTGTCGGGCACTGTCTGTAGGAAACCGGCAACTCGGAGGAGCTGGCCATCGTCGATGCGACCCGCGCATACGTTTATGCGCACCGTGCATACGAAGCGGGTACATCCTGGGACGCGGTACGTAGCGTGGGAGGGGAAGAGGATGGATTGGTCCCAGAACAAGGCCTTACGAGACGCTGCACGCGATGGCGACTATGGGCGTGTCATCAGACAGGCGCGCAAGGCAGTCGGCCTGACGCAGCGGCAGCTCGGAGAAGCCTGCGGCCTGTCCCAGTCCGCCATGTCCCGCCTCGAAGACCGTGGCGTCGGCACGTACAACATGACTCTCCTGGCGAGCGCAGCCAGCCACCTCGGTATCCCTCCGAACCTGGTCGGCCTCGCCGACCACGACCGGAACGGAAACAGCACGGTGGAACGCCGCGAATTCCTTGCCGGTGTCGCCGCTATCGCCGCGACTCCAGCCATAACCCCCCAACCGCTGGCACGCCCCGAGTGGGACAGCGGTCAGGCAGCCGCACTACGCGTGGCCACCACCGCGTTCCGCCGCCTGGACGCCACAGTCGCCTCACGCGACCTCACAGAAGCCACGCAATCCCACGTGCGGCTCATCCAGCGTGTCGCCTCGCAGGCACCGGACGCCTCCCACAAGGCCCGCATGGCCGCCGTCGGCTCCGAGGCAGCTTCCCTGGTTGGCTGGCTTGCCTGGGACATGGCAGACCACGGCTCGGCCCGCACCTGGTACGGCTCAGCGATCAAGGCCGCCCGGACCGCGGGGGATCCGCTGCTGTCCGCCTACCAGACGGGCAGCCTCGCCCAGTTCGAGGTGGAGGCGGGCAACACCGCTGAAGGGCTGCGCCTCATCACCCGTGCACGCCGCCAGCTCGGCGCCGACCTCCCCGCCATCGCCGCGGCGTGGCTCGCGTCCATCGAAGCGGTCGCGCACGCCACCGCCGGTGATGACCGCGCAACCGAGCGAGCGTTGCGCACCTGCGAGCAGAACACCGCACGCGTGTCCCGTGAAGACCCGCCCCCGTGGCCGTGGGTGTTCTCCTTCGACGAGCGGAAGGTGGCGTCCTGCCGGGTGGTGTGCGGCGCCCGCCTCGGCAGGCCACGCTGGTTGGCGTCCACGAAGGACATCACCACCGCCCTGTCGTCCGGACACGAGAAGCAGCAGGCTCTGCTCACCCTCGACGTCGCCAGCAGCCACCTGGCAACCGGCCGCCTCGACTCCGGCTTCGCGCTGGCCACCCGCGCCCTCCAGGACGGAATGCGCCTACGGTCTGGGCGTGTTGTCGAACGCGCCCGCGCCTTCCGCCGCACCTACACCTCGCCGACACCGCCCGGTATCGTCCGCGACTTCGACAGCCTGCTGCACGACGCCTACCTGTAAGGAGGGAACCAGCCATGCGCCTGGGCATCACAGGCCACCGAGGACTGTCATCCGAGGTAGAAGCCCAAGTCCGCGACCAGCTCGCCAAGGTCGTCGCCGACTGCGACCCCAAGGACCTGGTGGGCATCAGCTGCATCGCCGACGGCCCCGACGCGTGGTTCGCCGAAGCCGTCCTGGCGCACGGCGGCCGACTTGAGGTGGTCGTACCCGCCGTCCACTACCGGGCGAGCCTGCCCGACTGGCACCACCCGGTGTACGACGAGCTGATAGACCGTGCCGCCGACGTCCACCACACGGGGCTGCGCGAATCGACATCGCAGGCACATCAGGCGGGCAGCGAGATCCTGGTGGGCCTCGCCGACAGACTGATCGCCGTATGGGACGGGCAACCGGCCCGTGGCTACGGCGGTACCGCCGACGTCGTCGCCTACGCCCGCCGTCTCGGGGTGCCCGTGCAGATCGTCTGGCCCGAGGGCGCCAGGCGAGACTAGGTCAGCGTCCCCGGCGGGTACCGCGTCACCCCTCTTGCGGCCTCGTCCCACACCCAGATCTCGGACTCCAGCCACAGACGCGGCAGCACCGTGTATTCCTCACAGAACGGGTCCCCGCACCCATGGCACGGCGTCCCTTCCTGCATGTGGATCCACGTGCCCGTGCCGATCCGGGACGGGCGCCAGGCCGGGTCGCCGACGAGGACGGCCCTGAGGCTGCCCAACTGCATACCGACGGTCTGAGGCCCGTCGGGCACGGGCACCCGCCACTCCCGTTCGTGCATCCAGGTCGAGTCGGTGCCGGTCCGCACCGCCCAGTGTTCCAACCCGGCCGCGCGGAACAGGCTGTAGGTGTCCTCCGGCACGTAAGCGACCGCTCCGCCGCCGGCGTCAAGGACGCCTTCCCGCGTGACCACGATCCCATATGGCTCGAACTGCCGGTCAGCGATCAGGTGGGCGAGATGGTCGGGTGGGCTCTCCGAGAAGCACAGGCAGGCGCGTTCCGCGCCATAAGGCTGGGAGGAGCGCAGGACCTCGCCGCGCAGGATCGAGTCCAGCCGCTCGCTGGCAGTCATGGCCCGAATGTCGGGCGGCACGCCCGGCCCCGGCTCTCTGCCCCTGCTGGTGAAGTGCACCAGCTCCTCGCTCTGCGCGGGCCCCACCGCCCCAAGCACGGGCATCTCAAACACTGCTTCCCCCATTGACCACTGAAAAGGTACTTATACCTCACGCACGTAGTCGGGTCGGGGTCCGAATGCCCGCCGGCAGCGGGGATGCGAGATGGGCCACGCCGCTGCCTCCTCCACGCTGCGGATCGTGCCGTTGGGCTTGTCGGTGTCCTGGTGGCTGGTCCAGCCGCAGTCGGAGCCGTCGAACACCTCCATGAACTGCACGCCGGCTTCGCGGGCACGGTTGAGGGTGCCCGCGTTGTAAGCCAGGGCCGACTTCGCCAGCGTCGCAGCCTCCGCCCACGCCCGCACCGGCATCCGCGCCCCGTCCCGGTAGATGACGTAGGCCAGCTGGTGTTCGGCGGCCAGACGGTCCGCGAGGGCCTTCGCCGCCTGCAAGGCGGTGGTGTGGCCGGCGGCCAGCAACGGCACCTCACGGCGTGCCGCATCCCGCACCGCCCGATAGAACTGGGCGGCCATGCGCTGCTCCTCCTCCGAGCGGCGCAGAAAGTCCGCATACGAGTCGGACGCCAGGGACTGAAGGGCCTCGGTGTGGATCAGCGTCCACGAGAAGTGCCCGCCGACCCTTTCGGCTGCGGCCCGCGCCCCCTGCTCGTACAGGTAGGGAAGCTGCCGGGCCACGAACGCGCGTGCTTCGGCGTCCACGCGCTGCCGGAAGTCGACGATGGCGGCCTGGAACTGGGCGATGCGGTCGGCCACCATCCGGGAGCGGGGGTTGTCGCCGATCGCGGCGAGCACGGCGGCCTGGTAGTCGGCCAGCCGCTGCCAGGCGTCCTCCAGCACCGCGGCGACGCGCGCCGCCACGGTGGCCGCATCCCCCGGTGTCAGTGGCGGGAACTCGTAGGCCACTACCGCCACCCGTGCCAGTGGTGGTGGCGCCGGCGGTGCGCGGACTGGAGCGGCGCGATGACGAGGGTGTCCCCGCCGGTCGGCTCATCGGGGGCGTCGGTCGCATCCTGCACGGAGGCGATCTGCCTCTCCAGGCCGGTGAGGTTCGCGGACTGGTCGAGGGTGGCGACCCCGTTCACGGTCAGCTGCAAGGGCTCGGCCAGCAGTGTGGCCCGCCGCTCGTTCAGGACCTCCAGGGCGACGGCGCGCGCGGTGCCGAGCCGCGTGTAGCGGGTCTGCAGATCCGTCTGGTCGGTGGTGGGGCCGAGCTGCGCCAGGAGCCAGGCCAGGACTGCAGCGTCCACGGGCGCATCCTTCCGGGTAGCGGCACGGCCCGGCACCCCCCGCGGGTGGGGAAGAGGGTGCCGGGCCGGGCCTGTCAGGGGTTACTCGTCGGCCTGCTTGCGGGTCCTGGAGCGGGGCTTCGTCTCGGTGTCGGTCTTCGCGCCGGCGTCACCGTCGCCGTCCTCGCCGTCCGCGTCTTCGTCGGGCTCCCACGCGGCCGGGTTGGTGATGACCGCGGCCACCGTCTCGTCCGGCTCGTCGCCGGGCTGCAGGATCAGCGGCTCGTTCGTCTCCGGGTGCGTGACGTGCACCGCTGCTGCCAGTCGTCGTCCCATGTCAGAGCACCTTCGCAGTGATGTGGCAGTCCGGGGAGTACAGGATCGGCATGGCCACGGCCGCGCCCTTGGTCCACAGCTGCACCGGGTCGTCCTGCCCGCCACGGGTGATGATCAGGCCGGGAGCGTCCTCGCGGGTGATCTGCGGGTTGCCGCCCCGCGACAGGACCAGCGACTCCGCCGTGGTGCCGTACAGGGTCTGCCCCCACTTCACCCGGTCCGGCGGCAGCATCACCCACCGGTCGTCGGGCAGGCACTTCGTGGACACGCCGTCCACGCGGACCTGCCCCTTGTAGAGGGTGATCGGCGGCAGGCTGTAGTTGTCGCGGACCACGTTGATCTGCTGCGGCGTCAGCGACGCTGTCGGCGTGGTCGACGGGTTCACGCTGCCGTAGTAGGCCGCCCGGTAGGCGTTGTTGCCCGCCAGGTAGGAGTAGACACGCCGGGAGGTCATCACCTCCACGGGCAGGGGCGCGCTGATCCCGTCGAGGTAGGAGATCCAGCCCAGCTCGTCGGCGATCGGGTCGGACGTCGGGTCGGACCACACCTTCGGCGCGGTCGGCATGTTCGCCGCCGGGACGCCGAAGTCGACGTCGAGGGTGAGGCCGTTCTCCCCGGACAGGGAGAACTTGCCGTCCGTGAGGACGTCGCCGGCGGCCAGCTCCAGACGGGAGTTGATCGCCTCGACGTGCCGCTCCACGTCGTCGTACAGCAGCTGCTCCAGGCGGGACGCGTCCTGGCCACGGGCTGCTTCCTGCAGCAGCAGCTCGACCTCGCCGACCAGGAGCTTCTGGCCGAGGGCGGGCAGCATGCCCTGCGTGGACGTCTGCCACGCCTGCCGGTCCGCGAACGGCACGGACGCGTCGAAGCTGCGGTACTTCGCGGCGTTGACGTAGCGGCCGGTGTTCTTGATCCGCCACATGACGTCCTGCACGGATACCTTGGCGAACACGGTGTGCGTGAGCAGGAAGTCGGCCGGGGAGGGGATGTAGCGGGCGAACGTGGTCAGGTCCGCCGTGGTGATGTCCTTGATCAGGTCCTGGACGCTCATCGACAGGGCCTCCTTACACGAAGCGGATCTGGCAGGTGGCGGACGGGGCGACCGCCGTGACGGCGACCGGGAGCTTGGCGGTCTTCACCGAGCCGTGCCACAGCAGCGCGGCCGGGACCTTCGTCTGCGACGGCGCGAACAGGACCTCGGCGAAGATGAACCCGGCCAGGTTCTGCCGGCCGTCCGTGGCCCCGGTCTGGTAGAGGCCGTACAGGCCACTGGCGGTGATCTTCCCGACCGGAATGCCGGACAGGACCCGCGAGTAGGGGATGTTGGTGTCCGTCGACGGCACGTAGTGGGTGCCGGACGTGAAGGTGGACATGTCGAGGGTGATCGTGTCGACCGAGTCGGTGCCGTGCAGGCTGGCGAGCCAGGACCGGTCGGCCGTCAGGTTCTGGGTGGTAGTGACCGGCTGAACGGTCATGAGTCCTCCCGTGGACGCGACGAAGCGGTTGATCGTCCGCTCACCGGCTGGTGGCGTCGTCCACGAGAGGGGGCGTGGTCCCCACGAGTCCGGCCTTAACCCGCCGGTGGGACGTTCAGGAGCTGGTCAGGAAGCCGCGCTGGCGGGCCATCTCGGCGCCGTGCGCGCCGGGCTTGGGCATGTTGGCGCCGCGCGGCGGCGGCCCGCCGGCGGGCGACCCACCGGGCGCGGCCGCGGGCTGCGGGGCGGTGGAACCGCCGAACAGCTCGGGCCTGCGCGTCTTGAGGGCTTCGGCGGCGTCGGTGAGGGCCTGCTCGTCGGCGTCGTCCTCGACGACCAGGAGCCGTTCGGCGTCGGCCAGATCCGCGCCGGTGGCGCCGAGGCCGACGAGGACGGCGCGGCGGGCCGCAGCACGTTCCCGGGCCACGGCCTGCGCCTCGCGTGCTGCTGCTGCGGCGGTCGCTTCGGCGGCGGCCTGCTCGCGGCGCTCCAGGTCTGACAGGGCCGCGGCCTTGGCGTCGCGCTGCTGCTGCACGAACGCCGTCAGGTCCTCGGCCTTGGCGAAGCCCAGCTGCTCGACGAGTTCACGCACCGCTGCGCGGCCGCCCTGCTGCTTCTCGCGGGCCAGCAGCCGGTTCAGCGCCTCCTGGTCCACTGCCGGCGTCGGCACCGTGGCTATGGCCGGGACGACGGTCGGGGCGGTGGGCAGCTGCTGGTTGGACGGGTCGGTGGGGTCGGCGCCCAGGATGGGGAAGATGGGGCGGCCGTCACGCCGGTAACCGACGGGCGTACGGGGGTCGGGCAGCAGCCTGTCCATGCGGATCCAGTCCTCCAGCAGCAGCGCCCCCGCGCCGTCGATCAGTGTAGCCACAGGCGCAGCTGTCGAGACGGCCTGCGACGGGGCGGCTATTGGCTCTGCTGCGCGGAGTTCGAGGTATCGGCTTGCGAGGCACGTGAGGGCCGACGTGGCTTACGTGGGCGCCGACGTCGCTTAGGGGCTTTGGTGTCGGCCGGCTCCACACGGGCCACCTTCTGGTGCATCTGCCTGCCGCTCGCCAGCACCTCCGCCACGATGCTATTTAGAGCCTTCTTCTTCTCTTGGTCTGGCAGGTCCAGGGCGATGCGCTGAGCAGTGAGGAAGTAGCCGTTGAGGACAGGCTGGTTGAAGTACTCGTTCAGTTGATCCATCGCCCACCAGTGGGTCTCCATGTACGTGCGGGTCAGGTAGGCGGTGAACGCGGCACCGACCGCGGCCAAGGACCCCACAAAGACCAGGTGGCCCCGGCCACTGAAGAGCCAGCCCGCGAAGAACGCGCCGACCAGAATCATCAGGCCGATACCCATGGCCCAGCGGCTGGCGCGGAAGGCCTTCTTGGCCTCGTCGGTCGCGATCCCGTGGTACTTCTCCAGCAGCAGACGGTTGACTTCGAGGAGGCTGGCCAGCTCCATCTTCTCTCGCAGCCGCTCGACCGCCGTGTCGAGGGCGTCACGCTGCTTCTCTGCTGCCTCTTTTCGCTCCTTGAACATCCAGACGCCCCAGAAGATGCCGATGGAAGCCACGGCTCCCACAAACGCCACCACCGTCGGCCAGACCCATGGGGGGAGGGGCTCGTAGGCTGGCTGCTTCGTCTGCTTTGCCGTGACTGGCAATGACACCACGAATGCAACCAGACCGCCGCCGGCCAGCACCGCCACCGTGACACCCGCAAGCACCCAGCTGTGGTCCTCCATCCAGTCCATCAGCGTCTTCCGTCTGCTGCCTCGCTTAGGTGAGGCCGCTTGTCCTGTGCTGCCTTGCTTAGGTGAGGCCGCTTGTTCTGTCTTGGGACCGGATCGGGAGCGGACTACGAGCTTCTCGGCCGCACGCTGTTGCTGTGAACGGGTAGGCATGTGCCTCCTCGGACGCCGCTGTGCAGCACAAGGCGCGCCGACAGCCCTCGTGGCTTCATTCCGTCACGGAGTGTAATGACGACTCCCCTCACACAGCCGCAGGCATGCCCGGGCGAGAGGGTTAACGCGGGCCAGGGCCTCCAGCGCCGACCGCGCCGGTCGCTCCGGGCGGAGCCAGCTGGGCTGGGGCCTGCGGCTGCGCCGGGTGTGGGCTGGCAGGGCTGCCGTCCTGCGGGGCCGCCTGGCCGACCTGGGTCGGGTCGACGAGCGGCACCTGCTGCACGGGGTCAGCTTTCGGCAGGCCAAGGTATTCGCGCACCACACCGTTGTCGCCGGTCGCGTCGGCGAGGCGGGCGGCTTGGTCGAAGGCCCGCTTCTGGATCTGCTCGATCTCCCCGGCGATGTCGTCGATCGGATAGCCCGCTTCCTGCAGCATGCGCACGGCCGTCTCCAGGGAGAACACCCCGGCCTCGTAGCCCTGCACGACGTCGTTGAGGACGGTGGTCCGGTCAGTGGGCGTGTGTGCGCCCCACGCCAGGCGTGCGGGCAGCGACTCGCCGGCGGGCCACTCCTGCCCGGCCTGGTGCAGGCGCTGCACCATGCGCAACAGCAGCTGGTACTTGTGGTCGCGGGCCAGCCGCATCGAGCCGACGAGGGAGTCGAGCGGGCCGAGGGCGATCTGCAGCGAGTACCCGTTGGGCAGCTTGGCTGGGTCGAGGCTGCCGAGTCCGGCCGCGGTCAGGCGCGTGTTGGAGGCGAGCCGGTCCAGCAGGTGGTCGATGCGCGAGCGGAGTTCGGCGAGCTGCGCGGAGGTGTCCAGGGTGTCCATGCGGCCGTTGTCGGCCAGCTGCCACACCGTGCCGGCTTCCACCCGTACGGGCATGGGCTGGCCGGTGGCGCGGTCGATGGGCAAGCGTGCACCGGCCAACGCGACGATCGGTGTACCGGTGGTGGAGGACGCGGAGGCGCTGTCGGTGTCGGTGGCCTGCAGCTCGTCCAGCAGCTGCAGCACGGACGCCAGCGTCGACTTGCCCCAGTGCTCGCCGACGTCCGGGATCGAGTTCGGCACGTGGACCACCGGAATGAAGTCCACCATCAGGTCCAGGCGGTCGAGGACCTGCCCGTCCGAGCGCACCCGGTAAGCGGCCTTGCTGGAGGGCAGGCTGAACACGTCGTGCGCTGCGCCGAGGTCTTCCAGCAGCCATTCGGCGTCGGTGAGGTAGCAGGTCGTGGCCGAGGGCTTGTCCGGGGCCCACGGGTAGGTGCGGGTCACGGTGCCGGTGAGCGGGTCGAGGGTGTCGCCCACGGTCAGCACCGGGTCGCCGTCTGCGCCGGCCACCTGCTCACGGATTGCACGCCCGTCGCTGGTCGTGCCGGGCGCTGTGGCGGGACCGATCGGGGCCAGCTCGTAGGTGATGCGCCGCACGCGGGCCTTCAGGCCACGTACCGGGTCGGCGGGCAGCTCCCATGCGAAATGCACGCGCGAGGGGTACTCGGCGGAGTCCTGCTCGCCCTCGTCCCACTCGGGGAAGTAGAAGCCGGGGTCGTAGGTGCGCAGCAGCACCCGCCGCTTGGACGGCTCCCACGCCAAGGTGTAGACGCCGTCCCCGCAGCGCACCGCGCAGCGTTCGGCCTGCTGCACGCGCAGCGGCAGCAACTCCTTCTCGGCCCACGAGCGCAGCCTGTCCTGCAGGTCGGCCGCGGCCTGCGCTTCCGGGGTGGGCTCCTCGTCGGCCTGGTCGGGGTGCTCGGCGCCGGGCACCACGATGGTCTGCTCCGCCCCGAGCAGGTAGCTGAGGGTGGTGTCGATCAGCTTCGACGGGTCGCCGAGCTCACGCCGCTCCACACCGTGGTGGTCGTCACCGGTGACAGAGGCGAGCTGCCCGGCCTGGTTGGAGTCGTACGCGGCCAAGAACTTGTAGGCGGCCAGGCGGCGCAGCTCCTCCGCCGGCACCCACGACGTGTTCAGCTCCGGGAACGGGTGGTGGCCCGGCCGGCTGGGGTGGGCCATTGCCTGCTTGTAGTTGAGCCACGACCAGGCATCGATGAGCAGTTCACGCATGGGCCTCACGGCTGCCCCTCCAGGCATGCAGGGCCCCGCGCCCGCAGCCAGCTTAGAGGCAGCGCGTGATCACGGACCCGAAGTGGCGGCCTTCCGCTTATCGTCCTCAATGTCGAGGCGCCGCATGAGGAAGCTGGCGATCACCAGCATCTCCTCGGCCTCGTCGCGGGCGTCCTTCTCATCCGGCCCGTGCATCCGAGGGTTACGCAGTGCGCCCATCGCGCCTTTGAACAGGAACTGCATGCCGTTCTGCTCGCTCTCCAGCGAGCCACCCGTGGACCTGGTCACCGTGATCTTGGGTGTGGGCTTGCCGAAGGCGATGCCCATAAGTCGCTCGCCGACCTCGTTGACGCCGACCAGCGTCGCGACACGGTGCTCGACTGCCTGAAACGCGCTCCTGACCGCGTCGTAGTAGAAGCCGCTACTGAACCGCTCCGCAGCGACATTCTCGATCAGCGGATGCAGCTTGCAGGTGACAGACAGGGTCTCCGGCGGAACTGCGGCCGGAACCGAGTCGGCTGGCAGCCCTACCTCCACGCCCACAGAGACGCGCTCCCGCGGGACTGCGATGGTGAATGGCCGGTAGTCGGCCTCTACCTGCGCTGGCCCCACCACACGCTCGCGGATTCGCCAGTACTCGTCCAACGTCCGTACGTTAGCGAAGGGCCGAATGCGCCGGTCGAAGTGCAGCTCCCAGTACAGCTCATCCGCGCTAGCGCGACCGCCGAGGAAGCACGGCTCATATAGTGCGAGCGTGGCCGCGGCGAACAGAACCGCCTCGTTCCGCTGGGACCCTACGCCGTGCATCCAGTCGTACATGTCCGCGAGCTCCAACGCTGGGAACCCGCCAGTCGCCTGGCGCTCGCTGGCGGCCGCCGTCCGCACGATCTCGAGGAATGCGCTGAGAGCGGGGGCGGCACCAGGACGGCCCCTAGCTCCACCGAGGGTCAGCGCCAGGGTGTGCTCGCCTCCTGGTATCCGCGAGATATCTGCGTCACCACCAAGTCCCCGCAGCAGCGCAGGGCACAGGTGCCGTACGGCCTCCTCGAACTCCACGCCCTCCGCGTACAGCTTCTGATCGACGTCCTCGATGGTGGGCCAGTGACGGTCCTTGAGGAAGTACGACCAGATCGTGTCAAGGAGAGCCTTGCCTTCGGCCCCCGTAGGGCGCGGCGTTCCCACGTGCTGTCCCCCCAGCCTCCGAGCCTGAACGATGCCCGCAGATTACAACTGAGCCAGCTCGTCTACGGGGTGGCGGGGTCAACGCAGGCGTGCATCCACGTGCCGTACAGCAGGCCCTTCTGCTCCGAGGGAAGCAGGTTGTTCCACGCGTCCAAGCACGAGTCGTCGTCGGGGGACTTGCCGATGAACCGCAGGTTCTCCCGGGCGTAGCGCCCCGACTCCACCGAGGCGGTCTCGCGGGCCTGCGCGGAGGCTTTGACCTGGTCCGAGGCGGGCGACGCGGGCGCTGAGCCGCAGCCGGACAACAGCAGGATCACGCCGGCGGCCACGGCCGCTTTCCCCCTGATCGACATGGCCCGGAAGGCTATCAGCCGGGCGCGGTTTCGGCGCCCGGCTGGGCCGTTGGCCTTTATGGGGCCGTTTCCGGGGGGTTATCGGCGTCCGCCGAGACGGTCGTCGTGGATGTGTCCGGCGACGGCGGCGAGCTGGTCGGGGTCGGCGAGTTCGGTCAGGCCGTGCACGCAGGCGTCCATGCGGTCGGGGCTGTCCATGCCGACGACCCAGGTGACCATCTGGTCCTCCAGGGCGACGTGCGCGCCGACGTGGTGGACCAGGCCCTGCTCGTACAGCTGGGCGATGGGTTCGGCCCGCAGGCGCTTGCCGACCTTGGCGGTGACTTCGAGGACGCGGGGCATGAGGGCGTTGTTGGTGGAGCCCTCACGGCGCAGCTGCTCCCACGCCTGGGAGAGGACCTGCCGGGCCATGTCTCCGCCGTAGTTCGACTCGACCACGATCGCGTCGGCCTTGAGGGCGAGGGCGAGGAAGCAGGCGGTGCGGCCCCAGTCGTTCGCGCCCATGCTGCCGGAGCGATCCTCGAGGACGTACAGGTGGCCGTCGTAGCCGCGGGCCAGGCCGATGATGCCGGTCTCGTCGCCGATCGCGGACTCTCCGCCGGCGGGGTCGACGGCGACGATGACGCGGGCCATGTCGAGGCCGCCGAACTCGACGGTGGTGAGCCGGTGGTCGGTGATCCATGCCCGCTGCCACACGCCGCCCTCCGGCGGCCGCGGTTTCTGCTGGTAGAGGGCTGCCCACACGCGTTCGCCGACGCGGCGGCGGGTCGTGGCGTGGTGTTCGGCGTCGAAGCGTTCGGGCCACAGCGGTTCGCCGAGCTTGCGGCCGAGCGGGTCGGTGTCGCTGTCGGCGAGCGCGGGCAGGTCGATGATCTTCCACTCGTTGGCCTGCGCGTCGGCGAGGATGCGGCCGGCGAGGTCGTCTTCGTTCCAGCGGGTCTGGATGACGCAGATCGCCCCGTCCGGTTCCAGGCGGGTCTGCAGGACGGACTGCCACCACTCCCACGTCTTGCGGCGCATGCTCGGGGAGTCGGCGGAGGCCATGTCCTGCACGGGGTCGTCGACGAGGGCGATGGTGGCGCCCTTGCCGGTGAGGCTGCCGCCGATACCGGCCGCGACGAGGCCGCCTTGGTGGCCTGCGATGTCGAAGCGCATCGCCGCCCGGGAGGACGGGTTGAGGTGGATGCCGAGCTCGTCGCCCCACGTCTCGATGGCGTCGCGGATCCACCGGGAGTGCTCCTCGGCGAGGTCTCCGGAGTAGGAGGCGATCATGACGCGGCGGTCGGGGTGCTGGCGCAGGTACCACAGGGGTGCCCAGCGGGAGGCGCGGCGGGATTTGCCGTGCCGGGGCGGCATGGTGATCATCACCCGGTCGGCGCGGCCCTCGGCCATGTCGATCCACGCCTGGTCGATGAGGTGGAGGTGGCGGGCCTGCATCTCGCGGCGCTCGGTGAGGACTGCGGCGAGCGCACCGGGCGAGGCGTCCATGGCGAGGGTGCGTTCGATGCGGGCTAGCTGGATGCGCAGCTCTTGGGAGGCCTTCGCGGCGATGGCGCGGCGCTGCGCCGGTGGCTTGCTGCGGTAGGCGGACAGCAGGGCTGCTTCGCGGTCGGGGCTAGTTGTCCGAGCCATGCGCGGCCTCCTCGGATATGCCGATCAGGGCTTCGAGTTCGTCGAGGGCAACCGCGGTCAGCTCGCTGCCCTCGGTGGGCGGAGTGACGATCTCCGTCTTGGACGGCTTGTCGAGGCCGTTCATGCGGGCGCGGCGCTCCATGATCCGCAGGGCGCGGTCGATGGCGGGAAGATCGCCGTCCCTGACGGCCTGCCGGTAGGCGACGAAGAACAGCCGGTCCAAGCGCAGGTTCTCCACAGCCCGCAGCTCGTCGGCTTTCTCCTCCTGCTCGGTGGTGCGCTCTTTGAGGGCCTGGCGGACGTCCTTGCAGGCGGCGTGAATGAGCTGGTCGTCGGTGGGTGGTTCGAGGCCCTTGTTATACCGGTCGATGCCGTAGCCCTGCGGGTAGGCGACCCGGTCGGAGTTGACGGCTGGGTCGGCGGCGAGTTTGCGGCCTACGGTGAGCCAGTCCACGCCGGCCAAGCGCAGGTCGATGGCGTCCGCTCGCCGCTGTGCGATGGCGGCGCGCGCGGCCTTGTCGGGGCGTCCCACCGGCAGGATTCCTTCCGCTGCTGCGCGCCCCCACGCTGAGAAACATGATGGCACTGCATGATCCGGTGACCGGTTCGGCGAGCGGTGGCTACCGGAATCGCATGCGGTAGCGGCGAGGGGCGGGCCAGCCGTCCCGGTTGGCGGTGGTGGGCTGAGCAGCAGCTGCGGGCTTTACGATCCTTGGCCGCCCCGGAGGGCGGCCGCCACTTCGATTTCGTCGCTCCAGTGGCTGGCGAAAACGTCGTTGCGATCCTCGGCCGCCCCGAAGGGCGACCGCCCCAGACGCATTCTCCGGTTCGCTGCGCGCGGCCATGGGGTTGCGATCCTCGGCCGCCCCGGAGGGCGACCGCCACCCACTTGCCGCCGTCGTTATGGTCCAGCGTCACCTTGTTCCGATCCTCGGCCGCCCCGGGCGACCGCCACTTCGCCATGTCGTCGGCGTTCAGGCCAAGCGCCTTGTTGCGATCCTCGGCTGCCCCGGAGAACGACCGCCACCCGTGCCGATGCTGATGACGTAGTCGGCGATACCGCCGTTGCGATCCTCGGCCGCCCCGGAGGACAGCAGCCACAGCGACCCGGCCCAGCCAGGGATCGTCTTTGTGAAGTTGCGATCCTCAGTCACCCCGGAAGGGCGACCGCCAGTAGCTCGACCTCAATGGTCGCCGAGTCGGACGTTTGGTTGCGATTCTCAGTCGCCCCGGAGGGCGGCCGCCACGCCAGGCGACTCGACGCTGACTCCGTCGGGCAGCCAGTAGTTGCGATCCTCGGCCGCCCCGGAGGACGACCGCCACCGCCGTCCACCAGGTCCTCCGGGCCGGGGCCCGTGTCGTTGCGATCCTCGGCCGCCCGGGAGGGCGACCGCCACTCGGGGTCGTCGTCCGCCTTCGTGATCAGCTCGGTGTTGCGATTCTCGGCCGCCCCGGAGCACGACCGCCACGAGGAGGAGATCGACCGCTCCCCTATGCGCACGACGTTGCGATTCTCGGCCGCCCCGGAGGGCGACCGCCACGCGCAGCACGATGCGGTCGTTGTCGGAGAGGTCGTCGTTGCGACCCTCGGTCGCCCCTGAGGGCGACCGCCGCCCTTGTAGCTGTTGTGGTTCGCCGCCATGATCGTGGTGTTGCGATCCTCGGCCGCCCCGGAGGGCGACCGCCACGGCACCGGCGCTGGTGTCCAGCAGGCGGCGTGGGTCGTTGCGATCCTCGGCCGCCCTGGAGAGCGACCGCCACATTCCCCGCGTGTGGGTGATCGAGTCCCGCGTGTAGTTGCGATCCTCGGCCGCCCCGAAGGTCGACC
Source organism: Streptomyces spiralis (assembly GCF_014654675.1). GTDB lineage: Bacteria > Actinomycetota > Actinomycetes > Streptomycetales > Streptomycetaceae > Streptomyces > Streptomyces spiralis. The sequence goes on from NZ_BNBC01000017.1 coordinate 159,209, forward strand.
GCCACTCGTTGGAGACGGCGGCCCCGGTGTGGTGCCAGATGTTGCGATCCTCGGCCGCCCCGGAGGGCGACCGCCACCCGCGCACCACCCGCCGGTACGACCGCGCACGCAAGTTGCGATCCTCGGCCGCCCAGGAGGGCGACCGCCACGTGGTCGCGCTCGGGGTGCCTCCGTCGGAGCCGATGACGTTGCGATCCTCGGCCGCCCCGGAGGGCGACCGCCACTCGACACCCGCCTCCGACACGGTCACGTCCCATAGGTTGCGATCCTCGGTCGTCCCGGAGGGCGACCGCCACGCGCGGCTGGGTGGCTTTCTTGTGGGCGTACATGGTGTTGCGATCCTTGGCCGCCCCGGAAGGCGACCGCCACAAGGTCTTCTCCGGGTTGTACGCCGCCATCTCAGCGTTGCGATCCTCGGCCACCGCGGAGGGCGACCGCCACTCAGAAGCAGGTCGCTCGGTACGTCGAGTGGTCCAACGAGTTGCGATCCTCGGCCACCCCGGAGCGACCGCCACGTGGACGCGGGGATTGACGCGCCCTGCAGCGCGGTGTTGCGATCCTCGGCCGCCCCGGAGGGCGACCGCCACTGCCGGGCCAGCCGCTCCCGGGCCTCGTAGTCGCCGAGGTTGCGATCCTCGGCCGCGCCGGAGGGCGACCGCCACACCCGACCATGAAGGCGTTCAACGCCGCTCAGGAGTCGCGATCCTAGGACGCCCCGGAGGGCGACCGCAGTCCTCGGCGCGGGGCACCAGGTGCAGGTGCAGGTGGTTGCGATCCTCGGCCGCCCCGGAGGGCAACCGCCACTGCCTCAGCGGGTCTACGTCTGCGACAAGGGCTGGAGGTTGCGATCCTCGGCCGCCCCGGAGGGCGACCGCCACACGCTGCCGTTCTTCAGGTGCGTGACTTCGTAGCCGTTGCGATCCTTGGCCGCCCCGGAGGGCAACCGCCACTCTGACGCCGATCTGGTTGATGACCGGGTTCCCGGCGTTGCGATCCTCGGCCGCCCCGGAGGGCGACCGCCACCACCAGGCCGCCGCGCCGCGGGGCCCGTGCGCGTCGTTGCGATCCTCGGCCGCGCCGGAGGGCGACCGCCACGCGGTATCCGTCGGGTCGCCGTACACACCGTCACCGGAGTTGCGATCCTCGGCCGCCCCGGAGGGCGACCGCCACGTCCGCGCTGGTGTAGATACCGACGCGCTGCCCGGGGTTGCGATCCTCGGCCGCCCCGGAGGGCGACCGCCACATGACAGCCCTGCGGCCTCGAGCGGGGTGACGCCACAGTTGTGATCCTCGGCCGTCCCGGAAGGCGACTGCCACTCGCCTGGGCAGTAGGCGTAGTGCTCCAGGGCGGAGAGGGAGATCTGAGGTAGGTCTCCCTCTCCGCCTTGTGGAAGTGTGATGGTCATCCGATCAAGGTGGTCAGGGTGACGCCCTTGGGCAGGTCGGCGTCATGGACGTCCACCTGGTAGTCGCTGAACGAGCGGGCGGTGGCGTCGCCCGGTCCCTTGACGGTGACGCGGTCGAGCAGCTGGCGGGCCGGGGCGTTGCCGAACTTGTCATCGTGGACGAAGACGTACAGTCCGCGGAGGTTGAGCTCGCCGCGAGCAGCGGCACGGTCGTGGTCGAACATGAGGGTGAAGGCCCGCCAGAAGATGGCGAGGTCGTCACTGGTGACCCCGGTGCTGGCGGCGAGTGGGGCGCTGAAGTGGCCCTCGCCGCGGTAGAGGCCGTAGGGGACGATGTGCTTGGATCCCATCTCTGTGTCCTTCTTGGCGAGGTCCTCCGGCTTGGTGGGGGTGACGCGGGTGATGCCGAACTCGAGCGGGGTGATCGGGTCCACGGAGCGGGAGAAGGTGAGCTGGACCGGTCCACGGACCCGCCCGGCCTGGCGGTTCTTCTGCCCGGTGGTCATGACGGCGCCGAACATGCGGACGTCGAAGAAGGCCCGGCACATCCACTGCTGCGCGTCGAGCTGGCTGGCGTCCGGGCCGAGGGCGTCGGCCGCGTAGGCGCGCTCGTGCTGGCTGTTGAGCGCGACGCCGGATTCGACGTAGATGTCGTAACCGGGCTTCTTCTCCTCCTGGTTGAGGAGAGCGACCGTGTTGCGGATCTTCCGCTTGAGGGCGACGTCGGTGATCAAGCCCTGCCCGGACACGGGGTCGGTGCGGGGCATGCCGCCGGCGTCGGGGTCGCCGTTGGGGTTGCTGTCACGGGCCTCGAGGAGGAAGACGAAGTCCATCTTGCGGTTAGGGTCGAGGTGCGGGCTGGTCATGGGCCTGTGTCTCCAGAGTGGTACGAATGGGAATCTTCCGGCTGCGGCCTCCGTGCTGCGGGGCCGGCCAGGGAACGGCATTGAAAGAGCGCGGAGTGCTGGGCTCCGCCGCCGGCCGGTTACTCGGCCTCGGGAGCGGCGCCCTCGGCGCTCTTAACCGACGCTTTGTCCTCGTCCTTGTTCTTCTTGCGTGCGGCCCTGGCGGCGAAGTCTGCCGCGCGCTGCTGCTCGTAGCCGAGGACGAACAGGGCCTGCTGCTTGGTGGTGAGGAGGACAGGAACACCCTGCTCGGGGTCGAAGCGGGCGAACGCCTCGGCCAGCCTCCTGGTGAGCGCCTCGTGGGCGGGCCGGTTGTCGCGGCGCAGCCGCTTGAGGTGGGCGTTGGCCCCCAGGCGCAGGGACTTCAGGACGGCGGCGGGTGCGGTCATGGCGGTGCCGAAGAACTTGTCGCCGATCGTGGCTTTCACGTCCGGCAGCGCCGCGTACTGGATGGCCTCGAGCACGGCGAAGGCCCGTCCGCACAGGTAACCGGGGTCGAGTTGGGCGGTGTCGAGGCGGTCGGCGGGGGCGGTCACCTGGTGGTCCTTCCGGTTCGGGTGGAGCGCGAGGCGCAGCAGGGCGATGCGCGGGTGGTCGATGCGTCGGTCCGCCCGGATGCGCTGCAGCAGGTGGGGCAGGAGGCGGGCGGGAACCGGTCCACGGGTCAGGGCGGCGCGAAGGAGCTCCTGCTCCAGGCCCTTCGGCGCGCTGCCGGAGACGTACTTGTTCGCCTTGTCGTCCCAGCGGCCCGCGGCGAGGGCGAGACGCCAGAGCGGGAGGTAGCGGTAGCGCTGCTCCCAGCCGTCGTAGACGCGGTGGTGCTCGAACCAGGCGCCGAGGTGGTTACGGAGCCGCCCGACGGGGATGTCCAGCCAGTTCAGGACTACGGCCCGGGCGTTGTTGAGTCCCAGGGTGAGCGAGTAGTAGCCGGCGGGGTCGATCCGTTCGGCGGTGGCCGGGTCGGGGTGCTCGTGCAGGGAGTCCAGAAGCCGGGCCACCGCGGCGTCGGTGGCGGCGTCCAGGGCTGCGAAGAGGTCGTCGATCGGCTCCTGCGTCCACCACACGGTGACCGAGTCGGCGGCGCGTCGGCGGTTCGTCTCGCTGGCCAGCAGCAGATTCAGCGCGGCCATGGCGCGGCTGCCGCACCCTTCGCAGACCGGGGTGTTGACCAGTTGTAGGGCCCCGCCCCGCCCGTGCGCCGAGGCATTGATGCTGACGAGCTGGGCGTCGCGGCCCCGGCCACCGGTGGGGATGGCGCCCGACTTGATGCTCTCGGGAATCGTGCCGAGCAGCTCGCCGTCCTTGCCGCACACCAGACACAGGCCGGTGGCCCCCTTGCCGGACTTGCGGGACCGCACGATGGCCGCCCACGCGTCCTGGACGCTGGGCAGCCGGTGGAGCCACGTGTTGTCGATCATCAGGGCGATGTTGTCGCCGGCCGTCATCCCCTCCGGAGCCTGGAGACCCTGCAGGACGCCCGTGGTGACGAACGTCCGCACCGCCTCGGCATACGGGTCACCGGGCGCCGTGTCGGCCCACGCCAGCAGCAGATCCGCGTACGCACCCTGCCGGCGTCGGCCTTCCTCGACGGCGCGCTCGGTGACAGGCTTGCCCGGGGCCTGCTTCGGCAGGGCGAGGACGTACTGAGCCGTGTCCACCATCAGGCATGGAGGCGGCATCGTCCCGGACCGGTAGGCGTACGGGGCGGGCGACTCCATCGGCTTCTCGCCCTTTGCCGCACGACGGTCCACGAGGGTCGCTGCCATTCCGTCCTCGGTCAGCTGCAGAACCCACTGGATTCGCTTGGGCCGGTAGTACGGGGGCGGCAATGCGTTGTCCGCCTCGGCTCGGGCGGCGTACTCGGTCAAACGGTGCAGGAGCATCCCCGCTCACCGTCCCCCGCCGGACGCGGCATCCGCACGCCACCCGGACGAGGTCGGCATCGCGACGGCACCCGCGCCCAGCGGAGCAAGCGGCACCGACATCACGCCCTGGTGGAGCTGCGCGTGGAACCAGTGGTACTGCTCCCCGCCGGAGGCGGGATAGGCGATGGAGTGCAGCATGACGCCCAAGTCCTCGTCACGGCTGATCGGCTGGGCGTCCGTCCTCGGACCAAAGGCCGCGCTGAACTCCCGGCAGCCGAGGTAGGGCTGGGAGAAGCAGGCGCCCTTGTCGACGCGCCGGCGCAGCTGGTCGCGGTACTTCTGTTCTGGTACCTCGCGCGCGTGCGGGGCACGGAGGATCTGCGCGCGGATCCGGTAGTGCACGTCGCGCAGCAGCATGCTGTTGCGCTGATCACGGTCGCTCTCGACGTCGTAGCGACGCGTCGGGTCCTTGCGGAGCGCCGCGACCTCCGCGGCGCTGACCACGGACTTCACCTCGTTGCGGCGGACTGACGTCCATTCGATCGGCTTGAGCACCTCGATCCCCGTGATGACATACGCCATCTCCGGCTTCCAGAAGATCGACTCCAGTACGCCCACCGCGGCGGACGGCGTCATCACCGGATACGAGACCCGCTCCACCTTCAGCTCGGGCCGGGTGAAGCAGGCCAGCGGCCCGGACACCTCCACCACCAGATCGGGGAAGGCCCACCCCCCGTTGCCCCGGCGGTCAACCGAGGCCGAAGCCGTCTGAACGGCCATAGAAGAACCCCCAAGTCCCTCACCAGACACCCTCATTCGTGAAGGAGTCGTAATGACATCGCAGGATATGCACCCCCACTGACAGTGGTGCCTCACCAGCGGCTTTTTCCGCCAGTCCCTGCCCGATCACCGGTGAGCAGAGCCGCCGTCGGGGAGGGTTTTCACACGACGCCGTACGCGTCAGGGCTCTCCGTCTCGTCAGGGTCGAGCCCGCGCCTGTCGTGATAGGCGCCGAGCCAGAGCAGCAGGTCGCCGGTCACCGGAACCGCCAGCCCGGACCGCAGCGCGGCCTCGGCCTCCTGTTTCGGAAGAGAAGCTGTGTGTTGCTGGAGGCCGCGCAGGACCTCCGGGCCGCATGGCCGGAAAGGATCCGTCAGCTGTGCGACCGCTGACTCGATCTGTTCTCGATCGCTCTCGTCGCGAACGACCACGACCGGGACGCTGTACTCGTTGTCGATCATCTCGAAGGCACGGTCCACCTTCGGGAAGTCGAGGGCACGCCGCAGGTCCTGGATCTCGGAGCCCAGTCCCAAATCGGCGTCCCCACCCTGCTGGTACGCGTAGCGCCGCTGGTAGTAGCGGTGCAGGGCTCCGAGATCGTCCGGCTGGGCAAGGCCGGGTCCAAAGAACTGCTCCCCGGCTTGCACCGCGGCCTTGTATTCAGCGCTGCGGGGGCTGCCGCCGTCGGCAGGCTCGAAGACAACCACGATGCCGAGTCCGCTCAGTCGCCCATCGCGGTTGCAGCGACCTGCTGCCTGCTGCAACGACTCCGGCGGCGCCCAAGCCCGATACACCCGCGGGAAGTCCACATCGACACCTGCCTCGATCAGGCTCGTGGACACCACCTGGACCGGATCGCCCCTGCGGAGCAGCTCACGGATCTCAGCGATCACCACCCTGCGGTGGGCGCCGGTCATACGCGTCGACAGGTGCAGCACCTGGCCCTCGGCGGACTCGGCCTCCAAATGCCGGTGAAAACGTGCCGCGTCCCGCGTCGTCCCGACCACCGTCAGCACCTGCGGATACGTTGCCGCCTCGCGCGCGATGCTCTCCAACGTGACGTCCTGACTGGTCCGCCATTCGTACGTCACTCGCCGCAACCTGTCGAACAGCGCCGCCGGACTGTCGACGATCGCCCTACGCTCCAGCCCCTTCCAAGCTGAGAGCTCCCAGAAGGACGGCTGGGTCGCCGACGCCAGCAGCACCGTCACCCCGAAGTGATCGACCAGGCCACGCAGCCCACTGAGGATCGGGGCGAGAAGACGGTCCGGCAACGCCTGGACCTCGTCGAGTACGACGACCGAGCCGGCCAGGTTGTGGAGACGCCGCATCTGCGACGGCCGGTGCGAGAACAAGGACTCGAAGAGCCGGACCGTCGTGGTCACTACGAAGGGCGCGTCCCAGTTCTCCGCCGCCAGTTTCGCCGTCCGAGCCCGCTGCCGCAGGTCTGCACGTTGTTCCTCGGTCAGTGAGCCGAGCACGGCACCCTCCGGCTCAAGGTCGACCGCACTGTGGTGCTCCAGTACAACAGCCGGCTCGCCGCTTCCGACCTCCGGATCGAGTAGGTCCCGGTACACGGCAGCGTTCTGCTCGGTGATCGAGATGAAGGGAACGGCCACGATGACGCGCCGCTTGCCGTGCTCCGCCGCGTGCCGGAGCGCGAAGCCGCCCGCAGCCATGGTCTTCGCCCCACCGGTCGGGACCTGCAACACATACACACCGGGCTCTTCCGCCGCCGCCGCGCACGCCTGCTTATATACGGACTGTCGCACCGCATCGATCGGAGAAGGGTCACGCCCCACCAGGTACTGGCTTCTCCGGGCCTCGAAGCGTTCCACCAGGGCCGCCATGACCGTTGGCTCCCTCACCCGGACGGTCGTGCCCTCGAAATGGGCCGACGTGTCGAGGTAGTCGGCGTCTACGACGCAGGAGAACAACATCCGTAGCAGGAGATCGAACCCCAGACGCTGGTCCAGCTTGGGTAGATCGAGCAGCCAGCTGGGCAGATGGATCTTCGACGGGCGATGAATCTCCGGGACGATCCGCTCCACAGCCTGGATCGCTTCCTCGACTCGCGCGGCCTCTGAGCCCCCGCGGCGGGTCTTGTGCAACTCGTCGCGGAGGCATTCCAGATCCGGGAGGCCTCCGTGGTGGCCGAAGACCACAGCCGCACAAGCCAGTTGGGTGTACCGCTCTGCCAGGACCGTGCCGGCGTGCTTGTGCGGGATCCCCACTCTGCCTTTGCCACCCCGCGCCTCGACAGCCTTGAGCTTGTCCTGCCAGGCGCACGCCCCCTTGCCCACGTCGTGTACCAGGGCCAGATACTCCGCCAACTCCCCGGCCCCGAACACCTCCCCGAAGCGCCGCGCCAGCGCAGCCGAGCCACGTAAATGATCCTCCAGCGCGTGCCGCACCCCCGAAACCCCACTCATGCTGTGCGCATACAACGCACCCCCCATAGTTGCCACTCCCTCCCCCTCCACGCCGGGCGGCGCCCTCCACACCACACCGTGGCCAAGACCGTAGCCGCCCTATCTGACATCAGCCGGCCAGTGTGCCGAACCAGTAGGCTCCAGACTCCGTGGCTCGTTCCGGGAGCGCCTTGCCTCGGAACCTCAAGTGGACACACGACACGCGGGTCGCACCGAAGCCGAATGTCCGTATTCAACGGCTCTGTCGCTCGCTGCTCGCCCACACAGCAGCGAGCGATACGCTGTTTCCACTGCTCAAGCAGCCTGGCAGTCCCGCTGCGGGGGACCGAGGATCGCAACCAAGCCGCCGACCTCATCGCCGAAGGCCTCGTCGACTGGCGGTCCCCGTCCGGGGGACCGAGGATCGCAACATTTTCAAGTAGTGTCAGACGCCACCATGTACCGGCTGGCGGTCCCCCTCCGGGGCGACCGAGGATCGCAACCTGCGCTGGATGACGGGGGTCATGACCCTCGCCCTCTGGCGGTCGCCCTTCGGGGTGACCGAGGATCGCAACCTGGTGCAGTGGTGTGGATCGTGGTCGGTGCCGTGGCTGGCGGTCGCCCTCCGGGGCGACCGAGAATCGCAACGTGACCGGCACGCGCACCCTGGAGTCCGAGACCTACTGGCGGTCCCCCTCCGGGGCGACCGGGGATCGCAACTACAAGGACATCTCTCACGTCGGCCTGTACGCCGGCGCTGGCGGTCGCCGCCCGGGGCGACCGAGGATCGCAACGTCGTCTGGGAGCACCTGATCGGAATCCCTGGCCCACTGGCGGTCGTGATCAACAGAGCAGCACCGTACGGCCCGGCGGCCGACCGCGCGGGAGGCTGTGGATAACCCGCCCCGGGTCGCGGACCGTCAGCCGTGCCCTTAGACCAGACGTATGAGCAAGGACAGCGAACGGATCTACCACCCCGGCGAGATCGTCCCCGACTCGGGCATCTACGAGTGCGACTGCGGACAGCACCAGTGGAGCACGGACGTCAAAGGGCACCGCTTCCCGCCGATGCACGAGGGGTGCAGCGGCAGCGGCTGGAAACTGAAGGCCGCCGCCCACCCCAGCTGACCGTCCGGGGGAGCGGGATGGTCCTCCGCCCACCGATAGAGCCGATGTTGGCGCAGGCCCGCGACAGCCTGCCGCCGCCCAGCGCACTGCCCGGCGACCCGGTGTTCCAGCCGAAATGGGACGGTTCTCCGGACACCTCGGGATGTCTCATTCGGCCAGGTCTTTAGAGCCGCAGCAGTTGGGCAAAAGCCAGGGGCAAGGCCAGATGCGAGAGCTTATCGCCGTCCAAGGGGGTGCCCGCCCTTGTTGCGCCTACTGTCCGGCTGATGCCTGGTGAGTGTCCGCGCCAGAGCTGACGTGCCGCTGGGTCCGCTCAGGGCCGTACCAGTCCAGGCACATCACCGTGGCATCGTCTTCGAGCCGGCCCCGGGCGGCGTCGCGGACTGCAGACGTCAGCGTTAGCGCTGTCTCCCGCGGGTGCAGGTCCCGGGTGCGCTCCAGCAGGGCTAGCAGGTCCACTTTCTCCCCGTGACGTTCGAGCATGCCGTCGGTGAGCATGAGCAGACGGTCACCGGGGCGTAGGTCGATGTCCTGGACACGGTAGGGATGGGGCACGGGCACAGGCAGCCCGAAGGGCAGGTCCGCCTCGCAGGTGATCGTCTCCGCGGCCCCCTCACGCATGCGCAGTGGCCAGGGATGGCCGGCATTGACGAGCTGAGCACGACCGGTGTGGAGGTTGATGCGCAGCAGTTGCCCGGTGGCGTGACCGCGACCGTGGCCGGCCAGGGCCTGGTCGGCCCGGTGAGCCTGCTCGGCCAGGTCGGCTCCTGCGCGACGGGCGCCGCGCAGGGCGCCCACCAGCACCGTGGCGGCCAGGGCGGCATCGATGTCGTGGCCCATGGGGTCAGTCACCGACACGTGCAGGATGTCGCGGTCCAGCGAGTAGTCGAAGGTGTCGCCGCTGAGATCTTCGGAGGGCTCCAAGTGCCCGCACAGAGTGAACTGTGCGGCCTCGCACGACAGTGAGGGGGGAAGCAGCTGGTACTGGATTTCAGCCGCCAACGTGGGGGGCGTTGAGCGTTTGCCCCAGGTGTAGAGGTCGGTGAAGCGCCCGTTGGCGATCACGACGTAGGCCAGGATGTGGGCGGCTTCCTCGACCGCGTCAAGGACGTCGTCGCCGGGGTCGGCGGGCAGGAGCAGTTCCAGTAGTCCGATGGCGTCCCCCCGGTTGGTGACCGGCACGATCACCCGCTGTCCCTGACCGGTCGTCTCCTGATACAGCCGCTGCGTACGAATCACCTGCTCGTAGACGCTGCCGACCATGGGGATCCGCTCCGCTTCCCGCCCATCCTCCGCGCCGATGGCCGTGGACAGCCGCGCCACCGCCTTCCCCGTCAGGTCCACGATGAGAAAGGAGATCTTCGTGGCCTCGAAACGCCGCCGCAGGTCCTCGGCAACGACGTCGACGGCGTCCACCGGCGCCGCTCTCTCCGCTGCGGTCAGCAGCCAGGGAAGTCCACTCTGCTTACCGCTCACGACCACGGCCCCTTCCACCAGCCCCTTCTACAGCTTGGGAACCGCTATGGCGGACGTCAATCTGCGCACGATCACGCTGAGTTACATCCTTCACGCTATGCGGTTGTGGAGATGAGTCAGCCTCGGCGGCCGGAAGCGGGCGCCGCCGTCTGGTCGCGAGACTCGCGGGCGGGGCCGTGTCTCATGAGACACGGCAAATCTGGAGAAGGACGGGTTAAGAGCGATCCTGTTCACCCCCTGCCCCGCCCCAGGGCCCGTGCTGCTGCAGTCCCGCCGAGGCAGTCTCATCCAGACCCGATTCCCCGATCTCGTCCGCGCGGCCACCGCCCTGCCCGACGGCCTGGTCCTCGACGTAGAGCCTCCGCCCGCGTCACCGGCCATGCCCGCTTTCCCACGCCCCAGCAGTCGCCCGTATGCACGGCCACCAGGTTGTTCTTGTTCAGGCCCACCTCGAGCAGCCACTCGGGCGCAGGCGGCCGCATCTCCGCACCGCGGCGGCGCTCGGCCTCCCGCCGCTGCTCCGTCGCGATCCACCGGTCGATCTGCTCTAGGGCAGCCGCCGCCTGCTGCACGACCACCCGGCGCGCGAACTGCAGCAGCTCAAGACGGGATGGCTCGGCTTCGTTCACGTTCGAGCTTAGCCGTCTGGTCTGCGGGGAGCCCCGTGACCCAGACGGGGCGGCGTACAGGACCAGACGTCGCCGCTCCTCCGTGCTGTCCAGGTCCAGGAGGCCGGTTCTTTGCGCGGGCCAGGTAAGTGTGGATGTGCCGGCACATGCCTTGACCAGTCACGTGCCGCCGAGCACCCGTCGGGTCTCGACGGCGATCTGCTGCGTCTCGCCGGTTGCGACCACGAGGACCGGGACACCTCTCACCGCCTGATCGATGCGTCGGTGGCCTTCCCGCATCAGATCTTCCAGTTCGGGGACGAGCAGCCCGCCTCGTACACCGAGAACAGTCAGGGCCGAGCAGATCTCCTCGCGTACCTCGGGTTGGTCTTCGCCGATCTCCCCGGTGAAGACCAGGGCGTCCAGCCGGTCCAGTGAGGCGGCCATCGAGGCGATGCCCCGGCGGCAGCTCAGTGTGAACGTCGCCAGCGCCAACGCGGCCGCGGCATCACCCTCCGCGCGGGCGCGCACCAGGTCCCGGGTGTCTCCCGAGGTACCGGAGAGGCCGAGCAGACCGGAATGCCAGTGGAGTGTGTCATCCAATTCGTCCGTGCTCAGACCGTGCCGCCGCTGCAGCCACAGCAGCGCGCCGGGGTCTAGGCTGCCGCTGCGCCGACTCATCACCAGGCCTTCCAGCGGAGTGAGGCCCATGGTGGTGTCCACGCTGCATCCGTTCCGGACGGCGCAGGCCGAGCAGCCGCCACCCAGGTGTACGAGCACGACCTGGAGGTTGTCGACGGGTCGGCCCAGGGCCTGCGCCGTCCTCTGCAGTGCCCACGAGTAGGAAAGCCCGTGGAAGCCGTACCGGCGCAGCTCGTATTCGGCTCGCCATCGCTCCGGCACGGCGTACGTGCGCGCCTGTGCCGGCAAATCCTTGTGGAAGACAGTGTCGAAGCAGGCGATATGAGGAACGTCGGGCAGGAGTTCTCGTGCGGCATCGACCACATGCAAGGCAGGGGTCACGTGCAACGGCGCGAGATCGGCGACGTCCGCCAGCACAGCCCGTACGCGTGCGTCGATCAGCGTATGTCCAGTCAGGTGCGGACCACTGTGGACGATGCGATGACCAACCGCCGCAGGAGCGGGCACCTCGCTGAGGAAGTTCCGCAGTTCCGCCACCGCAGCAGGCCCCGGGGGCTCCGAGGCGTCTCGATCCGCTACCCGTTCACCGTCCGCCGGGAACAGAGCGATGTGAAGGCTCGAAGAGCCAGCATCGAGGACCAGTACGTGGCCATCACGGCTCTCGTGGGAGCGGTCAGCACTCATCACACACCTCCAGTGCACTCACGTCCTCCGGCACGGTGCGCCCGGAGTGCGACCCTGCGCCCAGGGTCGGCCTCGGTGCGGACCGGGTTGTGCTCCGCCCGGCTCGGCAGGTCGGTGAAGAAGGCGCTCATGTCTCAGTCGCCGTCCTCCAGGCGGGTGCCGACGTTTCGGCCACGTCGGACACGTCGACCTGCTCGTTCGCCGCCAGGGGCGCCGTCGGCGTCCATCTGCCAGCGGATGCCCCTGGCGGTGCGGTGGCGCGGTTCCTCCCGCAGGCCGGAGGCAAGGTCCCGGGCCGAATCGGAGGGCAGACCTCGGGCCGGCGCCAGGACGGGCCGCAGGTTCCTGCCGATCGTGTCCGCTTCGGGCTGCCCCATAACCCTTGTCCTGCCGCCTGGTAGGCCTCGGTGCTGTCGCGTCTCGCCGCCTCCCTCAGGCTGCCACCACAGGGAGGGATCCGCTCGTCCACCCGTTCGGCAGCACGCCGCGCCTGCAGGACAGGGCACCCCTAGCGTGCTGAATGTGCGACCCATTCTCCCGAAGATCGAGGGCGGCCGGGTACAGGGCCTCCTACTGCCCATCGAGGACGGCATCGACGCCATCCAACCCGCTGCTCGTCCACATCGGTGGCGCGGAGCATCTGGACAACTGGGGGTATCGCCGAGGTGAGCCCAAAAGCGGCCACGAGATGATCTTGGCTACTGGCCGAGGTTGCTGACGCACTTCGCGCACTCGCGGCGAGCTTTGCGCTGTGGGGTGCCGTAGCCGCTTAAGTCAGAGAAGAGATGCGTCGTGGCTGGGGCGGTCGGCTCCACGGCTTTAGACACCTCACGATCCCAACGCGTCAAGCGGCGGAGGCGACTTCGGTGGGGAACGCCGTGTTCTCGTCGAACAGCTTGCAGTGCTGGAGGCAGTGATAGAGCTGTCCGATCATGCGGTTGAAGAGGTTCCTCTGAGCGGCCGAGTGCCAGTCGCCGTGCTCGCGGCGTCGTCGGTAGTGGGCGTTGGCCCCGGCTGATGCCCGCAGTGAGGCGAAGGCCCAGAGGTAGCCGGCGTGGTTGAGGCGGTCGTTCTTCACCCAGCGGCGGGTGATGGATGACTTCTTGCCGGAGGCTGTGGTGACGGGCGAGGAGCCCGCGTACGCCTTCAGGCCCCGGGCGTCGGCGAAGCGGGTGTGGTCGTCCCCGATCTCAGCCAGGATCCGGGCGGTGAGCTGGATGCCGAGCCCGGGAAGCTCAGCAGGATCTCGGCGTCCGGGTGCTGAGGGAACGCCTCTTTCACCGCCTCGGCGAGATCGGCGGCGGCGGTGCAGGCGGCTTCCAATTGGATGAGCAGGGCGAGCATCTGCTTGCCGAGGGCGTCCTCGACGAGGGGCGGCTGGTGGGCCCAGGCGGCGCGGAAGACGTCACGGAGGCGCTCGGCTTCCGCCGTGATGCCGCGCTTGCGGCCGGCCCGCTTGAGGGCGGCTTGGAGCTGGGTGCGCGTCAACCGCGCGGCCAGCAGCGGGGTCGGTCCGGCCTTGAGGAGCTCGCGGGCCTCGGGGCGGCACAGGCCGTCGGCCCAGGTGGCGAAGGCGTCCAAGGCAGCCGGGTAGTACTCGCGCAGCAGAGACCGGAGCTGGTTGGCGATCTGCTGCCGGTTCCACAGAGCGTCCTGCTGGGCGCGGGCCAGGACGGCGATCGCGCGGCCGAGGTCGGAGTCGTCGGGGAGTGGCCTGTGGGCATGCATGTCTGTGCGCAGGATGTTTGCCAGGACGAGGGCGTCGCCGGGGTCGGACTTCTTGCGCGAGACGCTGTGTCGGTCGCGGTAGGGGCGGCCGCCATTGGGTTGATCGCGTAGACCTTGCGCTTGCCCGTCCGCAGGACGGCGACCAGGAGGCCGCGGGTGGTTTCGATTGCCACCGGGATCGGGTTCTCTTCGGTGTCGCCGTGCTCGGCGAGCAGTTCCAGCAGCAGCTGGTAGCCGGCTGCGTCGTCGGTGATATGGCGTTTGGCGAGTAACTGGCCGGTGTCGTCTACCAGAGCGACGTCGTGCGTCTTCTCTGCCCTGTCGATTCAGCAATAGATCAAGGCAGTTCCCTCCCGATGTGCAGGTATTTACGCTGGTCACGAGCGCATGCGGGCCACGCGAGCGACCTAATCCCAGACCTCGACCACGAGGGTTGGGTCGACACCTCACAAGCCGTTCGTGGCACCAGCGCACCCCACGGGCCCCGGTCTGCGCGGGAGCTCAGACGGCTCGGGCGTATCGAGAGGTCACCATGCGGCAGGCTCACACCACCAACACCAACGGGTGATCAAGCGGCGAGTGTTGACGGTCGAAAGTGCCGAGCAGCACCCCTCTTCGAAGAGCCCTCGAAGGTCTGGTCCCAACGAGACGTCCGCTCAATGGCCACGACCGTCAAATTCTTCATCGTGGTGGCGGCCGTGAAGGCACCGGACGCTGCCGCTCTGCGAAGGGGCCTGCCGGCCGGGTGGATCCAAGGCGTCCGCCAGGCGCCCATAAGCCGCCACCACGACGAGCACCGGGACCGCGCGCACTGTCTAAAGCGAGGCGTTGCCCGCCCGGCAGCCACAAGATGTCACGATCCGGCACTCGAACATCCCGAGGACCAACCGCTCTATCGGAACGCCCTTAGCAAGGGATTAGGCAGCCACTTTGGCGCGAGCCTCGAAGATGATAGCCCCCACGTCGTGCTTTAGTGGGCAGGTCCACAGACTGCCCGACGCGCCGGAAGCTTACGGGGCCATGATCACTCGCGCCAAAGCAGCTCCCGCTCAAAGCCGCTCCACCGACCTCTGAGACCGGACTCAAATCGGAGTACAAAAAACCACACTCTCGTGTTCTGATATCCGACCAAATGGCGTACTCCTGTTTGAGGCTAACACGAGAACCGCATACGTTGAAACGGCGGGCGAACACTAGAGCCCATCGATCATTCGCCAAGACCTACTAGGGAGCTGGCATGGCACTCGAAAAGGAGCGCGAGAAGCCGCGCGTGAAAATCCACATCTCCAACGACAACCTCCCGAGCCGTGCGCGTGACGCTGTGAACCGTCTGATGGAAGAACTGCAGGCCGCTGACGTCGAGGTGGAGACGGCGGGATGTCAGAACTTCGTCAGTTGCGGGAACTACAGCCTAGAGTGATTATCACTCAGACGGGGACGTCTACCTGAGTGAACCACGCACCTCGTTTCCGCACATCTACTCGCAGAACATCTGCACGGTTGGCCGACCCATGCTGAATGGCACGGGTCGGCCAAACGAGTCTCAGATTCCCTGTACCTCTCTTAGGGCTCGTGACCGGATAGGAGAACAACCGTGAAGCTTTCGAAGTTCAACGTCTCGATGGTCCGCAACGAAAACATTGTTATCTACAACGGGGTCAGTGGTGCCGTCGTCCAACTGCCTCACGACGCTTATGAGGAGATTCAACGATGCTCAGCTACCGATGACGAACCGCAAGTATCAACCGACATCCTTGAACGTCTCGCTCTCGGCCGAATGATCATTCCTGAATGGGCTGACGAAGTAGCTTTTCTCGAACGTCGCTACCAAGCGAGCCGAGGGGCTAAATCGAGGCTGGGACTGACCATCGTGACCAGCCTCGGCTGCAATTTCGACTGCCCTTACTGCTTCGAAGCGAAGCATCCCTCCATCATGGATGCAGATGTTCGGGACTTGGTACTACAGGTACTTACAGACCAACTGGAGAATCTGCAGAACTTCCACGTTACATGGTTCGGCGGTGAACCGCTCGTCGGAAAGAAAGCCCTCTTGGATCTTTCGGACGAGTTCATCAAAGCGTGCGACGGCGGTGGCGTGCGCTATAGCGCAAACATGCTAACCAATGGCTACCTGCTCGATGAGACGACGTGCTCACAACTTGCTGACAGTCGGGTGACGTCGGTGCAGGTCGGCCTCGACGGACCACCTAAGGTGCACAACAAGCTTCGCCCCCTGGCGGGTGGAAAAGGGACGTTCTCCAAAATCGTGGAAAATCTGCATCATGCAGTGTCGTTCTTTGATGTCAGTGTACGAGTCAACGTAGACAAAGATAATTTCAGGTACACCGAAGAGCTGATGCGACTCCTGGCCGACGAAGGACTATCGGGCAAACTTCACGTGTATCCGGGCCAAATCGTGGGTGATGACACGAGCACTGCGGCTCCGTCTGTCACCTACGAGGGGAAATGTTTCGTAAACAAGGAGTTCGCCCTTGCGGAGCGAGACTTCTTCAGGATTGCAGAATCCTACGGTTTCACATCTCCTGCTTTGCCGAAGCCGACGGGAGCGCCGTGCACAGCCGTCCGGGCGAACGAATTGGTAGTCGGAAGCAAGGGGGAGTTGTATAAGTGCTGGAATTCCGTCGGAAACCGCATGGAGGAGATTGGGAATATTCGCGATTACACAAACCCGAACGGTCGAATGCAGCGCTGGCTGAAATATGACCCTTTCAGCAATGAAGAATGTCGTACCTGTGTAGCTCTACCAGTCTGCATGGGTGGCTGCGCGCACTACGCATTGACCTCGTCCAACTATGAAAATCGTTGTGGCACCTTTCGGCATACGTACCAGGAGCAGGTCGAGTCGTACGTTGCGTCAGCTGCGCCTACATATGAGGCTGGCTTCCTCATTGCGCCGCAGAGCCTGTCCATTCGGGCAGAGACGCGGTGACGTAGGTGACTGCACGTAAGTCTAAGTAAGGGCGCAAGGAAGAAGAGTAGAGGTGTCAAGTTCAACGCACGAGGCGTTTGAAAGAGAATATTTTAGTCAAGATATCACCAGCTTGTGCGATTCGCTTAGGCAACGGCTTGATGAGTGTGTCCGAAATTACGGGGAGTCTCATCTTGATACAGCTTACTGCCTCCATGAAATCGCCTACGCGACCTATTTCGCCGGTGACTACTCCGCCGCTATCGAATATTTCGAGCGGGCGTTGACGATTCGCCGGACGAAGCTTGGAAAATGGCATCCAGACACAGCTCATACCCTCAATGACATCGGAATGGTGCTTCTCACGGTAGGCCGCTGTACCGAGGCTGAGAAAAACTTCGAGCGGGCATTGGAAATTCGGCGGGCGAGGCTTGGAGAATGGCATCTAGACACAGCTCATACCCTCAATGACATTGGAATGGCGATTGCCGCAGGCGGAGAAGTTGAGCCAGCAGTAGCATATGTCCGTCGCGCGCTAGAGATTCGAATCAAAGTATCGGGCGCGGACAGCATTGACACCGCGATTAGCCTGAATGACCTAGGTGTGCTGCATCGCGCTCAGGGCGACTGTGAGAAGGCCAGGGCTTCCATTGAGGAAGCACTTCATATCCGGCGTAGAAAGTTGGGCACCGATCACCCTGTAACGGCGCATAGCCTACATGAATTGGGGGTCGTGCTTCGCGTTCAAGGCGAGTATGAGGAGGCCGGAGGTGCCATTGAGGAAGCACTTCATATCCGGTGTAGTAAGTTGGGCACCGATCACCCTGTAACAGCAGACAGTCTGCGCAACCTTGGGCATCTAAAATACATGACAGGTAACCATGCAGAGGCAAAGAAACTCTTCAGCGAGGCGTTGCATATTTATGTCGATACTTTCGGGGAAGGAAGCAAACAAGCATTGCGCTCCCGGCGCATTTTGATGCTTATGCAGCAATGAGGAGCGTCGGTTCTGAACTCTGGACGATGCGCGGAGGCGCGGTGATCAACTCCTTTCGTTCCCCGCGGTCCGGCCGGCGCAGCTTGCTCCCGTCGACGGCACCGCACGGTGGCTGAGGCCGGTGGGGGTGCAGCGAGACATACGCGCGCCTGGCCGATCGGCGCATCCGCCGTCGTGGCTGACTGTCGGCGGCTGAGGTTTATACGGCCCCGTGCGGCGGTGGCCGCCGTCGACCAACGACCGGTTCCTGATGATCAGCCCTGGGCAGTGTCTAGGTGTGTTGTCCCGGGACGTTGGTGACACGCGTGCTGGGTGCTTGAACAGGTGAGGGCCTTCTGGGTTCGGTGT
>NZ_BNBC01000018.1:0-41298 GCF_014654675.1 Streptomyces spiralis
CTTCCGGCCAGCACGCCGAGAGCACGCACCGGACGCCGCTCCTTGACGGGCAAACGTTGCCTGCCGGGGCACTAGCCGTCGAAGCCGTCTCGGACAATGCGACGGGCCACCGCGACGCGGGCCCCGGCGAGTTCAGCGGCGATTCGGCGCTGCCGTTCGTCGTCCGTCACCACGGCAGCGGGTGCGGACGGGCCGATGAGCAGACACGTACGTCTGAGGTGTGTCGGCGGGTGGGTCGCGTCGACGCTGTGCCCGCGCCGAACGCCGACACGTCGCTGCCGCTCGTACTCGTAGTCGGGGATTGATGCCATGTGAGTTCTGAGCCGCTCCCAGATTTCCTCCGGCTCGGCCTCGACCGCTCGGGTGCCGCGCGGTCCGGCGAGGGCGGCCTGGCTGGCCTCCCGTCGGAGGGCGACGGCGGCGGACTCACCAACCAGCAGCCGGTCCATCAGGCCCACGGCCGCCTCGGTGGACGCCGCGCGGGCGGCCGCGCGGTCGGCAAGGTACTCAGCTCGCTGGGTGGCCCGCAGCGTCAGGTGGTCCAGCAGCGACAGCACGCCCTGGAGGAGCAGACGGGGCACGATGTAGAGCAGGTTGATGAGCATTTCGGTGACGGACGGTTCGGCTATCGGGGTGAAGTAGTAGTGCCAGGTGGTCAGTGAGCGGTACGCCGTCGACACCACCAGACCTTGGCGTGTGTCGCCGTTGCTGTAGTGGGCGAGTTCGTGGCCCAGCAGTGCGATCCTCTGCTGCGCCGTGAGGATCTCCCACAGAGGCAGCCCCAGCGTCAGCACTCGCCGCCCGCGCACACCGTGGACCATGACACTCGCGTTGACGTTCGCGTCGACCCTGACCTCGTCGACACCGCGGGTGCCGACCACCCGGGCGACCTCGTCGGCCAGCGCGTAGAGCTCGGGCGCATCGCCACGGTGCAGTGCCAGGTCCGCCTTGGGCAACCGCGCGGCCCGCGGTCTGAGGGACCACGCGACCGCCAGGAGGAGCAATCCCGGTACCATGCCCACACCGCCCCATTCGCGTACCAGCCACCAGACCCCGCCGAAGGCGAGGGCCACGGTGACGCCGTGTACGGCGAGGGTGATTGCGAAGGCGAGCAGCGAGGAGGCGTCGCGTCGGGCGCGCAGGCTCCCGTCGGCCGTCACCTCTGCCAGGAGCTTCTCGCCGTGCCGTCGCGACAGGGCACGCCGCGCCCTGTCCAGCCGGTTCCGCTCCTGATGCGGCGTTTCCGGGTCCACGTTCCAGTCACAGGCCGCGCACCAGGCGACGTACCTGCTATCCGCACGGATCTCCGCCCCGCACTCCGGGCACGACTGAGATCTCTCCTCGGCGGTGCGCACGGCTGCGCCCTCCCCCATCCCCGCGCCCCCTCCCCAGAAGCCTGTCCTCGACACTCCGAGTCGATCATTGGAGGCCGCCTACGTATAGGCCCTCCGTGGCAGTAAGGCCCCTCTGTGATTCAAACGAAACCCTCTGGCTCAAGGCGGTGATCCGGTGGTTGTCGGACTCGTCCGCGACTCTCGGGCTTCTGGCCGTGCACGAGTGGACCGGGGTGACGCTGCCGACGGGGTACGTGGGTGCCATGGGTGCCCGCGGACCCCGTCGTCGTCATGAGCAGACCTTGCCGTTTCTCGGCACCGAGCCGTACAGGAGGTAGGCGTTCACTGTCGAGTCCACGCAGTCGCTGCCGCTGCCGTAGGCTCCGTGGCCCTCGCCCTTCCAGGTGAGTTCGACTCCGACGCCCTTGCCGAGTTCGTCCGCCATCTTCTTCGCGCCCTCATAGGGGGTCGCCGGGTCCCCGGTGTTGCCGATCACCAGGATGGGGGCTGCCCCCGGCGCGCTGACCTCAGGGGTGTCGTACTGTCCGGGCACCGGCCAGTCGTGGCACCAGCCCGCCGTGTCCCAGGCCATGTACTCGCCGAAGACGGGCGAGATCTTCTCGAATCGGGGCAGCAGCTTCTTCGTCTGTTCGGGGGTCGGCCGCTGTTTGTCGTCCAGGCACGATATGACCCGTTGGGCGTGGGTCGTCGTGCCGTAGTGGCCCGAGGTGTCGCGCTCGTTGTAGGCGTCGGCCAGCGACAGCAGTCCGGAGCCGTCCCCCTTCTCCGCAGCGTCCAGGGCATCGGTCAGCGCCGGCCAGCTGTTCTTGCTGTACAGCGGGGTGACGATGCCGGTCAGTGCCAGCGTCTGCGTCAGCTTCCGCCCGGAGGGTGTGGACAGCGGCTTGGCGTCGAGGCGCTTCAGCAGGTCGGCGATCCTCCGGGAGCCCCGCGCGGGGTCCTCGCCGGTGGACTTCAGGTAGTCGTTCAGCGCCCGCTGGAAGCCCAGGGTCTGGTTCATGGCGTGGCCCACCGAGTCGGCGCTCGGGTCGACGACCGCGTCCAGCACCAGCCGCCCCACCTGCCGCGGGAACAGGTGGGCGTACACACCGCCGAGTTCGGTGCCGTAGGAGATGCCGAAGTAGTGCATCGACCGGTCACCGAGGACCTGCCGGATCAGGTCCATGTCGCGGGCCGTGTCGGTCGTGGAGACGTGTGCGAGCAGCTTTCCGGCGGCCTTGGCGCAGCCCCTGCCGAAGTCGGCCGCGTCATCGAGGTAGGTCCGTTCCTCGGCCGGGGTGTCCGGTGTCGCGTCGATCGCCTCGGCGGCCTGGATCCGCCGGTCGTCGCGGCAGCGGACGCCCTCACTTGCGCCGACCCCCCGCGGGTCCCAGCTCACCAGGTCGTACCGCTGCCGGAGGGTGCCGACCGCGGAGCCGTACGCGGGCAGTGTGGCCACGCCGGAGCCGCCGGGACCGCCGAAGTTGAACAGCAGCGAACCGGTGCGCTCACCGGTGGCCTTCGCCCGGATGAGGGCGAGGCCGATGGTCTCGCCGTCCGGCCGGGACCAGTCCAGCGGTGCCCTGAGCGTCGCACACCGCCAGTCGGCGCCCGGCGCGGGCGAGCCGGAGCCGGCCTTGCAGCGGCCCCAGTCGAGCCGCTGCGCGGTGAGCGAGGCGGGCAGCGGCCGGGACGACGCGGCGTCTTCCGGCGACGTCGTCGGTGCGGCCGCCGGGCTGGAGCGGCCTTTCCCCTCTCCGCCGGTGTCCCCGCCTCCACCGTTTGACCCGCTGCCGCACCCGGCCAGCAGCACCGCTGCGGCGACCACGGCCGTCCACTGCATGAGACGCGGCATGGCGCATCCCCCCTCCCCGACTCCCGCGGATCGGCCGCGGGCAAGCACGTCAGGCCATGGTAGGCGGCCGCCACCGCGTCCGTGGGGGCCTGTGGATAACCGTCTGACCTGGACTTTTGTGGCTAGGAGCAGACCGTCCCGGCCGCCGGGACCTTGCCGTCGAGCAGGTAGGCGTTCACCGCGTTCTGCACGCACTTGTTCTTGCTGTCGTACGCGCCGTGTCCCTGTCCCTTGTAGGTGAGTTCGACGGCGACGCCCTTGCCCAGCGCGTCCACCATCTTCTTCGCGCCCTCGTACGGGGTCGCCGGGTCGCCGGTGTTGCCGACGACGAGGATCGGCGCCGACCCGGGCGCGCTCACGTCGGGATGGTCGGCCGCGCCGGGCACCGGCCAGTCGGCGCAGGTGAGCATGGACCAGGCCAGGAAGTCCCCGAACAGCGGGGAGACGGCCCGGAACTCGGGGACCTTCCGCTGCACGTAGGCCGTGTCGTACCGCTGCTTGTCGTCGGAGCAGTTGATGGCGACGTTCGCGGAGGTGAGGTTGCTGTACTCCCCGTTCTCGTTGCGGCCGTTCAGCGCGTCGGACAGCAGCATCAGGATCCTGCCGTCGCCGGCGTAGGCCTGCTGCAGTCCCTCGGTGAGCGGTGACCACAGCTCCTTGGAGTACAGGGCCTGGGCGATGCCGTTGGTCGCGGCGCTCTGGGTCAGCTGACGCGGGAACATCCCGGGGATCGGTTTGGCGTCGAGCTTCTTGAGCAGCGCCGCGATGCGGTTCTCGACGTCCTGTGCGGAGTTCCCGATGGGGCACTTCGTGGTTGTGTCGGACACACAGGCGTGCGCGAAGTTGTCCATGGCCAGCTGGAACCCGCGGGCCTGGCCGAGCGAGGTCTGCTCGGGGGTCTGGGTGGGGTCGACGACCCCGTCGAGCACGGCGCGGCCCACGTGCCGGGGGAACAGGTGGGCGTACACACCGCCGAGTTCGGTGCCGTAGGAGATGCCGAAGTAGTACATCCTGGGGTCGCCGAGGACCTGGCGCATGAGGTCCATGTCGCGGGCCGCGTCGGTGGTGCGCACATGCGGGAGGACCTTCGCGGAGTTCTTCTCGCAGCCCGCGTTGAACTGCTCGACGTTCTTCAGGTACGCGTTCCGCTCGGCCTGGTCGTCGGGCGTCGCGTCCTGCTGGAAGTACTGGTCGAGCTGCGCGTCGCTCTCGCAGCGCACGCCCGCGCTGCGGCCCACCCCGCGCGGGTCAAAGCTGACCAGGTCGTAGCGGGTGCGCAGCTTGGCGTAGTCCGGGGCGAACGAGGGCAGCGCGCTCACGCCGGATCCACCCGGACCGCCGAAGTTGAAGATCAGCGACCCGATGCGCTTGCCGGGTCCGCTCGCCTGCGCCCGGATCAGCGCGATGTCGATCGTGTCACCCTTGGGCTTGCTCCAGTCCAGGGGCGCCTTCATGGTCGCGCACTGCCACTTGGCGCCGCCAGGCAGCGGGGAGGGAGCCGCGCCGCCGCCCTCGGACTCCGACGGGGCGGGGCAGGCCGTCCACTGAAGCTTCTGGGCCGTGAGATCCCCGCCGTCGGGGCCCTCCTTGGGTGTGTTGCCGTCGCAGCCCACCGCAAGCGCGGAGAGCAGGACGGCGGTTGCGGTCAGGGCGGCTGCGCGCAGCCCGCGGGGGCTCTGCATGTCTCCATCCTCGCGCCGAGGGCAGCCTCTCGCGTCGCGACGCGAGCCGTCCGGAGTAGTCACGACCCGCTTGCCACAAAGCGCATCTTGAGTCGCAGGAAGCCCTTGAGCTACAGGGATCCCTTGCGCGTCAGATGGTTGAAGGCCAGCCAGCCCGGCAGCACCGGCAGCCACAGCGTCAGCAGCCGGAACATCAGCACCGCGGGAGCGGCCACCTCCTTGGGCAGGCCCACGGCGATCAGACCGACCGTGAGGGTCGCCTCGACCGCGCCCACGCCGCCAGGAGTCGGGGCGGCCGAGCCGAGCGCGTTGCCGGCCAGGAAGACGACGGCGACGCTGGCGATGCTCAGTGAGGTCGACTCGTCCCCGAACGCCCGGATGGAGGCGTCCAGGCACATCACGAAGCAGGCGGTCAGCAGCAGCATGCCGCCGATGCCCGTGATCAGCTTCTGCGGCCGCTGCAGCACGTCCAGCATGCGCGGCACGACACCCGCGAAGAGCGACCGTACGCGCGTGACGACGAACTTGCGCAGGAACGGCACCGAGGTGACCACCAGCACCAGCACGGCGACGGTCAGCAGCCCCGCGATGACCGTCCGGGACGGCGACAGCGACGGCGTCTTCTCGGTGCCGGTCAGATAGCCGAACGACAGCAGCATCAGGATGTGACAGCCGAGCCCGAACAGCTGCGACGCGCCGACACTCGCCACCGCGAGCCCCGGACGCACGCCCGCGCGCTGCAGGAAGCGCGTGTTGAGGGCCACACCACCGACCGCCGCCGGCGCCACGATCTTCACGAACGACCCGGCGACCTGGGCCGCCACCGTCCGCGGGAACGGCACCCGCTCCGGCACGAACCCCAGCAGCGCCATGGCCGCCGCCACGTAGCTGAGCGCCGAGAACAGCACCGCGGCCGCCAGCCAGCCCCACTGCGCGTTGGCGAAGAGGGTGCCGAACTCGATGTGCGTGAGCTGCGTCAGCAGGTAGTACGCGCCGATGGCACCTGCGATGAAACTGATCAGCGTGCGGGGCCGCACCCGCTCCAGGCGGGCCGGCTCGACCGGCGCCTGCGGCCTGATCCGCAGCACCTGGTGGCGGATCTGGGTGAGCAGATCCTCCTCGCGGGCCTCGTCCAGGGCCTCGTCCATGGCCCGCTTCTGCGCCCGCGCCTCGGCCCGCTCGGCCTTCTTCTCCGTCTTTCTGTCCGGCTTGTCGAGGACGACCCCGGTGACGCTTCCGGTGGTGTCCTGGGCGGCCTGCTCCAGCCGGGCCTGCTTGTCCTTCCGGGACGCCTCCAGGACCGCCTCGCGCTCCCGCTGCGCCCGCTCCCGGGCCAGCCTGCGCAGTGTCGCGCGCGTGGAGCGCGTCAGTGCGATCGGCTGCAGCATCGGCAGGCAGTCGGCGACCGCGTCCGGCCCCAGCACGCCGACGGCGGACGCCACGGCGCGCTCCGCCCCCACCCGCAGCCCGAGCGTCGTCAGCAGCTGGGCGACGTCCATGCGCAGCAGCAGGTCACCGGCGGCGATCTCGCCACCGCGCAGATCGGTGAGGATCACGCTGCCGGAACGATCCACCACGATCGCGTCCCCCGCCAGTCTGCGGTGCGCGATACGCCGGGACTGCAGCGCTTGCACCTGCTGCCAGGTGTGGCGCAGCAGCTCGTCGGTGATCTCGTCGTCGGGCAGCGAGTCGAGCGTGCGCCCATCGGTGTGCTCGTAGACGAGCATCACGGCGTCGGGGCCGAGCTCGGAGGTCGCGATCAGCTTGGGGGCGTTGGCGCCGGCCGCGATCGCCGCGTACGCGAGCAGCGCCTCCTGCTCCAGGGCCTGGCGCAGGGACTGCAGGCTGCTGCGGGTGGCGAAGCCGCGCAGTGTGAGGTTGCGCCACACCCGGTAGAAGAAACCCTGCGCCTGCTGCTCACGGTCGACGACGGTGACGTCCAGCGGCGGGCCGTCCTCCAGGGTGACGAAGTAGCGCCGGCCGCGGTCGCCGATGTCCGCGGTCTCCGGCAGCTCCTCGCGGGCCGCGCTCACCGGGCGGAAGCCGACCGTGCGCAGCCCCGCCATCAGCGTCCGTCCCGTGGGACGGACGTTCGGTGAGCCGACGGCGTACAGGGTGCCGTAGGCGATGGACCAGCCGATCAGCACCGTCAGGATGATCGAGAACGGTGTCGTGTAGCCGGTGACCAGCATCGAGAACGCGTCGAGCAGCAGCACGATCCACAGCACCGAGCGCCAGCGCGGTCTGCGGGACATGCCCACCGCCGTCATGTACGCGATGACGGGGGCGAGATAGCCGTGCACGGGGTCGGTCAGCGCGTGGATGTCGCCGGGGGAGGGCTGGGTGAGCGCCTCCTGGATCGAGTGCGGGGCTCCCTTGGCCACCCACAGGTCGGTGGCCAGCGTCACCCCGTGCGCGAGGACCGCCGCCAGCACGCCGTCGGCGATCCGCAGCCCGTCCCGTTTGATCAGCCGTTCGATCGCGAAGGCGACCGGCACCAGCAGGATCGCGATGCTGGATCCCAGTCCGGCGATCTTGATGAGCAGGTCGGGCGCCTGGCCGGTGCCCTTGTTGATGTCCTGTTCCAGGCCCGAGGTGGTGCCGTGCGCGAATGCGGCGATCGCGAGCAGTACGACGATGGCGAGCACACCCACCAGCAGCCGCATCAGGTCCGAGGGGCGGTGCACGCGCGCGGGGAGCAGCGGTTCGTCGCCCTCCAGCTCGTCGATGTGGGCCACGTCTGCGATTTCGTCCGGC
This sequence comes from Streptomyces spiralis, assembly GCF_014654675.1. Lineage (GTDB taxonomy): Bacteria > Actinomycetota > Actinomycetes > Streptomycetales > Streptomycetaceae > Streptomyces > Streptomyces spiralis. The sequence goes on from NZ_BNBC01000018.1 coordinate 7,629, forward strand.
TTCTTCTCGGCCGGAGCCGGCGTGGGGGTCTCAGGGGCGTCCGTGGTGTCCGCGCCGTCCCTGCCGCCCGTGCCTTCGGTGTCCGGGCGCGATGAAGCCCCAGAGGTGCCCTCCGCGTCGTCGGGATGCACACCCTGCTGCTTCATGGTCTCTTCTTGGTCTCGTATCACCGGTCACCGCCCGCACGATGGTGGCATGCCCCACCGACACACGGGGACATGAGGGTGCATATGCGGGATCCGACAGTCTGCCCCAAGCGCCGTGCGGGAGCGAGGGGCACACCGCGTCACGAGCCGGTCACGCTGTCGGTGGGGTGGGGCAGGATGGGACGGATGAGCGAAGTGAGCCTTCCGGACGACGGCCGCCCCGAACGGGATGAGGCGCTGCCCGAGTACGCCGAGCGTGTTCTCGAGGTCGCCGAGCTGATCCCGCCGGGCCGTGTCATGACGTACGGGGACGTCGCGGAATGGCTGGAGGAGGGAGGCCCCCGCCAGGTCGGCCGCGTGATGGCCCTCTACGGCGGCGCCGTCCCGTGGTGGCGTGTCGTGCGCGCCGACGGTGTCCTGCTGCCGGGGCACGAACTGCGGGCGCTCGCGCACTACCGCACGGAGGGCACGCCTCTGAAGGAGGCGAGCAGGGCGGCCGAGAACCACCTGCCGCGCCTGGACATGAGGCGGGCCCGCTGGGACGGCGACGGCCGCGAACGTGAGCAGGGTCACACCTGACAGCTTCCGCCATCCGACGGGCCGATGGGGAGCCCGCGGCCACCCGTACGGGCGAATCCGGGCACGCACGTGCAATGCCGTACGTTCGTGCATCGAGGGACACACGTGACGGCAGCGTCCGCAGCGCTCCCAGTGCACCGAGGGAAGAAGGGGAAGCCCTGCTTCCGCACCGGGCGTCGGCGTAGCGTCGGCTGGACGTGTCCCCCTCACTCCGCGGCCACCGCCCTCCACGGCAGGCGGTCCGCCCCCACGACCGCGGCGCCCCGCGCCGGCAGTGACAGACCCCAGCACACCCACCAGGACCGGCGAACCACGTGAGCTCCTCTTCCTCCACCAGGCGCCTGCCGCACCCCGAGGTGCGACAGGGGAGCCGTGGCGCTTACCGACTGGTACGTACCCCGCCGGCCAAGCCGGATCCCCCTCGTCTGGACGCCGCACAGCGCGCTGTGGTTGACCATGGGGCCGGCCCGCTGCTCGTCCTCGCAGGCCCGGGCACCGGCAAGACCACCACCCTGGTCGAGTCCGTGGCCGCACGGATCGCCCGCGGCCAGGACCCCGAGCGGATCCTGGTGCTGACGTTCAGCCGCAAGGCGGCCATGGAACTGCGCGACCGCATGGCGCTGCGCACCGGGGCCGCCCGTGCCCCCCGGGCGACCACCTTCCACTCCTTCTGCTACGCCCTGGTCCGCGCCCACCAGGACAGCGGGCTGTTCGTGGAGCCGTTGCGGCTTTTGTCCGGCCCCGAACAGGACGTCACCGTCCGCGAGCTCCTGGCGGGCCAGGTCGACCTGGAGCGACTGGGTCTCGCGCACGTCCGCTGGCCCGACGAGCTGCGTGCCTGCCTGACCACCCGCGGCTTCGCCGACGAGGTCCGCGCGGTCCTCGCCCGCAGCCGCGAACTGGGCCTCGGCCCCGACGCGCTGGCGTCCTTCGCGCGCCGCATCGGCCGCCCCGACTGGCAGGCCGCGGCCGCCTTCCTCGCCGAGTACCTCGACGTCCTGGACCTCCAGGGCGTGCTCGACTACGCCGAACTCGTCCACCGCGCGGTGCTCCTCGCCCGCCGTCCGGAGGTGGCCCAGCAGCTCGCCGCGCAGTACGACGCCGTCTACGTCGACGAGTACCAGGACACCGATGCGGCCCAGGTCCGCCTGTTGCGGGCACTGGCCGGGGAGGGCCGGACCCTGCTCGCCTTCGGCGACCCCGACCAGTCGATCTACGCGTTCCGGGGCGCGGACGTGAACGGCATCCTCGACTTCCCGCAGACCTTCCCGCGCCCGGACGGCCGCCCCGCGCCCGTCGCGGTGCTGCGCACGTCCCGCCGCTCCGGCGCGGCACTGCTGGCCGCGACCCGCCTGCTGACCCAGCGCATGCCGCTCACCCGGCTCCCTGCCGACAAGGTCCGCGCCCACCGCGAGCTGATCCCGGCACGGGAGGGCGGTCGCGTCGAGGTCCAGACGTACCCGACGCCGGGCACCGAGGTGGACAACATCGCCGACATCCTGCGCCGGGCCCACTTGGAGGACGGGGTCCCCTGGAGCGAGATGGCCGTCCTGGTGCGCGCCGGCGCCCGCACCATACCGACCCTCCGCCGGGCCCTGACCGCCGCCGGGGTGCCCCTGGAGGTCGATGGCGACGACCTGCCACTGCGCCACGAACCTGCGGTGGCGCCGCTGCTGACGGCGCTGCGCGCGGTGGCGACGGCGGAGGCGGGACAGCGTCCCGGCGGGGACACAGCAGGGCAGGAGGACACAGCAGGGCAGGAGGACAAAGCAGGCGAGGAGAAGGAAGAGCAGCCTGGTCAGGAACCGGAGGCGGACTCCTGCTGGCTGGACACCGAAACCGCCCTCACCCTCCTCGCCTCGCCGCTCGCCGGGATGGACACCGCCGACCTGCGCCGCCTGGGCCGCGCGCTGCGCGAGGAGGAACGGGCCGCGGGCAACCCCCTGCCGCCGCCCTCCGACGAACTGCTGGCGCGGGCCCTGGCCGAACCCGAGCGCCTGGTCGCGCACGACCCGGTGTACGCGCGGGGCGCCCAGCGCCTCGGCGCGCTGCTCAGGAAGGCCAGGGAGCGCCTGGCGGGCGGCGGCACCGCCGAGGAGGCGCTGTGGGACCTGTGGGAGGGCACGCCGTGGCCCGAGCGCCTGGAGCGGGCCAGCCGACGCGGCGGCGCCGCGGGCCGCAACGCGGACCGGGACCTGGACGCCGTCTGCGCGCTGTTCGCGACGGCCGCCCGCGCCGAGGAACGCACCGGCGGCCGGGGCGCCCTGAACTTCCTGGAGGAGATCGACGCCCAGGACATCGCCGCCGACACGCTCACGCGGCGCGCCGTACGCCCCGACGCCGTGCGCCTGATGACGGCCCACCGCTCCAAGGGCCTCCAGTGGCGCCTGGTCGTCGTCGCGGGCGTCCAGGAGGGCCTGTGGCCGGACCTGCGCCGCCGGGGCTCCCTGCTGGAGGCCGACCGGATCGGCCGCGACGGCCTCGCCGAGCCGCTCACCCCCGGGGCCCTGCTGACGGAGGAGCGCCGGCTGTTCTACGTGGCCGCCACGCGCGCGCGTGACCGGCTCGTCGTGACCGCGGTGAAGGCACCCGCGGACGACGGCGACCAGCCGTCCCGCTTCCTCACCGAACTCGGCGTCGAACCCAAGGACGTCACCGGCCGCCCCCACCGCCCGCTGTCCGTGGCGGCACTGGTCGCCGAACTGCGGGCCACCACCGTCGACCCGCGCGTGTCCGACGCCCTGAGGCAGGCGGCCGCACGCAGGCTGGCCCGGCTCGCGGCGCTCGCCGACGACGAGGGCCGGCCCCTGGTGCCCTCGGCGCACCCCTACCGCTGGTGGGGCATGGCCGAGCCGACCGAGAGCAAGGTGCCGCTGCGCGACCGCGACCAGCCCGTCGTGCTGTCCGGAAGCGCCCTCGACCAGCTGGCCAACACCTGCGCCCTGCAATGGTTCCTCGGCCGCGAGGTCAAGGCCGACGCCCCCGCGACCGCCGCCCAGGGCTTCGGCAACGTGGTGCACGTCCTGGCCGACGAGGTCGCCTCCGGACGCACCCCCGCCGACCTCGCCGTCCTCATGGAACGCCTGGAGACGGTGTGGAACGCGCTCGCCTTCGACGCGCCCTGGAAGTCGGCCCAGGAGAAGGAGCACGCGCGCGTGGCGCTCGAACGCTTCCTGCAGTGGCATGTCCTCGAGCGCTCCGGCCGCACCCCGGTGGCCAGCGAGCACGACTTCGACGTGACCCTCGGGGCCGGTGACTACCAGGTGCGCATCCGCGGCTCCATGGACCGCGTGGAGGCCGACCGCGACGGCCGCGCCTACGTCGTCGACTTCAAGACCGGCAAACAGGCGCCCACCGGAGCCGAGGTGGCCCGCCACCCGCAGTTGGCCGTCTACCAGCTGGCCGTCCGCGAAGGCGCCGTCGACGACGCCTTCGACGGCAGGCGCCCCGAGCCCGGCGGCGCCGAACTCGTCCAGCTGCGCCAGGGCGCCGCCAAACGGGACGGCGGCGACAGCCTGCCCAAGGTGCAGGCCCAGGAGCCGCTGGAGGGCGAGTGGGTCGGCGAGCTGCTGGCCACCGCCGCCGGAAAGGTCCTCGACGAACGGTTCACGCCCACCGCCGGCCAGCACTGCGCGCACTGCGCCTTCCGGGCCTCGTGCAGCGCCCGGCCGGAGGGACGCCACGTCGTCGAGTGACGCACGTGACGCACTGCACCATGCGTGCTGACCTGCGCTTTCTCCGCCCCTGAGAGTGACTCCGGCATCGGTTGTCAGTGGTCGCCGCTAGCCTTCTCGACGTGCCCGCCCGTATCACCGATCCCGAGCAGCTCAAGGAGCTCCTCGGGATTCCGTTCACCCCGGAGCAGACGGCCTGCATCACCGCGCCGCCCGCCCCGCAGGTGATCGTGGCCGGAGCCGGGTCCGGGAAGACGACCGTGATGGCGGCCCGCGTGGTGTGGCTGGTCGGCACCGGCCAGGTCGCCCCCGAACAGGTCCTCGGCCTGACCTTCACCAACAAGGCTGCCGGCGAGCTCGCCGAGCGCGTCCGCAAGGCCCTGATCAAGGCGGGCGTCACCGACCCCGATGTCATCGACCCGGACAACCCACCGGGCGAGCCGGTGATCTCCACCTACCACGCCTTCGCCGGGCGCCTGCTGACCGACCACGGCCTGCGCATCGGGCTCGAACCCACCACCCGCCTGCTCGCCGACGCCACCCGCTACCAGCTCGCCGCGCGCGTGCTGCGGGAGGCACCGGGCCCGTTCCCGGCGCTGACCCGTTCCTTCCCCGACCTCGTCAGCGACCTCCTCGCCCTCGACGCCGAGCTCGCCGAACACCTGGTGACCCCCGAGGACCTGCGCACCTGGGACAGCGGGCTGCTGCGCACCCTCGAAGGCGCCAAGCTGTCCAACGCCGACCTGCGCAAGGTCCCCGACACCGCCGCCGCCCGCCGCGAGCTGGCCGGGCTGGTGCTCCGCTACCGGGCCGCCAAGCGCGAGCGGGACCTGCTCGACTTCGGCGACCAGATCGCCCTCGCGGCACGCCTCGCCCAGCTCCCGGAGGTCGGCCGCATCCTGCGCGAGGACTTCCGGGTGGTCCTCCTGGACGAGTACCAGGACACCTCGGTCGCCCAGCGCATCCTGCTGGCCGGCCTCTTCGGCGGCGGCACGGGCCACCCCGTGACCGCCGTGGGCGACCCCTGCCAGGCCATCTACGGCTGGCGCGGCGCCTCCGTCGCCAACCTCGACGACTTCCCCGAGCACTTCGCGCACGCCGACGGCTCTACCGCCACCCGCCAGGCGCTCAGCGAGAACCGCCGCAGCGGCGGCCGCCTGCTCGACCTCGCCAACGGCCTCGCCGCGCCCCTGCGCGCCATGCACGCGGGCGTGGAAGCCCTGCGCCCCGCCCCCGGGGCCGAGCGCGACGGGCTGGTGCGGTGTGCGCTGCTGCGCACCCACGCCGAGGAGATCGAATGGGTCGCCGACTCCATCGCCCACCTCGTACGGACGGGGAAGGCACCCGGTGAGATCGCCGTCCTGTGCCGTACGGCGACCGACTTCGCCGAGATCCAGGGCGCCCTGGTCGCCCGGGACGTCCCGGTCGAGGTGGTCGGTCTGTCCGGGCTGCTGCACCTGCCCGAGGTCGCCGACCTCGTCGCCGTCTGCGAGGTCCTTCAGGACCCCGGTGCCAACGCCTCCCTGGTGCGGCTGCTGACCGGCCCGCGCTGGCGGATCGGCCCACGCGACCTCGCGCTCCTGGGACGCCGGGCCAGGCTGCTCGTGGCGCACGCGCGCGTGGGTGCCGACGACGATCCGGACCGTCGCCTCGCGGAGGCGGTCGAGGGCGTGGACCCGGCCGAGGTGATCTCGCTCGCCGACGCCCTGGACACCTTCCTGGAGACGCCCCTGAACGGCGCACCCGGCCGAGGAGACGACGACGGGCTGCCGTTCTCGCCGGAGGCGCGCGTGCGGTTCGCCCGGCTCGCCGCCGAACTGCGCGACCTGCGCCGCTCGCTGTCCGACCCGCTCATGGACGTCCTGCACCGGGTCCTGGCCGTCACCGGCCTGGAGGTCGAGCTGTCCGCATCGCCGCACGCCCTGGCCGCCCGCCGCCGCGAGACCCTGTCGAACTTCCTGGACGTCGCCGCCTCCTTCGCCGCCAACGAGAGCCAGGCGACCCTGCTCGCCTTCCTCGCGTTCCTGCGCACCGCCGCCCAGTACGAGAAGGGTCTGGACAACGCGCTGCCCGGCGGCGAGAACACCGTCAAGGTGCTCACCGCGCACAAGTCCAAGGGCCTGGAGTGGGACGTCGTCGCCGTCCCCGGCCTGGTCACCGGGACCTTCCCCAGCGCCCAGGGCCGCGAGAAGTGGACCAGCCAGGGCAAGGTCCTGCCGCACACCCTGCGCGGCGACGCCGCCACCCTCCCCGACGTCGACAGCTGGGACGCGCGCGGCCTGAAGGCCTTCCACGAGGCCATGAAGGACCACCAGCACACCGAGGAGCTTCGCCTCGGCTACGTCACCTTCACCCGCCCCCGCTCCCTGCTGCTCGGCTCGGGCCACTGGTGGGGGCCGAGCCAGAAGAAGCCCCGCGGCCCCTCCGAGTTCCTCCAGGCCCTGTACGACCACTGCGCCGCCGGGCACGGCGAGATCGAGGCCTGGGCGGAGGAGCCCGAGGAGGGCGAGGAGAACCCGGCCCTGCGGCAGGCCGGCGCCGACCAGGTCTGGCCGCTGCCCCTGGACGAGGCCGCCCTGACCCGCCGCCGCGCCGCAGCCGCGACCGTCCTGGCCCACCTGGACGACCTCGCCACGCGCGCGGACGGCCACCAGCCGGCCGTGCACGACCCGGAGTCCCACGACGACCCGGACTGGCCCCCGCCCCCGGAGGACGACGAACCGCCCTACGGCGATGAACCGCCCCACGACGAGGACGCCCCTTCCGAGGACGACCCGGGCGACTGGGACTCCTGGAGCAGCGACCGCCCCGCGGCCCCGCGCCGGCCCACGGTCCCGCACCAGGCGACGGCAGCGGACCGGCAAGCCGCCGCCCCGCCGGGCCCCGCCGCACCGGACCGGCAGGCCGCAGCGCCGGACCGGCATGCGCCCGCACCGCACGCCGCCCCACCGGAGCCCGCCCCCGCACCCGAGCCGCTCACCCCCGAGGAGACCCGCCTCGTCGCCTCCTGGGACCGTGACCTCGACGCGCTCACCGGGGAGCTCCGGCGCGCCCGGCAGGGCGTCACCGACGTACCCCTGCCGACGACGCTGACCGCCTCGCAGCTGCTGCGTCTGGCCGCCGACCCGGACGGGTTCGCGCGGGAGCTCGCGCGCCCCATGCCGAGGCCCCCGCAACCCGCCGCGCGTCGCGGCACCCGCTTCCACGCCTGGGTCGAGACCCGCTTCGAAGAGCTCACGCTGCCCATGCTGGAGCCCGAGGAGCTGCCCGGCTCCGACGCCGAGATCGCCGACGAACGCGATCTGGAGGCCCTCAAGGAGGCCTTCGAGCGCACCGAGTACGCGCACCGCACGCCCCACCGCGTCGAGGCCCCCTTCCAGCTGGAGATCGCCGGCCGTGTCGTCCGCGGGCGGATCGACGCTGTCTACAAGGAGGGCGAGGGCGAGGAGGCGACGTACGAGATCGTGGACTGGAAGACCGGCCGGGGGCGCACCGCCGACCCGCTCCAGCTCGCCGTGTACCGGCTGGCCTGGGCGGAGCGGCACGGCGTCCCCCTGGAGCGGGTCGGCGCCGCGTTCCTGTACGTGCGCACCGGCGAGGTCGTACGACCGGACGGCCTGCCGGACCGGGCCGCTCTGGAGCGGCTGCTCATGGAGGAACCGCAGGGCGAGCCACAGTGTGACGAACCGCCCGAACAGGATGTCATCGCGTGCCGATAGGCTCGGGAGCATGAGCCAGACCCCGGACAGCGCCGTCCGCACGTACATCGAGCAGCACCGCACCGCCTTCCTCGACGACCTCGTCGAGTGGCTGCGCATCCCCTCCGTGTCGGCCCAGCCCGACCACGCGCCCGACGTACGCGACAGCGCCGACTGGCTCGCCACCAAGCTCAAGGAGACCGGCTTCACCACCGCCGAGGTCTGGCAGACCGAGGGCGCCCCCGCCGTCTTCGCCGAGTGGCCCTCCGACGACCCCGACGCCCCGACGGTCCTGGTCTACGGGCACCACGACGTCCAGCCCGCCGCCCGTGAGGACGGCTGGGACAGCGAGCCCTTCGAGCCGGTCGTCCGCGGAAACCGCCTCTACGCGCGCGGGGCGGCCGACGACAAGGGGCAGGTGTTCTTCCACACACTCGGTGTCCGCGCCCACCTCGCCGCCACCGGCCGCACCACCCCGGCCGTGCACCTCAAGCTGCTGATCGAGGGCGAGGAGGAGTCCGGCTCCCCGCACTTCCGGGCGCTGGTCGAGCGCCACGCCGGCCGGCTCGCCGCCGACGCGGTGATCGTCTCGGACACCGGCATGTGGTCCGAGGACACCCCCACGGTGTGCACCGGGATGCGCGGCCTCGCCGAGTGCGAGATCCGGCTGTCCGGCCCCGACCAGGACATCCACTCCGGCTCGTTCGGTGGCGCCGTGCCCAACCCGGCGACCGCGGCCGCCCGCCTGGTCGCCGCCCTGCACGACGAGCACGCGCGCGTGGCCGTCCCCGGCTTCTACGACGGCATCGTGGAGCTCACCGAGCGCGAGCGTGAGCTCTTCGCCGAACTGCCCTTCGACGAGGACCAGTGGCTGCGCACCGCCAAGTCCCACGCCGCCCACGGTGAAGCGGGCTACTCCACCCTGGAGCGCGTCTGGGCCCGCCCCACCGCCGAGGTGAACGGCATCGGCGGCGGCTACCAGGGCCCCGGCAGCAAGACGATCATCCCGTCCACCGCGATGGTGAAGCTGTCGTTCCGCCTGGTCGCGGGTCAGGACCCCGACCACATCGAGAAGGCCGTCCGCGCCTGGGTCGACGAGCACGTGCCCGACGGGATCCGGCACCAGACCGTGTTCGGCGCGGCCACGCGCCCCTGCCTGACCCCGCTGGAGCATCCGGCGCTGCGGTCCGTGGCCCGCTCCATGGGCCGTGCCTTCGGCACCCCGGTCCGCTTCACCCGCGAGGGCGGCTCCGGACCGGCCGCCGACCTCCAGGAGGTCCTCGACGCACCCGTCCTCTTCCTCGGCATCTCCGTCCCGTCCGACGGCTGGCACGCCCCGAACGAGAAGGTCGAGCTCGACCTCCTCCTCAAGGGCGTCGAGACCAGCGCATACCTGTGGGGCGATCTCGCCGAGCACTGGCGCGATGCGCCCTGACCGGCGGCCGCCGTCCGGGCCACCCTCCGGCGCGGGGCACACTGGAGAGGCCGCCCTGCACCTCCAGGCACCGCCGGACCCGGTCGCCTCCCGCCGTACGTCCCGCTGAACCGTCGCCGAAACCACCGTTCCACCGGGGGAGTTGGAAGCACTCGTGACCACCTGGACCGACCACACCGCCGACCGACCCATCTCGCTCACCGCACCGAGCGGCATCGACCGGGCCGCCCACCACCGGCTCGACGAGGCCTGGCTCGCCGCGGCATGGAGCCACCCCACCACCCGCTGCTTCGTGGTCTCCGGCGGCCAGGTGCTCATCGACGAGACGCCCGACGGCCGTACCGAACTCGTCATGACCCCGTCCTTCGAAGCCCCCCTCACCGAGGCACACCGCTACTTCCTCGGCACCGACGAGGAGGGCGTGAGCTACTTCGCGCTCCAGAAGGACTCCCTGCCCGGCCGCATGGACCAGTCCGCCCGTCCGGCGGGCCTGCGCGAGGCCGGACTGCTGCTTCCGCCCCGCGACGCGGGCCTGATGGTGCACGCGGTGGCCCTGGAGAACTGGCAGCGACTGCACCGCTTCTGCTCCCGCTGCGGCGAGCGCACCGTGATCGCCGCAGCCGGCCACATCCGCCGCTGCCCCGCCTGCGGCGCCGAGCACTACCCGCGCACCGACCCGGCGGTGATCATGGCCGTCACCGACGACGAGGACCGCATCCTCCTCGGCCGCCAGGTGCACTGGCCCGAGGGCCGCTTCTCCACGCTCGCGGGTTTCGTCGAGCCCGGCGAGTCCATCGAGCAGTCGGTGCGCCGCGAGGTCCACGAGGAGGTCGGCATCGCCGTCGGCCAGGTCGAGTACGTCGCCAGCCAGCCCTGGCCGTTCCCCTCCAGCCTCATGCTGGGCTTCATGGCCCGTGCCACCTCCATCGAGATCAACGTCGACGGTGACGAGATCCACGAGGCCCGCTGGTTCTCCCGCGAGGAGCTGACCGCCGCCTTCGACTCCGGCGAGGTCCTGCCCCCGTACGGCATCTCCATCGCCGCCCGGCTGATCGAACTCTGGTACGGCAAGCCCCTGCCCACCAGGAGCGTCGTCTGAGGGACCACGACGAAGGCGGCCCCCGAGAATCTCGGGGGCCGCCTTGTCACCTGGTCCGGGGCGCCGGACTCAGACGCCGATCTTCTGCTTCACCTGCGCCAGGGACGGGTTCGTCAGCGTCGATCCGTCGGCGAAGAGCACGGTCGGGACCGTCTGGTTGCCGCCGTTAGCCTTCTCGACGAAGGCCGCGGACTCCGGGTCCTGCTCGATGTTGATCTCGGTGTACCCAATGCCCTCGCGGTCCAGCTGGCTCTTCAGCCGGCGGCAGTAGCCGCACCACGTGGTGCTGTACATCGTCACAGTGCCCGGCATGTCTCGCGCTCCTTCGGCGGTCGGGACGTCATGGTCGCAGAGAGGGAACGTACGGCACGGGCACGGCATTCCCACCGGGGGTATGGGGCCCGGCCGCGTGACGCCAGTCGCATTGGTACGACCGGAAGGGCCCACCTGTGGACAACGGGCTCACCCGTCTCCCACGACCTGGCAGCATGGCCATGTGACAGCAGCAACGCACTCCACCCTCTTCCCGCACGTACCGGACTCTGCCGACGCGGTGCTCGAAGGGCTCGACCCCGAGCAGCGCGAGGTCGCCACCGCGCTGCACGGTCCGGTGTGCGTGCTGGCCGGCGCCGGCACGGGCAAGACCCGCGCGATCACCCACCGCATCGCGTACGGGGTGCGGGCCGGGATCCTCCAGCCCTCCAGCGTGCTCGCCGTCACCTTCACCAACCGCGCCGCCGGCGAGATGCGGGGCCGGCTGCGTCAGCTCGGCGCACACGGTGTCCAGGCCCGCACCTTCCACTCGGCCGCCCTGCGCCAGTTGCAGTACTTCTGGCCGAAAGCCGTCGGTGGCGGCATGCCCCGGCTCGTGGACCGCAAGATCCAGCTCGTCGCGGACGCGGCTGCCGCCTGCCGTGTCCGCCTGGACCGGGGCGAGCTGCGGGACGTCTCGGCGGAGATCGAATGGTCCAAGGTCACCCAGACCGTCCCGGCCGACTACGCCCTCGCAGCCGCGAAGGCCGGCCGCGAGGCCCCCCGCGACCCGGCCGAGATCGCCCAGCTCTACTCCGTCTACGAGGACCTCAAGCGGGACCGCTCGCTCATCGACTTCGAGGACGTCCTGCTGCTGACCGTCGCCATCCTGCAGGACCGGCGCGACATCGCAGAACAGGTCCGCGCGCAGTACCAGCACTTCGTCGTGGACGAGTACCAGGACGTCAGCCCGCTGCAGCAGCGCCTGCTGGAGCTGTGGCTGGGCGACCGGGACAGCCTGTGCGTCGTGGGCGACGCCAGCCAGACCATCTACTCGTTCACTGGCGCAACCCCCGACCACCTTCTCGACTTCCGTGTCCGCCACCCCGGCGCCACCGTGGTCAAGCTGGTCCGCGACTACCGCTCCACTCCGCAGGTGGTCCACCTGGCCAACGGACTGCTCGCCCAGGCCCGCGGCCGTGCCGCCGACCACCGGCTGGAACTGGTCTCCCAGCGGGCCGCCGGACCGGAGCCCGAATTCGCCGAGTACACCGACGAGCCCGCCGAAGCGGAGGGCGCGGCCCGCCGCATCCGGGACCTCGTCGCCTCCGGGGTCCCGGCGAGCGAGATCGCGGTCCTGTTCCGGACGAACTCCCAGTCCGAGACCTATGAGCAGGCCCTCGCCGACGTCGGCGTGCCCTATCAGCTGCGGGGCGCCGAGCGCTTCTTCGACCGCCCCGAGGTGCGCAAGGCCGGTGTCGCCCTGCGCGGCGCCGCCCGTTTCGGGTCCAACGACTCCCTGCTCGACGAGGCCGTGGACCTGCCGTCGCAGGTGCGTGCCGTCCTCTCCGGCGAGGGCTGGACCCCGCAGCCCCCGGCCGGTTCGGGCGCCGTCAGGGAGCGCTGGGAGTCGCTGGCCGCCCTGGTGAACCTGGCGCAGGACTTCGCCGCCGCCCACCCTGGCGCCACCCTCGCCGATCTCGTCGCCGAACTCGACGAGCGGGCGAACGCCCAGCACGCTCCCACCGTGCAGGGCGTCACCCTGGCCTCCCTGCACTCCGCCAAGGGGCTGGAGTGGGACGTCGTCTTCCTCGTCGGCGTCTCCGAGGGAATGGTCCCGATCAGCTACGCCAGAACCGACGAGCAGGTCGAGGAGGAGCGGCGCCTGCTCTACGTCGGCGTCACCCGCGCCCGCGAGCGGCTGCACGTCTCCTGGTCGCTGTGCCGCTCGCCCGGCGGCCGTCCCAACCGCCGCCCCAGCCGCTTCCTCGACGGACTGCGTCCCGGGTCCGCCGCCGCGGCCGGCCGTGCCACGATCGGCGCAACCGGCGGCATCGAGCGCGGAGTCGCGGTGTCCGGGAGGACCGCGGGGGCGCCGGAGGCGGTGCCGCGGCGCGTCCAGCGGTCCCCGGCCCGGTGCCGAGTCTGCGGCCGCACGCTGACCGACGCCGGCGAGATGAAGCTGATGCGCTGCGACGACTGCCCCTCCGACATGGACGAGGGCCTCTACGAGCGGCTGCGCGAGTGGCGGGCGGAACAGGCGCGGCGCACCGGGCAGCCCGCGTTCTGCGTCTTCACCGACAGAACCCTGATGGCGATCGCGGAGGCGGTCCCGGACGACGAGCGGGAGCTCGCGCGCATCCCCGGGGTCGGCATGCGCAAGCTGCGCCGTCACGGGGCCGATGTTCTCGCCATCTGCGCAGGCCAGCCGTGTGCGACCGAAGAGGCTGAGGACTGATACGAACTCGTCGAAAAAATAGTTTGCGCACGCCCCGTCAATCCCCATAGGTTCTTGGTCACGGGAACAGCGGTCTTCCTGAGGCCCTGATTCCGTGTTGTACTTGCACATCCGAACGGACTGGCACCCCAGTCCCCTAGACGCCGAGAGGAGGCGAGTCCAGTGATCAGCATCAAGAGCAGCTTCTTCAGCACCGCCAAAATGACCGATCGCTCGGTCGCCTCCCTGTGCATGCTCGGCGTCTCGGACCAGGGCACCGGTCTGTCCGGCATTCGTGCCGTGCGTCCGGCCTCCCCTGTGTCTCTCGCGGGTCTTCCCATCCGTGAGCGCAATGAGCGACCGACCAAGGCACTGGAAGCAGTAGCGGCACAGGCGCAGGCCTATGCCTTTACGGCGGCCGGTGCCGGAGTCCGGAAGCAGACGACGCAGCACCACCTGATGTGGGCCTTCCGTGGGCCGAAACCCTGGAGTGATCCAGCCTGATCGCCGATCAGGCCGGCGCCTTCAGGGCCGCGGAACCCCACCCGGGATCCGCGGCCCTTCTGTTTTCCCCGAACGGGGACGGCGGACCGAAGGGGCCTCGGGACAAGAAAAGAACCCGGTACCCAGCCGACACCCGGCCGACCGGCCGGACCGACCAGACGAGGAAGACGAACCGTGCAACTCGAAGCGCACGCCCCGTCCGTACCGCCTTCCGACACGATCCCCAAGCCCGGTCTCACGGAGGACCCCACCTTGATCCCGCTCACCGCGCTCACCGCGCTCGACGACGCCATCGAGAACCTCGGCGTACCCGTCCCGTGCCGCTCCTACGACCCGGAGGTCTTCTTCGCCGAGTCGCCGGCGGACGTGGAGTACGCCAAGTCCCTCTGCCGTACCTGCCCGCTGATGGAGGCCTGCCTCGCCGGCGCCAAGGAGCGGCGTGAGCCCTGGGGCGTCTGGGGTGGCGAGCTGTTCGTCCAGGGTGTTGTCGTCGCCCGGAAGCGGCCGCGTGGCCGCCCGCGCAAGAACCCGGTCACCGCATGAACACCGCAGGAACGATCGACCGCCCCCTCACGCACGACCCCCAGAAGCAGGCCCCGATGAAGCCGTCCACCAGCGAGCCCGCAGGCTCCGCGACCGAAGACGTCACCACCACCGGCGCGAACGACTCGCGTCAGAACAGGACCCGAGAGATGCAACTCATCCCCGAAGCCATGGCTCGTGCGCATATGCACGAACGACTGCGGGAGGCGGAGCAGGAACGCCAGGCCATGCGTCTGGTGGCTGCCCGCCGGATGCAGCGCCGCGCCGAGCGTGCCTCGCTGCGCGCCCGCCGTGCGCTCGCCATGGCGGTCATGCACTGACCGCCCACACCGCCTGGCGGTGGCCTCCCGGCCGGGAGGTGAACTCTCCCGCGGGGGCAGGTCCGTTGAGATGCGGACCTGCCCCCGCGGTGCGTTGCACGCGCCGTTCCAGGGCGGCGGAGGTATCGTCGCCGGGTGACGAGTCTTCCCGGAGAACCCGGCCGCGGCGGCCCCACCGCGCAGCGCCCGCCCGTGGTCTGCACGCGCTGCGCCACCCCGGCCGAGGACCTTCCCCCCACGTGGACCTGCTCCGTGGAGAACGGCGTCCGCTGCTACTTCTGCGACGCCTGCTCCCGGGAGAACCTCCGTTCCATCGAGAGCCGGCTCGACTCGGCCTGGTGGTGAACCCGCCGGACTCCCGGCTCGGCCCTCCTCGATCGTGCCTCCGCGCCTCGCTCAGGCCTCGACGGCGGACTCCTCGTCCTCGGAGTCCAGGACATCGTCGGAGTCCAGGACGTCCTCGGGCTCCAGGACGAAGCCCGGCAGCCACTCCTCCAGTTCCTCCCTCAGCCGCACCGTCGACCCCAGCTGACACAGCACCCCGATGGTGCTGAGCGTCACACGGTGTATCAACAGGTACGCCGGGGGCAGGTTGAGTCGCTTGCCCAGCTGGTAGGCGGGGGAGCGGGGGTCGGCGATGCGGGCCGCCTGGTTGCGCATCCAGCTCCGGGTGAAGGTGAACTCCTCCACCTGGGCCGGTTCGATGATCGGCAGCAGGTAGTCGAGGACCGCGTCCGGGTCGAGCTCGATCGACTCCTTCACGAAGCCTTCCTCGCAGAGGAGCTCGTAGACCGCCTCGGCCTGTCCGTCCAGGGTCATCCGCAGGGACTCCCCGATCGGCGTGGGCAGACCGCCGGGCAGCCGGTCGACGGTGCCGAAGTCCAGCACGCCCAGACGCCAGTCGTCCTCGCCCTCGGGCCCGCCGGGCAGCAGACGGAAGTTGCCCGGATGCGGATCGGCGTGCAGCAGACCGGTGCGGACCGGGCCGGAGAACAGGAAGCGGGCCAGCAGCTGGCCGGCCCGGTCGCGCTGCTCACGGGAGCCGTCCGCGATCACCTCCGACAGCGGGATGCCGTCGATCCACTCGGTGACGAGCACCTGGTCGCGCTGATGGATGACGGCCGGGACGACCACGTCGGGATCCCCCGCGAACTCCTCCGCGTGAGCCTGCTGGGCCTGCGCCTCCAGACCGTAGTCCAGCTCCTCGGAGACACGGTCCTTCAGCTCGGAGATCAGGGGCTTGATGTCCATGCCCGGGATCAGCGGCCCCAGCAGGCGCGCGAACCGGCTCAGTTGCCCCAGATCGGACAGCAGGGCCTCGCCGGCGCCCGGGTACTGCACCTTGACCGCCACCTCCCGGCCGTCGTGCCACACCGCCCGGTGCACCTGCCCGATCGAGGCCGCCGCGGACGGCTTGTCCTCGAACTCCTCGAACAGCTCACGCCAGTCCGCGCCGAGCCGCTCCTCCAGCACGGCGTGCACGGTGCGGGTCGGCATCGGCGGAGCGGCCTCCTGGAGCTTGGTCAGCGCCGCCCGGTAGGGGCCGGCGACCTCCTCGGGCAGCGCGGACTCGAAGACGGACAGCGCCTGCCCGAACTTCATCGCCCCGCCCTTGAGCTCGCCGAGCACCTTGAACAGCTGCTCGGCCGTGCGTTGCTGCAGCTCCCGGCCGACGAGCTCCGCGGACTCACCGACGATCCGTTTGCCGAGTCCCCAGGTCGCCCTCCCGGCGAAGCCGAGCGGGAGCGCGGCGAGCTTGGCGGTCCGGGTGACCGCCTTCCGGGGAAGATCAGACATGCGCCCTCCAAGTCCCAGCAAGCCGCGCCGCGTCTGCCCGTCGGCAGGGCGTCGATGACGGCCGTTGCCCAGCCATTGTCTCGCGTGACGCACCTTCGTTTGAGGTGTCCTCCGCCACGGGTTTCCGCCCGGCTCCGCACGGACAGTCCGGATGCGGCCACACCGGCCGTGCGCGCCAGTTCAGACCGGGCGCGGACACCTCCCAGCGGACACCCACGCCGGAGGGCGACTCCCCGTCCAGGAAGGCGAGCGCCTGGGCCGCCGCCAGCCCGGCGACCGTCGTGGCGAGGGCCAGGTCACAGGGGCGCACATGGCGCCGCCTGCCGGACCGCCACTGGGCCACCAGGCGCGGCCATGTCTCGTCCCGGTCCGTACGGCCCCGGTGCAGGCACTCGGCGCAGCCCGTCTGACCGGGCAGGACGAGAGGCCCCACGACGCCCGTGGCCTCCACGACACCGGCGTACAGATGAGGGGTGCCCGATGTGATCAGCGCGGCCGCCGCGACCGGGTCGGGCGCGTGCACGGTGAGGTCGTCCCGCGGGGCGAGGATCACCAGCGAGTGGCCCGGCTCGCCGTCCCCGTAGGACTCGTATGACTCATGCGACTCACGGGTCTCATGGGACACGTGGGACTCGTGCGGCGCCCCGGGGCCGCGGCGTGCCGGACGGTCCGGGGCCGCCCGGCGCACGGCCCGGCGGGCCGCGGCGGTCCTGCGCTCCCCGACGGCCTCGACGGGCAGCCCGCCCGGGGCGACGTCCCACGGCTCGACGCATCCCCCGTCGAGCACGTCGACCTCACCGATGCCCGCGCCGGATAGCAGGGCCGCCAGGACCGCACCCACCCGGCCTGCCCCGCGCACCTGTACGCGCAGATCACGCCGGGCGGCCAGCCGGTCGATCGCCTCGCCCGGTTCCCGCGCCACCAGGGACAGGGAGGCCAGATCCGGCCGCAGCCGGTCCAAGACCTCCTTCTTCTCCCGCAGCGCGCGGGCCGCCGCGCCCCCGCCGCGGGCGTCGTCCAGGAGCCCGGCGCGGGCCAGCCGGGTCACGAGCCGGTCGACATGGCCCTCCGGCAGGTCCATGCGGCGCCCCTCCTCCCGCAGCAGGGGCAGGCCGCGTGTGCCGTTGAGCAGCTCGAGGAAACTGCCCGTCGCCGTGTCGACCGGGCCGAGTGTCAGCGCGTGCGCGGGAGTCATCCCGAACTGCACGGTGTTGAGATCGCGCCAGCCGCGCCGGAGCGCGGGCTTCACCATCGGATGCATGTGCGGCCCCCGTAGCCGAAGAAACCCAAGGAAACAGCGTGGACAGCAGCCCGGGGAGAGGGTCCGGTGCGTTCCCCGGGCGCCGGTGGAGCCGGTCATCGCTCCGCCGACGAGTGCCAGCATGCCCGGCCCGGCCGGCCGGCGCGGAAAGTTGTCCACAGGCAGGGGATATTCGTCGTACGAATCAGACGCTCGGTGGGGGATCGGTGCGGAACCGTCCGGGACCCGGGACTTCCGCCGCGTACACCCGGTAACGTCGGGGCGTGTCCGCCGACCCACTGCACCGTGCCGGAGCGCCACAGCGCAGCAAGACGAGCCCGCCGCCGAGCGGCTCGGCGGCGAGCGCGATCGAGGTCCGCCGGAGCACCCGTCGCCGCAGGACGGTCTCCGCGTACCGCGAGGGCGATCGCACCATCGTGCTCATCCCGGCCCGGATGTCCGAGGCGGAGGAGCGGCGCTGGGTGAACGTCATGCTCGACAAGCTGGCGGCCCAGGAGAGCCGGCGTTCGCTCGGTGACAGTGAGCTGGCCGAGCGGGCCGAGCGGCTGTCCGCCCAGTACTTCGACGGCCGGGCACGGCCGGCCTCGGTCCGCTGGGTCACCAACCAGAACACGCGCTGGGGATCGTGCACCCCGGCGGAGGGCAGCATCCGGCTCTCGCACCGTCTGCAGGGCATGCCCGAGTACGTCGTCGACTACGTCCTCCTGCACGAGCTGGCCCATCTGCTCGTCCCCGGCCACGGTCCCGACTTCTGGCGGCTCCTCGAGGCCTATCCGCGCACCGAGCGGGCCCGGGGCTATCTCGAAGGGGTGGTCGCCGCGGGTCGGCTGCCGCATCTGCCGGCCGCGCGCGGCGAGTGACCGCCCGCCCTCGGCGGGGGAGCAGCCCACCGGCGATCCGAACGGCGGCCCACGAGGCGGCAGGGAGGGGCGAGACCGGAGAGGCGGCCGACCGGTCCGCGTACGGCACAGGCGGGCGGGGATTGTGTACCGGGTCTGTACCGGCTTGGTCCGGTGTCGGAGTTTGCCGTTAGCCTGGCGCGACGCACTCGTATTCGGGATGGGGGACGGTCGTTACGCATGCCCAGGGAATTCCAACGCGGCCACAAGGCCAGGATCAGTGACCTGACCGCGGGCACGGATCTGTACGTAGGCGTCCAGATCTCCGGCCCCGGACTGACCTTCGACATCAGCTGCTTCGGCCTCGACGCCGACGAACGGCTGTCGGACGACCGGTACTTCGTCTTCTTCAACCAGCCGAAGTCCCCCGAGGAGGCCATTCAGCTGCTGGGCGCGCAGGCGGGCGACACGGAGTCCTTCAGGGTCACGCTCGACCGGATCCCGGCGCAGATCCAGAAGCTGTCGTTCACGGCGACCGTCGACGGCGCGGGGCAGATGTCGCAGATCGGCCCCGGATACCTGCGCATCGTGGCGGGCGGCGAGGAAGTGGCCCGGTACGCGTTCAGCGGCTCGGAGTTCTCCACCGAACGCGCCGTGATGCTGGGCGACATCTACCTCAAGGACGTGTGGCGGTTCGCCGCCGTCGGACAGGGATTCGACGGCGGTCTGGAAGCGCTGCTGAAGAACTTCGGCGGCGAGGTCCTGGAGGAGGAGGCTCCCGCTCCGGCACCGGCCCCGCAGCAGCCGCAGACGGGCGGCGCTCCGGGCTTCGCCCCGCCCGCCCAGACCTCCCCGCCACCGGCCTTCGGTGCCCCCGCCGGACCCGCCGCGCCCGTGGCCCCGGCGCCCGCACCCGCCCCTGCGCCCGCCCCGGCCCCCGCGCCGCAGCCCGCCGCGCAAGGCTTCGCTCCGCCCCCGGGGGCCACCCCGCCGCCCTCGCCCTCGGTGCACGCCGCGCCCACCATCGTGGCGCCCATGGCCCCGCCGGGCGGCACCGTCCCGCCCCCGTCCCCGGCCCCCGCACCCTACGGCCGGCCGGGCCAGCAGCCGCCGTACGGCCACCAGGCCGGCGCCCCGAGCGCGCCCCCGCCGCCCGGCTACGCCCAGCCCCAGGCGCCGCAGGCCCCCGCCCCGCCTCCTGGATACGGCCAGCCCACGCCGCCTCCCGGATACGGTCAGCCCACCCCGCCCCCGGGCTACGGCCCGCAGCCGTACGGACAGGTTCCCGGCCAGGGCGCGCCCGCGCCGTACGGAGTCCCGCAGGGCGCTCCCCAGGGCACCGGAGTGGCCGCCGCGCTGCACCAGTTCAAGGAGACGCCCACCGGCCAGCGCTGGACACCGCAGAGCAGCAAGCTGATCCGGGTCGATCTCGGCATGGGAGGCCAGCCCGTGCTGGCCCGCCAGGGCAGCATGGTGCTCTACCAGGGCAAGGTCGACTTCAGCTACAAGGGCGCGGGCTTCGCCGGCCGCATCGTGGGCAACGCCACCGGCCAGGAGATGCAGCTGATGCGCTGCACGGGCCAGGGCCAGGTGTTCCTCGCGGAGAACTCCACGCATCTGCACCCCGTGGAACTGCAGGGCGACGCGATCTGCGTCTCCGCGGAGAACGTCCTCGCCTTCGACGAGGGCCTCCAGTACGAGGTCCGCCGCATCGAGGGACACGGCATCCCCGGAGGCGCCCTGTTCACGATGCAGTTCCAGGGCACCGGCACCATCGTCGTCAAGACGTACGGCACGCCCGTGGTGCTGCCGGTGACGCCCACGACGTTCGTCGACTCCAACGCCGTCGTCGCCTGGTCCGCCGCCGCGCAGGTGATCGTCTCCAGCCAGGTGCGCATGCGCCGCAACGCCTACCCGGGCCACACCGGAGAGGGCGTCAACCTGCAGTTCCGGGCCGCACCCGGCAACTTCGTCGTCGTCCAGCCCTACGAGGTCTAGAGGGAGCCCGTCATGAACCAGCCGCTCGCGGGCTACGCCCCCGCACCCGTCACCGCCCGCATGGAGAACCACGGCAACCACATGCTGAAGGTCGCCATGCAGACCGGGAACGACCTCCTCGCGCGCGTGGGATCCATGGTCGCCTACGAAGGCTTCATCCAGTACGAGCCCAACCCGCCGGCTGTGCGGCAGATCGCCCGCGACTGGATCACCGGCGAGGGCGCGCCCCTGATGAAGTGCTCCGGCGACGGCCTGCTCTACCTCGCCGACTACGGCGCCAACGTCGTCGTCATCAATCTGGGCGGCGACGCGATCTCGGTGAACGCCACCAACCTGCTGGCCTTCGACGCGAACCTCCAGTGGGGCGTCGAGCGGGTCAAGGGCCTGGCGAAGTTCGCCGGGCAGGGCCTGTGGAACACGAAGATCTCCGGACAGGGCTGGGTCGCGCTCACCTCCCGGGGCAAGCCGATCGTCGTCGACTGCGGCAGCGGCGAGGACGAGACCTACGTCGACCCGGACGCGCTCGTCGCCTGGTCCCCGAACCTGAAGGTGAAGGGCAAGCGCAGTTTCAAGGCGCAGTCCCTGATCGGCCGCGGCAGCGGCGAGGCGTACCAGATGGCCTTCTCCGGCCAGGGCATCGTCGTCGTGCAGCCCAGCGAGGACAGCACCGACCGCCTCCGGATCCGGGGCTGAGGGGGAGACAGAACACCATGCAGAGCCCGCTTTTCGCGTTCAACGACGCCCAGACCCAGGAGCGCTGGAGCCTGCAGAACAAGCAGATGCTGCGCGTCACCATGGAGGGCCACGACGACATCCTGGCCCGCAAGGGCACCATGGTCGCCTACCAGGGTCTGGTCGAGTTCGACGCCGAGTACCAGAGCAGCAACCAGGCCTATGCGCGTGCGCGTACCGGGGAGGGCCTGGACCTCATGCGCTGCCACGGGCAGGGCACGGTCTACCTGGCCAACCTCTCCCAGTACGTCCACGTCATGGACATCGAGCAGGACGGCCTGACGGTCGACAGCAGCTATGTGCTGGCGATGGACTCCTCGCTGCACCACGAGGTCATCGCCGTCGACAGCATGTACGGCATCTCCGGCTCCGGGAAGTACCAGCTGAACATCACCGGCCGCGGCAAGGTCGCCCTGATGACCTCCGGCGCTCCGTTGATGATGCAGGTGACGCCCGACAAGTACGTCAACTGCGACGCCGACGCGATCGTGGCCTGGTCCACCGGTCTGCGGGTGCAGATGCAGGCCCAGACGCACTCCTCCGGGGTGTGGCGGCGGCGCGGCAACACCGGCGAGGGCTGGGAGCTCAGCTTCATGGGCAGCGGCTACGCGCTCGTCCAGCCCAGCGAGCTGCTGCCGCCGCAGAACGCGGTGATCGGGCAGGGCATCGCCGCGCAGTTCGGCATGGGCCAGCAGGGCGCGCGGGGACAGAACCAGGGCAACGTCTGGAGCTGAGCCGAGGCGCCTGGAGCCAGAGCCGAGGTAAGGGGTGACCGCAATGGCGGCCGCCCCTTACCCGTTCGCCCGGCTCAGAGCCTGGCGCGTGTCGCCTCCACCAGGCGTACGACCGACTCGTCGGCCACGTCCGGGACCTCTTCGGGGGCGAACCAGCGCAGGTCCAGGGACTCGTCGCTGATGGCCTCCACGGCCCCGGGAGGGGCGACGGCGGCGTACTGGACGTCCAGGTGCCAGGCGCACGGCGTGAGGTGCCGGTCAAGGCGGACCGGACCGCCGGGCAGCAGGGCCAGCCCCGCGATGCCCGACTCCTCCGTGGCCTCGCGCAGTGCGGCGGCCGCCAGGGTGGCGTCGCCCGGCTCGCAGTGGCCCCCCATCTGCAGCCACATCCGCAGCTTCTTGTGGAGGGTGAGCAGAACCCGGCCGCGCTCGACGTCGACCACCAGGGCGCTCGCCGTGATGTGCCCGTCCGTACAGGCCTTCCACATGCCGTCCGGGTGGGCGGCGAGATGGTCCAGATACGTCTGGCGCAGCTCTTCCTGGCCCTCGTACCCCTTCAGCACGAGGGCCGCGTCGTCGTGGAGGCTCACTCGGCGTCGTCGCCCTTGCCGTCGCCGTCCTCCCGGCCGCCGTCGTCCTCCCGGCCGCCGTCGTCCTCCTGGCCGCCGTCGTCCTTCTTGTGCAGGTCCGGCTTCGGCGCGGAGCCGCCCGCGGCCTCGCCGAGCATCTTGTCCAGCTCGGAGAAGTCCAGCTGCTCACGGTGCACGAAGCCGTCGGGGTCGTCCAGGTCGGCGGCCGTCGGCAGCATGTCCGGGTGGGCCCACAGACCGTCGCGGCCCTCCACCCCGCGCGCGTCGGTGAGCGAGGCCCACAGACGCGAGGCGTCACGCAGACGGCGCGGACGCAGCTCCAGACCGATCAGCGTGGCGAACGTCTGCTCGGCCGGCCCGCCCGACGCCCGGCGGCGGCGCAGCGTCTCGCGCAGCGCGTCCGCGGACGACAGACGGGGCTTGGCCGCGGCGTGCACCACCGCGTCCACCCAGCCCTCGACGAGCGCCAGAGCGGTCTCCAGACGGGCCAGGGCGGCCTTCTGCTCCGGGGTGTCCTCCGGCTGGAACATGCCCTGCTGAAGGGCGTCCTGCAGCTGCTCGGGGTTCTGCGGGTCGAACTGGCCGACCACGTCCTCGAGCTTGGCGGTGTCCACCTTGATCCCGCGCGCGTACCCGTCGACCGCGCCGAACAGGTGCGAGCGCAGCCACGGCACATGCGCGAACAGACGCTGGTGGGCGGCCTCGCGCAGGGCGAGGTACAGCCGCACCTCGTCCAGCGGGACGCCCAGGTCCTTGCCGAACTTCTCGATGTTCACCGGCAGCAGTGCGGCCCGGCCGGCCGGGCCGAGCGGCAGGCCGATGTCGGTGGAGCCGACGACCTCGCCGGCCAGCACGCCGACGGCCTGGCCGATCTGCGTGCCGAACATGGCGCCGCCCATGGAGCGCATCATGCCGATCAGCGGGCCGGCCATGGCCTGCATCTCCTCGGGCAGCACATCGCCCATGGCGGTGCCGACGCGCTCGGCGACCGGGTCGACGAGCTCCTGCCAGGCGGGCAGGGTCGCCTCGACCCACTCCGCCCGGGACCACGCCACCGCGGAGGCGGCGCCGGACGGCAGGGACGTCACGTCGTCCAGCCACAGGTCGGCCAGGCGGACGGCCTCCTGGACGGCGGTGCGCTCGGCGGGGCCGACGCTCGCGTCCTTCGTGCCGTCCGAGGTGCCCTGGGCGACCGTCTGGCGGGCGATCTGCTTGGCCATGTCCCAGTTCACCGGGCCGCCCTCGTAGGAGAGCATCTGGCCGAGCTGCTGGAACGCGGCGCCCAGGTCGGTGGGGTTCAGCGAGCCGAACATCGCTGCGAGCGGATTGTCGGCGCCGGGCCCGCCAAGGCCTCCGGCTCCGGGCAGCCCGAAACCGAACGGGTTGGCCGGTCCCTGCCCACCACCGCTCTCCTGGTCCTTCTTCTTGCCCTCGTCGCCGTCGTCCGGCTCCTCCGGCGGAAGGCCGAATCCGAATGGGGTGTCACTCACGGGGTTCCTCGGCTGGTAAGGCCACCGGTTCTTCCGGCGGCGCGGCTGCCCGACAACACCACCCAGCGTAGACACCGCGGGCGCATCGGGCCTCGGTGCTTCGCCGACACAGCGGCTGCGGCAGGATGGAGCCACCTGGTACGTACGCGTCATTCGCGCCCGTATGGAAGACAACCGCTGGAGACGCCCGGTGAGTTCCCCAGATCCGCAGGTTCGCGCAGCGCGAAACCCTGAAAGCACTCCCGCCGTGCGCGGGCCCGTCGTCGCGGTCACCGGAGCCGCGAGCGGCGTCGGCGCGCTGCTCACGGAGCGGCTGGCCGCGTCCGGCGAGGTCAGGCAGGTCATCGCCATCGACGAGCGACGCGGGGAGTGCGCGGCGGCGCAGTGGCACATCCTCGACGTGCGGGACCCGGCGATCGCCGACAAGCTGCGCGGCGCCGACGTCGTGGTGCACCTGGCGCTCGACCTCGATCTGGAGACCGATCCCGCCGCCCGGACGGCCTACAACGTCCGGGGGACGCAGACCGTGCTCACCGCGGCCGCGGCGGCCGGTGTGCACCGGGTCGTGCTGTGCACGTCCTCGATGGTGTACGGGGCGCTGCCCGACAACGAGCTGCCGTTGTCGGAGGACGCCGAGCTGCGCGCGACCGCCGAGGCGACCGGCGTCGGGGACCTGCTGGAGGTCGAGCGGCTGGCGCGCCGCGCGCCGCGGGCGCACCCCGGCCTGAACGTCACCGTGGTCCGGCCGGCCGTGCTGGTCGGCGGCACCGACACCGCGCTGACCAGGTACTTCGAGTCGCCGCGGCTGCTGGTCGTGGCCGGTTCGCGGCCCGCCTGGCAGTTCTGCCACGTCGAGGACCTGTGCAGTGCGCTGGAGTACGCCGTGCTGGAGAAGGTCGACGGCGAGCTGGCCGTCGGCTGCGACGGATGGCTGGAGCAGGAGGAGGTCGAGGAGCTCAGCGGCATCCGGCGGATGGAGCTCCCCTCGGCGGTGGCGCTGGGGGCGGCGGCGCGGCTGCACCGGATCGGGCTCACCCCGTCCCCTGCGGGGGATCTGGCGTACACGATGTACCCCTGGGTGGTCAGCGGCAGCAGGCTGCACGACGCGGGGTGGCGGCCGAAGTGGACCAATGAGGACGTGCTCGCCGAGCTGCTGGAGGAGGTCGCCGGGCGGCACACGGTGGCCGGTCGGCGGCTGGGGCGCAAGGACGCGACGGCGGCGGGTGCCGCGGGGGCGACGGTCGCCCTGCTGGGCGCGGCCGCCGTGGTGCGGCGGGCGCGCAAGGCCCGGCGGCGGATGTGAGCCCGGGGCCGGCGGGGTGCGCCGCGGGCACGAAGGTCCGCGGCCAGGGTCCTGGATCGTAGAAGGCTCCAAACCGGCACACGCGCGTGCCGGGCGATGACGCTATTCCGCGTGCTCGCGGGCGTGCGGCACGATGGAGGCATGGCACCCACCAACGATCACCCCGGCGAGCACGCCGCCGACGATCCCATCAAGCTGATCGCCGTCCGCGAGACGGCGCTCTCCCTGGACGAGGTCTTCAAGGCCGTCGGGGACGACGCCGCCGGCGGCACCGCGCTCTTCGTGGGGACCGTGCGCAACCACGACGGGGGTGCCGATGTCGACGAGCTCGGCTACTCCTGCCATCCCAGCGCCGAGGCCGAGATGCGGCGCATCGCCGAGAAGGTCGCCGCCGAGTACCCGGTGCGCGCGCTCGCGGCCGTCCACCGTGTGGGTGACCTCAGCGTCGGGGATCTCGCCGTCGTCGTCGGCGTGTCGTGCCCGCACCGCGCGGAGGCGTTCGAGGCCTGCCGGAAGCTGATCGACGACCTCAAGCACGAGGCGCCCATCTGGAAGCACCAGAAGTTCTCGGACGGCACCGAGGAGTGGGTCGGCGCCTGCTGACGGCACTCCCGGCGGTCTGCCGACGACGCCCCGCCCCCTGGGCCGCTGACGCCACGTCCTGCCGACCTCGGCGGCCGCCGACCCCACCGTCGACGGCCCCCTGACCCCGCCGTACCCTTCCGTCACGGCTCCGGTTGCGTAACCGACCCCCTGGCCCGAGCGTTGTCAGTGCGGATGGTTAATCTGCTGATCAGTCAGTTGGGGTCGCTCGGTTGGGGTCGGGAGGTCGGCATGGCGGCGCTCGCCTGGTTGCTGATACCACTGGTGGCTGCGATAGCCGCCGGACTGTGGGGGATCTGGGCGAACCGGACCCGCAAGGTGCGCAGCGACGGTCCCGAGCTGGACGGGTACGCCCGTTTCCGTGAGGCCATGGAGAGGTCCACGTCCGGCACGTAAGGCCGTGCGAGAACTGCGCGCGAAGACCGCGCGCCAGGACTCCGTACGACGGCCCTGACGGTGCTCTGACAGGCGCGTCCCGTACTGTCGACTCATGCCACGCCGCACCGCGACGATGCTCGCCTCCACCCTGATGCTGATCGCGCTCCTGTGCGCGGGGGTCTTCCTCCCCGTGCCGTACTCGGAGATGTCCCCGGGTCCGACGGTCAACACGCTGGACGAGCACGACGGCGAGCCGGTGCTGCAGATCACCGGGCACCAGACGTACCCGACGGACGGCCACCTCAACATGACCACCGTCCGGGTCACCAGCGCGGACTACCGGATGAACCTCGTCGAGGCCGTCTACGGCTGGCTCGCGCACGACGACAAGGTCGTCCCGCACGACACGCTCTACCCCGACGGCAAGACGGAGGAGCAGTCGACCCAGGAGAACGCCGAGGAGTTCAGCCAGTCCCAGGAGAGCGCCAAGGTGGCGGCGCTGAAGGAGCTCGGCATCCCGGTGCGGTCCTGGGTGATCGTCTCCACGGTGGTCAAGGGCACCCCGGCGCAGGGCAGGCTGCACGCCGGTGACGTGATCAAGGCCGTGGACGGCACCGCGGTCAAGCAGCCTTCCGACGTGGCGAAGCTGGTCACCCGGCACAAGCCCGGCCAGGACGTCGTCTTCACCGTCGTGCCCGCCAAGGACCAGGCCGCCGCGGAGAAGCAGAACAAAACGGCGACCACCACCAAGAAGGTCACCATCACCACGGCCGAGTCCCACGACACCGGCGCCAAGCGCGCCATCGTCGGGATCTCCGCCGGAACCGACCACACGTTCCCGTTCACGATCGACATCAAGCTCGCCGACGTCGGCGGACCCAGCGCCGGTCTGATGTTCGCCCTCGGCATCTACGACAAGCTCACCCCGGGCAGCCTGACCGGCGGAAAGTTCGTGGCCGGCACCGGGACGATCGACGACGCCGGCAAGGTCGGCCCGATCGGCGGCATCGAGATGAAGACCGTCGGCGCGCGCGACAAGGGCGCCCAGTACTTCCTCACCCCCGCCGACAACTGCGCGGCCGCTGCCAAGGACACCCCCTCGGGGCTCACCCTGGTGAAGGTCGACACCATCGGCGACGCCCTCGGCGCCCTGAAGGACATCCGCTCCGGGAAGACCGCCGACCTGCCGAAGTGCACGACCAAGGGCTGAGACGAGGGGCGCCCCTGGCAATCAGGGGCGCCCCCGGGTCACGTACTCAGTCCTCGAACGTCGCCGTCAGTGCCTCCGCGAGCCCCGGCACCAGGTCGGCGCCCGTGAGCACCTCCGTGGAGGAGTCCTTCTCGCGCAGCCGCAGGGCCGACTCCCGGGCGCCGTCGCGCAGCACCGCCACCGTCATCCGTACCTCCTGACGCTCGGGGTGGTCGGCCACCCACCGGGCCAGCTTCTCCTCGTCCAGCCCCTGCGGGACCTGTGTCTCGGCGGACGGGGGCAGCATCAGCCGCTCCACGGTCAGCGCGCAGCCGGCCACCGCGTCGGGCCAGGCGATCGTGCCGAGGAACTCGTCGAGCGGCTGATCGGCAGGGATCTCGTCCTGCTCGATCGGGGTGAGACCGGAGGTCTGCTGCTCGTCCTCCAGGCCGAGCTGGGCCGCGAGGACGGGTTCCTCGGCCCGCAGCCGCGCGGTGTCTACGAGGGCGAAGAGGCGAGCGGGCTGGTCCCAGCCGAGGCCGGAGGCGTACTCGTCGATCTCGAGTACCGCCCGGGTGAGCGGGCTCGCTGCCATGGGAGTGTTGGACATGGTCACAATCCTGCCTCGTTCCCGGCCGGAATCGGGAACCGAGTAAACCGTCAGTAAGTTTCATAGGTGTGTGCCCGCGTCGACCACGGGCACACCGTACGGTCCGCGGGCACGGGGGCCAGACACAACGACAGCGAACCACCAGCGAACTTCGAGGTGCGCACCTTGGCTTTCCAGATGCCGGACCGCGGCTCAGGCCCGTCCGGGCCGCGGATGAGAGTCGGCCGCCCGTCCCGGCGAGCCCGTGTCCTGCTCATGACCCTGGGCGTCCTGGCCGTCCTCGGCATGGCGTTCACGATGTTCGCGGGCTTCTGGACGGACTGGCTGTGGTACCGGTCGGTGCACTACTCGTCCGTGTTCACCACCACCCTGTGGACCAAGATCGGACTGTTCTTCGTCTTCGGACTGCTGATGGCGGTGGCCGTCGGTTTCAACATCTGGCTCGCGCACCGGCTGCGGCCCCCGCTCAGCGCCATGTCGATGGAGCAGCAGAACCTCGACCGCTACCGGATGGGCATCGCGCCGTACAAGAAGTGGCTGCTGTGCGGCATCACCGCACTGGTCGGCCTGATCGCGGGCGCCTCCGCCGCCGGCCAGTGGCGCACCTGGCTGCTGTGGGTCAACGGCGTCCCGTTCCACAAGACGGACCCGCAGTTCCACCTCGACGTGTCCTTCTACGCCTTCGACCTGCCCTGGTACCGCTTCCTGCTGGGCTTCGGCTTCGCCGCGACGATCCTGTCCCTGATCGCCGCGGCGCTGACCCACTACCTGTACGGCGGGCTGCGGGTCACCAGCCCCGGCGCGCGGGCCACGGCCGCGGCGACCGGTCACCTGTCGGTGCTGCTCGGCGTCTTCGTGTCCCTGAAGGCGATCGCGTACTGGCTCGATCGGTACGGACTCGCGGTCAAGTCGAGCGACTTCAAGGCGACCGACAACTGGACCGGTCTGAGGTACGTCGACGCCCACGCCTACCTGCCGGCCAAGACGATCCTCTTCTGCATCGCGGTCATCTGCGCGCTGCTGTTCTTCGCCACCCTGTGGCGGCGCACCTGGCAGCTGCCGGTCATCGGCTTCGGCCTGATGGTGCTCTCCGCGATCCTCATCGGCGGCCTGTACCCGGCGATCGTCCAGAAGTTCCAGGTCCAGCCCAACGAGCAGGCCAAGGAAGCCCCGTACGTCGCGAAGAACATCGAGGCGACGCGCCAGGCGTACGGCATCGACGACACCGAGGTGGCCCCCTACGACGGGACGAGCAAGACCAAGGACAAGTCGACGCTGCGCGACGACGTCGACAAGACGGCGAGCATCCGCATACTCGACCCCAACATCGTCTCGCCGACGTTCCAGCAACTGCAGCAGGTCAAGGGCTTCTACGCATTCCCCAACAATCTGGACGTCGACCGCTATCCCACCAAGGACGGCAAGGTCCAGGACACGGTCGTCGGTCTGCGCGAGCTGAACTTCTCCGGCGTCAAGCAGAACTGGATCAACACCCACTTCCGCTACACCCACGGCTATGGCGTCGTCTCGGCCAAGGGCACCGAGGCGGACAACGGAGAGCCCGTCTTCACCGAGAAGAACCTGCCGCCCGCCGGTGACCTGCCGAGGTACGAACCGCGGGTCTACTACGGCGAGAAGACCACCACGTACTCGATCGTCGGCGGTCCCCAGAAGGAGATCGACTACTCCGACAACGACGGCGAGAAGACCACCAGCTACCGGGGCAAGAGCGGCGTCAGCCTGTCCAGCCCCGTCAACCGGGCCGCGTACGCGCTGGCGTTCGGCGAACCGCAGATCCTCTACTCCGGCGCGATCGGAGACGGCTCGCGGATCCTGTACAACCGCACGCCCAAGGAGCGCGTCGAGGCGGTCGCGCCCTGGCTGACCATCGACGGCGACGCCTATCCGGCGGTGGTGGACGGCCACATCCAGTGGATCGTGGACGCCTACACGACCACGAACGGCTATCCGTACGCCTCCCGTACCACCCTCGGTGACACCACGGCCGACTCGCTGACCGCGACCAACAACTCGCGCGCGGTGGTGGCCCAGCAGAACCAGGTCAACTACATCCGCAACTCGGTGAAGGCCACCGTCGACGCCTACACCGGCGAGGTCAGGCTGTACCAGTGGGACACCGAGGACCCGGTGCTGAAGACCTGGATGAAGGCGTTCCCGGACACGGTGAAGCCGAAGTCGGACATCTCCCCGGACCTGATGTCCCATCTGCGCTACCCGCAGGACCTGTTCAAGGTCCAGCGCGAGCTGCTCACCCGCTACCACGTCCAGGACGCGCAGACCTTCCTCAGCGGCAGCGAGGTGTGGCAGGTGCCGGACGACCCGACGAACAAGTCGGGCGACGCGGTGCCGCCGTACTACCTGACCATGAAGATGCCCGACCAGAACTCCCAGGCGTTCTCGCTGACGACGACGTACACGCCGAACGGCCGGGACAACCTCAGCGCCTTCATGGCGGTCGACTCACAGGCGGGCACATCCGACTACGGGAAGATCAGAATCCTGAAGCTGCGGACGAGCACCACGGCGGACGGGCCCAAGCAGGTCCAGAGCCAGTTCAACTCCAACTCGCAGCAGAACATCACGGAGTTCGTCCGGCAGGTCAGGAACGGCGACTCGGAGATCGAGTACGGCAATCTGCTGACCATTCCGCTCGACGGAGGACTGCT
Organism: Streptomyces spiralis; assembly: GCF_014654675.1. Taxonomy (GTDB): domain Bacteria; phylum Actinomycetota; class Actinomycetes; order Streptomycetales; family Streptomycetaceae; genus Streptomyces; species Streptomyces spiralis. Next base: position 38,527 of record NZ_BNBC01000018.1, read on the forward strand.
CTATGTGGAGCCGGTCTACGTACGCGGCGGTCAGCTCAAGTACCCGTTGTTGCGGAAGGTCCTGGTGACCTACGGCGGCGCCACCGCGTTCGAGGACACGCTCGGCCAGGCCCTCGACAAGATCTTCGGAGCGCCGGGTTCGACGCCCCCGCCCGGCACCGGGACCACGAATCCGCCGAGTTCGGGCAACCCGACGGTCCAGCAGGCGCTGAAGGACGCGCAGAAGGCCTTCGACGAGGGCCAGACGGCGCTGAACAAGAAGCCGACCGACTGGGAGGCGTACGGCAAGGCGCAGAAGGAGCTGCAGGACGCGCTCAAGCAGGCCGCCGATGCCCAGGCCCAGGCGGAGAAGCAGAGCGGCAACGCCAAGAACGGCACCGACAGTGCCAAGAACGGCGCCGGCAGCGACAAGAAGGACAGCGGTAGCGGTACGACGGGCAGCTGATCGCTCGTGCCGAGTCGAGGGCCCGGGTCCGGGAGCGGATCCGGGCCCTCGACGTGTGCGTACGACGGGCGGTGGGGTTGCGAACGCATGTGCCGACAGGAGGGACCGCCGTGCCGCCGTGGGGAGTTGGGCGATCTGTGTTTGACTTGTCTCTCTGTGGGCATGTCGACAAAACGCTGAAGTGACCTCACTGGCTGCGGTATACCGGATGTACCCAGTTTGCAGGTGGTGCGACGATGAACGTTATGGGGGACAAGGTAACTCTGTTCGAGACAGGGCGATTTGTGCAGGCTTCCGATCCCGGGACGGGCGGGGAGCCCGAGGGCCTCGAGGGGACCCGGGGGCCGCAGGGGATCGGGGACGCGACCACGGACGAGACCGTTGAGGCCGCCGACGAGATGGCCGAACTGGCGCGCCGCCGGCTCGCCGCCGAGGCCGGCGACATCGACGCGATGAGCGTTCTCGGAGCCATGCTGCTGCGCCGCGGCGACCTCGACGGAGCCGAACCCCATCTGCGTGCCGCCACCTCGGCCGGTGACCGCGCCGCCGCGAACAACCTGGGCGTCCTCCTCCACCAGCGTGGCTACGCCGACGAAGCGGCGGGCTGGTGGCGGATCGCCGCCGTCGCCGGCTCCGCCGCGGCCGCGCACGCGCTCGGCCGGCACCACCGCGAGCGCGGCGACGAGCCCGCCGCCGAGTACTGGCTGCGCCAGTCCGCCGAGCAGGGCCATGTGCTGGGCGCCTACGCGCTCGCCGACCTCCTGGAGCACCGCGCGGACGCCGGCGCCGAGCGCTGGATGCGGGTCGCCGCCGAGCGCGGCCACCGCGAGGCGGCGTACCGGCTGGCGAGGGCCCTCGACCGGCGTGCGGCGGACGAGTGCGCCGCGGACGGCGGTGCCGGCGCCCGTGGCACCGGCTCGCGCGGGGCCGGTTCCACCGGCGCGGACCGCGACGGCGCGGACTCCGAAAGGAGCGGCCTGCCTGCGGAGGCCGAGCAGTGGTACCGGCAGGCCGCGGCGCGCGGGCACCGGCGCGCGGCGCTGCACCTCGGCGCGATCCTGGAGAAGCGGGGCGAGCTGAAGGAGGCCGGCCGCTGGTACCTGACGTCCGCCAAGGACGGCGAGGCCCGGGCCGCCTGCGCCCTCGGGTTCCTGCTGCGCGACGCCGGAGACATCGAGAGCGCGGCCGTGTGGTGGCTGCGGGCCGCCCAGGAGGGGGACGGCAACGCGGCGAACGCGCTGGGCGCGCTGCACGCCGAGCGCGGCGAGACGCAGACCGCCGAGCGCTGGTACCGGGCGGCCATGGACGCCGGCGACGTGAACGGCGCCTACAACCTCGGGCTGCTCTGCGCCGAGCAGGGACGGACCGCGCAGGCCGAGCAGTGGTACCGGCGCGCCGCCTACGCAGGCCACCGGGAGGCGGCCAACGCGCTGGCCGTCCTGCTGCTCCAGAGCGGGGACACCGGCGGGGCCGAACCGTGGTTCTCCCGGGCCGCGGAGTCCGGGAGCGTGGACGCAGCGTTCAACCTGGGGATCCTCTACGCCGGGCGGGACCTGGAGTCCGAGGCCCTGCGCTGGTACGAGCGGGCGGCGGCCGCCGGGCACACGGAGGCGGCACTGCAGGTCGGGATCGCCCGGCTGCGTGCGGGCGACGAGCGGCAGGCCGAGCGGCATCTGCGCTGCGCGGCCGGCGGCGGGAACGCCGAGGCCGCCTACCGGCTGGCGACGGTGCTCGACGCGCGACGGCCGCCGGTGCCGGCGCACGAGCTCGGGGAGTCGGTGATCCACGAGAAGACCGAGTGCGAGGAGTGGTACGAGCGGGCGGCCACCCAGGGGCACCGGCGCGCGCAGGTGCGGGTCGGCATGCTGGCCGCGGCCCGGGGGGACGTGGTCGAGGCGGCACGCTGGTACCGGACGGCGGCGGAGGCCGGGTCCCGCAACGGCGCGTTCAACCTGGGACTGCTGCTCGCGCGGGAGGGCAGCGAGCCGGAGGCCGCCGTGTGGTGGGCCCGGGCCGCCGACGCGGGCCACGGGCGGGCGGCGCTGCGGCTGGCCCTCGTCTACGCGCGCCGCGGGGAGCTCGCGGAGGGGCAGCGGTGGGCCGACCGCGCGGTGGCGCTGGGCCCGGCCGAGGTCGCGGAGCGGGCCGCACGGCTCAGGGACGCGCTGCGGGAGGAGCTGTCGGCGTGATGTGCGCGACGCTCCCCGTGAACGATTTGCTTCTTTCCCCGCCGGTCACGTAGTGTTCTATTCACCGACGCGGGGTGGAGCAGCTCGGTAGCTCGCTGGGCTCATAACCCAGAGGTCGCAGGTTCAAATCCTGTCCCC
>NZ_BNBC01000018.1:41340-114499 GCF_014654675.1 Streptomyces spiralis
CGAGGGCCGGAATCCGATCAGGATTCCGGCCCTCGGTGTTTCCCCTTCTCGGTGTTTCTCCCCCTCGGTGGGTCTGCCGCCGGCAAAGGTGCAGCCACGGCCCCCGCAGGCACGCCCCCCACGCAGGTGCAGGCACGCCTCCGCACACAGGCGCAGGCACGCAAAAAGCCCCGGCACCCTCTGGTGCCGGGGCTTTCACGCGTTCGTCACGCCGCCGCGCAGTTCGGGCACAGCCCGCGGTACGTCACCTCGACGTCCGAGATCGTGAAGCCGAAGCGCTCCGAGTCCGGAAGGTCGGCCAGCGGATTGCCGCCGGGGTGGACGTCGCGGATCGCGCCGCAGCCGGCGCAGACCAGGTGCTGGTGCGGCCGGTGGGCGTTCGGGTCGTAGCGCTTGGCGCGCTTGTCCGTGCTGACCTCGATCACCTCACCGAGGGAGACCAGCTCGCCCAGGGTGTTGTAGACGGTCGCACGAGAGATCTCGGGCAGCTTGACCACGGCCCGCGCGTGGACCTCGTCGGCCGTCAGGTGGACGTGCTCGCCGTCCAGGACCTCGGCCACGACGCGCCGCTGCGCGGTCATTCGCCATCCGCGTCCGCGCAGCCGTTCCAGAAGGTCGCTCATAGGCACCAGCTTAACAGCAAGGGGAACAGTTTCCGAACGAGTGTGACTTTGGAGCTCTGTTTGACTTAGACATTGTCCATTGTAGGATCGAGAACGGCTTTGGCCAAGCGACAGGAACAGACAGATGTGCCGGGAGGCGACATGACCCAGGGACCGCTCACGACGGAGGCCGGTGCTCCGGTGGCCGACAATCAGAACAGTGAGACCGCGGGCGTCGACGGCCCGGTTCTGGTCCAGGACCAGCTCCTGCTGGAGAAGCTCGCCCACTTCAACCGCGAGCGCATCCCGGAGCGCGTGGTGCACGCCCGCGGTGCCGGCGCCTACGGCACCTTCACGGTGACGGCCGATGTCACGCAGTACACCCGCGCCAAGTTCCTCTCCGAGGTCGGCAAGCAGACGGAGACGTTCCTGCGCTTCTCGACCGTGGCCGGCAACCTGGGTGCCGCGGACGCCGTCCGCGACCCGCGCGGGTTCGCGCTGAAGTTCTACACCGAGGAGGGCAACTACGACCTCGTCGGCAACAACACCCCGGTGTTCTTCATCCGGGACGCGATCAAGTTCCCCGACTTCATCCACACCCAGAAGCGCGACCCGTACACGGGTTCCACGGAGCCGGACAACGTCTGGGACTTCTGGGGCCTGTCCCCGGAGTCCACGCACCAGGTGACCTGGCTGTTCGGCGACCGCGGCATTCCGGCGTCGTACCGCCACATGGACGGCTTCGGCTCGCACACCTACCAGTGGAACAACGAGGCCGGCGAGATCTTCTGGGTCAAGTACCACTTCAAGACCGACCAGGGCATCAAGTGCCTCACCCAGGAGGAGGCCAACAAGCTCGCCGGTGAGGACCCCGACTCCCACCAGCGCGACCTGCGCGAGGCGATCGAGCGCGGCGAGTACCCGTCCTGGACCGTCTCCGTCCAGATCATGCCGGCGGCCGAGGCGGCGACCTACCGCTTCAACCCGTTCGACCTGACCAAGGTGTGGCCGCACGCCGACTACCCGCTGGTCGAGATCGGCAGGCTGGAGCTCAACCGCAACCCGGACAACGTCTTCGCCGAGGTCGAGCAGTCGATCTTCTCCCCGGCGCACTTCGTGCCCGGCATCGGCCCGTCCCCGGACAAGATGCTCCAGGGCCGCCTCTTCGCCTACGGCGACGCCCACCGCTACCGCGTCGGCATCAACGCCGACCACCTGCCGGTGAACCGCCCGCACGCCACCGAGGCGCGCACCAACTCCCGTGACGGCTACCTCTACGACGGCCGCCACAGGGGCGCGAAGAACTACGAGCCGAACAGCTTCGGCGGCCCGTTCCAGACGGACCGGCCGCTGTGGCAGCCGCTTCCGGTCTCCGGCGTCACCGGTGACCACGCGACCCCGGCGCACGCGGAGGACGACGACTTCGTCCAGGCCGGCAACCTCTACCGGCTGATGTCGGACGAGGAGAAGGACCGCCTGATCGGCAACCTGGCGGGAGCCATCGCACAGGTCTCGCGCGAGGACATCGCCGAGCGCGCGATCGACAACTTCCGCCGGGCGGACGGCGACTTCGGCAAGCGGCTTCAGGCCGCGGTCCAGACCCTGCGCGGCTGATCTCCGGAACCGGACTACTTGTCGCGGTGGTGGACCGGGTCCCTTCGGGGCCCGGTCCGCCGTCGTGCGGTCAGGCCGCCACGCGGGCCGGAGCCCAGCAGCTGATGATGTCGCGGACCGAGACGATGCCGGCCGGTTCGCCGTCGTCGAGGACGATGAGGTGGCGGAAGCCGCCGTGCGCCATGGCGCGGGCGGCCTCCTCCAGGGTCCAGGACGGGGCGGCGAACACGACGTCGGTGGTGGTGTGGGCGTGGGCGGGCTCCGTGTCGGGGTTCTGGCCCAGACCTACGGAGTTGAGGATGTCGCGTTCGGTGAGGATGCCGATGCCGCCGGCGTCGGGGTCGTGGACCACGGCCGCGCCGACCCGGCGGGCGGACATCAGGGCGGCGGCCTGTCGGAGGGTGTGTGCGGGACCGATGGTGAGGACCACCGTGCTCATGGCGTCGCGGACGAGCATGGGATGGAGCCACCTCCTCGCGGAATCCAGCTGGTGACCGGATTCACAAGTTCACAAGTGGGGGGACTCTCAGGGTTGCAGGTAAAGCGGCGGTCAACAAGAGGGCGTGCGCGGCCGGTTGGGGGCGCGCGCAGGCGTCTCCCCGTCCTCAGTGGCGCCGGTTGAGATACCCCAGCAACTCGTCGTGCAGCAGTCCGTTGGACGCCGCCGCGTTGCCGCTGTGAGGGCCGGGCCGGCCGTCCAGGCCGGTGAAGGTGCCGCCCGCCTCGGTCACGATGATCGCGTTCGCGGCCATGTCCCACAGCGACAGCTCGGGCTCCGCGCAGAGGTCGATCGAGCCCTCGGCGACCATCATGTAGGGCCAGAAGTCGCCGTAGGCGCGGGTGCGCCAGACCTCGCGGGTCAGGTCCAGGAAACCGTTCAGGCGGCCCTGCTCCTCCCAGCCGCTGAGCGAGGAGTACGCGAAGGAGGCGTCGGCCAGCTTCGCCACGCGGGAGACCCGAAGGCGCGACGCCTGCGACAGGCTGCGGCCGGAGAAGGCCCCGTGACCCCTGGCGGCCCACCAGCGGCGGCCGAGGGCGGGCGCGGAGACGACGCCGACGACGGGCTGGTAGCCGCCCTCGCCGGCCTCCATCAGGGAGATCAGCGTGGCCCACACGGGAACGCCGCGCACGTAGTTCTTGGTGCCGTCGATCGGGTCGACGACCCAGCGGCGGGGGCCGGTGCCCTCGATGCCGTACTCCTCGCCGAGGACCGCGTCGCGCGGGCGGGCGCGCTGCAGCTGACCGCGGATCAGCTCCTCCGCCGCCTTGTCCGCCTCGCTGACCGGGGTCATGTCCGGCTTGGTCTCGACCTTCAGGTCGAGCGCCTTGAAGCGGTCCATGGTGGCGGCGTCGGCGGCGTCCGCGAGAACGTGGGCCAGGCGCAGGTCGTCAAGGTAGTCCGGCATGTAGCGAACGGTATCCGCCTGGGGCGACACGGGGCCACAGGGGGCGCGGGTGGCGGGGCCGGAGCCGCGGTGTGTCGCTCGAAGGGCGCACATGCCTCCGGACACCCTTGACAGTGCTGCGGTGCGCGTCAAATCTGTGCGCAGAGTCGCTCGCCCCCGGGAGGCGATGATGCCTGCAGCGCGGGAATCCCTGCTGGACGCCGCTTACACGGCGCTGGCGCGTCGGCCGTGGTCCGCGGTACGGATGGTGGACGTGGCCGCGGCGGCCGGGGTGTCCCGGCAGACGCTGTACAACGAGTTCGGCAGTAAGGACGGACTCGCGCGGGCGCTCGTCAGAAGAGAGGCGGACGGCTATCTCGCCGGGGTGGACCGCGCCCTGGCCGCACACGCCGACCCGGGCGAGCGGCTCACCGCCGCCGCCGAGTGGACCGTGGCGGCCGCCCGCCAGAACGCGCTGGTGAAGGCCATGCTCACGGGCTGCTGGAGCGAGCGGTTGCCCTGGCCGACGCTGTCGGCGGTGCCCTCGACCTCTCCCGTACCGGCGCAGCGCAGGGCGGACGGTCCGCTGCCGTCGCCGGGCGAGTTGCTGGGACACGTCCGCGACCGTGCCGTCGCCGCCCTGGCCGCCTCGGTCGCGCCCGTCATGGACGTGGCCCAGCTGGCTGCGGCCTGCGAGCTGGCGATCCGCCTCGCGCTGTCCTGCGTGGCGGCTCCCCCCGGCGAGGGCGGCGTCGCCGCCCTGGTACGCGAGACGCTGCGCCGCCACCAGCTCGTCTGAGCGACCGGCTGCCGCCGGCCCGTCCGAACGGAACCCGGCTCGGGAGCGTGCCCGGCCCTCAGTGCGCCGAGCCCGACAGCTGCAGGCCGATCACGCCCATGATGACGAAGCTGATCGACACGATCTTCAGCGTGGACACCAGGTCGCCGAGGAAGACCATGCCGTAGATCGCGGTGCCCGCCGCGCCGATGCCGGTCCACACCGCGTACGCGGGGCCGACGTCGAGCTTGCGCAGGGACAGGGTGAGCAGGCCGAAGCTGCCGAGCGCGAAGCACGCGAAGGCGATGGTCGGCCAGAGCCTGGTGAAGCCGTGCGACAGCTTCAGGCACACCGCGAAGCCGGTCTCGAGCAGTCCCGCGACGATGACCAGCAGCCACGCCATGTGCCGTCCTCCCGTAGGTCCTCGCGCCGTGACCGCTCCGGCTCGCTGCGATTATGCACTTGCCGGACCTCGGGGGTCACAAACAACGCCAAGGTCACCGCGCGGGTCAGTCGCCCTCCTTGCGCTCCCTGGTGGAGAGCAGCCGGCGCAGCGAGTACAGCCGGGCCGGGTCCGCGTGACCCTCCGCTACCCACGCGTCCAGCGCGCAGTCCGGCTCGTCGTGGCTGCACGCGCGGGGGCAGCCCTCCGTGCCGGGTTCCAGGTCGGGGAAGGCGTGGATGACCCGGGACGGGTCGATGTGGGCGAGCCCGAAGGACCGGACGCCCGGGGTGTCGACGACCCAGCCGCCCGCGCCGGTCAGCGGCAGCGCGAGCGCCGAGGTGGTGGTGTGCCGGCCGCGGCCCGTCACCACGTTGACGTGTCCCGTCAGACGGCGCCTGTCCTCCGGGACGAGCGCGTTGACCAGCGTCGTCTTGCCGACGCCGGAGTGACCCACGAACGCGGTGATCTTGCCGTCCAGATGCTCGCGCACCCGGTCCGCCGCGTCGCCGTTCTCCAGCTCGTCACGGCTGGTGACGACATGGGGGATGTCCAGGTCCCCGTACAGCTCCAGGAGCTTGTCCGGCGGGGCCAGGTCCGATTTGGTCATGACGAGCAGCGGCTCCAGGCCGCCGTCGTACGCCGCCACCAGGCAGCGGTCGATCAGACGCGGGCGCGGTTCGGGGTCGGCGAGCGCGGTGACGATGGCGAGCTGGTCGGCGTTGGCCACGACCACGCGCTCGTACGGGTCGTCGTCGTCCGCGGTGCGGCGCAGCAGCGAGCTTCGTTCCTCGATGCGGACGATGCGCGCGAGCGTGTCCTTCATGCCGGACAGGTCACCGACCAGGGCCACCCGGTCGCCCACGACGGCGGCCTTGCGGCCCAGCTCGCGGGCCTTCATCGCGACGATCGTGCGGCCGTCGACGAGGCAGGTCAGCCGGCCGCGGTCCACGGTGAGCACCATGCCCTCGGCCGCGTCCTCGTGCTTCGGGCGGATGTTCGTACGCGGACGTGTGCCCCTGCGACCGGGCCGGGTCCGGATGTCGTCCTCGTCGGTGTGCTTGCCATAGCGGCGCATGACGTGATCCCCGCGCCTCTACGCCCCGAGCATCCCGGCCCACAGTTCGGGGAAGTCCGGAAGGGTCTTCGCCGTCGTCGCCACGTTCTCGATCTGCACGCCCTCGACCGCCAGGCCGATGATCGCGCCGGCCGTCGCCATGCGGTGGTCCTCGTAGGTGTGGAAGATCCCGCCGTGCAGCCGGCGCGGGCGGATGTGCAGGCCGTCGGCGGTCTCGGTGACATCGCCGCCGAGCTCGTTGATCTCCTTGGTCAGCGCGGCCAGCCGGTCGGTCTCGTGCAGCCGCAGATGGGCCACGCCCCGCAGCGTCGAGGGGGAGTCCGCGAGCGCGGCGACCGCGGCGATGCCCGGGGTCAGCTCGCCGACCTCGCTCAGGTCCACGTCGATGCCGTGGACCGACCCCGAGCCGGTGAACACCAGGCCGAAGTCGGTCAGCTCGCAGGAACCACCCATCTCGGTGAAGATCTCCCGCAACCGGTCACCGGGCTGGGTGGTCCGCGCCGGCCAGTCCGGTACGACCACCTTGCCGCCGGTCACCAGCGCCGCCGCCAGGAACGGCTGGGCGTTGGACAGGTCCGGCTCCACGGTCAGGTCCCGGCCGAGCAGCGCACCCGGGGTGACCCGCCACACGTTCGGCTCGCCGCCCGACTCCGGGGTGTCCACCTGGGCGCCCACTGAGCGCAGCATGTCGACCGTCATCCGGATGTGCGGCATCGACGGCAGCGTCGAGCCGGTGTGCCGGACCTCGACGCCCTGGTTGAAGCGCGGGGCGGACAGCAGCAGGGCGCTGACGAACTGCGACGAGGAGGAGGCGTCGATCTCGACCGGGCCGCCGTCCAGCGCGCCGCTGCCGTGGACGGTCATCGGCAGGGCGCCCCGGCCGTCGTCGTCGATGCGGGCCCCGAGCGCGCGCAGCGCGTCGATCACGCCGTTCAGCGGACGCTCGTACGAACGGGGGTCGCCGTCGAAGCGCACCGGACCGTCGGCCAGCGCGGCGACCGGCGGCAGGAAGCGCATCACCGTGCCGGCGTTGCCGACGTCGACCGTGGCGGGGCCGTGCAGCCCCGCGGGGATCACCCGCCAGGCCTCGCCGGAGGCGCCGGCCCCGGACGCGGAGGACACCGTCTCCTCGATGCCCACGCCCATCGTCCGCAGGGCGCCGGCCATCAGCAGCGTGTCGCGGGAGCGCAGCGGGCGGCGCAGCCAGCCCGGCTCCGAGGCGAGGGCGGCGAGCACCAGCGCGCGGTTGGTGACCGACTTGGACCCGGGCACGTGGACGGTCGCGTCGACGGCTCCGCTCGCGTGCGGCGCGGGCCAGAGGGCGGTGTGTGCGGGGTTCGGGGCCATGGACCCACTCTATAAGGAGGTGGTTGGACAGGCCGTCGTTCGGGTGCGGCCCGGCCGGAGCCGGCCACGCCGGGCGGCGGCGCCGTACACCCACGCCGTACGCGACCCGTGGCCCGGAGCCGTAAGCCCCCACGATCCGGTACGCCCCCCGCCCCCTGGAGCCGTACGCCCCTACGGCCTCCGTCACATTCCCAGCAGCCAGCGTCCCCCGCCCATCAGCGAGCACAGCGACACCGCGTGGAACAGGAACAGCCACAGGCCCGCCGGTACGTGCGTCAGCCGGGACAGCTGGTCGGCGTCCGAGTCCCCGGCGCCCCCGCGGGACCGCTTGGCCTGGAGCTCGAAGGCCGGCCGCACCCCGCCCAGCAGCAGGAACCACACCACCGCGTACGCGAACGCGGCCTGCACCTGGGGCCCGGTCAGCCACGACACCAGCAGGAACGTACCGCCCGTGACCAGCACGGTCAGCGCCCCGTACGCGTTGCGGATCATCACCAGCATCGCCACCAGCAGCACCGTGGCCACCCACAGCAGCAGCGTGATCCGCCCGGCGGCGAGCAGGGCAGCGCCGCCCAGACCCAGCAGCGGGGGAGCGGTGTAGCCGGCGGCCGCGGTGAGGATCATGCCGGCGCCGTACGGCTTGCCGCGGCTCACGGTGAGGCCACTGGTGTCGGAGTGCAGGCGTATGCCGGTCAGCGTGCGGCCGCTCAGCAGCGCCACCAGGCCGTGGCCGCCCTCGTGGGCGATGGTGATGGCGTTGCGGGAGACGCGCCACAGGGTGTGCGGGACGACGACGGCGAGCGCGGCGACCGCGGTGGCGATCACCACCCACAGGTCCGGATCGGGCTGGATGCCCACGAGCCGGTCCCAGAGGCCGGCCAGCGCGGTCGAGGCGAGGCTGTCCATGTGTTCCGGTGGCTCCCTGTGCTCGAGTCAAGAGGGGTCGGCGCGTGGCGCCGTCGTTGAGGGGTGGTGGTCGGGCGACGGGTGGGCCTGGCAGTGTTGCACGTATGTGCGGACGGTATGCGGCAAGTCGCGGAGCCGAGGATCTCGCAGGAATCTTCGAGATCGAGAAGTGGGAGCCGGAAGAGACCCTTGAGCCCGACTACAACGTGGCTCCGACCAAGGAGGTCCATGTCGTCCTGGACCGTCCCTTGAAGGACGCCGAGGACAAGCGTCCGGTTCGGCAGCTGCGGAAGCTGAAGTGGGGCCTGGTGCCCTCCTGGGCGAAGTCCCCCGAGGGCGGCGCGCGGATGATCAACGCACGGGCGGAGACCGTGCACGAGAAGCCGTCGTACCGGCGCGCCTTCGCCGTCCGCCGCTGCATCGTGCCCGCCGACGGCTACTACGAGTGGGTCACCGGCACCGAGGAGCGGGATCTGGAGGTCGAGGGGAAGCGGAAGCGGCCGCGCAAGCAGCCGTACTTCGTGACCCCGGCGGACGGGTCGGTGTTCGCGATGGCGGGGCTGTACGAGTTCTGGCGGGACCGCACGCTGCCCGACGACCATCCGCTGGCCTGGTGGGCGACCTGCTCGGTGATCACCACGGAGGCGGAGCGCACCCCGCTGGCGGTGGCCCCGGCCGAGGGCCCGCGCTCGCTGGCCGACATCCACCCCCGGATGCCGCTCCTGCTCACGCCCGACCGCTGGGACGCCTGGCTGGACCCGGCCCGCACGGACGTGGACGACCTGCGCGCCCTCCTCGCCCCGCCGCCCGCCGGACTGATGCGCGCGTACCCCGTGTCCACCGCCGTGAGCAACGTCCGCAACAACGGGCCGGAGCTGCTCAAGGAGCTGCCGGCATCCGAAGAGGGCACACTCTTCTGACATGACTACGCAGACGGTCGGCACCCCGGAGACGGTCGCCACGGACGCGGGTGATGCCCGCGTCACCTGGCACAGGGCGAGGAAACCCACCATGGTCCTCGCCGTCGGCCATGGCGCCGGGGGCGGCATCGAGGCGCGGGATCTGCGGGCCCTCGCAGAGGTGCTGCCCGCGCGCGGGGTGAGCGTGGCCCTGGTCGAGCAGCCCTGGCGGGTCGCCGGGAAGAAGGTCGCGCCCGCGCCGAAGACCCTGGACGTGGGCTGGCGGGGCGTCTGGCCCGCGCTCGCCGCCGAGGGGCTGCCCGTCGTCTCCGGCGGGCGCAGCGCCGGGGCGCGGGTCGCCTGCCGAACCGCCGTCGAGCTGGGCGCGCACGCCGTGCTCGCGCTGAGCTTCCCGCTGCACCCGCCGGGCAGGCCGGAGAAGTCGCGCGCCGGCGAGCTGCTCGGTGCCGGGGTGCCGACGCTGGTCGTGCAGGGCGGGAACGACCCGTTCGGGAAGCCGGAGGAGTTCCCCGAGGGGGCGTATCGGTTGGTCGAGGTGCCGTACGGAGATCATGGCTTCGCTGTGCCGAAACGCGCGGAGATCACTCAGGAGCGGGCGCTGGAGCTCGTCACCGGCGGTGTCGTGGAGTGGATCGCGTCACTCGGGTGATCCCTGGGAATGCCGGGTGACGGACCGCTGTTGACGGCGACAGAAGTGCTGATGCCTCGGCACCGACGCCCCAGGAGAGGAAGTCCGCCGCATGGGTTCGACCATTTGCCCGAGCCGCAGCCGCGCTGACCTGGACTGGTCCGTGCTGCGCGCGGCCAAGACCGCTCCTATTCGAGCGGCGGGAGGCACGGGTCGTCGTCTATCCTCCGAATCGAGTGGGACCGGTTTCGGTCCTGCGCCATCGTTTGAGGAGGTGGGTCCGGTTCCCGGTACCGACGCAGGGAACGACAACGGCCAGGCGGAGCTGCCCGAGAGCCAGGGCACGGGCGTGGACGCGTCCGCGGAGTCGACCGCCGAGCGCAGCGCGCGCTTCGAGCGGGACGCGCTGGAATTCCTCGACCAGATGTACTCGGCCGCCCTGCGCATGACGCGCAACCCGGCGGATGCCGAGGACCTGGTGCAGGAGACCTACGCCAAGGCGTACGCGTCCTTCCACCAGTTCCGTGAGGGCACCAACCTCAAGGCCTGGCTGTACCGGATCCTGACCAACACCTTCATCAACTCCTACCGCAAGAAGCAGCGTGAGCCCCAGCGCTCCGCCGCGGAGGAGATCGAGGACTGGCAGCTCGCCCGCGCCGAGTCGCACATGTCGACGGGTCTGCGCTCCGCGGAGTCGCAGGCGCTCGACCACCTGCCCGACTCGGACGTGAAGGAAGCGCTCCAGGCCATCCCCGAGGAGTTCCGCATCGCCGTGTATCTCGCGGACGTAGAGGGCTTTGCGTACAAGGAGATCGCGGACATCATGGGGACACCCATCGGTACGGTGATGTCCCGGCTGCACCGGGGCCGCCGTCAACTGCGCGGCATGCTCGAGGACTACGCCCGCGATCGCGGACTGGTCCCGGCCGGTGCCGGAGAGTCGAACGAAGCGAAAGGCTCGGGCTCATGAGCTGCGGAGAGCCGCACGAGACGGACTGCAGTGAGGTACTCGACCATCTGTACGAGTTCCTCGACAGTGAGATGCCGGACGTCGATCGCACCAAGTTCGAGCACCACTTCGAGGAGTGCTCGCCGTGCCTGGAGAAGTACGGCCTTGAGCAGGCCGTGAAGAAGCTGGTCAAGCGGTGCTGCGGGCATGACGACGTACCCGCCGACCTGCGCGCCAAGGTCATGGGGCGGCTCGAGCTGATCCGCTCCGGTCAGACGGTCTCCGAGCGCGATGTGACCGAGGAGCCGGTCACCTCCCAGGAGTCCTGACCACCCCACGTGCGACGCAGGCCCGCCCCATGCCGCGCAGGTCCCTCGTCACCCATACGTGCTAATCCGCGGGTTATCGGCCCACGGACGTCCCGCTGCGCCCCCTAGTCTCCCAGCCGTGGGCAGGCAGGACCGGCGCGACGGGGGAGGGACGGCATGGAGGCGGTTCCATCCCGGGCACGTGCGTACGTCGTCTGCGTCGCCCTCGGTGCCCTGGCCTGTCTGCTGCCGGTGCTGGCGCCGGTCACGGTGCCGCCGCTGGTGCCGGTGCCGGTGACACACGCGTCCTGGTGGGCCGTCTGCCTGCTGGCCGCCGTGTACACCGGCTGCAAGCAACTGGCCCGGCGGAGCTTCGCCGGGCCCTTCTACCCCGTGCTGCTGGCCGCGGCCTTCCTGCTGCCGCCGTCCGTCGCCGCGCTCGTCCCGCTGCCCGGCGCCCTGCTGGCCGCGGCCGGGCGGCGGCCCGAGGCGCTGCGCCGGATCTGGCGGGCGGCCCAGCTCGCGCTCGCCGTGTGGGTGGCGGCCGGGGTGCACGGGGAACTGGGCGGCCCGGCCGCCGTCGCCGACCCCGACCTCCCCTACGCCCTCGTCCCGGCCGGTGCCGCGGTGGTGGCGTTCTGCGGGGTGCTGACCGCGCTGGACGGCGGGGTCCGGGTGCTGGCGGCGGCGTCGCCCGCCCGGCCGGGCCGGCGCGGGCTGTTCGCCCGCTCCCTGGCGCCGACCGCGGTCCACGGCCTCGCCGGCCTGATGATGGCCGTGCTCTGGCGCAGCCCGTACGGGCCGGTGGCGGCCCTCCTGGTGCTGCTGCCGATGTGCGTGTCCTGGTGGGCGTACGCGCAGTACCACCGGGAACGGGCCGCCCACCAGGCGACGATCCGGGCGCTGGTGCAGGCGGTCGACATCAAGGACGGCTACACGCGCGGACACAGCGAGCGGGTCGGACAGGCCTCCATGATGATCGCCCGCGAACTCGGCATGGACGACGAACGCGTCGAGGTGCTGCGCTTCGCCGGCATCCTGCACGACGTGGGCAAGCTGGGCGTGCCCACCCGGCTGCTGCGCAAGGACGGCCCGCTGACCCCCGAGGAGCGGCGGGTGATCGAACTGCACCCCGAGTACGGGCACGAGATGGTGCGCGGGATCTCCTTCCTCGGTGAGGCACGCTCGGCGATCCTGCACCACCACGAACGCCTGGACGGCAGTGGATATCCCTACGGGCTGCGGGGCGGCCAGATCCCGGAGTGCGCACGTGTGGTGGCCGTCGCCGACGCGTTCGACGCGATGACGTCCACCCGCTCCTACCGCAGGGCCCGGCCGGTGGGCACGGCGGTGCGGGAACTGGAGCGCTGCGCGGGCACCCAGTTCGACCCGCGCATGGTCACGGCCCTGGTGCGGGCCCTGGACCGGCACGGCTGGCACCCGGCGGTCACGGCGGAGGACGGCACCCCGCCGCCCCCACCCGGGAACGGCGCACCGCGCGTCCCGGCCAAGCACCGCGCCCCCCGTGCCCCGGCCGGGTCGGCCGGCGGGCGCGAGGAGGCGCACGGGTGAGGTGGCCGTGGCCGTTGGTGCTGATCCGCGGGTCCGCCCTCGCCGTCGGCCTGCTGTCGCTCACCGTCACGATGTGGACCGGACTGGAGGAGCGCGGGGCGGCGCTCGCGTTCGGCATGCTCGTGCTGGTGGGGGAGCTGGCCCGGTGGTCGGGCGGCCAGGCCCGGGAGGCCGCGCCGCTGGGGGCCGCGGGAGCGCTGTCGTACGCCCTTTTGGGGCAGGACGCCGGACGGCCGAGCCACCACGGCGCACTCCAGGCCGTCGCCGTGGTGCTCGCCGCCTGTCTGCTGGGCAGCGTGCCGCACATCGCGCTCGGGCGGGGCGCGACCCTCGACCACCTGGCCCGACGGATCCTCACCGTCTTCTTCGCCGCCGTCTGCTTCCAACCGCTGTACGGCAAAGGTGTCTTCCGGGGGTGGGGTGGCCCGGCGTACGCCCTGCTGCTGCTCGCGCTCCTGGTGCTCACCGCCCTGTGCGGGGCCGTGCTCGCCGCCGTGCCCGCCCACTGCCGCACCCGGTGGCCGTTCGGCCCGCTGCTGCGGGAGGAGCTGCGGGGCCTGCTCGGGATCGGGTCGGCGGTGTGCGCGACGGGCGCGGTGATGGCCCTCGCGGTCGCCGTCGTCGGGCTGTGGGCGCTGCCCGTCTTCTCGCTGCCGCTGCTGCTCACCCAGCTGTCCTTCCGCCGGTACGCGGCCGTGCGGGACACCTACCGGCAGACCATCGCCTCGCTGGCCCGGGCCACCGAGGTGGCCGGGTACACCCCGGCCGGGCACGCCCGCCGGGTCGCCGCGCTCAGCCGGGCCGTGGGACGGGACCTGGGGCTGACGGAACCGGAGCTCACCGTCCTGGAGCACGCCGCGCTCATGCACGACATCGGGCAGCTCAGCCTGGTGGACCCGGTGCCCGCGGGGGCGACGGCCGGCCTGCCCGTCGCGGAGCAGCGGCGCATCGCGCTGCTCGGCGGGGCCGTGGTCCGCCAGACCGGGGTCTCCCGGGAGGTCGCGGTGGTGGTGGAGCGGCAGGCCGACCCCTGCCGGGAGCAGCCGCTGCCCGCCCGGATCGTGCGGGCCGTGAACGCCTACGACGAGAAGGCGCGCGACGCCGGACCCGGCGGGCCGCTCAGGGCACTGGAGGAGCTGCGGCTGGCCACGGCCGGCGACTACGCGCCCGAGGTGGTCGAATCGCTGGCCCGGGTGCTGTCACGGGACTGTCTGACGCTGCCCGCCACGGGGTAACCCATGGGTAATGAGCGCCCTTCAAGCCGTACGTGGTTGGATGCGAAGGAAAGGGAAACCGGGGGCAGAAGCCAGCCCACACAACGGAACTGGCAGGCGGGAATCGTGAGGATCTTCGGCAAGGGACGGCACCGACCCTCCGCCTCCTGGCGGCAGGCCACCGACCGCGCGTTCACCCTGATCGGCGACGGCCGGTACGAGGACGCGGGCGCGCTGCTGACGCGCGCCGCCGATCTGGAGCCCTGGCTGTCGGAGTCCTGGTTCAACCTGGCCCTGCTGCACAAGTTCCGGCACGACTGGGAGCAGGCCCGGACGGCCGGACTGCGGGCCGTGGCCCTGCTGGAGAAGGAGTCCGGCGCGCCGGACTGGTGGAACGTCGGGATCGCCGCCACCGCCCTGCAGGACTGGCCGCTGGCCCGGCGCGCCTGGCAGGCCTACGGCCTGAAGGTGCCCGGGGGCGCGACGGCCGCCGGGGAACCGGTGGGCATGGAGCTGGGCAGCGCGGCCGTGCGGCTGTCGCCGGAGGGCGAGGCCGAGGTGGTCTGGGGCCGCCGCCTGGACCCGGCCAGGATCGAGGTGCTGTCCATTCCGCTGCCCTCCTCCGGGCGGCGCTGGGGCGAGGTCGTGCTGCACGACGGCGTGCCGCACGGCGAGCGGACCACCGCGGCCGGGCACAGCTACCCCGTCTTCGACGAGATCGAGCTGTGGGCGCCCTCGCCCGTGCCCACCTGGGTGGTCCTGCTGGAGGCCGCGACCGAGGCCGACCGGGACGCCCTGGAGCAGCTCGCCGCCGACGCCGGGTTCGCCGCCGAGGACTGGTCCTCGTCCGTGCGGCTGCTGTGCCGGACGTGCTCGGAGTCGCGGATGCCGTCCGACGAGGGCGACGGCGTGCACCTGGACCCGCACGACCACAGCGAGCCGGGGCACCCCGGGCCGCTGGGCCACCGCACCGACGGACAGCTGTGGGTGCCCGAGCGGGAGTGCGGAGTGGCCGCGCCGGCGTCCCTCGTCCGGGGGCTGCTGGACGGGTGGGTCGCGGACAGCCCGGACTCCCGGGACTGGCGGGATCTGGAAGAGGTCTGCTGACCCCCTGCCGCCCCCCGGTGCCCGACGGCGACCCGTGTGTCCCCCGGCCCCCTTAGGCTGTACTCGCAGAATCTCTCAGGCTTGCAGGAAGGCGTACGTCGGTCATGGCGCAGCAGGACACCGATCAGCAGCACGCGGGCGTGCTCCCCGTCGACGACGAGGGCTATGTCGTCGACACCGGGGACTGCGAGGAGCGCGAGACGGCGTGGCGCGAGCGCGGTACCTCGCGGCCGATCACGGTCGTCGGCAACCCCGTGCTGCACAAGGAGTGCAAGGACGTCACCGAGTTCGGCGACGAGCTCCAGCAGCTGATCGCGGACATGTTCGCCAGCCAGCGCACCGCCGAGGGCGTGGGCCTGGCCGCCAACCAGATCGGTGTCGACCTGAAGGTCTTCGTCTACGACTGCGGGGACGACGAGGGCGTGCGTCACGTCGGCGTGGTCTGCAACCCCAAGCTGGTCGAACTGCCGGCCGACCGCCGCCGCCTGGACGACAGCAACGAGGGCTGCCTGTCCGTGCCCACCGCCTACGCGCCGCTGGCCCGCCCCGACTACGCCGAGGTCACCGGCCAGGACGAGCGGGGCAACCCGATCAAGGTGCGCGGCACCGGCTACTTCGCGCGCTGTTTGCAGCACGAGACCGACCACCTCTACGGCTACCTCTACATCGACCGGCTCTCCAAGCGGGAGCGCAAGGACGCCCTGCGGCAGATGGCCGAGAACGAGCCGCGCTACCCCGTGGTCGCCAACGACTGAGGGTCCTCCTCCCGTTGGGGCGCGGTGCCCCGTGTGCAGGTGCCCGTGTACGGCGCCCGACCGGAACGACCGGTCGGGCGCCGTACTTGTGTGCGTCGGCATTCGACCGCTCGGTGAACCTGTCGAGCCAAAATCAGTCACACAAGGGGATATTCTCGGCATCCAGGGTAGTGAGTGGAGCAAATCCGTTCCCAGATCGGTCAGTTGTGGTGCTGAATGGGAGTGCGGGGATACGCGACGGCGTGCGCCGGGCACAGCGGAAGGGGCGGGCGCCACTGGCGGCTGAGAGGGGTTGTTCGTGCCAGCTTTCCCACACAGCACCACATCGACAGCGACTGCGGTCGCAGTGCCACCATCGCTCGCTCTCCCGGTGATCGAGGCCGCGTTCCCCAGGCAACTCCACGCCTATTGGCCCAAACTCCAGGAGAAGACCCGCTGGTGGCTGCAGGAAAAACGGCTCATGCCGGCGGACAAGATCGATGAATATGCCGACGGCCTGTGCTACACCGACCTGATGGCGGGCTACTACCTCGGTGCCCCGGACGACGTGCTCCAGGCCATAGCGGACTACAGCGCCTGGTTCTTCGTCTGGGACGACCGGCACGACCGCGACATCGTGCACGGCCGGCCGGTCGCCTGGCGGCGGCTGCGGCGCGCACTGCACACGGCCCTCGACGCACCCCGGGAACACCTGCACCACCAGGACACCCTGGTCGCGGGGTTCGCGGACAGCGTGCTGCGGCTGTACTCGTTCCTGCCGGCGACGTGGAACGCGCGCTTCGCCCGGCACTTCCACACGGTGATCGAGGCGTACGACCGGGAGTTCCACAACCGCACCGAGGGCATCGTGCCCACCGTCGAGGAGTACCTCGCCCTGCGCCGGCTCACCTTCGCGCACTGGATCTGGACCGACCTGCTGGAGCCGAGCGCGGGTCTGGAACTCCCCGACGCCGTACGGAAACACCCCGCCTATCGGCGTCCGGCGCTGCTCAGCCAGGAATTCGCCGCCTGGTACAACGATCTGTGCTCACTGCCCAAGGAAATCGCGGGTGACGAGGTGCACAACCTCGGGATAAGTCTTGTCAAACACGACGGACTGAGTCTCGAGGAAGCGATCGCGGAAATTCGCAGGCGCGTCGAGGAATGCATATCCGAATTTCTTGTCGCAGAGCAGGAGGCTTTGCGTTTCGCCGACGGCCTCGCGGACGGCACGGTGCGGGGAAAGGAACTGAGTGCCGCCGTACGGGCCTGCATCGGAAATATGCGCAACTGGTTCAGTTCCGTCTACTGGTTCCACCACGAGTCCGGCCGCTACATGGTCGACAGCTGGGACGACCGGTCGACGCCCCCGTACGTCAACAACGAAGCGGCAGGTGAGAAATGACCGTCGAGTCGGTGAAGTCCGAGGCCCGGCCCGAGGCGGGAGGGGAACTGCGTGAGCCGCCCGTGGCCGAGGGAGCGGTCCCGCTCCTCGGCCACGGCCTGAAGCTGGCCCGCGACCCGCTGGCCTTCCTGAGCGGGCTGCGCGACCACGGCGACGTCGTCCGCCTCAGGCTCGGCCCGAAGACGGTGTACGCCGTCACCGCGCCCGCCCTCACCGGGGCGCTGGCCCTCAGCCCCGACTACATCATCGCCGGCCCGCTGTGGGAGTCCCTGGAGAGCCTGCTCGGCAAGCAGGGCGTGGCCACCGCCAACGGCCCGCAGCACCGGCGTCAGCGCCGCACCATCCAGCCCGCCTTCCGGCTCGACGTGATCCCCGAGTACGGGCCGATCATGGCGGAGGAGTCCCATGCGCTCGTGGCGCGCTGGCGCTCCGGTGAGGTGCTCGACGTCACGGCGGAGTCCTTCCGCGTGGCCGTCCGCGTCGCCGCCCGGTGCCTGATGCGCGGCAGCTACATGGACGCCCGTGCCGAGCGCATATGTACCGCGCTGGCCACGCTGTTCAGCGGCATGTACCAGCGCATGGTCGTGCCCCTCGGGCCGCTTTACCGCGTACCGGTGCGGAGCAACCGCGAATTCAACCACGCCCTGGCCGATTTGCATCTGCTGGTCGACGAGATCGTCGCCGACCGGCGGGCAAGCGGTCAAAAACCGGACGATTTGCTGACGGCTTTGCTGGAGGCGAAGGACGAGAATGGCGAGCCCATTGGGGAACAGGAGATCCACGACCAGGTCATCGCGATACTCACCCCGGGAAGCGAAACCGTCGGCTCCACGATCATGTCGCTGCTCCTCGTGCTCGCCGAGCACCCGGATCTCGGGGACAAGATCCGGGACGAGGTGAAAACGGTTGTGGGGGACCGGCCGGTCGCATTCGAGGACGTCCGAAAACTGAGGTACACCACGAATGTCGTCGTCGAGACAATGCGGCTGCACCCGGCCGTATGGATTCTGACCCGGCGGGCGGTGACCGACACCCGGCTCGGCGGATACCGCATCCCCGAGGGTGCCGACGTCATCTACAGCCCGTACGCCGTCCAACGCGACCGCCGCTCCTACGACCGCCACGAGGACTTCGACCCCGATCGCTGGCTCCCGGAGCGGGCCAAGACGGTCCCGAAGTACGCGATGGAGCCGTTCAGCGTGGGCAACCGCAAGTGCCCGAGCGACCACTTCTCGATGGCCGAACTCACGCTGATCACCGCGGCGATCGCCTCGGCCTACCGTTTCGAGCAGGCCCCCGGCTCCGACCCCAGGCCGCGCATCGGCATCACCCTGCGCCCGCGCCGCCTGCTGCTGCGGGCCCTGCCCCGCTGACCGGCCGGCGCCCGGCGGAGGAGTCGGCGGCCCGCTGACCGGCCGGGCGCCCGTCGCGGATCGCGTGTTCAGGCGGCCTGAGGGCCCCTGAACACGCGCCGGTAGGCGTTCGGGGTGGTGCCCAGCACCCGCACGAACTGGTGCCGCAGCGCCGCCGCCGTCCCGAACCCGGTCCGGTCCGCGATCGCGTCCATCGTCTCGTCCGTCGCCTCCAGCAGGTGCTGGGCCAGCAGCACCCGCTGACGCAGGATCCAGCGGTAGGGAGTCGTGCCCGTCTCCTGCTGGAAGCGGCGGGCGAAGGTGCGCGGCGACATATGGGCGCGGGCGGCCAGCTGTTCGACGGTGACCTCCTGGTCGAGGTGCTGCTCCATCCACACCAGCACCTCGCCGACGGTGTCGCACGGTGACTTCGGCAGCGGACGCTCGATGTACTGCGCCTGGCCGCCGTCCCGGTGCGGCGGCACCACCATCCGCCGGGCGATCTTGTTGGCCACCTCCGGCCCCTGCTCCTTGCGCACGATGTGCAGACAGGCGTCGATGCCGGCCGCCGTCCCCGCGGAGGTGATCACCGGGCCCTCGTCGACGTAGAGCACGTCCGGCTCGACGGTCGCACGCGGATACTGCCGGGCCAGCTCGGCCGCGTGGTGCCAGTGCACCGCGCACCGCCGCCGCTCCAGCAGCCCGGCCGCGCCCAGCACGAAGACCCCGGAGCACACGCTGAGCACCCGCGCGCCCCGGTCCACGGCGCGCCGCAGGGAGTCCAGCAGCTCGGGCGGGTACTCCCTGCGGGCGTAGTCGCTCCCGGCGGGTACCGCGATCAGGTCCGCCTCGTCGAGCCGGTCGAGTCCGTAGGGCGTGCTGACGCTCAGGCCGCCCACATGGGTGCCCAGCGCCGGGCCCTCCGCCGAGACCACCGCGAAGTCGTACACGGGGAGCCCGTCGTCGCTGCGGTCGATGCCGAAGACCTCGCAGACGACGCCGAGTTCGAAGGGATGCACGCCGTCCAGCAGGACGGCGGCCACGTTCTGCAGCATGCCCCCAGTGTGCCTTGTCAGTGGCAGGAATTTGAAGGTGTACGGCAGTCCTGCCACTGACGGTAAGGAGCATTCGGCGCGACAGTGGTGTGCATGAACGGAGACCAGATACAAGCCCTGATCGGAATGCTGGCGACCTTCGGAATCCTGGTCCTGATGGCCCTCCCCTCGGTGATCGGCATCGTGCACGACCGGCGCATCGACCGCCGGCTGAGGGCGGCGAAGGAGGGCCGGGAGGTCCAGGAGGCACGAGAGGTCCAAGAGGGCCCTGGGGACGGGGAGTCCCGCAAGGCCCCCGCGGAAGGCAGGGAGGCTCAGAAGTCCTCGTCCAGGTCGACGGTGCCCTCCACCGCCACCTGGTACGCCGAGGGACGCCGCTCGAAGAAGTTGGTGAGCTCCTGAACCCCCTGGAGCTCCATGAAGGAGAAGGGGTTCTCCGAGCCGTACACCGGAGCGAAGCCGAGGCGCGTCAGACGCTGGTCGGCCACGCACTCCAGGTACTGCCGCATCGAGTCGGTGTTCATCCCCGGGAGGCCGTCACCGCACAGGTCGCGCGCGAACTGCAGCTCGGCCTCGACGGCCTCCCGCAGCATGTCGGTGACCTGCCGCCCGAGCTCGTCGTCGAACAGGTCCGGCTCCTCCTTGCGGACGGTGTCCACCACGTCGAAGGCGAACGACATGTGCATCGTCTCGTCGCGGAACACCCAGTTGGTGCCGGTGGCCAGGCCGTGCAGCAGGCCCCGGCTGCGGAACCAGTAGACGTACGCGAAGGCGCCGTAGAAGAACAGGCCCTCGATGCAGGCGGCGAAGCAGATCAGGTTGAGCAGGAAGCGCCGGCGGTCGGCCCTGGTCTCCAGGCGCTCGAGCTTTTCGACCTCGTTGATCCACTTGAAGCAGAACTCGGCCTTCTCGCGGATGGAGGGGATGTTCTCGACGGCCGCGAAGGCGGCGGCACGGTCGTCCGGGTCGGGCAGGTAGGTGTCCAGCAGCGTCAGGTAGAACTGGACGTGCACGGCCTCCTCGAACAGCTGCCGGCTCAGATAGAGCCGCGCCTCGGGCGAGTTGATGTGCTTGTACAGCGTCAGCACCAGGTTGTTCGCGACGATCGAGTCGCCGGTCGCGAAGAAGGCGACCAGGCGGCCGATCAGGTGCTGCTCGGCGGGCGTGAGCTTCGCGAGGTCGGCGACGTCCGAGTGGAGGTCGACCTCCTCCACGGTCCAGGTGTTCTTGATGGCGTCCCGGTAGCGCTCGTAGAAGTCGGGGTAGCGCATGGGGCGGAGCGTCAGCTCGAAGCCGGGGTCGAGGAGGTTCTTGGGTCGGTCGGTGGTGCTGGTCATCACTGGCAGGCCTCGCAGGACTCGGGGTTCTCAAGGGAGCAGGCGACCGCTTCGGGGTCGGCGACCTGCTGGACGGGGACGGTGGCGCGGGCCGCGCGGGCGATGCGGGTGGCCGGGCGGGAGCGCAGGTAGTACGTGGTCTTCAGGCCCTGCTTCCAGGCATAGGCGTACATCGAGGAGAGCTTGCCGATGGTCGGTGTCTCCATGAACAGGTTCAGCGACTGGGCCTGGTCCAGGAACGGGGTCCGGGCCGCCGCCATGTCGATCAGCCCGCGCTGCGGGATCTCCCACGCCGTGCGGTACAGACTCCGTACCTCCTCGGGGATCCAGGCGAAGTCCTGCACCGAGCCGTTCGCCTCGCGCAGCGCCTCGCGGGTGCGTGCGTCCCAGACGCCGAGCTCCTTCAGTTCGTGCACCAGGTAGGAGTTGACCTGGAGGAACTCACCCGACAGCGTCTCGCGCTTGAACAGGTTGGAGACCTGCGGCTCGATGCACTCGTAGGCGCCCGCGATGGACGCGATGGTGGCGGTGGGCGCGATGGCCAGGAGCAGCGCGTTGCGCATGCCGACGGCGGCGATGCGCTCGCGCAGGGCGGCCCAGCGCTCCGGCCACGCGAACTCGACGCCGTAGTGGTCGGGGTGCAGCACGCCCCGGGCGGTGCGGGTCTTCTCCCAGGCGGGCAGCGGGCCGTTGCGCTCGGCCAGGTCGGCGGAGGCCTCGTACGCGGCGAGCATGATCCGCTCGGCGATGCGGGTGGACAGGGCCTTGGCCTCGGGGGAGTCGAAGGGCAGGCGCAGCTTGAAGAAGACGTCCTGAAGGCC
Source organism: Streptomyces spiralis (assembly GCF_014654675.1). Taxonomy (GTDB): domain Bacteria; phylum Actinomycetota; class Actinomycetes; order Streptomycetales; family Streptomycetaceae; genus Streptomyces; species Streptomyces spiralis. Next base: position 62,895 of record NZ_BNBC01000018.1, read on the forward strand.
CATGGCGCCGAGGCCGACGGGCCGCCACCTGGCGTTGGAGCGGCCCGCCTGCTCGGTCGGGTAGAAGTTGATGTCGACCACGCGGTCCAGGAAGGTGACGGCGGTGCGGACCGTCTCGTCCAGACGCTCCCAGTCGAGATCGTTGGTCGCCTTGTCGACAAAGGCACCCAGATTGACGGACCCCAGGTTGCAGACCGCCGTCTCCCCGTCGTCGGTGACCTCCAGGATCTCCGTGCAGAGGTTCGAGGAGTGGACGACATGGCCCGGGGTCGCCGTCTGGTTCGCCGTGCGGTTGGCGGCGTCCTTGAACGTCATCCAGCCGTTGCCGGTCTGCGCCAGGGTGCGCATCATCCGGCCGTACAGGTCCCGGGCGGGCATGGTCTTCTTCGCCAGGCCCGCCGCCTCCGCCCTGCGGTACGCGGCGTCGAACTCCGCGCCCCACAGGTCCACCAGCTCGGGCACGTCGGACGGGGAGAACAGCGACCACTGCTCGTCGGCGTTCACCCGGCGCATGAACTCGTCCGGGACCCAGTGGGCGAGGTTGAGGTTGTGGGTGCGGCGGGCGTCCTCGCCGGTGTTGTCGCGCAGCTCCAGGAACTCCTCGATGTCGGAGTGCCAGGTCTCCAGGTAGACCGCCGCCGCGCCCTTGCGCCGGCCGCCCTGGTTCACGGCGGCCACCGAGGCGTCCAGGGTCTTCAGGAACGGCACGATGCCGTTGGAGTGCCCGTTGGTGCCGCGGATCAGCGAACCCCGGGAGCGGATGCGGGAGTAGGCGATGCCGATGCCGCCGGCGTGCTTGGACAGACGTGCGACCTGGTGGTAGCGCTCGTAGATGCTGTCCAGCTCGTCCTTGGGGGAGTCGAGCAGGTAGCAGGACGACATCTGGGGGTGCCGGGTGCCGGAGTTGAAGAGCGTGGGGGAGGAGGGGAGGTAGTCCAGGCGGCTCATGAGCCCGTAGAGCGCCGCGACTTCGTCCACCGACCGTGCGGTGTCGTCCTCGGCGAGACCGCACGCGACCCGCAGCATGAAGTGCTGGGGCGTCTCGATCACCTTGCGGGTGAGCGGGTGGCGCAGCAGATAGCGGCTGTGCAGGGTGCGCAGGCCGAAGTAGCCGAAGCGGTCGTCGGCGGCCGGGTCGACCAGGGCGTCCAGGCGCTCGGCGTGCAGGCGTACGAACGCGGCGGTCCGGTCGGCGATCAGCCCCTCGCGGTGGCCGGTGGCGACGGACCCGGTGAAGGACGTGACGCCCTGCGAGGCGGCCTCGGCGCGGATGGAGAGGGTCAGCAGCCGGGCGGCCAGCCGCGAGTAGGCGGGGTCCTCGGAGATGAGCCCGGCGGCGGCCTCGGTGGCCAGTTCCCGCAGCTCCGCCTCGTCGGCGTGGGCCGAACGGCCGCGCAGCGCGGCGGCGGCCACCCGGCCCGGGTCGGCGTCGGGGAGGTCGGCGGTCAGCTCGGTCAGGGTCCGCAGCAGCGCGGCACCGGGACCTTCGGCCTCCAGGCCAGTGATGGAACCTGTCGCTGAAGCCGGATCGGCTGGCGCGATGGTCACGTGGGGCTCTCCCTCGCTCGGCACGGGGCCTCATCGAGGGCGGGGTAGCAGCACACGAGCGCACGCGGCGCCGCGTCCACCGGCCCATTCCGCGAGGCCCGGACGTCAGGCACCCGGACCGGACGGCCGGGCGCACTGTCGGCAGGTCCTCGGACTGACGCTCGTACGGCCGCATGCGGGCAGCCGGAGATGACGGCATGCGGGCATACGCGGACGAGTACACCGTTGCGGGACAGTTCCGGATTCGCACCGGATTCCCCTGCGGCGACAGCGAGCATGAGCATACATCTTGTGCCGGGTGAGAGGGCCACCCCCATATGTTGTGTCGTGGCGACTGCGGAGCGTGTCAGAGTGTCAACTCGTAGGTGAGCAGCGTGATGTCGTCCAGATGCGGGAGCGGGTTCCAGTCGCGCTCAGGGGTGCGGACGAAGCCCAGGCGCTCGTAGATGCGGTGGGCGGCGTGCATGGTGCGCTGGGTGGACAGCACCAGGCGGACACAGCCCTCGGTGGCCCGAGCCCGGTCCAGACAGGCCCGCACCAGGGCCTCGCCGGCACCCCGGCCACGCGCGGCCCGCGCGACCGCCAGCATCCGTATCTCGGCCTCGCCGGGCCTCGCGATGTCGGCCATGGGACCGCCGGACGGCACGAAGGTGACCCCGCCGAGCACCGCGCCCTCCGCGACGGCCACCAGCACCTCCGCGGCGGCCGCCCGCTTGGCCACGTCCCTCAGCTCCCCGAGGTACGCGTCGCTCTCCCCGAAGTCGAGCAGCCCGTCCCCCAGATAGGCCTGGGCGGTGATCTCACCGAGGGTGTCGTACTCGCCGGGCTCCGCCTGCCTGATCACGATGTCCATGCGCCCGAGTGTGCACGAGGGGTACGACAACGGGCCGCCGGATTTCTCCGGCGGCCCGCTGAGAGGCGCTGCGGCCCGGTGAGAGGCGTACGTCGGACGGCCCGGTGAGAGGCCGTACGTCAGAGGCGTACCGTCAGTGCGCGCTGCCCGCCGTGGCCGGCGGCAGTTCCACCGCGACCCCCGGGTCGCCCGCGTCGGCCGTGTAGTCCTCCGGCCTGGTCTCGTCGACGCCCTCGGGCGCCTTGAAGGCCCGCAGGGCGAAGGTCAGGACCACCGCGACGACCACGTTCAGCACGAACGCCGTCATGCCGATGTAGCCGATCTCGCCGATGCCCGGGATCTCCTTGGCCGAGCCGCCGAAGTGCTTCTGCGTCGGCGAGGCGACCCCGTAGGCCGCGACGGTGCCGTAGACCATGCCGACCGCCCAGCCGGCGAGCAGTGCCCAGCGGTGGAACCAGCGCGTGAACAGGCCGCCGACCAGGGCCGGGAAGGTCTGCAGGATCCAGATGCCGCCGAGCAGCTGGAAGTTGATGGCGACCGTCTTGTCCATGGTCAGGACGAAGACCAGCGCGCCCACCTTCACCAGCAGCGACACGATCTTGGAGACCCGGGTCTCCTCCTGCGCCGTCGCGTTCGGCTTGATGAAGTCCTTGTAGATGTTGCGGGTGAACAGGTTCGCCGCCGCGATCGACATGATGGCCGCCGGCACCAGCGCGCCGATGGCGATGGCCGCGAACGCCACGCCCGCGAACCAGTCCGGGAACATGTCCTCGAACAGCTGCGGAATGGCCAGCTGGCCGTTCTGCACCTTCACGCCCGCCGCGATCGCCATGAAGCCCAGCAGTGCGAGCAGGCCCAGCATCAGCGAGTACAGCGGCAGGATCGTGGTGTTGCGGCGGATCACCTCACGGCTGCGCGAGGACAGCGTCGCGGTGATCGAGTGCGGGTACATGAACAGCGCGAGCGCGGAGCCCAGGGCCAGAGTGGCGTAGGTCCACTGGCCCGCCTCGGCCGGGGCGAGGGCGCCTCGTGGCTTGCCGGTCGCCGGGTTGACCTGGCTGAACGCGTGGCCCGCCTTCGCGAAGATGTCGTCGAACCCGCCCAGCTTGATCGGGATGTAGATGATCGCGACCGCGATGACGATGTAGATGAGCGCGTCCTTCACGAACGCGATCAGTGCCGGAGCGCGCAGACCCGACGAGTAGGTGTACGCCGCCAGCACGCCGAAGGCGATCAGCAGCGGCAGGTCCTTCACGAACCAGTTGGTGTTCTCGCCGCCGCCGACGCCCATCACGTCCAGCACGGCCTGGATGCCGACGAGCTGGAGGGCGATGTACGGCATCGTCGCCAGGATGCCGGTGAGCGCCACGGCCAGCGACAGGCCCTTGGAGCCGAACCGGCCGCGAACGAAGTCCGAGGTCGTCACGTACCCGTGCTTGTGCGAGACCGACCACAGGCGGGGCAGGAAGGTGAAGATCAGCGGGTAGACCAGGATCGTGTACGGCACCGCGAAGAAGCCGGCCGCGCCGGTCGCGTAGATCGCCGCCGGTACGGCCACGAAGGTGTACGCCGTGTACAGGTCGCCGCCGAGCAGGAACCAGGTGATCCAGGTGCCGAACGACCGGCCGCCCAGGCCCCACTCGTCGAGGCTGTGCTCGTTCTCGGCCTTGCGCCACCGCGCGGCCAGGAAGCCCATGACGGTGACGAGCAGGAAGAAGAAAATGCAGACGCCGAGCGCGACGCCGTTCACGCCGTCCTTCATTCCGCCGCACCGCCCTTCGCGGGAGCACCGGTCCTACGGCTGCGCTGGTCGTGCTGCCAGAGCCGGTAGGCGATCATCGTCAGAGCCGTGGAGATGATCACCCACAGCATCTGGTACCAGTAGAAAAACGGGATGCCGATGAACGTGGGATCCGTCTTGGCGTACGAACCGACCCACAGCATCGCCACGAACGGCGCGACGAGGCAGAGCCCGATGACGACCCGTATGGGTGTCACCGTCCCTCTGCCGACTTCTGGGGCATCTGACATGTGTGGCTCCGTCCCCTCGCTGAGCACCGTGATCGTTTGCTGATCACCCGTGTAATGCGCAGGCAATCTAGGTCACGGTGACGGGGAACGGAACCCCTTGTCCGTATAACGGTTAGAGGTCGGTCCGCGGGCCGACCTCCAGGTCAGGCCGCCGGCGTCAGTCCGGGGGCCGCTTCAGGCGTGCCACGCCGCGTCGTTCCGGGGGTGACCCCCGGACCCCCAGCCGACCTCGACGTGCGCCGGGCTCAGTCCGCCGGCCGCTTCAGCCGCGCGACGAACTTGTAGCGGTCCCCGCGGTAGACCGAGCGCACCCACTCCACGGGCTGGCCCGTCCGGTCCAGGGAGTGGCGGGAGAGCAGCAGCATCGGCAGGCCGACGTCGGTGCCGAGCAGGCCCGCCTCGCGCGGGGTGGCCAGGGAGGTCTCGATGGTCTCCTCGGCCTCGGCGAGATGGACGTCGTAGACCTCGGCGAGCGCGGTGTAGAGGGAGGTGTACTTCACCAGGCTGCGGCGCAGCGCCGGGAAGCGCTTGGCCGACAGGTGGGTGGTCTCGATGGCCATGGGCTCGCCGTTGGCCATGCGCAGCCGCTCGATGCGCAGCACGCGCCCGCCGGCGGTGATGTCGAGCAGGTCCGCGAGGCGGTCGTCGGCGGTGATGTAGCCGATGTCGAGGAGCTGCGAGGTCGGCTCCAGGCCCTGGGCACGCATGTCCTCGGTGTACGAGGTCAGTTGCAGCGCCTGGGAGACCTTGGGCTTGGCGACGAAGGTGCCCTTGCCCTGGATGCGCTCCAGCCGGCCCTCGACCACCAGCTCCTGCAGCGCCTGGCGCACGGTCGTGCGCGAGGTGTCGAACTCGGCCGCCAGCGTCCGCTCGGGCGGTACCGGCGTCCCGGGCGCCTGCGTCTGGGTCATGTCGAGCAGGTGCTTCTTCAGGCGGTAGTACTTGGGCACGCGCGCGGTACGGACGGTCGCCCCACCCTCGTTCTCCGCACTGCTGACGTCGGTGCTCATGCTCTGCCTTCCCGGCTCCAGTGCCGAAGCGACCGACATCCCATCGGCCACGGCTCACATCGTGGCACGGCTTCGTGTGTCGGGTGGCCACCCGCACGCTCCGTGATCTCCTCTGTATACCGTCGTGACTCCCGCTGGTCTAGTCCATAGTCCGTCCGGTGGGGCGGTGGTTCACGCGAACCGGCGTACGAAGAACGGGACATGGCTCCCAGTGGTCCACCGCCGATCGAGAGGAACCGCGGCATCCGTTTGACCGCATGAGCAATGAAAGGTCCCTGCATATCGCGGTCCCATAACGGACCACCCGAGCGGGTCGGCGCACCCTTGACAGCCCTATTGGTCTGGGCCAAGCTCCCCCTACTGGTCTACACCATTGGTCCAGGTCCCGGCCCCAAGGGCGGTGTGCGCTGACGCTCGACCGTCGCTCAACCGCGGGGAGGCAGGGGGGTTTGTGGCATCCCTGAGGAGGGTGGCGTGAAGCGCAAGCTGGTTGCCGCGATCGGTATCGCGGGCATGATGTTCTCGATCGCGGCGTGCGGGGGCGACAACGGCGACGACGGGGGCAAGGCCAAGGGCGGGAAGGACGGCTACGCCGGCCAGACTCTCACGGTCTGGGTGATGGACGGCTCCGCGCCCGACCAGTGGCAGAAGGACGTCGCCGCGGCCTTCGAGGCCAAGACCAAGGCGAAGGTCAAGTTCGAGGTCCAGCAGTGGAACGGCATCCAGCAGAAGCTGACCACCGCCCTGTCCGAGGAGAACCCCCCGGACGTCTTCGAGGTCGGCAACACCCAGACCCCGGCCTACGCCAAGACCGGCGGCCTCGCCGATCTCGCGGACCTCAAGTCCTCGATCGGCACCGACTGGACCGAGTCCATGAACCAGTCGGCCGTCTTCGACGGCAAGCAGTACGCCGCGCCGTGGTACGTCGTCAACCGCGTCGTCGTCTACAACAAGAAGATCTGGGCGGACGCGGGCATCAAGAGCACCCCGAAGACCCGGGACGAGTTCTACGCCGACCTCAAGAAGATCGGCGAGAAGACCGACGCCGAGCCGATCTACCTGCCCGGCCAGAACTGGTACCACTTCGTCGGCCTGGTCATCGGTGAGGGCGGTGAGCTGGTCAAGAAGGACGGCGACAAGTACGTCTCCAACCTCGCCGACCCGAAGGTCGCCGCCGCCATGGAGACCTACAAGAAGTTCCAGGCGCTGTCCAAGGCGCCCAAGGACAAGGACGAGGCCACCCCGCAGCAGGGCGAGGTCTTCGCCAAGGGCAAGGTCGGCGCCTTCATCGGCATGGGCTGGGAAGCCGGTGTCGCGATCAAGGCCAACCCGAAGATCGAGAAGGAGATCGGCTACTTCACCATCCCGGGTGCCACGGCCGGCAAGCCGGAGGGCGTCTTCCTCGGCGGCTCCAACCTCGCGGTCGCGGCAGGCAGCAAGAAGCAGGACCTCGCCAAGGAGTTCCTGAAGATCGCCCTGAACGACCAGTACGAGGGCGAGCTGGCCAAGCTCGGCGGCATCATCCCGAACAAGGACGCGCTGCAGACCAACCTCAAGGGCAACGCGGCCGCCGAGGCCGCCGCTCCGGCCGCCGGGGGCGGCGGCACCACGCCGCTGATCCCGGAGTGGGCCGCGGTGGAGAACCCGCCGAACCCGATCAAGACCTACATGACCGCCGTGCTGAACGGGAAGTCCCCGGCCGACGCCGCCAAGCAGGTCGAGAGCGACGTCAACAAGCGCCTGGGGCAGAAGCAGTAACACCGGGTGAGCCGGGGCGGGAGCCGTACGACGGCCCCGCCCCGGCGACCGTACGCGGGTCGACGTACGTAGGTCGAGAAGAGAGATCGCGAGCATGACCGTGCAGACCGAACGGCCGCCCTCCGGCCCGGCGGACGCCCGCAAGGCGGACGACGGCGGACCCGGTGGGCCGACATCACGAGCCGCGTCGCGCGCCGGCGCGCTCACCCCGTACCTGTTGCTGCTGCCCGCCTGCGCGGCCACCGTGCTGCTGCTCGGCTGGCCGCTGCTGAAGGACATCCTGCTCTCGTTCCAGAACCTCAACATGGCGCAGCTGATCCAGCACGTCACCGAGTGGAACGGGATCGACAACTACAAGGAGACGCTCGCCAGCGAGGACTTCTGGCGGGTCACGCTCCGCTCCATCATTTTCACGGCGGTCAACGTCGTCCTGGTGATGGTTCTGGGCACCCTGGTCGGCCTGCTGCTCGCCCGCCTCGGCAAGCGGATGCGGTTCACGTTGATGATCGGCCTGGTCCTGGCCTGGGCCATGCCCCCGGTGGCGGCGACCACCGTCTACCAGTGGCTGTTCGCCCAGCGCTTCGGCGTCGTCAACTGGGTTCTGGACAAGCTCGGCTGGCACTCCATGGCCGACTACAGCTGGACCAGCAGCCAGATGTCGACGTTCTTCGTCGTCACCCTGCTGATCGTCTGGATGTCCATACCGTTCGTCGCGATCAACCTCTACGCGGCGACCACCACCATCCCGGACGAGCTCTACGAGGCCGCGTCCCTCGACGGCGCCGGCGTCTGGCGGAGCTTCACCACGGTCACCATGCCCTTCCTGCGGCCGTTCCTCTACGCGACGACCTTCCTGGAGATCATCTGGATCTTCAAGGCGTTCACGCAGGTCTTCACCTTCAACGGCGGCGGACCCGACCGGCTCACGGAGACCCTGCCCGTCTACGCCTACATCGAGGGCGTCGGCAACCAGCACTACGGCATGGGCGCGGCGATCGCCGTCCTGACCATTCTGATCCTGCTCGGCCTGACCGCCTACTACCTCAGGGTCGTGCTCAAGCAAGAGGAGGACGAGCTGTGAAGCGCTCGCTCTTCGGCCGCCTGTGGCCCAACGTCACGGCCGTCGTCCTGTTCGTCGGCTTCGTCTTCCCCGTGTACTGGATGTTCGCCACGGCCTTCAAGCCGACCGGCGACATCATCTCGGAGAACCCGGTCTGGTTCCCGACCCACCCCACCTTCGAGCACTTCAAGACGGCGACCCACGCCGACCACTTCTGGACGTTCGTCACCAACTCGGTGACCGTCACCGTCCTCGCGGTCGTCTTCTCGCTGATCATCGCGCTGGCCGGCTCCTTCGCCCTGGCGCGCGTCAGGTTCAAGGGGCGGCGCGGCTTCATCGTCGCCTTCATGCTGGCCCAGATGGCGCCCTGGGAAGTGATGATCATCGCGATGTACATGATCGTCAGGGACGCCTCGATGCTGAACAGCCTCGTGCCGCTCACACTCTTCTACATGATGATGATCCTGCCCTTCACCCTTCTGACGCTGCGCGGTTTCGTCGCCGCCGTGCCGAAGGAGCTGGAGGAGTCGGCGATGGTCGACGGCTGTACCCGCGCCCAGGCGTTCCGCCGGGTCATCCTGCCGCTGCTCGCGCCCGGCCTGATGTCCACCTCGCTGTTCGGCTTCATCACCGCCTGGAACGAGTTCCCGCTCGTCCTGGTGCTGAACAAGGAGGCCCATGCGCAGACGCTGCCGCTGTGGCTGTCCAGCTTCCAGACCGTCTTCGGCGACGACTGGGGCGCGACCATGGCGGCCTCGTCCCTCTTCGCCCTCCCGATCCTGATCCTCTTCGTCTTCCTGCAGCGCAGGGCCGTCAGCGGCCTGACCGCCGGCGCCGTGAAGGGATAACGCCACCAGATGACGACAACCGCCAGCGGCACCACTGCGTCCCATGGCAAGAAGGACGCCCTCACGTGCGACGCGCTGACCGTCCTCCAGCCCGGCTTCACCGGCACCACCGCCCCCGACTGGCTGCTGCGGCGCCTCGGTGAGGGCCTGGCCTCGGTCGGCCTGTTCGGCCGCAACATCGCCTCGTCCGAACAACTGGCCGCGCTGACCGCCCAGTTGCGCGCCGAGCGCGAGGACGTCCTGGTCGCCATCGACGAGGAGGGTGGCGACGTCACCCGCCTGGAGGTGCGCACGGGCTCCAGCTTCCCCGGCAACCACGCCCTCGGCGCCGTGGACGACGTGGAGCTGACCCGGGCCGTGGCACACGAACTCGGCAGGCGCCTCGCCGAGTGCGGGGTCAACCTCAACTGGGCCCCCTCGGCCGACGTCAACTCCAACCCCGACAACCCGGTCATCGGCGTCCGCTCCTTCGGCGCCTCCACCGAGCTGGCCGCGAGGCACACCGCCGCCTACGTCACCGGCCTGCAGTCCGCGGGCGTCGCCGCCTGCACCAAGCACTTCCCCGGCCACGGCGACACCGCGGTCGACTCCCACCACGCGGTGCCCCGTATCGACGTGGACACCGACGTGCTCCAGGCACGCGAACTCGCCCCGTTCCGCGCGGCGATCGCCGCCGGCACCAAAGCGGTGATGAGCGCCCACATCCTGGTCCCCGCGCTGGACCCGGACCGCCCGGGAACCCTGTCCCACCGGGTGCTCACGGAGCTGCTGCGCGGCGAGATGGGCTACGACGGCCTGATCGTCACCGACGGCATGGAGATGCGGGCGATCGCGGACACCTACGGCATCGAGCGGGGCAGCGTCCTCGCCATCGCCGCGGGCGCCGACGCGATCTGCGTGGGCGGCGGCCTCGCGGACGAGGGGATCGTGCGCAGCCTGCGCGACGCCCTGGTCGCGGCGGTCCGCTCCGGCGAACTCCCCGAGGAGCGGCTCGCGGACGCGGCCGAACGCGTGCGTGCCCTGGCCCGCTGGACGACGACCGCCGCGACGGCAGCGCGGTCCGCCGCCGATCCCGAGGTCGGGCTCCGGGCCGCCCGCCGCGCGCTGCGGGTCACCGTCACCGAGTCCTTCACCCCCCTCACCGAGCCGCCCTACGTCGCCGCCCTCACCCCCGTCGCCAACATCGCCGTCGGTGACGAGACCCCGTGGGGCGTGGCCGCGGAGCTCTTCCGCCTCCTGCCCGGCACGGAGACCGGCAGCTTCACCGGTGACGACGCGGGCCGGGCGGTCCTGGAGGCGGCCGGCGCCCGGCGCGTGGTGGCCGTCGTCCGCGACGAGCACCGCCACCCCTGGATGGCGGCCGCACTCGACGTGCTCCTCAAGGACCGTCCCGACACGATCGTCGTCGAGATGGGCGTCCCCCAGGCAACCCCCCGAGGAGCCCTCCACCTCGCCACCCACGGCGCCGCCCGCGTATGCGGCCGAGCCGCGGCCGAGGTGATCGCAGGCGCATGACCGGACACCACCGCGACCCGTGACAGCGTTGTCGCGGTGGTCCCCCGGTCGGCTCCACTCGGTCGGCCCCTATGGCGAAGGCGCCGGTCACCCCCTCCGGGGTGGCCGGCGCCTTCGCGCTTCGTGCGGTGCACGAGGGTGCTAGATGCCCTGCCACTCCGGCTTGTTGGCGTAGGTGTGACGGAAGTAGTCGGCGAGCTTCAGCTTGGCGGCGGCGGGCTCGTCGACGACGATCGTGGCGTGCGGGTGCAGCTGGAGGGCGGAGGCCGGGCAGACGGCGGCGACCGGTCCCTCGACGGTCGCGGCCACCGCGTCGGCCTTGCCCTCGCCGGTGGCCAGCAGCACCAGGTGCCGGGCCTCCAGGATGGTTCCGATGCCCTGGGTGATGACGTGGTGCGGCACTTGGTCGACGTCGCCGTCGAAGAAGCGCGCGTTGTCCACGCGGGTCTGCTCGGTCAGCGTCTTGATCCGCGTCCGCGAGGCGAGCGAGGAGCACGGCTCGTTGAAACCGATGTGCCCGTCGGTCCCGATGCCCAGCAGCTGCAGGTCCACACCGCCGGCCTCGGCCAGCAGCCTGTCGTACGCCTCGCACGCCGCCTGCACGTCCTCCGCCGTGCCGTCGGGGCCGAGGAACGCGTCCATCCCGATGCCGAGCGGCTCCAGCACCTCACGGCGCAGGACGGAACGGTAGGACTCGGGGTGGTCGGCGGGCAGCCCCACGTACTCGTCGAGCTGGGCGATCCGCGCCCGCGAGGTGTCCACGGCACCGGAGCGCACCTTGGCCGCCAGCGCCTCATAAATGGGCAACGGAGTGGAACCCGTGGCCACGCCGAGGAGGGCGCCGGGCTTGCGCCGCAGCAGCTGCGCCATGGCCTCGGCGATGAGCTCGCCGCCCGCTCTGGCGTCCGGAACGATGACAACTTCCACGGTGGGCCTTCCGATCTGAGGAGAGCCGAGAAGAGGACTGGGCCCGGTGACGAGCGCCATGTGGTTTAGACCAATCTAGCAGAATGGCCCCCTCGTGATGCTCTCGGCGCGGCCATGCTCCGGGGGCATGGCCATCGCTCCCGCGAGCCGGTCATCCCTCTCCCGTGGGCGGTTGTCACCTGCCGAAGACGGCCCGTCCCTAGGTCAGTGAACCTCCCGTCGCGTCCACCCAGCTGCCCGTCACCCACCGTCCCGCATCCGAGGCGAGGAAGGCCACCACGTCCGCCACATCGGCCGGCGAGCCCACCTTGCCGAGGGCCGATATCGCCGCCGCCCTCGCCCAGCCGTCGGGTGTTCCGTGCAGCAGCTCCGCCGTGTTGTCCGTGTCGATGATTCCCGGCGCCACCGAGTTGACCGTGATCCCACGGGGCCCCAGCACCTTCGACAGGTCCCGGGTGAAGACGTCCAGGGCGCCCTTGGTCATGGCGTAGGCCACCTTGTCCGGCATCACGGCGGTACGGGCGAGGCCGGAGGAGATGTTGATGACCCGGCCGCCGTCGCGCAGCCGGCCCAGGCCGTGCCGGACGATGAAGAACGGCGCCTTCACGTTGACCGCGAAGACCCGGTCGTACTCCTGCTCTCCGATCGCCTCGATCGGAGAGGCCGTGCCGATCCCGGCGTTGTTCACCAGGATGTCCAGGCCGTCCGCGTGCCGGTCGAAGGCCTCCCAGAGGGCCTCGGCGTCGTCGGGCCGCCCCAGCTCGACGCCGATCGCGAACGCCGAACCTCCCGCCGCCTCGATCGCGGCGACCGTCTCCTTCGCCGCCGTCTCGTTGCTGCCGTAGTGCACGGCGACCCGTGCCCCGTCCCGGGCCAGCCGCTCGGCGATGCCTCGCCCGATGCCCCGGCCGCCGCCCGTGACCAGTGCCGTCCTGCCCGTGAGGGCACCCGTGCCCCCGCCTGCTTCCTCGCTCGTGCCCGTGGGGGTGCCGGTGCGCAGGTCCGTACGCATGTCAACGCCTCGCATTTCTCTAGCGGTCGCTACAAAAAGACCGTACAGCAGGCCGCCGACATTTCTCTAGTGTCCGCTATAAAATGAACCCATGGTGGCGAAGCAGGAGCCGAAAGAGCAGGTCGCGGCGGGCGGGACGGGCGGCGCCGGGGCGCGGCGGCGCGGCCGCCCCCGTTCCTTCGACCGGGCGACCGCGCTGGAGAAGGCGCTCCTCGCCTTCTGGGAGCACGGGTACGAGGCCACCTCCGTCTCCGACCTCACCCGCGTCATGGGCATCGGCGCCCCCAGCCTCTACGCGGCCTTCGGCGACAAGCAGGCCCTCTTCGCCGAGGTCGTGCGCGAGTACGGCGAGCGCTACGGCGCCTTCGGCGACCGCGCCCTGGCCGAGGAGCCCACCGCGCGGGCCGCCGTGGAGCGGACGCTGCGGGAGGCCGCCGTCGAGTACACCGACCCGGGTCACCCGCACGGCTGCCTGGTCATCCACGCCGCGACCAACTGCACGACGCCGGAGGTCGAGCAGTTGCTGCGCGAGCGGCGCAACGCCAACATCGCCGCCTTCGAGAGCCGTATAAGAGCCGATGTCGCCGCGGGGGAGTTGCCCCCGGACACCGAGGCCGGCGTGCTCGCCCGGTATGTCGGGGCGCTGATCCAGGGCATGTCCCAGCAGGCGCGCGACGGCGCGAGCCGCGAGGAACTGGAGGCACTCGCGGAAATCGCCATGGCCATCTGGCCCCGCGGCTGAGCCGGGCGGGCTAGGCTGCATCCCGGTGGGTGGTGGGGAGATCCCGTCACCCGGCCGGCCGGGCCCGCCCGGTACGGCCACGGCCGTGCTCGATGAAGAAACAACAACGAACTCCTCCCCGTACATGGACAGGCGCAACTGGTCTAGTCCACAATCGAGGAGAAGTCGAACAGTGGAACGCGCGGCACCGTCCGCGCGCATGATGCACGCATGAACCTCCGTCTTCCCCGCACAGGAGGACGGACCGAGGAACCGGTGCTCTCTGCCCTGACTGCCCCGGCTCCTCATCCTTCGGCCGACCGGGACCGCACACCCCACGGCCGATATTGCTCCGGGCTGCGGTGCCGGGAGGGTTGAGGGTCCCTCTCAGGCGCCGCGGCCCGCGGGTGTCTTCGGAGGTCCCCGGGCCTGGGACGTCGTACGGCGCCGCATATTTCAGGACCGTACAAACGTCCGGGTACGCTCGCAGACGTGCCCTCCATGAACGAACTCGTACGCCAGCACACCGCCCTCGACGACTCCGATCTCGAGTGGCTCCACCTGCTGGTCTCGGAGTGGCAGCTGCTCTCCGACCTCTCCTTCGCCGACCTGGTCCTGTGGGTCCCCACCCTGGACGGCACCCGCTACGTCTCCGTCGCGCAGATGCGGCCCAACACCGGCCCGACCTCCTACCAGGACGACATGGTCGGCCACCTCGTCCCGCGCGGTCGCCGGCCGATGCTGGACGCGGCGCTCGACGAGGGCCGGATCGTGCGCGAGGGCGACCCGGAGTGGCGCGAGGAGGTCCCGGTCCGCGTCGAGTCCATCCCGGTCCGTCGCGAGGGCCGCGTCCTCGGCGTCATCGCGCGCAACACCAACCTGCTCACCGTGCGCACCCCGAGCCGGCTGGAGCTGACGTATCTGCAGAGCGCCTCCGACCTGGCGCAGATGATCGCGGCCGGCTCCTTCCCGTTCCCGGACCAGCAGGTCGACATGGACGCCTCACCGCGCGTCGGCGACGGGCTGATCCGGCTGGACGGCGACGGAATCGTCCAGTACGCATCGCCGAACGCGCTGTCCGCGTACCACCGTCTCGGCCTCGCCGCCGACCTCGTCGGCCAGCACCTCGGCGAGACCACGGCCGAACTCGCCCCGTCCCGGGCTCCGGTGGACGAGGCGCTGGTCAAGCTGGCCAGCGGCTGGGCGCCCCGCGAGTTCGAGATCGAGGCCCATGACGGGGTGATCCAGTTCCGGGCGATCCCGCTCAAACCCAAGGGCACGCGCATCGGTTCGCTGGTCCTGCTCCGGGACGTCACCGAACTGCGCCGCCGCGAACGCGAGTTGATCACCAAGGACGCGACCATCCGGGAGATCCACCACCGGGTCAAGAACAACCTCCAGACCGTCGCGGCCCTGCTCCGGCTCCAGGCCCGGCGCATCGAGTCCGAGCGCGGCCGGGAAGCCCTGGAGGAGGCGGTGCGCCGGGTCGGGTCGATCGCGATCGTGCACGAGACGCTGTCCCAGAACCTGGACGAGCGCGTGGAGTTCGACGAGATCGCCGACCGGGTGCTGGCGATGGTGGCGGAGATCTCGCCGGGCCGGGTCACCGGCCGGCGCAGCGGCAGGTTCGGCATCCTGGACGCCGAGGTCGCCACCCCGCTGTCGATGGTGCTGACCGAGATCCTGCAGAACGCCCTGGAGCACGGCTTCCGCGAGGGGGACACCGGCTCGGTCGAGGTCTCCGCGGTGCGCGGCGGCACCAGCCGCGAGGCCCGGTTGCTGGTCACCGTCCAGGACGACGGGGTGGGCCTGCCCGAGGACTTCGACCCGCACCGCTCCGGCAATCTCGGGTTGCAGATCGTACGCACCCTGGTCGAAGGCGAGTTGGGCGGCACCTTCGACATGGTCCCCGCTCCGGAGCGCGGCACGCGGGTGATCCTCGACATCCCGGTCCGAACGCAGAAGTAGCACGCCGGCGCGCAAGTGGTCCGTCGGGCGCGGCACGTAGCGCGTCCGGCGCACGAGTAGTCCGTCCGGCGCGCAAGCAGCTCTAGTCCTGTGCTGCCGTGCACAGCAAAGAGCCCCGGACCGTGGACGGTCCGGGGCCAGTCGCTCGTGCTGCCCGTCTCGATCATCTCGAGGGGGGTACCCCTTGCTCGGAGAGCCTGGGGGAGCATCGGGGGTACTGCGCGCTGCGGCTCGGGGGCGGGAGATGCGTACTCGCTGTACGCGCCGCCAAGCTCAGGCTGTCAGCGGGGTGGCTGTGGTCAGGCGGAGGCCTGACGGGCCCGGTTGCGGGCGGCGCGGCGCTTCATCGCGCGACGCTCGTCCTCGCTGAGACCACCCCAGACGCCGGAGTCCTGGCCGGACTCGAGCGCCCACTGCAGACACTGCTCGATCACCGGGCAGCGACGGCAGACGGCCTTGGCTTCCTCGATCTGCAGCAGCGCAGGACCGGTGTTGCCGATGGGGAAGAAGAGCTCGGGGTCTTCCTCGCGGCAAACGGCGTTGTGACGCCAGTCCATGGCTGCTACCTCTCCTTGGTATTACGTGCTAGGTGCTTGTGAATGTGAACGCTTTCACGAATCCCTCAACAAGTGAAGGGCCGACCGTCAGGTTTCCCTGACGTGGTCCTGTGGATTGAAGAGGGGTTCCGGTGATCTCTGGGGCCCGGTGTGGTGGGCCGTCCCGATCGCCACGTAGAGACTCGCAAACCTCGGCGGCGGATACAACCCCTTCCGGAAAGTTTTTTTTGATTCCTCGGTGTCGACTAGGTCACAGCCGTACTTCCATGGGGTGGATCCTGGCCTAAACGTTCGAGTGAAAGGACTTTGGCCGCTTCCACTCACACAATCACACGCAGTGCACGGCGTACGCCTGTGAACGTCACGCTTGTGCGCAGTCCCAGGTGGTCACCGTCCATCTGCAGGGGGAGCGGCACCTTCGAATGCAAGGTGAACCGACTCAGATCGTGCAGCGAGAGAGCGTGCCGGCCCTTGGGTCCGCGCTCGGGGGACGAAGTGAGCAACTGGGTGCCATACCGGGCAACCGCGGCCGTGGACAGGCGGCTGAGACCGAGCACATCGAGCCCCGTGTCGAACGACGCCTTAGGGGATGTGTACATCGGGCGATTGCCCAGATACGTCCAGGGTGAGG
The DNA here is from genome assembly GCF_014654675.1 of Streptomyces spiralis. Lineage (GTDB taxonomy): Bacteria > Actinomycetota > Actinomycetes > Streptomycetales > Streptomycetaceae > Streptomyces > Streptomyces spiralis. The sequence goes on from NZ_BNBC01000018.1 coordinate 79,334, forward strand.
TGTTCGACACTATGGCCACCACCAGATCGCCGACCGGGTCCTCGCCGGGCTGCTCGATCGTGATGGAGCCGTGCCGGCGGTTGGGCTCGCCGAGGAACTGGCGGACCACCTGCCGTACGTACAGCGCGTGCGTCGACTTCTTGCCGCGCTCCCGCTGCTGTTCGACGCGCCCGACCACGCCCGCGTCGAAGCCGAGGCCGGCGTTGAAGGTGAACCAGCGCTCGGGGACCGCGGCGTCGTCGGTGCCGGGAGTCCCGGACGCCAGGCCCAGGCCGACGGTGCGCTCGCTGCCGTCGCGCAGGGCGTCCAGGATCGCTCCGGTGGCCTCCACGGCGTCGTTGGGCAGGCCCAGGGCGCGGGCGAAGACGTTGGTGGAGCCGCCGGGCACCACGGCCAGACGGGGCAGGTGCTCGGGATCGGGGCCCTTGTGCAGCAGGCCGTTGACGACCTCGTTGACCGTGCCGTCGCCGCCGAGGGCCACGACCAGGTCGACGTCCGTGCTGTCCGCAGCCTGCCGGCCCAGGTCGCGCGCGTGGCCGCGGTACTCGGTGGTGACCGCCTCCAGCTTCATCTCGCTGGCGAGCGCGTGGATCAGGACATCGCGCGTACGTGCGCTTGTGGTGGTTGCCGCCGGGTTGACCACGAGAAGTGCACGCATGGGGTGCAGCGTACCTACTGGGTGGTACTCGGCCCAGGCCGAGGTAGGGATCGGGTAAGAGGTCCGGGCGTGAGCCTGGACACGGCGGCCCGTGCCGCGAGGGCTACCCTTCATGGCGTGAGCAGTCAGCAGAACCCCGCCCCCGAGACCACGGACACCGCCGGGCCCCGCCCGCGGCGGCTGACCTACGCGGCCGCGCTGTGCGCGCTGGAGGGGCTCGCGCTGCTGGTCGGCGGCGTCTGGATGCTCGTCCTCGGCATCACGGGCGACGACCGGCAGCAGGCCGTCACCGCCGGGGTCACCGTGCTGGTGCTCGCGCTGCTGCCGCTGCTGGCCGCCCGTGGGCTGCTGCTGCGGCGCAGCTGGAGCCGGGGCCCCGCGGTGATCACCCAGATCATGGCGCTGCCCGTCGCCTACAGCCTGCTCCAGGCCGACAGCGTGGCCGTCCCGGCCGGCGCCGCGCTCGCCGTCGTGGCGGTCCTCGGCCTGGTCCTCCTCATCCACCCGGCCACCACCCGAGCCCTCGGCATCAAGGGCCCGGGCCGCACCGGCGAGACCGGTCAGCAGTAGCAGCAAGGAAACCCCGGACCACGCTTGGAGCGGCTGAGCGGCTGAGCGGCTGCGTCGGCACGGCGTCCGGGCTCGGGCAGGGCAGGGTCGAGCGGTCCCAGAAATACGACGTCCGGGCCGCACCACGTGCCGAGCAGCGCGCGCCGCGAGGGGACGCGAGGGCCGAGGAGCGATGGGCGCCGCGAGAGACACGCAGCGGTAGCGGAGACCCGCGGCGCGTCCGGTGGAGCGGGTGGCAGTGGCGGTCCGGGGTCGGGCCCGGGCCCGGGAGGGCCGAGCGGTGGTAGCCGTGTGACGTCCGGGCCGGGTCCGCGAGAGCCGAGGGGCAGTGCGCGACGTGTGGGTCGGGCGAGGGCCCGAGCGGTGGTGGCCGTGTGACGTCCTGGCCGAGCCCGTGGGAGCCCGCGGGGCCGTGCGCCGTGAGGGACGGCAGCCGTGGCGGAGGCTGGGGCCGTGTCCCGGGGCGCGTGGCTGTGGCCGTGCGGTGTCCGGGACGGGGATGGGGCGGGGACGGGGCCGGGTGGGGGTGGCCGGGCGCGGCCCCTGTCCGGGTGTCACTCCTCCACGAGGAGCTTCTCGCGCAGTTGGGCCAGGGTGCGGGCCAGCAGGCGGGAGACGTGCATCTGGGAGATGCCCACCTCCTGCGCGATCTGCGACTGGGTCATGTTGCCGAAGAAGCGCAGCAGCAGGATGCGCTTCTCGCGTGGCGGAAGGTCCTCCAGCAGCGGCTTCAGCGATTCGCGGTACTCCACGCCCTCCAGCGCCTCGTCCTCGGCGCCGAGGGTGTCCGCGACCGCCGGGGACTCGTCGTCGGTGTCGGGGACGTCCAGCGACAGCGTGGAGTAGGCGTTGGCCGACTCCAGGCCCTCCAGGACCTCCTCCTCGGAGATCGCGAGCTTCTCGGCGAGCTCGTGCACCGTGGGGGAGCGGCCGTGCAGCTGGGACAGCTCGGCCGTCGCCGTGGTGAGCGCCAGCCGCAGCTCCTGCAGCCGCCGCGGTACCCGCACCGCCCAGCCCTTGTCCCGGAAGTGCCGCTTGATCTCACCGACGACCGTCGGGGTGGCGTACGTCGAGAACTCCACGCCGCGGTCCGGGTCGAACCGGTCGACCGACTTGATCAGGCCGATCGTGGCCACCTGGGTCAGGTCGTCCAGCGGCTCCCCGCGGTTGCGGAAGCGGCGCGCGAGGTGCTCGACGAGCGGCAGGTGCATGCGCACGAGCTGGTTGCGCAGCTCCGCGTACTGCGGGCTGCCCTCCTGCAGCGCGCGCAGCTCGACGAACTTCGCGCGTGCGCCACTGCGGTCCTGCGGGGCGTGCTGCGTGCCGTGCACGCTGTGCGCCTCGTCCTCGGAGTTTCGCTCGTGCCCGCTCATCGTCCCGCCCGTTGCCCTTCCCCGAGCCCTCGCCTCCTCCCCCGCCCTCGGCCTGGGCCGAGTGGAGGGACCCCCATGGGCGGCGGAGGCACCGCTCCGCGCCGGTGGAGGCGTGCCCTGCACGGCGTCGTCCCGCTCCAGCCGCTCCTCGCCCGGCAGGACGAGCGGAAGCGGTTCGTCGTCGGGGTGCGGCCTTGCCTGTTCGGGGATGCCGTCGATGCCCACAGGGTGCGCAGGCCCCGTCGGACCGTCCTGCCCGCCCTGACCGCCCGGGCCGTTCTGACGGCCTGGACCGCCCTGACCGGCCGGACCGCTCCGGCCGGCCGGGCCGTCCTCGTCCCGGGCTCCGGCCTCGTCCGCGCGGGGCGGAATCCCGCCCTCGACCGGCAGCTCCCGTGTGCCGCGTTCTTCGTCCCGCACAGGCCCGTCCCCGTTCCTCACGCCGGCCCGGGTCCCGCGCCGCGCTGTTTGTAGAGGCTGATCGAAACGGTCTTGTCCTCGTCCACGGCGGAGGAGACCTTGCCCGCAAGGGCGGACAGGACGGTCCAGGCGAAGGTGTCCCGCGAAGGGGCGTGACCGTCCGTGGTGGGTGCCGAGACGGTGACCTCGAGCGAGTCGTCGACCAGCCGGAAGACACAGCTGAGCACCGAGCCGGGCACGGCCTGCTGAAGCAGGATCGCGCAGGCCTCGTCCACCGCGATGCGCAGGTCCTCGATCTCGTCGAGGGTGAAGTCCAAACGGGCCGCCAGGCCGGCCGTGGCCGTGCGCAGCACCGACAGGTAGGCACCCGCAGCCGGCAGCCGGACCTCCACGAAGTCCTGGTTCGCCGCGGGCTCGCCTGCGATCTGGGACACCCTCACCTCCAAGGTGGTACAAGCTCTCTCGGGGCCGAGGGTAAGCCCCCCGGGTCACGCGATTGGTGGTTCAGCGGTGACGCTACCGCGCTCTCGACATTTCTGTCCCGGGACCCCGACCCCATTCTGTCACTCATAGTAAACCTACGGATACGCTCCGTGGCTAGAGGTTCGGCGGGCCCAAATGGGAACAGCGCGCGCCGGGTTGACGTACCCAGACGTCAGACGCTCGAACCGTCCGGAATCCCGGTCACGCCAGCACGTGGTCCACGAAGCACCAACGCCAGTCCTCGCCGGGTTCGAAGGTCCGCATCACCGGGTGCCCGCTGTCCTTGTGGTGCTTCGTCGCGTGCTGGTGCGGCGAGGAGTCGCAGCACCCCACATGGCCACAGGTCAGGCACAGCCGCAGCTGCACCGGGTGCGTACCCTCCGCCAGGCACTCCAGACACGTCTCGCTGCGGGGCTCTGGCTCCGGATGCGGCAGCGCGTCGGCGTGCGTGCACTGTTTCATGATTGCCAGGTTACGACGGGCGCGCGGGTGACCGCGCGGAAAAGCGGGCGGGACGACAACGATGGGTGGGCGAGGACGATGGACGTGATGCCGCTGCTGTTGCTGGTGGCGGGCAGCGCCGCGGTGGCCGGGGCCGCCCGGCGCACCCCCGTGCCGGCACCACTGCTGCTGGTCGCCGCGGGGCTGGCGGTCTCGTACATCCCGGGCGTGCCCGGCTACACCCTCGATCCCAAGATCGTGCTGCCGCTGCTGCTGCCCCCGCTGCTGTACACGTCGGCCATCGACAGCTCCTACCTCGACCTGCGCGCGCAACTGCGGCCCGTGGCGCTGCTCTCGGTCGGATACGTGCTGTTCGCGACCTTCGCGGTCGGCTGGGCCGCGTATCTGATCGTGCCGGGGCTGCCGCTGACGGCGGCGCTGGTGCTGGGCGCGGTGGTGGCGCCGCCGGACGCGGTGGCGGCGACGGCGGTGGCCCGCAGGGTGGGACTGCCCTCGAGGATCACCACGATTCTGCAGGGCGAGTCCCTGCTCAACGACGCCACCGCGATCACCGCCTACAAGGTCGCGCTGGCCGCGGCCGTCGGCGAGGGCGCGACCTGGGCAGGGGGAGTGGAGGAGTTCCTGGTCGCGGCGTTCGGCGGCGTGGGTGTCGGACTGGTGCTGATGGCGCCGCTGCACTGGCTGCGCACGCACCTGAAGGAGGCGCTGCTGCAGAACACGCTCTCCCTGCTGATCCCGTTCGCCGCCTATGCCGTCGCCGAGCAGGTGCACGCCTCCGGGGTGCTCGCCGTCGTCACCGTCGCCCTCTATCTCGGGCACCGCGCGTGGGAGGTCGACTTCGCCACCCGGCTCCAGGAGGAGGCGGTGTGGAAGATGGTCGCGTTCGTCCTGGAGTCCGCGGTGTTCGCCCTGATCGGACTGCAGCTGCCGATCGTCCTCGGGGGCCTGGACGAGTACGCCGGAGCCCAGGCGGCTTGGTACGCGGTCGCCGTCTTCCTCGTGGTCGTCGCGGCCCGGTTCGTGTGGGTGTACCCGGCGGCGTTCCTGCCCCGGCTGCTGTTCCGGAGCGTCCGGGAGCGGGAGGAGAACCCCACCTGGAGGGGCGCGATGGTCACCGCGTGGGCCGGGATGCGGGGCGTGGTCTCCCTGGCCATCGCCTTCTCGATCCCGGTCACGGTGCACGGCGGCGGCCCGTTCCCGCAGCGCAACCTGCTGCTGTTCCTGACCTTCACCACGGTCATCGGGACGCTGGTGGTGCAGGGCCTGACCCTGCCGCCGATGATCCGCGCGCTGAAGTTCCCCGGGCCCGACGCGCAGGCCGCCACGCTCGCCGAGGCCAATGCCCAGGCGCAGGCCTCACTGGCCGCCGAGCGGCTCCTGGAGGAACTCCTCGCCGACGAGCGCAACACCCTGCCGCCGCCGCTCGCCGACCGGCTCCGCGCGGTCCTGGAGCGCCGCCGCAACGCCGTCTGGGAACGCCTCGGCCAGACCAACCCGGTCACCGGCGAATCGGTGGACGACACCTACCGCCGTCTGTCCCGGGACATGATCGCTGCCGAGCGGGCCGTCTTCGTACGGCTGCGCGACGGCCGCTACATCGACGACGAGATGCTGCGCCTCCTGCTGCGCAGGCTCGACCTCGAGGAGGCGGCCGCCTTCCGGGAAGCGGCCTAGCCGGGCCCCGTGGTCTCGGAAACCGGCACGGAAACCGTCACGGAAAGGGGCGTCCGGTGACCACGGCGGCGACGGTGGTGCCGTGCGGGAAGGCTCCCTCGTCGGCCAGGGCGACAAGTCCGTACAGCGCCTTGGCGACATAGAGACGTTCCACGGGTATGCCGTGGCGCTGTTCGAAGTCCTCGGCGAAGGCGTCGAGTTCGGGGCCGGTACGGGCGTAGCCGCCGAAGTGGAAGCGGTCGTCGAGGGACCAGGTGCCGCGGCGGGCTCCGAAGGCTCGCTCCTGGAGGGCCTGTACATCGGTGGTCAGGAAGCCGCCCCGGAGGACGGGTATGCCCAGGGCACGCTGCCCGGGAGCCAGGCCGGCGGCGAGGCCCGCGAGCGTGCCGCCGGTGCCGCAGGCGAGCGCGACGACGTCGGCATGCCCGCGCAGTTCCTCGCCCAGGGCCTGGCAGCCGCGTACGGCTTCCGTATTGCTCCCGCCCTCGGGGACGACGTACGCGTCCTCGGCGCCGGCCGCGCGCAGAATGCCGGCCAGCGTCCGCGGATCCGTCTTGCTCCGGTACGTGGACCGGTCGACGAAATGCAGCCGCATCCCGTCGGCCGCGCACCGGGCGAGGGAGGGGTTGAGAGGACGGTCGGCCAGTTCCTCGCCGCGCACGACACCGACCGTGCGCAGGCCCAGGAGACGGCCCGCGGCCGCGGTGGCCCGCAGGTGGTTGGAGTACGCGCCGCCGAAGGTGATGATCGTCCGGCCGGCCGCGGCCCGCAGGTTGGGGGCGAGTTTGCGCCACTTGTTGCCGATCAGCTCCGGGTGGATCAAGTCGTCGCGCTTGAGCAGCAGACGCAGGCCGCGGCGCGCGAAGCGGTCGTCGGCGAGCTCCTGCACGGGGGAGGGGAGGCGGGGGGAGAGCGCGGCGGGGTCGGGGGCGGCGGAGCTGGTCACCAGGCCATTGTCGCCGGAGGTCTGCGCGGTCGCCTGTGGCCGGACATCATCGCCGTCGCCGCCAGGTCCTGCCGGACGTGGTCCCCATGTGTGCCCGACGCGACGGTGATCCATTCCCGCTCTTTCGTGTAATGGCACGAGCACGCTGCGTGATGGAAGGCTGGCGCCTGCAAATCGATGCCCGGCGCCGAAAGTGCCGGTCATGAGCGGGAGGGCAATTCTCTATGTCGGTAGGCGAAGAGGTCCGCACGGGGCAGGACCGGCCGCAGCAGAGCCTCGGCACCGCGGCCGCGCGGAACCTGGCCACCACCACCAAGTCCGTTCCCCAGATGCAGGAGATCAGCTCGCGCTGGCTGCTGCGGATGCTGCCATGGGTCGACGTGCAGGGCGGCACGTACCGGGTGAACCGGCGGCTCACCTACGCCGTCGGCGACGGCAGGATCACGTTCGTGAAGACCGGCGACCGCGTCGAGGTGATCCCCGCCGAACTCGGCGAACTGCCCGCGCTGCGGGGGTACGAGGACGGCGACGTGCTCTCCGAGCTCGCCCAGCGCTGCCGCCAGCGGGAGATCGGCGCCGGGCAGGTGATCGCCTCGTTCGGCAACCAGTCCGAGGAGGTGTACCTGCTCGCGCACGGCAGGGCCGAGAAGGTGGGCACCGGCCCGTACGGCGACGACCAGGTCCTCGGCGTCCTCGCCGACGGTGCCTACTTCGGCGAGCAGGCGCTCCTCGACCCGGACGCCATCTGGGAGTACACGGTCCGCGCGGACACCGCGTGCACCGTCCTGGTCCTGTCCCGGCACGACTTCGAACAGGTCACCGAGCGCGCCGACTCGCTGCGCGACCACCTTCAGCGGCTGCGCTCGATCCCCGGGCAGCGCACCAACAAGTACGGAGAGAAGGAGGTCGCCCTCGCCGCCGGCCACAGCGGTGAGCCGGACATCCCGCACACCTTCGTCGACTACGAGGCCAGGCCCCGCGAATACGAACTGAGCATCGCGCAGACCGTCCTGCGCATCCACACGCGCGTGGCCGACCTCTACAACCAGCCGATGAACCAGACGGAGCAGCAGCTCCGGCTGACCGTCGAGGCGCTGAAGGAGCGCCAGGAACACGAACTGATCAACAACCGCGACTTCGGTCTGCTCCACAACTGCGAGTACGACCAGCGGATCCAGCCGCACGACGGCGTGCCGAGCCCGGACGACATGGACGAGCTGCTCAGCCGCCGCCGCAGCACCAAGCTGTTCCTCGCCCACCCGCGCGCGATCGCCGCGTTCGGCCGTGAGCTGAACCGGCGCGGGCTGGTGCCCGAGACCATCGACATGGGCGGCAACCGGATTCCCACCTGGCGCGGTGTGCCGATCTTCCCGTGCAACAAGATCCCGGTCACCGAGGCCCGGACCAGCTCGATCATCGCGCTGCGCACCGGAGAGGAGGACCAGGGTGTCATCGGGCTGCGCGCCACGGGCATCCCGGACGAGATCGAGCCGAGCCTGTCCGTGCGGTTCATGGGCATCAACGAGCAGGCGGTCATCAAGTACCTGGTGACGGCCTACTACTCGGCGGCGGTACTGGTCCCGGACGCGCTGGGGGTCCTGGAGAACATCGAGGTCGGCCGTTGGCGCTGACCTTCCGCGCCCGCTCGCGGTGTTCCCGCCCACCGGTCCGGGTACTACATCCCGGGGGTGCGGATCCGGCTCCAGCAGCGCAGACGCCAGTGTTCGCGGACTCTCCGAGGGGGAGCGGATGGCCGAGTTCATGACGGAGACGACACCGCGTCCGCCCGGCGCGCGGCGTGCGGCGGGGACCGCGCGGCCGGCGGGCGCGGTGACCGCGGGAGCGGTGGCCGGCGAGCCACCGTCGGGCCCGCGGGCCGCCGACGGCGGTCACGGTGACGGCTCGCCAGGAGAGGCGCGGGCGGGTACGGCCGCACCCGACGGGCACGACGCGGCGGTGATCCTCGACCGTGCCCGGGCCTGCGTCGATCCGGAACTGCGGTCGGCGATCGCCTCGTTGCCCTCCTCCATGCGCCGGATCGCGCGCTACCACTTCGGCTGGGAGCACGCGGACGGCACCCCGGCCACGGGCAATGCGGGCAAGGCCATCCGCCCCGCGCTGGTCCTCGCCGCGGCTGCCGCGCTCGGTGGAGCCCGGGCGCGGGCGGACGCGGCGCGGGCCGCCGCCGCGGTGGAACTGGTCCACAACTTCACGCTCCTGCACGACGACGTGATGGACCGGGACACCACCCGCCGGCACCGCCCCACGGTGTGGACGGTGTTCGGCGACGCCGACGCCATTCTCGCCGGGGACGCCCTGCAGGCGCTGGCCCTGCGGGTGCTCGCCGAGGACGCGCACCCGGCGTCCCCGGCCGCCGCCGCCCGGCTCGCGGCCTGTGTCGTCGAGTTGTGTGCGGGCCAGCACGCGGACACGGCTCTGGAGCGGCGCGCCCCCGACGAGGTCACGCTCGCCGAGGTACTGGCCATGGCCGAGGCCAAGACGGGCGCGCTGCTCGGGTGCGCGTGCGCCGTCGGCGCGCTCTACGCGGGGGCGGCGAAGGAGGAGGTGGAGGCGCTGGACGCGTTCGGCCGGCAGGCGGGGCTTGCGTTCCAGCTCATCGACGACGTGATCGGCATATGGGGCGATCCGGCCCGCACCGGCAAGCCGGCCGGCGCCGACCTCGCCGCCCGCAAGAAGTCCCTGCCCGTGGTCGCCGCGCTCACCTCGGGCACTCCGGCCGCCGGTGAACTCGCCGAGCTGTACGCCCGGCCCCACAGGGAAGGAGAGGAGGAGGGTGCCGCGCTGATGGTGGAGCGGGCCGGCGGCCGGGACTGGGCGCAGTCCCAGGCGGCCGACCGGATGGCCCAGGCCGTCCAGGACCTGTCCCGCGCCGTCCCGGACCCGGTGGCTGCGGGCGGCCTGCTGGCCCTGGCCGAGTTCGTGACCAGACGCACCACGTGACGGGACGTACCCGTGACCGGACGTACCCGTGACCGGACGCATCGCATGACCCGGTCGCATCCGCGGACGCACCCACCACGTGACCGGACGCGTCCGCGGACGCACCACGCGTCCGGAGGCACCAGCGGACGCCGGCGCGAGTAACCGGCGCGCGCAGACCCCGGAGCCCCCCGGTTCCGTACGGCTCCTGACCCCGTACGGCCACCGGGGGCTCCGGTCCGACGGGTCCCGCACTGCCCCACGGTGTGCGGGACCCGCCCCCCGCCACGCCCGGCGGCTGCACCGAGTACGCTCAACGCCCGTACGTCCGGGGCTGATTGACGTGAAGGGGCACGAGATGGGCGTGGGGATCCGGGCGGCCGGCGAGGACGATCGGGAACTGGTCGTGCGGCTGCTGGACGGGGCCTTCCAGGACGACCCGGTGAGCGCTTGGGTCTTTCCCGGCGAGGAGTACCGCCGTGCGACCCACCGTCGGTTGATGGCCGCCTTCACCGACGTGGTGCTGGCCGAGGGCTGGATCGACGTCACCGAGGACGGCTCGGCGTGCGCGCTGTGGCTGTCGGTGCCCGCCGGCGACGCCTCGGAGGACGCCGCGGGCTCCGACGAGGCCGACGAGGCGGTACGGATGCGTGAGGCGGTCGACCCGGCGAACCGGCGCGTGGAGGAGATCACCCGGCTGATGACCGAGTCGCACCCGGCGGACCGTGCCCACGCGTACCTGTGGATGATCGGCGTCGTACCCGGACGCCAGGGCGAGGGCCTGGGCGGCGCGCTCATCCAGCACGTCCTGGACCGCTGCGACCGCGAGGGCCTGTCCGCGTATCTGGAGGCCAGCAGCGAGCGCAGCACCAGGCTCTACGAGCGCCTGGGCTTCGCCTTCACCGGCCGCACCCTCGACCTGCCGGACGGCCCGCGCATGTGGCCGATGTGGCGCGAGCCAGCCACCCGCCCGGCTTCCGGCAGCCCCATGGGCCTGCGATAGCCCCGTACCGCGGGAAGTGACACCGCATCACTCCGCCCGGGTCGCAGGCCCCTCGCGCGCCGCGGACTCCTCGCGCGCCGCGGGCAGCCCGCCCGTCTCCGGATCCCGCCCGGTCAGGCAGTACAGGCCGCCGGCCGGGTCGCGGAGCACCGTCCAGTGGGGGTGGTCGGCGACATGGGTGGCGCCGAGGCTCTCGTGCCAGGACCGGGTCGCACCGATGTCCGCGCAGGCCAGGTCCAGGTGGGCGGAGGCGGGCCGTTCCTCGGCCAGGCGTTGCAGCAGGACGCGCACCGGCAGGCCGGGCGGCGGCTCGACCACGTGGAACTCGGGGAGTGCCCCGGGCAGCGACCGCCACCCGGCGGCGGTCAGCAGTTCGCTCCAGAAGGCGACTTCGGCGCCGTAGGTCGAGGGCGGAACGTCGAGGCAGACCTGGTCCAGCCGGCTGTCGCGGACGACGGGCGGACGCACCGACTCCCCTTGCCAGGGAACCGCACAGAACAACTGCCCGGCGGGCGACCGCAGCACGGCCCAGTCCTCGTGCTCGGCGACGACCTCACTGCCGACCCGCAGCGCCGACGCCACGAAGCCCGGCACGTCCTCGACGGCGAGGTCGAGATGCGCACCGCCGTCCCCGGAGGCCACGGCCTGACACTTGACGCAGGCGTCGAAGCCGTCTGCTCCGTCCGGCAGCAGGGTGACGAACTCGTCGCGCTCACCCCGCATTTCGGACGCCCGCGTGCCCGTGACGGCCGTCCAGAACTCCAGGGCGCGGGCGACCCGCGCGCCCGGCCGGTCGATGAAGGCGTACACCCAGCGGATGCTCATGCCGCGATCGTAGGGTGGCCGCCGGAGGGACGCCGCCGCAGGTCTCAGACAGTGGTCAGGGGCTGCGCCGGACCGAGGTGGTGCACGGCGGTCCGGTCGGCATGCGGGGCGAGCAGGCCCTGCAACTCCTCGGCCGCGATCTTCAGGAGGTGGCCGTCGCGGGCGGCGCACAGGGTCTCGAGAACGAAGACGACGCGGGTGGAATCCTCGGTGACGCGGGTTCGGTGGGCATCGCGGTGGTTCCAGTGGCGGGTGAGGACATCGGTGGCGTCCGCGTAGACGATCTCGCCGGGCCTGGGGTTCTCGACGGTGCCGGGCTCGCCGAGCGGGGTGAAGGACTCGGTGCCGTCCGCGTGGCGGATGTCGACGCCGCCGGTGACGTGGTCCAGGTCGAACGCGCCGGCGGGCAGGCCGTGGCGGACGGAGACGGCGTTGTACGAGTCGACGGCCGGGTTGATGCGCGGCAGGGTCCCCTTCTTGGCCAGACGGCGGCCGAGGGCGTCGACGCTGGGGCGGACGCGGCGGGGATTGGTGCCGAAGGAGCGGTAGGCGGTGTGCCACGCCTCGATCCGGGGGTCGGTCTCGTCGGCGGGCTGCCAGGAGCCGTCCGCGAGCCGCTGCTCCAGCTCCTCCAGTGCCGCGGCGGTGTGCGGCCAGGGTTCACGGCCGCGCAGGCCGGAGGCGGTGACCAGGGCGATCAGGGTGTCGGGGAAGGCGTCGGTGACGGCCGGGGCGATGCGGAAGGCGGGCATGGGCGGGATCCGTTTCCTGCGAGGGTGCGGGCGGCGTGCGGGCGGGGTCAGGGCTTCCAGGGACCGATGCGGTCCAGGCGGCGCAGCTGCTGCTGTGCGGTGGGCGCGTCCAGGCCCTGGCCGCGCTCGATGAGACGGTCGGCGACGGCGGCGCGGTGCTCCACGGGCTTGTGGTCGTCGTACTTGAACTTGGCCCGCACATCGGTGACCTCCAGGCCCAGGCCGCGGATGCCGGACAGCATCCGCCCGTACGGGGGCCGGCCGACGGCGACGGGAGCGTGGCCGCCGTCGGGCTGGAAATGGGCCAGCTGGCGGCGCAGCAGCTCCGCCTTGGCCTCGGGGTCGTCGACGACAGCGGCCCGGCAGATGAACTGGACGGCCGCGTAGTAGCTCGTGGGCACGCCCTCGGTGGCCGGAGTGCCGGGCCCCGCGCGCCAGGGGCCGGGGACGAAGGCGTAGTCGCCCGTGACGGTGAAGGTGACGTTCGGGTCGTGCTCGATCGACTCCCAGACCGGGTTGGGCCGGGCGAGGTGGATCAGGAGGTGGTTGCCGTCACCGGTGAAGTGGGTGGGGACGACGGTGGGCGGGTGGCCGGGCAGGCCGTTGACGGTCAAGAGGCCGAAGTCGTGGCCCTCCGCGATCCAGGTCTGCCATTCGGCTTCGTCCAGGCCGGCGTCCCAGGGCTGGATGAACATGCGGTGCTCCTTGCGTGGTCGCGACTGCGATGTGGCTGTGCGGGCTGCTCAGGTCAGGGCGAGGAGGCCGACGGCGACGGCGGCGGTGCCGAGGCCGACGAGCTGGCCGCGGTGGATGCGTTCGGCAAGCACACCGCGGGCGAGCAGGACGGTGCCGGCCGGATAGAGGGCGGTGATCACGGCGACGACGGTCAGGTCCCCGCTGCGGGCGGCGAGGAGGAACAGCAGGTTGGCCACGGAGTCCAGCACGCCAGCGGCCGCCGACACAGCGTACGCGGGCCGCTCAGGACCGAGCCTGCGGTGCATCAGCCCGGCCGCGGCCAGGGTGACGGAGGAGGAGACGGCCCGGCCGACGATCAGCGGGGCCACCCCGCTGTCGGACGGCGCCTGGTGCAGAAAGACCAACTGCAGGGCGATGGCGGCGCCCGCGCCGAAGGCCGGCAGCAAGGCCGTACGGGAGGGGCGGGAAGAGCCCGCGCCGTGCCCGGCGCTGACCAGCACGACCGCCGCCAGCGCGAGCGGCAGTCCGACCAGGCCGACGGCGGTCAGGTGCTCGCCCTGGACCAGTCCGACCCCGACGGGCAGCGCGGCGGACACCAGCGCGGTCACGGGTGACAGGACGTTCATCGGGCCGATCGCCAGGCTGCGGTACAACAGGGCGAACGCCGCGGCCGAGGCGACCCCGGAGGCGGCGCCCCAGCCGACGGCGGCCGGACCGAACGAGGCGCCGAGCACGGGCCACAGCAGCAGCTCGACCGCGAGGCTGGCCGGGGCGGCGACCATCACGGTGCGCAGCACATGGGCCTTTCGGGCGCCGAGGCCGCCGAGGAAGTCGGCGCAGCCGTAGGCGAGGGAGCTGCCCAGGGCCAGCAGCAGAGCGATCACGGTACATCCCTTAGCATGGCAGTAGAACGACTGCACCGTACAACAGAACGACCGTGGCGTGTCAATCAAACGACCGCGCAGTACATTCTGGCGAACCTCGCTGAACCCCGATGGACCCCGATGAGCTCCGATGGGCTCCGATGAACCCGTGAACCCGGGTGAAAGATGGTGATCAGTGGCTGAGACAGCCGCGACCCTGCGGTCGGTCGCGCACAACGTCAAGGCGGCCCGCACCCGAGCGGGCCTGTCCCTGGACGAGCTCAGCAGGCGCGCCCAGGTCAGCAAGGGTGCCCTGGTGGCGCTCGAGAAGGCGCAGGGCAACCCCAACCTCGCCACCCTGGTCCGGCTGGCCGACACCCTCGGCATCTCGGTGTCCGCCCTGATGCAGGGACCGCCGCAGGGCCGTGTCCGCGTCGTGGCGGCCGACGCCGTCGCACCGCTGTGGACGGGGGAGCGGGGCGGCGAGGCCCGGCTCATGCTGACGACCTCCGGACCGGCACCCGTCGAGGTCTGGCGCTGGCGACTGGAACCGGGCGAGGAGTACCCGAGCCACCCCCACCAGGCCGGAGTCGTGGAGACCGTCAGTGTCACCTCCGGCCGCATGACGCTGGTCGTGGACGGCACCGAGCACACCGTCGACGCCGGGCAGACCGCCACCTTCGACGGCGACTCCCCCCACACCTACCGAGGCGCGGGCACCGAGACCTGCCATCTGATCATGACGGTCCACCTGCCGTCCGGCCCCAGGGAGAGCGGGAGTTGAGTCAGAGTCATGACGCGTGACGCGTGACGCGTGACGTAGGCGTGTGACTCGTGACGCGTGGCGTGTGACTCGTGACCGAGATCGCCCAGCTGAGCGCGGCCGAAGACGACCGCACCCGGCCCCTTCGCAGGTGCCGTGGTCGGCGGCCTGCCGAGGGACCGGGTGCGGACGGTGAGGCGGAGCGGCCGACGAGGCCGCGTGCCACATGGTCTGACAGGAAGTCAGGCCTTCTTGGTCTCCCAGAAGATCTTGTCGATCTGGGCGATGTAGTCCAGCGCCTTCTGGCCCGTGGCCGGGTCGGTGGAGGCCTTGGCGGCGGAGAGGGCCTTCAGGGTGTCGTTGACCAGCTGGCTCAGCTCGGGGTACTTCTCGAAGTGCGGAGCCTTGAAGTAGTCGCTCCACAGCACCGAGACGTGGTGCTTGGCCAGCTCGGCACGCTGCTCCTTGATGACGGTGGCGCGCGTCTGGAAGTGCGGGTCGTCGTTGCCGGCCATCTTCTCCTGGATGGCCTTCACGGACTCCGCCTCGATGCGGGCCTGGGCCGGGTCGTACACACCGCAGGGGAGGTCACAGTGCGCGCTGACCTTGACCTTGGGGGCAAACAGGCGGGAAAGCATGGAGCATTCCTTCCTCGTGATCGTCTTCTCAGGTGGGACATTACTCCCTGCAAGGCGTGTTTTCGCGAGTGCCCCCTAGGGCTTAGGACAAAAGTCCAGGGTCAGACTGAGACTGGTGGAGGAACGGACCGGGGAGGTGCCGGGGATGCCGGAGCTGTCGCAGGAGACCGAGCGCAGGGGCGCCGTGCTGCCCTTGGGGCTGGCCGAGGTGACCGGGCCGTCCATGGTGCCGACGCTGTACCACGGAGACCGGCTCGTCGTGCAGTACGGCGCCCGCGTGCGCCCGGGGGACGTGGTCGTCCTGCGCCATCCGTTCCAGCAGGATCTGCTGGTCGTCAAGCGTGCGGCGGAGCGGCGCGAGGGCGGCTGGTGGGTGCTCGGCGACAACGCGTACGCGGGCGGGGACAGCACCGACTACGGGACCGTGCCGGAGGAGCTGATCCTGGGGAAGGTGTGGTTCCGTTACCGGCCGCGCCCGGCCGGCCGGCGCTCGCCGCTGGCGGTGGCGCGCTGGGTGCTGTCGGCGGCCAGGCCCGTGCTCTCCGACCGGTCGGCCTCCAGGCGCTTGCGGGCGCGGTAGGCGGCCACGTTGGCGCGGGTGGCGCAGCGGTCGGAGCAGTAGCGGCGCGAGCGGTTGGTCGAGGTGTCCAGGTAGGCGTTCCGGCAGGGGGTCGCCTCGCACAGGCCGAGGCGGTCCACGCCGTACTCGGTGAGGTGGAAGGCCAGGCCCATCGCGGCGATCGCGGCGTAGCCGGCGGTCGCGTTGGACGGGTGGTCCGCCAGGTGCATGTGCCACAGCGGGCGGCCGTCCTCGTCGCGGTAGTCGTGCCCGGAGATCTGCGGGCTCACCGGGAACTCCAGCAGCAGGGAGTTCAGCAGGGCCACCGCGAGGGTCTCGTCACCCTGGTCGGCCGCCTCGAAGACCGAACGCAGCCGGGCCCGCACCGAGCGGAAGCGGGTCACGTCGGCCTCGGTGGCGCGGCGGGCGGCCGAGGCGTTGCCGCCGAACAGGTCCCGGACCGCCTCCACCGAGGTCAGGGTGTCCTTGCCCCGGGCCGGCTCCTCGCTGTTGACGAGACGTACGGCGTAATCGGAGTAATAGGCCAGTTCCACTTGTAGTCCTTACGCGGGAGCTCTATGGTGACGAGCGCGACCTTGTAACAGACGGTCGTGCTTTCAGGGTATTACGCCAACGGCGTCAGGGAGGGCAGCGATGACGGACACGGGTACGGACACCACCGCGGCGGGGGCCGACTGGCCGGCCTGGCAGAAGAGCTGGGACCGGCAGCAGGAGTGGTACATGCCCGACCGCGAGGACCGCTTCGGCATCATGCTGGACATGGTGGAGGCCCTCGTCGGCACCACGCCGCGCGTCCTGGACCTCGCCTGCGGCACCGGCAGCATCACCGCCCGCCTGCTCGCCCGCTTCCCCGGGGCCACCAGCACCGGCGTCGACCTCGACCCGGCCCTGCTCGCCATCGCGCGGGGCACCTTCGAGGGGGACGAGCGGGCCTCCTTCGTGACGGCCGACCTGAAGGATCCGGCCTGGCGGGCCAAACTGCCGTACGACTCCTACGACGCGGTCCTGACCGCCACGGCCCTGCACTGGCTGCACCGTGAACCCCTCGCCGCCCTCTACGGTCAGGTCGCGGAACTCGTCCGCGACGGCGGTGTCTTCATGAACGCGGACCACATGATCGACGACACCACGCCCCGGATCAACGCGGCCGAACGCGCCCAGCGGCACGGGCGCATGGATCGGGCCAGGCGGGACGGCGCCCTGGACTGGGCCGAGTGGTGGCAGCTGGCCGCCGCCGACCCGGTGCTCGCCGGGCCGACGGCCCGCCGTTTCGAGATCTACGGCGAGCACGCCGACGGCGACACGCCGCCCGCCGCCTGGCACGCGCGCGTGCTGCGCGAGAAGGGCTTCGCGGAGGCCCGCCCGGTGTGGTGCTCGCCGTCGGACACCCTGCTGCTGGCCCTGAAGTAGGGACCGGGACAGCGGAAGGGGCGGTACGGACTCCCGTACCGCCCCTTCACGCAGGATCGCGTCCACCCGTTACGGCACCGCCGGTCACAGCACCTTCGACAGGAACGACTGCGTGCGCTCGTGCCGCGGGTTGGTCAGGACCTCCCGCGGGTGGCCGGATTCCACCACCACGCCGTCGTCCATGAAGACCAGGTTGTCGCCGACCTCGCGGGCGAAGCCCATCTCGTGGGTGACGACGACCATCGTCATGCCGGACTCGGCGAGGTCGCGCATGACGTCCAGGACGTCACCGACCAGCTCCGGGTCGAGCGCCGACGTCGGCTCGTCGAACAGCATCAGCTTGGGGTCCATGGCGAGGGCCCGTGCGATCGCCACGCGCTGCTGCTGGCCGCCGGAGAGCTGCGAGGGGTAGTGCCCGGCCCGGTCGGCCAGGCCCACGCGCTCCAGGAGCTGCATCGCCCGTTCCTTGGCCTGGCCCCGGTTCGTGCCCTTGACCTGGACCGGCGCCTCCATGACGTTCTCCAGGGCCGTCATGTGCGGGAACAGGTTGAAGCGCTGGAAGACCATGCCGATGTCCCGGCGCTTCATGGCGACCTCGCGGTCACGCAGCTCGTAGAGCTTGTCGCCGTGCTGGCGGTAGCCGACGAGCTCGCCGTCCACGTACAGCCGGCCCGCGTTGATCTTCTCCAGGTGGTTGATGCAGCGCAGGAAGGTCGACTTGCCGGAGCCGGAGGGGCCGATGAGGCAGAACACCTCGCCCGGCCTGACCTCCAGGTCGATGCCCTTGAGCACCTCGACCTGGCCGAAGGACTTGTGCACGCCCTCGGCCTTGACCATCGCCACGGACGCGTCGCGCGTGGCCGCGTCCTGCTTGCTGAGCTTGCCGGTCATGCCATGCCTCCCTTCGGGCGGCCGAGGGAGAACATGTTCGCCTTCACCTTCTGCCACGGCGTCGGCGGCAGGCTGCGGCTGGAGCCGCGGGCGTAGTACCGCTCGATGTAGTACTGGCCCACGCTCAGCACCGAGGTCATGATCAGATACCAGGCGGCGGCGAGGAAGTACATCTCCACCGGAGCGCCGGAGACCTGGCCGATGTCCTGGGCGTAGCGGAACAGCTCCGGATACTGGACGGCCGCCACGAGCGAGGTCGTCTTCAGCATGTTGATGACCTCGTTGCCGGTCGGCGGCACGATCACCCGCATGGCCTGCGGAATGACGATCCGGCGCAGGGTCTTGCCGTGGCTCATGCCCAGGGCGTGGGCGGCCTCGGTCTGGCCCTCGTCGACGGCGAGCAGGCCGGCGCGGCAGATCTCCGCCATGTACGCCGCCTCGTTCAGGCCGAGGCCGAGCAGCGCCGTCAGCAGCGGCGTCATGAAGTCCGACCAGTAGTTCTTGTAGATCGGACCGAGGTTGATGTACTCGAAGACCAGGCCCAGGTTGAACCACAGGAACAGCTGGACCAGGACCGGCGTGCCGCGGAAGAACCAGATGTAGAACCAGGCGATCGCCGAGGTCACCGGGTTCTTCGACAGCCGCATCACCGCCAGGACGATGCCGCCGACGATGCCGATCAGCATCGACAGGACCGTCAGCAGGAGGGTCTTGCCGACGCCGGTCATGATCCGGTCGTCGAAGAAGTAGTCGGGGACGGCGTGCCAGTTGATCTTGCCCTGGCCGAACGCGTAGATGATCGCGACCAGGAGCCCGATCGCGATCAGGGCGGTGACGTACCGGCCGTAGTGCCTGACCGGGATGGCCTTGATGGCCTGAGCCCCGGACGGGGGCACGTCCTTGGGTCCCGCCGTCTTGTCGATGTCAGCAGTCACGGGTGTTGCCTCTCGGTGGCTGCTCGCACGGTCACTTGCCGCCGTTGATGGCGGACTCCTTCACGGCGCCGTCCTCGGCGCCCCACTTCTGAAGGATCTTCTCGTACTCGCCGTTCTTGATGATCGCGTTCATCGCGGCCTGCAGCGCGTCGCGCAGCTGGGTGCTGCTCTTGCCGACGGCGATGCCGTACGGGGCCGCCTCGACCTGGTCGCCGACGATCTCGAAGTCCTTGCCGCCGCCGGAGGTCTTCACCGCGTACGCGGCGACCGGGAAGTCGGAGGAGGCCGCGTCGGCGCCGCCGGAGCGCAGGCGCGTCTGGGCCTGCTGGTCGTCGTCGAAGGCCTCGATGGTGAGCTTCTTGCCGCTCGGGCACTTCTTCGCCTCGGCCTTGGCGAGGTCGTTGGAGACGGTGCCGCGCTCCAGGGCGATCTTCTTGCCGCACAGGTCGGACCAGGAGGTGATGCCCTCGGTGTCGCCCTTGCGGGTGTAGATCGACACACCGGCGGTCAGGTAGTCGACGAAGTCGACGCCCTCGCCGACCTTCTTGCCCGTCGCCGGGTCGACGCCGTCCTGGCGGCTCTTGTTGTCCGTCATCGCCGACATGGCGATGTCGTAGCGGTTGGAGCGGATGCCGGTGAGCAGGGCGTCGAACGTGCCGTTCTCGAACTGGAAGGTCACGCCGAGCTGCTTGCCCAGGGCGGCCGCGATGTCGGGGTCGAGGCCGACGACCTTGCCGGAGTTGTCCTTGAACTCGACGGGCGCGTACGCGATGTCGGAGCCGACCTTGATGACACCCTTGTCACGGATCGACGCCGGCAGCTTGTCGGCCAGCGGGGCGGAGGCGGCGGACGAGCTGCCGGAGGACTTGTCCTTGTCCTTGGTCTGGTCACCGCAGCCGGTGAGAATCAGGGCGCCTGCGACCGCGATCGCACCGACCGCGGCCAGACGGGAGTGCGCGGCGGTCGTACGACGGGTGGAGCCTGCGGTCATGGTGGGTTCCTCCGGCGGATGGGTGGAGCTGCCGATGGGTCGACGAGAACACACACCTTCGGGTGTCGCGACCTCGTGTGATTGACGCATCTTGCCATTTGGATTGCGCCATTCAGGGCACTCGCCATGTCAAAATCGGATAACGGGTGGTCCCCGAAGGGTGAACGGCCGGCCCATCAAGGCCGGACCATCTGCGGTAATCCCTCCTTCTCGCCGGAAGATCTTCGGTCTGCCTCGCCATGCGGTCTGCGGGAACAGCGCGTATGAACGATTTGGAGGCATTACCAAACATTCGACACGGACTTGTCCCCATATTGGGGTACGTGTCGACTCGCCGTCATGTGACCTTCGCGTTATGGACTCGTCGCCGATGCCGTCCGTCCGGTAAGAAGGTTCTTTACACCCCTCATCCGGGGCTCAGGGCGCGTGTGCGGCGCGCCCGTCGCGTCTGTGCCCGAACGCATCACTCACTGGGCCATGCGCGGTCCCGCCCACCCCTCACCAGGAGTGGCCACCCTCAAACCATGAACACTTAAGGGGTAAAACCAAGTGGCAGCGGAGATCGTCAATCCTCGCAGCGACAGGGGTACGGATCAGGACGGCGGGGCAGAGCCGCTCGATTCCTTCGATCCGGCCTTCGCGCTGCACCGCGGCGGCAAGATGGCCGTGCAGGCCACCGTGCCCGTCCGTGACAAGGACGACCTGTCCCTGGCGTACACGCCCGGCGTCGCGCGGGTGTGCACCGCCATCGCCGAGCAGCCGGAACTGGTCCACGACTACACGTGGAAGTCGTCCGTGGTCGCCGTCGTGACCGACGGAACGGCCGTGCTGGGCCTTGGGGACATCGGCCCTGAAGCCTCCCTTCCGGTGATGGAAGGGAAGGCGATCCTTTTCAAGCAGTTCGGCGGCGTGGACGCGGTGCCGATCGCACTCGACTGCACCGACGCCGACGAGATCGTCGAGACCGTGGTGCGCCTCGCGCCGTCCTTCGGCGGAGTCAATCTGGAGGACATCTCGGCGCCCCGGTGCTTCGAGATCGAGCGGAAGCTCCAGGAGCGCCTGGACATCCCGGTCTTCCACGACGACCAGCACGGCACGGCGGTCGTGACCCTGGCGGCGCTGCGCAACGCGGCCCGGCTGAGCGGCCGGGGCATCGGCGAGCTGCGGGCCGTCATCTCCGGCGCGGGCGCGGCCGGTGTCGCCATCGCCAAGATGCTGGTCGAGGCCGGCATCGGGGACGTGGCGGTGTCCGACCGCAAGGGCGTCGTCTCGGCGGACCGGGAGGACCTGACGCCGGTCAAGCGGGAGCTGGCCGAGTTCACCAACAAGGCGGGCATCACCGGGTCCCTGGAGGACGCGCTGGCCGGCGCCGACGTCTTCATCGGCGTCTCCGGCGGTACGGTGCCGGAGTCGGCCGTGGCGTCGATGGCCGAGGGGGCCTTCGTCTTCGCCATGGCCAACCCGAACCCCGAGGTGCACCCGGACGTCGCGCACAAGTACGCGGCGGTCGTGGCGACCGGCCGGTCGGACTTCCCCAACCAGATCAACAACGTCCTGGCGTTCCCCGGGATCTTCGCCGGCGCGCTGCAGGTGCGGGCGTCCCGGATCACCGAGGGGATGAAGATCGCGGCGGCCGAGGCGCTGGCCGGGGTCGTCGGCGACGACCTCGCCGCCGACTACGTGATCCCCTCGCCGTTCGACGAGCGGGTCGCCCCGGCCGTGACGGCGGCCGTCGCGGCGGCGGCGCGCGCGGAGGGCGTGGCCCGTCGCTGACGTGATCCCGTCGCTGATGTGACCCGAATGGCCCTGTCCCTGTGGGACGGGGCCATTCGCTGTCCGGACACGGGCAGGTGCTGGGCCGGGCGCCTGGCCGGTGCCCGGCGGCACACCGAGCTTGGCAAGAGGGCGTGTGTCACAGGCGCCCGCGGTTCCGTCGGCGTCGGCGCAGCCCTATCGTCAAGGTCATGTTCGCTGTCTACGCCGCCCGAATCGACCGCGACCAGCCGCTGAACGGCCTGGAGTCGGGGGAGCGCCCGGCCCCCGAGGCCCGTCCCGGCTGGAGCACCGTCAACGTCAGGGCCGCCTCCCTGAACCACCACGATCTCTGGTCGCTGAAGGGTGTGGGCCTGTCCGAGGACAAGCTGCCCATGATCCTCGGCTGCGACGCCGCCGGTGTCGACGAGGACGGCAACGAGGTCGTCCTGCACTCCGTGATCGGACAGAGCGGGCACGGCGTCGGGCCCAAGGAGCCCCGGTCCATCCTGACCGAGCGCTACCAGGGCACCTTCGCCGAGCAGGTCGCCGTGCCGACCTGGAACCTGCTGCCCAAGCCCAAGGGGCTCTCCTTCGAGGAGGCCGCCTGTCTGCCCACGGCCTGGCTCACCGCCTACCGCATGCTCTTCACCAACGCGGGCGTACGCCCCGGTGACTCCGTCCTCGTGCAGGGTGCCGGCGGCGGTGTCGCCACGGCCGCCATCGTGCTCGGCAAGGCGGCCGGCCTCAAGGTCTTCGCCACCAGCCGCGACGAGGCCAAGCGCAAGCGGGCGCTGGAACTCGGCGCGGTGGAGGCGGTCGAGTCGGGAGCGCGGCTGCCGCAGCGGGTGGACGCCGTGATCGAGACCGTCGGCGCGGCCACCTGGTCCCACTCGGTGAAGTCGCTGCGCCCCGGCGGCACCATCGTCATCTCCGGCGCCACCAGCGGCGACCGCCCCTCGCACGCCGAGCTCACCCGCATCTTTTTCCTCGAGCTGAAGGTGGTCGGCTCGACGATGGGCACCAAGGACGAGCTGGAGGATCTGCTCTCCTTCTGCGACACCACCGGCGTCCGCCCCGTCATCGACGAGGTCCTCCCGCTCGACCGAGCCCGCGAGGGCTTCGAACGGATGGAGTCCGGCGGACAGTTCGGGAAGATCGTCCTCACCACCACCTGAACCAGCCCGCGGACCCTGGTCGCGCGGTCGGTCCGTGTCGTGCCGTTGCCCGGGCGGGCCCCGGTGTCAGGGGGCCCGCCGAGGCGGGGCATCAGGGCTTGGGCGTGTGGAGCAGAGCCGTGATGTGGGCCGCGGCCCTCGACAGGTGGCGGCGCGTGTCACGGAGCTGGTCGGTGGTCACGCCGTGGTCGCGCGCCGCGTCGCGGATGTCGTCGCGGAAGCGGTCCAGGATGCGGTCCAGGTCACGGGCGGGGTCGCCGGTGAAGTCCTCGTGCGCCCAGGACGGTTCGTACTCGGCCGGGAAGTCCTCCGGGGTCTGCGAGTACTCCGCCGGTGCCGTCGCGGGGCCGGCCGCCGGACGGCCGAAGCCGAAGTCCCTGCCCAGGTCCTTGCCCCAGTCCTTGCCGAAGTCGCCGAACTCCTTGGCCAGTTCGGTCAGGCCCTCGCGCACCCCGGTCGGCCAGTCGCCCCGCGCGAAATGGTCCTGCACCTGCTCCTGGACGCGCCGGGCGATGCGCTGGAACTCCTCCTGCGCCTGCGCCCGCGCCCGCTCCTGGGCCTCCTTCGCCACGCGCCGGGCCCGCTGCGCCTCCTCGCGCGCCCGGCGGCTCTCGTCCTTGGCGCGCCGCGCCTGCTCCTTCCACTCCTGCTTGACGCGGCGCATCTCCTCCTTGGCGGCCCGCCAGGCCTCCTTGTCCTCGGCCTCGCCCGACCAGGCGTAGCCCCCCGAGGCCGCGCCCGTGCCGGAGCCCTGCCGGGCCTGGGAGGCGGCGGCGCGCATCTCGCGCCGCAGATCGCCCGCCGCACCTCGTACGTCGGCACGGATCTCGGCGGCGAGTTCGGCGACCGACTCGCGGATCTCCAGCTCGAGATCGGCCAGCTCACCACTGCGGTCGGCCAGCTCGGCACGGCCCGCGTCCGTGATGGCGTACACCTTGCGGCCGCCCTCGGTGGTGTGCGTGACCAGGCCCTCGGCCTCCAGCTTGGCCAGCCGCGGGTAGACGGTGCCGGCCGAGGGCGCGTACAGCCCCTGGAAGCGCTCCTCCAGCAGGCGGATCACCTCGTAGCCGTGGCGCGGGGCCTCGTCGAGCAGCTTCAGCAGGTAGAGGCGGAGGCGGCCGTGAGCGAAGACGGGGGGCATGTCAGAGCACCTTCTTGTCGGTCGTGCCGTCGGTCGCGGGCCGGGTGGGGCCGTCGTCCGAGTCCGGGCCGGAGTCCCACGGTCCGTCCTCCGCCGGCGGACGCCGGAGCAGGGCGATCGAGCCGGAGACCGTCGTCGCCTTCAGCCTGCCGTGGCCCGTGCCCAGCCGGCCGGTGATCCGCTTGGCGCCCCACTGCCCGCTGACCCGCAGGTCCTCGAAGGCGTTGGACACCGACCCGCTGGCGGTGTTCGCCTCCACCTCCGCGTCCGCCGGGTGGGGCAGCCGGATGGCGATCTCCCCGGAGACATTGGTCAGGCTGACGTCGGTGGGGCGGCCCGCCGGGTCCAGGTCGACGATCATCGAGCCGCTCACGGAGTCCGCCCGGACCGAGGAGCCCGCGCCCTCGACCACCGTCAGGTCGCCCGAGACCGAGTTGAACCGCAGGTCTCCGGAGAGGGCCTGCGCCTCCAGGTTCCCCGACACCGTGTCCGCGCGCACCGGGCCGGTGACGCCCACCAGGGTGGTGTCCCCGGTGACGCCCTTGACCTCCGTACGCCCGTCGATGCCCGAGACCATCGCGGCGGCGCCGACCACCCCGACCTCGACCTGCGTGCCCGCCGGGACGGCCAGGGAGACGACGGCGCTGCGCCGCCAGCCCTTGCGGTCCAGCCACTTCAGAAAGCCCTTCCAGGGCAGGTCCTCGTACGCCACGGTCAGGGTGCCGCCCTGCTGGGTGACCACCAGGGGCGGCCCTTCGATCTCGGAGACCTCCAGGCGCGCGGAACTCTCGTCCGTACCCACGACGTTCACCGCTCCGTTGACGATGCGGACGTTGAGCTGGGTCACGGGCTTGTCGAAGGTGAGCTTCCTGGGCTCCCCCACGGACCACTCGGACATGGTGCAGACCTCCTGGGACGGACGACCGGACCACGCGGGACCGCAGGGCCGGATACGGACCGGAGAGCGACGCGTCACGCCATATCGCGTCCCTCGTACAGACACGATATATCGCGGACACGGAAAGTCAAGACACACTGTGAGGCCACGACAGACCGGGAAAGGCGAAGGGCGCCCCCGAAGGGACGCCCCACGTCGTTCGCCGCTGGATCGCTACTCGTCGTCCTCGTCGTCCAGCCGGGCCAGCCAGGTGGCCAGCCGCTCCACCGGAACCTCGAAGTCGGGGTTCAGGTCGACGAAGGTCCGCAGCTGCTCGGCGAGCCACTCGAAGGTGATCTCCTCCTCGCCCCGCCGCTTCTCCAGCTCCTCGATGCCACGGTCGGTGAAGTACATGAGGCCAAGGATAAGGCGCGCAAAAGGCCGGGCCGCACCCCCGTGGACGAGGGTGCGGCCCGGTCACGTACGGCCCGCGTCAGCGGCTACGCGGTCACGCCTCGAACACCTCGCGCACCAGCTGCTCCTGCTCCGCCTGGTGCCGCTTCGCGGAACCCACGGCGGGGGAGGAGCTGTGCGGGCGGGAGATGCGGCGCAGGCGCTCGCCGTGCGGCACGTCCGCGCCGACCGCCAGGTCCAGGTGGTCGATCAGGTTGAGCGCGATGAACGGCCAGGCACCCTGGTTCGCCGGCTCCTCCTGGGCCCACAGGTACTTCTCGGCGTTCGGGTACTTCTTGATCTCCGCCTGGAGCTCGGCACCCGGGAGCGGGTACAGACGCTCGATGCGGATGATCGCGGTGTCCGTCACGCCCCGCTTCTTCCGCTCGGCCTCGAGGTCGTAGTAGACCTTGCCGGCGCAGAAGACGACCTTGCGCACCGCGGCCGGGTCGACCGTCGAGTCGCCGATGACGGGGCGGAACTGGCCCGACGTGAACTCCTCCGTCTTCGACGCGGCGGCCTTGAGGCGCAGCATCGACTTCGGGGTGAAGACCACCAGCGGCTTGTGGTGCGGGTTGTGCACCTGCCACCGCAGGAGGTGGAAGTAGTTCGACGGGAGGGTCGGCATCGCGACCGTCATGTTGTTCTGGGCGCAGAGCTGGAGGAACCGCTCGACACGGGCCGAGGAGTGGTCCGGGCCCTGGCCCTCGTAGCCGTGGGGGAGGAGCAGCGTGACGCCGGACATCTGGCCCCACTTCTGCTCCGCCGCCGAGATGTACTCGTCGACCACCGACTGCGCGCCGTTGACGAAGTCGCCGAACTGCGCCTCCCACATCACGAGCGCGTCGGGGCGGGCCAGCGAGTAGCCGTACTCGAAGCCCATGACCGCGTACTCGGACAGCAGGGAGTTGTAGACGTTGTAGCGCGCCTGGTCCTCGGCGAGGTACTGGAGCGGGGTGTACTCCTCGCCCGTCTCGCGGTCGATGAGAACCGCGTGGCGCTGGCCGAAGGTGCCCCGCTGGGAGTCCTGGCCGGACAGGCGGACCGGGGTGCCCTCCAGCAGCAGGGAGCCGACGGCCAGGGTCTCGCCCATGCCCCAGTCGATCGTGCCGTCCTCGACCATCGTCGTGCGGCGCTGCAGCTGCGGCAGCAGACGCGGGTGCACAGTGAAGTGGTCGGGGATGTTGACCTGGGACTCGGCGATGCGCTTCACGACCTCCGAGGAGATCGCGGTCGGAACCGCGACCGGGAAGCCGTCCTGCGGCGCCTGGGTGTCCGCGGCGGCCGGCTGGGAGGTGGCCTCGCGCACCTCGGTGAAGACCTTCTCCAGCTGGCCCTGGTAGTCCTGCAGCGCCTGCTCGGCCTCTTCCAGGGTGATGTCGCCGCGACCGATCAGGGACTCGGTGTAGAGCTTGCGCACCGAGCGCTTCTTGTCGATCAGGTCGTACATCAGCGGCTGGGTGAAGGCCGGGTTGTCCGACTCGTTGTGACCGCGGCGGCGGTAGCAGATGAGGTCGATCACGACGTCCTTGTTGAACGCCTGGCGGAACTCGAACGCCAGCCGGGCAACGCGCACGACGGCCTCGGGGTCGTCACCGTTCACGTGGAAGATCGGGGCCTCGATCATGCGGGCCACGTCCGTCGCGTACATCGAGGAACGCGAGGACTCGGGGGCCGCGGTGAACCCGACCTGGTTGTTGATGACGATGTGGACCGTGCCGCCGGTGCGGTAGCCGCGCAGCTGCGACATGTTCAGGGTCTCGGCCACCACGCCCTGGCCCGCGAAGGCCGCGTCGCCGTGGATCGCCACCGGCAGGACCGTGAAGTCCGTGCCGCCCTTGTTGATGATGTCCTGCTTGGCGCGGGCGATGCCCTCGATGACCGGGTCCACCGTCTCCAGGTGGGACGGGTTCGCGGCCAGCGAGACCTTGATCTGCTCGCCGTCCAGGCCGGTGAAGGTGCCCTCGGCGCCCAGGTGGTACTTCACGTCGCCGGAGCCGTGCATGGACTTCGGGTCGAGGTTGCCCTCGAACTCGCGGAAGATCTGCGCGTAGGACTTGCCGACGATGTTCGCCAGCACGTTCAGCCGGCCGCGGTGGGCCATGCCGATGACGACCTCGTCCAGGCGGGACTCGGCCGCGGAGTCGATGACCGCGTCCAGCAGCGGGATGACGGACTCGCCGCCCTCCAGGGAGAAGCGCTTCTGGCCGACGTACTTCGTCTGCAGGAAGGTCTCGAAGGCCTCCGCCGCGTTCAGCCGGCGCAGGATGCGCAGCTGCTCCTCGCGCTCCGGCTTGGAGTGCGCGCGCTCCACGCGGTCCTGGATCCACTTGCGCTGCTTGGGGTCCTGGATGTGCATGAACTCGATGCCGACGGTGCGGCAGTACGAGTCGCGCAGCACGCCGAGGATGTCGCGCAGCTTCATCATCGACTTGCCGGCGAAGCCGCCGACGGCGAACTCGCGCTCCAGGTCCCACAGGGTGAGGCCGTGCTCGACGATGTCCAGGTCGGGGTGCTTGCGCTGGCGGTACTCCAGCGGATCGGTGTCGGCCATGACGTGGCCGCGGACCCGGTAGGAGTGGATCAGCTCGAAGACGCGGGCGGCCTTGGTGACGTCGTCGTCGTGCGAGGCGTCGATGTCCTTGAGCCAGCGGACCGGCTCGTAGGGGATGCGCAGCGCCTCGAAGATCTCGTCGTAGAAGCCGTTCTCGCCGAGGAGGAGGTTGGCGACGACGCGCAGGAACTCGCCGGAGGCGGCGCCCTGGATCACCCGGTGGTCGTAGGTCGACGTGAGCGTCATGACCTTCGAGATGCCGAGCTTGTTCAGGGTGTCCTGGGAGGTGCCCTGGAACTCCGCCGGGTAGTCCATGGAGCCGACGCCCATGATCACCGACTGGCCGGGCATCAGGCGCGGCACCGAGTGGACCGTGCCGAGGCCGCCGGGGTTGGTGAGGGAGACGGTGACGCCGGTGAAGTCGTCCATCGTCAGCTTGCCGTCGCGGGCGCGGCGGACGATGTCCTCGTAGGCCTGCCAGAACTCGAAGAAGTTCAGCGTCTCGGCCTTCTTGATCGCCGCGACGACCAGCTGGCGCTCGCCGCCCGGCTTCACCAGGTCGATGGCCAGCCCGAGGTTGACGTGCTCCGGCTTGACCAGGGTGGGCTTGCCGTCCTTCTGCGCGAAGGAGTAGTTCATCGACGGCATGGCCTTGATCGCCTGGACCATGGCGTAGCCGATGAGGTGCGTGAAGGAGATCTTCCCGCCGCGGGCCCGCTTGAGGTGGTTGTTGATGACGATGCGGTTGTCGAACAGCAGCTTCACCGGAACGGCGCGCACGGACGTGGCCGTGGGCAGCTCCAGGGAGGCGTTCATGTTCTTGGCGACCGCGGCGGACGGGCCGCGCAGCGTCACGAGCTCGGGGCCGGCGGGTGCCTCGGCGGCGGGCGCGGGCTTCGCGGCGGCCGGCTTGGCGGCGGCGGGCTTCGCGGGCGCCGGGGCCTGCGCGGCGGGCTTCGCCGGGGCGGCGGCCGGGGCCGGAGCGGCGGCGGCCGGCTTCGGGGCGGCCGGGGCCTGCGCGGGCTGGGCCGGGGCGGCGGGCGCCACCTGGGGAGCCGTGGTGGTCGCTGCGGCCCCCGCGGCCGCAGTGCCCGACGGGGCCGAGGAGGCAGCCGCGGCGGCGCCCGGCTTGTAGTCGGCGAAGAAGTCCCACCAGGCGCGGTCTACGGAGTTCGGGTCCTGGAGGTACTGCTGATAGATCTCGTCGACGAGCCACTCGTTGGCACCGAACGCGGCAGCGGGGTTCTTCCCGGCCTGGTCGTTGTCGGTGGAGATGCTCGAGTTACTGGGGGACTGTGGCGACACGGCGGCAACCGCCCTCTTCCGCTTCACAAGGTGATGGACAGCGGGAATAAAGGCTACGCCTCCGGGACCGGGAAGGTCAGGTCGGGCCCGTTCATCGTCGTGTAAGTCACATCGAAAGCCGTGTTTCGGGGCTTGAAATGGCGGGAAACAACCGTGGTTCACCCGCGGCAGGGAAGGCGGGACCCGGGCCTGGCCCGGTACGGACGCAGGCCCCTGCCTGATCACACGTGTCCAGCTGCGGCCGGATCGACGGAACGCTCGTGGATCTTGAGGTTCCGGTCGAACTTTACGTCAACTTTGAACTGAGGGAAGCCCTGGAAGGGTGACGAGGATCCGGCAGCCGCGATCGGATTCGGCCACGCCGATCCGGCCTCCGTGCAGATCCACGGCCCAGCGGGCGATCGCCAGGCCGAGCCCGGTGCCGCCGTCGCTGCCCGGACCGTGCGGCCGGCTCACCGCACCCCGGTTGAAGCGCTCGAAGACGCGGTGCCACTCGGAGCGGGGGATGCCGGGCCCCTCGTCGAGGACCTCCAGCGCCAGCGACTCCGGCTGCGGACCGCGCCGCGCCCGGACCGTCACGCGGCCGTGCGGCGGGCTGTGCTTGACCGCGTTGTCGATCAGGTTGGCGACGACCTGGTGGATGCGCTCGGGGTCCGCGTGCGCGGTCAGCTCCGGCGGGTAGACGTCGAGGCTCAGATGGACGTCCGTACGCGTGTGGCTCCCGGAGCCGGAGGCCATCTCGGCGCGCGCCGAGGCGACCATGTTGGCCTCCTTCAGCACGCCCGACAGATACGGCCACACCTCGAAGCGCCGCAGCTTCAGCGGGACGACGCCGTTGTCCAGGCGGGACAGGTCCAGCAGCGTCTCGACCAGCCGGCCCAGCCGCTCGGTCTGCTTCAGGGCCGTACGCATGGTCTCGGGGTCCGCCTCGGTGACCCCGTCGACGATGTTCTCCAGCACCGCGCGCAGGCCCGCGATCGGCGTGCGCAGCTCGTGCGAGACATTCGCCACCAGCTCCTTGCGCTGGCGGTCCTGGGCGGCCAGCTCGTCGGCCATGCGGTTGATCGTCTGGGCCAGCGCGCCCAGCTCGTCCCGGCGGTTCTCGCGCACCCGGCGGGTGTAGTCGCCGTGCGAGATGGACCGGGCCACCGCGTTCATCTCGTCCAGCGGCGCGGTGAGCGAATGCGCCACGAACTGCGTGATGAGCAGCGTGGCGATCATCGAGAAGACCATGATGAAGCGCAGCTCGGTCTTGGTGTGCACCGCGATCATCGACAGACCGGTGGTGATCAGCACCGAGATGACGACCAGAGCGCCCAGCTTGGTCTTGATCGAGAACGGTCGTACGTCACCCCAGGGTCCTGACGGGGTCCGCCGTGCGGCCGGCCCGCCGCTCATGGGGTCGGCGTCTCCAGCGCGTAGCCCACGCCGTGCACCGTGCGGATCCGCTCGGCGCCGATCTTCCGGCGCAGCGCCTTGATGTGGCTGTCGACGGTCCGGGTGCCGGAGGCGTCCGCCCAGTCCCACACCTCGGCCAGCAGCTGCTCGCGCGAGAGCACCGCGCGCGGGGTGTTCGCCAGACACACCAGGAGGTCGAACTCCGTCGGCGTCAGGTGGACGTCCTCGCTGCGCACCCGCACCCTGCGCTGCGCGTGGTCGATCTCCAGCTCGCCCAGGCGCAGGATGCCGCTGCGCGGCGTCGCGGCGGCGAGGGCGGCCCGCTCCACGCGGCGCAGCAGCACGTGCACGCGCGCCGCCAGCTCCCGCATCGAGAACGGCTTGGTCATGTAGTCGTCGGCGCCGACGCCGAGCCCGACCAGCATGTCGGTCTCGTCGTCCCGCGCGGTGAGCATCAGCACCGGCACGGGCCGCTGGGCCTGCACGCGGCGGCAGACCTCCAGGCCGTCGAAGCCGGGCAGCATGATGTCGAGGATCAGCAGGTCGGGCTGCCAGGCCTCGGCGGTGTCGACCGCGGACGGGCCGTCGCCCGCCGTTTGCACGAGGAATCCCTCGGCGCGCAGGCGGGTGGCGATGGCGTCCAGGATGGTCTGGTCGTCCTCGACCACCAGGACCCGGCGCTGTGCGCCCGGCCCGGCCGACGTCGCGTTGTGGGAGGTGTGTGTCTGCTCCATCGCCCGCCCCTGAGAGGTGTGCTTCCGGAATCCGTGGGGTGATTCCTTGACTGCGCATGGTTGCGATTGACGCTTGAATGATCGGCGTCAGGGAAGCAGCGTACGGGGAGTCACCGCGGCTTTGCTATCCAGGGCGGACGGCCAGGTGCACGACGTCCGGAACGCCCCGGGCAACGGGGATCTCTTCGGTGCGCACCTGTTGGAACCCGACATTCCACAAGGTTCCTTCAAATTCCGGAGAAGGCCTGGCCGACCACACCGCGAGCACCCCGCCGGGCGTCAACACCCTTGCGCAGCTTGCCAGTCCGGGTGGTGTGTACAGCCCGTCGTTGCCCTCGGTGACCGTCCAGTCGGGGCCGTTGTCGATGTCCAGGCACAGCGCGTCGAACGTGGTGGATGTCTCATTGACGTAAGCGAGGAGATCGGCCTCGACGATCTCGGTGCGCGGGTCGGCGAGCGCCGCCGCCGTGACCTCGGCGAGGGGGCCGTGGCGGTGCCAGCCGATGATCGCCGATTCCCGCTCCACCACGGTGATCCGTCCCCAGCGGGGGTCGGCGGCGGCGTGCGCGAGCGAGAAGCCGACGCCCAGACCGCCGATCAGCACGTGCGGGCGCGCCCTGCCGTCCAGCGCGGCGAGGGCGGCGTCGACCAGCAGTCGTTCCGATCGGCCGTCGGAGGTGTCCATCAGGAAGCAGCCGTTGGCGATGATCTGCAGCAACTCGCCGTGCCGGCGCAGCGCGACCTCGCCGTAGGGGCCCTCGCGACGGTCCAGCACCACAGGAGTCTCGTACGAGGCGGTCATGAGGCCATCCTGCCCGAACTGCGCCGCACGGCCACATGGATTACGGGTGACGCGCGGGCACCGGGAGGGAATCGGGGGCTGCCCGGGGGAGTTGGGGAAGTGCCGTGAGCCGGCGGCCGGCACGGACGTGGCGGGCACGCCGTACGACTGTGGGGTCCTGTGTCCCCGGCGGCGGCTGCCGAGCCTCACCCTCACCCGCGACCTGCTGTTTTCCTCCCTTGGTCGGTGATCGCTCAGAGCGAACAGGCCGCCGGGAACATTCGAGGTCGCCCGTGCATTGAGTCGACGTAACTCAACTTGACTGCCGAAGGGGAGATCATGGCTGCTGAGTCCGCAGCGTTCACACCGCTCACCCTGCCTGTGCTGCCGCTTGATGACGAGGTCGTGCTGCCCGGAATGGTGGTCCCGCTGGATCTGAGCGACAGCGAGGTACGGGCCGCGGTGGAGGCCGCTCAGGCCGCCGCCCGGTCGGAGCCCGGGAAGCCCCGAGTGCTGCTGGTGCCGCGCATCGAGGGGACGTACGCGAAGACCGGTGTGCTGGGCACGGTCGAGCAGGTCGGCCGGCTGGCCGACGGCGACCCGGGCGCCCTGATCCGCGGCCGAGGGCGCGTGCGGATCGGCGCCGGGACCACCGGACCGGGTGCCGCGCTCTGGGTCGAGGGCACGCGGATCGACGAGAGTGTGCCGGAGCCGCTGCCCGGCCAGGTCTCGGAACTGGTCAAGGAGTACAAGGCCCTGGCCACCGCCTGGCTGCGCAAGCGCGGCGCCTGGCAGGTCGTGGACCGCGTGCAGGCCATCGACGACGTCTCCGCGCTCGCCGACAACTCCGGCTACTCGCCCTTCCTGACCATCGAACAGAAGGTCGAGCTGCTGGAGACCGCCGACCCGGTGGCCCGGCTGAAGCTCGCCACCCAGCAGCTGCGCGACCACCTCGCCGAGCAGGACGTGGCCGAGACCATCGCCAAGGACGTCCAGGAGGGCGTCGACAAGCAGCAGCGCGAGTTCCTGCTGCGCCGTCAGCTCGAGGCCGTCCGCAAGGAACTGCGCGAGCTGAACGGCGAGAGCGACGGCGAGGAGTCCGACGACTACCGCGCCCGCGTCGAGGCCGCCGACCTGCCCGAGAAGGTCCGCGAGGCCGCCCTGAAGGAGGTCGACAAGCTGGAGCGGGCCTCCGACGCCTCCCCCGAGGGCTCCTGGATCCGCACCTGGCTGGACACCGTCCTGGAGATGCCCTGGAACGAACGGACCGAGGACGCCTACGACATCCAGGGCGCCAAGGCGGTCCTGGACGCCGAGCACTCGGGTCTGGAGGACGTCAAGGAGCGGATCACCGAGTACCTGGCGGTGCGCAAGCGCCGCGGCGACCGCGGCCTGGGCGTGATCGGCGGGCGGCGCGGCGGTGCCGTCCTGGCCCTTGTCGGGCCGCCCGGTGTCGGCAAGACCTCGCTCGGCGAGTCCGTGGCGCACGCCATGGGACGGAAGTTCGTCCGGGTCGCCCTCGGCGGCGTCCGCGACGAGGCCGAGGTCCGCGGCCACCGGCGTACGTACGTCGGCGCACTGCCCGGCCGGATCGTGCGCGCCATCAAGGAGGCCGGGTCGATGAACCCGGTGGTCCTGCTGGACGAGATCGACAAGGTCGGCTCCGACTTCCGCGGCGACCCGGCCGCGGCCCTGCTCGAAGTCCTGGACCCGGCGCAGAACCACACCTTCCGGGACCACTACCTGGAGGTCGAACTCGACCTGTCGGACGTCGTCTTCCTGGCCACCGCCAATGTCCTGGAGGCCATCCCGGAGGCCCTGGCCGACCGGATGGAGATCGTCCGTCTGGACGGGTACACCGAGGACGAGAAGGTCGTCATCGCGCGCGACCACCTGCTCCCGCGTCAGCTGGAGCGGGCCGGCCTGGACAAGGCCGAGGTCACGATCGACGAGGGCGCGCTGCGCAAGCTCGCCGGCGAGTACACCCGCGAGGCGGGCGTGCGCACCCTGGAGCGGTCCATCGCGCGGCTGCTGCGCAAGGTGGCGGCCCAGCACGAACTGGGGGAGCGGACCCTGCCGTTCGCCGTCACCGAGGCGGATCTGCGCGGCCTGATCGGCCGCCCGCACCACGTGCCCGAGTCCGCCCAGGACCCGGCCGAGCGCCGTACGGCCGTCCCCGGTGTGGCGACGGGTCTGGCGGTCACCGGGGCCGGCGGCGACGTGCTCTTCGTCGAGGCGTCCCTGGCCGACCCGGAGACGGGCGCGGCCGGCCTGACCCTGACCGGTCAGCTGGGCGATGTGATGAAGGAGTCCGCGCAGATCGCGCTGAGCTTCCTGCGCAGCCACGGCGCCGAGCTGGAGCTGCCGGTGGGCGATCTGAAGGACCGGGGCGTGCACATCCACTTCCCGGCGGGCGCGGTCCCCAAGGACGGCCCGAGCGCGGGCATCACCATGACGACCGCGCTCGCCTCGCTCCTGTCGGGCCGTCTGGTCCGCACGGACGTGGCGATGACCGGCGAGGTCTCGCTGACCGGCCGCGTCCTGCCCATCGGCGGCGTCAAGCAGAAGCTGCTCGCGGCGCACCGCGCCGGGGTGACCACAGTGATCATTCCCAAGCGCAACGAGCCCGACCTGGACGACGTCCCGGCCGAGGTGCTGGACAAGCTCGACGTCCACGCCGTCACCGACGTTCGGCAGGTCCTGGAACTGGCCCTCGCGCCGGCCGTGAACGGCGCGGAGCCCGAGATTCCGGTAGCGGCGTGACGGACGCTGCCGGATGAGGGAAGGCCCGGGTCCCGTGAGGGAGACCCGGGCCTTCGCCATGCGTGCTCAGGGACGGACGTCAGCCGTTGGCCGGCGCCTGCACCCGGTCCAGCGCGCCGTTGCTGTGCTTGTCCGGGGGCAACCCCCGGACCCCCGGCCGGGCCGGTGGTGCTCAGCCGTTGGCCGGCGCCTGCACCCGGTCCAGCGCGCCGTTGCTGTGCTTGTCCGGGGGCAACCCCCGGACCCCCGGCCGGGCCGGGGGGTGCTCAGCCGTTGGCCAGCGCCTGCACCCGGTCCAGCGCGCCATTGAACTTGTCGTGGTCGCCGACCGTCGGGCCGGACGACGTGTACTGCCAC
>NZ_BNBC01000018.1:114523-166196 GCF_014654675.1 Streptomyces spiralis
ATCGTGTAGTAGCCCCAGCCCGCCGGCAGGGTGCCCACCGTCGAGGCGTAGCGGGCGATCCACAGGGGGTTGTTGGCGGCGAAGCCGCCGTAGTTGCCGGTGCACTGGGTCCACCAGCTGGTGGCCGTGTAGATGACGGCGTCGCGGCCGGTGCGGGCCTTGTAGGTGTTGAGGAAGTCGGCGATCCAGCTGACCATCGCGCTGGCGGACTTGCCGTAGCAGGCGGCGCCGTAGGGGTTCCACTCGATGTCGAGGGCACCCGGCAGGGTCTTGCCGTCACGGGACCAGCCGCCGCCGTGGTCCACGAAGTAGTTGGCCTGGGTGGCGCCGCTGGTGGTGTCCGGGGTCGCGAAGTGGTACGCGCCGCGGATCATGCCGACGTTGTAGGCGCCGTTGTACTGCTGCGCGAAGTAGGCGTTCGTGTAGTACGTCCCTTCCGTCGCCTTCGTGTAGGCCCACCGCACGCCGCTGTTCCACAGGGTGGACCAGGCGACGTTGCCCTGGTAGCTGGAGACGTCGACGCCTTCGGTCTGGGTGGCGTCGGCGCTGGTGGGCGTGCCGCTGCGGCCGTCGTGCGCCAGGACGCCCATACCCATGTACGCGGAGCCGCGGGCTGGGGTGGTGTCGGCCGAGGAGGGAACGGTGAAGAAGACCGAGAACGCTGCGAGCAGGACTCCCGCGACGGTGAGCCGCCGCGCGCGGGCCGTTCCGGATCTGTGCACGGGCATGACGTGCCTCCGAAGGTCGGTGGTGCTCGGTGGGGGGAAACGGGGGCATGCCCACCGTTGCACAAGGGAAGAGCGGGTCACGGTAGACCCGCCGGGGGCGTTGGTGTCGTGGGCATGCCATTCATTGCCTGGCATCGAAGCTACGCACGTAGATGCGCCCTGGGAAGAGGGACCGGGGGCTGCCGTTGGTCTACGCCTGCGAAATACTGACTCAGCTGCGGCGATGGCGGCGACGGGCAGAAACTTTCAGGACCGGGAAAACTTTGAGGCAGGGGCTGACGTGCACGAAGACGCAAGAGGCGACGGGCGGGACCCCGCACCGGGCGATGCCTCGCCCACTGGTGTGGACCGCGAGTTCCTGGCCCTGGAGCGGGAACTGACGGTGTTGCTGCGGCGCGCCCGGGCCAGCCAGGGCGAGATGGCCCGCGAGGTCCACCCGGACCTGGAGTCCTCCGCGTACGGACTGCTGATCCGTCTGGAGGAGTGCGGCAGCCAGCGCGCCACGGAGCTCGCCGCCTACATCGGTGTCGGCAAGGCCACCATGTCCCGCCAGCTGCGCGCCCTGGAGGAGCTCGGCCTGGTCGCCCGTGAGCCCGATCCCGCGGACGGGCGGGCCTGGCTGGTGGCCCTCACCCAGGAGGGCCGGAGCCGCGTCGGCCGGGTGCGCGAGGCCCGCCGGGCGCGCTACGGCCGGCGGCTCGCCCACTGGGACCGCGGCGAGGTGGCGGAACTGGCTCGGCTGCTGCACGAGTTGAACGGCGTCATGGCCAAGCACGACAAGTAGCCGGGCGGGCCTCGGCGCGCGCCGCGCCGGCGGCCTCTCCGCCCCGCCGCGCCTTCGCTCCTCACCGCTCCACGAACACCACCGTCGCGTCGTCGTGCGTCTTGCTCCGCCCGAGCCACGCCCGCTCCTGACGGTCCGCCGCCTCCAGGACCCGTACGCGGTCCACCAGCGCTTGCGCGCCCTCCTTGCGCACCAGGCGGAGGCACTGCGCCCAGTCGCCCTCGTGGAACTTCTCCACCCACCGCGAGGCGCCGTCCGTCAGCGCCGCCAGGGCGCGGACCTCGTCGGCCGGCACGGCACCCGTCACGGCCCGGTCCGCCACCGAGGGGTCCGCCGCCGCGGTGAAGAAGCCGCCCTCCTTGTTGCGCAGCGTGGTGTCGACGAGCGCGTCGGTGGCGAGCGCGGCCCGGGGCAGGCGGGCCAGCCGGTCGTCAAGGACGGGCACGACCGAGCCGTCCTCGGACTCCAGCAGGAGCACCGAGTCGGACAGCACCAGGTACTCCACGGTCCCGGCCGACCAGCGGACGAGCACCACGGTTGCCTGGGGCGTGCGCGGGTGAGAAAGGTCACAAGTGATCGCGTGCGCCTCGGCGGTTCGCGCGATGGCCCGCGAGAGAATCTCCGTCAGCGTCAGATCTCGGCAGGAAACGGTCAGTTCGGTCAGAGCGCCGCCGAGTCGCGCGGTGAACCAGGGCACCGAATGCAGACAGCCCGTCTCCGTCCTCGGCGGTGTCACACCGTCCAGGACGACAAGGCAGCCTCCCTGCCCGGAAGCGGGTACTCCGACGGTGGCGAAGTCCTCGTTCGGGCGGCCCGGACCGCCCGGCTCCGAAACAACCTCCATACGCATCCGGCCAGTCTGCACGAGGCCTTCACATGGTTCGCCAAAGATGGCCAATCACCTTGGAATTGATGCAGCAGCGCAGGTCAGGCGCCTGGTTTGGGAGGGAATGGAGGGCTCCGGGAAGGCGTGGCGGCGAATACTGCCAAAGCCTGCCGCCGACGTCCAACCGGCCCGCCGCACGCGTCCCGCTTACGCGCCACGGGAACTTGCCCGCCAACTCCCCTCCGATGTTCACTCCTTCGGGTGGCCGGTCGGACGATGCGGGCCCACTGCCCACCGGCACTGGGAGGGTCGGAGACCGACGCAGGTCCCCTGCTCGGGCGCAGCCGAGAGCCGGGGGAGGGTGTACGCACCAGTCGCACCAGGTGACGGCGCGCCACCCGGGCCCATGAGTACACGAGTACAGGAATGCGAGCACCGGTGCAGAAGAAGCGGCCTCGGCGCACAGGCAAGCAGACGGCCACCGGGAGGAGCCCGGAGAAGACGCCCGGCACCACCTCCGCCACCAGCCGGCCCGCCGCCCCGGTGGGCAAGGGCCGCCCGACCCACGTACGCAACCGCCTCATCGCCGCCGTCGCCGTGGTGGCCGCGGCCGTGGCCGGGGCGGGCGCCCCCTCCGTGATCGCCGCGTCCGGGCAGCTGAGCGACTCCCAGGACCTGGTCACGCTCGCCGGGCAGACCCAGGACGCCCTCGCCCTGGCCCAGGCGCTCGCCGACGAACGCGACGAGGTCACCTCCTACGTCGCGGCCGGCCGCCCGAAGACCAAGGCGCCCTCGGAGCAGCGCAGCACCCGCGTGGACCGCCAGGTCGAGGAGCTGCGCACCGCCACCGACACACCCGCCTGGCTGCGCCAGGACCTGGACGGCATCGCCGCCGTGCGGCGCTCGGCGCTCACCGGCCAGAGCAGCGCCCTCCAGGCCCACCAGGCGTACTCCGCCACCATCGCCGAGCTGCACAAGCTCGCCGAACAGCTGGCCGAGCAGATGCCCCCGCGCGCGGGCTCCGGGGCGTACGCCCTCGCCGAGCTCGACACCGCCGTGCAGCAGTCCGCCGCCGCCCGCGGGCTGCTTCTCGCCGCCCTGAACGTGCCCAGCTCCACGCGGACCGTGATCAGCCCGGTCACCGGCCTGCCCACGACCACCACCACCTCCTCCGAGGCCGACACCAAGCAGCGCGACGCGCTCACCGCCGCCGCCCAGCAGGCCCGGGTCCGCTCCGACGCGGCCCTCGCCGAGTTCCGCGACACCGCCCCCGAGGCGGCCCGCAGCTCCTACGACTCCACCGTCACCGGCCCCGAGGTGAACTCCGCCGCGAGCTATCTGGCCAAGCTCACCGACCAGCCGACGCTGTCCGACTCCGAGCTGGGCACCAGCACCAAGAAGGCGGACGCTGCCCTCACCGCCCGCGTCGACCTGATGCGCGGCGTGGAGGCGTCCCTCTACGACCACCGCACCAAGGACCTGGCGAAGCTCCGCGACGACGACGTCACCGCGCTGGAGATCCGCATCGCCCTCCTGGGCGCCCTCCTGCTCGTCGCCATCGGCATCGCCACGGCCCTCGCCCGCACCCTCACCCGCCCGCTGGCCGTGCTCCGCCTGGGCTCGGCCCGGCTGGCCGGCGCCGAGGACGCGAGTGCCGAGGAGCCGATCAGGTTCACCGGGCGCAACGACGAGTTCGCCCAGGTCGTCCACCACGTCAACGCCCTGCACGCGCAGGCCGCCGCCCTCGCCGAACGGGTCGCCACCCTCGAGGCCGACCGCAAGCACCTGATCGGCGGGCGCCAGAAGATGGCCGACGCCCGCGAGGAGCTGCGTGCCGAACTCGCCGTCGCGAACGCCCAGCTCCAGCGGATGCGCACCAGCATCGGCTCCACCTTCGTCAACCTGGCGCTGCGCACCCTCGGCCTGGTCGAGCGGCAGCTCGCCGTCATCGAGGGCCTGGAGGAGCGCGAGCAGGACCCGGACCGCCTGGCCACCCTCTTCAAGCTCGACCACTTCGCCACGGTCATGCGCCGGCACAGCGAGAACCTCCTGGTCCTGGCCGGCACCGAGCACGTCCAGCAGCACGCCGGTCCGGTCCCGCTGGTCGACGTCGTACGCGCCGCGGTCAGCGAGATCGAACGCTACGAGCGCGTCCGCATCGCCGCGCTGCCGCCGCACGCACACGTGGCCGGCTTCGCCGCCGACGACCTCTCCCACCTGCTGGCCGAGCTGATGGAGAACGCCACCTCGTTCTCGCCGCCCGACCAGCCGGTGGAGGTCTCCGGCTGGCTCCTGGAGAACGGCGAGATCATGCTCTCCGTCCAGGACGAGGGCATCGGCATGGCCGACGACCGGCTGGGCCGCCTCAACGACCGCCTCGCCGAGTTCGACCCGGAGGCCCCCTACGGCCAGGAGGGCGAGGCCGGCCTCGGCCTCGGCCTGTACGTGGTGGCCCGCCTCGCCCACCGGCACGGCGTCCGGGTACGGCTGCGCGAGCAGAAGCAGGGCGGCATCGCGGCGGTCGTCGTCGTACCCCAGCAGCTCCTGGCGGCGGCTCCCGCCTCCGCCGCGCCCGCGACGGGACCGGCCCACGGCGGCACCGGAAGCTTCTCCCTGCCCGGCGCGGACGCCGAGGTCAACTCCAACGTCCTGCACGCCCGCGCCAAGGACGGCGCCACCGACCCGCTGGTGGCCCTGGCGGAGCGGACGGTACGGCAGTCGGAGGCCGCGGAGGCCGCTGCCCGGACAGCGCCGGAGGCGACGGCCGAGACGGCGCCGCAGTCCCCGGTCACCGAGACGACGCCGCAGTCCCCGGTCACCGAGACGCCACCGGAGTCCCCGGCCGAGACGACGATGACACTGCTGATCCCGTCCCCGGCGGCCGGGTGGGACGGCCGGCAGGCACACCCCGAGGCGGAGGCCGGCCCCGCGCAGGCACGGCCCGCGGCCGCCGACCGCGAGCCCGCCCCACAGGCGCCACCCGCACCCGACCACGAAGCCCGCACGGGTGGTGCGGTCGGCAGCGCCTTCGCGGCCGACGGCGAAACCGAGGCCGAACACACCCGCGCCCCCGAAGAGCCCGTCACCGCCAAGGGGCTCCCCAAGCGCACCCCCAAGCTCACCACCCCCACCCACACCCCGCGCCAGCGCACCGGATCGGTGGACGCCGAGGCGCTCCGCCGCCGCCTGGGCGGCTTCCGCCAGGGCGCGCAGGCGGGCTACCGCGACGTCGAGGCGGAGATCGCGGACCGGACGGCGCAGCACCAGCGACCGGCACCGGCCACGAGCCGTACACATGGCGAGGAAGCCACGGGGGGCACAGTCGAGGAGGCAAGCAGTTGACAGCGTCCACCACCTTCGGACTGAGCAGTGAGGCCCGCAACCTGCACTGGCTGCTGACCAACCTCGTCGAGGAGGTGCCGGGCATCGAGTCGGTCGCCGTGGTCTCCTCCGACGGCCTGCTGCTCCTCTCCTCCGACCAGGGCCATATCGAGGAGGCCCGCCAGAGCCGTACGGCGGCCCGCAGCGGCCCGCGCGGCTCCGCCGCCGACCTCGCCACCATCGTCTCCGGCATCGGCAGCCTCACCGTCGGAGCGGCCCGGCTGATGGAGTTCGGCGGCGTCAAACACACGATGGTCGCGATGGACGAGGGCAGCCTGTTCGTGATGTCGATCAGCGACGGCTCGCTGCTCGGCGTGCACGGCTCCGCCGAGTGCGACATGAGCGTGGTGGCGTACCACATGGCGCTGTTCGTGGGCCGCGCCGGACACGTCCTGACGCCCGAACTCCGCAGCGAGCTGCGGAAGTCACTGGAGTCCGAGTCGGCGGGGAGTGCCCGATGAGCAGTGCCATGAGCAGCCCGATGAGCGGTAGGCCCAAACACCAGCTCCCGGTCCGCGGCGGGGACCGAAAACCCGCCCGCGTGCGCCCCTACTCGCTCACCGGCGGCCGTACCCGCTTCGGCCATGTCCTCCTCGTGGAGACGTTCGTCGGGAGCACGGCCGCGCTGGAAGCCCCCGAGGAGCGCAAAGAGCTGACGAATGGTTCCCTCAGCAGCCGGGTCATGCCGGAGATGCGGGCCATCGTCGAACTGTGCCGCCGCATGCGGACGGTGGCCGAGATCGCCGCGCTGCTGAAGATGCCGCTCGGCGTGGTCCGTGTGCTCCTGAGTGACCTGGCGGACCAGGGAAAGATCCGTGTGTACGGCACCGGAACCGGTCACGGCACCGGCCGTCCGGACCGCGCTCTGCTGGAAAGGGTGCTGAGTGGACTCCGTCGTCTTTGAAGACACCGATGAGGACCTGAAGTCCTGGCAGACGGACCGCACCCGGGCCCCCATCGCCACCAAGATCGTGGTGGCCGGGGGATTCGGTGTCGGCAAGACCACGCTCGTCACGGCGGTCTCGGAGATAACGCCCCTGCAGACCGAGGCGCTGATGACCGAGGCCAGCGCGGAGACCGACGACCTCACCGCCACGCCCGGCAAGCTGACCACCACCGTGGCCATGGACTTCGGCCGCATAACGCTCGACGACGACCTGGTGCTGTACCTGTTCGGCACGCCGGGCCAGCAGCGGTTCTGGTTCATGTGGGACGACCTGGTGCGCGGCGCGATCGGTGCCGTCGTCATGGCCGACACGCGTCGGTTGAAGGACTGCTTTCCGGTCCTCGACTACTTCGAGAGCTGCGGGCTGCCGTACGTCGTCGCGGTCAACCACTTCGACGGCAGCGAGCTGTTCGAACCGGCGGATGTGCGGGAGGCCTTGACGATACCCGCGCACATACCTGTCATGATCATGGACGCGAGGCGGCGGATCTCGGTCATCGAGACGCTGCTGTCCCTCGTCGGCCATGCGCTGGACGAAACACCCGAGTAGGAGAACAGCACCCGCATGCGCAAGATACTCGTCGTGGGGGCCGGCCAGTCCGGTCTCCAGCTCGCCCTCGGCCTCCAGTCGCACGGGTACGAGGTCACCCTGATGTCCAACCGGACCGCGGACGAGATCCGTTCCGGCCGGGTCATGTCGACGCAGTGCATGTTCCACACGGCGCTCCAGCACGAGCGGGACCTGCAGCTGAACTTCTGGGAGTCCCAGGCCCCGAGGATCGAGGGACTCGGCGTCTCGGTCGCCGCCCCCGGCTCCTGGAGCGAGGGCCCCGCGGCACGCGCGATCGACTGGGTGGGCAGGCTCGACGGGTACGCGCAGTCGGTCGACCAGCGGGTGAAGATGGCCGGCTGGATGGAGACCTTCGCGCAGCGCGGCGGCCAGCTGGTCATCCACGGCGCGGCGGTCGGGGACCTCGACTACTTCTCCCGCGCCTACGACCTCGTCCTGGTCTCGGCGGGCAAGGGCGAGCTGGTGTCGATGTTCGAACGGGACCCGGAGCGGTCCCCGTACAGCGAGCCGCAGCGCGCGCTGGCGGTGGCGTACGTGCACGGCCTGGGCCCGCGCCCGGAGCACCCGGAGTTCGACGCGGTCCGCTGCAACCTGGTCCCCGGCGTCGGCGAGCTGTTCATCATGCCGACGTACACCCTCTCCGGCCGCGCCGACATCCTGTTCTGGGAGGGCATCCCCGGCGGCCCGCTCGACGCGTTCCAGGGCGTGAAGGACCCGAACCAGCACCTGGCCCTGACCCTGGACCTGATGCGGACGTTCACGCCGTGGGAGTACGAGCGGGCCGCGAAGGCCGAGCTGACGGACGCCGGCGGCACCCTCGCCGGCCGGTACGCCCCGACCGTGCGCAAGCCGGTCGGCCGGCTGCCCGGCGGCGGCCTGGTGCTGGGCGTGGCCGATGTCGT
Organism: Streptomyces spiralis; assembly: GCF_014654675.1. Lineage (GTDB taxonomy): Bacteria > Actinomycetota > Actinomycetes > Streptomycetales > Streptomycetaceae > Streptomyces > Streptomyces spiralis. The sequence continues at coordinate 122,662 of NZ_BNBC01000018.1, forward strand.
GGTCGCCAACGACCCGATCACCGGCCAGGGCTCCAACTCGGCCTCCAAGTGCGCGGCGGCCTACCTGGCCTCCATCCTCGAGCACGGCGACAAGCCGTTCGACGAGGAGTGGATGGGGCAGACGTTCGACCGGTACTGGAACACGGCCCAGCACGTGACCAAGTGGACGAACGCCATGCTGGCCCCGCCGCCGGAGCACATCCTCAACCTGATCGGCGCCGCCGGTCAGCTCCAGCCGGTCGCCGACCGCTTCGCCAACGCCTTCAACGACCCGGCCGACTTCGAGAACTTCTTCTACGAGCCGGCCAAGACCGAGGCCTACCTGGCCGAGGTCGCCGGGGGACCGGCCGCGTAGTAGCCCGCGTCCGAACCGCGCAGGGCGCTCTTGGGAAGCCTCGGTGGCACATAGCGCCGCAGGGGCTTCCCGTCCGGGTCGGGCCGCACCGCCCCCAGCACCGGGTTGGACGCGAGCGGCGACACCTTCACCCTGGCGCCGGGCCGGGGCGCCTGCACCACCATGCCGCCGCCCAGGTAGAGGGCGACATGCGTGGCTCCGGGGAAGTAGACGACCAGGTCGCCAGGGCGCAGGTCGTTCAACGGCACCCGCTTCAGCTGGGCCCACTGCGCCTGGCTGGTCCGCGGGATCGGCGTCCCGGCGTGCTCCCAGGCCCGTGAGGTCAGCCCCGAGCAGTCGTACGCGTCCGGGCCCTCGGCGCCCCACACGTACGGCTTGCCCAGCTGCCCCACCGCGTAGCTCACCGCCTTCTCGCCCTGCTCGCTCGGCGGTCTGCCGGCGACGAGCGCCCCGGCGGCCAGCAGTTCCCGCTGCGCCTCGCTGATCCCGCTCCTTCCGCTCTGCTCGGCCGCGGTGAGCGCCGCCAGCTGCCGGGCGCTGAGCGAGGCGAGCAGCTTCTCCACGTCCAGCAGCCGCTTGCGCACCTCGTCGCGGGCCCGCTGCTGTTTGCGGACGAGGATCAGCTGCGCGTCGTATGCCGTGCGCGCCGCACGGGCGAGCTCGGAGGCCTTCCGCTCGCTCGCGGCCAGCCGCCCCACCGTCCCGGCCTGCTTCTGGGACAGCCGTCCGAGCATCTGCCCCGCCTCCAGCGCCTGCTGCGGATCGCGCGCCAGCAGCAGCCGCAGGTAGGGGGAAAAGTCGCTGCTGCCCTGGTACTGGAGGCGGGCGAGCCGTCCCGCGTCCCCCATGCTGCCGCGCAGGGCGGACCGGGCCCGGCCGAGGTCTGCGTCCAGCCGCTCGACGACGACCCGCTGCTTCTTCAGCCGGGAGGCAAGGGCGTTGTAGGTCGTGGCGGCCTGCACGGCCTGCCGGTACAGCGTCTGGAAGTCGGTCAGCAGGGCGGCGGTGGACCGGTGTCCGGGCCGGCCGGTCTGTGTGGTCTGCCCCGGCTGCCCCGACGGTCCCGGCTGCCCTTGTCGTCCGGGCCGGCCGGACGGGCCGGGTTGTCGGAGCGGTCCGGCCGGCCCGTACGGCCAGGGTTGCGACGGCTGCGCCTGCAACAGCGGCTGTGGTCGGTGCACTGGCTGTGGCTGTGGCTGTGGCAGTGGCTGTCGCAGCGGCTGCGGTACGGCCGTGGCGGCCGTCGGAGCGAGAGCGGCCTGCGCCGCCACCGCCGCCGTGCACACCAGTCGCAGCACCCGTCCTGACACGTCATCACCTCCGGTGCGGGGGCGGCCTCTCCGCTCCCCACCCGTGAGGATTCGACCTATGAACCGAAGATGTGGGTCAGGTCTGCGCCATGCGGCCCACCGCGATCACCCGTCCGTGTCACCCGGCTTGCCCTGCGAGCCGGTTCGGGGCGCCGGCCTGGACCACGGCCACTTCAGCCGGGGCCCGGACTCCCCCTCGGGATCGAACTCGTACTTCCACCCGCGCGGCAGCCCCAGCCTCTTGCTGTGCCCCCGCGGCACCCGGCGGTAGACGAGCACGATCGGCGGCCCGCCCGCCGCGTCCGGGACCGGGATGCGATACGTCTTCGGGGGGTTCCCGGTGGGCCCCACCAGCACGGGCAGCACCCGCCCGTCCATGGGCCCGCCCTCGAACGGGGTGTCTTCGCTCTTCACGCCACCAGTGTCAGCCATCCGCAGACGCGAGCGCCCGCACCAGCGCGGCGGTCTGCGGGTCCCGGGCGGCGGTGACGTTCAGGACGGCCACGAACTGCTCGACCAGCCAGTCCCGCAGCTCCTCGGCGGGCGGCTGTTTGTCCTCGTCGAGCCAGATCAGGGAGGCGGCCTCCACGGCCGTGATCCACACCCGGACGGTCATCCGCAGCCTCGGCCCGGGGTCCGTGACGTCCAGGTGGCTGAGGATGTGCTCGGCGGCGGCCCGGCGCACACCGTCCACGATGGCGGTCGTCCGGGACGTCTCCACCACGCTGCCGCCCTGGAGCAGCGCGGTGAAGCCGGCGTCGTGCGAATCCACGAACCGCAGATAGCGGTCCAGGGCGCGGGCGAGGCGGGGCAGCAGCGGGCCCTCGTGCGGCTCGTCGAAGCAGTGCCGCAGCTCCTCGGCGGCCGAGCGCAGGGCCGCCTCGTAGAGCTGCTGCTTGCCGCCGGGGAAGTACCGGTACACCAGCGGGCGCGACACCCCCGCCGCCTCCGCCACGTCGTCCAGCGACACGTCCTCGGGTGCCCGGTGCGCGAAGAGGGACAGCGCCGCGTCGAGCAGCTGAGCACGCCGCTCCTCGACGCTGAGGCGGCGGTAGGCGGGGGTGGACGCGGCAGGGCTCATGACGGGCAGCGTAATCGCTGACCGACCTCTCCAGCCGGGCGTCCCGGCCCCGCGGCCCCGCCACCGCTCCCCGTTCATGACCTGCGCGGTCCAGGATCTGTACGGTCCGGGCCGGCCGGGCTACGCCAGCAGCCCCGACGACCGCCACAGCTGCCGTCCGACACCCCGCAGCACGCCGATGTCGTCCAGGAAGTCCGTCAGCCGCTTGGCACCCGTCTGCATGACCTCGCGCCGGTGCCCGCTCGCCTTCACCTGGGCCATGGCCTCCCGCTTGTCGAGTCCCACGTTCGTGTAGACCTCGGGGTTGATGAAGGCCACCGAGAACACCCGTGCGAACTCGCCGGAGGTCACCCGGGTGAACTCCTTCGACCACCTCGGGGCGGTCAGCATCTGTCGGCGCAGCTCCTCACGGGCGTAGCGCACGTGCCGCGCCTCCTCCACCACGTGGATGCGGGTGACCCCGCGGATCAGCGGCTGCACCCGTTCGTCCGGGAACGTCAGCCGCTGCATCCAGTCCAGGACCTCCTCGCCGAGCAGGGTGGCGGTGAAGGAGCCGGGGGTGGTGGAGATCGTCTTGAAGAGCCGGCCGAGGTTCTGGTGGACACGGCTGACCGGGTACCAGGGCGTGCCGCCGCGGGCTATCACGCGGGCGAACATCTTCGAGTGCCGGCACTCGTCCTCGATCTCGGTGAGGGCGTAGCGCACGTGCGCGCTCGTGGCGGCCTTGTCGTAGATGTGCCGCACCAGCAGCTGCATCAGGATCAGCTCGAACCAGATGCCGAGCGAGGCGAGCGCGGCGGCCTCGTGCTGGGAGAGCGCGATCCGCTGTTCCTCGCTCATCCGCTTCCACAGCGGTGTGTCGTACAGGGACACCAGCTCCGGCGGCCAGAACCACTTGCCCTCCTCGAAGGGCGCGTCCCAGTCCAACTCCTCGTCCGGGTCGAAGGAGTGCTTGGCGGAGGAGTCGAGCAGCCGCTCGGCGACCTGCTCTCGGTCCTTGAGCAGACCGAGCGCGTCGCGCAGTCCGGCGAGCGCGTCGGCTTCCGTCACGGTCGTCATGGCTGTCCCACCTCGTCGTACGGGATCGTGGCTGGAATGGCTGGTTACTCACGGGTCAGATCACCCGCCTCTTATAAGACTGCCTGTCAGCAAGCCCGTCAATCCCTCGCACACGACTTGTTGACTCGGCGTCTACGTGTGAGCCTGCGAGGTATGCCGACCTACGACCTGTACGCCAGGGACCCGGGAGACGCGCACTGGCAGGTGCCCGCGAGCGGGGAGGCCCGCTTCAGTTGGGAGTACGACGACGGCCGTGACCGGCTGCTCGCCCTGTACCAGAAGGGCAAGGACAAGCAGTGGGACGGGCAGAAACGTATCGACTGGGACCTGGAGGTCGACCCCCACGACCCGCTCGGCACGCCCGAGGAGGCGATGACCCTCTACGGCACGCCGTACTGGGCCAAGATGACCGACAAGGACAAGGGCGAACTGCGGCAGCACTTCGCGTCCTGGCAGTTCAGCCAGTTCCTGCACGGCGAGCAGGGCGCGATGATCTGCGCCGCGCGGATCGTGGAGTCCGTCCCCGACCTGGACGCCAAGTTCTACTCGGCGACCCAGACCATGGACGAGGCCCGGCACGCCGAGATCTACGGCCGCTTCCTGCACGAGAAGATCGGGATGGTCTACCCGATCAACGACAACCTCCAGTCCCTGCTCGGCGACACCCTGCGCGACAGCCGCTGGGACATGCCCTACCTGGGCATGCAGGTCCTCATCGAGGGCCTGGCCCTCGCGGCCTTCGGCATGATCAGGGACACCACGGACAAGCCGCTGCCCAAGCAGATCCTCGCCTACGTCATGCAGGACGAGGCCCGGCACGTGGCCTTCGGCCGCATGGCCCTGCGCGACTACTACAAGCAGCTCACCGACGCCGAACTGCGCGAACGCGAGGAGTTCGTCATCGAGGGCTGCTACCTGATGCGCGACCGCCTGCGCGGGGTGGAGGTCCTGGAGAACTTCGGCATCCCGAAGGCCGAGGCCGAACAGCTCAGCGAGCGCTCCGAGTTCCTCCAGCTCTTCCGCCGGCTGCTGTTCAGCCGGATCGTCCCCTGCGTGAAGGACATCGGCCTGTGGGGCAAACGCCTCCAGGAGGCCTACGTCGACATGGGCGTCTTCGAACTGGGCGACTCCAACCTGGACCTGCTCATGGCCCAGGACGAGGAGATCGCCGAACGACTCGACGCCGAGCGCTTCGCGGCTGAGGAGAAGGCACGGGTGACGGAGGTGGAACAGGCCATCGAGGAGGGCCAACGCCTCGGCGGGTGACCGGGCCGGCGCGGGAGTCGAGCCGGTGCGGGAGTCGAGCCGGCAGGAGTCAGCCCGCCCGAGGCGAGTGCAGCACCGCCTCCATCACCGCCTTCGCGATCGGTGCCGCCGTGCCGCCGCCGCTGATGTCGCCGCGCCGCGCCGACGCGTCCTCCACCACCACGGCGACCGCAACCCGCGGATCCATGTCGTCGTCGCCCTGCGCCCAGGAGATGAACCAGGCGTACGGAGTGCCCTGGTTGCCGATGCCGTGCTGCGCGGTGCCGGTCTTGCCGCCCACGGTGGCGTCCGGGATCGCGGCGTTGCGGCCGGTGCCCTCCTCCACCACGTCCGTCATCAGCTCCCGCAGCCGCACCGCCGTCGTCGGCCGCATCACCTGCCGCGCCGGCCGTGAACCGGCCGCCGACACCGTGCTCCCGCCGCTGCGTGTGGTCCGCTCCACGAGATACGGCGAGCGCACCTGCCCCCCGTTGGCCACCGCCGCCGCCACCATCGCCATCTGCAACGGCGTGGCCCGCGTGTTGTACTGCCCGATCGACGACAGCGCTCGCTGCGCCCGGTCCTCGGGCGCGTCGAACGTGCTCGGCACCACCGAGAAGGGGATCCTCAGCGTGGGGTCGTCGAAGCCGAAGCTCCGCGCCGCCGCCTCCATGCCCGCCGCGCCCACGTCCACGCCGAGCTTGGCGAACACCGTGTTGCACGACCACTCGAAGGCGAAGCGCAGCGAGGCGTCCCGGCAGCCCTCGCCCTCGTTGACCAGTCTCGCGGTGCTGCCGGGCAGCCGGTAAGGGTCGGGCGAGTCGGTCCGCGCGTCGAGATCCCGCACCACGCCCGCATCCAGCGCCGCCGCCGCGGTGATCACCTTGAACGTCGAACCCGGCGGATACGTCTGCCGCACCGCGCGGTTCAGCATCGGCTTCTCCGGGTCGTCGTTCAGCCGCGCCCAGGCCGCCGCCACCGCCGGCCCGTTCCCGGACAGCTCCGCCGGGTCGTACGACGGCGTGGACACCAGCGCCAGGATCCGGCCCGTCGTCGGCTCGATCGCCACCACCGCGCCCTTGCGCGTGCCCAGCCCGTCGAACGCCGCCCGCTGGGCGGCCGGGTTCAGCGTCGTCACCACGTCGCCGCCCGGGCTCTGCACCCGGGTGAAGCCGTTCCACAGCGGGAACCCGGCCAGCATCGGGTCCGTCCCCGACAGCAACTCGTCCTCGGAGTGCTCCAGGAACGCCGTCCCGTACCGCTGGGAGGCGAACCCGGTGACCGGGGCGTACAACGGGCCGTCCGTGTAGATGCGTTCGTAGCGCAGCTGCTCGCCGGTGTCCCGGGACCCCGTCACCGCGCGGCCGCCGACCAGGATGTCGCCGCGCGGCTGCTCGTAACGGGCGATGGTGGGGCGCCGGTTGGCCGGGTTGACGCCGTACGAGGGAGCCTGGAGCACCTGGAGCCATGCAGTGTTCACCAGCAGCGCCACCAGCAGCAGCACACAGAAGGCGGCGGCGTGCTGGATGTACCGGGTCACCGGACCGCCTCCCCGGGGGACCGCCCGCGGCTCACGGGGCCACCTTCCCGTCGTACTGCCGCCGCGCCACATGGCTCACCCGGATCAGCAGCGCCACGATCATCCAGTTGGTGACGACCGACGAGCCGCCCTGCGCCAGGAACGGCATCGCCATGCCGGTCAGCGGGATCAGCCCGGTCACCCCGCCCGCGATCACGAACACCTGGAGCGCCACGATCGAGGCGAGCCCGACCGCGAGTAGCCGCCCGAACGGGTCGCGCAGCGCGAGGCCCGCCCGGTAGCCGCGCTCGACGAGCAGCGCGTACAGCAGGAAGACCGCGGACAGCCCCGCCAGCCCCAGCTCCTCCCCGGCGGTGGCCAGGATGAAGTCCGACTTGGCCGCGAAACCGACTAGGATCGAGTGGCCGAGGCCCAGCCCGCGGCCGAGCACCCCGCCCGCCGCGAACGAGAACAGCGACTGGGCCACCTGCCCCGGCCCCTGTCCGGCCTCGATGGACGCGAACGGATGCAGCCACTCCGCGACCCGGCTGTGCACATGCGGCTCCAGCCAGCCGACGGCGACCGCCCCGGCCGCCGCGAGCATCAGCCCGACCGCGATCCAGCCGGTGCGGCCGGTGGCGACGTACAGCATGACGACGAACAGCCCGAAGAAGAGGAGCGACGTCCCGAGGTCCCGCTCCAGCACCAGCACGCCCACGCTCAGCAGCCAGATCGCGACCACCGGCCCGAGCACCCGCCCCGGCGGCAGCCGCGGCCACCACCTCCTGCCGCCCGTGTACGTCAGCGCGCCGCGGTTCGCGGCCAGGTACGCGGCGAAGAACACCGCCAGCAGCACCTTGGCGAACTCGCCCGGCTGGATGGAGAACCCGCCGACCCGGATCCAGATACGGGCGCCGTTCAGGGGCGGGAAGAGGATCGGCAGCGTGAGCAGGGCGAGCGCGGCGACCACACTGACGTAGGAGTAGCGCTGGAGCCACCGGTAGTCGCGCAGCACCAGCACCACCAGGGTGAACAGGGCCACGCCCAGGGTGGACCAGACCAGCTGGGCGGGCGCGGCCTCCTCGCCCGGCGTCTCCAGGTCGAGCCGGTAGATCAGCACCAGACCGAGCCCGTTGAGCAGCACCCCGATGGGCAGCAGCAGCGGGTCGGCGTACGGCGCCCGCAGGCGCACCGCGGTGTGCGCGAGCAGCGCCAGCACGCCGAGCCCGGCGCCGTAGCCGGCGGCGCCGGGCGGGACGGTGCCGTGCTTGGCCAGGCCGACGGCGCAGTAGCCGTACACGGACAGCAGGACGGCGAGGACGATGAGGGAGAGTTCGACGCCGCGGCGCCGGGGGAGACGGACGGTGGCCGTCGGTGCGGAGGGGTGTGGCGCGGAGGGGGGTGGCGCTGCCGCGGTGGGTCCGGCCTTGGTCATGTCGGGAACTTACCCAAAACCGGCATCTCGGGCCGTCGCGAGGGTCGGCGCCAGCGTGGCGCGTCAGCACCAGCGCGGCGCGGGCCCGATGTTGTCGATGTAGCGGGCCGTGCCCCAGCTCCAGGCGCCGTCGGCGAGGAGGTACCACAAGGGGTTGCCGTTCACGTCCTGCCCCGGCGTCTTGCAGTGGATCCAGACGACCTCCCCCTTCCGGGCCACTCGCACGACCGGGCTGCCGCGGTCCGGCCGGGCGCGCAGGGCCAGTCCGCCGCGGGCCGTGACCACTCCCCGGTAGAAGCGTGGGCCGTTGTCGGAGCCGTCGGCAGGGCCGTCGCTCGGGGGCTGGGTGGTCGAGGGCCGGGTGGTCGTGCCCCCTGGGGTGGTGGGGCTCGGGGTGCTCGTCCCGGCGGCCGGTGCGGTGTTTGCCGGGGTGGCGGTCGGGGAGGGGGCGGGGGTGTCGCCCGCGCCGTCCGTGCCGACGGCGCGGGTGACGGCGGCCGCGGTCAGCAGCGCCCCGGCGGCGGTCACCACGGCCAGCCGGGTGAGGAGGAAGCGAAGGGGCAGGGGCGGCATGGGAACCTCCGGCTGGGATGGTCGGGGCGTGGAGGGCTCGCGGTGAGCTTTCGGTAAGCCCGCGGTGGGCAAATCTGACTAACCGCCACATTAAGAGCGCCGCTCGCCGTACGCCTGCCTCACTGCGCCATCGGGGAGAGCGTCACCTGATGGGACGTCAGGCAAATGCGAAGGGGTGGAGAACCGGCCGTCAGGAGGGGCCCGTGTCCCCGGCCGCGGGTGTCTCCGGCGGACTCTGAGGAAGCGTCAGGGTCGCCACCGCGCCGCCGTCCGGAGCGTTGTCGAACTCCAGCCGCGCGCCCAGCACCTCCGCCTGCCCCAGTGCGATGGTCAGACCGAGACCGTGCCCGGTCGCCCCGCCCTCCGTGCGGAAGCGCTGCGGACCGTGCTCCAGGAGGTACTCCGGATAGCCCTCGCCGTGGTCCCGGACGCTGACCACCGGGCCCTCCACGGTCACCACCACCGGCGGCCTCCCGTGCTTGTGCGCGTTGGCCACCAGATTGCCGAGCACCCGCTCCAGCCGCCGCCGGTCGGTCTCCACGTACACGTCCCGTACGACCCTGATCCGGGTGTCGGCCGCCCCGGCGCCCCCGTCCGTGCCCGCCGCGCCCGTGGCCCCTGCCGCGCGCGCCGCCCTGACCGCCCGTTCCGCCACCGTGCTCAGGTGCTCGCCGTCGAGGTCCAGCCGCTCCCGCCCGGCGTCCAGCCGGGAGATCTCCAGCAGGTCCTCGGTGAGGGTGCGCAGCGCGGCCACCCGGTCGCGGACCAGCTCCGTCGGGCGGCCCGGCGGCAGCAGTTCGGCCGCCGCGTGCAGCCCGGTCAGCGGGGTGCGCAGCTCGTGCGCCACGTCCGCGGTGAACCGCTGCTCGGCCAGGAGCTTGCCCTGAAGCGACGCCGCCATCGAGTCCAGCGCGGCGGCCACCGCGGCCACCTCGTCCTGGGGGCGCGAGGCGTCCCGGGCCAGCGGGTCGTCGACACGCGCGTCCAGGTCGCCCGCGCTGATCCGCCGGGCCACCCGCGCCGTCGCGTGCAGCCGCCGTGACACCCGGGTCACCGCGAAGGCGCCCACCAGCAGCGTCGCCCCGATCGCCAGCCCGGACGACCACAGGATCGCGTTGTCCAGCCCGGCGATGGTGCGGGCCTGCTGCGAGTAGTCGACCTCGACGGCCAGTGTCCGGCCGTGGTCGGCGGGTCCGGCCGCCCACATCGTGGGCCGGCCGTGGTGCCGGTCCACCATCGTGCCGCGCTCGCCGCGCGCCGCCAGCCGCCTCAGCGACGGAGGCAGCCCCTCGGGGTCGACGCCCGCGCCCGGCAGCAGCGTGTCCCCGGACTCGAACGCGCTCGTGGCGTCCTTCAGCCGGGACAGCGCCAGCTCCCGCGCCTGCCCGACGGTCTGGTCGGTCACCGAGACGTGCACCAGGACGCCGAGGAGCGCGGCGAGCGCGCAGCACATCACCGTGATGAAGGCCGCGGACTTGACGGCGAGGGTCCCGGTCCACCGGGGCAGCGCGACCCTCATCGCCCACTCGCATGGGGGGTGACGGAAGGGCTGGGCGAGAAGGTGGCCGAGTCGGGGGTCGGGGAGGCGGCCGAGGCGCTGAGGCCGGGGGTCGGCGTCGGCCGGGGGACGGGGGAGCGCGACGCGGTGGCCGCCGGGGTGTGCGCACGGGTGGGCTTGTGCCGGCCGGTGCGCAGGAACTCGTCGCGGGAGAACACCATCGCCCGCTGCTCCGGGTCCCAGGCCCAGGTCGTGCGGTACTCGTACCCGGAGATCCCGGCCGGCGAGCGGATGATCACGGCCCGCCCGGCCAGCTCGACACCGATCACCGCGTCGTCGTTGGCGAAGACCTGCACGAGCCGGTGTCCCTCGAAGGTGTAGACGCGCACGGCCGTCTGGTTGGTGGGATACAGCCGGAAACCCAGCGTCATGTCGTCGCGCCCGTCGCCCGTGAGATCACGGTAGTACGGCCGCATGACGGGACACCGCTTACCCTGATTCCCGCTCTTGCCGCAGTCCGACAGCCGGACGGCCGTCTCGCCGTACGGAGCCTTCGCGGCCGTGTAGTCGTCCGGGTGCGCGGCGACCTCGGCCCGTACGACGGCCACCGGATCGAGCCTGCGGATGTCGTCGCCGGGTGCCGTGACGCCCTTCACCGTCTCGATCTGCACCTCGTCGTACGGCCACGCGGGGCTGGCGGCCGGACGCAGGGAGGGCCACAGCCGGGCCGGGCTGATCGCGGTCGGCGTGGCACCCGCGCCCCGCAGCCCGCCGGCGTCACCGCAGGCCGCCGCCGTGGCCAGCAGCAGCGCGACCAGGGCGGTGACGAGGGCGGAACGTCTGCGGAACACTGCTCTTCGGTGTCTCCGGTGGGCGAGGGCGGACTGGACGAGAGGGGCGGACCGGGCGTCGCACACCCTATTCGGTTTGTACGGAAGTCCTTTTTGTTCTTTGTTCGGCGGGCTTTCTTGTTCAGCGGCTCATCTCCCCGCCGGACGCGGCCGTGAAGCGCCGGTGAGGCGGGGCTGCGCAGAGCGTACGCACCGAAGGTAAAACGATTGTTCGGCGGACCGTCCCTGTTCCACGGTGTTGCTCGGCGTTCCCTCCCGGCTTCTTGCCGCGGGAGCGCCACGCCTGTTCCATGGTCATAGGGGTGATGGTGCATGAGCGGACCACGTCGACAGCCCGGCCGCCCCGGCCCCGGCCGTCTGCGCGTCATACCGAGCTGGAGCCACGGACAGGAGCGGCTCTACGTCTGCCATCCCGACGGGAGGAACATCGCCTGGTACGACCGGGAGGCCGCCCGCGTCCACCTGCTCAGCGTGGACGAGGAGGACGACGTACTGGACGCCCTGGGCCCGTATCTGACGGGCCCGGTCGCGGTGGGCCCGCCCCCGGTACCGACGGCCGCCGAACTCGCCCGGCTGAGCCTGCACCCCGACGACGACCTCGCCCCGAACCGCCCCGGCGAGGCCCTGCTGATAGCCCTGGACCGGGAACCCGGCCACGGCCCCACCCATCTCCTCCGCCCCGATCCACGCCGCCGGGCGCTCACCGCCGAACAGACGGTCGGTGACGCCCTCGACAGCTTGGACGGCGCCGGCTGGCGCGCCCTGCACTCGGTACCCCTGCCCGGCGGCGACCGCATCCACCATCTGGTGATCGGACCCGGCGGACTGTTCGCCGTCCACTCCGTGTACGCCCGCAAGCAACGGGTGCGGATCGACGACCCGATGGTCACGCTGGGCCGCCACGAGCCCGAGCCCCTGCTCCGCCGTGCCCGTGCCGCCGCCGACCGCGCCTCCTACGCCCTCACCGCCGAGGTCCACCCCCTCCTCGCCCTCACGACCCCGGCCGACCTGCGCCTCACGGCCCCACCGAGAGACGTCCGCATCCTGGACGACCAGACCCTGACCAGCCTGGCGAGCCTGGGCGGCGTCCTCAAACCGGCGGACGTGGAGGCCCTCTACGCGATGGCGAGGGACAGACACACGTGGGGGAGGGTGTAGACACGTAGCAGGGGGGCTGCCGCCGTTGCTGCGGGCCACCAGCTCAGGGGCTCACGGCAACTCGGCCGCACGCCCCACATCCAGCAGCGGCGCCAGCAGGTCCCCGTACCTCTCCACCCGCCCCACGACGTCCGAGGCCCGGAACTCGAGCCCTCCCGCGGCCCGGCACTCGGCGACCTCCTCCCACGACACCGGCGCCGACACCATCGGCACCTCCCGCGCCCGCAACGTATAAGGCGCCGCGGTCGTCTTCCGCGCCGCGTTCTGGCTCCAGTCGACGAAGACCTTCCCGGGCCGCAGACTCCGCGTCATCCGGTGCAGCACCAACCGCGGCATGGCCTTCTCGGCCTCCACGGCCAGCCCCTTCGCGTACTCGGAGGTCCGCTCGCTGGACGATCCGCGCACGGCGGCCAGCAGGTGCAGCCCCTTCGACCCGGAGGTCTTGGCGTACGCCTCGACCCCGTCCGCCGCCAGCCGCTCCCGCAGCCACAACGCCACCCGGCAGCAGTCCACCACGGTCGCCGGCGGCCCCGGATCGAGATCGAAGACCAGGCGATCGGCCTCGCCCGGGTCTCCGATCAGCCACTGCGGGGTGTGGAACTCGGTCACCAGATTGGCCGCCCACATCAGGCTCGCGAGGTCCTGCACCAGGACCATCCGCGCCGGCCCCTCCGACCGGGGCACCTCCGCGGTCGTCACCCACTCGGGCGTACCCGGCGGCACGTTCTTGACGAAGAAGACCTGTCCGTCCGGGCCGTCCGGATACCGAAGGAAGGACAGCGGCCGGTCCCGCAGATGGGGGAGCAGCACCTCGGCGATCGTCGCGTAGTAGTGCAGCACCTCGGCCTTGGTGAACCCGGTCGCGGGATACAGCACCTTCTCCAGGTTGCTGAGCGCGAGCCGTCGCCCCTCCACCTCTGTGATCGGCGCCATACGATAAGAAAACCACGGAACTCACTGCAAGCTATTGCAAACCGTCCCAAACCGATCCGGAAGGTGCTGCACGTGCGATCCATTTGGAACGGCGCCATCTCGTTCGGCCTGGTCAGCATCCCGATCAAGCTGGTGAACGCCACCGAGAGCCACACCATCTCCTTCCGCCAGATCCACACCGAGGACGGCGGCCGTATCCGCTACCGCAAGGTGTGCGAACTGGAGGACCGTGAGGTCGCGCAGTCGGAGATCGGCAAGGGCTACCAGGACGCGGACGGCACGATCATCCCGATCACCGACGACGACCTGGCGCACCTGCCGATTCCGACCGCGAGGACGATCGACATCGTGGCCTTCGTCCCGGCGGACCGGATCGACCCGCTCCAGATGGAGAACGCCTACTACCTGGCCGCCAGCGGCGCGCCCGCCGCCAAGCCGTACACACTGCTGCGGGAGGCCCTCAAGCGCAGCCGGAAGGTGGCGATCGCGAAGTTCGCGCTGCGCGGCCGCGAGCGACTGGGCATGCTGCGCGTGGTGGACGACGTCATCGCCATGCACGGCCTGCTCTGGCCGGACGAGATCCGCGCCCCCCAGGGCGTGGCTCCGGAGGCCGACGTCACGGTCCGGGACAAGGAACTGGATCTCGCCGACGCCCTGATGGACACGCTCGGCGAGGTGGACCTGGCGGACCTGCACGACGAGTACCGGGAGGCCCTGGAGGAGGTCATCGCGGCCAAGGCCGCCGGCGAGGCACCCCCGGAGACCCCCGAGCCGGCCCCCGGCGGCAAGGTCCTCGACCTGATGGCCGCCCTGGAGAACAGCGTCCGGGCGGCCAAGGAGTCCAGGGGAGAGGACGTGGGACGCCCGGAGGAAGCCGCCGAGGAGGAGTCGGCGGAGGCCGAGGTCAGACACCTCCCGCGCCGCAAGACCACCCGCGCGGCCCCCGAGAAGCGGCCCGCGAAGAAGCAGGCGGCCCCTTCGGCCAAGAAGACGGCGGCCAAGAAGACGGCGTCCTCGACGAAGAAAACAGCATCCAAGTCGGCCCAGCAGCCGAAGAAGACGGCCGCGACCACCAAGTCCACGACGAAGAAGCCCCCGGCGAAGAAGGCGGCGGCCCGCAAACGCACAGCGTGACCCACCGCCGCCCGCCCCGTCGCCCCGCCCCTACGCCACGCGGCGCAGGGCCAGCACGGCGTTGTGGCCGCCGAAGCCGAAGGAGTTGCTGAGGACGAGGTCGCCGTCGGCCGGCAGCGTGCGCGGTGCGCCGGTCACCACGTCGAGCCCGATCTCCTCGTCGAGCTCCGCGCACCCGAGGGTCGGCGGGACGAGCCGGTTGTGCAGGGTGAGCACGGCGGCGACGGCCTCGACACCGCCGGCGGCACCCTGGAGATGCCCGAGGTTCCCCTTGAGCGCGGTGACGGGCACCCCCCCGCCGGCACTCGCACCCGCACCCGCACCCGCGCCCCCGCCCTGGCCGAGCACGGCCCGCAGGGCGTCGGCCTCGGCGAGGTCGCCGTCCACGGTGGCGGTGGCGTGCGCGTTCACGTGGACGACGTCGACGACGTGCCCGCCGGCGTCCCGTACGGCCCGCCGCAGCGCGAGCGCGACGCCGCTGCCGGACGGGTCCGGCGCGGCCATGTGGTGGGCGTCGGCGGACAGCCCCCACCCGGCGGCCTCGCAGTAGATCCGGGCGCCCCGGGCGCGGGCGTGCTCCTCGGCCTCGAGCACGAGCACCCCGGCACCCTCTCCGTTGACGAACCCGGCGCGGTCCTTGGCGAAGGGCCGCGAGGGCGTGGCGCCGCCGTCCAGTCCCAGGTCGGACAGCGCCCGCATGGAGGCGAACGAGGCCATGATCGCCGGGGTGATCACCGCCTCGGCGCCACCGGCCAGGGCGACGTCGACGCGGCCGTACCGTATGCGGTCGATGGCCTCGCCGATGGCCTCGGTGCCGGAGGCGCAGGCGCTGGTCACGGTGCGGGCCTCGCCGTGATGTGCAGGTCGAGGGAGATCTGGGAGGCGGCCTGCGAGGGCACGGTCATGGGCGTGGTGAGCGGGGACACACCGCGAGGCCCCTTGTCCCGCAGCTTCCGGTCCCCGCCGACGAGCACGGAGGCGTCGCCGAGGATGGCCCCGAGGCTGACCCCGACCCGCTCGGGGTCGAGCCCGCTCTCCCGGGTCCCGCCCGTGGCGAACCCGGCGTCGCTCCAGGCCTCACGGGCGGCGAGCACCGCGAACTGCGCGGCACGGTTCATCCGCCGGGCGGCGGCCCGGGGCAGCAGCATGGCAGGGTCCACGGGCACGACCCCGGCGACCCGCACGGGCAGCTCCTGGAACTCCTCCCCCTCCAGTTCCCGTATGCCGTGGCGCCCGTCGAGCAGTCCCCGCCACAGCTCGTCCACGCCGACACCGAGCGGGGTGAGGGCCCCGAGCCCGGTCACGACGACCCGGCGCGGCCCGGCCCACGAGGGCTCGCGGGCCGGCCGCGAGTGGTGACGTACGACATACCCGGCCCGGTCGGCGTCGGCCGCCCACCCGCGTACGACGTCGTCGGACACGGTCTCGCCGGTCCTGTCGTCGAGATCCCGGTGCCAGACCCCCCACCGCCGCTCGTACGTCACCTCGACGCCCTCGGGGTCGACGGCCCGCAGCCGGGTCACGCGGTCCCCGTCCCGGAACCTGACGGCGTCCAGCCGCGGCGACGACACGGCCGGAACGGCGGCCTCGTCCACCCGCCGTCCGGCGACGACCACCTGCTGCTCCCGTGCCAGGACGGCCTCGCGGTCGATGCCACCCAGCGGCGGCCGCAGCGTGACCCGGATCGTCCCCGGAGACTCGGGCAGGGTGTGCATCACGACACACCACTGCTGCCGCTCGACCTCTTCCTGCGACAGGGCGACGAGGTCGCCGGGGACCACTTCGCCGGCGGTCACGGCGTGGGGATGGATGGGAGCTTTAGGCATCTCGGACGAATTGGGCATATCGGTGCTGCTTCCTGTGACCCGAGGTGTCGTTCGGCGGACCATCCCGAGTGAAAGGGACAAAAAGCCGAAAAACTATGGCGGCGGACACAGGGCTCAAAACTGGATGCCCGTACGGATACCCTCAATCCGCCTGAACAGCCGCCCGGTTGACCGATTCACCCAAGTTCGGGTGTGCGGCAGGTCACCCACCCTCAGCAGTCGTGCAGGCGAGCACTGGGCCCGGCCGTACGACAGGAGCCCGCGCCATGTGACTTACGGCACGTCAGTTGCTGCCCGCGACGGTGACCCCTGTGAGCGAGATCTCAGCCCTGAGGGAAGAACGCGACGGCCTGACGACTGATCCGCACTTTGAGCGCCACCGCCGTGTGCGCGGGGGCACCGGGGCCCGACCGATTGGGTCCATCGGGCCCTTCGTCAGGGAAACATGGCCCGCAGCAGTTCCGCCGTGGCGGTGTCGGCGGGGAAGAACGTCTCGATGGCGATCTCGTCCAGGGTCACGTCCCGGGGGAAACCGAAGACCGTGGTGGTGTAGAGGAGACTGAGGTCACCGTGGTCCGAGGAGAGCAGCAGGGGGACGACCAGGTCGCTGGCCACCGCCTCGTCGCCGTGGTCCCCGGGCACGGGGTAGGACGCGATCTCGGCCTGCAGGTCGGCCAGTCCCTCCACGGCGCTGCGGGCGAGTTGCCGTCGGGTGCGGCGCAGGACGTGAGCGCGCCACTGGGCGAGGTTCCGGATCCGCCGGGACAGCCCGTCCGGGTGCAATGTGGCCCGGAGGACATTGACCGGAGGCGTACGCAGCGCGGGCGGGAGGTCCGCCAGAAACAACATGGCGGCGCCGTTGGCGGTCAGCAGGTCCCACCGCGCGTTGACCGCGAGCGCCGGACTGGGCTCGTGGCCGGCGAGTACCGCGTCCACGGCGGAGCGGGCCGCGCCGAGATCGGCGAGCGGCCGTTCGCGGTGCACCGGCGCGAAACCCGCGGCCAGATACAGGGTGTTGCGGTCCCGCAGCGGCACATCGAGTTCGTCGCACAGCCGCTCGATCATCTTCCGGCTCGGTGTGGCACGCCCGGTCTCGATGTAACTCAGATGCCGCGTCGAGAGGTTGGCGGCCAGTGCCACGTCCAGCTGCGAGCGGCGCCGCCGTTCCCTCCAGTGCCGTACCAGCAGCCCGACCGGTTCCGTGGTGACCATGCACCGAGGCTGACGGACCGCGCGCGCGACGGCAATAACCTCGCAGGTTATCGACACACGGCGGCCACGACGCGCAGTGTCTCGTGGTGCGGCCACGGCTGCACCACCCACGAGACGAACGGAGCCGACCATGACCGAGACCAGCACCGAGACCAACACCGAGACTGCCGACGCCACCACCGCACAGCACCGGGCGACCGTCGAGCACTACGTACGCTTCTGGAACGCCGAGACCCCCGAGGAGCAGCGGCACCTCGTGTCGGCGACCTTCACCGAGGAAGTCCAGTACTACGCCCCGATCGGTGTCCTCAGCGGCCCGCCCGCCCTGATCGGCTTCCACGACGAGTTCGCGCAGCACATGGGCAAGGTCGCCTTCCGCCCCCGGCAGGAACCGGAGATCCACCACGACCGCGCCCGCCTGATGTGGCAGATCGACGCCCAGGACAAGACCCCGTTCGCCACCGGAACGGACATTCTGGTCTTCGCCCCCGACGGCCACATCACCACCATCACCACCTTCCTCGACCAGCCCCCGGAGGGCTTCGACCCCAACGCCCACCACCAGTGAGTCCGGGCGCCCGGGGCCCGGTCTGCCGAGTGCCGGCAGGTGACTGACGTGAACCGACCCTGTTGCACCGCGCGTTGATCGTGTGAGCGCATTGTCAGTCCCCCCTGCCATGATCCGGCCATGCTCTACGACGCCCTGGTGGCCGAATCCCGAAGGAACGACGCGCTCGACGACGTCAGGTCCGCCGCGCTCGTCCGCGTCCGCTGGCTCGTCGACCTTCTGGATCGTCAGCGCGCCGAGCGCCGATGGTCCATGGGGCCCGAATACCGGCGATTCGAGGCGGCGGACGCGGCGACCCGGGCCGAGATCGACGAGCGGCTCGCGGCCTGCGCGGACGAGGAGGGCAGGGCCGCGGTCCTGTGCCTCATGCTGGCCGCCTGCTTCGACGACACGAGCTTTTGGCAGTACGAAGCCGAGATCGCGTCACTGATCTCACGGGTGCGCGGCTGGACACCCGGCGAGGTCGCGGCGATGGTGCTCCGCACCACCGAGTACGACATGGGCCACTGGTTCGCCAACTCGCTGGCGATGGTGCTGAACGCCGCCGACCAGCTCGACGCCGACGGCTGCCGAGCGGTCATGCCCTGGCTGCGGCACGCACACGCGGAACTCATGAACACCACCGTCGAGGCCCGCCTGCGCGCGTCACTCGCCCAGCGCCTGCGCACACTGCTCGCGCGCGTGGACGAGGCGCACATCCCCGAGGGGCTGATCCCCGCCCACACGCCCTGGGCCGCACCGCTGAGCGACCGTGCGGACACCGCCCCGACGCGGGAACTGGCGGACTTCGTACGGCACTTGGCGGGCCTGTCGGGCCCGCGCCCCTCGCAGAGGTGGCGGCGGACATGCCTCGAACTGGCGGACGCGGCCTCGGCACGGGACATCGTGGCCGACGTCCTGCGGGCACTGGCCGAGGACGATCCGCTGTGCAGCAGGAGAAGCGGCGCACACACCGGCTGGATCGGCGGCGGATACCACTACCACTACGTCGTCCACCAGAACGACGGCGACCTGGCGCGCGGCATCGTCTGGGCGGCCGCGCTGACCGGCGGCCCGGCCGCGGTGCGGCACCTCGACGCGCTCGCTCTGCGGACCGGCGGCCCCGGAACCGGCGTGGCCGAGGACCTCAAGCTGGCGGGCGCGGCGATCAACGCGCTGGCCGAGACGGGCGACCCGGCCTCTCTGGAGGCCCTGTGGCGGCTGCGGTCGCGGATCAGGCAACGGGCTCTGCGCAAGCAGCTCGACACCGCGCTGGTGACGGCGGCCGGACAGCAGGGCATCACGGCGGAGCAGCTCGTCGAGCGCAGCGTGCCGGACCACGGCCTGGCGTCGGACCGCTCGCTGGAACGGGAGTTGGGCGGACACCGGATACGCGTGGCGATCGAGGACGCGACGACCGTACGGCTCACCTTCACGCGCCCCGACGGCGGGACCTCCCGCACGGCTCCGACGGCAGTGAAGGACGGTTTCCCGGACGAGCTCAGGGAGTTGAAGGCCCTGGCCAAGGAGGTGCGGGGGACACTGTCGGCCGAGCGGACCCGCGTCGAGGCGCTGATGTCGGCCGGGCGCGAGTGGCCGTACGACGAGTGGTGCCGCTACTACCGCGACCACCCGGTCACGGGGGTGCTCGTCCGCGGCCTGATCTGGGAGTTCCGGAACGCCGAGGACGCCGACGGCGAGTGGCGTGCGGTGGCCCCGGCGGCCGAGCCGCCCGGCCGGCCCGAGCGCGTCCGGCTGTGGCATCCGATCCGGGCGTCGGCCGACGACACGAGGGCGTGGCGGGAGCACCTCGTCGCCGAGCGGCTGAGGCAGCCGTTCAAACAGGCCTTCCGGGAGATCTACCTGCTCACCCCGGCGGAGGAGGAAACCGGCGTCTACTCCAACCGGTTCGCCGCCCACATCGTCCACTACCGGCAGCTCTACGCGCTGTTCAAGGAGCGCGGCTGGCAGGCCAACTTCCTCGGCCGCCACGACGGCGGCCACGACGGCAAGGCGCGTGCAGAGTTCGGTGGCGGCGAGTGGCGGGCCTGCTTCCACCACGAGCCCGCCGCGGACGACGGCGGCTACGCGCCCGAGCACGCCGCGACGGACCAGGTCCGCTTCGAACGGCGGGACGGCCGGCGCTGGCGGGAGGTTCCGCTGGCGGAGGTGCCCCCGCTGGTGTTCAGCGAGGCGATGCGGGACGTCGACCTCTTCGTCGGCGTGACGTCGATCGCCGCCGACCCCGACTGGACCGACCGGGGCGAGGACCGCTACACCGCGTACTGGCGGACGGCCACGTTCGGTGCGCTGACGGCGAGCGCCGAGGCCCGCCGCGAGGCGCTGGAGCGCATCCTGCCGCGCCTGAAGATCGCCGAGCGCTGCTCGCTCGACGGCCGCTTCCTGGTGGTGGCCGGGGACCTGCGCACGTACCGGATCCACCTCGGCTCGGCCAACATCCTGATGGAACCGGACGACGCCTACCTGTGCATCGTCCCGTCGCGCGGCAAGGGCGCAGGCAGGGGGGACGGAAAGGTGTTCTTGCCGTTCGAGGACGACAGGCTCTCGCTGATCCTCAGCAAGGCGTTCCTGCTCGCCGCCGACTCCAGGATCACCGACGAGACCATCCTCCGCCAGATCAAGAGGGGTGCCCGATGAACCGCCTCGCCGCCCGGCTGATGCGCGCACTGACCGACCCGGACTTCACACTCGAGGGCGACGACGGGCACCCCGATCTGTCGCAGGTCTCCGACGAGGAACTCGGCAGCCTGCTCGTGGCGGCCTTGCGGGTCGGCGCCTCGGCCCCCCACACGATGAGGACGGTCCGTTTCGCCGTCGAGGACGCGGCCCGGGAACGGCAGCCGCGCTACACGCCCGACGCCTGCCGCCGGATGTTCGAGACGCTCGTCGAGAAGTGCCAGGAGCGCGGCTGGGCGGACCTCGACCTGGGCATGCGCGCGCTGGAGCACTGCACGGGGCCGCTGCCCGACGTGTCCGAACCGGCCCGCACCCTGGTCGAGTTCCGGCTGGAACAGGACACCGTGCGCCAGCCCTACGCGCTGCTCGCGGTGGCGGGGCTCGCCGGCGAGGAGACACTGTGCGCGGCCGTGCAGCGCCTCTCCCGTGACGTGGGCCCCATCGTCGCGGACGAGATGGCCGCCATCGCCGGCCTCGCACCGGCCGAACAGGAGACGCTGCTGTCCGAGATCGGCCAGGACCACAGGTTCCTCCCGTCGCTCCCGCACACATGGCGCAGGTCCGCCGACAACCCCGCTTACGTGGCGTTCGCCCGCCGCGCCCTGGAAGCGGCGGCCGACCGCACCGACGCGATCCGGGCGGGCGAGATCCCCTACCGGGCGGACAAGGCGTTCACGGACCGGGAGATCATCTCGCTCGGACAGGCCCTGCGGGTGGCGCTCCTGCGCGACGAACCCTGGCTGCCTGAGCTGTTCGACCGGCTGCTGCCCGGCGTCGCCCTCGCCCCGACGACGGCGAAGACCCTCCCGTCGCAGGCCCTGCTGTACGAGGTGGTCCGCGCCGCACAGGACTTCCCGACGCCCGAACTGGTGAGCGCGATCCGCACGGTGCGCCGGACCGTCCGGCACGCAGGGGTGCCCAAGCAGCTCGACAAGATGCTCAAGAAGGCCGACGCGGCCCTGGCCGAACGCGCCGACGTGGCACTGCGGCTGCCGAGGCTGGAGTTCGAGACGGAATCCATCAGCGGCTCGGCCGCGGGTGGCGTCCTGCGCCGGACGGCCGGTGACTACCAGGCCGTCGTCACGGTCACCGAGACCGCCACGCTGACCTGGGAGAAGGACGGCCGCCCGCTGCGCAGCGTGCCGGCCCCGGTCCGCCGCGACCACCCGGCCCTGGTCAAGGAGCTGCGCGACCTGGTGAAACGGGTGAACGCGCATCTCGCCACCCTCGTACGCGCCTTGGAGGGCGGCTTCACCGTCGACGCCGTCCACCCCTACGGCTGGTGGCGCACCGAACTGGCCGAGCACCCCCTCGCCCGGACCCTCGTACGCCGGCTGATCTGGGAGATCGAGATCGCCCCTGGCGAGTGGCGCGCGGTACTGCCCGAAACGGACGAGCACCTTCCCGCCGCGCCCGACGACGCCCCCGTACGGCTCTGGCACCCGCTCCGCTCCGATCGCGGCGCCGTGCGGGCCTGGCGTGACCTGCTCATCGAACGGCACATCCGCCAGCCCTTCAAGCAGGCGTTCCGCGAGATCTACCTCCTCACCCCGGCCGAAGAGGAGACACGGACCTACTCCAACCGCTTCGCCGCGCACCTCGTCCACTACCGCAGGATGTTCGCCCTGTTCCGGGCCCGGGGATGGAAGAGCGGCCTGCTCGGCCCCTGGGACGACGGCGAGGCCGGCGAGGCGGAGCGCACGCTCGCGGCAGGGAAGTGGCGAGTCCGCTTCTTCCACAGCTGGGCGGACTGGGCGGGCAACGACGAACTGGCCTCCACCGACCAGGTGCGCTTCGACCGCCGGGCGGGGGGCGCCTGGCGCGAGGCACCGCTCGCCGAGGTGCCCCCGCTGGTGTTCAGCGAGGCGATGCGCGACGTGGACCTCTTCGTCGGCGTGACCTCGATAGCCGCCGACCCCGACTGGACCGACGCCGGCCCGGGGCGCACCTACTGGGAGCGGTCCGGCTTCGCCGAACTGACGGCGAGCGCCGAGGCCCGCCGCGAGGCGCTGGAACGGATCCTGCCGCGCCTGAAGATCGCCGAGCGCTGCTCGCTCGACGGCCGCTTCCTGGTGGTGGCCGGGGACCTGCGCACGTACCGGATCCACCTCGGCTCGGCCAACATCCTGATGGAACCGGACGGCAGCTACCTGTGCATCGTCCCGGCACGAGCCTCGTCGAACGGCAAGGTCTTCCTGCCGTTCGAGGACGACAGACTGTCGCTCATCCTCAGCAAGGCGTTCCTCCTCGCGGCCGACACCAAGATCACCGACGAGTCCATCCTCATGCAGATCAAGCGAGGTGCCTGATGGCCACTGTGACCTTCCGCGACGAGACGGCGACGGGCAAAGCGCTCAGCGAGTGGGAGGTGGCCGGCCTGCCCGACCGGATGACCGTACGGGAGCTGATCAGACTCCGGGTCCGCGAGGAGGTCGCCCGGCACAACGCCCGCCCGAGCGACCGCTTCAACGGCCTCGTCCGCCCCGACGACGCCGAGACGGAGCTGAACGGCTACCGACTCCGCGAGACCCGCCGCATCGACTGGGAACGCCAGGCCGAGATCGCCGAACGCGCCTTCCTCTCCAACGGCTTCTTCGTCCTGGCCGGCGACCGCCAGGTCGAGGACCTCGACGAAGTCGTGGACCTCACGGCCGATCCGGACCTGGTCTTCATCAAGCTGGTCGCCCTGGTCGGAGGCTGAGGGACCGGCTGCTGGGGAGTCACGAACGCGGGCTGCCCCACGCGAAGAATTTTCGCGCCGGTGTCATCCGGGCGAGAACCCGCGGGAGTTTGTCGGGGTGGAGAGGCGCCCTCCGTCCACCAGCCAGCCCGGACCCCATGCGGGTCCGGCTCCCGCAAGGAGTTGCCCGTACATGAAGTGGATGAAGTACCTGGCCGGCGCGGTCGTCACGGCCGCTGTGGCCGGGATGGCCACGGTGTCGTACGCCGCACCGGCGAAGGCACCGCACAACACGGTCACGAAGGTGGGCGCGGCGAAGATCGAGGCCGCTCCGGCAGGGAAGGCCCGGGCCGCCACGGCGATGAGGCCGGCGACGAAGAACACCGCCTCGACGCCCCGCATCGTCGCCCCCGGTGAGCGTGTGACGGCTGCTCCCGGCTTCCGGCTCTGGCTCACGGCCGAGGGCAAGCACTGGACGACGCCCACCTCGCCGGAGCCGCAGTTCCGCAGTGTGGTGGACGGCAACATCGACCTGAACACCCCTGGCGTGTCGCTCCAGTCCGAGATCACGGACGGCCGTGCCTACCTCTCCGGCCTCTACTACGGCGGCAAGGGCGTGGCGTCCGGTGTCGAGATCGAAACCGCGGCCGGGACGGTGCACGGCAAGCTCATCGAGCTGGCCGGCCACCCCGGATGGGGTGTCTGGTACGCCACCACAGAGGTCGGTTCCGGCGGCCCCATGGACTTCGTGTCCCAGGTCACCGTCCACGACACCGAAGGCGGGATCTACGCCCAGCTGAAGACGCAGTGACCGTGCGGGCGGGGGCCCGTACGGTCCCCGCCCCCGGCTCTCCTCCCCCACACCCGACCCAGAGGAACGGCGTCCGTGCCGCAGTACGAGACATTCGCAGGCTCCCCGGAGACTCCCGACTTCGCCACCTACGCCGGTGCGGCCTGGTCCCGTCTGTTGCGGACGGCTCTCCTGCTCACCGGGGACTTCCATGAGGCCGAGGACCTCGTGCAGGCCACCCTGGCCAAGGTGTACGCGCGCTGGGAACGCATCCCGTTCGACGAAGTCGACTTCTACGTACGGCGCTCACTCGTCAACAACAACCTCAGCCGGATCCGCAGGAGACGGGTCACTCATCTGCTGATGCCGTTCCTGCCCGAGCGGATGCACCAGCCGGACAACGACCACGCCGAGTCGGTCGAGCGCCGCGCCGCCATCACAGAGGGGCTTGCCACGCTCTCCGCCCGGCAGCGGACGGTGCTGGTGCTGCGCTACTGGGAGGACCTGGCCGAAACCGACATCGCCGAGCTGCTCCACTGCTCGCTCGGAACGGTCAAAACGCATGCGCGGCGCGGTCTCGCGGCACTGCGCTCCCATCCTGCCTTCGCAGCCTTCGACCGCTCTCACCCCGTCTCCGGAGCCCGCCGATGAACGACCCCAGAACCGAAGCAGAACCAGGCCCCGAGCACGCCGAAACCGGGTGGCTGCGTGAGGCGCTGGCCGAGGTGGCGTACGACATCACGCCGTCCCGTCTGCCGCTGGCGGCCGTAGAACATCAAGGGCGGCGGCTCCGGCGCAGGCGACGGGCGACCGTACTCGGCACGGGGTTCGGACTGCTGCTGGTACCCCTGGCCCTCGTCGCGCCGCACGCCACGGATTCCGACACGGAGCGGACCACGCCCCCGGCGGCGGCCGCGCCGGCCGCGCCCCCTCCCTCGGCCTCCCCGGTCTCGACGCTCCGCGTCGTCGCCTCCGGTGAGCGTGTGACGGCTGCTCCCGGCTTCCGGCTCTGGCTCACGGTCGAGGGCAAGCACTGGACGGCGCCCACCTCGCCGGAGCCGCAGTTCCGCAGTGTGGTGGACGGCAACATCGACCGGAACACTCCTGGCGTGTCGCTGCAGTCCGAGATGGCGGACGGCCGCGTCTACCTCTCGGGTCTCTACTACGGCGGCAAGGGCGTGGCGTCCGATGTCGAGATCGAAACGGCGGCCGGGACGGTGCACGGCAAGCTCATCGAGCTGGCCGGCCATCCCGGATGGGGTGTCTGGTACGCCACCACAGAGGTCGGTTCCGACGCCGGTCCCGACGGTGGCTCCTGGGACTTCGTGTCCCAGGTCACCGTCCACGACACCGAAGGCGGGATCTACGCCCGGCTGAAGCCGCAATGACCCCGCGGGCGTGAAGCCACGATGACCCTGCGGGCGGTGACCACCTCATGCCGCCCTCCTCGCCACACGATCAACCGTTGATCGCGGGGCAGGGAAGAGCGATCTCCGCCCACACGGCCTTGCCGGACGGCGGCCATGGCTCGCTGCCCCACCGGGCGGCCAGCGCCTCGACGAGGAGCAGACCGCGGCCCGTCTCGTCGGCAGGACCGGCGGCACGACGGGCCAGGGGCCGCCGATCGCCTCGTGGATCGACCACGTCGATACGCAGCGTGTCCGGGCTGTCGACAGCGAGCGCGAGCCGGAAGCCGCGGCCGTGCACGCGCCCGTGCGTGACCGCGTTCGCAGCCAACTCGGCGACGACCAGCGCCGCAGCCTCGCTCACCGCGCAGCCGGGCGGCCAACCCCACGCATCGAGCTGCTGCACAGCCAGCAGCTGGGCAAGACGCGCGCCACGAGGCGTGGCACTGAGGAACTGACTGAACTGGCGGGTGGAGATTTCCGACTTCATGTCACTGAGCGTGGCCGCCTCGCTCTACCCTGACCAGGGAATCCTTCGGTACGGAGGGTGCGCGTACGGATACGGAAGGTGTCCCGTACGGGGCGTCGGCCGTGACTTGGTGGGCGCGCGGGACGGCAGCGTGGATGTCGGGGGTGGCGATGGCGGAGTCGCAGGAGACGTACGACGACGGTGAGCAGGCCGGCGATCTGAACCGGGCGATCGGCAAGCAGGTCAAGCTCCTTCGGGAGCGGGCGGGGTTCACGCAGAAGGAGCTGGGGGACCGGCTCGGATACAGCGAGGACCTGGTCTCGTCACTGGAACGGGGGAGACGGACACCGCAACGGGAGTTCCTGTCGGCGGCGGACGAACTGTTGAGCGCCGGTGGGCTGCTGAAGGCGACCATCGAGGATGTGGAGAAGGCCAAGGCGAAGGCGAGAGTTCGGCATCCGGCCTGGTTCAGGGACTATGCGCGTCTGGAGCGCGAGGCGGTCGAGATCAACTTCTACAACAATCACGACGTCCCTGGTCTTCTGCAGACCGAGCGGCGAACCCGGGCACTGTACGAGATGCGCAAGCCTCTGCTGGACGAGGAGACCATCGAGCAGCGGGTCGCCGCCCGGATGGACAGGCAGGAGATTCTGACCGGCTGGCCATCGCCCTTGGTCACGGCCGTGATCGAGGAGGTCGTCTTGCGGCGCCCGCTCGGTGGACCGGAGGCGCACAGGGAGCAACTCGAACAGCTACTCAAGCTCGGTCGGCTACGCAACGTAGAACTACAGGTGATGCCGACAAACCGCAGTGAACACGCGGGCATGGGCGGACCGTTCGTACTCCTCACACCGAGAGGCAAAGTCCAGCTGGGATACACCGAGGCGCAGAACTCCAGCCGACTGATCACGGACCACGAAGAAGTACGTATCCTGGCCGCACGGTACGGCAGCATCAGGGCCCAAGCGCTCACCATGCGGGAGTCCCTGGCCCTGATCGAGGACTTGCTGGGGGAACGATGAGCACCGATGAACCCGCGCGACTCGTCTGGTTCAAGAGCAGCTACAGCGGCAACGAGGGCGGCGAATGCCTGGAGGCCGCCTTCGATCCCGCCACCGTCCACATCCGCGACTCGAAGGCCCCAGCCCGCGCCCAACTCGCTTTCCACCTCCCGCAGTGGACCGCGTTCGTGCGGTACGCGGGGGCGGCCGAAGGCTGAGCACGCGCGCCCTGGAGATCCGGTCCCGTTTGACCTCCGCGCTCCGCTCCGTGGGCACTACGTTTACTTGTGTGTGGTGTGTCGCATTGCGTCGCTTGTCAGGCAGCCGGGATGTGAACGCTGGTGTGGCCGGCTTTTTGCCGAGGCTCCGCCACCGTCACGGCGCACAACACCAGCAAGGTCGCCGGCTCCGGCGCAGGGGCTGCTGAGCCCCGGTGACCCGCTGGGCGGCACGCCCCTGGGACGACGTACCTGTGGCCCACACGATCAGTGTCAGGTGGCGGAAGCCACCCGCCACTGCGCGGTGACGCATCCCTCTTCCATGTCCCACCACTCCTCGGCTACGCCGTGGCTGAGCAGCCTCTGCACTTTGGCGAGGTCGGCAGTGGGCGGGACGTCCAGGGCGACCATGCCGAAACGCTCTACGCCCTCACCGTCGACGTCGAGTGCTTGAAACGCGTTAATCACGCTCTGCCGTGCGGCTCCCGAGCCGCCGTCACGGAACACGATGAGGCGGGTAGCGCAGTTCTCCGAACGCTGAACCACCTCGCGGGCCCATCGCACGCTGTCCTCGTCGGGCTCAGGCGATGCCCCGGACGAACCAGGGGATGTTGTCGAGCTGCGCCGTGCCGTCACCCTGGTGATTCGGCCCGAACGATCGGGGGCCCCTGGCATCGCGTCCAGGGGCCCCTTGTTGGTGCTGTCCGGCAACGTGCTTCGGCGGCTTGGGCGCGCTACACGGCCGTTAAGGGTTCTGTGTCTGTTCGTTCACTGTAGTAAGCGCAGTGAACATGCGCGTTCGAGGGAGAAGAATCGCTGCCGGTACTAAGGGTGAACGCGCCCGGGTTGTGGCTCCCCGAGGTGGCGAATAGCCTGGTCGGAGGGGGTCGGTTCGATCGAAGGGGCCGCCCATGAGTAAGTACAGAAACCGTGCCTGGCGCGCGATGGGAGTCATCACCACACTCGCCACGGCCGCCGCGATAGGCTTCGTCGCTCCGGCTCAGGCTCAGTCCACCGCTCAGCTCCATGCGTACGTTGGTGACGGCTGGGGTGGTGGAACCATCACCAGCAGCCCTGCCGGGATCAACTGCCACATTTCAGCGTGGGATCCGTACGCCGGTGACCCGGCGCCGAACCCGACCGGCACCTGCACTGCGAGCTTCTCGGTTGGGACGACGGTCCACTTCACCGCTACAGCTGACGCTGGTTCATACGTCAATATCCCTCCCAACCCAAATCCCGTGACTATACGGACCGGCTATAACTACACGGGGGTCGTGTTCTGTCCGAACGACGGCCTCTGCTCGGCAGGCTAGGTGCCCGTTGAAGTTCGATGTCTGGCCACGCTGCCCCGCCATCTGAAGTGGTCCGGCGCCGCCCTGCCAAGTCGGGCACGGGAGTCAGTCTCTCGAACAAGGGCAGGCCCGTTGCGGGATGGACAAGCCTGCCCGTACACATCGGCGCAGGTGGATGGGCAACTTCCTGCGCGTGTGCTCGGGCTTGAGCCCGCAGCTCCAGAGAGCATGGTCACAGCGTGGTCGGCACCATCCGGGGGCGGCCGAACTGAGCTGCGGCGCACGCCCTGCGGTCTTGTGGCCGGATCCCGTTTGCTGAGCTTCTTCAGCGTTGCCGCTCCAGGGTGAGGATGGCTTTGGCGATTGACGTCATGCGGTTTGGGCTGCACCTCACGGGAACCCGGCGCCCTACGCACGCAAGAGCCGGGCGGAGGCCAAGCGGGTCGCCCGAGTGCTTGAGCGGTATTGCGACTTCCCGGTACCGGTGGAGCCGGTGCTCGTCTTCGCGGGTGTCACCGAGCTGAAGGTGGTCGCTGCGCAGCTCCATGTCCGGGTGCACCAGGAGCGCCAGGTATCGGCACTCGCTCCGCTCTCAGGCGTTCTCACTGCCGACCAGTTGGAGCAGGTGTACAGCGTTGCTCGCCATCGCCAGGCTTGGAACCAAGCCCGAGCCGGGCATCCCGATGGGGTGGGCCGTTCCCACTGGAGCCATGGGCGGCCCCGCACGACCTGAGCGTCCGTCTCCGGCGTATTGTTCCGTCGCCTTCTTCCCTTCCCCTCCGCAGAGGAGCGCCGGTGCGCAGGGCTGCTTGCATCGCCCTCGGTCTGATCCTCATCGTCGAGGCTCTCTGGCTGTTCGTTCTGCTCGCCGGGATCACAGTTGTCGCCGTGGCCTTCCCCCGCGAACCTGACCGCCCCGGCACTACGTGGACGACCTATGTCTCCTTCGCTCTGGCCATGCTCTGGGTCGTCGCATGTCTTTGGGGCTCTCTCCGGTCCTTCGCCCGTGCGTACCGCCGGCCGATCGCGACCTGGTCCCGGGGCTTCCTTTTCCTCGCTCTCGGCCACCTCGCTGTCACTGTCCTGATCGCGATCGACGGCTTCCCGCTCGTGGCCCTCGGTGAACTTGCGTGCGTGCCTCTTGTCCTCCTGGCGGCCCGTCCCTCGCGCTCCCGCCCCTCGACGCCTACCAGCAGCCGGTAGTTATTTAGGACACTGAGGTGCTGTGGACCGACCGTCCAGCGATGTCGTGGCTTTCTGGGGCTCACCTGCGGTAACGCTCCAAGATCCCGCCCACGCCTTGTCCACAGCTCCCGACATGCGGCTGCGCAAACGTAAAGACCCCGCACTCAGCGCTTTCGCTGGTGGCGGGGTCTTTTGGCACCTTCTTCGAGGTGCCCCCGGCAGGATTCCAACCTGCGCACACGGCTCCGGAGGCCCCGTGCGGCTCACAGGTTCCAGCAGCTCAGGAGCTTAGATGTCGCCCCCTAGCCACTCCAGTCCACGAATAGGCCACGTCTTGCGCGAAGCCGCTACGGCCTCGGGAAGCTCTGCTTCAGTCGCTGACGGACGGCGTCGGCTGCAGCTCCGCGGCTTGGGCTGATCTCTGTTCGGCGGACCGGGCCGACCTAGGAAGCCGAGGGGTCCGTCGGCAGGTCCGGTGCCCGCACCAAGGTGTCACCTCGGAAGCGGTCAGGGACTGGCACCCAAGGTGGTGATTCGCTAGTCCGTTGGCCTGGGATAGCAGTTTCGAGGCTCCCGACCGACGCCTCCGACGTCGTTTGTTTTCATGCTTGACGAGTTCCTCCGACGTGCCCCGCTTGTGGCGGCCAGCTTCTGGCCGGGTGGGGCACGTGACTACCTCAGCATGCACGAGGTGCTTGTCGTCTGCGGCTTTACACTGGTCATTGGCCCGCCTCGCCGCTCCACAGAGACGTTACAGAGCGGACATCCTGCAGGGTTGCATAGAATGCCTGCAGCCGTTCGGTGATGCCGCCATGGTCGAACAAGAGGTCCCCCCGGTCACGAAGTGACTCCGCGCCGCCGCGGCCGAGGATGGTGGTGCTGTCTACGGCGGACTGCACCTTTAGGGCAACGCGGGCGGTCAGATTTGCTTTGATGTCTCCTGTAATCACCTGGACGCTGGGGCGCTGAGTAGCCAGGACCAGATAGATGCCAAAGGCTCGGGTCAGCTGCCCGAATCTCTGGATCAGGTTCATGAACGACTGGCGGTCGCGCCGCTCCAGGCTGGCTGCCAGATCGGCGAACTCGTCGACCAGGATCACCATTTGAGGTAGTTCCTCAACGGAGTGCCCCATCTCGTAGAATTCCAGAGCGCTAGTGGCCCCGACATCCTTCAGCTTGGCGCGCCGCCAGGAGACTTCTCGCTCAAGCGTTTCTGTGAGTACGGTGATGGACTCAGCGGGGTCGGTGACGATACGCCGGTCAGTCAGGTGGGGGAGGTCCTCAAAAGGCATGAAGTCGACCTGTTTGGGGTCGATGATCAGAACCTGCAATTGGCGCGGACTGCGTACGCGTGCCAGGCAGCAGAGCAGGCCGCGCAACAGGACACTCTTACCCGAACCGGTCGCGCCGGCCACCAATAGATGGGGCAGTCGCGCCAAGTCTGCGACCCGGACCTCTCCGCTGGGCGCTACACCAAGAAGGAATGGCAGTGCGCCGAGGTCGTCCACGTCCTGCAGCTTGTACAGGGAGTCAGCGAGAGGCACTACGACCCGTTCGCGGCGAGGAACGTCCACGGTCAAGTAATAGGGTTCTTGGTCGACGAGAACACCTTCCGCCACACCGATCTCGCGACCTAGGTCCAGGGCTTTGTTGCGTACACCGGCGATGGTCTGCTTGCCGAGGAGCCGCGTGCGGTAGCGGATGACTGAAGGGCCGACCTGGGCCGCAGCGGTATCGAATGGGGCGAGGTTCAATTCATATTTGGCGGCTGCCTCATCCAGTTCGGCGGCTTTAGCAGCAACCTCGCGGGCCAAGCTCTCTGAGATGCCATCAGTTCGGAAGTTCTCCTCCGGAAATGCTGGGGGAGTGCCCATTTCACCCCCGGCATTGGCGCCGTCTGCCCCATCCCTGCCGCCACCGGGGGGCGGGCCGTCATCCTCGGGCTCCGCCATGGCCGCTGGTGGAGGTTCGTCCGCTGGCGGGAACGAGACCCTCGCCCACCCCTGCGGTTGGGGGAGCGGTTCTCCTTGCGCGAGCCGTTGCAGCGCAGGTGCTCCCAAGCGCACGTAGCCCATCGGGGAGGTGCCGTTACCTGGCAGACTCTGGCGGTGCGCCATGCGCGGGCTGTCCAGCTCAAGGCTGATGACGTCTCCGTGAAGCCGGTCGGTTGCCGCGGTGAATGACAGCATCAGGTCGAACTCACCCGCGGCGACCGCAGTGGCGATCTTTTCCACCGCGGCCGGGTCAAGTCCTGGCAAACCGAAGCTGGCGTTGCGCGCGGCCCCGGTGCGGATAAATTCCGCGAGGTCGCGTGACCGGAAAGGCCTGGAGAAACTGGCGCGGTTGTAGATCTCATCGAGCCATGCACGTGTTGCTTCAATTTCGCCGCGCGCTATACCCAGGTCAGGACGTCCCTCGCTGGTGAACTTAACCTCGATGAGGCGGGTGTGGAGCTGGAGACGGCCGTTGCCGTTGTCGCTGATGCGCAGGTACAGCAGATCGTCGCAGAGACGCATCGAGGGCCGTTTCACACCGCTGGCCTGCAGCAACCGGAAAAGCTCTTCCAAGGAGAGGAGCACTCCACCCAGATCCCCAGAGGACTTCGTTGGGGTGAAGGCGCGGTCCAGGTCTCGGAGGGCGGCGATGGCAGCGAGTAGGCCCACCCGCTCACGAACCTTGTTCACAGGCAGCGACAGCAGATCCATATTCCAGCGGCCGCTTACGGCATTCCCGAGGTCCAGCAATCCCGGCAATGCGCTGCGCATGAGTTCGGCTGCCGGGGCGAACGCGCGCGTGAGTGCCGTACGGTAAGGCTCTACGCGCTCGGTCACTGTGATGCTGTCCAGCCCCGACTGCCAGTAGCTGCTGCGGTCGTCGAAGTCGACAATGCTCGGGGCATGGCCAGGCGCTGGGGCAAAGGCCTCGGGGCCGAGGAGACGGTCGGCGTGGGTTGTCCACACACTGTTGGCGTAGACAGCATCCATGGCGCCGGGTTCGATGACCGTGGTGGTGACCTGCGTGGCCGCAGGTGCGAGACGGCCGCGCGGCTGACCGCCGACAAGCTCGAGGGTACGAGTTAGAAGCGGCGCGAGTGGACCGCTACCAGGGGCTACGAATAGTCCGGAAGCGAACGCCTTCTCGTTGGCGCCGATACGGGCGGTACGGCCTGGCGCCGCGGCCAGTCCGCTTACCCAGGCGGTGGGGGCGCGTTCGCCCAGATCGGCCGACCGTGGCTCGCGCTGAGCTGGGGAGCGGAAGACAAACGAAAGATGGGCGAAGGAAGGCTCCTGCTCTCCAGGCGCGCACGTCAGGCTGATACGGCTGCGCACGAGCTTGTCGACGTCTGCGTCGTTGTCTGGAGCGACGAGCTTGGCCATCTGCTCGGGCACGCGTCCGTCACCTGCGTAAACAGTGACATCCAGGCCGGGCCTTACCTGCTCCGCTCCCGGGCGGTGTTCGGCGGCGTAGAAGGCGCGCAGGGCGTCGGCGGCGCTGCCACCGTCGCCGGGCTCGTGGAGAGCAACAGCCAGGCGTTGGCGTGGGTCCTTGTAGTCGTCAAAGACGGCCAGGAACTTCTCCAAGCGGCGGGTGATGGTGCGCGGGTCACCCCCGCCCAGGGCGAGGGAGGAGCCCAGCGGCCGGTAACGGCGCCATAGTCGTGGAGAGCGGGGGTCAACCTCCCACCATCTCTGGCCATGGTGGAGCAGGGGCAGGAGGAAGGCGGGAGACAGGGCGTCAAGGTCGCGGAGGGCTAGCTGGGCGCCCTCTTGGGCCCAGTGGGACGCTGTGCGTGCAAGTTCCAACGCCCAGGCGACGGTTACTGGATTGGTGGGGGCAAGCCAGCACTGCCCGGTCGCTGCGTCGGAGACTAGGTCACACAGCAACAGCCGGTCATATTCAGGCTCGTAGCGTCCCGGGACCGAGATCGAAGACAGGAGTGCCTGGTAGGCGTCCGTGTAGGCGCGGCCCTGTTCCTGGGCGGCGCCGCAGAGCAGCGCGTGTACTGACCCGTACTCCCTCAAACTCTCAAAGAAGGCCGCGCGCGTCTTCAGGAATGCCTGTACGACAGTGCTGTTGAGGGATCCTAGGCTTAGCGACTCCAAGGGGTGGTCAGGTACCAGCCTGGGCGAGCTGCCTTCGCGCGAGACGGCGAAGGCCAGCACGGAGGGTTGCTGAAGAACAGCCGCCTCCAGTGCGAGGCCGTCCAAGCCACGGCTGAGGTTCTGGCTCTCTAGGGCCTGGTTGATGCCCCCACCGCTGAAGCCTGGGGCGTCACCGCCGGCGAAATGCAGGAGCTCGGTTGCCACTGGTAGTCCGCTGTGAGCGCGGGCTGAGGTGAAGGCAAGCAAAGCGTGCGCTCCAGTCGCAGCAGTGCCCTGAGTAGCAGGAGGAGCTGGCTCGGACGGCGGTTCCGGTGGGGGGGCTCCGTCCGGGCCGTCACCTTCGTTTGGTCCGTCGTATCCCTCTCCTGGAGGTGTTGAGGACTCCAGGTCACTCTCATCAAGAAGCGGAATGTCCTGCCGGGCTCCGGCGTACACCGCTGCAGCCATCACGCGCTCGCCCGGGTCGCTGTTGGCGACCTCGTCCCCCAACTGTGCGCTGCCCAGGATAATTCCGTCGTGCCCTACCGCAGCGACGCTGGCTGGATCAGGGGCGATAAAAGCCTCAGCGAGTGGGTCCAGCGCCAGGGACCGTTCGACGGGGAACCAAGTGCCTTCCCCTCGGAAAACCGCCAGGTCTAGGTGCTGCCCCCGGCGCAGATCCAGCCGCCCGAACTGCCACCCTGTGGTGCCAGCGTCAGGAACCTTGAGGTGTACGACGAGCTCTGCCTCGTCGACTACAGGCTTCTCGGTCTCGCGGCCGCCCCAGCGTACGCGTGCTGACGCTGCCAGGCCCTTCGGGTCGCCGGTGAAGCGAATTGCAAGAGATTCATCACCCGGGCCGATCCAGGCGGCAGCGGAGTGGCCGTTGGGGAGAAAGGAACGAACGCCGTCGAGCTGGGCAGGGATAACGAGGGCGGCTTTGGACTTGTCGGGCCGAGCGGGGAGGTCGCAGAGAGTGAATCTGTGCCAGTCAAGGCCGCCTACGCCGAGCGCCGCGAGGACATTCTTCACCCCGGGTGTGTGCTCGCCGGCGTAGCGGACTAGTTCTGCCGCCAGGTCGCGGTCGGGGCGGGTCCATGTTCGCAGCCAATGGCGCCATTCCCGCGACTGCTTGAGCCGCGCCGCCGTCGGCTGCGGGTCGGCAAGGTAAGGGCTCAGGTCAGCCAGGGCCAGGCCTGCCTGCTCGGTACTTGACCAGTCTGCTGCGGCGAATGTGGCGAACTCATCCAGCAGCGCGCCAGCGCGCAGTGATTCCGGGATGTACTCCAGGTCAGCGGCGACTGTGGTGACGACCGAGGCTGCCGGACCGGATGCCCCCTGGGCGATACGTGCGACGAGGCGGCCCCATTGCAGCTGGGGCAGGTCGGCTGCGTCCTCGGCGGCTGTCAGGACCGTCTCGAAGGGGTGCTCGTCCAGCACCAGCAGGACGTGAGGCGCCCCGGCGCTCGCATGCGCCGCAAAGTCTGTACGTAGCGTCGCGGCATATCCGCGCCGACCCCGGTTTGGTCCAGGCCGTTCCTCGTCGACAAGGTAGGGGATCAGCAGAGCACGACCTGCTGGGGCGGCTGCCAGCTGCCTCGGACTGTCGCTGCCGACCGTGACTTCATGAGTGAGGCTGGCCTCCATTTGGGCAAACACGGCTGCCGGAGGGACAGAGAGGTGAGTACGTAGGTACAGCCGACGGTGCGTCATGCTGCCTGCGGCCGCTTCAACCAGCGCTGACGCGATGGCTCCGGCGGCCATGGGCGCGCGGGTGTCGGTCACAAGTCCTCCTCGTTGCTGATGCTGGAGTGGTGGACGTACGCACTCTCGCCTGCATCTGAGTAGCGCTTGAGCATGCCGAGGCGGGAGAGCGCCGATTGGAGCAGTTGCTCCTCCGCAGGGTCCTGCGGGGCCAGCCCGTAGCGGCGCAAGCCTTCGAGGAACCGGCTGTAGGCGAGGAGCTGGTCCTCGCAGACGAGGCGCACGAGCAGGTGCAGCATGTCTTCATCGAGTTCGAAGAATGTGGCGGCATTGCCGTTACTGGCGATCAGACGGCCCGTCCGTACTTCCTTGGCAAGCTGATGCACAACGTCCCGCCCTTCGTGGCGCATGGTGGTCCTTCGGCTTTCTAGCAGGGCCAAGCGCAGGGCATGGAGCCCGGGCAGACCGGCGGGCACGGGGGCACCGACAGCGCTGTTACGGCGCAGCTGGTAGCGGCGGCAAACTGCCAGCAACCGCGCCACGGCATCGAACTTGGTACGCAGGGCTGCATCCTCAGCAAGGGCGTCGTACACCCCTTCCAAGTCTGCTGGAGTGAGGGTTGGTCCCCCGGCCGCGTACACGGCGTGTCGTGCGATGTTGGCGGTGCTGATCGTCACGGGGAGGGGCAGCAGGTAGTTGCTGGTCAGATCGCGGTAGCTGGTCACACAGGGCTCGGTGAGCTTGACGGGTCGGAAGGACCCGGAGCCGGTCCGGAAGCGCATCGTGCCAGACAGATCGCACTGGCCGGGCTCGCCGCAGCACCGGGCTGCGCAGGCGGCGCTGATCGGATCGCCAGGCTGGCCTCCGGGGAACAGGGCTACGCAGCGATCCAGCCGTAGGCTCAATACTAGGCCGGCCCGGTAGAGGCGTGTGGTCAGATGCAGCGCGAGGAGCAGGGTCAGCTGATGGATGCGGTCTCGGCGCGGCAGGTCGAGGGCGAGGACCTGGCCTAGGTCGTGCCGGAACTGATCCAGGGACGGCGCACAGAATGCCCCTCCTGCTTCATGGAGGCGCTGGAGCACTTTCTGAGAGCTGTTGATCAAGGTCTCGGTCTGGGGTCCGGAGATTTCCGGCGCTATGTCTGCAGCGATTTCCAGCACCTTTTTGTCCAGCCTGGTCAGGTCCTGGTCGTCCGTGAAGACCTCCAGTACCTGGTCTAGGAGGTTGCGGTCGACCTCGCCTGATGGTCCGCTGAGCAGGAACGGCAGGACGGTGCCGCGGAACATCTTGTATCCGAAGGCGGTCTTGCCGCCTTGGGCCTTCTCCTGCTGGAAGGAGAGCGGCAGCTGGGCGTGCAGCGGTAGTAGATAGCGGCGTTCCAAGGTTCTACTACGGCCTCCAGCTGCGGTAGTCCAGAACTTGGAGCGCATAGCCGCGGCCAACGCCTGTCGCTGCTGCGGGGAATCGCCAGGCAGATCGCGTTCCAGAGCGTCTCGAAGGGCTCCGTCCAAGGGCTGTCGCCCATGTGCTGCCCCCGCGTCTTTGACGATTCCGAACAGCAAAGTGGGCCGGGGCTCGCCATGAGGCGTGTTCGGCCAGACGGTGGGCGCTTCGTGTTGCAGCCATGCCTTCGGAGTCTGTGGAACATCCATGCCTGGTGCACCGGGCACGACGATGCGGCCGTCTTTCAGAGTTACACCGTGGGCGGCTCCGGGTAGTTGGTCGGCCAGGCGTTTGAGGTCAGTGAAGCTGTCGGTCATCCTCAGGCTACCTTCTCGATCTTGAGTCGCTGCTTGCCGCGGCGCTGCTGAGAGGACACCAGAAAGGCCGTGCCGTGGGTGTCGTCTGTGATGAGCAAGGGGCGGTCGATGTCGTCGCTCGCGGCTCTGCCCACTCTCTCGGCTGCGTACCGCAGAGCATGGAAACGCTCAATGTCTACAGTGGCCGGAAGCGAGCCATCCCCAGCCAACTGCAGGAGTTGATAGAGTGGAAGGTCCAGGTCTACCGTCGACTTGCCGATCTTCAGGCGGGCCGTTAGCGGCCGCCGGCCGACGACGGCGGAACCTTCAGGATTGAGCGTTTGGGCGTACTGGTCCAGTAGCTGAACCTCGTCCTCGAGTTCGACTTGAACCAAGACGCGCGCCTCACGGCTCTCTCCCAGGCTCTCCGTCGGTAGGTAGCTCTTTCGCTCCGCCTTCCGTCCGAAGGCCTGCACCAGGCCTTCGCAGACCACTTCAATGACCCGATCCTCGGCTTCCTCCTGCGCCGCGACCGCAGCCTTGAATTCGTCCGGCACTACGGGGCCTAGTGGTATGAGGCGGACGAGCCAGTGCGCACGCACTAGGCCGCGCGCTGCATTCGCGGCTACTCCCTGTTCCAGAGCCGAGGCAGCGGTGACGACGGCATGCAGTACATCGCTGCCCCCGTGACCCAGCAGACGCTCAAGCATGCGCCGGTCATCCGCAGGTGAGATCCCGACAGAGGCGATGATGGCGTGCGCTTCATCGCTGGCACGATAGGAAGGATCGAGCTCCGCCAGCTCCCTAGTCACGGCACTCTGTGGATGGACGAATGCGCCGTTAGGGAGGAGGTGGGCCCACACGGCGCCCGCATTCCGGTCGGTAGCGATGCGGGCGACAGCGTCACATGGGTCCCCTTCAGTGCTGATTCCGCCCAGCGCGAGTTCATCTACGCTGTCCCACAGTTGACGGGGAGCCACATCTCGTCCGCGGCGCATGGCTACATGTTCGATCGCTTCGTCTAGGGCCTCGCCGATTCGAGAGTCGGCAAGCAACTCGACGTTAGTCCGGGGTGCACACCAGGCCTTGACTGTGCAGGTTTGGCAGCGGGGGGCGCCTGCCAGAACGCCATCCGGGGAATCGGGGTGCAGGGCGGAGAGCATGCTCCGCAGGAGGCGCCTCTCGCCGCCGGACGTAGGGCGCTGATCGAGGTCGACCACGAGCACAGCTGTGCTGAGTTCTGCTCTGCGGGTCGGCGTGACGGCGCGTGTCCCGGGGACTCCGAGGACATGGAGTGCGTAGGCAACCACCTCTGCCAGAGGCTCCCGGGCGCGATCACGGAACTCCCGGTGAAGTTCCAACAGCAAGCCAGTATTCGCAGCCATGACGGTAAGGTCACCGGCTCCTGGCACGCCATCCTCGAATCCGGCAAGAATGTCGGCCAGCCGGTCGGTCTGGCCCTCGCTGGGACTATCCGCGTGGGTGGCGTCCTCCACAACACGAGTTAGCGTGCCAGGGGGGAGCCGCCTCTGCAGCTGACGGATAAGTGCGCTCTTGCCCCCTCCTGCGCTGCCGGTCAGCAAGACGAGCCGTAGATCCACATCGTTAGCGATGCGGGTCGCTAGGTTTTCGTCGAGTTCGGTGGCAACGTACATGGCCCGCTGTCGCGACGATAGACGATCCGTGGCCACCACACTGTCCTCCCCGGAAGAGCGGAGGGCAGCCAAGTCGGCCAGGGGGCTGGGCAGCGATCGGTCAAACGGCTCTGGAATGGAATTCACGCCGTCTCCTCGTCAATAGGAATGAGCTGCAAGTGGATGCCTGGGAAGTCGGCAAGCCGGTAGGCGGCCAACCACCCGGGAATCAGTAGGGAATCGGAGATGGCCGCGACGAGTCCGCCGGTGTCCGGATCCCATGGGTCAATGCCTGAGGTGAACGCCGCCCGGACTGCCTGAGTGAAGGGCCCTGGCGGTGTCAGCAGCATGCCGGCCAACTCGCTTGCCTCGCTTTCCGCGTCGGTGCCGTAGGGCCAGGTGCAGCAGGTGCTGAGGAGTAAGTGGGCAACGCCATGGGCAGTCCGGAAGCGCCTGCCAACTACCGTCCCTTCCCGGCCTCCCGGGCCGCTGGTTGGCGTTGGCGCAGGAGCGAGCCCGGCTTGCTTCCGCGCCACGCTCCACAGCCGCTGCACGTCGACGCTCGGCTCATCAGGCATCAGAGTGCGAACTACAGCTGACCGGGCAACCTGGGCCAGGTGCAGTCGCCGCAGCGCATGCCGGGCAGCCGGAGCGTCAGAAAGGGCCCGCCCAAGTGCAGGGTCAGTTACCAAATCGCGGATGCCCGGCATGGGGAAGCCCCCCGCCTCGTATAGGGCATCTCCGCAGGCGAGTGCGGCACTCAATCGCCCGAGGCTGCCTTCGCTCAGCCTGTGCCGATAGCGCCCGTTTTCCAATCGGGACAGCACACTTCGGTGCAAGCCTGCAGCATGCGCTAGCTGCGTACGAGACATGCCTGCTGCGCTACGTGCATCCCGCAGGGCGCGGGCGAAAGCTTCGGTGGGCCACTCTCTGCTACTGGCCTCGGCAGGCTCCTCACCATCCATGACTCAACGGTGGCAGACACAGTTCCTGAACCTCAAACCCCGGGCTGTGTCTTGTGCGCACAGGACACAGTCGAGAGCACATGGAACTGAGGCGACCGCTCAAGTCGCCGCCTGCGGTGTCGTCTTCCTCGCCCCAACGGCGCTCACCTTGGGCTCAGAAGAGGACATAAAGATCACCACTCGTCCGCACAGTTGAGCGCAAGGAAGGGAGAAATCCTTGGTGCTGCGGCGGAGGAGCGGGTCGCAACACGTCTTCTTGCCCTGGGTCTTGTCGGAGATCTTGGGGAGCTGGGTTTGCGCGGGTCAGGGACGGCGGGCCCGCACGCTTGGTGGTCATCGTCGGTCGTCGTTGGCCACTGTTGAGCGGCCTCGGATGGCCCAGAGACGGCCCAGAACGCGGCTCCACCCGGGCCGCGTAGGCCGCCCGTTCTCAGCGCGACGGACGCTTCGGAGGAACCGGTCCCGGGATCACGTCCTTGCCCAGGTGTTCCTTGATCAAGTACTTGAGCTCAGGGCCTTCGATGAGTTGGAGCCGACCATGCTGACGGGCGAAGTCGTGGCTGGCCCTACCGAACCATGAGGTGGTTATCAGGATGCCCTTGGCGGCGCGCTTGTGCTCCACAACGCCAGCCAGTGCCTGGACGGCCTCGACGCCCACGAGCTTGCTGTAGCGCTTGGCCTGGATGATGCACTCACCGTTGAAGACAGGGTCCTTGCTGACGGCTACCGCATCAACACCTTCGTCCTTCGATGCCTGGGTGTTCCATGCCTCCATGCCGATTGCCTCGAAGAGCTGGCGGATCAGGTGCTCGAACTCGGTGGGGGTCAGCTTGACCAGTACTGGCCTGCTGTCCAGGTCGGCTACCACGTCCATGCTGTCCATCAGGCGGTACTTGGTCAGATCGAACTCGATGATGGGCCGGATGGGTTCGAGGTCGTAAGGGTTGGGAGAGATGAGGGCGTTGAGTCCCTTGAGGCAGGCAGCGGGATCGACCTGGCTGAGGCGCAGCTTTCCGAACTGTTCCCTGCTGGCACTCAGTGTGACGAGACAGGGTGAGACTTCCTGACCAGTAGCTCGGTCGATGGTCTTGACGCGACCGTTCAAGATGACGCCGTTGACCACCCGGTCCGGATCGCCGGCCAGGATCTCGTGGACGGTCCGTAGAGCGACCTGCGCCAAGACAGACGCGTAGATCTCCTTACGCTCCTTCTCCGGCCGAGGCACCACAGTCATTTCATCCCGGCTCTTCACATACCTGTAGCCGCGCGCGGCGGGCACGATCGCCTCCGGCGGCAGTTGAATCTCGACAAGGACGTCCCCCGTAGCAGGGCGGAAGGCGATGCGGTGCTCGTGAGGGAAGCCCATGGGGTACGACGAGGCATCGAGGATGGCCCCTAGGTGCGCTTCCACTGCTTCCGGATCGCCGGCGCGATACGCTTCGCGCTGCTCATCCAACTGCCTGTTGAAGGCCTCGGCCTCCTCAGCGGATCGCTCCTCCGCCTGACGGTGCTCCGCGCGTTTCTGTTCCAGCGTCGCCCGGCGCTTCTCCTCAGCTCGCGCATGCCGCGCCTGCGCTTCGCTGAACCGCTCACGGGCCTCGGCAACCTCCGTTTCGTATCGCTTCCTGCCAAAGCCCAGGACGGCAGCGAGCCCTCCGGGCTCCGGGGGCGCGAAGTCTTCCCACCGCGGTGAAGGCTCCGGGCGGGACCAAGGGCGTTCATCTAACACCGTCGGCGTATGAGTCCTCCGCCGACGCTCGAACGTCGTGGGCGGGTCACCGACCAGAGCATCACGCAGCAACTGGCTCAGCTGCTCGACCTCGTGCTCGACCCCGATCGCCTGCACCTTGGCCTGCTCGGCTTGCTGCTCTAGATACGCAGCCTTTCGCTCTTGCTCCCGCCGTTTGCTGGCCGCTTCAGCAGCCTTGCGGGCCCGCTCCGCCTGGCGGGCCTGTTGCTCCTGGGCTCGTCGCAAAGCCTGCTGCTGCCGCTGGTACTCGTTGCCTCGGTCACTACTGCGCTGCGCCACTCGCTAGCCCCTCCCCTGGCTCGGCTCCCCAAAGCTGCATTCCCCTCTCATCTCGCAGAATCACGCTCCTAGGAACGTGGACCTGGTGCGAGGTGCGGCAGCTGCGGCACGGCGGTGAAACTAGGGACGACCTCGGAGCCATCAGCTTGGGAAGCTGCGACCCCATGTGGCAGGTTCGGGCGCTGACCTGGGCGACCGGCGACACGACGGCATCGTCGGGCGGGCCGCATTCACTGTGATTCCCCGCTGTTCCCCGCTCGATCTGGTGCGCTTGTGGTGCAGTGCGGGTGCGCTGCTACGGCCGGTGCGCCTGGTGCGGTGAGCCTGCGGTGGTGACCATAGGGCCGGCACAACCACTAGCTGCCGACTCGGCGAAACCGTGATATGCGCCCTCCAACCGCGAGAAGATGCCGCAACTCATCTCACCACACAGAGGAGTGGCACCAATGGGCATACGGGTAACGGCCAGGACAGAACTCACTCAGCGTCTTGCCGACAGGACTCGGGCGCTCGGAGATCGCCTTCAGCAGGGAGAGACGCCCGTCGCAAGTAGCGCTGGCGACCTCGTCCGCCAGGAACCGATGCCTCCCGAGGGTGCCTCGACGGGCGAGATCTTGTCCTACTTCCCCGCGCCTGACGGGGATTTCGTCCTTACCGATCTGACCCTGTACTACCGCGACAAGCGCGGCAACGTCTATCTGCTCCCACTCGGATCGATCATCTCCTGGAGACAGAGACGCCGCGACACGTACCCGCACCTTCCCCCGCATCTTCAACGCCGGATCTTGGAGGTAGAGGTGAGGACGTCTGATGGAGGGCGGTACCTCATTGAGTCGGGCAAGATCTTTGCTCGGCAGATCCGCAAGACGGGTAAGGTTCGCCGGCGCCGGTGGTGATGCCTTGCACGGCCTCCGCCACCTTCTCGACCGTGTCCGCGCGAATCATGTCCAGACCGACATACGGGCTGCCTCTGCGGGTGACCGTGAGCTTGAGGCAGTCCGGCGCTCTCCGGGATGTCAAGCGACGCGACCGTACGCAACCTGTGGCTTCCCAGGCCGACGGAGTCTCAATGGATGCGGCCAGCGCCAATAACTGTGATCAGGAGCCGGTCTACTGATCAAGGGTCTCGCTCACCAGCTCGGCTGAGGAAGCCCACGGCTCCGAACTGCTCGGATGCCGTGGGTGTCTGTCGTTATTGGTCGGCGTCGGGTGACCTTGGACGGCCCAGAGACGGCCCGAATATCGCACCGGGCCTTCGTTGAGCTAGGCCCGCTAGCATCCCGGGATCGAAGGGGGCAGATATGGCACTGGGTCATGAGGGGGCACGGCGCATAGTCGTCGACGGCACGGTCTACCGCTGGCGGTTGCGACGCAGACCCACCTACAGCCAGGCTCTTTGCTGGTCGCCGTGCACTTACGCCGTGGAGCATGCGGATAGTCCCGGGACGACTCTCGTCGTCACCACAGAGCAGCCTCACCTCAGCAATTGGCTTGGAGGCGTGGGCAACCCGGTACTGCCCTCCGATGTCGCCAATGCCATTGCATCCGCCCTACGACAGGGATGGGTTCCCACTCGCGCGGGCTCGGCGTTTCACCTTGACCAGTCCGTCGGCTTCTCCACCTTGCCCTGAGCTGGCTGATGGGTGAGCACCGCTTTAGGGGTTCGATCGAAGCGCGCTCCCGCTTGGGCCGGCCACGGGCGCGGCGGCCGCACAGAGACGCTGGTGTACGCCCCGACCCGCCGTCGTTGATGATGACGCTCCTATAGGCCGTCAAGCGGTCTGTGTGAGTGGTTTCGGCGTGTGGTGGGGATGGGTGAGGTGCCCGCAGACCTCGCGGGCGATGAAGCGTTTGAGGCAGCGGAGGATGTCCTTCTTGGACATGCCTTCGGCGGTGCGGCGGGCG
>NZ_BNBC01000019.1:0-14220 GCF_014654675.1 Streptomyces spiralis
GCATCGGCGACCGACGACAACGCCGCGAGGTGCGGTGCCAGGCGCCGCGAGCCCGGCATGATCGGCGAGACACCCCCCAGGGCCGCGTGCGCCCACTGAGGTTCGCCGGTGCGGACCGGGTGGGCGGCGCGGGCCAGGGTGCGGCGGTCGGGGTGGGTGCCGGGTGCGATGGCGGGCCGTACGTCGACCTCGGCCGTGAGGCCGCGGGCCGACACGACCCGCCACAGCGACGCGAGCAGGGAGTCGTCCCCGACGAAGGCCGGAGCGGTGCTGGCGGCTCCGTCGGCGAGGCGGTAGCGGATGCGGACCGGCTGGACCGGTACGCCCGCGTCGAGGGCGGCCTGGAACACGGCCCGGTGGAAGCGGCCCTCGGCCCGGCCGCACCAGGTGCTGCCCTCGGGGAAGGCCGCGACCGCCGTGCCGTCGCGCAGCGCGCGGGCGATCAGCGCGACCGTGCCGGGCAGGGCGCGCAGCCGGTCCCGTTCGATGAACAGGGCGCCGCCGCGGGCCGCGAGCGGTCCCGCCACCGGCCAGCGGCGGATCTCCGT
Source organism: Streptomyces spiralis (assembly GCF_014654675.1). Classification (GTDB taxonomy): domain Bacteria; phylum Actinomycetota; class Actinomycetes; order Streptomycetales; family Streptomycetaceae; genus Streptomyces; species Streptomyces spiralis. Next base: position 549 of record NZ_BNBC01000019.1, read on the forward strand.
TTTGGCGAGCATCCGGGCCGGGCGCACCGCGGTCAGCAGCGGGACGTCCAGCCAGGAGATGTGGTTGGCGACCAGCAGCAGGCCGCCGGTGGGCGCGGCTGCGCCGGTGATCCGCACCCGGACTCCGCAGGCCCGTACGATCGCCCGGCACCAGCGCCGGATCCAGCCGGCCGGGACCCGGCCGCCGAGCGGTGCCAGCACCACCCCGGCGAGCAGCAGGAGCGCGACCGCCGCCAGCCGCAGCACGGCGCGCGGCGGCGCTGCCGTCGGCCCCGTCGTCTCCACGCACGCCCTGGGGGTGCAGGGCGCGCCGGGCAGCCAGACGCTCATCGTGCGGTCGGCAGCAGGGACAGGAAGTGGCGCAGGTAGCGCGGGTTGATCCGGCGGATCGACAGCAGCACGTACAGGTCTGCGACGCCGAAGTCCGGGTCGTGGGCGGGCTCGCCGCACACCCAGGCGCCCAGGCGGAGGTAGCCGCGCAGCAGGGCGGGCAGCTCGGTGCGTGCGGCGGGCGCCTCGGTGTCCGGGGTCCACGGCAGCAGGGGCCGTACCCGGAACTCCTCCGGCGCCAGGTGCCTGGCGCGGACCCGGTCCCAGGTGGCGGCGGCCACGGTGCCGCCGTCGGCGAGCGGGATCGAGCAGCAGCCGGCGAGCCAGTCGTGGCCCTGGTCGACCATGTAGCGGGCTATGCCCGCCCAGATCAGGCCGATCACCGCGCCGTCGCGGTGGTCGGGGTGCACGCAGGAGCGGCCCACCTCCACCAGGTGGGGCCGGATCGAATCCAGCGGGGAGAGGTCGAACTCGCCCTCCGAGTACAGGCGTCCGGCGATCGCGGCCCGCTCCGGCGGCAGCAGCCGGTAGGTGCCGACGACCTGCCCCGTCACCTCCTCGCGCACCAGGAGGTGGTCGCAGTACGCGTCGAAGGCGTCGATGTCGTGGCCGGGCTGCGGGGTGGTCAGCAGGGCGCCCATCTCGCCGGCGAAGACGTCGTGGCGCAGCCGCTGGGCGGCGCGTACGTCCGCCTCGTCGCGGGCCAGGGTGACGGTGTAGCGGGTGGGTGCCGCGGGCTGCGAGGGACGGTCGAGGGTGGGAACGCCGGTCATGGCTCTCTCCTGGGCACGGGCCGGTTCGGCGACGGGGGTGGCGGGCCGTGGCGTACGGCCCTCGCCCCTGTTCTTCCGATGCCGGTTGGCGCGCGCGTGACCTGTGCCGGGAGAGCAGATGTGGGGATGCTGAACGGCGGGTCGAGGACGGTCAGCCCTCCTTGCTCACGCACCCGGCGAGCAGCCGCCCTGCCTCCTCCCGCTCCAGGACGCGCTCCAGGACGAGGCCGCCGGTCATGTACGGGAAGAACCGGCCGGCGGGCCAGCTGCGCTGGTAGGACGGCGGGTCGAGGACGAGCAGCCGTACGCCGTCCACGACGGGGATGTCCGAGGGGGTGCCCTCGTTCCAGATCCATTCCCCGGTCGGGGCGACGAGGTCGAAGGAGCCGGTGGTGGGCACCTGCCCGGGCCGGTCCCGGCAGACGGCCGCCTCCGCGGCGGACGGGGCCCGGCCGGGTATGTGGCCGCCGCCGACGAGGGCGTCGGCGAGCAGGGTGTGCAGCTGGAAGTTGTCGCCGATGCCGCCCATGCGGAGCGCGTAGCCGGTTCCGGTGGGGCGGTGCAGCACGACGAGAGGTTCGTCGTCCAGCACGAGCAGGGCGTACACCAGGCACTTGAAGTCGTGCCCGGAGGCCTCCTGAACCGGGCGTACGGCCGTCAGCAGCCGGTTGCGCAGGGCGTCGCCGAGCGAGGTGCGCACATCGGGACGGTTGAGCATCGCGACGGACGCCATCTCCCACTGGGGCAGCGTCCACCAGCCCAGGGCCGCCTGCCGGCCGACCCGCTCGACGACGGCGGGGTCCGGGTCGCCCGGGTCCGGCTCGGGGAAGTCCCCTCCCCCGGTCGCCGCCCAGCGCTCGCAGAACTCGCCGGCGTCGGCCAGCGCGCCGGCGAGCCCGTCGAAGACGTACGAGGCGCACCGACGCGCGTCCGCTCCCCGCTCCACGCAGGCGCCGACCACCACGGCGATCACCCCGCGTGGCCCCGGCGGGACCTCGGACAGCAGCGCGGCCAGGCGTGGGCCGGCCGCCGCGATCTCCTCGTCGTCCGCGTGCTGGAAGTGCCGGTGAATCTCCTGGAACGCCTGCGTCGACCGGTCACCGTCCCGGTCGAACACCGCGGCCTCGAACGCCGTGACGGCGTCGAGGAACCGCTCCCTCCCCTTGCTGCCGAAGATCATGCGGGCACCCTACCGCCGCCCACTGACAACGGCGCCTGGCGGGACCGGGGTTGAGCACCACGCCCGGTCCCGCCCGTCCGCACCCTGTCGGCGAACGCCTATCGCTTGGCGGCCTTGCGGGTCGCCCGCAGCCACTCCTTGTTCATGCTGGTGATGGACATCAGCGGGATGCCCTTGGGGCAGGCGGTGGCGCACTCGCCGGTCAGGGTGCAGCCGCCGAAGCCCTCCGCGTCCATCTGCGCCACCATGTCCAGCACGCGGGTCTCCCGCTCGGGCGCGCCCTGCGGCAGCACGTTGAGGTGGTTGATCTTGGCGGAGGTGAAGAGCATCGCGGCGCCGTTGGGGCAGGCCGCCACGCACGCGCCGCAGCCGATGCACTCCGCGTGCTCGAAGGCGAAGTCGGCGTCCGCCTTCGGCACCGGTGTCGCGTGGGCCTCCGGCGCGGAACCGGTCGGCGCGGTGATGTAGCCGCCGGCCTGGATGATCCGGTCGAAGGCCGAGCGGTCCACGACCAGGTCCTTCACCACCGGGAACGCGGCGGCCCGCCACGGTTCGATGTCGATGGTGTCGCCGTCCTTGAAGGACCGCATGTGAAGCTGGCAGGTGGTGGTGCGCTCCGGCCCGTGGGCGTCGCCGTTGATGACGAGGCTGCACGCACCGCAGATGCCCTCGCGGCAGTCGTGGTCGAAGGCGACCGGCTCCTCTCCGGAGAGGATGAGCTGTTCGTTGAGGACGTCCAGCATCTCCAGGAAGGACATGTCGGGCGAGATGCCGTCCACCTCGTAGGTGGACATGGCGCCGTCGGCGTCGGCGTTCTTCTGCCGCCAGACGCGCAGGGTGAGCTTCATGCGTAGCTCCGCTGGGTGGGATGGACGTACTCGAAGACCAGGTCTTCCTTGTGCAGGGTCGGGGCCTCGCCCGTACCCGTGAACTCCCAGGCGGCCGCGTAGCCGAACTCGTCGTCCTTGCGGGCGGCCTCGCCGTCGGGGGTCTGGGACTCCTCGCGGAAGTGGCCGCCGCAGGACTCGGAGCGGTGCAGGGCGTCGAGGCACATGAGCTCGGCGAGCTCCAGGTAGTCGACGATGCGGTTGGCCTTCTCCAGGGACTGGTTGAGTTCCTCGCCGGTGCCGGGCACCTTGATGCGCCGCCAGAACTCCTCGCGGATCTGCGGGATCCGGTCGAGCGCCTTGCGCAGGCCCTCGTCGGTGCGGGCCATGCCGCAGAACTCCCACATCAGTTCGCCGAGTTCGCGGTGGAAGGAGTCCGGGGTGCGGTCGCCGTCGACGGAGAGGAGCAGGTTCAGCCGGTCCTCGGTCTCGGCCAGAACCTCCTGGACGACCGGGTGGTCGTCGGTGACCTCGTCCCGGTGCGGGTGGCGGGCCAGGTAGTCGTTGATGGTCGCCGGGAGCACGAAGTAGCCGTCGGCCAGGCCCTGCATCAGCGCGGAGGCGCCGAGGCGGTTGGCGCCGTGGTCGGAGAAGTTGGCCTCGCCGACCGCGAACAGGCCGGGGATCGTGGTCTGCAGGTCGTAGTCGACCCACAGGCCGCCCATCGTGTAGTGCACGGCGGGATAGATCCGCATGGGAACCTCGTACGGGTTCTCCGCGGTGATCCGCTCGTACATGTCGAAGAGGTTGCCGTACTTCTCCTCGACCTTCTTCCTGCCCATCCGCCGGATCGCGTCGGCGAAGTCCAGGTAGACGCCCTGTCCGCCGGGGCCGACGCCGCGGCCCTCGTCGCAGACGTTCTTCGCGGCGCGGGAGGCGATGTCACGGGGCACGAGGTTGCCGAAGGACGGGTAGATGCGCTCCAGGTAGTAGTCGCGCTCGTCCTCGGGGATCTGGTTCGGCTGGCGGGTGTCGCCCTTGGCCTTGGGCACCCAGATACGGCCGTCGTTGCGCAGCGACTCGCTCATCAGCGTCAGCTTGGACTGGTGGTCGCCGGTGCGCGGGATGCAGGTGGGGTGGATCTGGGTGAAGCAGGGGTTGGCGAAGTAGGCGCCGCGCCGGTGCGCCCGCCAGACGGCGGTCGCGTTGGAGTTCATGGCGTTGGTCGACAGGTAGAAGACGTTGCCGTAGCCGCCGGAGGCGAGGACGACGGCGTCCGCGAAGTACGTGTCGATCTTCCCGGTGATCAGGTCGCGGGCGACGATGCCGCGGGCCCGGCCGTCCACGACGATCAGGTCCAGCATCTCGGTGCGCGGGTGCATCTCGATGTTCCCGGCGGCGATCTGCCGCGACAGCGCCTGGTAGGCGCCCAGCAGCAGCTGCTGGCCCGTCTGGCCGCGGGCGTAGAAGGTGCGGGAGACCTGGACGCCGCCGAAGGAGCGGGTGTCGAGCAGGCCGCCGTACTCACGGGCGAACGGCACGCCCTGGGCCACGCACTGGTCGATGATCTCCACGGAGATCTGGGCGAGGCGGTGCACGTTGGACTCGCGGGAGCGGAAGTCGCCGCCCTTGACCGTGTCGTAGAACAGGCGGTGGATCGAGTCGCCGTCGTTGCGGTAGTTCTTGGCCGCGTTGATGCCGCCCTGCGCGGCGATGGAGTGGGCGCGGCGCGGGGAGTCCTGGTAGCAGAACTGGACGACGCGGTAGCCCTGTTCGGCGAGCGTGGCGCCGGCGGAGCCGCCGGCCAGACCGGTACCGACGACGATGACCGTCTGCTTGCGGCGGTTGGCCGGGTTGACCAGCTTGGCCTCGAAACGGCGCTTGTCCCAGCGCTCGTTGATCGGGCCGGCGGGGGCCTTGGTGTCGACGACCGGCTCACCGGTCGTGTACTCCAGGTACGAGGTCATGTCAGCTCACCAATCCGGTCATGACGCCCACGGGAATCGAGATGAAGCCGGCCGTGAGCAGCAGTGCGAGAACGTTGGCGGTGGCCTTCAGGGCGCGGTCGCGGGTACGGCTGCCGACGCCCAGGGTCTGGGCGGCACTCCAGAAGCCGTGCCGGATGTGCAGGCCGAGAGCCAGCATCGCGACGATGTAGATGACGTTGCCGTACCAGGTCGAGAAGGTGTCGACGATGTTCTCGTACGGGTGGGCGTCCTGGAAGCCGCCGGGGTGCACGGTGCCGGTGGTCAGGTCGAGGATGTGCCAGACGATGAACAGCCCGAGGATGACCCCGCCCCAGCGCATGGTGCGGGTGGCGTAGGTCGCCCGTGGCTTCTTGTGCACGTACTTGCTGGGACGCGCCTCGATGTCGCGCCGGCTGAGCTGGTACGCGGAGACGGCGTGGGCCACGACGGCGACCACCAGCACGGCACGCGTCAGCCAGATCGTCCACATGTGGTGCATGAACGGCTGGCCGAGGTTACGGAGCCAGACGGCGTAGTCGTCGATCTCCTGGAGCCCGAAGAACACCTTCAGGTTGCCGTACAGATGGACGACCAGATACAGCAGCATGATCACGCCGCTGACCGCCATCACCGTCTTCTTGCCGACGGTCGAGTCCCACACGGTACGCGCCATGGACGGCCGTCGGCCCGTCCGCGTTGCCAGAGCCATGCACATGACGCTAGGGCCGAAGGGCCCCATCGGTCCAAGACATGGTACGGCTTGTTTCGATAGGAGCTCGCTATGATGGTGGGGTGCAGTTCCAGCAGCTCCAGTACTTCGTGGCGGTCGCCGAGACCCGGCACTTCACCCGGGCCGCCGACCTGGTGCACGTCGCCCAGCCCTCGCTGTCCCAGCAGATCAAGGCGCTGGAGCGGGAGCTGGGCGCGGACCTGTTCCTGCGGGCGCGCGGCAACATCACCCTCACCGACGCGGGCGAGGCGCTGCTGCCGCTGGCCCGCCGCATCCTCGCGGACGCGGACACCGCCCGGCACGAGGTGCAGGAACTGGTGCAGCTGCGCAGCGGCCGGGTACGGCTCGGGGCGACCCCCAGTCTGTGCACGGGCCTGCTTCCGGACGTGCTGCGCGCCTTCCACGACCGCTACCCCGGCATCCGGCTGCTGGTCGAGGAGGGCGGCTCGCACGACCTGGTACGGGAGCTGGCCCGCGGCGCCCTCGACCTGGCCCTGGTGGTCCTGCCGCTGCCCACCCCGTCCCCGGCGCTTACCACGGTGGAGCTCCTGCGCGAGGACCTGGTGGTGGTGTCGTCGCCGGAGGCGCCCGCGCCGGGCGGTTCGGAACGGCGGACGGTACGCATCTCGGACCTGGAGGGCGAGCGCCTGGTGATGTTCCGCCACGGCTACGACCTGCGCGAGCTGACCGTGGCCGCGTGCCGGGCCGAGGGCTTCGAGCCGGAGTTCGCGGTCGAGGGCGGCGAGATGGACGCCGTGCTGGGCTTCGTACGGGCCGGTCTCGGCGTCGCGGTGGTGCCGCGCATGGTCGCCGCCCGCTCCGGGCAGGGACTGCGCGTCACCCCGCTGGCCCGTCCCGGCCTGTACCGCACGATCGCCCTGGCCCACCGCAGCGACGTCGCCCCGCCGCGCGCCGCCCGGGAGCTTCAGCGGATGCTGCTGGAGCGGTGAGCCGGTGCCGCGTCCGCCACGGTCAGGCGAGGACGGCCGGCTTGAGCACCTCCTCGCACCACTGGCGGAAGCCGGTGGGCGCGGTGTCGGGGGTGCTCGGCTGGGAGGCGCCGTAGAAGCCCTGTTCCTCGAGCGCCCGGGCCATGTCGGCCACGCCCTGCGCCCAGCCCTCGGACGCCCCGGAGCGCAGCACGGCCGCCTTGTATTCCGCGATGCTCACGCGCTGCACGCGCACCGGCCGCTCGAGGACCTCGGAGAGGACCCGTGCCATGCCCTCGGGGGTCAGCGCGTCGGGTCCGGCCAGCGGGACGTCGCCGTGCCCGGTCCAGGAGCCCTCGAGCAGCAGCCGGGCCGCCGTGGCGGCGATGTCGCGGGTGGCACAGGTGCGTACGACACGGTCCTCGGGCGCGGCCAGGCGGAACACTCCCTGGTCGCGGATCGACTCGGCCTGGCCGAGCAGGTTCTCCATCAGGAACGGCGGGCACAGCGCACGGTAGTGCACGCCGGTGGCACCGATCCGGTCGTCCATGGCCAGCGACGCCGAGATCTGGCCGGCGTTCCTCGCGACACCACGGCCCAGTGTGGAGACGGCGACGACCCGTGCGACGCCCTGGGCGTCGATCACCTTGCACAGCGACTGAGTGAAGGTGCGGAAGTGCTCCTCCGCGCTGTCGGCACCGGGCGTCGGGGGCACGAGCCAGAACACCCGGTCGGCACCGTCGCACGCCGCCGCGAGGATCTCGGGGTCGGCGTGCGATCCCTGGAACACCTCGACGCGGTCCCGTGCCCGCGGCGCCAGGCGTTCCGGGTCGCGGGCGATCACCCGGACCTGCCCCGCGGTGTCCGGGGCGTCGAGCAGGCGGTCGAGGAGCTGACGGCCGATCCGGCCGGTCGGGGTGGTCACTACGATCACGGGAATCTCCAGGGTCCGGAAGTCACAAAGGGAACGAATCCATGGATCGACAGATCGACAGATCGATCGACGGATCCACGGATGGATCGTCGGATCGATCCTGCGCTCCGGGGCGTCGCGACTGAAGGATCGATCCGATCCCGCTCGTTACCCTGAAGGCAATACCGATCCGAGGGGGATGACGTGGAGTCCCGTCCGCTGCGCTACTTCGTCGCCGTCGCCGAGGAGCTCAACTTCGCCCGCGCCGCCGAACGGCTGGGCATCTCACCGCCGCCCCTGTCCCGGGCGATCCGCCAGTTGGAGACGGAGCTCGGCGTCACCCTGTTCGAGCGGACCACCCACAGCGTCGTGCTGACCCCGGCCGGCGAGGTGCTGCTGGCGGAGGCGCGGATCGCGCTGGACGCGCTGGAGGCGGCCGGGCACCGGGCGCGCCGTGCGGCCGCCCCGGCCGGCGGGCTGGTCCTGGCGGTGAAGGCCGACGGCGACGCCGGTCTGCTGGAACCGGTCCTCGAGCGCTACGCGGCCGACCCGGCCGCGGTCCCGGTCACGGTCCGCCTGTGTGCCTGGCAGGAGTCACCCCGGCTGCTGCGCCGCGGCGAGGCCGATGTCGTCCTCGTCCACGAGCCGTTCGACCGCACCGGCCTGGACAGCGAGACACTGGCCGTCGAGCCGCGCGTCGCCGCGCTGGCCTCGAACGACCCCCTGGCGGCCCGCGACCGGCTCGCCCTCGAGGACCTTGGTCTGCGCCCTGGGGAGCTCCACCGGTTCCTCGACGGCAGGCGGAGCAGGGGGCGCGACCTCGCCCAGCTGCTGACGCTCGTGGCGCTGGGCGAGGTGATCAACCTGCTGCCCGCGTCCGTGGCCGACCGCTATCCGCGCCCCGGGGTCGTCTACCGCCCCGTCACCGACGCCCCGCCCGCGGTCGTGGCGATCGCCTGGCCGCAGCAGTCCCGTTCGACCGCCACGGCCGCACTCGTCCGGGCGGCCGTGGCGGTGTCCGAGGGTGCATGCGGACAGGCCCAGGACGTATGGGGTCGGCCCCAGGGCACACGCCGACAGGCCGAGGGCACACGCGGACGGGCTGACGGCGCACGCGGGCGAGCCGAGGGGGCGCGCGAACAGTCCGAGGAAGCGCCGTTCGTGCGCCCGTGACGGTCAGCTCGTGGCGTCCGCCAGGGCCAGTTCGTGCAGGCGGTCCGGGGGGCCCGGGCGGGCGTAGTACCAGCCCTGGGCGGTGTCGCAGCCCAGTATGCGCAGCTGTTCGGCCTGGGCGCCGGTCTCCACGCCCTCCACCGTGACGGCGAGGTCCAGGCTGTGGGCCAGCGCCACGATCCCCTCGACGATCTTGAGGTCGACGGGGTCGGCCGGGAACTGCTGCATGCCCTGGGTGAAGGAGCGGTCCAGCTTCAGCACGCTCACCGGCAGCCGGCGCAGGTTGGCCAGGTTGGAGTAGCCGGTGCCGAAGTCGTCCAGGGCGATGTCGACGCCCATCTCGGCCAGCCGGCGCAGCGGCTTGAGCAGGTCGTCGTCCGCGCCGATGAGCGCCGACTCGGTGACCTCCAGGCACAGTGCGTCGGGGGACACACCGGTGCGCTCCAGGATGTCGACGGTGTCCTGGACGAGGCCGGGGTGGGTGAGCTGGCAGGGCGAGAGGTTGACGTTGATGCGCAACGGCCGCCCCTCGTTCCCGTCGCCGTAGCGCTCGCGCCACTCACGGGCCTGGCGCACCGACTGCTCCATCACCCAGCGGCCCAGCGGCACGATCAACCCGGTGTGCTCGGCGAGCGGGATGAACCGGTCCGGTCCGAGCACGCCGTGCTGCGGGTGCAGCCAGCGCACCAGCGCCTCGGCGCCGCGCACACTGCCGTCGCCGAGGTGCACCAGCGGCTGGTACTCGATGAAGAACTCGCCCCTGTCCAGGGCGGTCGGCAGGGCCGTGGTCAGCCCGTGCCGGGTGATGGCGCGGGCGTCGGCCTCGGGGTCGGCCAGCTCGAAGCGGTTGCCGCCTGCCGACTTGGCCCGGTACATGGTGATGTCGGCGCTGCGCAGCACCTCGGCCGCGCTGCGCTCCCCCACGGGGCCCTCGACGACGCCGATGCTGCCGCGCACCGTCAGCTCGCGGCCCTCGATGCGGATGGGCGCCACGAGCGCGTTCATGATCCGGGAGGCGAGCTCGTCGACCTCGCGCTCGGTGTCGGGTCCGGTGGTCAGTGCCACGAACTCGTCGCCGCCGAGCCGGGCGACCATCTCGCCGGGCGCGGTCGCGCACGCCTGAAGCCGGTCGGCGACCTCGACCAGCAGCCGGTCCCCGGCCGCGTGCCCGAGACTGTCGTTGATGGTCTTGAAGCCGTCCAGGTCGAGGTAGCACAGGCCGAAGCGGTGGCCGTCGCCCGCGTTCAGCGTCTTCTCCAGGCGTTCGAAGAACAGGGTGCGGTTGGGCAGTCCGGTCAGCGCGTCGTGCGTGGCCTCGTAGCGCAGCCGCAGGTTGAGCAGCCGCCGCTCGGTGGTGTCCTCCATGAGGGCGAGCTGGTACTGGGGGTTGCCGTCGGGGTCGCGGAGCAGGGAGACGGTGAGGTTGGTCCACAGGACCGTGCCGTCGGGCCGGTAGAAGGCCTTCTCCACGTGGTAGTGCTCGCGCTCCCCGCGCACCAGCTCCTCGTAGAGCCGCCAGACCTGCGGGGCGTCCTCGGCGTGCGTCCAGTCCCGGACGTTGCGCAGCCGCAGGCTCTGCTCGGACCCGCCGAACATGCGCAGCAGCGCGCCGTTGACCTGGAGTACGTTGCCCTCCAGGTCGGCGATGCCGATGCCTATCGCCGCGCCTTCGAACACCGCCCGGAAGCGGGCCTCGCTGGTGTGCAGCGCCTGCGCGACCACGCCCTGGGCGCGCAGCGCGGCCTGGGCGATCGCCTCCTGTTCGGCGAGCGTGCGTTCGCGCAGGGCCCGCGCGAACCCGGCCGCCATGGCGTGCTGCAGCCGCGCGGAGCGCGCCCGCAGATCCTCCTGGTCGCCGCCCTCGCCGCAGTACAGCACCAGATAGGCGTCCACGCAGTCCAGGGAGCGGCTGAGCGCCTCCGGTGCGGTGCAGTGGGCGTCGACCAGCGCGGCGCCGACCGCCTCGCCCTCACCGGCGTCGAACGCCCTGGCCCGCAGCGCCCGGCTCAACCTGCCGGCCAGCGGCAGCAGTTGCTCCTCGAACTCCGGGCGGGTCAGCGAGGTGGAGGTCACCGGGAAGACCGCCCGGCTCCAGATCGTCGTCAGCCGGCGCAGTCTGCCCTCCGGCCCGTCCGGTTCCGCGATCACGCCGTACGCCCACCCGTTCGCCCGCCGGCGCGCCCCACGCCGGCGAATCCGGAGAAGGCATAAGGATCCTCGTCCTCCGGCGCCGTCTCGGGCCGCCAGAGGGGCATCGGCACCAGTCCGGGTTCCACCATGTCGTACCCCTCGAAGAACCGCGCGATCTCCTCGCGCGAGCGCATGATCAGCGGGTTGCGAATGTCCTTGTACACGTCGACCGCGCCCTCGCTCCGCTCCGGGGGCAGCGGGATTCCCTCGTACGAGGCATGCGTGAGGACGAGCAGGCTGCCGGGCGCGAGCGCGTCGCGCAGCTCGGCGACCGCACCGTACGGGTCGTCCGTGTCTTCCACGAAGTGAAGTATGGCAACGAGAAGCAGCGCCACTGGCCGATTCAGGTCGATCAGCCGCTGCAATCGGGGGCTCGCGAGGATGTCCTGGGGCTTGCGCAGGTCGGCCGCGACCACGTCCGCGGCATCGTTGTCCGCCAGGACCGCCTCGCTGTGGGTGACCGCCACCGGGTCGTGGTCGACGTACACGACGTGGCTGCCGGGGTGGGCGGCCTGGGCGACCTCGTGGACGTTGCCGAAGGTGGGGATGCCCGAGCCGATGTCCAGGAACTGGGTGATGCCCTGGTCCACGGCGTGGCGCACGGCGCGGCGCATGAACGCGCGGTTCGCCTGCATGATCTTGGGCAGCCCCGGCATGAACTCCATGGCCTTGCGGGCGGCTTCCCGGTCGACCTCGAAATTGTGCGAACCGCCCAGGTAGTAGTCGTAGATGCGAGCGACGCTCGGCACCGAGATGTCGATGCTCCGTGGGGCCCAGGCGGGACGCTCCATCTTCTCTCCACAACGTAGGCGATCCGGTGTTCGAGCTGAGGCTACTGATCGCCCGCCAAAGGAGCGAGCAGAAACGGAAATTGACCATCCGTTCCCGGTCACCACCTGCGCTCGCACCACCCTGCCCGTGCCCGGATCACGGTGGGTTGCGCCGATGTGCGGATATGGCGAACGGTTCTCGAAGGCGTCGTGGAGTCGCGTCGGTACACAGCGAACCGCCCCCTCCGTGCGGTGCGGAGGGGGCGGTCCGGTCGGTGGCGCGCCGGGATGCGGGTCTGTGCGTCCGGCACTTCGCTGTGCTCGTGTCATCCCTCCCTTCCGTGTCCGGCACCGTCGGGTGGGCGATCGACCTGGGGAGGTGATCTCTACTTGGGCGCGCCGACCGGCTTTCCGTCAGGGGACACGGCGTACCAGGTGCCGCCGACGCCCTGACCGTTGATGTCCCCGGGCACCTTGTCCCCGGAGAAGGTGTAGATCGGCCAGCAGTTCACGGTCATCTGCTTGACCCCGTCCGGCCGGGTGAAGCCCATCAGGCCCTTCTTCTTGACGCCCTTGGTGTCGTCGGCGGACACCGGGGCCACGGCCGGCCACTTCTCCAGGCAGGCGCCGGTGCACGCGGACACCGACTTCGGCCACGCCTTGTCCTTGAGGAAGCGGTAGACCGTCATGCCGTTCTTGTCGACGACGATGTCCCCGAGTTCGGTCTTCTTCACCGACAGGCCCGGCAGATCGGCGAGCGACGCCTTCTTGCCGTTGGGTGCCATGGCGTACCACTTGCCGCCCACGCCCTGGCCGCTGATCTCGCCGGCCTTGGTGTCCTTGGCGTAGCGGTAGGCGGGCCAGCCGGCGATGGTCAGCTGCCTGGTGCCGTCGGCGCGGGTGACCTCGCCCAGCAGGGCCTTGTCGATGCCGGCACCGGCGGTGGCGTCGTCGGCGGGGACCGGCGGCCAGGCCTTGGCGCAGTCGGCGTCGCAGTTGGACTTGGGGGGTTCGGCCGTGTCCTGGTCGAACCGGTAGAGGGTCATACCGGCGCTGTCCGTCAGCACCTTGCCCAGCTCGGCGTTGTCGGAGACGGCCAGTCGGCCGGCGGCCTTGGCCGCCCCGGCGGAGCCCTGCTGTCCGTCGGCGCCGTAGCCGTTGCCGCTGCCCGCGCCGATCTGGGAGCCCACGCCGGTGCCTGAACCGGCGCCGCCGAATCCGCCGGCCGGGGCCGTCGCGCCCACGTTCTGGCTGCCCGCCGCGGGGCCGCCGTCCTGACCGCACGCCGTCGTCAGCGCCAGTACGGCTGCGGCCGTCGCCACGAGCGATGCGCTCCGCCAGGAGGTGTTCATCGTCAACTCCCCATGATTCCAAGGGTGTTGCAGCGCCCTGCTGCGCCGCCGCACGACACTGGTTACGCATACGGGTGGCGGTTGTGTTCAACCGGGGCGCGAATTTCTTTCCGGGACGCGTGAGCCGTCCGCCCTAGGGGGTGTCTCGTCGAACGCGCGCCGGCCGGCGTCGGGCCGTACGCGTGTGCGCGTCCGTTGGGCCACGGCGGCGGGCCGCCCAAACCCCCGCTCGCCTCGTTTCCCCTCTTCGGGGCAATCACCGGGGGCTGCGGCGTGCCCCGGCCCACCGCGGCTCATGATCTCCGTCGTGCATCGACCGAAACCGACCCGACTGGGCCTGACGCTACGGGCGTTGGCGCCGGTGGCCCTGGCGTGGACGTGCGCGGGCGCGCCGGCCGCACCTGCCGCCGCCGACGCCTGTGCGTACGCCTCCACGGGCCCGGGCGGAACGGTGGCGGTGTCGGTGGCCGGCGGCGACCTCTGGCCGCCGCTCCCACCGTGCGGGCAGCCCACACCGCCGCCACCTTCGCCCAGCCCC
>NZ_BNBC01000019.1:14251-139779 GCF_014654675.1 Streptomyces spiralis
AGCCCCACACCCACTCCGCCACCCCCGCCCCCACCACCACCTCCGTCGCCGCAGCCCGCCCCCCGACCGGCGCCGGCGAAACCGAGACCCACCCCGCCACCGGAGCCGACGCCGCCGCCCGTACGGCCGGCCCCCGCGCCCTCACCGCGCCCGACACCCCCGCCCCCGCCGCCACCGCCGGCCCCTGCCCCGACGTCCGATTCGCACCCCGAGCCCCGTCCCCGCCCCTCGGCGAAGCGGGTGACCTACCCGCGCTACCGCCCGCAGCCGCACCGGGCCACGCCCCGGCACGGCCCGTCGCCCGTCACCTACGTCCTGCTCATCGCGATCCCCGCGCTGGCCGCCGTCGCCGCGCTCCGTCCGCGCTGACCCCTGGAGGAACCCGTTGTCGGAATGGCTTGTTCTCGTCCTCGCGATGCTGGCCGCCTGTGCCGTGGTGGTCGTCATCACGCTCGTACGGCACCGCACGGCGGCCGAGGACGACGATCCCAGCGACACCCCGGACGTCATCGAGTACATGACGATGTGGATCGGCGTGGTGTACGCCATCGTGCTGGGCCTGGCCATCGCCGGTGTCTGGGAGGCGCGCGTCGCCGCCCAGGACCACGTCCAGGCGGAGGCCCAGGCGCTGCACGAGATCTCCGAGCGCGTCCGGGTCTACCCGCCGGACGTCCGCGACCGCATCCGCGCCGATGTCAACGCCTATGTCGGACACGTCGTCACCACCGAGTGGAAGACGATGGCGGACCACGGCAGGGTCACCGTGCGGGGCGACCAGCTGCTCGACAAGATCCGCGCGGACGTCACCGACCACCGGCCGGCCTCGGACTTCGAGGCGCAGGCCTACCAGCCGCTCGTCGACCAGGTGACCGCGGCCGACCAGGCCCGCGCCGCCCGCGCCGGCTCGACCGGGGCGACGATGCCGGGCGTGGTCTGGTTCGGGCTGATCGGCGGGGCCGTCGTCACCATCGGCATGGTGTTCGCGCTGCAGATCCGGCGTACGACCCGCGAGCTGGTCCTGGCCGGGCTGTTCTCCGCCCTGATCGCCTTCCTGCTCTTCCTGATCTGGGACTTCGACGCGCCCTACAGCAGAGGGGTCTCGGCGTCGACGGCACCCTTCCTCGACCTGTTCCCGCACATCGGCGGCTGACGGGCCCTCACCGTACGACATGCTCCACGGAGCCTGACATTCCTTCATCCCGGTCGGGCCGTCCTGCGGCGGCCCGACACGGCCGTCCTGTCCCCCGCCCGCCGGAGCGCCGTCCCCTGTGCGGCCCACACGGTTGCCCCGTTCGCCCGAGTGCGATCGCGCCGGAGTGCACATGTTCCTAGCGTTTCGATCATCGAGGTGCATTTCCGGCACACGCGGAAGAGGTCCGCAGCTGCTCCTCGGGGACCCGGAGGATTCATCATGCGCGTAATACGCGTCGTTTCGGCCGCACTGCTGGGCGTGAGCGCCCTCACCTTCTCCGCACCCGCCGCCCTCGCCAGCGGCGGCGACGGCGGCCACTCCTACGGCAGCGAGGGCCGCTCCTACGGCGACAGCCGCTCCGACGACGGCGGAGGCTACGGCGGAGGCGGCGGGGACAGCCGCTCTCACGGCGGCGGCGGTGGTGGTGGATACGGCGGCTCCGACGACGGCGGCTTCGACGACGAGGGCCGCGGCGGTGGAGGAGGCGGCCGGCCGGAGCACTTCCGGCACGGCGTCCGCGCGGGCGAAGGCGGCACCATCGCCGGCTTCGACCTCAAGGAGATCGGGATGGGCACCGCGCTCATCGCGGGCTCCGTCGGCGCGGCCTACTACCTCTCGCGCCGCCGCACCGGGGAGGAGGGCGTGGCCTGACCCGGCACAAGGCACTCAGGACGACGCGGATCCGGCCTCCGCACAGGCGGGGACCGGATCCGTGGTCACCGGACAGAGCGTTGGGGGAGACACCCCGTAGAGCCGAGTTGCCGCCGTCAGACGCGCTTGCCGAAGCGTCCGCGCATCCAGAAGACGGCGCCCACGAGAACGCCGGTCCCCATCAGCCCGCCGCCGATGGCGATGTCGGCCTTGGTGGCGCCGCCGGTGGTCGTGGCGCCGTCGGCACCGGCACGGGCGCGGCCGACGGCGGTGAAGGCCGCCGGGCGGGCCGGGGCGCGACCGTCGCAGCGGACCGCGACGCCGTATGTGACGGCGGGGGTGTGCGGACGCAGGGCCGCGACGGACCTCGCCGTGACGCCGGCCCCGTCGGCCGGCCGCGTCGGCACCGCGCCGAACGCCCGCGACGCCGCCTGCCCGCCGCCGCGGCACGCGTCGGCCGTGACGCCTCCGCGTCCCGGCCCGGCCGCCGCGTCGGCGCGCGGGGTGCCGCCGCCCTTCTCCACGGCCGTCGGGGCCGCCGAGCCGACGGTGGCGACGACGGCGACCAGGACCGCCAAGGGGATACGAGTCATGCGCATGGGATCCTCCGGGAAGGCGCCCCGGGACACGTACCCGGTCGATCGGCGAGACAGCGCCTTCGCAACACACCGTCAGATGTCTTGTGACGGCTCGCATTTCGAGAGTGGTCCGTCCTGGTGAGTCCCGATCCGGGGGGAATTCACCCCGTCGGACGTCGCCGCAGGTCATGGGCTGTCGGAAGACGCCCGTCCGGAACGACCCGGACGGCGCACCGGAATTCCGCGACGCCACCCGTTCGCCTCCGTCCCGTCGCCGGCTTCGCGCGCGGGACCTAGCGTTCCTGTATGCGCGAAGGGCGGGGCGGCGGCCACGTTCGAGAGGGGATGGCGAATGTCAGTGAGCAAGCTGACCGACACGGCCGAGGAGGAGCAGGGGCCACAGGCCAAGCGCGTCCCCTGGGGTGTGATAGTGCTCGTTCTGCTCACCGGACTCGCCCTCATCCGCAACGGTTCGGGGGAGTTCGAGGCCGGTCCGCCGCAGCCCGCGAAGGCCGCCGCGCCGGACGGCGGCCAGCAGTCCGGTGCCTCGCCCGCGACCGGATCCGGGGCACCTCGGCCGCTGTCGTACTCGGTGCCAGACCGGGTGCGGATCCCTCTGATCCAGGTCGACGCGCCCATCACCCCGGTCGGCGTGGACGCGGACGGGTGGGTGGCCGCGCCGCCGCCGGACGACCCGAATCTGGCCGGCTGGTTCAACGGCGCCGTCACCCCCGGGGAAAAGGGGACCGCGGTGATCGACGGCCACGTGGACAACAGGAACGGCCCGGCGGTGTTCTACGGGCTCGGCTCCCTGAAGAAGGGAAACCACATCGACATCCACCGGGAGGACGGGAGGACGGCGGTCTTCGAGGTGTACGGGGTCGAGGTGTTCCAGAAGGCGGCCTTCCCCGGGGAGCGCGTGTACGGCTCGAAGGGCACACCGGAACTGCGGGTCATCACCTGCGGCGGCGGTTACACCAAGCAGACCGGATACGCGGGGAACGTCGTCGTCTTCGCCCGCCTGGTCGAGGTCCGCTGAACGCCCCGCACGACGACTCTCGCGCCCGCGGGGCGGGGCGCGGGCCGTGTCAGGTGTACGTGCGGCGGGGCACGGTGAAGCGGTAGCCCTCGTCCAGCAGTCTTGGCAGGTATCTGCGCAGCGCGTGGACGGTCTGGGTGCGGTCGCCGCCGGCGTCGTGCGAGAGGACCACGACACCGGGGTCGGCGCCGCGCTCGACCCGGCGGACGATGGTGGTGGTGCCGGGGGTGGTCCAGTCGAGGCTGTCGACGGTCCAGGCCAGCGGTTCCATGCCCATCTCGGCGTTGAGCTGGAAGACGTTGCGGTTCCAGGCGCCGTAGGGGGCGCGGAACCACAGGGGCCGCTCGCCGTAGGCCTTCTCGATGATGTCGCTGGTGGCCTCGAGCTCGTCGCGGATCTCCCGGCGGGTGAGCCGGGTGAGCAGCGGATGGGTCCAGGTGTGGTTGCCGACGACGTGGCCCTCGTCGGCCATCCGCGCGAGCAGGTCCCGGTTCCAGTCGGCCATCTCGCCGCACACCATGAACGTGGCCCGCACGTCGTAGCGGGCCAGGGTGTCGAGGATGTGCGGGGTGTACTCCGGGTTGGGGCCGTCGTCGAAGGTCAGCAGCATCGTGTCGCCGAGGCCGGAGAAGCGCAGGATCGGCGCGTGCCGCACCCTGGCCGGCAGCGGCAGGGCCCGCGGTGGGGCGTCTCCGGTCAGGGGGCTCAGGCGGTACGCGGAGGACTTGGGGACGCTGCCCGCCTGGGCGCCCGCGGCGGGGGCGGCGGGCGGCCGTGCCGCGGTGCCGGAGGAGCCGGACAGCAGCAGACCGGCCGTCCCGGCAGCGCCGGCCGCGCCGAGGGCGGCCGCCCCGGCGAGCAGCGCCCGGCGCCGCGTGAGCAACTGATCCTTCCGCATGACTCATCAGTGACCGCAGGCCTGCCGCCGAACCGGTACGG
This sequence comes from Streptomyces spiralis, assembly GCF_014654675.1. Lineage (GTDB taxonomy): Bacteria > Actinomycetota > Actinomycetes > Streptomycetales > Streptomycetaceae > Streptomyces > Streptomyces spiralis. The sequence continues at coordinate 18,651 of NZ_BNBC01000019.1, forward strand.
CGGCGCGATTGCACCCGCGTGGCCGCGTCCGCCCGAGCACCGGCCGGGCGGCCCAAGGCCGCTGGTCATCGGGGTCGCCCCGGGCCTCGGCCGGAAGGGCTGCTTCCGATAGCCTCGCAGGTGTGACGGAACAGCACGAGGAGCGCGAGCGGCACGCGCAGGGGTTCGAGCGGGGCACGGACGGCCCGAAGGTGATCGTGGCCGGGGTGGACGGCTCGGAGTCCTCGATGCGGGCGGCCGCCTACGCCGCCGGCCTGGCCCGGCGCCAGCGCGCCCTCCTGGCCCTCGTGTACGTGCAGCCGGTGATGTCGACCGGGGCGGCGCTGGGGGCGCCGGTGGCCGAGACGACCGACGAGATCGCCGAGGAACTGGTGCAGCAGATCCGGGAGGCCTCCGAGCGGCTGAAGGGGATATTCGAGGTCCGCTGGGAGTTCCACACCTTCCGCGGCGATCCGTACAACGGCCTGGTGAAGGCCGCGGACGAGCTGAAGGCCGACGCGGTGGTCGTCGGCGCCTCCGAGAAGGCCGGCCACCGGATCATCGGCTCGGTGGCGGTCCGGCTGGTCAAGGCGGGGCGCTGGCCGGTGACGGTGGTGCCGTAGGGGCGCTCGCGCCGGTCGTGGCGGCCCGGCTGGGGCCGTCCGGGCGATGCGTGGTGTCTTCCGTACGCGGCCGGGCTGGGCCATCATGATCCGCCGTCAGCCGATTGCCGTCTGCGAAGAGGTGAGGCCCATGGCCAGGCTCCGGATGGGTGAAGGCATTCTCCGGCGTAAACCCATCGAACACATCGAGGAGACGGAAGCCGGCGAGGGACCGAAACTCGAACGGTCGCTGGGGCTCTGGCAGCTCACCGCGATCGGCGTGGGCGGCATCATCGGCGCGGGCATCTTCACGCTGGCCGGCACCGTGGCCAACGGCACGGCCGGCCCCGCGGTGCTGGTGTCCTTCCTCGTCGCCGGTGTGGCCAGTGCCGCCGCCGCGCTGTCGTACGCCGAGTTCGCGGGGATGATCCCGAAGGCGGGCTCCGCCTACACCTACGGCTACGCGGTGCTCGGCGAGTTCGCCGGCTGGTTCATCGGCTGGGACCTGCTGCTGGAGTACACCGCGATCGTGGCGGTGGTCGCCATCGGCATCTCGGGGTACTTCAGCTTCCTGATCGAGGACATGGGCGCGAAGCTGCCCGCATGGATGCTGGGCGCGCCCGGCACCGGGTCCGGGCACAAGGTCGACCTGTTCGCCGCCGTGCTGTGTCTGCTCATCGCCTGGCTGCTGACCCTCGGCATCCGCAACGCGGCCCGCTTCGAGACGGTCGTCGTGGTGCTGAAGGTGCTCGTGGTGCTGGTGGTGATCATCGTGGGCATCTTCCATGTGGACACCGCCAACTACCACCCGTTCTTCCCCTACGGGATCGGCGGGGCGTTCACCGGCGCGGCGACCGTGTTCTTCGCGGTCTTCGGCTATGACGCCATGTCGACGGCGGCCGAGGAGTCCAAGGACGCACAGCGGCACATGCCGAAGGCGATCATCTACTCGCTGGCGATCGCGATGGTGCTGTACGTGCTGGCCTGCCTGGTGCTGACCGGCATGCAGAACTACAAGGACATCGACAAGGAGAGCGGCTTCTCCACCGCGTTCAAGTCGGTGGGGCTCAACCGCCTGGCGGACGTGATCGCCGTGGGCGCGATCATCGGCATCCTCACCGTGATGTTCACGTTCATGCTGGGCGTGACCCGGGTGTGGTTCTCGATGTCCCGCGACGGGCTGCTGCCCCGGTGGTTCGCGAAGACGCACCCCACGCGGCACGTGCCGACCCGGGTGACGTGGATCGTCGGGGTGGCGTCGGCGGTCATCGCCGGGTTCCTGCCGATCGCCGAGGCGGCCGAACTGACCAACATCGGCATCCTGCTGGCGTTCGTGGTGGTGTGCACGGCGGTGATCGTGCTGCGATACCGGCAGCCGGACCTGCCGCGCAGCTTCCGCACCCCGTGGATGCCGTTCGTGCCGGCGCTGGGCGTGGTCTTCTCGATCTGGCTGATCACGTTCCTCCAGTGGCAGACGTGGGTGCGGTTCGCCGTGTGGTTCCTGATCGGCTGCGTGGTCTACTTCGGGTACTCGTACAAACGGTCGGTGCTGGCGGAGCGCCAGAGGGCCGTGGACTGACCCTGCGGGGAGGCGGGTTCCCCCTGGTCCCGGCGGTCGGCCTGGCAGGCGGCGGCCACGGCGAGGACGGCCGTCAGGACCAGGCCCACCAGGTGTCTGCGTGCGATCATCGGTTCACCTCACTGCGTTCGTGCGCCGGACCAGTCCTATGGACGGACAAGACAGACAAGACAACAGACGGACAAGACAGATAAATGGGTATGAAGCCGGGGGCCGTCGCAAACAGCCCGGGCGCGTGCCGTTGGTCCGTCCGGGGGGCGCACGGGCCGTGACGGACCGTTCGTCGAACCGTTCGTCGACGCGATCGACCGTCCGCCGCACAGCCCTGCGCGTGCCCTGTCCCGGGGCGGGACCCTGCGCTGCGATACGGCCATGACGGCCGGAACCGCCCTCCCCCGCGTGACCACGACCGCCGAGCACGAGCTCGCCGCGCTCCAGCGCGAGCACGGCCGGCCGCTGTTCGCCCTGCTGCTGCGGCTGTGCGACGGCGACCGGCAGCGCGCCGAGGACCTGCTCCAGGAGACGCTGGTGCGCGCCTGGCAGCATCCCGAGGCGCTGCGCGCCGACGCCTTCGCCTCCGTACGGCCCTGGCTGCTGACGGTGGCGCGCCGGCTCGCCATCGACGCGCGCCGGGCCCGGCAGGCCAGGCCGCCGGAGGTCGGCGACGCGGTCCTGGAGAACACACGGGTGATCGCCGACCACGCCGAGCGGGCCGCCGCGACGCTCGACGTGCGGGAGGCTGTGAAGACACTCACTCCGCAGCACCGTGAAGTCCTGGTGCTGGTGTACTTCCAGGGGGCGAGTGTGGCGGAAGCCGCCGAAACCCTGGGCATTCCGCCCGGTACCGTGAAGTCCCGTGCGTACTACGCGCTGCGCGCCCTGCGCAGGGTGCTTCCGGGATACGCGGCCGACCTGCGCTGAAACCGACCGCCGGGTCAAACCTCCGTAAAGCGCCTTGCTGTGGACCACTGTTGAGTAATCGGCTGTCCTCATCCGTGTTCCGGATGGGCCTGTCCCAGGAGCCGGGGTCGGGCGACGCGCACGCACCGGAGGAAGGCAGGAAGGGATGCTGCACAGAGGTCAAGAGAGCACGGACGGCGACGGCGGTGAACTGGTCGTCCCCATGGCCTGGTTGTACGCCGAGTACATCGCCGACGAACTGCTGCGCACCGGCGATCTGATGCCGCCGGCGTCCGTGGAGTTCCGCGCCGGGCGGGACGCGCTGGCGCTGACCGTCTTCCTGTCCGACACCGGCGGCGAGCTCGGCGGCATCCGGGTGGTCTCGCAGCTGGAGACGTGGCTGTCGCTGACCGCCTACGACCAGCCGTGGGAGGACTGGGTGCGCGAGCGGATGGCCGATCTGGCGGCCGACGCGCACGCCTGCGGCGTCCGCTCGCCGGACCTGGCGCTGGCCGAGGCCGCCTGGCGGTGGCTGGAGGAGACCGAACTGCTCGCGCCCGACCTGGACGCGGTGCCGGGCGGGGCGGGCGCGGTGAGCGAGGACGAAGGGCCGAAGGTGTGGACGCCCGCCTGGCGGCTCGGACTGCCTCTGGGGCACCTCGCCATCCATCTTTTCTAGCCGGGGACGCGATCCGGGCACGTTTTCCGGCCAGGGCCGGGATCGGACCAATCCGCGGGCCCGGCCGCTCCGAATCCCTTGATTACGATTCGGTGCGCGGCTTGAGTGATTCGGCACTGCGGTGCGTACGGGTGGGAGCAACGAGTAACCCCACCCGCACCCACCGCGAGGATTCGGCATGAGGTCCCTGGAAAGGCATCGCGACGTCGGCGCTTACGCGCTCGGCGTGCTGGACGAGGCGGAGGCCTTCCGCTTCGAGGACCACCTCATGGAGTGCCCCAGCTGTTCGGCGCAGGTGACCGAGTTCGGCCCCACGGCGCGGCAGTTGCTGCTCTTCCGGCGGGCCACGCCGCGCTTCGTGCATCCCATGACCCAGCCCGGGCCCCGGCTGCTGGAGCGGCTGGTCGGCGAGGTGGCGCGGCGGCACCGGGCCGGGCGCCGGCGCATGCTGTACGGCCTGGCCGCCTCCGTGGTGCTCGCCGTCGGCGGACCGGCGGCCGCGGTCCTCGCCCGGCACGGCGACGGGCCGGTGCGGGTCGCCGCGACCGACGCGACGACGGGGGTGTGGGCCGAGGTCAGTGCGGCGGACGCGGAGTGGGGCAGCGAGGTGCGGTTGCGGGTCGAGGACGCGGCGGGGCCGCACTCCTGCCTGCTGGTCGCCGTGGGCCGGGACGGCTCCGAGCAGACGGTGACCACCTGGATGGTCCCCTCCCACCAGGACCGGCCGGACACCGTGATGGGCGGCGCGGCGATGCATCCCGGCCAGATCGCCCGCTTCGAGGTGCGCACGGCGGACGGGCGGCACCTGGTGACGCTCGACCCGGCCTGACCCCGGGCTACTTCAGCAGCCTGGACAGCCGGCGGTCCGCCAGCGGCTTGCCGCCCGTCTGGCAGGTGGGGCAGTACTGCAGCGAGGAGTCGCTGAAGGACACCTCGCGGATGGTGTCCCCGCACACCGGGCAGGGCTCTCCGGTGCGGCCGTGCACCCGCAGACCGCTCTTCTTCTCCGCCTTCAGCCGGCCGGCCGCCAGGCCCCGGGAGCGCTCGACCGCCTCGGTCAGGGTGGAGCGCAGCGCCTCGTACAGCCGTCCGGTCTCCTCCGGCGTCAGGGAGGCGGCCAGCTTGTACGGGGACATCCTCGCCGCGTGCAGGATCTCGTCGCTGTAGGCGTTGCCCACGCCGGCGATCAGGCTCTGGTCGCGCAGTGCGCCCTTGATCCGGCGCCGCTCCCCCGCCAGCAGCCCGGCGAAGCGCTCCTCGTCGAAGTCGTCGGCCAGCGGGTCGGGGCCGAGCCGGGCCACGCCCGGTACCTCCCGCGGATCCCGTACGACGTACACCGCGAGCCGCTTCTGGGTGCCGGCCTCGGTGAGGTCGAAGCCCGCGCCGGTCTCCAGCGCGACCCGCAGGGCCAGCGGGCCCTTGCCGGGACGGGGCGGCCCGTCGGGCAGCCGGTCCTTCCACTGGAGCCAGCCGCCGCGGGCCAGATGGGTGACCAGGTGCGGGCCGTCGCCGGTCACCAGGTCCAGGAACTTGCCGTGCCGGGCGACGGCGGTGACCTCGCGGCCCTCCAGGGCACCGACGGGAGGGTCGTAGGTCTTCAGGACGCTGATCGCGACGGGCAGCACGCGGACGATCTCGTGACCGACCAGGTTCTCGGTCAGGAAGTCCTTGAGCGCTTCCACCTCGGGCAGTTCCGGCATGCCTCCAGAGTGCCACCCGGCACCGGCGGCGCCACGCGCCGCGCGGGGCGGCTCAGGCGCTCTCCGGCACCACGAACTCGCACCACAGGCACTTGCCGCCGCCCCGCGCCTCCACGCCCCACACGTCGGTGAGCCGGTCGACGAGCAGCAGACCGCGCCCCGAGACGCCCTGCTCCCCCGGCTCCCGGCGGCGCGGCAGGGCGCTGGAGGAGTCCTCGACCTCCACCCGCAGCCGCCGGTCGCTGCCGCTGAGCACCCGCAGGGTGACGATGGCCGCGCCCTCGGTGTGCAGCAGGGCGTTGGTGATCAGTTCGTCGGCCACCAGTTCGATCTCGTCCGAGCGCTCCCGGGCGCCCCAGGAGCGGACCGTGGCACGGATCAGGTGCCGGGCCCGGGTCAGGGCCTCCGGGTCGCCGGGCGCCACGTGCTGCTTCAGGCGGCCCACGGGCTGCCGCTCGGTCAGCGCGCGACGGCGCAGCACCAGCAGCGCCACGTCGTCGTCGCCGCCGCGCTTCTCGGCCATCTCGATCAGCTGGTCGGCGAGGTGCCGTACGTCCTCGGGCCCCGCGGCGATGGACGCCGCCAGGGCCCGCATGCCGTCGTCGAGATCGGCGCCGGGCACTTCGACGAGGCCGTCGGTGCACAGCACCAGGGTGTGCCCGGGGTCGAGCTCCATGGCACAGACCGGGTACTCCAGGCCGCCGAACTCCGCGGACAGGCCGAGCGGCAGACCGCCGGCGACGGCGACCCGGCGGCAGCTGCCGTCGCCCAGCCGCACCAGCGGGTCGATGTGCCCGGCGCGCACCATCTGGACGACGCCGGTGGACAGGTCGGCCTCCGCGTACAGGCAGGTCGCGAAGCGGTCGGTGTCGAGCTCGTGCAGGAAGGTGGAGGCGCGGGCCATCACGGTGGCCGGGGTGTGGCCCTCGGCGGCGTAGGCGCGCAGCACGATGCGCAGCTGGCCCATGACGGCGGCGGCGTGCGTGTCGTGGCCCTGGACATCGCCGATGACGGCGCCGACCCGGCCGCCGGGCAGCGGGATCAGGTCGTACCAGTCGCCGCCTATGTCGCGGCCGAGGGAGCCGCCGGCGTAGCCGGAGCGGTAGCGGACGGCGACGTCGGCGCCGGGCACGCTGGGAATGGTGCGCGGCAGCATGGCCTGCTGCAGGCTCTGGGCGAGGTCCTTCTCCTGCTCGTAGAGCATGGCCCGTTGCAGGCTCTGCGCGATGCTGCTGCCGAGGGCGACCAGGACGTTGCGCTCGTCCTGGGAGAAGCCGTGGCGGCCGCTGTAGAGCAGGCCCATGCCGCCGATGGGGCGCGCCTGGGCGATCAGCGGCAGATAGGCGGCCGAGGTGATGTCCAGGCCGGTGATGTGCGGCCACAGGACCGGATAGCACGCGGCGAACTCCTCCGCGGACTCGATGAAGCGGGGTCTGAGAGTGCGCACGGCCTCGCTCATCGGGTAGGGCTCGTCGATCCGGGTGACGCGGGTGCCGGGTACGGAGGTGCCCTCCGGTCCTTCGGCGACCAGCCGGATCCGGCCGGCCTCGACCAGGCCGAGGACCATGCTGGTGGAACCGAGAAGGGCCAGGCCGTGGCTGTCCTTGACGACGTCGATGACGTCCTGGACGGTGCGTGCGTGGGCGAGGGCGGCGGTGGTGGCCTGGACGACGTTGGTCTGCTCGCGCCGGGCGGTGTCCAGGGCCTGCCGCTGTGCGCGGCCGGCGCTGTCGTCGAGCTCCTCGGTGGCGTCCCGGACGATCCCGATGATCCGGCGGGGGCGGCCGCTCTCGTCGCGGCGGATGCAGCCCTGGGTGTGGGCCCAGCGCAGGGAGCCGTCGCGCAGGCGCAGGCGGACGTAGGTGCCGTAGTGCTCGCTGCCGTCCTTCATCGCGCGGGCCACCAGGGCGTCCAGACGCTGTCCCTCGCCGCCGGGGACGCGGGAGCCCAGGCTCTCGGGGTGGCCGTCGTACTCCTCGGGGGTGATGTCGAAGATCCGGTGGGCCATGGCGTCCAGGCTGCACAGACCCGTGTCCAGGTCCCAGTCGAAGGTTCCCATGCGGTGGAGAGCCAGGATCGGGTCCGGGTGGACGGGCCAGTCGTCCGGCAGTGACAGGGTGCGCGCTCCCCGTTCAGCCATGGAGCCACCCTGCCAGGGTTTGTCCGATTCTTCGAGCTGGGAGAGGGGTAGCCGGAGCCCCGGAGCCGAGGACTGGCGGCGGCACCATGGAGGAGAGGAGCGTGCAGGGCCGTGGGATGGTTCATCGCACCCGACTACTGGCTGAGCCGGCTGGTCTTCCAGCGGGCCCTGGCCGCCGTGTATCTCGTGGCGTTCCTGACGGCCGCCCTGCAGTTCCGGGCGCTGCTCGGCGAGCGCGGCATGCTGCCGATCCCCCGGTTCGTCGAGCGGGTGCCGTTCCGGCGGGCGCCGAGCCTGTTCCACTGGCGCTACTCCGACGCTCTGTTCGCGGCGGTCGCGTGGGCCGGATGCGCCGTGTCGGCCGCCCTGCTCGCGGGTCTGGACTCATGGCTTCCGCTGTGGGGCGGCATGCTGCTGTGGCTGGTGCCGTGGGCGCTGTATCTGTCGATCGTCAACGTCGGGCAGACCTGGTACGGCTTCGGGTGGGAGTCGCTGCTGCTGGAGACCGGGTTCCTCGCGGTGTTCCTGGGCAACGACGAGGTGGCCCCGCCGATCGTGGTGCTGTTCCTGCTGCGCTGGATCCTCTTCCGTGTCGAGTTCGGCGCCGGGCTGATCAAGCTGCGGGGCGACGAGTGCTGGCGGAAGCTGACCTGTCTGGACTACCACCATGAGACACAGCCGATGCCGGGCCCGCTGAGCTGGTTCTTCCACCATCTGCCGGCGCCCCTGCACCGGGCCGAGGTCGCCGCCAACCACGTCACGCAACTGCTGGTGCCGTTCCTGCTGTTCACCCCGCAGCCGGTCGCCACGGCCGGGGCGTCGCTGATGATCCTGACCCAGCTGTGGCTGGTGCTCTCGGGCAACTTCGCCTGGCTGAACTGGATCACGATCGTGCTGGCCCTGTCGGCCGTCCAGTGGCCGGGGCGCGCCCCGGCGTCCGTGCCCGCGGCGCCGCTGTGGTACGAGGTGGTGGTCCTGGCCGTCGCCGTGCTCGTGGTGGCCCTGAGCTACCGCCCGGTGGTGAACATGATCTCCCGGAGCCAGGTCATGAACCGCTCCTTCGACCCGCTGCACCTGGTCAACACCTACGGCGCGTTCGGCAGCATCAGCCGCGTCCGCTACGAGGTGGTGGTCGAGGGCACGCTGGACGACGGACCGCCCGAGGACGCGGAGTGGCGGGAGTACGAGTTCAGGGGCAAGCCGGGGGACCCGCGGCACTGGCCGCGCCAGTTCGCGCCCTACCACCTGCGGCTGGACTGGCTGATGTGGTTCGTGGCGCTGTCGCCGGCGTACGCCGGTGCCTGGTTCGGCGCCCTGGTGGAACGGCTCCTGGAGAACGACCGCGACACCCTCCGGCTGCTGCGCCACTCCCCCTTCCCGCGCGACCGGCCCCCGCTGTACGTCCGCGCCCGCCTGTTCCGCTACCGCTACACGTCGTGGCGGGAGCTGCGTGAGACGGGCGCCTGCTGGGAGCGGACCTACGTACGGGAGTTTCTGCCGCCGGTGCGGCTGGTGGAGGCGGCCGAGAGGCCGTGACCGAGGCCGGCCGGGTCACCGGCTCACAGTCCGTAGACGCGGGTGGCCGTTCCCTCGAAGATCTCCACGCGTTCGGGCTCGCTCAGGGCGGCGGTCAGGCCCCGGGCGGTGGTGAGGACGTCGGAATAGTCCGCCGCGAGGGTGCAGACCGGCCAGTCGGAGCCGTACATCAGACGGCGCGGGCCGAAGGCTTCCAGGGCCACGTCCGCGTAGGGCCGCAGGTCGTCGGGTGTCCACGCCGCGAGGTCGGCCTCGGTGACCATGCCGGAGAGCTTGCAGACGGTGTTGGGCAGGGCGGCCAGCGCGCGGACGGCCGTCGCCCAGGGCTCCAGCCGGCCCGAGGCGATCGGGGGCTTGCCCAGGTGGTCGAGGACGAAGGTGAGCCCGGGATGGCCGGCCGCGGCCCTGGCGCAGGCCGGGAGCTGGTGGTGGACGACGACCAGGTCGTACACCAGGCCCGCGGCCGCGACGGCGGCCAGGCCCCGGCGCACGTCCGCGCGCAGCAGCCACTGAGGGTCGGGCTCGGCCTGGACCTGGTGGCGGATGCCCTTGAGGTGGCGGCCGCCGGGGAGGCCGCTGAGGCGGGCGAGTTCGTCGGCGATGTCGGGGCGGGTGAGGTCCACCCAGCCGACCACTCCGGCGATCAGCTCGTGCTCCTCGGCCAGGGCCAGGAACTCCGGGGTCTCCTCGGGCACGGTGACCGTCTGGACGAGGACCGTGCGGTCGACTCCGGCCGCCCGCGCCTGCGGTGCGAGGTCGGTCATCGTGAAGTCGCGGCGCAGCGGGCGGAGTTCGGGGCCGGTGATCCAGTCCTGGTCGCGTACGGCGAGGTCCCATACGTGGTGGTGGGCGTCGACGGTCACGGCAGCTCCCACACGACGGGCAGGCCGGCGTCCGCGCCTTCGGCGGAGTAGTCGTGCACGACGTCGAGCAGTTCGGCCATCCGGGCCTGCCAGGCCACGTTGACCGGCAGCCCCTCCAGTTCGGCGAGGAGACGGCCGTAGTCCTCGCACTCCAGCAGGTGGAACAGATCGGTTCCGCTGCGCCAGATGGTCCAGGACGTGGCGCCGGCGGCGCGGATGGCAGCGGTGAGTTCGGCGGGGACCTCGCGGTGGGCGGCCTCGTAGGCGGCGATCCGGTCGGCGCGAGCCTTGGTGTGCAGGGCGACTCTCAACGCGGACTCTCCTCGGTGGGGACGGGGGCTCGGGCGGGCAGCAGTCCCGTCTCCCGCAGCTCCCGCCAGAAGGCGGCGGGGACGGGGGTCGCGAACTGCTCGGCGCAGTCGCGTACTTCGGCGGCCGAGCGCGCACCGCTCAGGACGCTCGCCACCGCCGGGTGGGCGGAACAGAAGGCCAGGGCCGCGGCACGCAGGGTGATGCCGTGGCGGTCGGCGAGCGCCTTCATGCGCAGTGCGCGGTCGAGCGGTTCGGCGGGCGCCCGCGCGTAGTCGTAGGTGGCTCCCGGCCTCGGGTCGGCGAGGAGGCCGGAGTTGAAGACGCCGCCGATCACCACGGACACACCCCGCTCGGTGGCGGCGGGCAGCAGGTCGGCCAGCGCGCTCTGGTCGAGCAGGGTGTAGCGGCTGGCGCACAGCACCACGTCCACGTCGGTGTCCTTCACGAAGCGGGTCAGCATCCGCGACTGGTTCATGCCCGCCCCGATCGCGCCGACCACTCCTTCCGCGCGCAGCCTCTCCAGCGCCGGGTAGCCCTCCCGGAAGGCCTGTTCGGCGTGGTCGTCGGGGTCGTGGAGGTAGACGACGTCCACGCGGTCCAGGCCGAGCCGTTCCAGGCTCCGCTCCAGGCTGCGGCGCACGCCGTCCGCGCTGAAGTCCCACACGCGGCGGTGGGTGGCCGGCACGGCGAAGCCGTGGGCGAGGTCGTCGCCGCCCCGGTCCGTGGGCTCCAGCAGCCGGCCGACCTTGGTGGAGATCGTGTACTCCGACCGGGGGCGGCTGCGCAGTGCGGCGCCGAGGCGGCGCTCGGACAGGCCGAGGCCGTAGTGCGGTGCCGTGTCGAAGTAGCGGATGCCGTGCCGCCAGGCGGCGGCCACGGTCTCATGCGCCTGCTCCTCGCCGACCTCGGCGTACAGGTTGCCGATCGCGGCGGCGCCGAAGCCGAGGGGGCCGACGGCGACGGCGCTGCGGCCGAGGGTGCTCACCGGCCCGCCGGGCGCAGCCGCAGGCCCTGCATCCCTCCGTCGACGGCCAGGGAGGTTCCGGTGGTGGCGCCGGACAGTGGTCCGGCCAGGTAGGCGATGGCGCCCGCGACCTCGGCCGCCGTCACCAGGCGGCCGGCGGGCTGGCGGGCCCGGAGGGCCGTGCGTTCGGCGGCCGGGTCGGGGGCGGCGTCCAGCAGACGGCCGACCCACGGGGTGTCCACGGTGCCGGGGTTGACGCAGTTGACGCGGATGCCCTCGCGGACGTGGTCGGCGGCCATGGCGAGGGTGAGGGAGTACACGGCGCCCTTGGTGGCGCTGTACAGCGCCCGCTGGGGCAGGCCGGCCGTGGCGGCGATCGAGCAGGTGTTGACGATCGCCGCGTGCCGCGAGTCGCGCAGGTGCGGCAGGGCGGCGCGGGCCGTGCGGACCATGCCGAGGACGTTGACGTCGAAGACGTGGCGCCACTCCTCGTCGTCGTTGTCCTCGACGGTGCCCTGGGCGCCGATGCCCGCGTTGTTGACCAGTACGTCGAGTCCGCCGAGTTCGGCGACGGCCGCGGCGACGGCCTCGCGCACGCCGGCGTCGTCCGTCACGTCGGCGCGGAAGGCGAGCAGCGGCTTGGTCACGGACGACGGGTCCAGGTCGAGGACGGCGACCTGCGCGCCCCGCTCGGCGAGGAGTTCGGCGGTGGCCCGGCCGATGCCGGAGGCGCCGCCCGTCACCAGCGCCCGGAGTCCGTCGAAGTCGGTCATGCGGCCTGTCCCTTCTGAAGCTGCTGACGGTCGGGGTCGGCGGCCCAGAAGCCGCCGCCCGGAAACGTGTAGCGGTCGATCGACTCCGGCCGCATGGCGGCCGAGAAGCCCGGGGTGGTGGGCGCCGTGTAGTGACCGTCGCGGATCACCACCGGGTCCAGGAAGTGGTCGTGGAGGTGGTCGACGTACTCGATGACGCGGTCCTCGGTGGTGCCGGAGACGGCCACGTAGTCGAACATGGACAGATGCTGCACCAGCTCGCACAGGCCGACCCCGCCGGCGTGCGGGCACACCGGAACGCCGAACTTGGCGGCCAGCAGCAGGATCGCGAGGTTCTCGTTGACGCCGCCGACGCGGGCGGCGTCGATCTGGAGCACGTCGAGGGCGCCGGCCTGGAGCATCTGCTTGAAGACGATGCGGTTCTGCACGTGCTCGCCGGTGGCGACCTTCACCGGGGCCACGGCCTCGCGGATGGCCGCGTGGGCGAGCACGTCGTCGGGGCTGGTGGGCTCCTCGATCCAGTACGGGTCGAACGGGGCCAGCGCCCTCGTCCAGCGGATCGCCTCCGCCACCCCCCACCGCTGGTTGGCGTCGACGGCCATGCGGATGCCGGGGCCGATCACCGCTCGGGCCACGCGGCAGCGCCGTATGTCGTCCTCCAGATCCGCGCCGACCTTGAGCTTGATCTGTGTGAAGCCCTCGGCGACGGCCTGGGCGGCGAGCCGGGTCAGTTTCTCGTCGTCGTAGCCGAGCCAGCCAGCCGAGGTCGTGTAGGCGGGGTAGCCGCGCTCCAGGAGCCGGGCGGTGCGCTCCGGCGCGCCCTGCCGGCCGCGGCGCAGGATGTGCAGCGCCTCCTCGGGGGTGAGGGCGTCGTCGATGTACCGGAAGTCGATCTGGCCGACCAGCCACGCGGGGTCGGCCTCGGCGAGCAGCCGCCACAGGGGCTTGCCCGCACGCTTGGCGGCCATGTCCCACACCGCGTTGACGACCGCGCCGATCGCCATGTGCATCACGCCCTTCTCGGGGCCCAGCCAGCGCAGTTGGCTGTCGCCGATCAGGTCCCGGAAGAGCGATCCGGGGTCGGCGCACACCTCCTCGACGGTCCGTCCGGTCACGTGGTGGCGCAGCGCGTGGATCGCGGCGACCTGGACGTCGTTGCCGCGCCCGATGGTGAAGGTGAATCCGTGTCCCTCCAGGCCGTCCGCGGCGTCCGTGCGCAGCACGACGTAGGCCGCCGAGTAGTCAGGGTCCGGGTTCATCGCGTCGGAGCCGTCGAGCTCGCGCGAGGTGGGGAAGCGGATGTCGTGGGTGTCGACCGCGGTGATGCGCTCGGGCGTCGGGGACACGGATGGCCTTTCGGTCGGTGACGGGGGAACCGGCGCGGTCAGTCCTGGGCGCGGCCCGTCGTCACGCGCGCGATCATGAGGGCGACCAGGATGATCCCGCCGTAGATGGCCTGGATCCAGAACGACGGCACCTGCGCGAGGGTGAGCAGGTTCTGCACCACGCCGAGCAGGAGTACGCCGGTCAGCGCGCCGAACATGGTGCCCTTGCCGCCGTCGAGGCTGATGCCGCCGATCACCGCGGCCGCGAACACCGTGAAGATCATGTTCTGGCCCTGGTTGGCGCTGATCGCGCCGACGTAGCCGGTCTGCATGATGCCGCCGACGGAGGCGAGGACGCCCGCGACGACGTACACGCCGAGCACCACCCGCTCGACGCGGATGCCGGCCGCGCGGGCCGCGTCCGCGTTGCCGCCGATGGCGTACAGGGCGCGGCCCACGCGGTGGTACTTCAGGAGGAGTCCGGTCACCGCGAAGGCGACGGCTGCCAGCCACACCGACAGCGGGATGGTCAGGAAGGTGGTGGTGGCCAGGGAGTAGAAGGCGTCGGGCATGCCGAACAGCGTCTTCCCCTCGGTCGCGCCGACCAGCAGGCCGCGCAGCACGATCAGCATGGCCAGGGTCACGATGAAGGCGTTGAGCCTGAACCTGACGACCAGGACGCCGTTGAACGCGCCGACGGCCGCGCCGGCGACGAGGACCGCGAGCAGGGCCACGGGGGCCGGGAACCCGGTGCCCCAGCCCGACTGCGCCGAGGACAGCACGAGCAGCGCCCCCACGGCGGGCGCGATGCCGACCACGGATTCCAGGGAGAGGTCGAACTTGCCGGTGATCAGCACCAGCGACTCGGCGAGCACGACCATGGCCAGGGCTGCGGAGGCGCCCAGGATCGAGATCAGGTTCCGTTCGGTGAGGAACGAGTCGTTGACGATCGTGCCGAGCACCATGAGCAGCGACAGGGCGGGCACGAGGGCGAGTTCGCGGGCCCGGCGCAGCAGGACCGTCCTGGCCGAGGCGGCGGCGGGGGCGCCAAGGGCGGCGGGCGGCCGGGCCGCCTTGGTGTCAGCCATGGTCCACTCCTTCGATGGAGGCGATCAGCTCGTGGTCGCGCCAGCCCGCCCGGTGCTCGGCGACGATCCGGCCGTGGAACAGGACGAGGACGCGGTCGCAGCGCCTGAGGTCGTCGAGTTCGTCGGAGACGACGAGGACGGCGGTGCCGTCCTCGCGGGCGCTGTCCACCCGCGCCAGCAGGGACTCCTTGGACTTCACGTCGACGCCCGCGGTGGGGTTGATGAGGACGAGCAGGCGCGGGTCGGAGGCGAGGGCGCGGGCCATGACGACCTTCTGCGCGTTGCCGCCGGACAGGTCGGACACCGGCTGCTCGGGGCCCTCGGTGTGGATGTCGAGGCGCTCGATCAGCTCGCGGGCGACGGCGCGCCGGGTCTCGGTGGCGACGAAGCCGAAGCGGCCGAGCCGGTTCAGCACACTCATGACGGCGTTGTCGCCCACGGTCATTGCGGCGACCAGGCCCTGCTCGTGCCGGTCGCGCGGCACGCAGCCGACCCCGGCCCGCAGTGCGGCCTGCACGTCGCCGAACGGGAGCTTTTCGCCGCCGAGTTCGGCGGTTCCTCCGGTGGGGGTGTGCAGTCCGGCGAACGACTCGGCGAGCTCGATCTTGCCGCTGCCGCTGGAGCCGGCGAGCCCGACGACCTCGCCACCGCGCACGGTGAGGTCGGCGTTCTCGTACGCCTCGGAGGTCAGGCCGTGCGCGGTGAGCACGACGGGGGCGTCGGCGGCCGCCGCGCCGCGGACGTATCTGCTCTCGTGCTCCGCGACCGACTCCCCCGCCATCGCCTCCACCAGCGCGGCCCGCGGCAGGTCGGCGACGGGGGCGGTGGTGATCCAGCGGGCGTCGCGCAGCACGGTGACGGTCTGGCAGACCTCGTAGACCTCCTGGAGGTGGTGCGAGATGAACAGGAAGGTGACACCGGACTCCTGAAGGGCCCGCATACGGGTGAACAGCCGCTCGATCTCCCGGTTGTCGAGCTGGGCGGTGGGTTCGTCGAGGACGATGAAGCGCGCGCCGAAGCTCAGCGCACGGGCGATCTCCACCATCTGCCGGTCCTCGACCTTGAGTTCACGGGTACGTGCCTCCGGGTCGACGCGTACGTCCCAGGTGTCGAGGAGCTCGGCCGCCTGGGCCCTCAGCCTGCGCCAGCTGATGAAGCCGCCGGGTCCCGTGGGCTGACGGTTGATGAACAGGTTCTCGGCGACGGTGAGTTCGGGGACGACCGTCGGCTTCTGGTACACGCAGGCGACCCTGCGGCGCCAGGCGTCGCGGTCGGTGAGCGCAGGTGCGGGCTCGCCGTCGAAGCGGACCTCGCCCTCGTCGGGGGCCTGGAGGCCGGTGAGGACGGTCACGAGGGTGGACTTGCCGGCGCCGTTGCGGCCGACCAGGGCGTGGGACTCGCCGGCCAGGACGGTGAGCCGGCCGTCCGCGAGGGCGACCGTCGGGCCGTACCGCTTGGCGACGCCCCGCGCCTCCACCAGCGGGGTGATGACGGGGCTGCTCATTTGACCGTGTTGCCCCACAGCTTGGGGTCGTCCACGTTGTCCTTGGTGACCAGGGGCGCGGGCAGCTGGTCCTCCAGGATGCCGCTGGGCAGCTTCACGATCGTCGAGTCGTGGTCGGTCGGCCCGGGCTGGAACTTCTTCCCCTGCATCGCCGCCTTGATGTAGTACATGCCGTACTTGGCGTAGGCGTCGGCGGGCTGGGAGACCGTGGCGTCGATCTCGCCCTTGCGGATGGCGTCGAACTCCTGCGGGATGCCGTCGTTGGAGACGATCACGATGTGACCGCCCGCCCCGGCCTTCTTCAGCATGTTCTTCGACTTCAGGGTCTGCAGGGTGGGCGCGAGGTAGACGCCGCCGGCCTGCAGGTAGATGCCCTTGATGTCGGGGTTGGCGTTGAGGAGCGTGTCGAGCTTGGAGGCGGCGGTGTCGGACTCCCACTTGGCGGGGATCTCCAGCACCTTCAGCTTGGGGAAGTTCTTCTTCACACAGGCGCGGAACGCCTGCGAGCGGTCACGGCCGTTGACCGAGGCGAGGTCGCCCATGATCTGCACGACCTTGCCCGAGGTGACGTGCGCGCCGAGGTACTGGCAGGCCTTCTCGCCGTAGGCGACGTTGTCCGCGCGGACCACCATGGCGACCTTGCCCTTGTCGGGGGCCACGTCCACGGCGACCACGGGCACGCCCTTGCGTTCGGCCTGGTCGAGGCCGGCCTGGATGGCGGCGCTGTCCAGCGGGGCCACGACCAGGCCCTTGACGCCCTGGTTGAGCTCGTTGTTGATGTCGGTGATCTGCTGCGAGGGGTCGCTGTTGGAGTTGACCGTCTTCAGTGCGTCGACACCCTCGGACGCGGCCATCTTGGGCACGTAATCGTTGTACGACTGCCAGAACGGCGAGGTCAGCAGGGGCAGGATCACTCCGACCTTGCCGCTGCCGTCGCCCCCGGCGCCGGCGGCGCCGCTGTCCTTGGTGCTGCCGCACGCCGTGAGCGCCAGGGTGCCGCAGGCGGCCACGGCCGTCGCGCGCACCGCCCAGATGGAGTTTCGCCTGCCTTGCCGCCTGCCTTGCCGTCCGTTCCGCACTGGTGTGCCGGGCATCTGTCGGCTCCTCATCGAGCGAGATCGAGCAGTTGCCCGCATACTTATCAGACCAATTGGCGCCCGCGACACCCTCTGGAGCCAAGCTTTCTCGACTTCTGGCCATAGTGGTCGGACCACATCGATGGCTAGACTGCGGCGCACGGCGACAGGAGGAGTGGCGTGGACGAGACCCCGACCGGGCCGACCGGGGAGACGGAGGCGGAGGTCCGCGCCACCGCGACCGCTCCGCAGAAGGGCACGGTGACGCAGCGCGCCATCGAACGGATCAAGGGGATGATCTCGGAGGGGCTGCTGGAGCCGGGGCAGCGGCTGCCCACCGAGCGGGATCTCGCCGCCCAACTGGGCATCTCCCGCAGCTCGATGCGCGAGGCGATCCGGGCGCTGACGGTGCTGGGCGTGCTGGAGGCCCGGCACGGCTCGGGCATCTACGTCACCCGGCTGGAGGCCGGCGATCTGCTGGAGACGTTCGGTGTCGTCGCCGACCTGACCCGCGGCCCGCGCCTGGTGGAGCTGCTGGAGGTGCGCCGGATCCTGGAGTCGACGGCGACCGCGCTGGCGGCGGCGCGCATCACCCCGGACCGGCTGGCCGCGGTCGAGAAGCACCTGACGGCGATGAACGCCACCGACGACCCCGAGGAGATCCTCGCCCACGACCTCGCCTTCCACCGGGAGATCGCGGTGGCCGCGGGCAACGAGACGATGGCCGCGATCCTGGACGGCCTGTCCTCGCGCACCTTCCGCGCCCGGGTCTGGCGCGGCTACCAGGAGGAGGGCGCCTTCGCCCGCACCCGCCGCGAACACGCAGCGATCTTCCGGGCGTTGGCCGCCCGCGACCCGGAGGCGGCCCGGGCGGCGGCGGCCGCACACGTGGGCGAGGTGGAGGAGTGGCTGCGCTCGCAGGTGGGGCCGTCATGACGGCTGTGCGGCCGTCCCGCCGCCGCGCTCAGGAACCGGTGGCCGGCAGGGACGGTTCCGGTCGCTGCCCCTGCGCCTGCGACCACTCCCGCAGTTCGTCGGCGCCGACCTCCTCGAGCACCCTCTGCAGGGCCTGCCGGGCCGCCGCGTCGCGTTCCGGCTCGGGCAGCAGCAGATAACGGTCCAGGGCCCGGCGCAGCGTCTCCCGCGCCTGTGCCGCCAGCACCCAGCGGGAACCGGGGCTGTAGAGCTGCCGCATCCCGGTGAAGAAGACGGCGCCGCCCGCGATCAGCGCGGTCAGCCAGGCCGGGGCGTGCAGCCCGGCGGCGACGACCGTCACCGAGGTGGTGCCGAGTGCGCCCAGCTCCGTCACGTGGTGCAGCCTCCGGGCGCGGTCGCAGGACCGCGCGTAGAACGCCAACTCCCGTCGGACCAGGGCCAGCAGCGGATCCGGTGCCGAGGCCCACGACTGATCGGGGACGCTTCTTCGTCGCATCGCCCCATCATCGCGGCCGGGGCCGTGCGCGCAAAGGCCGGGGAGGGCGGCACGGCGGCCGATGGCCGTGCCGCCCTCCCCGAGTGCCTGTCCGGCCGGCTCAGGCGCGGCGCAGCCGCAGCGTCACCAGCTCGAACGGCCGCAGCCGCACCGCGATCCGGCCGCCGTCGCGCTCCGGTGCCGCGGCGTCGGCCAGGGGCCGCTCCAGGAGGTCCGTCACCGTGACGTCCGCGACCTCGAATCCCGCCGTCAGCGTGGCCCGGGCGCGTCCGCCGTGGGCCTCGTGGAAGCGGACCACCACGTCGCCGCTGCCGTCGTCGGCCAGCTTCACCGCCGTCACGACCACCGCGTCCTGGTCCACCGTCACCAGCGGCGCGACCTCCCCGGCACCGGTCAGCCGCCGCTCGGGCACGTTGACGCGCCAGCCCTCGCGGACCGCGTCGCCGATGTCCGCGCCCGGCACCAAGGCGTGCCGGAAGCGGTGGACGCCCTGGTCGGTCTCGGGGTCGGGGAAGCGCGGGGCGCGCAGCAGCGACACCCGGACCGTGGTGGTGGTGCCCCGGTCGCCGTCCGTGCGGACGGTACGGGTCACGTCGTGGCCGTACGTCGAGTCGTTGACGATCGCCACGCCCCAGCCCGGCTCCTCCACGTGCACGAACCGGTGGTTGCAGGCCTCGAACTTGGCCGCCTCCCACGAGGTGTTGGTGTGGGTGGGCCGGTGGAAGTGCCCGAACTGGGTCTCGGAGGCGTACCGTTCGGCGTGCACGTCCAGCGGGAAGGCGAGCTTGAGGAACTTCTCCGTCTCGTGCCAGTCCACCTCCGTGTCCAGCACCAGCCGCCGTTCCCCCGCCGCCAGCGACAGCACCTGGGTGACCCGGGAGGCGCCGAAGGACCGTACGATCCGCACCGAGGCGCCGTCCTCGCCGGCCGTCACCGAGTCCGCGTCCGTCAGATCGGTGACGGTGTTGCGGTAGAACTCGTCCACGTCCCAGGCGTCCCACATGTTCGGGAAGTCCGGGTGCAGTTGGAGGAGGTTCGCGGCCCGGCCCGGGGCGATCGTCTCCCGTTCGGCCTCCACGTCGTACGCCGAGACGACCAGGCCGCGGTCGTCGATCTCGATCCGCAGCAGCCCGTTGTCCAGGACGTGCCCGCCGCCCGCACGGGGCGCCAGGCGCGTCCGGTCACCGGCGGCCGGGGTGGCGGCGCCGCCGGCCGGGACGCCCGCGCGGGCGTGCGGGGCCGCGTTGAAGACGAGCGGAGTGGTGCCTTCGCCCGCCAGCGCGCGCTGGGCCGCCTCGATGATCGCGGTCAGCTCACCGGCGATCCACTCGTACGTCGCCCGGGCCTCGCGGTGCACCCAGGCGATGGACGAGCCGGGCAGGATGTCGTGGAACTGGTGGAGCAGCACCGTCTTCCAGATGCGGTCCAGCTCCTGGTACGGGTAGGTGAATCCGGTCCGCACCGCCGCCGTCGCCGCCCACAGCTCGGCCTCCCGGAGCAGGTGCTCGCTGCGCCGGTTGCCCTGCTTGGTCCTGGCCTGACTGGTCAGGGTGGCGCGGTGCAGCTCCAGGTACAGCTCGCCGACCCACACGGGCGGTTCGGGGTACTCGGCCTCGGCCTTGTCGAAGAAGGCCCGCGGGGTCTCCCACACCACCTGCGCCGAGCCTTCCAGGTCGCGCAGCCGGGCCGCCTTGGCGACCATCTCACGGGTGGTGCCGCCGCCTCCGTCGCCCCAGCCGGTGGGGGCGAGGGAGTGCCGGGCGACGCCCTTGTCCTTGAAGTTGCGGGCCGCGTGGGCGATCTCGCTGCCCTTCATGGAGCAGTTGTAGGTGTCGACCGGCGGGAAGTGCGTGAAGATCCGGGTGCCGTCGATGCCCTCCCACTGGAAGGTGTGGTGGGGGAACTTGTTGGTCTGCGACCAGGAGATCTTCTGTGTCAGCAGCCGGGTGGAGCCGGCCGCCCTGATGATCTGCGGCAGTCCGGCGGCGAAGCCGAAGGTGTCGGGCAGCCAGGCCTCGTCGTTCTCGATGCCGAACTCGTCCAGGAAGAACCGCTTGCCGTGCACGAACTGCCGGGCCATCGCCTCCGAGCCGGGCATGTTGGTGTCGGACTCCACCCACATCCCGCCGGCCGGCACGAACCGCCCGTCCGCGACCGCCTTCTTCACCCGCGCCCACACCTCGGGCCGGTGCTCCTTGACCCACGCCCACTGCTGCGCCTGGGACATGGCGAAGACGAAGTCCGGCTCGTCCTCCAGCAGGGCGGTCATGTTGGACGTCGTACGGGCCACCTTGCGCACCGTCTCGCGCAGCGGCCACAGCCACGCCGAGTCGATGTGCGCGTGCCCGACCGCGCTGATGCGGTGCGCGGAGGGAACGGCGGGCGCGGACAGCACGCCGGTGAGCCGCGCGCGGGCCCGTGCGGCGGTGCCGTTCACGTCCTGGAGGTCGACGGCGTCGAGCGCCCGGTCCACCGCGCGCAGGATCTCGTAGCGGCGCTGGGAGTCCACCGGCAGCTCGGCCATCAGCTCACCCAGCACCTCCAGGTCGACGACCAGCTGCCACACGGTCTCGTCGAAGACCGCGAGGTCCATGCGGGTCAGCGTGTACTGGGGCTCGCTGCCCGCGGTCTCCTTGTCGCCGAGCCGCGTGGGCAGGAAGGGGTGGTAGTCGAGGATGACCGGGTTGGAGGCGGCCTCGATGTGCAGCCGCACCTCCTCGCCGCCCGCGACGGGCGCCCCGATCCGGACCCACTGGTTGCGCGGGTTGAGGCCCTTCACCGGTGTGCCGTCGGGCCGGTAGACCAGGCCCTCGCACTGGAAGCCGGGCATGTTCTCGTCGAAGCCGAGGTCGAGCAGGGCCTCGACGGTCCGCCCGGCCCACTCCTGCGGCACGGTCCCGGTCACCCGGAACCAGCTGGTGCCCCACGGAGCACCCCAGCGGGCGCCCACCTCGATCGGCTCCGGCTCTGCGGCCAGTCCTTCGGCCACCGGCACGGGCTCGCCGGGCGCGTGCCACACCGCGACCTGGAGGGGGACGGACTCGGGGTACACGGCGGGGCGGATGCGCTCGTCGAGGACGCGCTTGAGGCGGCCTTCGACCAGGCTGCGGTCGTCATGCATGAGGGGTGCTCCGTGGGTCGTACGTCAGCGGGTGGATCAGTGGGTGGGTCGGCGGACGGCTACCAGGGGTGGGTGACGGTCGCGGGGGCCGACGCGGTGTACAGCTCCCCCACCGCGCGCACTTCGAACCGTACGGCCCGCTCGCCCGTGGCGGGTGTCAGGCCGCCGGCGAAGTACGCCCGCTGGCAGGTGCCGCCGAGGAAGCGGCGGGTGCCGTCGGGCAGCACTCGGTGCACGGTGTAGTGGCGTACCGTGCCGGGCGCCGGATGGTTCCAGGCCAGGCGCAGGTCTCCGCCGGAGGCGGCGGTGATCCGCGGCCCGGAGGGGGCGGCCGGGGCACCGGTGCCGGTGCGCCCGTGGACGGCGAGGCGGCCGAGTCGCCAGCGCACCGGCCCGCCGTCACCGGTCGCGGTCAGCCGGACGCCGATCGCGTGCACGGTCCCGGTCAGGCCGGTGAGCCGGACCGTCGAGGTCCGCCAGCCGTCGGCGGTGCCGGCCGGCAGCGGGAGGTACGTGTACGGCGGTGCCGCCCCGGCTTCGTCCGGCTCGGCGGCCGCCACGGCCAGCTCGACCCGGACGGTGCCCGCCTCCGCGCGATGCGTCAGCTCGACGACCGTGTCCGGGCCGATCGGCAGCCGGGTCGCGTACAGGTCGAGCACGGCGGGCCGGTCGAGCGCGCCGTCCACCAGCACGCTGCTGCCGCCGCGCCAGGCGTCCGCGAAGTCGAAGCGGACGGCGGGCCGCTGCCCGTCCGTGCGCACCACCCAGCGCCGGGACGGCAGCCGGTCCTGGAGGCCGAGGTGGTTCCACGGGGTGCCGGAGGCGACCTCGCCGTCCTCGTACCAGCGCAGCCCGTGCCCGGTGTTGAACGTGCTCGCGAACGGCAGTGAGGTGACCGTCGACCGGTCCGCCACGGACACGGCGGGCGCCCGCCAGCCGTCGGCCGGGTCGGGACGGGACGGATCGAGGGAGCGACCGGTCCAGAACCGGTCGTCGGCGGCGTGGAAGTCCTCCGGGGTGTGCCCGGCGGGCAGGTGGTTGCGGGTCCACTCGGGGCGGTAGAGGCCGACGGAGGTGACGTGCGGCCGGTCGGTGGGCACGATCGCGTCCCAGTCCACGGACGTGTTCGACCCGTTCGACTCCACGTCCACGCCGGCCCACAACTCGTAGCGGTCGCGTTGCAGTTGTGCGGCCCTGTCCGCCGAGGAGGCGAGCGATTCCGCGCTCCAGCGGAAGTCGACGAACATGTCGTCGGCGGCCTGGAAGAAGTCCTGGTTACGGCTGTTCAGCGCGCCCTGCCAGCTCACCGAGCCGTTCACGGTCATCGCGTCGTACCAGGTCACCCGCTGCCCCCTGGCCTCGGACAGCCGCTCGAGCTCGCGTACGAAGCCCAGCATGTCCGCGCCGAGCGCGCTGTCGCCGCCGCCGGTCTCCGCGTTGACGAACCAGCCGTCGAAGCCGTACGCCGCCGCCACCGCCACCAGTTGCGCCGCGAGCGGGTAGTGGCCGGAGGCGTCCCTCTGCACCAGGTCACGGGTCCACTGGAGCTGTCCGCCGTAGGCGGCGGGCGGCAGGAAGACGTTGCCGAGGACGGGGACGCCGTGCCGGTGGGCCGCGTCCACGACGGGGGCGTTCGGGGCCAGGATCAGGCCCTCCCCGGACGAGCCGCCCCAGAACACCAGCTCGTCGATGTACGCCCAGTGCGTGAGGGCGTAGGTGTCGGCGGTGGCCGAGCCCTGGGAGGGGTTGGAGGAGGTGGGTCCGAAGGAGACCAGGGACTGGATCCGCGCCTGTCCGGCGCGGGCGGTGGTGTTGGCGGGGGCCGGAGTGAAGCGGCGGGCGAGCGGGACGGAGGAGGCGTTGAAGGCGAGGTCGGGGTCGGTGGCGGCGCGCCACGTCTTCAGGCTGCGCCAGGTGATGCCGGGACCCGGGCTGCCGGAGGGCAGGGAGTCGGGGTACCAGTAGGAGGCGTACGGCTGGAGCGCGGCCGTCGCCTTCGGGGCGCCCTCGGCGGCCCGGGCGGGCGGCGCGGGCAGTGCGGGCAGGAACGCGGCCGCGGCGCCGGCGATCAGGACGGTGCGTCTGGTGGGCTTCGGGTTCACGTGCGGGTGCCTCCTTGCGGGGTGGGGGGTACCTGGTCGGACGTGACGACTTCCGTGATGCCGCGGGCGGCGAGGTGGTCCCGGTCGGACGCCCGGGTGTCGAGGACGGTGGTGGGGCGGGCGCCGTCGGCGGTCAGCCGGAAGAAGGCCTCGAAGACGTCGCCGCCGGGCGCACAGCGGGAGCGGGCGGCCGGGTCGGCGGGGACGGCGAGGGCGGTGGTGCGCGGGGCCGGGGCGTAGGTGTGGTCGCGGGCCGCGCGGGCCAGGGTGCGGCCGATGTCCTTGGGTTCGCGGTCGTTGGTGAGCAGGCCCAGGGTGTACTCGAGTTCGGGGAAGTCGGCCAGTTCGCGGGAGACGTCGTGGGAGCACCACCAGGTGATGCCCCACAGGTCGGGGCAGTCCAGGGCGTTCGAGACGGTCGCCTCGGTGAACGCGGCGGCGTGCTCGGCGGGGATCAGGGGGGCGGGGGCGCCGACCTCCTGGAGCCAGACCGGGCGGTGCGGGTCGTCGGCCCAGGCCTTGCTGAGCTCGATCAGATACGCGGCGTGGTGCTCGGTGGGGACGGAGGTGCGGCCGTGGCGCTGTGCGGTGCCGTTGAACACCCAGGAGTGGACGGCCGTGAGGGCGCCGTGCCGGGCGGCCTGGGCCGGGGTGAAGGGCATGTCGTCCTGGTACCAGGTGGCGTCGTACTCGGCGTGCAGGTGCGGCTTGCCGGGGGCGCCCTTCTCGCAGGCGCCGAGCATGCGCTCCAGCCAGGCGTCGATCTGGTCGGCGGTGGCCCGGTCCGGGTCGGGGTGGGGGCCGGCGGAGAACTGGTTGACCTCGTTGCCGAGCGTCATGCCGAGGAAGTTCGGGCGGTCGGCGAGGGCGGCGGCCAGGGTGCGCAGGTAGGCGGCTTGGCCGTCGAGCACCTCGGGGTCGGTGAACAGGTTGCGCCGGTGCCAGGTGCGGGTCCAGGCCGGCAGGAAGTCGAAGCTGGACAGATGCCCTTGCAGACCGTCCACGTTGACGTCGAGCCCGCGTTCGGCGGCGGCGTCGACGAGCTGGACGAGCTGTTCCACGGCGCGGGGGCGGATCAGGGCGCGGTCGGGCTGGAAGTAGGGCCACAGCGGGAAGACTCGGACGTGGTCCAGGCCGAGCTCGGCGATGGAGTCCAGGTCGGCGCGGACGGCGTCGAGGTCGAAGTCGAGCCAGTGGTGGAACCACCCCTGGCTCGGGGTGTAGTTGACGCCGAAGCGCACGGCAGAAGGCATGCGGGGTCCTTGCGGGTGGGAGTACGGGGGTCGGCCCTGCTGACGGCCGGGCGGCTCTCGGTGCTCAGCCCTTGACGGCGCCCTCGCCGACACCGCGGAAGAAGTAGCGCTGGAGGCAGGCGAAGAGCGCGATCAACGGGGCCACGGCGATGATCGTGCCGGCTGCGACGAGGCGTTCGTCGTTGGCGAAGGTGCCGTGGAGGTAGTTGAGGCCGATGGTCAGGGTGAACCTGGACGGGTCGCTGAGCACGATCAGCGGCCACAGGAAGTCGTCCCAGGCGCCCATGAAGGCGAAGATCGCCACGACGGCGAGGGTGCCCTTGACCGACGGCAGGGCGATGCGCAGGAACCGCTGCCAGACGTCGGCGCCGTCGACGTAGGCCGCCTCCTCGATCTCGTAGGGCAGGTTGAGGAAGGCGTTGCGCATCAGCAGGACGTTCATGGCGGCGACGGCGCCGGGCAGCACCACGCCGACGAGCGTGTTGTTCAGGCCGAGGTCACGCATGGTGGTGAACTGGGCGATGACGATGCTCTCCGCGGGCACGAGCATGGCGAGGACGAAGACGACGGTGGTCGCGCGGCGGCCCCGGTAGCGCAGCCGGGCCAGGGCGTAGCCGGCGAGGGCGGAGCCGACGCAGTTGGTGACCACGTTGGCCGTGGCGACCTTCAGCGAGTTCAGGGCGTAGTCCCAGACCGGGATGGTCTGGGACACCCGCTCGTAGTTGTGCAGGGTGGGGTGGCTGGGCAGGAACTTCGGCGGGGAGCTGAAGATGTCCTCGGTCGGCCCCTTGAGCGAGGTGGACAGCTGCCACAGGAACGGCCCGACGGTCAGGGCGAGGACGGCGAGCAGCAGCACGTAGCGCAGGATCAGTTCCCACGCCCGGATGCGGCGGCCGTTGTCGTCGGTGAAGCGGGGCCGCCGGGCAGGGGCCGGTGTCCTGGTGGCCGGGGTCTTCTGGACGAGGCTCACGAGTCCTCCCTCCGGTCGGCGCGCAGGACGAGCAGCATCAGCACGACGGTGACGACGAAGACGACCAGCGAGATGGCGGAGGCGTAACCGACCCGGCCGGTCAGGCCGGTGCCGGTGCGCTGCACGAGCATCACCAGGGTGGTGTCCTCACCGGCCGGGCCTCCGTTCGGGCCGGCCATCAGGTACACCTCGGAGAACACCTTGAAGGCGGAGACCGAGGCGAGCGCGGCGACCAGGACCATGGTGGAGCGCACGGCCGGGACGGTGACGGTGAGGAAGCGGCGCACCGCGCCCGCTCCGTCCACGGCGGCGGCCTCGTGGAGCTCGCGCGGCACGTTGGCGAGCGCCGCCAGGTAGATGATCATGTAGTAGCCGAGCCCCCTCCAGACCGTGACGGCCATGGCGCTCAGCAGGAGCAGCCACTGGTCGCTGAGGAAGCCGACCTTGCCCACCCCGACCGTCTCCAGCAGCGAGTTCACCAGCCCGCGCTCGTCCAGCAGCCACACCCAGATCAGGCCGACCACGACGATCGAGGCGACGACCGGGGTGTAGAAGGCGGACCGGAAGAAGGTGATGCCGGGGACGTTCTTCTGCACCAGCAGGGCGAGCAGCAGCGGCAGGATCACCAGCGCCGGGACGACGCCGAGGACGTACAGCGCGCTGTTGCGCAGCCCGGTCCAGAACATGTCGTCGTGCAGCAGCTCACGGAAGTTGGCGAGCCCGACGAACCGGCCCGGGATGAGGGTGCGGCGGTCGGTGAAGGCGTTGATCACCGTGGAGGCGAACGGGTAGAGGATGAAGGCGCCGGTGACCAGCAGTCCGGGGGCGGCGAACAGCCAGGGGCTGGTGGGAAGTTGGCGCCGCACCCGGTTCGCCGGGCGCCCGGGATGCCGGGCCGGACGCGACGGGCGCGTCCGGGAGACGGTCGAGGTGGCCATGGTGCGTTATCCCTGCTGCTTCAGAAGCTGGTCACAGGCTTTGACAGCGTTGTCAAGAGCCGCCTTGGGGCTCTGCTTGCCCTGGAGCGCCTTGGCGACCTCGTTGCGCAGCGCGGTCTTCATCTGTTCGCTGAACAGGACGGGTGTGTAGTTGGCCGCGTTCTTCAGCGACTTGGCGGCGGCGATGCGCACCCGGGTCTCGTCGGTGCCGTCCTCCTTGGTGAAGTACGGGTCGTCGAGGGAGCCGGCGGTGCTCGGGAAGATGGCGACCTTCTTGGCGAACGACATCTGGTGCTCGGCGTCGGTGACGTAGTGCGCGAAGGCGACCGCGGCGGGCGTGTGCTTGGTCCTCGCGTTCACCATCAGGCCCATCACGTACATGTTGACGTGGCCGGTGCTGGTGATCTGGTCGGTGATGCCGATGTTCTTGTACAGGTTCGGCGCCTGCTTCTTGAAGTTGTCCAGGTCCAGGGCGCTGCCGGGGTTCATGGCGACGGCGCCGGTGAGGAACTTCTTCCCGGACGACTCGGGGGTGGCGGTCAGCGCCTGCGGGTCGAGGGCCTTGGCGTCGTACAACTGCTTGTACTTGGTGAGGAGTTCGACGCCCTTGGGGTCGTTGAAGGCGAAGGCGGTGCCTTCCTTGTTCATCAGGGGGACGCCGTAGCGGCCGAAGTCCTCGATGGTGGGGATGTTGGCGAGGGTGGCGACCTTGCCACCGCTCTTGTCCGCCATCTGCAGGGCGTCGCTGAAGAGCTCGTCGTAGGTCTTCGGCGGCTTGTTCGGGTCGAGCCCGGCCTTCTCGAACAGGGTCTTGTTGTAGAACAGCGGGCCGGTGTTGAGGTACCAGGGGAAGGCGTACGTGCCGGTCATGCCGGGGATCTGGTGGCCGGCCCAGGCGCCGGGCAGGTACTCCGCCTTGTACTGGGCGGCGGCCTTGTCCAGGTCCATCGCGAGGCCCGCCTTGGCGAGCGGGGCGACCAGGTCCGGGGAGACGTTGAC
The DNA here is from genome assembly GCF_014654675.1 of Streptomyces spiralis. Classification (GTDB taxonomy): domain Bacteria; phylum Actinomycetota; class Actinomycetes; order Streptomycetales; family Streptomycetaceae; genus Streptomyces; species Streptomyces spiralis. The sequence continues at coordinate 46,486 of NZ_BNBC01000019.1, forward strand.
GACGTCGGGCAGGGTGCCGCCGGCCGCGTCCGCGCTGATCTTGTCGGCGTAGCCCTCGGCGGGCTGGTCCACCCACTTCACATGGGTGCCCGGGTACTTCTTCTCGAAGTCGGCGACCAGGCCCTCGAAGTAGTCCTTGAAGTTGGCGCGCAGGTTCCAGGTCTGGAAGGTGATGTCGCCCTCGACCTTGCCGGAGGCGTCCGTCGAGCCGCCGCCGTCGCCGCCCGAGCCGCAGGCGCTCAGCGGCAGGACGAGGGCGGTGAAAGCGGCGGCGGCGAATGCTCTGCGGGATATGGGCACGGTGACACGGCTCCCTTGCGGCGTCGACGACGGGTGTCGGCAGTGACCATGCACGCCGGGTTAACGGAAAGTCAATGGATTCGGCGCCGCTAAAGTAATCAGAAGAACATTAGTCCAGGTCACAGACGTCATGGATGATGCTTGCCAGTCGGGACTAATGCGCTTTAGAGTGCTGACACTCAAGCGCTTTAGCGATCACCGCTCCAACCGCATCACCGCTGAGAAATGAGGGGGAACATGCCGGCCAAGCGGTCCCCGGCACGCCGGCCGACCATGAAGGACATCGCGCGTCGCGCCGGTGTCTCCGAGAGCGCCGTCTCCTTCGCGCTCAACGACCGGCCCGGCGTGTCGGAGGCGACCCGCGCCCGGGTGCGCCGGGTCGCCGAGCAGCTGGGCTGGCGGCCCAGTACGGCGGCCCGCGCGCTGTCCGGGGAGGGCGCGGCCACCGTCGGCTTCGTGCTGGCCCGCCCGGCGGACACGCTCGGCGTGGACTCCTTCTTCCTGCAACTGGTCTCCGGCATCCAGGAGGTGCTGGCGGAGCGCCATCTGGGCCTGTTGTTCCAGGTGGTGGAGGACATCGCCGACGAGTGCGCGGTGTACCGCAGATGGTGGGCCGAGCACCGGGTCGACGGCGTGCTGGTGGTGGACCCGCGCACCGACGACCCACGTCCGGACCTGCTCGACGAACTGGGCCTGCCGGCCGTGGTGATCGGCGGCGCCCCGGACGAGCGGCATCCCGGGCTGTCCACGGTGTGGGCGGACGACGCGGGCGCGATGGCGTCGGTGGTGGACGGGCTGTACGGGCTCGGCCACCGGCGGATCGTGCACATCGCCGGGCTGGCGGGCCTCGCCCACACCGAGCGCCGGATCCGCACGCTGCGCGCCGAGGCCGAGCGCCGCGGACTGACCGGCGTGGAGTCCGTGACCACCGACTACTCGGATGCCGAGGGCGCCGCCGTCACCCGCGAGGTCTTGCGCTCGGCCGCTCCCCCGACGGCCCTGATCTACGACAACGACGTGATGGCCCTGGCCGGTGTCGCCGTCGCGGCCGAACTCGGCTTCTCGGTCCCGGCGGACGTCTCGGTGGTGTCCTGGGAGGACTCCGCCCTGTGCCGCATGGTCACGCCGTGGCTGTCCGCCCTGTCCCGGGACAGCATGGAGTTCGGCCGTACGGCGGCCCGGGAGCTGACCGCCCTGCTGGACGGCGGCCCGGCCCGTACGGTCCGGGTGCCGGTGCCCCGCCTGGTCGAACGGGAGAGCACGGGGGCGGCGCGGGACGCGTGAAACTCACGGGGCCGCGCGCCACGGCGCGGGGTGCCCACCGTGCAACGGGCACCGCCACCGTGTCCGACACCGCTACGTGCCGGGTGCTCGCGCCGCGCGGACACCCCATGCGGCACCGCCGACGCAAGGCGTCTGCCTCAGGCCGAACACCTCGGGCGGCACTGCGCGTGCGGCGCACGAAAAGCCCCGGCCGCGCCCGGTCCGGATCTCACGGCGTCCGAGGCTGCGGCCGGTCCCCGGCGGCCGAGTCGTCGCCCGGCTGCCTCTCGTCGGTGTCCGGCTTCGCCCCGTCCGGGCCCTGCAGCTCGAGCCGGCCGTTGCCCTCCTCGGGGCGCCCGCCGGAGTTCTGGCCGCCGTGGCCGTTCAGGTTCTGCCGGACCGAGTCCAGGATCGTCAGGCCCTGGGCGACCAGACCGGCCGCGATCTCGCCGAGCCCGTCCGCGCCGTTGAGGACGTTGACATTGGCTCCGGAGAGGCCGCCCGCCGCCTCCTTGACGATCAGCGGGAGCTGGTCGATCAGCATCCGGTCGAGCGCGACCCGGTCGTACGACGCCGCGGCCTCGGCCTGGACCTTCATCCGCTGCGCCTCCGCGGCGGCGAGGATCCTGACCCGCTCGGCCTCGGCCTCCGCGGGCTTCACGATCTCGGCCACCAACTCCTGCTGGCGCAGCTTGGCCTGGCGCTGCGCCAGTTCCGTCTGGGCGGCGAGCACCTCCTGCTGAGCGTGCGCCCGCGCCAGCGGGCCGGCCTGGGCCGCGTGCGCCTGGGCCCGGTCCACCTCCGCCGAGTACTCCGCCTTCACCACGGCCGTCTGACGGGCGTACTCGGCCTGCCTGCGCGCGGCTTCCTGCTCCGCCTCGGCGGCGGCCTGGTTGGCCTGGGCCTGGGCGATCTGGGCCTGCCGCTGGATGGCCGCCTTGTGCGGGGCGGACATCGCGTCGATGTAGCCGGTGTCGCCGTCGTCGATCGACTGGATCTGCAGCGAGTCCACGATCAAGCCGATCTTCGCCATCTCCGTCTTGGAGGTGTCCAGCACCTCGGCGGCGAGCTTCTGGCGTTCGGTGACGATCTCCTCCACGGTCATCGAGCCGATGATGGCGCGCAGGTGACCGGCGAAGATCCGGCCGGTCAGGACCGACATCTGGTCCTGGTCGGAGAGGAACCGCTGCCCGGCGTTGATGATGCTCTCGTTGTCGTTGCCGACCTTGAACGCGATGACGGCGCGGACGTGCAGCGCGATTCCCTGCTTGGTGACGCAGGTCTCGACGACCTCGGACTCGCACATGGACAGGGTGAGGAAGCGGACCTTGCGGAAGACGGGCAGCACGAACTTGCCGTGCCCCGTCACCACCCGGAACGGCGCGCCCCCCAGGCCCCGCCTGCCTCCGGAGATCAGCATCGCCTCGTCGGGGGCGGGAACGCGGTAACCGAACATGGGCTTGTTCTCCTTAGCCTGCGTCGGCCGAATCGTCGCGCAACCTGTCCAACGGGTCGGCCCACTCGATGACGTCGACCTCACGGCATCCACGGGATTCGACCACGAGCACGGTCGCACCGATCGGCAGCGGTTCCTGCGACCAGGCGAGGAAGGTCTCGGAACCGCCTCTGACCCGCACCAGGATCTCGCCGGGACCGGCGGATCCACGCGTACCGATGAGAAGCTCCCCCGTGCAGCCGATCACGGCCTCGTCCTGCGCCATCGCCGACTACTTCCCCTCGTACTCGTCCTGTCCTTCCGACCATAGACCCACCGGGGCGAGCCGCATACGCCGCGGCGGGCCCGACCGGGAGCGATCGGCGCGGTGCCGTGCGCACCGTATGCATGCCGCATACACGCATGTGGCTCTCCACCCGTCGGCAGTGCTGCACGTCCTCCGCCGGCCGGATGCGGTCCGGTCCGCCTCGTCCTCCTGCCATGAGCCGACGAAGTCGGGTCATTGTCCGGACCGACGTGCCCCGACCTCTCGACGGGAGGGCCTGTCTGCGGGCACAGTTCCCCACAACGTACTCGTGAGTACGACCATGCCCGCCCCCTCCCGAGGAGCGCCCGTGACCAGCTGGGTCGGCCTGAGTGCCGCCGAGATCGCCGCCGCCGTACGCGAGAAGCGGGCCACGCCCCGCGAGGTGGTGGCCGAGCACCTCGCCCGCATCGAGCGCCTGGACGGCCGGATCGGCGCCTTCCGTACCGTCCGTGCCGAGGCGGCACTGGCCGAGGCCGACGAGGTCGCGGCCCGGCCCGACCTGGACGGACTGCCCCTGGCGGGCGTACCGGTGGCCGTGAAGGACAACCTCGCGGTGCGCGGCGAGTCCACCCGCCTCGGCTCTGCCGCGACCCCGGACACGCCCGCCGCCGACGACCACGTCACCGTGGCCCGGCTGCGTGCGGCGGGCGCGGTGGTGGTGGGCCTGACCAACGTGCCCGAGCTGTGTGTCTTCGGCACCACGGAGGGCGTGCACGGAACCGCCCGCAACCCGTGGGACACCTCGCGCACGGCGGGCGGTTCGTCGGGCGGCAGCGCGGCGGCGGTCGCCGCGGGGATGGTGCCGATCGCCCTGGGCAACGACGGCATGGGCTCGCTGCGCATCCCGGCCGCCAACTGCGGCCTCGTCACCATCAAGCCGGGGCATGGCGTGGTGCCGGCGGGCATCGGCAACGGCGACTGGTTCGGCATGTCGGAGAACGGGCCGCTCGCGACGACGGTGCGGGATGCCCGGCTGATGCTCGCGGTCCTGGCCGACAGCGAGGTGGCACGGGGTGCGGTGGACACCGTACGCACGATCGCCGTGTCCGTGCGCAGCCCGCTGGCCGGGGTCGCGGTGAGCAGGCCGTACGCCGGCGCGGTCCGGGAGGCGGCACAGGTGCTGGCCGGAGCCGGTCACCGGGTGCTGCGCGCCGATCCGCCGTACCCGATGTCGCTCGGCGTGACGGCCGTGCGGCACTGGACGGCCGGCACCGCCGTGGACGCGGTGGGTCTGGACCCGCGGCGGCTGACCCGGCGCACCCGCGTGCACGCGGCCGTCGGACGGCGGTTCGTCGACGGCGTACGCACGGGCGCCGGCCGGGAGCGACTGCGCGAGCGGCTGGAGCCGTTCTTCGCCGAGCACGACGTGCTGCTCACCCCGGCACTGGCCCGCCGATCCCCGCGGGCCGTGCCGTGGCACGAGCGCGGCTGGATGCGCAACGTGCTCGCCAACAGCGCCTACTCGCCGATGACCCCGCCGTGGAACCTGACCGGCTGGCCGGCGATGGCGGTGCCGTTCGGCACACTGCCCTCCGGTGCCCCCTGCGCCGTGCAACTGGTGGGCCGTCCGGGCTCCGAGGCCGCTCTCCTGGACCTGGCGGAGCAGATCGAGCGGTCGCGCCCGTGGCGCAGGACGACCGATCCGGAGCTCGGGTAGCCACAGGGGCCGCCAGGCCCTCGGGCTCCAGGGGGTCAGGCCTCCGGGGTCTCTACAGGGACTTGTACATGATGTGCAGGCCGACCGGGCCGTGCCGCGGGTGCTCGTACGCCCGCGGGACCGTGCCGAGCACGGTGAAGCCGAGGGAAGTCCACAGCGCCACGGCCGGGTTGGTCTCGACGACCGCGTTGAAGACCATGCCCCGGTAGCCGTCGGCCTTGGCGGCCGTCAGGACGTGCTCGGCGAGGGCGCGGCCGATGCCCTGGCCGGCCCGGTCGGGGTCGACCATGAAGCCCGCGTTGGCGACACGGGCGGCGGGACCGCCGTAGTTGGGGGTGACATAGGCCGAGCCCACGACCGTGCCGGTGTCGTCCTCGGCGACGAACACCCGCTTGGCGGGGCTCATCCACAGGGCCCGGGCGTCCTCTTCGGACGTGTCCGGGTCCCAGGCGTAGGTCTCGGCGGCGGCGACGATGCGGTGCCAGAACGGCCAGATGCGCGGCCAGTCCTCGGCGACGGCTTCCCGGATCAGCATGGGCGCGAGTCTCGCACGCCCATGCTGTGGACGATCGCGTCGGCGGGCTCCAGGGAGACACTCCCGAGCGGAGGTCAGTCCACGCTGGGCAGGATGTGCGGCTCGGCGAGGTCGTCCTCGTAGCCGGCCAGACGGATGGGGGCGGACCGGGCCCACACGTCGAGACTGCCGAGATCTCCGGGGCGCCGGGAGCGGCGCTCCGTGCGTTCCTTGGGGCCTTCTTCGCGATTCGTCTTTTCCGGTGTCACCGCGCACTCCTTATGTGTCGGTCACCCTCGGGGCGTCTGACGCCAGTCTTCGCTCCGGCGCCCGACGTCCGCTCGGGTCTGGCTCAAGGACAGATCGGACGCGGTGGCGCCGGCAACTGGGATTCGGGCAGGCCGTTGTGCACCCGCTCGCCCCGGGACGGACCATGGGTGCTGGTTGGAACCCGTTGGTGCTGTCCGTCTACTCCAGATTAACCAAATGAGCGGCCCCCCGCTCGATAGGGCTGCAAAGTCCAGGTAACTATCTGGAGTCAAGCGTGTTCATTGGATAGTTTATGAACCGATTTGTCGCATCAAGCATCATGGAGGACTCATCCGTTCGGTGTGCGTCGCTCAGTTCAGATCCCGTTGGCCCGGCCGCAAGCCGGCCATGGTCTGCTGGCGTACCGCAACGGCTGTCTCGCGGGAGGACTGACGCATGGAGCTGCGCAGCGTCGAGGAGCTGATGGACCTGTTGTACGCCTGCCGGGGCGCCGCCGCACCCGATCGCCTCGGCCGCGACGGCCGCCGTGCCGACCTCCACGACCACGCGCTGCGGACCGCCGCGCTGCTGCGCCGGCGCCGTCCGGCCGACAAGGAGCTCCAGGTGGCGGGCCTGGTCCACGGCATCGGGCGGCTGCTGGCTCCCACGGCCCCCGAAGCCGGGTCCGCGACCGGTGCCCCGGTTGGGGGCGGGGCCGAGGACGGGGCGGCCCTCGCCGCCCGCGCGGCCGACGCGGTGCGGGGTCTGCTGGGCGAGCGCGTCGCCCGTCTGGTACGGCGGCAGGCGGTGGCCGGTGAGGGCCGCCGCGCCCACCCGGTCGACGAGGACGCCCTGACCCTGCGGCAGGCGCGCGAGGAGGCGCGCACCGACGGCTCCGACGCCGGGGTCCTCGAGGACTGGCGGACCCTCCTGGAACTGGTCGCGGCCCGCAACTCCCGCCTGGGCGCGGTCGACTGACACCGGACGGTCCGGCACCGTCCGGCCGTTCAGGCCGGACCAGGTCCCGGCGGGTCAGGCCTCGTCACGTCGAGTCACGTACGGTCCCGGCTCACCACTTGCCGGGCGCGTAGTCCTTCAGGAAGACGCCGTACAGGTCCTCGCCCGCCTCGCCGCGCACGATCGGGTCGTAGACGCGGGCGGCGCCGTCGACCAGGTCGAGCGGGGCGTGGAAGCCGGCCTCGGCGAGGCGCAGCTTGTCGTAGTGCGGGCGCTCGTCGGTGATCCAGCCGGTGTCGACGGAGGTCATGAGGATGCCGTCCGTCTGGAACATCTCCTCGGCGCTGGTCCGCGTCACCATGTTCATGGCCGCCTTCGCGGCGTTGGTGTTCGGGTGCCCGGCTCCCTTGTAGCCGCGGCTGAAGACGCCCTCCATCGCCGAGACGTTGACGACGTACGCGCGTCCGCTCGCCGCCTTCTTCGCGGCGTCGGCCATGGCCGGACGCAGGGCGCTGATCAGGATGAACGGCGAGGTGTAGTTGCACAGCTGGGTCTCGAGCAGCTCGACCGGCGAGATCTGGTCGATGGTCTGCACCCAGGTGTTGGTGTCGACGACGTCCGGGACGAGGCCGCCGGCGTCGATGGCGGTGCCGTCGAGGTGCCGGGCGACGCTGGCGTTGCCGGCGACCAGGGCCAGGTCGGCGACCTTCTGGGCGTCCAGGCCGCTGGTGCCGAGGGGCAGCGCGGCGATGCCGTCGACGGCGCCGGAGTTGAAGGCGCCGATGACATGGTGGGCGGGGAGCTCACCGGCGGGCAGCGGGGCGGTCTCGCCCTCGACCAGCGCCGCGTACGCGGAGGGCAGGCGGCGTACGGTCTGCGTCGCGTTGTTGATCAGGATGTCGAGCGGGCCGGCCTCGGCGACCTGCTCGGCCAGGGCCACGGCCTGCGCCGGGTCGCGCAGGTCGATCCCGACGACCTCCAGCCGGTGCAGCCAGTCCGCCGAGTCCTCCATGGCCTTGAACCGGCGTATGGCGTCCTTGGGGAAGCGCGTGGTGATGGTGGTGTGCGCACCGTCACGCAGCAGCCGCAGCGCGATGTACATGCCGATCTTGGCCCGGCCGCCGGTGAGCAGGGCGCGCTTGCCGGTGAGGTCGGCGCGGGCGTCCCGCTTGGCGCGGTTCTCGGCGGCGCACTTCTGGCAGAGCTGGTGGTAGAAGTAGTCGACCTCGACGTAGCGCTGCTTGCAGGTGTAGCAGGAGCGGGGGCGCTGGAGTATGCCCGCGATCCTGCCCGCCTCGACCTTGGAGGACGGCAGGATGCCCTCGGTCTCGTCGTCGATGCGCTCTGCGGAGCCGGTGGCGGTGGCTTCGGTGACGGCGCGGTCGTGCGCGGTCTTGGCGGCGCGGCGCTCCTGGCGGCGGCGCTGCTTGACCGAGCGGTAGATGTGCGAGGTGGCCCGGCGCACCGTGACGGCGTCGGGGTGGTCGACCTCGAGCTGGTCCAGCTCCTTGAGCACGTCGAGGCAGACGGCGAGGCGCTCGGGGTCGATGCCGGGCCCGTACGCGGTCTCGTCGCCGGGCGCGTACACCACCTCGTCCGTGGCCATGGAGCCGTCGTCTGTCACCGTCATCGCGCTGCCGTTTCCCTGATCGTTCACGCGGCGCTCCGACTCGCGCCCGCTTTCGAACGGGGAATCATACGGCAGCCCGAGGACGCACCGCCAAACGCGGCGAGACGAGACGCCCCCTAGGGCGCGCAGACCGTGATGAGGGTCTCCACCTCCTCGGTCAGGGCTCGGGCCAGCCGGTTCAGGTCGGGGACGGCCTTGGCGTCGGCCACGAGCCCGTAGTGGACCTGGCCCCGGTAGGTGGAGATGGCGATGGCCAGGGACTGGCCGCGGGCCAGGGGCGCGAAGGGGTAGACCTCGGTGAGCGGGTGGCCGCCGAGCCGCAGGCCGAAGCCGGGCAGGGGCACGCTGGTGACCAGGATGTCGAACCAGAGCCGGGCGGCCTGGCCGACGGGCGGGCCGCCGAGCCGGTGGCCGAGGGCCGGCACATGGTCGGCGAGCAGGGCGACGGCGCCCGCGCCCCGGTTGGGGCCCGCGTCCTTGTTGCGGTCCATGGCGGTGCGTACGGCGGCGAGCCTGCGCAGCGGGTCCGGGACGCCGACGGGCAGTTCCATCAGATAGCCGGAGAGCCGGTTGCCCTGCGGGTGGGCGGTGCGCGGGCGGCGCCGGGAGACCGGGATCAGGGCACGGGGCGCGACGCCGTCGCACCTCTCGCCGCGCTCGTCGAGCCAGCTGCGCAGGGCGCCGGCGACGACCGCGATCAGTACGTCGTTGACGGTGCCGCCGACCTTCTTGCGCACCAGGTGGACGTCGTCGATGTCGATGACCACACCGGCGGTGCGCCGGGTTCCGGTGGGCTCGGCGGTGAGGGCCGGCGTGGAGCGGGTGACGAGGGTGGAGCGGGCGACGCAGGCGCCGATGTCCAGGGCGCGGCCGACGTCGGAGACCGCACCGCGCACCAGCCCGGGCAGTCTGCGCACGTCGGGCAGCAGGCCGCGCGGGGGCTCGGCGGGGCGGGGCCGGCGCTCGGGGAGGTCCATCGGGTCGAGGATCGCCGCCGCGAGGGTCAGGGCGCGCAGTCCGTCGGCGAGGGCGTGGTGGAACTTGAACAGCACCGCAAAGGAGACGCCGTCCGCGCCGGGCAGCACATGGGCCTCCCACGGCGGGCGGTTGCGCTGCAGCGGGCGCTGCATGAGGCGTCCGGAGGCGGCGTGGAAGTCCGTGACCGGGGCGTGCAGCCGTACGTGGTTGAGCGGGTCGAAGCAGGGGTCGGGCTCGCGGGTGGCGCCGCCGAAGCCGAACGGCTGCCGCAGCTGGTGGGCGAGGGACTGCCGCAGGCCGAGGGGGCGCCACACGTCGCGGATGCGCATGCGCAGTCCGGGCACGGCGGCGGCACGGGCGGCGAGCAGGTCGGCCGCGTGCGCCCCGGCGGTGGGCGAGTGGGCCGAGAAGACCCCGAGCGCACCGAGGTGCATCGGGTGGTCGGCGGACTCGATGTTCCAGAACGCCAGGTCGAGTGGAGCGAGCAGGTCAGAAGTCAATGGCTTGCCTCGCGTCGACGGTGGGTGAGTAGGCAGTCAACCGCGTGCAACCGATTACGGTCAAGTACGATCAGGCTACGCTCAGTTAACACCAGATTAAGTCCCCGCCCCGCGGATCGGGGGCGGGACACCAACGGCACGGGGAAAAGTCACCTCAGCACGGGGGGCGCCGCCGCCTCGGACGTGCCCCACGCCGACGGCCGCGGGCCCACGGTGTGGCGCACGGTGCGCAGCGAGCGCAGCTCTTGGGTGGTCAGGTACGTCCGCTGGTGGGTCACCCCGTCGGTCTGCACCGTCTGGATGTAGCGGTTGTCCCGGGAGATGCCCGGCGCCGTGATGGTGAGGGCGCCACGCGGGTGGTAACGGCGGTCCAGCCGCAGGTCGACACGTTCGAAGACGGGCGTGGACAGCCCCCAGGTGTCGTAGCCGGGCTGCACCGGGAACAGGCCGATGGACGACAGCACGTCCCAGGCGGACATCGTGCCGAGGTCGTCGTTGCCGGTCAGTCCGGCCGGGGCGTCGGTGAACAGGGTCAGCGCGGCGTGCACCACGTCGGTGGTCTTCCACGGCTGCCCCGTCGACAGATAGCTGTACGGGGCGAGCAGGTCGGGCTCGTTCTGCGGGTTGTACCTGTCCGCGTTGTAGTAGGCGTACGGCCCGTTCACCCAGACGTCACGCGCGACGCGCTCCGGATCCTTCAGCAGCTCCCCGTAGGCGAAGAACGTGTCGAGCCGGTCGTTGGTGGGCCGCCGGCCGCCGATCAGGCGCACCAGGTCCGGCATGTCCTGCGGCACCAGCCACTGGTACTGCCAGGCGGTGCCCTCTTGGAAGCCCTCGCTCTGCGCCGGGTCGGCCGGTCCGGTGAAGGCGCCCGAGGTGTCCCGGGCGCGGAAGAACCCCGTCGACGCGTCGAACAGGTTGCGGTAGTTGCGGGAGCGGGCGGCGTACCGGTCGGCGTCCGCGCGGTGGCCGAGGGCGCGCGCCATCTGGGCCAGCATCGCGTCCGACAGCGCGTACTCCAGGGTCGCCGAGCCCCCGAAGGCGTAGTCGGAGTGGCCGGACTTGGGCGGCTCGTGGCCCCGGACGTAGGGGGCGTAACCGCGGGCGAGGTAGTCCGGGTTGGCGTCGCGGCCCACGGCCGGGGAGGCGGCGGGCGGCACTCCGTCGGCGTTCTTCCTCAGCGCCCGGTAGGCCCGCTCCTCGTAGCCGGCGAGCAGGCCCTGCTGGTAGGCGTTGGTCAGGAACGGGGTGACCGGGTCGCCCGTCATCACGTTCGTCTCCACGGTGCCGTAGCCCCACTTGGGCAGCCAGCCGCTCTCCTCGTCGATCCTGATGACGGAGATGGCCATGTCCCGGGACTCGCGGGGCGCGAGCAGGGCGAGGAGCTGGGCCTGGGTGCGGTAGGTGTCCCACAGCGACCAGTTCTGGTAGTACGTGAAGCCCTTCGCCCGGTGGATCCGCTGGTCCCAGCCGGTGTAGCGGCCGTCCGCGTCGCTGCCGACGTTGGGCCCGAGGAACACCCGGTACAGCGACGAGTAGAAGGTGCGGCGACGGGTGGTGTCGCCCCCGGTCACCCGTACGTCCGCCAGCCGCTTCTCCCACGCCCTCCGGGCCGCCTCGCGCACGGCGTCGAACGAACGGCCCCCCTCGGCGCGCAGATTGCCGGCCGCACCGGCCGCGTCGACGTACGACAGCGCAGTGGTCGCCTCGACGGTGCGGTCCCGCGTCGTGTCGAACCGCAGATAGGCGCCGCCGCGCCCGGACCGCGCACCGGCGGTGACGGTCGTGCCGTCCCAGGTGCCGTACGCGGTGAACGGCCGGTCGAACCGGGTGAGGGTGTACACGGTGTACGGCACGGTGTCCTTGCAGAAGCCGCGGCCGGTGATCGCGGTGCGCACGGTGCGGTCGTCCAGGATCTCCACCGTGGAGGCGACCGTCCGGTGCAGCGCCTGACCGGCGTTCAGCAGGACGTCGGCCTTGTCGGTGGCGGGGAACGTGTAGCGCTGCACGCCGGTGCGGGTGCCGGCGGTCAGCTCGGCCTCGACGCCGGAGTCCAGGCGGACCCGGTAGTAGCCGGGGGCCGCCGCCTCGTCCTCGTGGCGGAAACCCGCCGCGTACTTCGCGTAGTCCGTCTGTCTGACGTCACCGGTGGTCGGCAGGACCGGCAGGTCGCCGCCGAGACGGCAGCCGACGCCGGAGAGGTGGACCAGGGAGAAGCCGCGGATGCGGCTGTGGGCGTAGTCGTAGCCGGTGCTGTGGCCGGTGTCCGGCGAGAACTGCACCATGCCGAAGGGCACGGCCGCACCGGGGAAGGTGTTGCCTTCGTTCGCGGTGCCGATGAACGGGTTCACCAGGTCGGTGAACCGGGCGTCGCGCGGTGAGGCGGCCCGAGCGGCGGCGGGAGCGGCGGACAGCGCGGACGCTGTCACCGCTCCCGCCACGCACAGGCGGAGCGCCACAAGAAGGCGCCGGGTCCCTCTCATGCAGGAAGACCTCCGATGGAGACGTCATTGCCTGCATGATCGGGTCTGAGGGTCAGTCAGCCGGGCATCCCGCGGGTGTCGACCGCGACGCGTCGCGGATCAGCGCCTGCTGGGCGGCCCGCACCCGGGCCGCGTCCGGCTTGAGCACCTTGCGGTCGTAGGTCAGCAGGCCGTTGAGCTCGCCCTCGACATCACTGATCTGGGTGTAGACGGCGCCGTTGCTGCCGCGGCACACCAGTGCGCGCACCTCGTCGAGCTTCGACAGGTAGTCGTCGGTGTACGTCGCCGGGTCGACGTCGACGTAGCTCTGCTGCACCGACCAGGCGTGTCCGGGGACCGCCAGGCCGAGCCCGCCGTACTCGCCGCTGACCAGGGCCCGCTTGCCGTCCGGGTGGTGCGGCAGGGCGGGTGACGGATAGCCGTGCTCGTCGATGATGTCGCCGGCGCCGCCGTCGGTGCCCAGATTGATGCCGGACATGCCGTTGACCAGCCGGGTCGGGTCCCAGGACTTGGCCTGCCGGGCGATGCGGGCCTCGTCGTACTGGCCCCAGCCCTCGTTGAAGGTGACCCACATGACGACCGACGGGCTGCTGATGTGCTCGTCGATCATCTCCTTCATCTCCCGCTCGTACTCGGCCCGGGCGGCGGTGGACGGGTTGACGCCCGCGGTCATGGCGGGCATGTCCTGCCAGACCATCAGGCCGAGCCGGTCGGCCCAGTAGAACCAGCGGTCGGGTTCGACCTTGATGTGCTTGCGGACGGCGTTGAAGCCGAGCTGCTTGTGCACCTTCAGGTCGTACGCCAGTGCCTCGTCGGTGGGCGCGGTGTACAGGCCGTCGGGCCAGAAGCCCTGGTCGAGGGTGGCCATCATGAAGATCGGCTTGCCGTTGAGGACCGTGCGCGGGACGCCGTTCACGTTCTCGACGGCGACGGAGCGCATCCCGAAGTAGCTTCCGACCTCGTCGGCGCCGGCCCGCACCTTCAGGTTGTACAGGAACGGGTCGTCGGGCGACCACAGGTGCGGGTCCTGGATCGTCAGGGTGAGCGGGCCGCCGGTGCGGCCGCGGACCGTGGCGACCGGGCGCCTGCCGTCGTACGCCGTCGCCGTCACCGGTACGCCGTCGCGGACGCCCTGGGCCTCCACGGTCAGGGTGCCGTGCGCGACGTCCGGGGTGAGCTTGAGCGAGTCGACGTGGTCGGTGGCGACCGGCTCCATCCACACGGTCTGCCAGATGCCCGAGGTCGGGGTGTACCAGATGCCGCTCGGGTCCAGGCGCTGCTTGCCCAGCGGCGGGTTCTCGCCGCCGGAGGCGTCGGTCGGGTCGTAGACGCCGACGATCAGCTCCTGGGTGCGGCCGGGCTTCAGCGCGTCGGTGATGTCGGCGCTGAACTTGTCGTAGCCGCCCTGGTGTTCGGCCACCTTGGTGCCGTTGACGTAGACGTCGGCCTTCCAGTCGACCGCCCCGAAGTTCAGCCGGAGCCGCTTGCCGTGGCCGATGTGCCAGCCCGCCGGGACGGTGAAGGTGCGCCGGTACCACATGCGGTCCTCGTGCCGTTCGAGGCCGGAGAGCTGGGACTCCACCGGGTAGGGGACGAGGATCCGCTCGGACAGGGTCTTCCCCACGGGCGGCTGCTCGCCGGCTCCGGCGGCGGCGAACTGCCAGCGGCCGTTGAGGTTCTGCCAGTCGGGCCGGGTCAGCTGCGGGCGCGGGTACTCGGGCAGGGCGTTGTCCGGGCCCACCTGGTCGGTCCACTTGGTGCGCAGCTCGTACGTGGAGTGGTTGGGGCCGCTGCTCCAGAAGGCTCCCACGGCGGTGCCGTCGCCCGACGTCAGGCCGCCCTGGCCGTCGTAGCGGACGTCCGCGGTGCCCCGGGCGGTGCCGGTCTTGTTGCCGACGACCGGCTCCTTCAGGGTCACGAGCAGGGCGCGCGGGTCGGACGGGTCGGGCCGTACGGCGCCCAGCGGCCAGGTGGCCCCGCCGATCACGGCCCGCAGATGGTCGCCGAGGGCGGCGGGCGGGGCGGCGAGCCTCTGCGCGAAGTCGAGCTTCAGGGTGCGGCCGTCGGTGAGAACGGTGGTCGCGATCGCGCCGTCGTAGTCGTAGCCCTCGGGCAGCAGGAACGCCGACTGCGGGACGGCCTCCTTGGTGCCTCCGGGCTCGGTCCAGCGCACGTGGAGGTTGGAGCCGCCGTAGTGCTCGAAGTACTCGACCTTGATGTCGTAGGCCGTGCCGGCGGTCAGCTCCACCGGGGCGGAGGTCTGTTCCCTGTCCCAGTCGTCGACCCAGTGGTCGATGGTGAGCTTTCCGTCGACCCAGAGGCGGAAGCCGTTGTCGCCGGTGATCGAGAAGGTGTGGGCGCCGGTCTTCTCGGGGACGATCCGGCCGGTCCAGCGGACGCTGACGTCGTCGGACCGGCCGGTGGCGGCGGCCAGGCGGGGTTCGAGGTTGTCGAAGTCCAGAGTGGGGTCGAAGGTGGTGGCCTTGAGCTCGGCGAAGTCGAAGGCCCCCGGGGCGGACTGGGTGTAGTACTCGCCCTTGAGCCCGTGGATCTCCACGGGGTCGTCACCGGGGGCTGCGGTCGCGCCGGGCGCCGCGGTGAACGCGGCGAGGCCCAGGGCCGCTGCGAGCAGCAGCGCGAGTCGGTCTCTCAGACGTCTGGTGCGCACGATCCTCCTCGTGGCGAAGGAAACTGGCGGCTCTTGTTCGCTATTCCGCGAACTCGTTGTGCGGGATTGTGCGAACTGGTGCGGAATAACGTTGTCACGCGCACGGGCGTACGTCCAGGGACATGACAAGAAGAGCCGGGCGCGCGACCGGGATGCCCGGGCTTCCGGGGAGGTGCGCGCGGTCGGAGATCCAAGTGGACCCGGGGCCCGGGGGGCGCGCACCATGAGGGCGTCACTTCCACGTCGCGCGTGCCCGCGCGACGCGTCCTCCTCCGCGCGGAAGGGAGTGAACCGGATGCCCAAGGTCTCGCGGCACACCGCCACCCAGGGCGGCGACTACGGTCCGGTGGTCGACCACTCCGAGGATCTCGACCCCTATACGGTGGACTTCCTCACCTTCCGCGAGGACGTCGACCACACTCCGCTGCTCAAGGGGCTGCCGGAGGGCCGCTGCCAATGCCCGCACTGGGGCTACGTCTTCAAGGGCGAGCTGGTCTTCCGCTACCCCGACCGCGACGAGGTGTACCGGGCCGGGGAGGCGTTCTACGCCCCACCCGGGCACGTCCCCGTGCACACCGCGCCGGGCAGCGAGTACGTGCAGTTCAGCCCGTCCGAGGAGATGCGCCGGGCCAGCGCGGTCACCCTGAACCACTTCCCGCCGCTGTGCGGCTGAGGGGCGACCGCCCCGGCCTGAACCTCTCCGGTGCCGTGGCTACGGCACCCGCTGGCCCTTGCCCAGGGCGATGACCCCGCCCTTGGACACGGTGTACAGCTCCCCGTCCCGCTCCGGGTTGACGCCGATCGTCGCGCCGGGCGGCACCTCGACGTTCTTGTCCAGGACCGCCCCGCGCACGACCGCGCCCCGGCCGATGTGCACGTTGTCGTGCAGCACGGAGCCCTGGACCACCGCCCCCGGGTCGACCCGGACGCCCGGGGAGAGCACGGACCGTGTGACCTGCCCGCGGATCAGGCAGCCGGCGCTGATGATCGACTCCCCGGCGATGCCACCGGCGTTGAACCGGGCCGGCGAGAGCTGGTTGGAGTGGGTGTAGACGGGCCAGTCGCGGTTGTACAGGTTGAAGGCGGGGCGCTCGGCGATCAGGTCCATGTGGGCGTCGTAGTAGGCGTCGAGCGTGCCCACGTCCCGCCAGTAGCCCTGGTCCCGGCTGGTCTCACCGGGCACGTGGTTGGAGCTGAAGTCGTACAGCTGGGCCTCGCCGCGCTCGGTGAGCTGGGGCAGGATCGAGCCGCCCATGTCGTGCACCGATCGCTCGTCCTCGGCGTCCCGTTGCAGGGCGTCGATCAGCGCCTTGGTGGTGAACACGTAGTTGCCCATGGAGGCGAAGACCTGCTCGGGGTCGTCGGGCAGGCCCGGCGGGTCGGCGGGCTTCTCCAGGAAGCGCTGCACGGTGTGCCCGTCCGAACCCGGCGTGATCACCCCGAACGACGACGACTCGGAGCGCGGCACCCGGATGCCGGCGACCGTCACCCCGGCGCCGCCCTCGATGTGCTGCCGGAGCATCTGCCGCGGGTCCATGCGGTAGACGTGGTCGGCGCCGAAGACCGCCACGTAGTCGGGCTGCTCGTCGTAGATCAGGTTGAGCGACTGCAGGATCGCGTCGGCGCTGCCCAGGTACCAGCGGGGGCCGAGGCGCTGCTGCGCGGGGACCGGCGTGACGTAGTTGCCGAGCAGGCTCGACATGCGCCAGGTGGTGGTGATGTGCCGGTCCAGCGAGTGCGACTTGTACTGGGTCAGCACGCAGATGCGCAGGATGTCGCCGTTGACCAGGTTGGACAGGACGAAGTCGACCAGGCGATACGTTCCGCCGAAGGTGACCGCGGGTTTCGCGCGGTCCGCGGTCAGGGGCATCAGCCGTTTGCCCTCTCCGCCCGCAAGGACGATCCCGAGGACCGAAGGTCCACCACGCCGCATGGCCGCTCCCCTCACCCGATTGAACCACTACTGCCCCTGAGCAGGGAGGACTAAGCCTGTTTGAGGATCTCCTCGTACAGCCGCACCGTGCGCCGGGCGACCGCGTCCCAGCCGAACTCCGTCACCGCGCGCCGCCGCCCGGCCTCGCCCATCCGGCGCGCCGCCTCCGGATCGCCGAGCACCGCGTCGAGGGCGCGGGCCAGGGCCGCCTCGAAGTCGTCGTCGACGTCGACGAGTACCCCGGTCCGGCCGTCCTCGACCACTTCGGGAATCCCGCCGACCCGGGACGCCACGACGGGCGTGCCGCAGGCCATCGCCTCCAGGTTGACGATGCCGAGCGGCTCGTACACCGAGGGGCAGACGAAGACCGCGGCATGGGTGAGCAGCTGGATCACGTCCGGGCGCGGCAGCATCTGCGGGATCCAGTGCACGCCCGCGCGGACCCGGCTCAGCTCCTCGTACAGCTCGCGGAACTCCCGGTCGATCTCGGGCGTGTCGGGTGCGCCCGCACACAGCACGACCTGGGCCGCCGGGTCGATGTCCCGCACCGCGCGCAGCAGATGGGGCACGCCCTTCTGACGGGTGATGCGGCCGACGAACAGCACATAGGGGCGGTCCGGGTCGAGTCCGATCCGGGTGAGGGCGTCCGTACCGTGGTCGGGGCGGTAGAGGGTGGTGTCGATGCCGTTGTGGATGATGTGGACCCGGGCCGGGTCGAGGGCCGGGTAGCAGCCGAGGATGTCCTCGCGCATGGCACCGGAGACGGCGACCACGGCGTCGGCCGCCTCGATCGCGGTGCGCTCCGCCCAACTGGACAGCGCGTAGCCGCCGCCGAGCTGCTCGGCCTTCCAGGGGCGCAGTGGCTCCAGGGAGTGCGCGGTCAGCACGTGCGGCACGCCGTACAGAAGCTTGCCGAGGTGGCCGGCGAGGTTGGCGTACCAGGTGTGGGAGTGGACCAGTTCGCAGCCGTCCAGGCCGGCGGTCATGGCGAGGTCCACGGAGAAGGTGCGCAGGGCGTCGTTGGCGCCGTCCAGCGCCGACCAGGGGCGGTGGCGTACGACGCCGTCCGCCTTGTCCGCCGAGGACGCCTCCCCCCAGCAGTGCACCTCCAGGTCGACCAGGGGTCTCAGCTCCCGCGCCAGGAACTCCACATGGACACCCGCACCGCCGTACACGTCCGGCGGGTACTCCCGGGTCAGCAGTCCCACTCGCACCCGCAACCCCCTGTCTCGGCGGCCCCGTCGTCCCGTCGTGGCCGGTCGCGTGCGCCGGCCGTTGTCCGCCGGTCGCCGATCGTCGGTCGCTCGCTCGTCGTCGGTCGCTTGTCGGTCGCTGATCGCCGGCCGTGTCGCGCCGGTCGCCTTCATGGTCACTCAGATGCGGCTCGCGCGGAAGAGCGCGGGGCTCGTGTGAAACAACAGTCGCCGCAGACACCGCCGCCGGGGACCCGGTAGTACAGACAGCAGCTGCGCCGGCGGAAGCCCGTGTCGTCGAGTGTGCCCGTCCCGGCGAGCAGCGGGTGGGCGAGGAGCCGTGCGGCCAGGTCCCGGGCGTGGTCGCCGGCCCCGGGGCGGCCGTGGTCGCGCGCGAGGCGGGCCAGTTGGCGGGCGGCGCCTGCCAGCGCGGAGGCCGCGTTGCCCCGCGACAGGCCCGGGGCGAGGCGGTGGCGGACGCGCAGGGCCGCCGCCAGGGGTTGGAGGTGGCCGTGCAGGACGGCGTCCGCGAGGGTGTCCGCGTCGGCGGGCAGCCCGCGCACCCTGGTGAGCCACAGGTCGTCCGGTGCGCTGCCGGCGGGGGCCCAGCGGAGCAGGCGCGGGTCGAGGTCGGGGATGCGCCCGTACAGCACGGCGCAGCCGAGTACGGTCGACCACAGCCGGGCCATGAGCGCCTGCTGGGCCACCGACGCGGCGACCCGCGGCTCCGCGGCGCGGATGCCGTCGGCCACCCTGCGGACGCGCACCGCGAGGGGGTGCTCGTCGCTGCCGGAGGCCGCGTCGCCGTAGGCCTGGGCCAGGGTGAGCAGCGCGGCGCGCGGCGGCTCGCCCGTGCGCAGGACGAAGAAGCCGCCGAGGGAACGGAGGGCGGCGAGATCCGGGTCGAGGTCCACGAGGAGCAGTACTACCAAGTCCCTTAGGGGGTTCCACCAGGGGGTGTCCACCCTGTGTCGCCCACCCAGGGGAGGACTGGGCGCGATCCGTACTCCATCGGCAGTATGACCCATTGCGTGCTCAGGGACGACGACGGCAAGAGATCGGCACGGCAGGCTTGTGGACCATGGAAGCCGACCCTTCGCCGCGCCGGGCCCGCCGCCCCCGCGTCCCGCAGAGGAGCAGCTCATGAGCGCCCTCGCGCTGTCCGTGCTGCTGTCGCTCGTGTCCGCCGTCGCCTACGCCGGCGGCGCGATCGTGCAGGAGCGCGTCGCGGTGTCCGCCCCCGGCGAGCAGTACGCGCCGCTGCGCCGGCCCGCCTGGTGGGCGGCGGTCGCGCTGAACGGCCTCGGCGGGCTGCTGCACGTGGTGGCGCTGGCCTGCGGCCCGCTCAGCCTGGTCCAGCCGCTGGGCGCCCTGACCATCGTGTTCGCGCTGCCCATGGCCGCCCTCTTCGTCGGCCGTCGGGCGGGGGCCGCGGCGTGGCGGGGCGCGATCATGGCGACGGTGGGTCTGGCGGGTCTGCTGTCGCTGGTGGGCGCGTCCGACACGCAGTCGCTCAGCGCCGCGCAGCGCCTGGCCGTCGCCGTGGTCACCGGCGGTGCGGTGGTGGCGCTGACGGTCGCCGGCCGGGCCGCGCACCGGCATCCAGCGGTGCGCAGCGTGCTGCTCGCCACCGGCTCCGGCATCGCCTTCGGCATGTCCTCGGTGTTCACCAAGACGGTCGCGGTGGACTGGAGCGACGGCGTCTCGGCGGCGGATCTGCCGTCCCTGGCCGCGATAGGCGTCCTCGCCACGGCGGGCATGCTGCTGTCGCAGGCGTCGTACCGCGGCGGCGGCCTGGCCGCGCCGCTGGCCACGCTGACGGTGGTGAACCCGGTGGTGGCGGCGGCGGTCGGCATCACGATGTTCGGTGAGACCTTCCGCTACGGCACCACCGGCACCGTGCTCGCCCTGGGCTGCGGCGTGGTGGCCACCGGCGGCCTGATCCTGCTGACCACCGAACGCCTCGAGAGCGCGGACGAGTCGCTGCCGGCCGGTGAGACGGCGGTGGCAGGTCCGGCGTCGGAGGGCCTGGCACTGGGAGGCCTGGCGCTGGGAGGCCTGGCGCCGCAAGAGCAGATCCCGGACGAGGTGCCCGCGACCGGGACGCTGCCGAACGGGACACGGGCACCCGAGGTCTCCGTTCCCGGGCAGGCCGACACGGAGCCGACGGACACCCTCGTCCCCGCCGCGCCGTCCCCCGGGGCGGCGGGCATCGGCGCGGCAGGCATCGGCGGGGCGGGCATCGGCGCGGCGGGCGCCAAGACGGCAGGCGCCGGGGCAGCGGCGGAGATCGGTCGCGGGCCGGGCGGGGGCGAAGCGCCGCCTTCCCCCGGCGTCTTCCACGCCGGTCCGTACTGCCCCGGCCCGCTCTGCGGTGTCCCCTTCTACGGCGGGGCGTACGTCCCGATGCCCGTCCTGGCCCGGCGCCGTTCCGGCGTCGGCGTCCGCGTCCGCGTCCGCGTCAGATCGTGACGCCGCCGGCCCGGAGATAGGCGACCGGGTCGATGTCCGTACCGAAACCGGGCCCCGTCCGCACCTCGAAGTGCAGATGTGGGCCCGTCACGTTGCCCGTGGCCCCCGAGCGCCCTATGCGCTGTCCGGCGGTGACCGTCTGCCCGGCCCGCACGGAGATCGCCGACAGATGCCCGTACTGGGTGTAGCGGCCGTCGGCGTGCCGGATCACCACCTGGTAGCCGTAGGCCCCGCCCCACCCGGCGTCGACCACCCGGCCGGCCGCGGCCGCGTGCACGGACGTCCCGGTGGGCACCTCGAAGTCGACGCCGGTGTGGTAGCCCTTCGACCAGTGGGATCCTCCCACGCGGTAGCCCGTGCCGAGCGGACCCCGCACGGGGGCGACGAGGGTGTGCGAAGCGGTGTGGGGCCGGCCGGCCCTGCTCGTCTCGCTCCGGTCGCCCCGGGTGGCGGGCTCGGTCCCGGTCCGGCCGGACGGACGCGTGGCGGTGGAGCTCTCCTTGGCGGCCGGATGGTCCGTGCGGGCCGGCTGGGTCGTCCGGCCGGTGCGGAGGGACAGGCGCTGGCCCGGCAGGATCAGATCCGGGTCGTCGCCGACCGTGGCGCGGTTGGCGGCGTACAACTGGTGCCAGCCGCCCCGGACGTGACGCTCCTCGGCGATCCCGGAGAGGGTGTCGCCGCGGACCACCGTGTACATCTCGGCCCGACCGGCGCGGGACTGTGGTGTGGTCTGCGGCCGCACGTCACGGACCGAACTCCCGTCGCGCCCAGTGCCCTTGGAGCCGTTGGAGCCGTTGGAGCCTTCGCTGACCCTGGGTCCGTCGTGGCCCTTGGAGCCGTCCGTGCCCGCGGTGCTCGTGCTGCCCCGGCTGTGCGCGGGCCGGGCCGCCGTGCCGTCCGGGTGGACGCCGGGGTCGCCGCCGCCGCGGGTCAGACCGGCCCGCACCGAGCACACCGGCCAGGCGCCGGGTCCCTGGCCGTCGAGCACCTTCTCCGCGATCGCGATCTGCTGATCCCTGGTGGCCAGGTCGGCGCGCGGCGCGTACCGCGTGCCGCCGTACGCCTCCCAGGTGGACCTGGTGAACTGCAGACCGCCGTAGAAACCGTTGCCGGTGTTGATGCTCCAGTCGCCGCTCGACTCGCAGGCGGCGACCTTGTTCCAGGTGGAGGCGTCGGCCGCGTGGGCGGCGCCGGCGCCGATGAGCGGGAGGGCCATGCCGGCGCCGCCCGCGGTGACGGTGAGCGAGGCGCGGTTGATCCTGTTGGGCTGGTACCGGCGGTGCCGGCCGCGTGCGGCCATGACTGAAGCCCCCCTCGCCATGCGTCAGGAGGGGCAAAAGTAAATGCCGCGAACGAGCCATGACAAGACGGCTGTCGGCCGCTTCTGCGGCACAAGTGGCCGATAGGAGGCTTCCGTTGGCCGGATCGGTTGTTTTCGCCGGTCGGATCGGCCGTGTCCGCGCTGAGGCAACGGGCAGATGCGGTACGTAAGGGAGGATGTCGTGGACGTGCCCTGCGGCGGACCGGGCCCGGATGTGCGGTACCTGCGGGGGCGCGCCAGGATGGTCGAAGGGGTTCCAGCCGATGATCCACCGGATTCCTTGAGGAGCAGGCGGTATGAGCACAACAGCCCAGATCGGCGTGACGGGGCTCGCGGTCATGGGCCGCAACCTCGCCCGAAACTTCGCGCGCAACGGCTACACGGTCGCGCTGCACAACCGGACGGTGGCGCGGACGCACGAGCTGGTGGAGGAGTTCGGGCACGAGGGCGACTTCGTCGCGACGGAGACCGCCAAGGAGTTCGTGGCGGCGCTGGAGCGGCCGCGCCGCCTGGTGATCATGGTCAAGGCGGGCGAGCCGACGGACGCGGTGATCCAGGAGTTCGCTCCGCTGCTGGAGCCCGGCGACATGATCATCGACGGCGGCAACGCGCACTTCGCGGACACCCGGCGCCGCGAGCGTGAGCTGCGCGAACAGGGCATCCACTTCGTCGGCACGGGCATCTCCGGCGGCGAGGAGGGCGCGCTGCACGGGCCCAGCATCATGCCGGGCGGCTCGACGGAGTCGTACGGCTCGCTGGGCCCGATGCTGGAGAAGATCTCCGCGAAGGCGAAGGACGGCGCGCCGTGCGTCACGCACATCGGCCCGGACGGTGCCGGTCACTTCGTGAAGATGGTGCACAACGGCATCGAGTACGCCGACATGCAGCTGATCGGCGAGGCGTACCAGCTGCTGCGCGAGGTGGCCGGGTACTCCCCCGCCCAGATCGCGGAGATCTTCCGCACCTGGAACACCGGGCGGCTGGACTCGTATCTGATCGAGATCACCGCCGAGGTGCTGTCCCACGTGGACGCGGCGACGGGCAAGCCGTTCGTGGACGTGGTGACGGACCAGGCCGAGCAGAAGGGCACGGGCCGCTGGACGGTGCAGATCGCCCTCGACCTGGGCGTACCGGTGTCCGGCATCGCGGAGGCGGTCTTCGCGCGGTCCCTGTCCGGGCACGCGGCGCTGCGGGAGGCCTCGCGCTCCCTGGCCGGTCCTAAGGCCTCCCCGCTGTCCGAGGCGGAGGCGGCGGCCTTCGCGGACCGGGTGGAGCAGGCGCTGTACGCCTCGAAGATCGTCTCGTACACGCAGGGCTTCCACGAGATCGCGGCGGGCAGCGAGGAGTACGGCTGGGACATCGACCTCGGTGCCGTCTCCGCCATCTGGCGCGGCGGCTGCATCATCCGCGCGGCCTTCCTGGACCGTATCCGCGCCGCGTACGACGCCCGCCCCGACCTGCCGAGCCTCCTCTCCGACGAGACCTTCGCCCAGGAGATCGCGGCGGCCCAGGACGACTGGCGCGAGGTGCTGGTCGCGGCGACGCGGCAGGGCGTACCGACGCCCGGCTTCTCGGCGGCGCTGGCCTACTACGACGCCCTGCGCGCCGAGCGGCTGCCGGCCGCCCTGACCCAGGGCCAGCGAGACTTCTTCGGCGCGCACACCTACCGGCGCGTGGACCGGGACGGCTCCTTCCACACGCTGTGGGGCGGTGACCGGTCGGAGGTGAGCGCGTAGGAGCGGGAGGCTCGAACGCACGAGGACGGTGGGCGGCCGGGGGCCGCCCACCGTCGGCGTGCAGGGGACGCCCTGCCCTCAGGTGAGAGGCGGCCCCGGCTCGGGACTCGGCACGGGCTCCGGGCCCGGTGGAATCGGGGACGGGGAGGGCTCGGGCGGCCCGGGCTGCGGCGGTGTGGGCACGGGACCCGGAGGTGGCGGCCCGGGCGCCGGGGGCGGGGTCGGCTCCGG
This sequence comes from Streptomyces spiralis, assembly GCF_014654675.1. GTDB lineage: Bacteria > Actinomycetota > Actinomycetes > Streptomycetales > Streptomycetaceae > Streptomyces > Streptomyces spiralis. Next base: position 70,334 of record NZ_BNBC01000019.1, read on the forward strand.
GGGCGGGGTCGGCCCGGGACCCGGCGGTGGTCCCGGAACCGGGGGCGGCTCGGGAACGGGGTGCGGCTCCGGGACCGGATGCGGCTCGGGAGCCGGGTGCGGCTCCGGTTGCGGCTCGGGATGCTGGGGGTCCGGGCCCGGCGTGGGTGGCGGCGAAACAGGGTCGGGGTAGGGATTCGTCATGGCGTTCCGTCCTCCAGCCAGTCGTTCGACATCGGCTCTGGACTACTCCCCCGCCTACCCGACGCCCGCCCGGCCAGTCACCCATGGGCACGAGCCCGAGGACCCGGGTGGGCTCACAGGGCGCGACTGCGAGGGGCGTGGGCCGGCCTCGTGAACGCGGCGGCCTCTGGGGTTTCGGCGGCCTGCACGGATTCGGAGACCGCCGCGGTCTCTGCGGTCTCTGCGATCTCTGCGGTCTCTGCGGTCTCTTCGCCTCCGCGGTCCCGGCGGCCCCTGCCGCCTCTGCGAACTCTGCGGTCTCGGCGGCCTCTGCGGTCTCGGCGGCCTCCGGAGTCTCGGCGGCCTGCGCAATCCCGACCCGCCTCCGCGATCCGGCTACCCGGGGATCGATCCGGCTACCCGGGGACCTCGTCAGCCCGGGAGCTCAGCGGCCTTCGGGATCCCGGCCGCCGCCGGGCTCTCGGCAGGCGGCGCGGTCTCGGTCGGCGGCGCGGTCCCGGCCGCCCTTGCCGCTGCCGCGAGTCCGGGGCGGGGGCTGGAGAGGGTCGGGACGGGTGTCGTGGTCAGGTGCTGGGCAGGGGCCATGGATGCCTGGGCGAGGACGATCACGTCGGCGTCGGCGGGGCCGATCGCGTCGGCCGCGCTCGCCACCTCGCGGACGTACCCCTCGGTGTCGCCGGCCTCGAAACGTGCCCAGGCGCTGTCGACGAGGAGGGGGCGGACGCTGACGGGCCGACCGGCGCGGCGCGCCTCGTCCTCGATGAGCGCGACGGTCGGTGCGAGGGTGCTCTCGACCGTGGCGACGACGACCACGCGCGGGCCGGCTGCCACCGCCGCGGCGGCCATGGGCCGGTCCACCCGCAGCACCGGCACCTCTAGTCCGGCGCCGATCGTCTCTGCGACGCCGCCGATGGTCGAGCAGGTGCACAGCACCGCGCGGGCGCCCTCGGCGACGGCGCGGTGCAGCACCGCCCGGACCTCGTCCGTCACCGCGTCCGGACCCTCCCGGCGGGCCCGGCGCAGCAGTTCCTCGTCGACGAAGTGCCGCAGTCGCAGGTGCGGATGGTGCTCGTCGCGCAGCGCGTCGAAGACCGGGACGTGCACCGGCGAGGTGTGCAGCAGAGCGACCTCCGTCCGGGCGCCCATGGCGTTCAGAACCGTCCCGGATGTGCCGCGAGCCAGGCCCGTGCGGCGTCCAGCAGCTCGGGGTCGGCCGCCGGGGCCTCCTCCGGGTGGCGTTCGGCCCACCCGACGACGTACGGGCAGAGCGGGGCGACGGTGGTGTCCTCGCGCCGTGCCGTGGCGTAGATCTCGCGCGCCAGCGAGCCCGCGATGCCCTTGCCCTCGTGGGCCGGCTCCACGATCGTGTGCACGGGCACCAGCGCGCGCCGGGGCTCGTCCAGGACGAAGTACTCGATGCGGCCCACCACTTCACCGTCGGCGACCGCCTCCAGGCGGCCGGCCGCTCGGTCGTCGCGGATGTCGATGTCACTCATCGGCCGGCTCCTCCTGGACGTGTCGTTCGGCGGCGGTCAGGCCGGTACGGCCTGCGGGCTGCGCTGCTGGTCCGTGCCCGGTACGGGGGCGGACGGGTCGGCTCCCAGTTCCACGATCCGGTTGTCGGCGTCCACGTGCACGACCCGCGGCTTCAGCGTCCGCGCCTCGGCGTCGGTCACCTGAGCGTAGCTGATGATGATCACGAGATCACCGGGGTGCACGAGGTGCGCCGCCGCACCGTTGATACCGACGACCCCCGATCCCCGCTCGCCCTCGATGACGTAGGTCTCCAGCCGGGACCCGTTGGTGATGTCCACGATGTGCACGAGCTCACCGGGCAGCAGATCCGCCGCGTCGAGCAGGTCCGCGTCGATGGTCACCGATCCCACGTAGTGCAGGTCGGCCTGGGTTACGGTGGCGCGGTGGATCTTGGACTTGAACATGGTACGAAGCACGGAGAAACTCCCGGTTTGTCTGCTCCCTGCCCGCTTTTTGCAGGTCAAGGGCGGTCTTCGGAGCGTACAACGATTCGCATGTTCGGTCAGCTGTCCCCGGGTGTTTCAGGACTCACACTGACCCGTTGCTGACTTTCCGCGCGTAGGACTCCACCCTCGCTTCGACTGCCGTATCCGTCATCGCCTACTGCGTCTGCGCGTCGCAGACCTTGCCCGCCGAGTCCCACATCCGCGCGGGCGGCGCCTTGAACACCGTACGGCCACTGTCACGGATGGTCTTCTTTTCCTCCGTCGTCGGCCGGCTCGGCGTCGGCGGCGAGCCGACCGCTGGGTGAGATCGACGCGCACCGTCACCGAGCCCTCGGCGCGCGACAAGGCATCGGGTCTGCCTGCCCAGCCAATGCCCAGGCGGGCAGGACCGATTCGAGAACCTCGAACCTGCTTTTCCCGAGCTCGATCGGTGCGGCGGAGGCACAACGCCGCAGCGCGGTCGGCTGCCGGCCGGTCGTCAGGCCGCATTCCTCGGCGGCGCCGTGGAGACCGCCGCCAAGGCGATGGCGAGGGAGCCGGCGCCTTTGCCGAGAAGCGCGGCAGTAGCCACCGGCGAAAGACTTCCGCAGGTGGACCGACTTCGGCATCAGCCAACTGGCGCCACGTGAAGCCCTTGGCCAGTCCGCCGGAAACGATCGCAGGCGGCCCGCGAACGACCAGGCAGGCTGCCGGGGCACGGCTTCCTGGCCAGTCACTGCCTGTGCCTGGTCGTTTCAGACGAGCGCCGGCGCGGGAGCGGGCAGGTAGGGGGTGACGTTGCGCCACGCGCGCTCGACGTATTCCTCCTTCTCGCCGACCGGGGCGACATAGTGCAGTGCGCTTTCGGCGGCGTCGTTGCCCTCGAGGCGGGCGATGATCCAGGCGGCGAGGTAGTGCGAGGCGAGGCAGCCGCCGGCGGTGGCGATGTTGTTCTTGGCGTAGAAGGGCTGGTTGAGCACCTCGACGCCGGCGGCGATGACCCATGGCTTGGTGGTCAGGTCGGTGCAGGCGGGGATGTCGTTCAGCAGGCCGAGCTTGGCCAGCACGAGCGCGCCGGAGCACTGCGCGGCGATGAGTTGGCGCGAGGGGTCCAGGCCGCGCAGGATGTTCATGATCGCCTGGTCTTCGACGACCTCGCGGGTGGCGATGCCACTGCCGACGATGACGGCGTCAGCGGCGCACGCCTCCTCAAGAGTGGACATCTGCTCGATGGTCACCCCGTTCATCGACGTCACCTTGGGGCTGGGGGTGGCGATGGTGACGCGCCAGCCGTCGGTCTTGATGCGGTTGAGTACACCGAGCGCGATCAGGGAGTCCAGCTCGTTGTAGCCCTCGAAGGTGAGGATGGCGATGTGCACGGCGGCTGTCCTTCCGGATGAGTGGGTCTTGACGGTAAGGACTCACGAACGGGACAGTCAAAGAATTGTCATGGATACAATCCGGTGCATGGCAGCCTCGCGGTACAAGATCCTGGTCGACGCGCTCGCATCCGACATCCGGACAGGCCGGCTCGCCGCAGGCGTGCGGCTGCCGACACACCGCGGGCTCGCCGCCCGCGAGGGCATCGCCGTGGTGACCGCGACCCGGGTGTACGCCGAGCTGGAAGCGATGGGCTTGGTGAGCCGGGAACAGGGCCGCGGCACATTCGTGCGTGACATCGCGGTTCCCGCCGGTCACGGCATCGATCAGCAAGTCGTCGCCGCGGATGCGGTCGACCTCAACTTCAACTATCCGTCGCTGCCCGACCAAGCCGATCTCCTACGGCAGGCTCTGCGCGAGGTGGCCACCTCTGGTGAACTCGACTCGCTGCTGCGCTACCAACCACATCGAGGGCGCCCACAGGACAGAGCCTCGATCGCACGGCACCTGAGGCGTCGGGGAATGACTCCTGACGCGGATCAGATCCTCATTGTCAACGGTGCGCAGCACGGCCTGGCCATCACCGTCATGGCCGCACTCAACACCGGCGACGTCGTCGCGGTCGACGCACTCACCTACCCGGGTTTCAAGGTGCTCGCGCATGCCTTTCATCTCGACCTGGAGCCCATACCCACAACCACCGACGGGCCGGATCTCGATGCCCTCGAGAAGCTGTGCGCGACCCGCCCTGTGCGCGCGATCTACACCATGCCGACCTTGCACAATCCTCTCGGGTGGGTCATGTCGGCGACCGACCGCACCCGTCTGATCGAGATCGCTCGGCAGCACGGTCCGCTCATCATCGAAGACGCCGCATACGCCTACCTGGTCGAGGACCCTCCACCGCCGCTGGCTGCAAGTGCACCGGACATCACCGTCTACGTCTCGGGACTGTCCAAGAACGTCGCGACCGGCCTCCGGGTCGGCTTCGTCGTCGCCCCGCCGTCCAGGGTGCCGTCGCTCGAACGCGCGATTCGGGCAACCACCTGGAACACCCCGGCCCTCACCACCGCGATCGCCTGCCGCTGGCTCGAGGACGGCACGGTGGACCGCTTGGAAGCGCAGAAACGCGACGACGCCAAGGCCCGCCAAGCACTCGCCAGACAAGAACTGGCAGGCCTACCACTCATCAGCCACCCCTCGTCCTACTTCACATGGCTGACGCTGCCCGACGACGCACGCGCCGATCGCCTGACCGCCACCCTCGCGCGTCAGCACATCTCCGTAGGCACGGCGGAGCCCTTCACCACCTCGAAGCACATACCACAGGCGCTCCGCCTCGCTCTCGGCTCGACCGATCTGGACAGTCTCCAGTCGACGCTGCGCACGGTGCGGCGAGTCGCTGTCGAGGACGCCTACACCTAAACTCCACTCGGCCGACCGACTCCCTCCCGCACTGCCCCTCCAGCCGGCGGCCGTCGGTTCGGCCGCGGTGGTGGCAGACGCGGCGGTGTGCCACGCCGAATCACCCAGGCCGGCGCTCAGGCCCGGCGGCGTCGTGGCCCGGTGCTGTGGCAGCGAGGTGGGTTCGGAGGGGCTGACGCCAGCAAAATCAAGTCGCCCCTCCGGCGATTCCGGAGAGCTGCCGCATTGGATTCGGCTCGCGTCGGAAGGCGGTACGGGAGCAGGAAAGGCCGCCGACGGGGTGCGGACCAGCGTGCCTTCCCGGGCGTCCACCGGCCCGCGCGAAGCCGTCGAACTGCGCGAGGGCGGCCCCGCGCGCTTCTCAGGTGTTGAGCTGAGCGTGCCCAGGGGCACCGCCACAGCCGGCGTGCATGTGGCCGAGCGGCGCCATCGGTACGGATTCGATGACCGCCCGCAACCCCTCTTGCATGTTCTATGGCATACACCTTAAGTTACTGACAGGTAGGCCATTTGGTGGGCCGTGTGGCCATGGGGAAGCTGGTGAGCAGATGAGCCCGCGCAGGAGTGAAAGCCGTGACCGGATGGTCCTCAGTGCCGCAGCTCTGCTGCGTGAATACGGTGCGAGCGCGACCAGCATCGACCGGGTGCTCGCCCACAGCGGAGCTCCTCGGGGCTCGGTGTATCACCACTTCCCCGGCGGGCGGGCGCAGCTCATCGAGGAGGCGTTGGCACTGGCGGGGGACTTCCTCACGGGGCTGATCGACACCGCGATGCAGGTGGATGACCCGGTGGCGGCCGTCGACGCGTTTTTCCGGCTGTGGCGTGACCGGCTCGTGGAGAGCGGCTTCCGGGCCGGCTGCCCGATCGTGGCGGTGGCCGTGGAGACCAACGACGATGCACCACAGCTTGCCCGCTCGGCCGCCGCAGTCTTCGCCCGCTGGCAGGAGGCCCTCACGGCTTTTCTCGTCCGGCACGGCCTGACCGAGGAACGCAGCCGCCGGCTCGGTGCCTTCATGATCGCCGCCGTCGAAGGCGCGGTGATCATGTGCCGGGCCGAACGGAGCACCGCCCCGATCGAGGCAGCCGCCGCCGAGATCCACGACCTGCTCCTCCACGCCCTGCGCGACCGCCCCGGTGCCGAATCCGGTCCCCGGCCGTAGCCCGCATTCGCTTGTCCAAGTCAGCTCAGCCCGAAGGAGTCGCCATGCCCTCACTCGACCGTCAGGACAACGTCTTCGTCCTCGACCTGGGAGACGGAGAGAACCGCTTCCACCCCGACTGGCTCGCCACCGTCAGCGCCGCGCTCGACGAGGTGGAGAAGGCGGAAGGCCCTCGCGCCCTGGTCACCGCCGCCACCGGCAAGTTCTACTCCAACGGGCTCGACCTGGACTGGCTGTCCGCCCACACCGACCACCACCAGGACTACGTCGTCACCGTCCATGAGCTGTTCGCGCGGATGCTGTCGCTGCCGGTCATCACGGTGGCCGCGCTGCAGGGGCACACCTTCGCCGCCGGCGCGATGTTCTCCCTCGCTCACGACTTCCGCGTCATGCGCGCCGACCGCGGCTACTGGTGCCTGCCCGAAGCGGACATCAACATCCCCTTCACCCCCGGCATGGCCGCCCTCATCCAATCCCGGCTGGCGCCGCAGACCGCGCACGAAGCCATGATCACCGCTCGCCGCTACGGCGGCGCCGACGCCGCGGCCACCGGCATCGTCGACCAGGCCGTCACCGAGGAAGCCGTGCGCTCCACCGCGATCGAGATCGCCCAGGCACAGGTGAACAAGGCCGGCGACACCCTCGGCACCATCAAGGCCCGCATGTACGCACCGGCCCTGGCCAGCCTGCGCGACACCACCAACCCGCTCGGCTGACCAGCACCTCACCGACGCACCAAGCCCCGCCCCGGGCGCCGTCCCCGGGGGCACGGGCTGCCCCAACTGCGCACCGCATCAGGGCGTTCACCGCAACCACCGTCTTCCGCGACAACACCTGGCGCGAGCGCGACCAACAGGACGCCCTGCGCGTCAGCCCGCACGCCGCCGAACGGCTGAGCCTGTCCGACGGCGCCCTCGCCCAGATCACCGCGTCGCACGGCACCGCTGAGGCGGTGGTCGAGAGCGACGCCCGCGCGCAGCCCGGGACGCGGCCCTGCCGAACGGCTTCGGCCTCGACCTGCCCACCCAAGAAGGCGGCAACGAACGCACCGGCGTCGCCCTGAACACCCTCACTGACGTCACCTGGCGCGACCCCATCGCCGGAACCCGTGGCCCAAGCACGTTCCCGCCCGTATCCAGCCCCTCCCCGCCTGATGAACACCCCGCCCCTCGGGGCGGCACCACCAGCACCACGCAAGGAGAACGACCCGTGACCACCACCGACCTCACCGCCATGACCGGCTTGGAACTGATGCGCTGGGTGCAGACCGAACGCCCCACCGACATCCCCTCCATCGGCCGCCTGCTCGGCATGCGCTTCGACGAGGTCGCCCACGGCCGCATCGTCATCTCCCTCGACACCCGCCCCGACTTCGCCAACCCTCTCGGCACCGTCCACGGCGGCATCGCCGCCACCCTCCTCGACTCCGCCATGGGCTGCGCCGTCCACACCACCCTCCCCGCCGGGACCGGCTACACCACCCTCGAACTCAAGGTCAACTACATCCGCGCCGCCCGCACCGACGGCCAGACCCTCACCGCCGAGGGCACCGTCATCCACGCTGGCCGCCGTACGGCGACCGCCGAAGGCAAGGTGCTGGACGACCAGGGCAAACTGATCGCCCACGCCACCACCACCTGCCTGATCCTTTAGGTCGCTCGCCGAGGTCGGTTTCACCTGCCGTGAAGGTCACGTTCCGCGTGGGCCGTCGGCGGCCGAGGCTGCGGGGGGGGGCAGCGCGTGGACGGTGGCAGCGCGCTGCCCGAGCTGCCCGCGCAGGATCTGGTTTTCGACCGTGGCCTGGTGGAGGGCACCGGGCGGCGCGGCAGGTCACTGCCGCGGGTGCAGGTCAGCAAGCCGGACACCGTCCGGCCCGATGCTGACCATTTGCTGACCTGGAGGTGGCGATCAACGACCTGACCTGCGGAAACACCCAAACGCTAGATCTTGGACCTGAACAGAGTACACAGCACTTTGGACTCCTGGAAGACGGCTCCCTGCCTGCTTTGTACAGGTCAAGGGCGCTCTTGACGGTATACCGGCACGCGTCGGAGTCGCCGTGGTGCAGTGGTCGAACGAACTCGGTCTCTACCGCATCCTGGGACCCGGCAGCGGTCACCGGGAACTGGAGACGTTCGTCCAGGAGTAGCTCGGGCAGCTCATCGACTACGACTCCCGGCACCACGCGACCATGGTGGAGACCCTGTCCCGCTACTTCGACTGTGGCGGCAACTACGACGAGACCGCCGACTCCCTCGCGGTCCACCGCAGCACGCTGCGCTATCGGCTCCAGCGTATCCGCGACATCAGCGGCCACGACCTCGCAGCGGCAGATGTCGCGGCCTGAGCGAGGCGAACGCAGGGGCCGGACACCACCGACGGGTGACGTCCGGGCCCCGGCCCGGGCGTCACAGGGCGATCACGTGGAGGTCGACCAGCTCGAGCATCGCTCGCAGAGCCGAGCTGGGCCGCCGGGTCGACGACGTGCCGAGATGCATGCTCCAGCGGAGCCTGGTGTCGTGGACATCCAGGACGTGCAGGCCGGGGGTGCGGGCAACGGCGAACGCGGGCAGGAAGGCGATGCCCAGTCCGTGCCGGACCAGTGCCGCCCCCATGTCGATGTCGGGCACTTCCAGTGCCACCCGGCGTACGACGCCCTCCGCCGCGAACGCCCGGTCGACCACCTCGCGGTTGCCGTAGCCCGGCGGAAAGTCCACGAAGGGCTCCCCCGCGAGGTCCGCAAGTGCCACTTTTCCCCGCTGCGCGAGCGGATGGGCGGCGTTCACCACCAGGACGAGCGGCACGGTGGCCAGCTCCCGTGCGTCGATCCCGGCGGGCTTGCGTTCGGGCAGCGACAGGAAGGCCGCGTCCAGGTCCCCGCTGAGCAGCGCGTGTGCCAGTCCCGCCGAGCCGGCCGTCGCCAGCCGCAGCCGGACGTCGATCGCCGGATGCCGCGCGTGCAGCTGCCCGAGGAGCGCAGGCAGGTCCACCACCTCGACCGAGGCCATGGCGCCCACGTTCACCGTGCCGCGCAGCGTGTCCTGTGCGGCGCGCACGGCGTCCTGGGCGGCCTGGGCGGCGTTCAAGGTGGCCCGAGCCTCGGGCAGCAACGCGGCGCCCGCCCCGGTGAGCCGGACCTGCTGCGAAGTGCGCTCGAACAGCGCGCAGCCGAGCTCGCGCTCCAGGGAGCGGATCGCGGCGGACACCCCGGACTGCACCACGTGCAGCCGACGGGCGGCACGCGTGAAACTCAGCTCCTCGGCGACCGCGATGAAGTGCTCCAGCTGACGTAGCTCCACACCAAGAAGTATCACTCGCATTGCTGGAGCCGAGCAAAAACATTCGTTGGCGCTGATTCTGGCTGGTGAGGAGGATGGAGAAACGCCATCCACTTCCGCCCGAGGAGGGGTACTCCTGCCTGCCGTACCGACGCCGTTGAGCCGTCCCACAGCCGACGCTCCCGACAACCCGACCCACCGAATCCCCGCGCCCGCTCCCGACGACCTGCCGCCCCGCGCCCCCGCCCGGCGCCGCGCCTCGCACGCGACCGGCTTCTGGATCGTGGCGGTGGCCTTCACCGTGCTGATGGCCTTCGGTACCGCGCCGACTCCGCTGTGGCCGCTGTACGAGGCCCGAGACCACTTCGGCGCGACCACGGTCACGGTGGCGTACGCCTCGATGGTCGTGGGCGCAGCAGCCGCCTTCCTCGGGCTGGGACACCTGTCGGACCGGCTCGGCCGGCGGCGCATCATCGTCCCGGCGCTGCTGGTCGGCATCGTCGCGTCGGTCGTGCTGATCGTGTGGCGGGACCTGCCGGGGCTGATAGCGGGCAGGATCCTGAACGGTGTCGGACTGGGGCTGATGGCCTCGACCGCGACGACGTACCTGCACGACCTCCACCACGAGGCACGTCCGGAACGGACAGGTTCGGTGCTGCCCGGCATCGTGGCCACCGCCGCCAACCTCGGCGGCCTGGCCTCAGGGCCCCTGGTCGCCGGAGCCGCCGCCGAGTGGCTTCCCACGCCCCTGATCACCACCCAGGCGATCTTCACACTCGCCATGGCGGTGTGCCTGGCCCTGGTGCTGTGCACCCCGGAGACCGTGGACCTGGAGTTGCCCGCGGCCCAACCGCCCAGCAGGTTCGTCCTGCGCCCCGGCGGCCGGCGGGCGTTCGGCGCGGCCGGCGCGCTGGGCGCCTTCGCCTTCGCGATCCTCGGCCTGATCTCCTCCCTCGGGGCGAGCGTGCTCCACGGCACCCTGCACAGCGACTCGCACCTCGTGGTCGGCCTGGCGGCCTTCCTCATGTTCGGTTCCGCGGCGGCCGCCCAACTGGTGCTGGGCCGCCTCCCACTGCCCCGGGTCCTGACCGTTGGGGCAGTGGTCTTTCCGGTCGGGCTGGTCCTGTGCGCCGTCGCCCTCTACCACCCCGCCCTCTGGCTCTACCTGGTCGCCGTGTCCCTGTCGGGAGCCGGCTCCGGGCTGCTCTTCAAGGGAGGAGTCGAACGTGCCGGTTCAGTGGCCGAGCCCGCCTCACGCGCGGGGGTCCTCGCCGTGTTCTTCGTCGTCGCATACCTGGGAATGGGCCTGCCCTCCGTCCTGTTCAGCATCGCTCTGCGGCACTTCGCCGTGCAGACCGCGATGATCGGCTTCGCGGCGGTCCTCTCCTGCGGCGCCGTTGTGTCGGTGGTCGTCGCGCTGCGGGATCGCGCACGATAGCGGCGCGGGCGGGAGCGAACGGCGCCGTCCGTTCCCGGTGAGGAGGCGAGAGGACTGACCGTGATGGGTGTGTCGAAGTTCGAGAGGTTCTTCCGCGCCGCCGCAAGCCTCGACGTGGACAGGAACGACCTGAAGCGGTACGGCGATTTCGTCGACGCCAAGCTCTACGACCTCCTGGTCGTCGGCCAGGCGTCGGCCAAGGCCAACGGCAGGGACCCCGTCGAACCGTGGGATCTACCGATCACCGAGGGCCTCCAGGAGAGCATCCATCGGTTCCGGCGGCTCGACGAGGAGGTCGAGCTGAAGCCGATCCTGGAACAGCTCGCCGCACACTCTCCCCTCGTTACAGCGGTGTTCGACCGGCTGCTGTAGCAGTCGCGCCCCGGTGCATGGCGCCGGCTCGTCTCAGGCCGGGAAGGCCGAGCCGCCCCGGATCGTCGCCCACGAACTCGTACTCAACAAGGCAGCGGACGGATACACGGACACCAGTATTTCGGCGCCCGCGACGACGGCTGGACGACGGGCCCTGCTGGGTGTCCCGACCGCTCGCGTCCTGAGAACCAGCGACTCGTGAGGGGAGCCGTACCCTGACACAGGAACTCCGGGGGATGCGGGTGGGGATTCTGGCCACCGACGGCGTCGAGCGCGTGGAACTCGACCAGCGGCGCGGCGCGCTGCAGGGCGCAGGGGCGAGGACCGAGATCGTCTCGCTCCACCACGGCGAGATCCAGGCCCGCCAGTTCGACCTCAACGCGGCCGGAACCTTCCCGGCGGACCGACTGGTCGCCGACGCCTCCGTCGACGACTACCACGCCCTGCTCCTGCCCGGCGGCACCATGAACCCTGACCAACTGCGCATGGACCGCGACGCGGTGCGGTTCGTCAAGGACTTCATGGCCGGCGGGAAACCGGTCGCATCGATCTGCCACGGCCCGTGGCCCCTGGCGGAAGCCGACGCCGTGCGCGGCCGCCGCCTGACGTCCTGGCCCAGCATCCGCACCGACCTTCGCAACGCCGGCGCGGAGGTCGTCGCCGACCAGGAGGTGGTCGTCGACGGGCAGGTGGTCACCAGCCGCGGCCCGGCCGACCTGCCTGCTTTCTGCGCCGCCGTCGTGGAGCAGTTCGCCCGGGCGCCTCACCCCATGCCCGGCTGACCCGGCGGCCTGGTCGCAGGCGGTGGGAGCAGGCTGGTGCACGGTGGAGGTGGGCCCGCTCTCCACCACCACGGGCCGGTCAGCCTGGGCGGTCACCTCGCTTCAGGACGCTGTTCTGCTCCGCCAGGATCTTGTCGGCCCGGCGGCCGGCGCGCCGCCGGCGGTGGCGTCGAGTACCCGTACCGTGAGCCGCATTCTCCGCGACTTTCCGACGTTGGCGCCGATTTCCTTCATTGCATCCCCAATTCCTCAGCCGCCGCCCTGGCTTGAAAACCACGGTCGCGAAACCGGTCACAAACAGAGGAAGCCGCACACGCGGAATGAAAGCCCCCCTTCCCCCCCTTGCACACCATTGGCGCGCCTCCGCGACGCACTACTTCGAGCCCCGGTGATCACCGTCGGCCCTGGCTTCCCGGCACGGCAAAGCACCGCGCCCAGCGCCCTGAACTGCTCATACCTGGACATTGGAAGCAAGCTTTCCGTGACCTGGGTCACGCAGAGAGAATGTCGTTTGGGCTGGCGTCGCGATTTGTGAAAGGATGTGCCGACCCGTCAAATCTGCACGTCCAGCGTGCTGTTCGGAGCTCGACAGGTCAAACTTCCGCAAACTTTCTACGAGTTGATAGTGTTGACGAATTGCGACGGGCGTCGGATCCACGGATCCGCCGTCCGTCGTGGCGCGAAATCCGACACGTCACCGCATTACTCGTAGAAGGGCAAGCCCCGTATGCAGGCAGCTTTCTGGAGCAGACGCCGCGTCCTCGGTGCGCTCGCGGCCACGACCGCCGTCGCCGCCACCCCCTCGATCCTGCGGCCGGCCACCGCGGCGGCCGCCGAGACAGCAGGCTCCGACCCGGTGCCGCTGCCGGACACCGAGCGCGCCAAGGCCGTCCGCGCATGGCTGACCGGCGGCAAGGGCGTCAAGGCCGCCGCCACCACGGCCCTCTCCGGGACCGACACCGAGATCCAGACCTTCCTCGCCGAGACGCTGCCGCAGCAGACCGTGCAGGACAACCGGGTCGCGATCATCCGCAGCCTGGACCGTGCGGGCAAGGGCCTGCGCCGCGAGGCCGTCGCCGCCCTGGACAACGGCGACGCATCGATAGCCGGCTTCCTCTCGGCGGGCTTCGCCCCCGCCATCCGGGAGGACCTCCAGGTCGCCACCACCATCGTCTCGTCCACCGGCGGCAAGGGCGTGGTGCGCGCGGCCAACGCCGCCCTCGACGCCGGCACCGAGCAGGCCCTCATCACCTTCCTCGCCGACAAGCAGTACGACGCGCGGCTGGAGGACACCCGGGTCCAGGTCGCCGCCATGCTGGCGACGGGCGGCCCGGAGGTGCAGAAGTACGCGGACCGCGCGCTCAGCGGCACCGCGAACGAGGTCGAGTGGTTCATCGAGACCGGCCAGCACATCGCACGCGCCCGCGACCAGGAGTCGGCGACCATCGAGGAACTGGTGGCCGTCGTCGAGCGCGAGGGCAAGCGCGCCGAGCGCGAGACGAACCTGGCCGTCGAGGCCGGGGCCCGCGCCGAGACCGCCGCCACCAAGGCCAAGGAGGCCGCCGAGAAGGCCGCCGCCGAGGCCGCCGCCGCCCAGAGCGACGTGCAGAAGTCGGGGGCCGCGGCCCGCAAGGCGGCGAGCGCGGCGAAGGGCGCGGCCGACGCCGCCCGCAACGCCGTCAACGCCTCCAACGCCGCCGTGCAGGCCTCCCGCCGCGCCTCCTGGGCCGCCGTGGGCGCCGCCCAGGCCGCCGCGAAGGCCGGCAACGCCGCCGCCACCGCCTACAACGCCGCGATCGCCGCGTCCAAGGACGCCGGCAAGGCGGAGGCCGCCAAGAACGCCGCGGTCGCCGCCCGCAACGCCGCCGCCAAGGCCCGCAGCGCCGCCGCCGCTGCCGCCAAGGCCGCCCTCGCCGGCGACGCGTCCTCGAACGCCGGCCTGGCCGCCGCCTCCGCCGCCCGCAACTCGGCCGCCGCCGCCCAGGCCGCCGCCCAGGCCGCCGTCTCCGCCGGTGCCGCCCAGGCGGAGGCCGCCGAGGCCAAGCGCCAGGCCGCCATCGCCACCAGTGCCGCCAACCGCGCCACCAACGCCGCCTCCGCCGCCCAGGCACTGGCGACCGCCTCCGCCAAGGCGGCCCGCACCGCCCGCGACGCCGCCAACTCCGCCGCCGACCACGCCGACAAGGCCGCGGACGCCGCCGAGGAGGCCGTGAAGTACGCGGGGCAGGCCGTCGACTACGCCAACAAGTCGACCGCCCACGCCTCGGAGGCCGTGAAGGCCGCGAACGTCGCCACCCAGGCCGTCACCGACGCCATCGAGGTGGAGAAGAACGCCCGCGCTGCCGAGGCACAGACCCTGGAGCAGGACAAGCAGCAGGCCATCGAGGAGGCCCAGCAGCTCGCCGCCATCGAGCAGGCCGAGCTCTCCGACGTCCGCGAGAAGCGGCTGATGGAGGAGCGCACCACCCAAGCGACCAAGGACCTCATCTCCAAGGCCGAAGAAGCCCTGTACTCCGGCGACATGTCGGCCGCCGCGACCCTGGGCCGGCAGGCCGCGATCGCCCTGATGGACGCCCGAGGGGCCAACACCCGGCAGGCCGCCCAGCACGCCCTCGCCGGCTCGGACGACGACGTCTACGCCTGGATCGACCTCGACCGGGCCCTCGCCCAGGAGCAGGACGACCGCGAGACCACCCTCCACGTGGCGACGGTCGGCGGACCGCAGGTCGCCGCGGCCGCCGCGGCCGCGCTGGAGAGCACCGACTCCAAGGCCATCGGCGACTTCCTCACCAGCGGCATGAAGCGCGCCTCGGACGAGGACCTGCGCGTCGCCATCACCAAGATCCTCGGCGATGACGCAGGCGCGGCCGTCACCAAGGCCGGCAACAAGGCGCTCGACGAGAACACCACCGAATCCCTCAACTACTTCTTCGACCACGACTACCCGCTGGCCGTCCAGGAGGACGACCGGGTCCGGGCCAACCAACTGATCAACACCGCGGGCGCCTTCACCAAGGCCTACGCGCAGGTCGCGCTCGAAGGACCGGCGTGGATGCTGCGCAACTTCATCACCATGGTCCAGTACCGCACGGCCCAGCTCGACTTCGACACCGCCACCCACGTCGCCGCCATCCGCGGGGCCATCGCCGCCGCCGCGAAGATCGCGGAGAAGGCGCAGGAGGACGCGGCCGTCGCCTCGAAGGCCGCCGCCGACGCCCGCAACGCCGCCGCCGAGGCCCAGGAGTGGGCGCAGAAGGCGCTGGACTCCGCCGCCAAGGCCGACGACTACGCCCAGCAGGCGCGGGACAACGCCGACGCCGCCGACAAGTCGGCCGCCGACGCCCAGGCCTCCGCCACCAAGGCGAAGAACGCCGCCGCCACCGCCCGCAGCGCCGCCCGCTCTGCCAACTACTCGGCCAACAAGGCCGTCGACTCGGCGCGCGCGGCCATCGCCTCCTCCGCCGCGGCCCAGCGCTCCGCCGCCGCGGCCCGCGCCTCCGAGCTCGCCGCCTCCGCCGACGCGAAGGCAGCCGCCGCCGCGTACGTCCAGGCCAAGAAGATCGCCGCCGACAAGAAGCGGGCCGAGGACATCGCGAGGGCCAAGGCGGCCGCGCTCGAGGCCCAGCGGCAGCGCGCGATCGGGGAGGACCCGGCCAACAACGACAAGAACAACCAGGTCAACCCGAACGGCACCGCGGACGGCGACGCCGACGAGTGGTGGAACGACGCCCAGTTCTACGCCGACGCCGCCAACACGATCAGCATCGGCGCCGGGTTCCTGGCGGCCGGCTGCGCCCTCGCCGCCACCGTCTTCCCGCCGGCCCTCGCCGCGGCCGGCTTCTTCGCCGGGGTCTCCGCGGGCGCGGGCGCCCTCGGCACCCTCTTCACGGGCATCGAGCACGGCTTCACCAGCAGCGCCTTCTGGGAGTCGGCCGCCGGCACCGGCCTGAGCCTGGTCTCCTTCGGCGCCTACAAGTGGGTCGGCGCCGCCGACAAGGCGCTCGGCGGCGGCCTCGTCAAGCCCGTCGTCGGCAAGATCACAGACGTCGGCGAGGACCTGGTCTCCGGCATCACGAAGGGCCTCAGCGACTGGGGCCTGGCGGCCTGATCCCGCCCGTTCTCTCTCCCGGGGGCGCCGCAGTCAGGCGGCGCCCCCTGTCCCCCTCTTCCACGGAAAGGTCCTGCCCCCGTGCATGGAATACATGGCGGGCGCGCCACAAAGAGACGCGCCCGCTCGACGGTCCTGACCGTCCTCACCGCCCTGACCCTCGTCCTCACGACGGCCGCGACGAGCCAGGCGGCCGAGCCGCCCGCGACGGCGAAGGCCTCGTCCACCACCAAGTCCGCAGCGGCCAGCGCGAAGACCACCAAGAGCGGCAAGACCAGCAAGACCAGCAAGTTCGCGGCCGGCTCCGGTGAGGACTGCACCCCCACCGCGCCGGGCTCCAAGGAGCGCCGCGCGGGTGCCGTCGAGTCCTGTGTGACGGTCACCCCCGCCCCCGCGAAGGCGCAGACCCGCACCGGTTTCGCCGCCACCGCCGCCGCTTCCACCGCCGCCGCCAGCAGCTGCGGCATCACCAGCCCCGGCAGCTACAGCTACGAGCGCTTCTCGTACTGCGTGAGCGGCATCAACGTCACCTACATCCTCCGCGACAGCAACGGTCGGGAGATCGGACGCGGCACCTTGGCGGTCGCCACCAGCGCCGACCTCTCCGCGACGGCCACGACCTGGAGCGAGCAGGTCTCCGCCACCATGACCAGCGCCAGTGGCGACGTCACCGCGCTGGACGCCAAGTTCCGCGTCTCCTGCGGCACGGGCTGCAGGGCCACCAAGACGGCCCCCTGGTACGGCGGCAACATCACCCTCGGCCAGACCCTGACCGGAACCGTCACCTACTCCTCGCCGCAGACGACGGGCTCCTCCGCCTCCTTCTACACGTCCTACGCGATGTACGTGACGTCCCCGGGCGCGGTGGCGGTCGACCCGAACGCGTCGTGGAACAACCCGCGTGAGATCAGGTGCGACGACGCGGTCGGCGGCAGCTCGGTGGCGGGTTGTGCTGTTCCGTCGGTCATGCCCGAGCTGTCGATGAGCACGCAGGGCTCGGATCAGGGCGGCGCGGTGGCGGCGTATCTGTGGGCCCAGAAGAACCTCACCGACCGCTGGGGCCTCAACACCCCGCTGACCCGGTCGACGAGCGGCGTGGCCGACCGTACGAGCAGCACCTGCGGAAGCGGCTCCTCGGAGCCCTTCGCGGACGCCACCGACCTCATACCGACCGACACCTGCGCCCAGTTCCCGTTCGCGGAGACCAAGGAAGGCGGACGGGACGGTGCCCAGTGCGCCGAGCTCATCCCGCACTGGGGCAGCGGCGGATGGATCATCTTCGAGCTCAACGGCGGTTCGAGCCTCGACACCTCGCAGCGCTGTGTGCGCGCCCATGTCGCCGCCGCCGACAAGCAGTTCGCCGACACCCAGCTCGCCGACGGGTTCGCGAGCCAGCGGGTCATCGACGCCGACCAGTTCAAGCTGACGTTCTCGGCGTCGCTCGACGGCTCGCACGCGGAGTGCCTGGGGATCTCGCCGGAGGACTCGCGCCCGGCCGGCGTCGGCTGGATCAAGAACACCGTCGAACCGGTTCCGCACGTCCAGAAGAACAACCCGACGAGCGCGGCCGGCTACCGGGCGACCAAGGCCACCGCCTGCCTCGGCAAGCAGCTCGGCCCCGGCAGTGAAGCCGGCGGAGAGATCACCGGCTGGCTGGACGCGGCCGACTACGCCTCCGCGAACAATCTCACCGAACAGCTCGCCCGGTGTCACCTTGTCGCCAACATCCTCGGCGGGCGGATCTCGAAGAACCTCGTGCCCTGCTGGCAGGTCGGGATGAACACCGGTGCAGGCAGCATGTGGGAGTACGAGGAGCAAATCCGGGACGAGGTGCGGCTGGACTCGTTCAGCGATGACGACGCGATCCTCTACGAGGTGACTCCCACCTATCTGAGCGCCGACAGCACGATTCCGGTGGGCGTTACGATGAGCGCCAAGATCGAGCGCGGGGACGGTTCGATCGAACCAATGTTCCAAGGCGTCTACATCCCCAACACCCAGACCGGCGGGGCGCACAACCTCGGCAACTGATCCCTCTCCACCTTGTTCGTGCCCTCGGGAGCCAGCATGAGTTTCACCACCCCACCGCGGCCGCTCGACGTGACCGCGCTCTTCCCTCAACTGGCCCCGCTGGCGCGGACGGCGACCCGGCTGCACCCGCGGCCGGGGTCACCGACGGTGCACGACAGTTCCGTCGGCGGGCCGCTGCTGTGGCCCGCCGACGAACCGTGGCCGCACTGCGAAGGACCGCACGAGAGGGGTGCGACGCGCAGGGTTCTGTCCCCGGACGACATCCGGCTCCTCCGCCGTAACCACGCGGCGATAGCCAGCCGGCGGCACCTCGGCAGCCCTGCCTCCCGGCCCACGCCCGAGGAACTGGCCACCGAGAAGCGGATCCTCCAGGGCCGCCCCTGGCCCGAGGACCCGGTCCCCCTGCTCCCTGTCGCCCAGCTGTACGCCCGTGACGTCACTCTCCCGTTCAGCCCGCCCGGGGTCGACCTCCTCCAGGTCCTGTGGTGCCCCTTCGACCACCCGACCCACCCCCGCACCGCGGTCTTCTGGCGTTCCGCCGGCACCGTAACCGACATCCTCGACGCGCCTCCCGAACCGCCCGCGATCAAGTCCCAGGGCTATCTCCCGGAGCCGTGCCTGCTGGCACCGGAGCAGGTCACGGAGTACCCCGCCTTCATGGAGCTGGACAAGGAGCTGCGGCAGGAGCTGGGCGACCCGAGCCGGTGGAACGGCTCCTGCCCCGCCACTCCGCAGGAGTTCTACGAGAACGAGCTGTCCACTTCGCCCGGCTGGAAGACCGGCGGCTGGTCCCGCTGGGGCCTGTCCGACCCCATGCCCCGCCGCTGTCCGGAGTGCGGCACCGAGGCGCTCCCACTCCTCACCATCGCCACCCTCGAATGGGACGCCGGCAGCGACAGCTGGGCCCCCGAGGAGGAGCGGACGAACCCGACTCCACTGCTCCGCGGCACCCCGCCCGCGAACTTCACCCTGATCGGGATCGCCCGCGGCTCCAGCCTTCAACTCCACGTCTGCCCGGTGTCCCCGTCCCACCCCCACATCGAACTGGTCCAGTGACCGGCACGCCGGGAGCCGGCAGGAGCTTCATGCGCCACTGGGCGAGCAGGGCTCGCAACCCCACGCGTCGAGTGCTCCAAGCGGCCGAACGGGGTACGCACAGCGGCATGGAGGTAGGCGTCGCTCACGCCGCACTGGCTTCCGCGACCTTCAGCGGCGCCTCGGCATGCGCCGAGGACAGCGGGATCGGGGTGAACATGGCCGGCTCCTCGTCCGGGGTCAGCGCGGTCGGGCCGTACAACCAGTCGACGAACGAGTAGTCGTAGGTGTCGCGGGTGCGCAGCAGTGCGTTGCGCTGCTCGCGGGGGACGCCGTCGAGGTGCCACAGCTCGCCCCACTTGCGGGAGGTGCTCAGCACGCGGCGGCAGTGCTCCGGGCGGACCGCCTCGTAGGCGGCGAGGGCGGTGCCCCAGTCGACCGTGCCGTCGGCGGCCCGATTGCGGGCGACGTGCTCGCCCAGCACCCAGCCGTCCTCGATCGCCATGATCGCGCCCTGCGCGATGTACTGCAGCGGCGGGTGCGCGGAGTCGCCGAGCAGCGCGATCCGTCCGTGGACCCAGTTCATGACCGGGTTGCGGTCGAACATCCGCCACCACTTGTCGCGCCACATGAACGGCAGGCCGTCCCTTACGAAGTCGCAGGTCTTGGCGAAGGCGGCGTCGAGCTCGTCGGGCGTGCCCCAGTTCTCCTGCCCTGCCAGCGCCTTGGGTGACTCGAAGACGGCGACCTGGTTGAGCAGTTCGCCGCCGCGCAGGCCGTAGTGGACGAAGTGGCAGGCGGGGCCGACGTACACCACGACCTCGCTGAGGTCGACGGACCGTACTCGGGGCACTTCGGCGGGGACGGTGCCGCGATAGGCGACGTACGCCGAGGAGACGGGCTCGTCGTCGACGAGCAGCTTGCGGGCGACGGAGTGCAGACCGTCGGCCGCGATCACGACGCCCGCCTCGTGGGTCTCGCCGGAGGCGAGGGTCACGCGGGCGCCGTCGCCGGTGCTCTCGTACGAGGTCACCTGCGCCTCGGTGACCAGCTCGACGCCGGCGCGCTCGCACGCGCGCAGGAGCAGGCCGTGCAGGTCGCTGCGGTGGATGACCATGTAGGGATAGCCGTAGCGCTTCTCCAGGTCCCGCAGGTCGAGCCGGGTCAGCTCGTCGCCGTCGACGGCGTCGCGCATGACCATGGCGTCCGGGACGACGCCGAGGCTCTTGGCCTCCGCAAGAAGGCCGTAGTCGTCGAGGATGCGCGTGCAGTTGGGTGCCAGCTGGATGCCGGCGCCGACCTCGCCGAAGGCCGGGGCACGCTCCAGCAGGCGGACACTCTGGCCCTGGCGGCTCAGCGAGAACGCAACGCCGAGGCCGCCGATGCCGCCGCCGACGACGATCACATCAGGATGGGACATGACTCAACTCCTTTACAGCCACGGGCCGAGCTCGGGAGCGTCGGCGAGCGAGTGCGGGCGACCGGTCAGCCAGGCCGCGACCTGCGGCAGCGGCCCGTCGGGCACATCGGCCAGTCCGCGCTTGTCGCGGACCTCGTCGACCAGCGCGGTCAGGAAGCCGTCCGGCAGGTCGGCGAAGGCAGTGCCGGTGGCGAAGTCGACGGCGTGGACGCACACCTCACGGGCCCGCATCCACGGCAGCTCGGTGGCGGGGACCGATCGGCCCTGGGCCGTGACGACCTGATGCTGCCACTGCTCGTCGGTGAGCCCGTCGAGTCCGTCGGCGAGCCGGCGCGCGGAGGCGGTCAGCCAGGAACGCAGTTGGTCGCCCGACAGGGCCGGCCCCTTGGCGATGCCCGCGGCCCGCTCCTCGGCGGAGGCGTACATCGGCGTCTCCTCACCGGTGGCCGCCCAGTGCACGAGATTGCACAGAGCGTCGGCGTTCGCGGCGACATGGGCGGCGAGGTGCTTGCGGCTCCATGCGGGCAGCCCGCTGTCGGCCGAGAAGCCGGCCTCGTCGAGGTCCGCGACGGCGTCGAGCACCAGCTTCGTCCCCGTGCGGGCCCACGCGCGCGCGTCGGCGAAGGTCCGTGCGGTGTCCGTCATGCCTCGACCACCTTGTTGGTGCAGGTGCCGAGGCCGGAGATCTCGGTGACCACGGTCTGCCCGGGGCGGAGGAAGACCTGCGGCTTGCGGGCGTTGCCGACGCCGGCCGGGGTGCCGGTGGCGATGATGTCGCCGGGGCGCAGGGTGATGACGGTGGAGATGTACCGCACCAGGAAGACCGGGTCGAACAGCAGCGTGCCGGTGTCGTCCTGCTGCATGACCTGGCCGTCGACGACCGTCCTGACCTGGAGCGCGGGGCGGACGCCGCCGACCTCGTCGGGGGTGACGACGTAGGGGCCGACCGGGGTGGTGGCCTCCCAGATCTTGCCCTGGGTCCACTCGATGGTGCGGAACTGCCAGTCGCGCACCGAGATGTCGTTCATGACGGTGAAGCCGGCGATGGCGTCCGCGGCCTGCTGCTCGTCGGCGCGGCGCACCTCCTTGCCGATCACGACGGCCAGCTCGACCTCCCAGTCGAGCGCGTCGGTCTCGGCCGGCTTGACGATGTCGTCGTTCGCGCCCAGCAGGGTGTCGGCGAACTTCGGGAAGAGGGTCGGGTGGTCCGGCAGTTCCCGGCCCATCTCCTTGATGTGGTTGGTGTAGTTGTGGCCGACGCAGATGACCTTGGAGGGGGTGGGGACGACCGGCGCGAAGTCCGCGCTCTCGACCGGGTGGGTGGTGCCGGAGGCGGCGGCGGCCTTGGCCTGCCAGTCGGCCTCGGCGAACAGTTCTCCCAGGTCGGCGTACCCGAGGTCGACGAGGACCTCGCCGTCGAGGCGGACCGCCCGGGTCCCGTCGGCGGTGCGGATGGTGGCGAGCTGCATGGTCAGGCGTCCTTCTGGGTGCGGTCGAGCTTGAGCGCCTCGAAGACGGGCGCGTCGGAGAAGCGGAACAGGTCGAGGGCGCCGGAGTCGGAGTCGGTCGCGCCGGCCTCGGACTTCGCGGAGAACGGCTCCCAGGACGGGACGACGAACAGGTCGCCGCGCGTCACGGACCAGGACTTCTCCCCGACGGTGACCGTGCCGGAGCCGTCGAAGACCTGGTAGACCGACGAACCGGTCTCGCGCACCGGCGCGGTCTCGGTGCCGCGGGCGATGCGGTGGAACTCGGCGCGGACGGTCGGCAGGACGTCGGAGCCGTCGTGCGGGTTGGAGTAGCGCACCGCGGCGTGGCCCGGCTCGACGGTGCCGCCGAAGCCCTCCTTCTCCAGCAGGAGCTGATCGCGGAGAGCGGCGTCGGTGTACTGCCACTTGTACGACAGCAGCGGGCTGCCCGGCGTGGCCGGGACGGCCGACAGCGGGCGCAGACCGGGGTGACCCCACAGCCGCTCGGAGCGCGACCGCTCCGGCGTGATCCGCTCGGCGTCGCTGATCTCGTCGCGCCCGAACTCGAAGAACTGTGCCTCGGTGACGTACTGGAAGGGGATGTCCAGGCCGTCGATCCAGGCCATCGGCTCGGCGGTGGCGTTGTGGTGGGCGTGCCAGTTCCAGCCGGCCTGCGGGAGGAAGTCGCCGCGGTTCATCGGCACCGGGTCGCGCCCGACGACCGTCCACACGCCCTCGCCCTCGACGACGAAGCGGAAGGCGTGCTGGGTGTGCCGGTGCTCGGGGGCGTCCTCACCGGGCATGAGGTACTGGATGGCCGCCCACAGCGTCGGGGTGGCGAAGGGCCTCCCGCCGAGGGAGGGATTGGCCAGCGCGATGGCCCGGCGCTCACCGCCACGGCCGACGGGAACCAGGTCGCCGGCCTGGGCCGCCAGCCGCCGCAGCCGCTCCCAGCGCCACAGGTGCGGCACGGCGCGCGACCGCGGGTGGGCCGGCATCAGGTCGCCGATCTCGGTCCACAGCGGGACGAGCAGTTCCTGCTCGAAGCCCCGGTACAGCCCTTCCAGCGCCGGGGTGACCGCGGGCTGCCCCTCCGCGGCGACAGCCTGGAGCCGGACCGGGGAACCCGTGGCGATGTCTTGGTCGATGGAGGTCTCAGTCACGGCATCAGCGTGCGCCGCGTCTGGTGAGAGAACATGAAGATTCTGGAAGGCAGAATCAGAGGACGCACCATGGACAAGCCGCTGAAGACACCGCCGCCCTACCCGATCGCCAGCGTGGACCATGCGCTGCGGGCGGCGACCATCCTGCAGATGGAGGGCGGCGCGACCGTCTCGCAGATCGCCGAGCGCCTCGGCGTCGCCCGGTCCACCGCCCACCGGATCCTGGCCATGCTGGTCTACCGGGACTTCGCCGTGCAGGACGAGGACCGCCTCTACCGCGCGGGACCGGTGCTGGAACTCGCCGCTCACTCCCAGTCCCTGGTCTCGCGGCTGCGCGCGGCGGCCATGCCCCACCTGCACCGGGTCGTCGACCTGCTCGGCGAGACCGCGAACCTGACGGTGCGCACCGGGGACACGGCCCGGTTCATCGCCAGCGTCGAGTGCCGGCAGGCCCTGCGGGTCGGCTCCCGGGAGGGCATGGTGTTCCCGGCGCACCGCACCACGGCGGGACTGCTCCTGCTCGCCGAACTCTCCGACGAGGAACTGGCCGAGGTGTACGCCCCCGAGCGCTACCGCGATCGTCCGGCCGACCGACCGGACCTCGACCGCCTGCGCACGGAGCTGACACGGCTGCGGCGCAACGGGTTCGCCGTCAACAAGGAACGGTCCGAGCGGGGTCTGATCGCCGTGGGCGTGCCGGTGCGCGATCGAGACGGCACCGCGCTGGCCGGCCTGTCGGTGTCGATGCCCAGCGTCCGCTACGCCTCGCACCGCCTCCCGTCCCTGGTCACGGCCCTGAGTACGGCGGCGCTCGCTCTGGAGGACGACCTGGCCGAGCGTCGCTGATCCGGGCCGGGCGGCCCGCCGTCAGGAGCGCGGGCACGCGGCGATGGACTCGCCGAGGGCCGCGACCGCGTCGGTGAGCAGGTCCATCGCCTCGGCCATCGAGCGGGAAGGGTCGGCCTGCCAGGCGACGAAGGCCCCGTCGAAGCCCGCGATGGCGAAGTAGTCCAGCCGGTCGGCCACGGCCTGCGCGACCTCCGGGCCGTACTCGGCGAACGAGTCGGCGATCATGTGGTTCATGAGCGCGCGGCCGTCCCGCCGCACCCGTTCGATGATCCGGTCGACCTCCGCGGCCTCCGCCGCCTCCGCCACCTCGGCGTTCATCACCAGGATCAGATGCAGCCGCAGGAAGTCCGGGTGGGCGAGGAAGACCTCCCCGGTGCGCCGGAGGTACCAACCGAGCCGCTCCCGTGCGCTGCCCTCGCGCGGGGGATCCGCCTGCGCCTCGGCCATGTGCCGGAAGAACGTGTAGGCGCCGTGCTCCATCACCGCGGAGAGCAGCCCGCCCTTGGAACGGAAGTGGTGGTAGACCGCGCTCTTGGGCAATCCCGACTCACGGCTGAGCTCCGACAGCGTGGTCGCCGCGAATCCACGCTCTGCCATCAGGCGTGACGCGACCTCGAGGATCTCCTCCCGGGAGCGCCGCCCCCTGCGGTTGCCGGTGTTGTCGCGCCTGGGTTCCACGCGCTGAAGCATACCTGCGCTCATTCGGCCGGAGATTAGGGCCTGTCCTCGGCGATACGGGTGCTGATTCTGCTGTGCGGAATCCGTGATGCACCCCCTTGACCGGCTTTTTCGGACCGTGTGACAGTCCCCACTATTGGACTGAACGACCGGTCCAAAACTTTGGACGGCAAGGAGGCCGCCATGCCCCAGAACTTCGACGCCGACGTCGCCGTCATCGGCTACGGCCCCACGGGCGTCGTCGGTGCTCTGACCCTCGCTCAGCAGGGCGCGCGAGTGATCGCCTTCGAACGGGACAAAGAGATCTATCCGCGGGCCCGGGCGGTCACGGTCAACGACTGGACCATGCGGATCTTCCAGAGCCTGGGCATCGGCGAGCGCATCGAGAAGGTGATCGACCCGCAGCGTGCGCTGCGCTGGATGACGTACGACGGGCACGAGGTGATGCGCGTCGAGCATCCGCCGTCGGCGCTCGGGGCGAGGGCACGCTTCTACAACATCTACCAGCCGGTCATGGAGGCCGAGCTGCGGGCCTGCGCGCAGGACCGAGGGGATCTGATCTCGGTGCGCTACGGCGCCGAGGTGACGGAGATCGAGCAGGACGGCTCCGGGGTCACGGTCACCGCCACCGACACGGCCACCGGCGAGGTCCGCCGGTTCCGGACCCGGTACGCGATCGCCGCGGACGGCGGCAGCAGCAGGACCCGGCAGCGGCTGGGCATCCAGTTGCTCGGCGACACCAACGAGGTCACCTGGGTGGTCATCGACTGCCGGGTCAAGCGCTGGTGGCCCGATCGCGACTTCCTCACCTTCTGGACGGACAGGGAGCGGCCGGTCGTCGACATCGCGCTGTCGGCAGGCAACCACCGCTGGGAGATCCCGCTCAAGCCGCACGAGACCGAGGCCGACTTCCCCACCGGCACCGAGGTGTGGCCCCTGCTCAAGGCGCTGGGCGTGAGCGAGGACGACGTCGAGATCCACCAGCACGCCTTCTACCGGCACCACGTACGGATGGCGCGGACCTGGCGCTCCGGCCGGGTCTTCCTGGCCGGCGACGCCGCGCATCTCATGCCGCCGTGGGCGGGCGCCGGAATGCAGACCGGGATGCGCGACGCGCACAACCTGGGCTGGAAGCTCGGCCGGGTGCTGGCCGGTCAGCTGCCCGAGTCCTGGCTCGACACCTATGAGGCCGAGCGCCGCCCGAACGCCGCCTTCTACACCGGGCTCGCGGTGCAGCTCGGCCGGGTGATCAAGCAGGAGATGTCCGACGAGGAGCGGGCCGCCCTGTCCGCGCCGCCGCCCGAGGGACTCGTCACCCCCTTCGAGCCGCCGCTGATCGCGCCGCCGGTGCTGGAGGCCGGCTGGCTGCGCGGCCCGCTCGGCGACGGCAGCGTCGTCGGCCGGATGGTGCCGCAGCCGGTGGTCGGCGACACCGTCGGCCGGATGGGGCGGCTGGACGAACTGCTCGGCGACACCTTCGTGCTGCTGGGCGACGACGTCGACCCCTCGACGCTGCTGACCGAGGAGGAGCGCCGGCAGTGGGACGCGCTCGGCGCCCGCTACCGCGCGGTCCGCCCGCAGAACGCCTACACCCAGGGACCCGACGAACTCGTCGACCTGGACGGCGTGCTCGGCGCCTGGCTGCGCCGGTACGGGGTGCGCGCGGTGGCGCTGCGCCCCGACCGCTTCGTGGCCGCCGCCGACACCAGCGGGCTCGCCGTACCCGCCTGACCGCCCGTCCACCCACCTTCAAGGAGAGATGTCCCATGAGCGGAGTCAAGGAACTCGCCTACGTCGTCTACGAGGTCGGCGATCTCACCGACTGGGAGCGCTTCGGTGTCGAGTTGCTCGGTATGCAGCTCGGCGAGCGCGGCGAGGACCGGTTCACCCTGCGTCTGGACGAGAAGGCGCACCGCTGGATCGTCACCCGGGGACCGGCCGACGACCTGGTCGTCAGCGGCTACGAGGTCGAGGGCGACGCCGAACTCGACGTGCTCGTCGAGCGGTTGCGGGCCGCCGGCCTCCGGGTCGACGAGGGGGACGCGGCGCTCGCCGCGGACCGCCGGGTGGAGCGGATCTTCACCACCACCGACCCCATGGGCAACCGCGTCGAACTGGTCACCGGCCTGGCCGACGCCGACACCCCGTTCGCCTCCGAGGCGTTGCTCGGCGAGTTCGTCACCGGGGCCGGCGGCGCCGGACACCAGGTGCTGCTGGCCCACGGAGTGAGCCGCGAGGAGTACCTCGGCTTCTACCGCGACCTGCTCGGCTTCAAGATCAGCGACATCATCGTCGAGGAACTGGCCCCCGGCATCGTCGCGGACCTGATCTTCCTGCACTGCAACGGCCGCCACCACACGGTCGCGTTCGGCGACATGCCCTCCCCCAAGCGCACTCACCACTTCATGGTCGAGGTCACCGACATCCGGGACGTGGGCCTGGCCTACGACCGCTGTACGGACGCCAAGCAGCCGTTCGAGATGACGCTGGGGATGCACCCCAACGACCACATGTTCAGCTTCTACGTCTTCACCCCCTCCGGCTTCTCCGTCGAGTACGGCTGGGGCGGGCTCATCATCGACGACGCCACCTGGCAGGTGCGCACCCTCGACCGGCTGCACAGCTGGGGCCACCGCCCGCCGGGCGTGGTGGCCGAGCTGCTGGCCGCGGCGCCGTCCCCGCTGGAAACCGAAGGAACCGCAGGAGGAGAGCGCTGATGGCACTCGACAAGGAACAGGCCGCACGTACGGTCAGGACCCGCGACTGGTCGCTGCGCTACTACGAGGCCGGCTCCGGCCATCCGCTGGTGCTGCTGCACGGCAGCGGCCCGGGGGCGACCGGCTGGAGCAACTTCAGCGGCAACATCGAGGCCCTCGCCGAGCACTTCCACGTGTACGCCGTCGACATGCCCGGCTGGGGTGAGTCGGACCAGGCCACGGTCGACCGGCTGGACCACGTCGACGCCGCGATCCAGTTCCTCGACGCGCTGGACATCCCCCGGGCCGCGTTCGTGGGCAACTCGATGGGCGGCCAGACCTCGCTCCGGCTGGCCACCGAGCACCCCGGGCGGATCAGCCACCTGGTGACGATGGGACCGCCGGTGGGGCGTATGCCGAGCCTGTTCGGGGCCGGTGACGGGCCGTCCGAGGGGCTGAAGGTCCTCATCGAGGCCTACCAGGACCCGAGCCCGCAGAACATGCGCCGGCTGGTCGAGATCATGTGCTACGACAAGGCGCGCTTCGCGACGCCCGAGCTGTGCGAGGCCCGTTCGCAGGCGGCCCTCGCCCGGCCCGAGCACCTGGCCAACTATGTGGCGGGGCTGCCGCACGGTGCGCCGCTGCCGCGCTGGGTGGACCCGGCCCGGCTGCGCGACATCGCGGTGCCCACCCTGCTCGTCCACGGCCGCGACGACCGGGTGGTCCCCTTCGAGAACTCCCTGTTCCTGCTGGCGAACATCCCCGACTCCCGGCTGGTCCTGCTCAACCGCTGCGGGCACTGGGCGATGATCGAGCACGCCGAGGAGTTCAACCGGCTGGTCGTCGACTTCGTCCGGGGGAATCCCGGCGATGAGTGACACCAGGCAGGTGCGGCGGGCGTCCGCTGCCTCCGACGTGCCGCAGGAGGCCGGCGCCCAGCAGGTGCCGCAGGGGGTCGCCGAGGCGGCCGCTCGACTGCTGGAGGCCGCCGCCACCCGCGTCCCGTGCGCTCCGGTGCGGGATCTGATCGGCACCACCGACACCGGTGCCGCGTACGCCGTGCAGCAGCGGGTCACGGCGGCGCGCCTGGCGCGCGGCGCACGCGTCGTGGGCCACAAGATCGGGCTGACCTCACCCGCCGTGCAGCACCAGCTCGGCGTGGACCAGCCGGACTTCGGAGTGCTGCTGGACGACATGGGACACGCGGACGGCGACACCGTGCCGTACGCGTCCGTGCTCCAGCCCCGGGTCGAGGCCGAGATCGCGTTCGTGCTGGGCGCGGACCTGGCGGAAGGCCCACTGGATCCGGCCCGGGTGCGGGCCGCGGTCGACCACGCCGTGGCCGCCCTGGAGATCTGCGGCAGCCGTATCGCCGGCTGGGACATCACGCTGTCCGACACCATCGCCGACAACGCCTCCGCGGGCGCCTTCGTGCTCGGCCGGGAGCGCCGCAGCCTCGCCGAGTTCGAACCGCGGACGGCCGTGATGGAGATGTCCGTCGACGGCCGGACCGTGTCCGAGGGCACCGGCGCGGACTGCCTGGGCGACCCGCTCGCCGCGGTGCTCTGGCTGGCCCGCACGGCACGTGACCTGGGCGATCCGCTGCGCGCCGGCCATGTGGTGCTCTCCGGTGCGCTCGGTCGGATGTGTCCGCTCGCGCCGGGCGCACGGGTCACGGCGGTGATCGGCGGGCTGGGCACGGTCACCACCGCCATCGGGAAAGGAACGGCATGACAACGCGAGCAGACGGTGCGCCCCGCACCAAGGTCGCGATCATCGGCTCGGGCAACATCGGTACCGATCTCATGATCAAGGTGCTGCGCACCGCCCGGCACCTGGAGATGGGCGCCCTGGTCGGCATCGACCCGGCGTCCGACGGCCTGGCCCGGGCCAGGCGCCTGGGCGTGGTCACCACGCACGAGGGCGTGGACGGGCTGATCGCCCTGCCCGGCTTCGACGAGATCGGCATCGTCTTCGACGCCACCTCGGCGGGGGCCCACCAGGCCAACGCGGCGAAGCTGACACCGCTGGGCAAGCGGCTGATCGACCTGACCCCGGCGGCGATCGGCCCGTACATCGTCCCGGCGGTCAACATGGAGGAGCACCTGGACGCTCCGAACGTGAACATGGTCACCTGCGGCGGCCAGGCCACCATCCCGGTGATTGCCGCCATCTCCCGGGTGGTCCCGGTCCGCTACGCGGAGATCGTCGCCTCGATCGCCTCCAAGTCGGCCGGTCCGGGCACCCGGGCCAACATCGACGAGTTCACCGAGACCACGTCCCGGGCGCTGGTCGAGGTGGGCGGCGCGGACCGCGGCAAGGCGATCATCATCCTCAACCCGGCCGAGCCCCCGCTGATCATGCGGGACACCGTGCTCTGCCTGGTGGAGGCGCCCGACACCACCCGGCACGCCGCGATCCGGGAGAGCGTCGCCGCGATGGTGGCGGAGGTGGCGGCCTACGTCCCCGGCTACCGGCTGAAGCAGCAGGTGCAGATCACCCCGGTTCCCGGGGACCAGCCGGTCCGGACCCTGCTGGCCGAGGGCGCGGCCGGCCGGCCGACCCACCAGGTGTCCGTGTTCCTGGAGGTGGAGGGCGCGGCCCACTACCTCCCGGCCTACGCGGGCAACCTCGACATCATGACCTCGGCCGCCCTCGGGGTGGCCGAGCGGATCGCGGCCCGTACGGCCGGTGCCTGTGAGGTGACCGCATGAGCAGCAGCATCTTCGTCCAGGACGTCACCCTGCGGGACGGGATGCACGCCGTCCGGCACCGGATCACCCCGGCGGACGTGCAGCGGATCGTACGGGCACTGGACGCCGCCGGCGTCGACGCCATCGAGGTCGCCCACGGCGACGGGCTGGCGGGCGGCTCGCTCAACTACGGCCCCGGTTCCCACACCGACTGGGCGTGGATCGAGGCGGCGGCCTCGGTGCTGGAACGGGCACGGCTGACCACCCTGCTGCTGCCCGGCGTGGGCACCATCCACGACCTGAAGACCGCCTACGACCTGGGGGTGCGCTCGGTCCGGGTGGCCACCCACTGCACCGAGGCGGACATCTCCGCGCAGCACATCGCCGCGGCCCGTGAACTGGGCATGGACGTCTCCGGCTTCCTGATGCTCTCCCACCGCGCCGAACCGGCCCGACTCGCACAGCAGGCGCGGCTGATGGAGTCCTACGGCGCGCACTGCGTCTACGTCACCGACTCCGGCGGCCGGCTCACGATGAAGGACGTCGCCGACCGGGTCCGGGCCTATCGCGACGTCCTCGACGACGTCACCGAGATCGGCATCCACGCCCACGAGAACCTCTCGCTGTCGGTGGCCAACAGCATCGTCGCCGTGGAGCACGGGGTGCGCCGCGTCGACGCCTCCCTCGCGGGCCACGGCGCGGGCGCGGGCAACTGCCCCCTGGAGGCGTTCATCGCGGTGGCGAACCTCTCGGGCCTTCGACACGGCTGCGACCTGTTCCGGTTGCAGGACGCCGCCGACGACCTGATCCGCCCGCTCCAGGACCGGCCGGTCCGCGTCGACCGCGAAACCCTCACGCTGGGCTACGCCGGCGTCTATTCCTCCTTCCTGCGCCACGCGGAGGTCGCCTCCGACCGCTACGGCGTCGACGTCCGCGCCATTCTGATGGAGTGCGGCCGACGGGGCCTGGTCGGCGGCCAGGAGGACATGATCGTCGACGTGGCCCTCACCCTGGCCGGCCACAACGCGGCGAGCTGACCGGGCAGGAGGAAACCGGTTCCAGGCGCGGGTGGGCTCCGCCGAGCGCGGCCTCTGGTGATCCCACACCCTCCGCCGTACTCGGATCGGCTGCTCGGATCACGTGTTCCGGCCCCGCGCCCGGGTCAGCTGCTTCAGTTCGATGATGGTCGCGACGGCATGCAGCCAGGTGGCCGCGGTGTCGTCGGCGGTGATCCCGCCCACGAGTTCGGTGCCCGCCCGCAGCCACTCCCGTACGAGGACGGCCGCCTCCCGGCGAGGCAGGGGCTCGGGCAGCTCCGCGGCGCGGGTGAGTCCGCCGGCCCGCACCGTGTCCGCGAGGAAGGCGACCGAGCGGGGCTCGGTGCCGAGGCGGTCGAGGATGACGGCCGCGGCCGCGGCGCCGTCGCCGAACAGCGCGGTGCGCCGCGGGCCGGGCTCGGCGGTGAGGCCGTAACGCAGCAGGACCGTGATGTCGAGCCGGGCCAGCTCGTCGTCCGTGCGGTCCGGCGGGTGCGGGGCGTCGTCGTTCATGGCGGGGCCTCGGGTGTCTCGTCGCGTCTGGCTGGTCCGCCGCGGCTCAGCCGACGGTCACGGTGTAGGTGATGCGCTCGGGTTCCTGGGAGGGGGTGGCCTCCCCCGTGGTCGGGCCGGCGGAGGGTCCCGTCGTCCGCGGGGGCCGGGTGGAGGTGTTGCCCTGGCAGGTGGTGAACGTGCAGTGCAGCAGCGTGAACCGGGTGGTCCCCTTGCCCTTGGCCTCGAAGGTGAAGGTGAGCCGGCCGCCGGCACCGGGCTCCGGCTCGTCACCGGAGTCCGACGCATAGTCCTGGCCGTGGCTGACCAGGACCGAGCTGTCGGGCTTCGGGTCGACCAGGTACCAGTATTCGCGGGTGGAGGCGTTCTGGTCCACGGTGAGCGTGAAGCGCTCGCCCGGCTCGGCAGTGATGCTGGTGTCCTTCACCGGATGGCTCGTCGGGTGGCTCGCGGTGCTCGTGGAGCCGCCGGCCGGTTCGTCGGTGCCCGAGTCGCAGCCCGTGGCGAGAGCGAGGAGCGCGGCCGCCGCGATCGCGGCACCGCCCCTGCTACCGCGGAAGATAGACGCTGTACGCATTGGGGAGATCACTGTTGGAAGCCTTGCCCATGTGGCCGTTGATGAAGTCGTCCTCGCTGACCCAGGTGGTCGAGCCCCAGGGGTTGTACACCTGGAGCCTGTCACCCTCCTGGGCGATGATGGTCATGGCGTGGGCGCCCTCCTTGCCCGAGACGTCGACCGGCACCGGCCGCCCCTGCGCCACCGACTTCTCGACCTCGGTGAGGACCGCCCTGCGGTCGGCGGCGCTGCTCAGGTCCTGGCGCTCGTAGTCGGTGCCGGTGGCACTGCCGACGGCGGTGTCGTTGATCCGTTCCTGCCCCTCGGGCCCCATGCCGCCCCAGTTCGCGCCGCCGTCGCCTTCGGTGTGCAGCCGGTGCTGCTCGGCCACCAGGCGCTGCTTGAAGGCCTCGGGGTCGTCCTGCTGCCCGTCGGGGCCGCCGGTGAGGTCGAGCGCGTAGACGGGGTCGACCATGGCGCGGGACGTGACGGTGGACGAGGCCACGCAGGTGCCCTCGGAGCCGTCGCCGCCCTGGATCCACCGCTGGCCGTCGAACGTGACGTAGTCCTTGTTGTTGTTCGAGCCGTCCGGCGCGAGGCCCTCGTCGTTGATGCTGTCCGCGGCGGTGACCACCGGAGTGAGGTGCCGGCGCAGCCAGGCGGGGTCCTTGCCGTGGATCTTGTTCTGGAACGTCTCGATCTCGGCGACGCTGTGGCCGGCGGCCAGGGCCTTCATCAGGTAGGCCCGCTCCTGCGGGCTGTCCGACTTCGCCAGCATCCGCTCCATGGCCGTCTCGTCGTCGAGGCTCAGCAGGTCCATGCGCGCCGACGCGCGCTCCAGGTCGCCGGCCGTGAGGATCTCGTTCAGCTCGGTGTCGGCGCCCGCGACGCCGGTGTCGGCGAGCATCAGCTTGTCGACGGCGGTGAGTTCGCTGGTCTCCATCTTGCCGGCGCGTGCCTCGGCGGCCCACTTGTTCAGGTCCCGGGCCGCGACGCGGGTGGCCTCCTGCGCGTCGGCCACGGCGGCGTGCATCAGGTCGACCGCGTAGGAGCCGAAGTGGGCGGCGTTCTTGCGGTCCCACTCCTCCTCGTCGTTCTCGTGCAGGTTGTCGAAGAATCCGTCCTTGCCGCCGAGTGTCTTCTTCTGCTCCAGCAGCTGTCCGCGGCCCCGCTCGTCCTTGCGCTGCGCGGCGCCGATCGCGTCGGCCAGCGTCAGCAGCACCGTCGCGCACCCCTGGAACGCCTCGCTCATCTGGGTCACGGCCCGGCCGGCCGCCTTCACCACGTCGGAGGCGAGGACGCTCGTGTCGCCGACCCACACCTCCGGAAGCCCCTTGCGGCCCACCCGGTCGACCTGGTCGAAGACGCTGCCGACCTGGTCGACCTGGCCGCGGTAGAGCATGGCCAGGCCCTCCAGCACGCCCGGGTCGCCGCCCGGTTCGGGCACCGAGAGGGCGTCGTCGATCAGGTCGAGGAGCTCGTTCTTGCTCCCGGAACCTAGCATTTTCTTGGACAGCCCGGCGAGCCACGCGAGGCGGAAGGAGGGGGAGTCGAGCGGAGAGGAGAAGAACGACACCGGCTCGTTCCTCAGTAGCTCGACAGGACCGAGGTGCGTCCGCCCTGCGTCGATGTGTCGGTGAGGCTGCTCGTGCCGCCGAGGGGCACGCTGTCCGCGTGCGTCTTCACCAGGCGATCGGTGCCGTGGTAGGTCTTCTTGGCCAACTGCACCTTGCCACCGAGCTCGTGCAACGCCGACGCCAGTGTCTTGGCCTCCGCCTCCCAGGCCTTGACGAACGCGTTCAGCGCCGACGCGGCGTCATCGCCGCCGGCATCGCTGTACGAGTAGGTGGTGCGCGACTTCACGGCCGAGCTGACGCCGTCCATGTCCGTGCCGGCGTCGTCGAGTTGCCGGGCCTGACCGGTCATACCCGCCTTGGCCTGGTAGCCGTCCGATCCCACCGTGCTCCCCCGTATGCGTGTCGATCGTGACCGTGCGCAGGCTAACACGCAGTCCATATAAGAAGATCACACGTCGTCTGCCCCGCACATCTCTTCACATCACCCACCCCGACGGCAGCCCTGGCGCTCGTCCCGCCCCGGACGATCGACTGCGACTGAGGTCCTCCTCACCCCTCACCAAGGCGCGCGGCAAGGACGGACCGGTAGTACTCCAGCCGGTCCTCGTCCTCGTCCACGTAGTCCAGGATGTCGAGCGCGGCCTCCGCGTCACCGGACACGGCCTCGGTGTACAGCGCCCAGATGCCCTCGCGGACCGCGGCGATGCACTCCTCCTCCAGATCGGGACGGCCGGCGTCGATCTCGCTGCGGTGGGACTCCCCCGTCACGAGGTACTCCAGCATTCCCAGGAAGTGCCTGCGGACGGAGTCGTGCAGATCCTCCCCCAGGGCCGTGAGCATCACCGGCACGGCATGCGGGGCCACTTCGAAGAGCATGCTCTGCACCTCGAGGTGGTTCTCCAGCGTGTACCCGATCGTCTCGCGCGTGCTCCGGGCGTCCAGCAGTCTGCTGAACGACTCCGTCAGATGCGCACCCGACCGCCCGCAGCCGCAGCGCAGCGCGGACCAGTCGTGGCGTCGCAGTTCCAGGATCGATGCTCTCGTCACTGTCCGATCATCCATGGTCCCTCGGGGTCGTAGATGACACTGTGGACGAAGTTGTCGGTGGGATAGTTGCCCTGGCAGGTCGTACAGATCTCCTTCTCCTGGAGGATCTTGCCGTTCCCGTCGCCGAAGTCCTCCCGGCGGATCGCCCTGGTGAAGACGACGTCGTCCGCGTCCCAGCCCGTGTGATCGAGGATGTTCGGCTCGGCGCAGCTGCCGTTGCCCGAGCAGCCCACCGCGATGTCCCCGCTCTTCTTGTGCACGGCGGCCGTGTAGGTACGGGACTTCGCCTTGCCCGTGGCCCTTTCCGCCGCCTCGTACCGCAGGCCGGTGGCCTCCGAGATGCGCTCGTCCATGTTCCAGTCGCCCTGGGCCCGGTGAACCGTGATCGTCGGCTGGAACTTGCCCTGGGCGCCTCTGGTGCCCCTGCCCGCGGGGCAGTTGTGGACGAGGGTCGACGTCTTGCCCGCCGCCACGTAGTACGTGTGCGCCGTGTCGACCGTCAGGTTGTAGACCGCGGCCTGCTGCGTCCATGCGCTGACCGCGTCGACCTGGACCCAGGTGCCGGTACCCGTCTGGAGCCACTGGCCGGGCTTCAGTTCACCGGCCTTCAGCCACTTCTTCAGGTCGGGGACCCAGAAGGGGTGGCCCGCGGTCGCCGTGATGGTGTCCGTCGCGTGGCCCTGGTCGCCGTCCGTGTCGATCGTGAGCCTGACGAGCTTCTTCGTGCCCTTGCCCTCGATCGTGTCGGTGACCTTCTCCTTGGAGGTCTTGCCGGTCGTCGGGTCGGTGGCGAGGACCTCGTCGCCCTCCCTGACCTTCTCGATCGGTTTGCGGCTGCCGTCGGCCATCACGACTTCCGTACCGGGCAGGAAGCTGTTGCCGCTGGCGAGCGAGGCCACGTCCCTGGCGGTCGAGACGCATTCCGCCACCGACTCGGCCTCTTCGAGGACCTTCTTGCCCTTCTCCGCCGCCTTCGCTATCTCGTCGGCGTACTTCGCCGCCTTCGCCGCCATCCGTCCGGCCTTCGCCGCCCGGACCGCCGCCGCGCCGGCGCCGCCGAGGACGATGCCGCCCACGGTCGCCGCCGCCCAGGCACAGGACTCCATGTCGCCCGTGGTGACGCAGTTCTTGATGTCGTTGAAGCCGGTGACGTCGCCGACGATGTTGCCGACCGTCTTGACGCCGTCCCAGACCTCGCCCCAGTCGACCGCGTCGGAGACGCTCTCCACGACGCTGCCGACCTGCTTGACGACCTCGTCGCGGATGGCGTCCGCGGCCTTGGCGGCGTCGGCGACCACCTGGACGGCCGCGCCGACGACGATGGCCGGAAGGTTCGGGTCGGCGGTCACGATCGCCTTGCCGACGGCGATCAGCGGTTTGGTGGCGGCGAGGATCGCCGGGATCGGGTTGTGCTGCGCCGCGAAGGAAGCCGCCTGTCTGGCCTTCTTCGTGATGTAGACCTTGGCCTGGTACGCCGCTCTGGCCGCCTGTCTCGCCTTCTCACGGGCCCACTCGGTGATGCCCGTCTTCTGGCCGACCCACTTGACGGCGTTGACGGTGGCGTCGACGACCGTCTTCAGACCCGACTTGCGGTAGACCCAGCTTGCGGCCTTGCCGACGTAGCTCAGAGCCAGCTTGAACGCCGCCCCCGGGTTGTTCCACGCCCACTGCACGCCGTGCCAGACGGACTGGGCGGTCTTGGAGACCCAGTGCGCGCCCTGGCGGAGCTTCTTGCCGGTCCAGCTCACGGCCTTCTTGCACCAGCCGCAGCTCGGCCAGTGGCCGTCCGGGTCGGTGTAGTCGAGCGGTGCGCCGGCGCCGTAGGTGTAGCGGTTGGCGAGGATCGAGGCGCCGGAGCTGTAGAGGTACGAGTCCTGGGAGTCGAAGGTGCCGGTCCCCGGGTCGTACCAGCGGGACCCCATGTTCACCTGGTCGGTGTCCGGGTCGGTCCAGTCGCCCTGGTAACCCAGGTTGCCGTCCATGTCGGCCGTGCCGAGCACCTGGCCGAACGGGTCGAAGGCCGTGGACTCGTCCAGGGCGGGAGCCGCGCCGTCCGCCGCGGACATGCTGCCGACGACGTCGCCGTGCTTGTCCTCCAGCGTCAGCCGGGCCGTACCGCCGTTCTCGGCGACCGACAGGAGCTCGTCCGCCGCGCCGCGGCCGTACGTGGCGGTCTGGTCCCTGACCGGGTCGGGTGCGAAGCCGGCGTAGGAGAAGTCCACGCCGTTGCGGGCCGCTATGCGGTCCAGCGAGTCGTAGGTGTACTCCGTTCCGGACTGGCCCGCCTTCACCAGCCGGTCGAAGGCGTCGAAGGTGAAGTCCTCCTTCAGACCGGAACTGGTGCGCGACGCGAGCGTGCCGCGTGACGTGTAGTCGTAGGTGTAGTCGCCGTCGGACAGCAGCCGGTTGCGCTCGTCGAAGGCGGCGGTCTTGCCGCCGTTCTTCACGCGGTTGCCGCTGTCGTCCCAGCCGTAGTCGGTCGTCGTGCCGTCGGCCGTCCAGGAAGTGAGGCGGCCGGCGTAGTCGTAGCCGTAGGTGTTGGTCCCGGCCTTGGCGGTGCCGGCCGTGGTCTTGGACGTCAGCCGGTCGTCGGTGTCGTAGCCGTAGTCGGTCGACGCCATCGTCCGGCCGCCGCTGTTCTTCAGCGTGTCGGTGTCGAGCCGGCCCAGGTCGTCGTAGGTGAAGTCGCGCGACTGGCCCGCGCCGTAGTCGACCTTCTTGACCGCGCCGGCGCCGTCGTAGGTGTAGCTCTGCCGCACACCGGTGAGCGGGTCGGTCGCCGAGGTCAGCTGCTGCTTGGCGTAGGTGAAGCTCGCGGTGCCGGCCGCGTCGGTGCGGCTGGTGAGCAGGCCGTCGTTGTCGTAGGTGTACGTGGCGTCGCCGGACGGGCCGGTCGCCTTCAGCAGCGCGCCCCGGTCGTTGTACTCGTAGGTGTCGTCGCCCTGCGGGGAGGTGGCCTCGACCAGCCGGCCCGCGGGGTCGTACTGGAACCGCTTCTCGGGGGTGGTTGCCTCGGCGCCCGTGCCGGTCTCGCGGACCAGTTGGCCGGCCTTGTCGTACTCGCGCTCGCGGACCACGTTGCCCGGCGCGGTGAGTTTCACGGGCTCGCCGTCGGCGTCGTACGCGGTCGTCCAGGTGCGGGCCGCCGGGGACGGGTCCCGGTCGGTGGCCGGCTCGATCACGGACTCGGGGAGGCCGAGCGTGTTGACGGTGTAGATCGTCGGGTTGCCGCGGCCGTCCGTGTAGCGGGTGCGGTTGCCGAGCGCGTCGTAGCCGAAGGACGTGGTGATGGACTTGCTGTCGGAGACCGGCTCGGTCTGAGTGGTCAGCCGGTTGAGGGCGTCGTAGGTGTACGTCGTCGTCCGGTTCAGCGGGTTGGTCGACGCGACCAGGTTGCCCGCCTTGTCATAGGCGTAACCGACCTTGCGCAGCACGCTGTTGAACGGGTCCAGGTCCTGGTCCTGGACGAGCTGGCCGAGCTGGTCGTAGATCTTCGCCGACGTGCGGCCCATGCCGTCCGTGTGGCGCACCTCGCGGCCCGAGGCGTCGTAGCCGAGCTGGGTGATGGCGCCGCTGGGCTCCTGCATCCGGGTCAGCTGGCTGAGGCTGTCGTACGTGAACTGGCTGACGGCGCCGCTCGGCGAGGTCTGCTTCACCACGTTGCCCGCGTCGTCGTACTCGTTGCGGGTGGTGAAGGCGCCCGGCTGGGGCTTGCGCTCGATCTGGGTGGTGGTGACCGGGCGGTCCAGGTCGTCGTAGGTGGTCTCGGCGCGGGCGCCGTTCGGGTCCGTGACGGAGAGCACCTCGCCGGTGCGGGTGTACGTGTATGTCCACTGACCCCGCTCGTCGCCCGTGCCGACGGGCACGTCCTTCACGGTGAGCCGGTTCTGGCGGTCGTACTGGAATTTGGTCACGCGGCCGAGCGGGTCGGTGCTCTCGGTGAGGTTGCCGAGCGCGTCGTAGGTGTTGGTGACGGTCGGGGCGACGGTCTCGGTGGAGCCCGGCGCCGTGTAGGAGGGCGCCGTCTCGGTGATCGCTCGGCCCAGCCGGTCGTAGGCGGTGCGGTTGACGTTCCCGAGGGCGTCGACCGACTCCGTGACCGCGCCGAAGGTGTCGTAGCCGGTGAAGGTGGTGGGCCGGGTGGTGGCGGGCGTGCTGCCGCCGGACTCGGTCCGGACGGCGGGCGCGGTGACGGAGACCGCGCGGCCGAGCTCGTCGTAGGCGTACTCGGTCTTGTTGCCCGCCGGGTCCGTCTTGGAGGTGGTGAGGCCGCGCTCGTCGTAGGTGTAGTCGGTGGTGCGTGAGTCGGTGCCGTTCTCGACCGTCTCGTGCAGGACGTTGCCCGCGTCGTCGTACTCGTAGCGGACGGAGTCACCGCTGACGCTCACCGGCCAGGGGACGTTGGAGGGCGAACCACTGGAGGCCGTCGTCAGCACGTTGCCGGCGAGGTCGTAGGTGTACGTCGTCCGTCGCGTGAGCCCGTCGGGGTCCACGACCTCGGACTTCACCCGGCCGACCGGGTCGTAGGTGTACGCGGTGACGAGCTTGCCGTTGGCGGTCGTCTCGGTCAGGACGTTGCCCGCGCCGTCGTAGGTGTCGGACTCCACGACGATGTCGCGCTTGGTGCCGTCGGGGTTGTGGAAGTCCTTGAGCGTGATCGACTTGACCAGGTCGTCGCCGTAGTACTGGTACATCAACGAGCGGCCCATCGAGTCCGTGTGCCGGACCAGCCGGCCGCCCATGTCGTAGGCGTACGACTGCATGACGGTGTAGCTGTCGTCGCCGCCGTCGTCGTCCCAGTCGCGCAGCCGGGTCTCGGCCAGCATGTTGCGCGCGGTGTAGACGTAGTCGAAGTGGTTGCCGTTCGCGTCCACCATCGACGTCTTGTTGCCGAAGACGTCGTAGGTGTACGAGGTCTCGTCACCCTCGGCGTCGGTGACGAGCTCCGGGCGGCCGTGGTCGTCGAGGCCGAAGGTCATCACCCGCGCGGCGTCGCCGCCGAGCACGTCGTCGATCTCGGTGCGCACCACGTTGCCGTCGGCGTCGTAGTCGGTGGTGGTGCGCTGCTGGTGCTTGCCGGAGGTGACGGCGTTGGTCGCCGCCGGGTCGGTGAGGGTGTGGACCCGGGAGAGCTTGTCGTAGGTGAAGGTGGACGTCGTGCCGGCCGGCTGGGCGTCGGTGACCACGGTCTCGCTGAGCTTGCGGCCCAGCGCGTCGTAGGTGTACTTGGTGACGCTGCCGGACGGATCGGTCACCCAGGCCAGGTCGCCGTTCTTGTAGTACTGGTAGCGGGTGATCTTCCCGCGCGGGTCGGCGGTGGTGAGCGGCAGGCCGGTGGGCGTGTTGCCGCCGCCGACGGCCGGCTCGGCGCCGGTCGTGTACGTGTTGCGCGCCGTGCCGCCGTCGGGCGCCGTCTGGGTGAGCAGCGCGCCGCTGGTGTTGTAGGTGTACTTGGTGAGGTAGCGGTTGTCGGTCGGGCCGGTCGAACGGCCGTCGCGGGTCTCGGACGGCTGGTCCGCCCGCAGGTCGAAGTCGCCGGTCGCCGTCGGGTAGGTGGTGTACGAGGTCTGGCAGTCGCCCTGCGCACGGCAGGTCGTCCGGCTGGTCACGTTGCCGCGGTCGTCGTAGCCGAGGGTGACCTTGTCGCCGTTCTCGCTGGTGATCCCGGTCTGGAAGCCGTTGTCGTCGTACTCGAAGGAGCGGATGGCCACACCGTCGACCGGGTAGCGGATGAAGTCCGGCCCGTCGCCGCCGTCACCGGGCGGGTTGGTGCAGAAGGCCGGGTCGCCCGGGTCGGGCTCGGTGCAGACCTGGCCGGGGTCGGTCGGCGACGGGGACGGGGACGCGGTGACGGACTCCCGGGCGCCCAGCGCCATCGGCTCGCCGTAGCGCAGCAGCCGCGAGGACAGCCCGTCGTACTCGTAGAAGTACGGGGCGTCCATCGGGTCGCGGACCTCGACGGTGCGGCGCAGGTCCTTGTCGTTGCCGAAGACCGCGGGGGTGCCGATCTCCCAGGTGCCGCCGTTGCGGTCCGTGTACTCCTGGACGCGGTCGCGGGTGGTGTCGTACTGGACCTCGGAGGCGATGCGGCCGCTCGGCAGCGTGGTCTTCGTCAGGACGTCGGCGGTGCGGCCGCCCTCGCGGTAGTGGGCGGTGACGGCCGCCGTGCCCAGCGGGTGGTGGTAGACGGCGACGTCGTCGATGGTGCCCGCGAAGGACTTGGCGGCGGTGGAGCCCCAGCCCGGCCAGGAGGCGGGGGTGGTGGCGTACGCGGCGCCGATCTGGTTGTAGGTGAGGGTGGTCTGCAGCGGCTGCTTGCCCGTGCTGGTCCCGGAGAGCTTGCCGTCCAGGTAGAGGCTCTGGGTGGAGTCGGACATCGACAGCACCGCGTGGTGCCACTGGCCGTCGTTGACGTTCTTGCCGATGTCGGTGATCGGTCCGGCCGTGCCGGTCCAGAACTGGCCGCGGAGCTTTCCGTCGGTGCCGACGTACAGCATCGGGACACCGGTGCCGGGCGTGGTGCCCCAGGCCTTGTCCTGGTAGCCGACTAGCGGGCCGCCGGTGCCGCCGGCGATCGTCTTGAACCACACCTCCACCGCTTCGTCACGGCTCTTCTTCAGGGTGCCGGCGGGCAGGTCGACGCGTGAGGTGGTGCCGTTGAAGGACGCGGCGGTGCCGGGGTCGCCGGTGATCGCGCCGGCGGCCTTCAGGGTGACGTTCTGGTAGGTGCCGCGGTCCTTGCCGAGGTTGGCCTCGTTGGCGCTGTTCGCCGCGGTGCCCTCCTCCTCGCCCAGGCGCCAGTAGGACTCGGGGCGGGAGTCGAGCACGGTGGTGGCGTAGTGGCTGCCGGTGCCGTAGCCGTACTGGGTGCAGCCGTTCAGCGGGTCGCAGACCTTGTCCAGCAGATCGCCGGTGTAGCTGTAGTTCCAGGTGAGCGGGGCGCCGTCGACGGGGGTCGTCTGGACCCTGGTGACGTGCGCGCCGGTCCAGGTGAAGGTCAGCGAGCGGGAGGTGCGGTTGTTCGTCGCGGTCGCGAGCTTGCCGGCGCTGTAGGTGTAGGTGACCGAGTTCGAGTACGCGTCGGTGGTCTTGGCCAGCAGACCGGTCGTGCTGAACTCGTACGTGCTACCGGACTTGTCCTGCAGCTTGTAGGTGTTGGCCGTGGAGTCGAACGTCAGCTTGGCGAAACGGCCGGGCGGCGGGGCGTAGGTCCCGTCCGCGTTCCTGCCGAAGCGGACGTCCTGGCCGTCGGGGTAGCGGATGACGACGTTGCCGCTGCCGTCGTCGTCCGGCGTGAGCCGCATGTCGAAGCGGGTCGTCCAGCCGGCGCCGAAGGCGAGGTCACGGCGCGGGTCGAGGCTGTTGTAGGTACGGATGAGGGTCAGGTCGGGACCGACGCCGGCGAGGGACGCGTCGGTCGCGCTGGAGGTGAAGTTGCCGACGTTGGGGTCGAACTCCTTGCCCTGCGCGCCGGAGAGCCGCGAGGTGATCTCGGGCTGCGGAACGGCGGCGACCAGCGCCACCTGCTGGGTGGGCACCTCGTTGGACGCGTCCTTGACGAAGCCGCGCCACAGATAGGTCTTGCCCCACTTCAGCCGGCCGGACGGGACCGGGTAGGCCGAACTCGTCTGATAGGCGGAGGTGGTGCAGGCGGTCGGCTTGCCGTCCTTGTCGGCCTCGCAGATCTCGAACTTGTACTGCAGCGAGGAGCCGGGGGGCGCGTCGATGTCGACGCCGGCCGCCCACAGCTGCGGGGTCAGCGTCTGGGCCTGGTAGCCGTTGGGCGGGAACTGCTCCTTGACCACCGGCGCGATGTCGAAGACCTGGATGGTCAGGCGCCCCGGCGGCACCTGCTCGTCGGTGAAGACCTTGCCGCCCTGGCGCACCATCGTGAAGTCGAGCATGTAGACGCCCGGCGGGAGCGCCTTGATGGTGGCGTCGACCGTCGCCTTGGCACCGTGGGCCACGTTGCCGGTGAGGCTGCCCGCACGCTGCTGCGTGACCAGCTTGCCCTTCTTGTCGTAGGCGCGGTAGGCGAGGTAGTAGGTGGACGGCGTCCAGGTCTCGGCGCCCTTGTTGGTGACGGCGACCTTGACCTGGCCGGCCTGGTTCTGCAGCACCGGCGGGTCGGGGACGGGCTTGGGGAAGCTGTAGGAGGCGTTGTACGGGGAGTGCGTGACGTACAGCTTGGGCGGGTTGGCCGTGGCGTGGCCGGTGAACTTCTTGAACGCGAGCGAGTCGGTGGCCGAGGCCCGCAGGGACAGGCCGTAGTTGGCCTGGGTGCCGTTGACCCAGCGCTGCACCAGGTCGCGGCCGCCCTTGCCGAGGTCGAAGAGCTCACCGGAGGTGGGGCAGGCGGACTTCGACTGGCCGAAGCCTATGTAGCCGTAGGCGAAGGACTTCGACGCGAGGGCGGCGCCGACCGAGGGGCCGGGGTAGGCGGTGCCGGTGCCGGCGGTCCATGACCCGGTGACGGGGTGGACGGAGACGGAACGCGGCTTGCAGGAGGCCGAGTCGAAGTTCACGACCTGCAACTGGACACCGAAGATCTGGTGGTACCTGAGCTCCTCGTCGAGGCCGGGGAAGCCGAGGTAGGCGGCGGAGGCGCCGTCCGGGCCCTTGCCGACCTGGAGTTCGCTGGAGCCGACGACGGAACCGCCGCTGCGGACGGTCATGGAGGTGGAGGCGGACGTGGTGTCGACGGAGGGGTCGACGCGGACGGGGAAGGCACGGGCCGGGTCGGCGAGCCAGTCCCGGTCGACGGTCATCTTCAGCGCCTGGCCGCCGTCCTGCTCGACGAGTTCGTACCTCACGGCGTGCGAGACGGCGTGGGCGGCGTCCTCCATGAAGCCGGCCGGGACGACGGCGCGGGTGCGGCCCTTGGCGTCGGTCAGCAGTATCGATCCGCCGTCGGCCTTGGCGGTGAGGCCCCTGAGGCGGAGCGGGAAGACGAAGGCGTCCGGGGCGTCGGCGGACTTCAGGACGAGGGTCTCCTTCACCCCGCCGGCCCGCGAGTCCAGCCAGAGGTCCGTCCCCGGGAGCACCTGCTCGTAGCTCACGCGGGCACCGTCCGCGCTGCCCCCCACGGAGGCGGCGCCGCTCAGCCCGTACCCGAAGGACTCGCCGGACGGCAGGGTGACGGAGGCGAGCTCGCCGGC
Organism: Streptomyces spiralis; assembly: GCF_014654675.1. Taxonomy (GTDB): domain Bacteria; phylum Actinomycetota; class Actinomycetes; order Streptomycetales; family Streptomycetaceae; genus Streptomyces; species Streptomyces spiralis. The sequence continues at coordinate 114,343 of NZ_BNBC01000019.1, forward strand.
GTCGGCCCGGCCGGCGAAGTGCAGGGCCACGGAGTCGGCTGCGTTGTCCCAGCCGCCGTGGTCCTCCACGAGCGAGGTGTCGATGGGCCGCCAGACTCCGCGGGCGTCCCGGTAGTTGACGGGTTCGGTGGAGATCTCGGTGGTGCGGGTGCCGTCCTCGTTGGCGTACGTACGGCTGCGGGCGTCGCGCTCCGAGGCGATCTCCTTGCTCGTCCTGCGGTCGAAGCCCTTGACCTTCGCGGGGGCCGGCGTGCTGACCTGGACCGTGTTCTTCCGCGCCACGGCCCGTGCGGCGGGTGGGCTCTTCAGTGGGTACTTGGCCCGCAGGGACCGCGGCACGCTGTTGTTGCGCCTGCCGCCCGCGGCATGGCTCAGCCCCTCGGCACTGCCCCAGCGCTGACCGGGGCCCTTGGCGGCGGCCGGCTCCCCGGGGAAGAGGAGGAGCCCGGCGCCCGCGACGGCGAGCGAGCCGACGGCGATGACCGTTGCAACGGCGAGCCCGATGGCCTTGCCCCAGCGCGAACGCAGAAGTCTCGGCATCAGCAACGTGCGCGCGAGTGTCCGGTACGCCGGCACGATCCCCCCACAGATCGAACGAATGAGCAGGGGAAGCCTGTCGGATCACCATGACCATGTCGACTGGATGACAAGACCATTCACCTTGGCGTGATCATTACGTGATCATTACCTTCGGAATCGACACGTGCTTTTCCCAAGGCACCCACTGGTGGTGCCGGTTTCGGGGCTCAGGATTCCGGCAGGGGTCGACATGGGTTCCCCCGAGGCTTCATTCAACGGAAATACGGCGGGAGTTCACGCGGGATTCACCTGACGCCTCAGAGGACGCCGAATCACCGCCGGGTGGGCCGTCAAATTGAAATCCCATCAATCGACCACGGTGCAAGTCGTGTTGAGCCCATCTGTTTACCTTCAAGATCCTTATCGGCGATCTTTGTTCACCTTGCTGAAACGGTCGCGTTCACCCTCGGACGCCTAACGTCCACGTCATGAATCGGACTTCACCTCGCACACTCATCTCCGCCACAGCTCTGGCCGCGGCCCTGGCGACCGCCCTTCCGCTCACCGGCGCACTGCCCTCCGCTCCCGCGGCGGCCGCCGTGTCACTGACCTGCGGCTCCGCCGGGGCGACCTACACCCTGGACTCCGCCGGCAAGCTCAGCAGAACCGACATGCCGGACCCGGCGGTCGGCAACGCCCTGCCCGCCGGCAACACCATCGACACCACCTGGACCGGCTACGGCCTCATGCTCGCCGGCCCCGGCGCGTCCTTCTACGGCATCAAGTCGGACGGGCTGTACTACAGCCACCGGATCACCTCCAGCACCACCTGGGACGTCCACCACCGGAAGATCAGCTCCGACTTCACCCAGTTCAGGGCCGCCGGCCGGACCGACGACATCACCATCGACCGCGGCGGCTACATATGGTCGCTCTCCGGCACCACCAACGACCTGCGCTGGTACCGCTACGACGCGACCGCCGACAAGTTCGTCGAGGGCAGCGGCAAAATCGTCGACAAGGGCTGGAACTACGACGCCATCTACGCGGGCGACCGCGGCGTCATCTACGGCCGTGACGCCACCGACGGCAAGCTCTACCGATCGCGTTATGACTACACCAGCCAGCGCTGGATCGAACGCCATGTGCTGGCGTCCGCCGCCGACTGGAGCGACACCAAGTTCATGCCGTCCTACGGCGGTGACACGCTGTTCCGCGTCAAGGGCGGCGGCGCCGTCACGTACTACCGCTTCGACGAGGACACCCGCAACTTCCCCGTCTACAACAAGCAGGTCGAGGCGTCCGGCTGGGCCGGCTACGTCTCTGTCTCGGCGGGGCCCGACATCTGCAAGCTCAACGTCAACTACACACCCGCGGCGACGCCCGTGCCGCTGGAGTCGTACACCCCCAACTCCGTCATGCAGGCGTCCGACGGCAAGCTGGAGATCGCCTACACCGACAACATCGGCCGCCTGGTCCACGGCCGCACCGACCCGGCCGACATCAACGGCGCCCAGTGGACGGTGATCTCCGGCCAGGAGGCCTTCACCGGCCGGCCCTCGCTCTCCGCGCACACCGACGGCCGTGTCGTCGTCACCGCCCACAACACCTCCGGCAGCGTCTGGCAGCGCAACCAGTCCGCCGTGGGCAGCGCCGACTGGGGCAACTGGATCGATCTGGCCGGCGCCATGCAGCAGCACGCCGTCACCGGCAAGACCCCGAGCGGTCTGATGACCCAGTTCGCCGTCGACGCGGACGGCAAGCCCTGGTACCGCATCCAGCAGCGCGCCAACGTCGACTTCATGGGCTGGATGCCGCTCTCCGGCAGCGGTTTCACCGGCCCCCTCACCGCCGTCACCGTGCGCGACGGCATCCAGCTCTTCGGCAGGGAGGCCGACGGCACCCTCTCCACCGCGCTCTTCAAGGAGGGCGGCACGCTCTCGGCGTGGACCGGCTTGGGCACCCAGGCCATCGACGGCACGCCGTCCGTCATCGTCTACCCCGGCTACCGCATGCGTGTCTTCGCCACGGACCCGAACGGCAACGTGGTCACCACCGGCCAGTCCGCCGAGGGCGGGGCCTACGGAGCCTGGGAGACCATCGCCGGCATCACCGCGCAGGGCTCCCCCAGCGCCGTGATCTCCCCGCTGACCGGCCTCACCGAGGTCGTCGTCCGCGGCACCGACGGCTACGTCCACAACACCGGGGAGACCGCGCAGGGCAGTGGTGCCTGGCGCGCCTGGCAGCAGGTGAGCTTCGAGGCGTCGGCCACCGAGCCGACCGCCTTCACCTACACCAACCCCACCGGCCCGACCTGGGCCTACACCTTCCGTACCGCCGACAACCAGACCCGCATCTACCAGGTGCAGCAGACCTCTTCGCTCAGCACGATGCGCGCCGCGGCCGACGCGCCGGACTTCCAGGGCAGCAAGCTGCCCGCCCCTCCGGCCAAGTGATCACACCATAGAGGGGGCCGTGACGGCCCGACGGCCGTCACGCCCCGCCTCCACCGCCGCCCGCTCTGCCCGTCTCCCTCCGTCCTGTCGGCACGGGGAACGGCGGACCGGGCGGCGGTCCGCTGACGGCCAGACGCCCCAGATCCTCACCCGAGGTCCGCACCGCACCAGAAAGGTCTGCACCGCCGTGTCCCGGCCACGCCTGCGCGCCCTCGGCGCCGCCCTCGTCACCCTGCCCCTGATCCTCCTGGGAGCCGTCGCTCCGCCCGCCGCCGCCGGCGGTACCCAGCCGTCGTCCGACGGCCTCATCGGGACCGAACAGATCCTGTACCGCTCCGGGACCGCCGGATACGGCTGTTTCCGCATCCCCACGATCGTCCGTACGAAGGCGGGCACCCTGCTCGCCTTCGCGGAGGCCCGCCGCTCGCCCTCCTGCGCCGACCGGGGTGCCATCGACATCGTCGTCCGCCGCTCCACCAACGGCGGCCGCACCTGGGGCCCCATGCGCGTGGCGCTCGCCGGCAGCGACACCGACCCGGAGACGCCGTACACGCGCGGCAACCCCTCCCCCGTCGCCGACCTGCGCACCGGCTCCGTCTACCTGCTCTCCACGTCGGAACCGGCCGAGCCGGGCGGCAGACGGCTGCCGTGGATCCAGCGCAGCACGGACGACGGGCTGACCTTCGGCGCACCGAAGCCGCTGCCGCGGCTGACGAACGCGCAGGACGGCTGGTTCGGCACCGGCCCCTCGCACGGCATCCAGCTCAAGCGCGGCGACAAGGCGGGCCGGCTGGTGGTGGGGGCGTACGAGTCACCCCCGCAGTCCGGTCAGGATCCCCAGCTCGTCGGAGTGCTCTACAGCGACGACGGCGACGAGTGGTTCGCGAGCGCCACGGCCGACTCCGCCGGGCCCGGGATGCTGCCGGGCGAACCCACCGTCGCCGAACTCGACAACGGGGACGTCTACATCAACGCCCGCAACAACAACGGTGCTTCGTCCGGTCACCGTACGCACGCCGTCAGCACCGACTCGGGCGCGACCGTGCCCGCGCAGCAGGTGGTTCCCTCGCTGACCACGCCCGAGGTGCAGGCGTCGGTCCTCGCGCTGGAGCAGACGTACCGGGCCACGCCCGGTGACACGCTCGTCCTCTCGGCGCCCTCGCACCCGACGGACCGCCAGAACATGCGGATCCGTTACTCCACGGACCGCGGCACCACCTGGCACGACGCCGCACAGATCAACGCCAAGCGGGCCGGGTACTCGGACCTGGCCGAGCTCACCGACGGCGAGCTGGGCCTGGTCTACGAGGGCGGCGACGGCTTCTCCGCCGCCAACATCTACTTCAACCGCTTCACCCCGGCGGCGGCCGGTGTACCGGGCACCTTCACCGGCGCCGTCCACCCGCAGGCCTCCCGGGCCGCGGGCCGCACCACTCCTGACGCCACGCCCGAGGCCGACGACGCCTATCTCGCCGGGGGTTCGGCGCTCGGCGCCGGGCGCTTCGGCCAGGGGCTCGTGCTCGACGCCGACGGTGAGTACGCCGACGTGCCGTACACGCCGGGCATCGACCCGGGCGACGGCGACTTCACCTGCTCGCTGTTCTTCAAGTACAAGGCGCAGCCCGGCGAGACCCAGCAACGGGTACTGATGTGGGCCTACGGCTACGGCGCGGCGAAGCCGCAGGTGTGGGTGCGCGCCCAGCCCGGCCAGGACCGGCTGTACGCCTGGGTGCAGGGCACCGGCGGCACCGCCTCCGTCGCCCTGCCCGATGCAGGCCCGTCGACCGCATTCGGCGACGACGCCTGGCACCATCTGGCCCTGGTGCGCAGCGGCGGACGGATCACGCTCTCGGTGGACGGCACGTCCTCGGCGCAGGCCACGGGGGTGGCCGGGTCGGTCAGCGCCGAACGCGTCGACGGTGTCGACGGGATCCGGCTCGGGGCCAAGCCCGACACCGCGGCCGGTGACCCCTTCAGCGGCGGCCTGGACGAGTTCCGGGTGTACCTCGGCGCGCTGACGGATACCCAGCTCGCGGAGTTGCGATCGGCGAACGCGGCCCCTTCCGCGGAGGGTTCGCTCGGTGTGCGGCTGCCGTTCCAGGTGGTCGACACCGCCGATGTGCCCGCGCTGACCTCGGTCGCGATCGAGGACGACGTCTCGGGGCACTGTGCCGACGGCACCCTTCTCGGCGGAGTGCCCGGTGAGGTGGCCGGCCGGGTCGGCAAGGGCGCGATCTCCGTCTCGGCGTCCCGGCCCGGCGTCGAGGTCCCCTATCTGCCGGCCCTCGACGTCGGCTCGGGCGACTTCACCTACACCCTGTGGTTCCGGCACACCCTGACCGCGACCGACCCGAACGCCGCGCTGCTGTGGGCCTACGGCTCCGTCTCCGGCGAACCCTCGCTGTGGGTGCGCGCACAGCCGTCACAGAGACGGCTGCTCGCCTGGGCCGAGACGCCCTCGGGTGCGGTGCAGGTGGCCCTGCCCGACCCCGGCCCGTCGGCCGCCTTCGGCGACGGCGCCTGGCACCTGCTCGCGGTCGGCCGGAGCGGTGGCACGCTGCGGCTGAGCGTGGACGGAACCACGGCCGCCGAGACGACGGGGCTGTCCGGTGCCCTCACCTCGACGGCCACACCGGAGGGGCTGAGGATCGGCTCCAAGCCGGGCGACCTCGATGTGTTCACCGGCTCCCTGGACGAGGCCCGGCTCTACAAGCGGGCGCTCACCGCGGACGAACTGACGAGGGTCGCGCGGTCCGCCGTCGGTTCCGCGGGCGGCTACCCGACCGACAGGCCCGCCCTGTCGTGGTCCATGGAGAACGGCAACACCGAGGCCCACCAGGTGGTCAGACCGGCCGCGGGCCCGGCGACCCCGGACTCGTCGGTGCACTGCGGCCACGCCTTCGTACGGGGCGGAGCCCGGCCTGCGGCCTCGGCGGGCAGGTTCGGTGCGGGACTTGCCCTGGACGGCACGGACGACTCCGTCGAGCTGCCGTACGGCGCGGACCTGGCCCTCGGCTCCCGCGACTTCACCGTGGCGACCTGGATGCGCTACACGGCCGGCCAGACGAGCGCCAACCAGGTCCTCTTCTGGGCCTACGGCGTCGGCGCCGCCGAACGGCAGCTGTGGCTGCGGGCCCAGCCGGGCCAGGACCGGCTCGCCGCCGTGCTCCAGACGGAAACGGCCACCACCACCGTCTACGCCGCCGACGGCAGCGCGGCCTACGCCTTCGGCGACGGCGCCTGGCACCATGTGGTGCTCCAGCGCACGGGCGGAAAGCTGAGCCTGTCGGTGGACGGTGGAGCGCCCGCCGAGGCCACGGCTCCGGCCGGTTCGGTGACGTACGAGGACGGCTTCGCCGTGCTCGGTCTCCATCTGGGAGCCAGGCCGGACGGCTACGACCGGTTCAAGGGCTCCCTGGACGAGTTCCGCCTGGTGCGGCGCGCGCTGACGACGGAGGAACTGACGGCCCTGCGCACGTCCAACGCGGACACCGGGACGGCCACCACCGTCCGGCTCCCCTTCGAGACGCTGTCGCCTCAGCCGTACGCCCGGATGTGACCCCGGTTCCGCCGGTCCTCAGGCTGACCATGTCCTGCCTCACCTGGTCCTGCTCGAGTCCGTCCGGGCCCGGAATTCCGCGAACCAGTCCAGCATGGAGCCGTTCGTCACCGCTCCGGGACCGGCGACCTCGGACACCCGGGCGCCCTGCAGAATCCGTTTGACCGGCACCTCGAGCTTCTTCCCGGTCAGCGTGCGGGGCAGCCCGGGTACCCGCGCGATCACGTCGGGTACGTGGCGCGGGAACAGCTGCCGTCTGATGGCCGCGGTGATCCGCCCCCGTAGGGCCTCGTCGGTCTCCTCGCCGCCGGGAGATCGAGGAGGTCCTCCACGGGCACCCCTCGATCGCCGAGGCCGCTGTCGTGGGAGTTCCGCACCCACTGCACGGCGAGGAGGTCGCCGCGGTCGTCGTGCTGAGGACCGGCGACGACACGACGCCGGAGGAGATCCGCGACTATGTCAAGGAACGCGTGGCGGCGTACAAGTATCCCCGCGTCGTCACCCTCACCGCCGAGCTTCCCAAGGGCCCCACCGGAAAGATCCTCAAGCGGGAGATCACCGTCCCGCCGCCGGTCCGCCCGTGATTCACGCCTCGGCAGACGTCAAGGCCGTGTGGGGGCCGACGGCGTGCCTCGTCCGGTTTCCGGCGGAGCCGGGGCCTGACGCCGGCCGCTGAGGAACACGGCGATCGGCAGGGCCGCGACCAGCCCGCTGAGCAGGACCCCCGCCAGCGCCCCCAGCACGGCGGTCCGGTCGTCGAACGCGAGCCCTACGGCGGCCAGCGCGGGACCCGCGTTGCGCACCGAGGCGACCCCGCCCATGGTGGTACGGCGCACCGTCGTGCCCGTGGCCAGCAAGGTGCCCACGCCGAAAGCGGCGGCCGCGAGCAGGAAACCGGCGAGCAGGGAGAGGGAGCCGAAGAGATCCACGACCGTTCGCCAGTTGCCGAGCAGCATGCCCGCCAGCACGATCAGGAAGGTGATGTTGGAGACCGCGGCGGCCGTGGGGTGCCATGACCGCGCCGTGGGCGTGGCGTAGTGGCGCATGAGCAGGCCGATGGCGAACGGCACCAGCTGAAGCAGCGCCACGGTCCGGACCAGCGCCCCGACGTCGAGGGACACGTCGGTGCCGATGTCGGCGGCGCTGAGGATGCCGTTGGCGGTGGGTGCGAACGTGAGACTGCCGATGGAGGCCAGGAGTACCTGCATCGCCGCGCCCGCGGCAACGTCGCCGTTCTGCACCATGGCCAGTTTCGCGCCGAAGGGGCCGCCCGGCGACGAGGCGAGCAGGACGAGGGCGACGAGCGAGGCCGGCGGAAGGCCGAGGAGCGTTCCGATGCCCCAGCCGAGCAGCGGGACGACCACCATGTTGGCGAGCAGCGCCAGCAGGAGCAGCGGGACGTCGGTGAAGACGCCTCGCAGAGCGGGGAGGGTGGCCCCCAGGCCGGCCGCGAACATCGTGGCCGCGATGAAGACGACGGTGACGGCGTTGAGCACCAGGTGCAGGGTGTCCATCGGCCCACTCTCCAGGAAGCGGAGATCCTCGGGCGTCGGCCACGGCGCGTGTCACCGCTCGTCACTCCTGAAGACCGCCGAGCCGGCGCAGGGCGCTCAGGCTCGGCAGGAAGCAGTACTCGCCTCCTCGGGTGACGACGAACCGGGGCAGCGCGGCGAGGCGTCGTCGCACCGGCCTGCGGGGAACGGTGAAACCGGTGGAGCCGTCCTGGGAGCCGGTGACGGGGTCCTTGCCGTCTCCTCCGCCGAAGAAGACGCTGTCGTTCAACCACTCGGACTGGACGAACTCGAACTGCCGCCCGAGGTGTGCGCCGATGAACGCGAACATCAGGCCGCGGTCCACTCCGTCGTCCTCGAGCACCCCGTCCGGCAGTGGCGGTCCGTAGACGGCGCCCCGTCGGATCATGCGGTGCAGGCGCACCTCGCCCGCCACGGCGGCGTCGCGGGGGTTGGCCCGGCGGATGTGGCAGCCGCCGGGAGTGCGGAAACCGATCGGGTCGTCCCGCTGGTACTGGAAGGTGTTGCGCCGGTGCGGGTCGGCGCCGAGCGCCGGATCGTCGTGCTCGGGGGCGAGCGCGAGGGGAGCCCCGCTGCGCCAGCGCCCCATGATCTTCGCCGCGATCAGTTCCTGGTCCTCGGGCCCGGTGGAGTTGTCCCTCAGGTAGCGGCGGAACCGGGCGACGTCCTGGTGGAGTTTGCGGAAGACGGCGTAGCTGCCGTTGCGCCCCAGCGCGGCGGGCTGCGGGGTTTGGGCTCCTCCCAGTTCGTCGGGGTATCCGAGAACGAACTCCCCGGCCTTCAGCGGGACTTCGAGCCGGTTCGAGCCGGCGATGCCGCTTCCTTCGACGGCGGGATGACTGACACCGTCGCGATAGCCGAAGTGCTCCGTCTCGGTGGGCAGCGCGTAGCAGTCCTGCCGCCAGACCGCGGTGATCCCGGGGAGACGGTCGTACGCCGGGCGAGCGCGCTCGATGGCGGCCTGAAGGCGCGGGGAGTCGGGCGCGATGGCTGTGATCACCACGTGGACGTCGGGGGTGCCGAGCGGTGCTTCCCAGTGCTCCGGGGCGCTGTCGCCGACATCGCCGAGTGCTCCGGCACGGGCGGCCATACCCTGCCGGAACTCCCAGGCGAACGTGTCCAGCGATGCGGCCGGCACTCCGAGGGCCTCGAGGCCGCGACAGGTCAGGGCGGCACTGACCCAGGCGTCCCCGAGCGGGCTGGCCGCGTCCGCTGCGGAGGTCACCGCTCCGCTGACGCGCCGCATCAGCTCCCGCCCCTGTTCCCGGTCGTCGATCCGGAAGGCCAGGTAGGCGGCCGCGTAAGGGGTCGGCCGGGGGCTCAGGACACCGCGCTGGATGTCGTCCAGCTCCAGCCCGACCGCCGAGGGCTCACTCACGGGCGACCTCCTTGCCGGCCCTACTTCGAGACGAGGTTCCGCCAGAAGCTGCGCAGACTCTCATCACCCCCGAACAGGGAACTGAAGATCGTCGAGTCCGCCAGCAGCACATCGCCCGCCCGGTCCCCGCTCGGCGGCATCCACAGGAACATGTTGAACTCGCTGTTGCCGGCCTCGGTGAACGGATGCGGCCTGGACGTGTCGATCGGCTGCCTCGCCAGGACATGGATGGTTTCGGGGTCGCCGGGCGTCACCTCGTAGTGCGGCAGATGCATGTGGAAGTTGAAGTTGGTCACGCCGTCCAGCCACCCCTTGGCATCCAGGTCGCGGACCGTGGACAGCGGCGCGATCCTGTTGTCCTCGCCGGTCGCGGGACGCAGTCCGTAGCGGTTGACGACCGGTACGCCCAGACCCTTCATCAGGTCCCTGACGTACGTCGCGAACCGTTGCCGGCGTGGCACCAGAGGATCGCCGTGGTGGCGGTACTCCATCTCCCGTTCGGACAGATCGTCCGACGCGCCGACGTCGTGGTGGGGGCCGAGCACCAGGCGGACGTCCTCCCGGGCGAGGAAGGCCCGAAGGGCCTCGATCTCGTCCCGCCGGGCCTCCTGTCGGGTGATCATGTGGTCCAGCCCGAAGACGAACAGGACATCGGTGTCCGCCAGGACCCGCTCGTCCAGCGGGGTCTGGAAGCCGGCCTGGTCGATGCGCTGGTACACCGGAACCGGATGCCCCGTGGTCTCCTCGACGAAGTCCTGGAACGGCACCCAGGCCCAGAAGAACAGCTCGAGCGCACCGGCGATGCCCTGCTGGAACCGATACGGATCGGACCACTTCGGGTCCTCGTAGGCGGGCCATGCCGCCCGCCTGACCTCGGTCATGGTGGAGAAGCGGTTGTCCAACTCCGATGTGTACCGGCCCGCCTCGGCCGGATAGCTCCACGAGACGTAGATGCTCACCCGTTTTCCACCGGGGGTGTACTCCCGTGGGGTGTGCCTCTGGTTATAAGTGCGCGCGGTCCTGGTCTCACTCATGTCACGGCCCTCACTGCAACTGGTCGAGCATCTCCGACAGGGCGCCCTTGACCCGCAGCGCCTTCTTGATCTCGTCCGCCGTGACGTACGGGTACTCTCCGTACTCGATGAAGCTCGGACACTGATGCTCGCGCACGAAGCGGATGAACGCCTCGGGGTTGGTCCGCCAGTCCTCGGGAAACCCCTCGAGATTCTCGAAGACGGTGCTCACACCCGCTTTCGCGAAGAGCGCGATCGCGTCCTCGGTGTACTTGTCGAAGTCGGTGTCGAAGATCCCCTGGTACATGAAGCGCGTGTCGTCGTCGAACAGCACCCACCTGAGGTAGTGCAACTTCAACGGCGCGAGCAGATACGGATCCTGCTCCAGCGCCTTGGCCAGTGCGTGGCCGTAGTCCCGTACCGCTTCCGCGCGGCCCGGCTTGACGCGCGCGATGACGGTGAACCCGTGGCACGCCGGGGTCCTGGGGAAAACGGGGCCGTACTTCCCCTGTTCCAGGTGATCGGCGTCCTTGGGGATGACGACTGCCTGCGGCTTGATCTCCATGCCCGCTCCTCCCGCCATGTGCCGGTCGGGGACCCCGTCATCGTCCCACCGGCTCGCTGGTTGCGCCCGTGGAGCGGAGGAGGGGCCGGACGTGATCTCTGAGGTCGCCGTGTCGGCGGTGTCGGAGTGGACCTGAGGGAGAAAGCCCCTGGCCGTGCTGGACGGTGAGATCGTACGGGGGCCCTACCCGCGGCCCCGCCGTTCGCCCGCGACCGCTCGGCGGGCCACCGTGACCAGTTCCGCCGCCGGGCCCACCAGGCGCCGTCCGGTCGGCCATACCGCGCGCAGGTCGCGCGTGAGGTCGACGCCCTCGACGTCCACGCCGATCAGCCGGCCCTCGGCGATGTCGCCGCGGACGGCCAGCTCGCTCAGGACGGACGGCCCGGTGCCGGCGATCACCGCGCCGCGGACGGCGGCCGTCGAGCCGAGCTCCACCAGGGGCCGGACCCGTTCACAGCCCGCCAGGTACAGGGCGCGGTCGAGGGTCTGCCGCGTGCCGGAACCGCTCTCCCGCAGCACCAGCGGCGCACGGGACAGCTCCCGCGCCGACAGCGGCTCGCGGCGCCGCGCCCACGGGTGAGCGGGGTCGACCACGACGACGAGCCGGTCCTCGGCCACCTGCTTCGTGGACATCACGCGGGACAGGCGCGGCCCCTCGATGAACCCGATGTCGGCCTCGCCCGACTCGACCAGCTCGGGCACGTGCTCACTGTTGGTCACCTGCAGTCCGACGTACAGCTCCGGCCGGCGGGCGCGCAGCTCGCTGATCCAGACCGGCAGCAGGTACTCCGCGATGGTCAGGCTCGCCGCGACGCGCAGTTCGGCCTCCCTCCGGTCACGCAGCCTGCCGGCCCCGGCGAGCAGGTCGTCCAGCTCGTCCAGGACCCGCCGGGCGTGTCCGGCGACGATCTGTCCGGCCAGCGTCGGCCGGGAGCCGCGGCGGGTCCGGTCGACCAGCACCAGTCCCAGCCCGCGTTCCAGCGTGGACAGCCGGCGGCTGGCGGACGGCTGGGAGATCCGCAGCCGCTCGGCCGCCCGCCCCAGGCTGCCCAGGTCGGCCACGAGGACGAGGAGCCGCAGCGACTCGAGGTCGGGCGTGCGCAAGGGGAGGGGAAGGGTCCGGGAATCCGGCGCGGAGGAGTCTGTCACAGTCCCAGCGTATGAGTCAGTCATACGTCTGCGCTATGAGCTGATGATCAATGAGGGGCTACAGGGCCGGGACGGCGCCGACCAGAGTGGTGATCATGAAGGACGCCAGCCTGTCCCCGTCAGGGACCACCGCCCGGCCGCCCCGCCCTGCCCTTGCCCGCGGGTCCGCGGCCGCGCTCTCCGCCCGGCCTCCCGGTGTCGCCGCCCGGCTCTCCGGCGTTGCCGTCCGGCTCCCCGGGCTGGCCCTGGCCGTGGGAGTCGCCCTGGTCGCGACCGCACTGGGCCGGCTGGTCCCTGTCGTCGGCGGGCCGGTGAGCGGCATCGTCCTCGGGGTGCTGGTGGCCATCGTGGTGCGGCCGGGTGATCGGACACGGCCGGGCATCGTCTTCGCCGGGCGCGGAGTTCTCCAGGCCGCGGTGGTGGTCCTGGGCGCGCAGCTGTCCCTGGGCCAGGTGCTCCGGGTCGGTGTCGGCTCTCTGCCGGTGATGATCGTGACCCTTGCGGTCTGCCTGGCGTCGGCGTACTGGATCGGACGGCGACTGGGTGTCGTCCGCGATCTGCGCACCCTGATCGGCGTGGGCACCGGCATCTGCGGCGCCTCCGCGATCGCCGCGGTCACGCCGGTCATCGGCGCGGCCGAGGCGGAGGTGGCCTACGCCGTCTCCACGATCTTCGTCTTCAACGTCGCCGCGGTGCTGGCCTTCCCCGTCCTCGGGCATCTGCTGGGCATGGGCCAGCACGCCTTCGGCCTGTTCGCCGGCACGGCGGTCAACGACATGTCGTCGGTCGTCGCCGCCGCCACCACCTACGGCGGCCCGGCGGCCGACTACGCGGTGGTGGTCAAGCTGGCCCGGACGCTGCTGATCATCCCGATCTGCCTGGGCCTCGCCGCCCTCGCCCGCCGCCGCGCACGGACGGACGGCGCGCCGGCCAGTGTCGGCGCGGCAGGTTCCGGGCGGAGCCTGCCCGGCCCGGTGCGCGTCGGCCGGCTCGTGCCGTGGTTCCTCACCGGCTTCCTCGCCCTGGCGGCCGCGAACACCGCGGGTCTCGTGCCGTCCGCCGCCCACGGCCCGCTCGGCACGCTCGCCGTCTTCCTCATCACCGTCGCCCTGTCCGCGATCGGCCTGTCCACCGAGCCCTCCAGGCTGCGCCGGACCGGCCCCGCGCCGCTGCTGCTCGGGGGCTGTCTGTGGCTGGTCGTGTCCGCCACCAGCCTGGGGCTCCAGTTCCTGACCCGGTACCTGTGACCGTCGCACCGACGGTCCCGGACCCTTGCGTCGAGATCGGGATGGGGGTCCAATGCTGAAGATGACTGCCGTGGGTGGGCGCGGCTCCGCGGACGCGGGCGCTGAGGCCGAAGAGTGTGCGAACCCTCTCGAGGAGCTGTCGCTGGAGCAGCTGCGCCGGCGCGGGAGCATGAAGTGGCGCACGCATCCGGCGGACGTCCTGCCCCTGTGGGTGGCGGAGATGGATGTCCCGCTGGCACCGGCGGTCGCCGACGCGCTGCGCGAAGCCGTCGACGCCGGCGACACCGGATACCCCGTCGGTACCGAGTTCGCGGAGTCACTGGCCGGCTTCGCCGCGCGGCGCTGGAAGTGGGACGGGGTGGCGATCGACCGCACCGCCGTGATCCCGGACGTGATGACGGGCGCGGTCCAGGTGCTCAGGCTGGTCACCGAGCCCGGGGATCCGGTGATCGTCAACTCTCCGGTGTACGCGCCCTTCTACGCCTTCGTCACCCATGACGACCGCCGGATCGTCGAAGCGCCCCTCGGGCCGGACCTCCGGATCAGCCTGGAAACGCTCGAGGAGACGTTCCGGCGCGTCCGGGAGCGCAGCGGCGGGGGCGGGATCGCGTATCTGCTCAGCAATCCGCACAACCCGACGGGCACGGTCCACACCTTCGCGGAGCTCGCCGCCGTGGCGGCGCTGGCCCGGCGGTACGGGGTCCGTGTGGTCGCCGACGAGATCCACGCCCCGCTCGTGCTGCCGGGCGCCACGTTCACTCCCTATTTGAGCGTGCCCGGGTCCGAGAACGCCTTCTCGCTGATGTCGGCGACCAAGGGCTGGAACCTCGCCGGTATCAAGGCCGCGCTCGCCCTCGCGGGGCCCGAGGCGGCCGGCGATCTGGGCCGGATGCCAGAGGAGGTGACGCACGGCGCCAGCTATCTGGGCGTGATCGCCCACACGGCGGCCTACCGCCACGGGGACCGGTGGCTCGACGCGCTGCTGGCGGGGCTCGACGCGAACCGGGACCTGCTGGGCCGGCTGGTCGCCGAGCACCTGCCCGGGGTCGGTTACGCGCGGCCGGAGGGGACCTACCTGGCCTGGCTCGACTGCCGGTCCCTCGGCCTCGCCCCGGAAGAGGGCGCCGGCGACCTCGCGGTGGTCACGGACCTGGCCGGCCCGGCACGGATGTTCCTCGAGCACGCCAGGGTCGCCCTGTCCTCCGGGCACATCTTCGGAACGGGAGGAGCGGGGCACGTCCGCCTGAACTTCGCGACCTCCCACTCCGTCCTCGCCGAGGCGGTCGCCAGGATGGGACGAGCCGCCGTCCTCCACGCGCGCCGGGTGTACTGATCGGGAGCGGCTCGGTCCGAGGCCCGGCCCGCGACTCACGGCGTCAAGCGGGCCGAAGCCGTGAAACCGGCACACCATACCGTTAGCATGTTCGAACCTGTGATGATCGACTACCGCCCGTTCTTCACCGGTAAATCACGCCATCCGGCATAATTCATATCCTTTTGTCCACCATCTAACCGAATGAGTCGAATAATTGGAAAACACGCAAAAGCGAATATCCTCGCGAAGAGACAACGGCTCCGAGCTCTCCGCATGGAGCCGGCCGCGAGTGATGCTGTGGGGGGCGGCAGGTGTGGCGGTCGCCGGGTTCCTCATCGCGCTGGAATATGCCGCACGCCGCTACGGCCTGCCGGGGCCGATCACCAATCTGACGCGAGAGGTGATATTCGCACCTCATTCGGGGCCCCTGCTCTACGCCGGTCTGGCGTTGATGATGGTGGTGCTCAGCTGGCGGCAACGGCTCGTCTCGGCCGGTGTCGCGATCGGCGTCGACGTGGTCTTCCTGCTCGTGCGGTGGGCCGTCGGCGCCGACATGAGCTTCGGCAACGGCGCGCTGTGGGTGGTCCTCGGCTGGGCGGTCATCGCCGTCACGCGCCGTACCGGCCGGGAGCGGGTGCTGCTGCTGAAGGGCGTCGGGCTGGGCATGCTGCTGGTGGCCGGCCACAAGACGGGCGACACCTGGCTGCTGATCACCTCGAAGACCCGCCCGACGGTGCTCGACCCGTACGTGGCGACCGCCGATCACGCCCTGGGCGACCCGTCGTGGCTTGTCGGGCAGCTCGTCGACGCCACCGGGCCGGTCGGCGCGCAGCTCCTCCACCTCGTCTACGGTCAGCTCCCGCTGGCGGCGGCCCTCGTCGCCCTGTACCAACTGCGCCATGTGGCCCGCGACCGCCGTTTCCCGGGCCACCATCTGGTGCGCACCTTCCTGGTGATCGGCCTGCTCGGGCCGGCCATCTACATGATCTTCCCGGTCGTCGGACCGGTCTTCGCCTACGGCACCGGCGCGTTCGGCACCGGCGGCGGCCACTGGGCGCTGGCCGACCTGTGGCCGGACACCGTGCCGCCGATCAGCACCCCGCACGCCATGCCGTTCGACGAGATCACCCCGCGCAACTGCATGCCCAGCCTGCACACGGCCTGGGCCACCACGCTCTTCGTCCACTCCCGCAAGGGCTCACGGGCCATGCGCTTCGCCGGCACGTTCTGGCTGGCCGCCACGATTACCGCGACGCTGGGCTTCGGCTACCACTACGGCGCGGACGTCATCGCCGGCGTGGTGTTCGCCCTCACGATCGAGGCGGCGATGCGCTCGTTCGCCCGCGGCTGGGACCGGTCGAGCGTCCAGCTGGTCGGCTACGGCACGGCCGTCTTCACCGCGCTCCTGGTGTCGTACCGCTGTCTGCCGGAGCAGATGGCCGCCCATCCCTGGGTGTTCGGACCACTGCTCCTGCTGGCGACGGCCTCGGTGATCTCCGCGTACGTACGGACCACCAGGTCGTGGGACCCGAAGGCCGCACCGGCGCCGCAGCCGGAGCCGCAGTCCGCGGAACCGCAGCCCGGACTCGTCTGAGTCGTGTCGCACCGGGTGGGAGGCTTGAGCACGCGGCGACGGGGAGGGTCCGCGGGCTATGCCTCTGCCAGGGGAAGGTGCGCTTGGAGGGTGGTCCCCTGACCCTCGGGACTGTGGAGGGCAAGGGACCCGCCGAGGGCCCTTGTACGGTCGGTGAGGCCGATCAGCCCCGACCCACCGCCCAACCCGGCGCCTCCGACGCCGTCGTCGTGAACGGACAGGCACAGGAAGCCGCGGCCGGTCCGCGCGCAGACGCGGGCGTGGGACGCGAGGGCGTGCTTGGCGGTGTTGGCCAGCGCCTCCGAGACGACGTAGTAGGCCGCCACCTCGATCGGCTCAGGCAGCCTCCGGGGAACGTCCACGTCGAGTTCCACCGGAACCGGGGAGTGACGGGCCAGAGCCCTGAGCGCAGGGGCGAGACCTCCCCGGGAGAGCACCGCTGGATGAATGCCACGGGAGAGCTCGCGCAGATCGTCCAGTACCCCCTTCAGCGATTCGGCGGCCCGGGAGATCCTGCTCCTCAGCATCGGTTGGTCCGCGGGGACCGTGCTCTCGGCGACTTGCAGTTCCAGCAGAAGCGCCACCAACCGCTGCTGGGTGCCGTCATGCAGATCACGTTCGATGCTGCGCCGCGCCTGGTCGGTGGCCGCGAGAATCCTGGACCGTGACGTGGACAGTTCCGCATGACCTTCCTGCAGCGAGTCGGCCATGCGATTGAAGTTGCGTTCCAGGAGCCCGATCTCGCCCACCGCTGTTTCCGGCGTGCGGGCGGTCAGGTCCCCGGCAGCGAGCCGGTCGGCCATGGCGGCTGTTCGGCGCACGGGACGCACGATGGCCCGCGTGACGTAGCCCGCGACTCCGATGGTGAGCAGCACCGATCCGTTCAGGCCGGCGATGGTCGCGGTCACGGCCTGGTCGGTGGGTGCCGCGGCGTGCTCCTCCCTTTCCTTGGCCATATTCTGCTCGCCGGCCATGATCTCGTGAAAGTCGTCCAGAATTACCTGGAAACGGCGGTTGTACTGTTCACTCGAGACGGACCCTGCTGCCGCGGCTCGGTCGTGCTTCGCGGCGTCCGCCAAAGGCATCGAATACTTCTTGATATACGCAGCGCCCGCGTGCTGGATCCACTCCGCTTTGGCCAGCTCTCCAGGTCTTCCTTCGGTCAGGCGCTTCAGCGTGCCGACGTCCTTGGGGAAGACGGCCACAGAATTCTGCCAGCGCTTGACGTACTGCGGGTGCCCGGTCACTGCATAACCGCGCAGGTCCGTCTCAAGATCGAGCACCTGTTGCTCTACCTGGCCGGCCACAATGCGCACTTCTTCTGACCTCTGTGCAAGCCGGTGGATTGCACGCAGGTCGAAGACCGAGTGAAGCAGGATGACGAAGGCTGAGCCGATGGGGAGTACAAGGAGGCTGCTCGCGACGATCAATCGGCGTGCGAGGCCGCGGTTCCCACCGGTCTTCCGGGTACGGAAGGCGAGCGGATGCACTGGTCCCTCCCTGTCGGCGGGACGGGTTTTGCACGAACCTCTTACAGCGTGCTCGCCGGACGAGGCTCAAGGACAATGTCGGGCATGAGGCCAGGAAGCTCGACGTCCGGCGCCGACGGCCGGCCCAGCGACAAGGGTCCGGCCATGACACCCCTGCGGGTCGTCCTCGCCGAGGACGACGTCCTCCTCCGCGAAGGTCTGGCCAGCTTGCTGCAGCGCGCGGGCTGCGCGGTGCTGGGGCAGGCCGCCGACGCCGTCCAGTTGCTGGACCTGGTTCGCAGAGTCACACCGGATCTGGTCGTACTGGATATCCGGATGCCTCCCGGACAGGCGACCGAAGGGCTGGACGCGGCGTGCACCATCCGGCGGGAGTTCCCTGACATGGGCATTCTGCTCCTCTCGGCGTATGTCGAGGTGGAGAGCGCGTTGGAACTCTTGGACACTGGTCACAGTATTGGCTACCTGCTCAAGAGCCGGGTAAGTGACGTCCAGGATTTCCTGGAAGCGATGCAGCGGATCGCCGGGGGTGGGTCGGTGCTGGATCCGGCACTCGTGCAGGAACTGGTGTCCGCCCGCCGTAGGGAGGATCCGCTGGCAGTACTCAGCACGCGGGAACTCGAGGTACTCGGGCTGATGGCCGAAGGCCGTTCCAATGCCGGCATCGCCCGCCGGTTGTGGGTCACCGAAGGGACGGTGGAGAAACATGTACGCAATATCCTGGCGAAGTTGAACCTGCCGGAGACCGAGGACGACCACCGTCGTGTGCGGGCGGTCATCACCTTTCTGGAGGCCCGGTGATCGAGCCGTCATGGTGATCCCCACTCCGCGAGCAGGGCGCGAATGGCATTGCCCGACAAATCGGTTTTCGCCAGGAAGCCCACCGCGACACTCCCCTCGATCATGCCTGCGTAGTCGTCCTCGGCGTGGATGGAGACCAGGACGACCAGCGGAGGAGAGGGGCCGGTCTCTCGTCGTAGCCGACCGGCCAGCTCCAGACCGCACTCGCCACCCAGATCGATGTCGACCAGCGCCACGTCCGGTCTGAACTGCCGAGCCTGCCGCAATGCCTGAAGGCCGTTCGATGCCACGCCCACGACTGTCATGCCTTGGCCCTCGAGCAGAGACCGAGCAGCTCGGAGGAACTCAGGGCAGTCATCGACGATCATGCAGCGCACCATGTTTCCAGAATCCCAGGCGGATGCCCCCGTCAGTATTCCTGCTAGCTGTATTCGCTCCCCTTCTGCCTGCCGGACCGGAGGACGGCCACTGGCTGGTCCTGGCCCGCGTCGGCGGCCTCTTCGAGCGGTCAGGGACGCCATGCCATGAGGCTGAGGCCGGTTGGACACTGGCCTGGTGGTGCTGGCAGGAAGAGCCTATGGGGGGCTGACTGCGATGACGACGGCGCGGTCGTGTCCATAGCTTTGACGCGTTCCCAGATGTCTTTCTCGTAGAGGAGAAAGTAAGTGCCAGCCGTCTGTACCGTCCTTGTCGGAACTCGGCCCATCGTGGTGACTGCTGCCGGTGAGCTGGACATCGCCACCGCCGCCCACACCGAGGCAATCTTCACCGCCGCGAGCAGCGGCACTCATCCCGAGGTCGTCGTCGACCTGAGGCAGGTCACCTTCCTGGACTGCGCAGGAGCACGTCCTCTGACCGCGGCCGCCCGCCGCATCCACGAGGCCGGGGGCCGGCTGACGCTACTGGCCGATCACCCCATGGTCGTCAAAGTGCTGCGCCTCAACCAGTTGAATCCGCATGGCGCGTCGTCGACCGGCGGCGCCGACCCGGCTCACCATCCACCCGCATACCCCCCGTCACCGCGCCTCTGCGACTACCGCTGCCGACCGTTGACCGAGGAATGCTGACGGAGCCGCTCGTCACCGCCGGGCCACCGCGGCGGCCCGGCGGAAGGCAGTAGAGATCGTGAGTGGTTCCTCACGGTCTGCCCAGCCTCCGAACACGAGGTTGGGCACAGGCTAGGCGCCCAGGCCTGCCGAGGTGTTGTGGTGGTCGTTGCGGACTTCTTCCGATGTCGGAAGTTGTTCTTCCGCCCAGATGGTCTTGCCGTGGGAATTGTGGCGCGTGCCCCAGCGCCTGGTGAGCTGAGCCACAATGAACAGTCCCCGGCCGCCCTCGTCGAATGTGCGGGCTCGCCGCAGATGCGGGGAGGTGCTGCTGCCGTCGGAGACCTCGCAGGTCAATCCGGCACCGTGAAGGATCAGGCGCAGTCGGACAGGAGGGTGAGCATGTCGGATGGCGTTGGTGACGAGTTCGCTGGCGATGAGCTCCATGGTGGGTGCGGCGTCTTCAAGTCCCCACGCGGCCAGCTTCCCTGAGATGTGCTGACGAGCTTGCGAGACGGCCGCGACGTCGGCCGAGAGCTCCCAGGTCCCGACATTGCTGCCGTCGAAGGCATGTGTGCGCGCCGCGAGTACGCCGGCGTGGACATAACGCCCACCGGACACCAGGGCGTCGAGGGCGCAGTGGCAGATGGCGTTCAGGCAGCGCTGAGATCGGACAACCGCCTCGGGCGGTGCGGTCCCGCCGGTCCAGGCTGCCAGATCAGGTGTCCCAGGGGTGTGTGCGTGCAGCAGGAGCACACTGCCTTCGGGGAGCGCGACCTCGGTGGACTCGGCGGGCGGTCGGCCATGTCCGAGTGGCGGGCCGGCGGGAATCTCCACGGCGTAGGCCAGGCCGTCGGGCCTGATCACGGTCGGCGCAGGATACCCGGCGCTGGCGAGGGTGCAGCGCGCGGAGACAGGGTCGTAGACGGCATACAGGCAACGGGCGATGGTCCCGGCTGCGCTCTCGTCGTGCTGGACCGCCTCGTGCCGGACCATCCGGTGCTGGACCACGTCCTGATGGGGCCGCAGCCGGGTCAGTACATCCTCGAGGTGGGTGAGGAGTTCCTCCGGTTGCAGGTCGATGTCGGCCAGCGTGCGTACCGCGGCGCGGAGTTCGGCGGCGACTTTGGGCGTGGAACTCCCGTGGTCGGCGACGGAACCGGCGACCAGCGCGACCCGGGCCCCCGACAGCGGTATCGCGTCGAGCCAGTGGGCTTTGGGCATCGCCGTGCCGTTGTCGGCCGTGCAGGAACCCACAAGCTCCAACGCCGCGGGCTGCGGCAGCGCAGACGGTGGCTCGTCAGGCACCGAACACGAAGGTGCGTCGCCGGGGGCGCCGTCTGCGGTGTGCCTCGCCTCCGAGCCGGTTCCTGGACTGTCGACGCTCACCACGGGCTGTTCCGCCCGGGTGCAGTGCGGGCGTTGCAGACTCAGGCGGGTCCGGCAGGTCACAAGGCTCAGACCGAAGGACAGCGCCGCAGCGGAGATCACCACTGCACGGCCTCCTTCGGAGACCCCGTGGATCGCCAAGCCGTAGACGGCCACGCTGGCCGCCAGGGTCGCGACCCCGATGAAGAGGGTCCGACGCACGGGGAGCAGGGCAGCGGCCACCAGGGGGACCAGCACCGAGTAGTCGGACCAGCGGACCAAGCCACCGGTGGAGACGCTCAGTTGGACCGCGCACATGGCGCTCAGGTAGATGACGAGCAGGGAACTCGGCCGGCACAGCAGACGTCGCGCAGTAGCCATCTTTGTCACTGTCCCTTCATGGTTGGCCTCTGGTGCCGATCGTGCAGAGGCGGATGCCTCTGATGCGGGTCATGCGGTGGTCTCCGGAGAATGCGACGAGCGGGCAGGACAGTGGACGGCCACCATGGCGAGGTCGTCGTCCAGATGACGGCCCGCGTAGCTGTCGAGGTCCTGGCCGATGTGTTGCAGCAGACTGTGCGGGCAACACCAGGTCCAGGTGGCAGCACGCTTGAGGACGGGGTAGAACGCCCCGGTGGCATCGCGGGCCTCGACGAGTCCGTCGGTGTAGAGCAACAAGGTGTCGCCCGGAACAAACGCGAACGTGTCGACGGTGAATGCCTCAGCCGTGCTTCCGGCCAGCCCGAGTGGTGGAGCAGGCCGAGACACGCATAGGTGGGTCACTCCCCCGCGTCGCTTCAGCAGGGGCGGCGGGTGTCCGCAGCTCACGACCCTGACGGTCTCTTCTTCGTCGGGAAGTTCGACCAACAGAGCAGTGATGAAGCGTTCGGCGCTGTCGGGGTCCCTCTCGGCCATCTCGGCCAGGTGCCTGCGGACGCTGCGTTCCAGTGAGGCCGCCAACTTCGGGAGTGTCTCGTGTTCGTGGGCTGCCTCGCGAAAGGCACCGAGGAGGACGGAGGCGTCCTCGACGGCCGGCAGACCCTTGCCGCGGACGTCGCCTATGAGGAAGCGGGTCATACGGCCGGTTCGGACCGCGGCGTACAGGTCGCCGCCCACCAGAGCGTGCGCGGTGGCCGCCCGGTACATGGACGCGATACGAAGAGAACCCAATGTGCGTGGGATGGGCCGCAACAGAACCCGCTGGGCCGCCTCGGACACGGCGCGCACCTGCGTGAGTTCTCTCAGATCGCGATCGTGCAGCGCGCGAGCGGCGATGGCGGAGCCCGAGACCGCCAGCAGAGCGCCGATGTGAATGGGCAGCAACGGCGAATGCACCAGGCCGTCGTGCCAGTCGATGAGGACCACTGCCGCACTGGCGGTCAGTGCCATGACGACGGTGAATCGCGTCGGCGCGACCGCCGCGGCGCAGGTGGGGGCCGCCACGAGCAGCGGTGAGAGATGAATGGCCAGCGGGGCGAAGGATGCCGTGAGGGTGATCGCCGCGATCAGCAGAAGGGGAAGCGCCAGGTGCGCTCGCACGCCCGCGGCCGCTGGTCGCATCCGACCCGTGAGGCCGGGTCGAACGCGGCTTCGCCACCCGTGTCCGAGTCCGTGGGTTCGGGGGCGGCCAGAACCAGGCACTGGGACATCGCGAGCAAGGGATTTCATGGGTGATCCTGCGAGGGCTTGATCTCGAGAGCGCCCGGGATTCTGCATGCCGGCCGTCCGTGAACCTCCAGCGCGCCGCAGCGCAACCGTTCCCCGTCCTTACCGTTTGCTTGAAACTTTCTTGCCGCATAGCGGTAATTAGTTTCCGCTATGCGGATTCCAATATGCGACGGGCCCAGGACCGGGTCAAGTGGAGCCGCCCCACGCAGGTATTACGAAACTCGAACGCCCGGCTTGGGCGTGGGCCCACGCGCCTCGCGCGGGAGCCCGGACGACGGCGCCACGGCCGGACGGATGCCGCCCGGCGGAACCGGGGGCCGCGGACTACGACCTGCGACCCGAGGTCCGCCGGTCCGTCGGTCTCCCAGCCTCCCCGTCTCCCCCTCTCCGGTTCTTCCCGACCGTCTGCGGTCGGCGGGTCGGCGGGTCTGTGATACCCGCCCCTGCCGTCCGGCGCCTACGCCACCGCCTCCGCCGCCTCGTCCTCGGCGATGCCGGTCGGCCCGTGGTGCCGCTGCTGTTCGAACTGGGTGCGGTACAGCTCCGCGTAGCGGCCGTCGGCCGCCAGGAGTTCCTCGTGGGTGCCGCGTTCGACGATCAGGCCCGCCTCGACGACCAGGATGAGGTCCGCGGCGCGCACCGTGGACAGCCGGTGGGCGATCACCACCGCGGTACGGCCCACCAGTGCCTCGGTCAGGGCCTCCTGGACGGCGGCCTCGGAGGTGTTGTCGAGGTGGGCGGTGGCCTCGTCGAGGATGACGACCCGCTGGCGGGCCAGCAGCAGCCGGGCGATGGTCATGCGCTGACGTTCGCCTCCGGAGAGCCGGTAGCCGCGCTCGCCGACGACGGTGTCCAGGCCGTCGGGCAGGGAGCGGACGAGGTCGTCGAGGCGGGCCCGCCGCAGGGCGTCCCACAGATCCTCGTCACTGGCCGCGGGCCGGGCCAGCAGCAGGTTGGCGCGGACGGAGTCGTGGAAGAGATGGCCGTCCTGGGTGACCATGCCGAGGGTGGCGCGCAGGGAGGCGGCGCTCAGATCGCGTACGTCGACGCCGCCGATGCGTACGGCGCCCTCGTCGACGTCGTACAGACGCGGCAGCAACTGCGCGACGGTGGACTTGCCGGCGCCGGAGGAGCCGACCAGGGCGACGGTCTGCCCGGGTTCGGCGCGGAAGGAGATGCCGTGCAGGACCTCGGCGCCGCCGCGGGTGTCGAGGCTCGCGACCTCCTCCAGTGAGGCCAGGGACACCTTGTCGGCGGACGGATAGCCGAAGCGGACGCCGTCGAACTCCACCGTGACCGGGCCGTCCGGCACCTCGCGGGCGTCCGGCTTCTCCACGATCAGCGGCTTCAGGTCGAGCACTTCGAAGACCCGCTCGAAGCTGACCAGGGCGCTCATCACCTCCACGCGCGCCCCGGCGAGCGCGGTGAGCGGCGCGTAGAGCCGGGTGAGCAGCAGTGCCAGCGAGACGACGGCGCCCGCCTCCAGGGTGCCGCGCAGGGCGAAGAAGCCGCCGAGGCCGTAGACCAGGGCGAGGGCCAGCGAGGACACCAGGGTCAGCGCGGTGATGAACGCCTGCTGCGCCGTGGCCGTACGGACGCCGATGTCCCTGACCCGGCCGGCGCGGGCGGCGAACTCCGCCGACTCCTCCTCGGGGCGGCCGAAGAGCTTGACGAGGGTGGCGCCGGGGGCCGAGAACCGCTCCGTCATCCGGGTGCCCATCGCCGCGTTGAGCGTGGCCGCCTCGCGCTGCATGCGGGCCATCCGGCTGCCCATGCGCCGGGCCGGCACCACGAACACCGGCAGCAGCACCAGCGCGAGCAGCGTGATCTGCCAGGACAGGGTGAGCATCACGACGAGGGTGAGCAGCAGGGTGACGATGTTGCTCACCACGCCGGACAGGGTGTTGCTGAAGGCGCGCTGGGCGCCGATGACGTCGTTGTTGAGCCGGGACACGAGGGCTCCGGTGCGGGTGCGGGTGAAGAACGCGACCGGCATGCGCTGCACATGGTCGAAGACGGCCGTCCGCAGATCGAGGATGAGCCCTTCGCCGAGCGTCGCCGACAGGCGTCGGCCGAGGATGCCGACGGCGGCCTCGGCGACCGCGATCAGGGCGATGAGCAGGGCCAGGCGGACGACCCTGCCCTCATCGGCCCCGGACACGATCGCGTCGACGACGCGGCCGGCGAGCACGGGGGTCGCCACGGCGAGCAGTGCGGTCACCACCCCGAGGGCGACGAACTGTGCGATACGGCGGCGGTGGGGGCGCGCGAACGCGCCGATGCGGCGCAGCGTCGCGAGGGCGAACGGACGGCGCTCCTGCTGGGCGGTCATGACGCTGTGCAGCTGCGTCCAGGCGGTGGTCTCCATGCTCATGGGAGTAAACGTAGGACCTCAACCAACGTTGAGGTCAATGGTTCACCGAACAAGCGCCCGCCGGCACCCGCCACGACGCCCGCAGCCGGCACGAGCGGGGAAGTCCGCGTCGGCGGCGCGCCCGGCCCGGCGGCGCATCCCTGCGCGAGCGCCACGGTCGAGGCACCGGGGACCGCGGCCCGCGCGCGCCGGGCGGTCCGGGCAGGTGGCGCGCCCGGCGTCAGCGGGGCGGCCGGTGCGGGCGGTAGGGGTCGGGGGGTGGGGGTGGGGGCGGCCGGAGGGGAGGGGCGGGGGGGCCGGCGGCGTCCGCCTCCACGCCACCCGTTTGCGGTCCACGCGCCCCAGGAGCATGGGTGCGGTCGGGGC
>NZ_BNBC01000019.1:139809-154320 GCF_014654675.1 Streptomyces spiralis
CGCGATGGCGAACGTCAGCGCGAACACCGTGACCATCAGGCCGATGCACGCGTCCGGCACGTGGAGGGAGTCACCCATGGGTGCCCCGAGGCCGACGACCGCGAGTGAGGCGGTGCCTCCTCACCGCGGCATCCGCACCGTGCCCACCACGCTCGCCGCGACCGCCCTGTCGATCTGCGGCGTGTTCGTGATCTACACCTACCTGGCCTGGTTCGCCGACCGCACCTCCGGGATCCACGTCTCCACGGTCACCACCGTCTACCTGATCTTCGGCGTCGGAGCGGTCGTGTCCAACATGGTGGCCGGCCGGCTGATCGACCGTATGCCGCCGCTGCGGATCGCCGCCTTCTCGATGGCCGGGCTCACGGTCGCCCGGGCGGTGCTCGCGGTGCTTCCCGGTGTCGTCGCACGCACGCCGGCCGGGGCGGTGGTGCTGTGCCTGGTCGTGGCCGGCTGGTCGCTGGTGGGCTGGATGTTCAACCCGGCGCAGCAGCAGCGGCTGCTGACCGTGGCCGGTCCGCTGGGGCCGGTGGTGCTGTCGCTGAACGCGTCCACGATCTACGCGGGCCAGGCGGTGGGCGGCGGCCTCGGCGGTCTGCTGCCGGCGCACGGCCCGAGCGCCCTGCCGCTCGGCGCCTTGGGCTGTGTACTGGCCGCCCTGGTGTTCCTGACCCTGTCCGCCCGGCCGGCGCGCCGCCGGACCGCCGCCGCCCCGGCGACGCCGGACCCGGGCCCCGCCGCGCGGGTACGGCAGATCCCCTGAGGGAACGCACCAGCCCACACGCGCCGCCTGATACCCGGCTCAGCGCCACGCTCGGCCCGGCGGGCGTGCACGCGTCACATGTCACGTGTCACGCGTTGCCGTCACGCGTCACGCTGCCTCAGCACCAGCGGCACGCCCCGGCCTGAGGTCAGCAGCCAGTGCTCCAGGGCGTTGACGGTCACCAGCAGCCCGGCGGTCAGCGCCGTGGTGGCCAGGGCGGGCAGGAGGGAGGCCGCCCAGGCGGTCGCGAACAGCGCCAGAGCACCGTAGAAGCGGGTCACGGAGGCCGCGCCGAACATCCTGCGGCGGGTGTAGCAGAAGGTGAGGGTGAACAGGCCCGCGCCGCCCGGCAGCAGCCCGGCGGCGAGACCGTGCGGCGTCGCCAGCGGAGCCTGGACGGCGCGCTGCGCGCCCACGGAGACCAGCAGCAGGCCGGCCACCAGGACCAGATGGCCGTAGCTCAGCACGTCCCGCACCACCACCGCCGGGGTCGGATGGGTGCGCAGGGCGTGGGCGATGGCCGAAGCCGCCAGGTGGAAGTAGAGCCACCACAGTGCGCACGCCGTCAGGAAGGCGAGCACGAGCGCGGCGAGGTTCGCCGTGTCCGTGCGCCGGTCGCCACGCCCGCGCCCACGGAGAACACGTTCTCGCCGAGCGCGATGATGACGAACAGGCCGAACCGCTCCGGCAGATGGTTCACGCCGAACGCCAGTCGGCGCAGATGGCCGCTGAGGAGGCGGGGCGCGGCGATCTCCGCGGCCACAGCGGCGACCCAGCTCACGGAGCGCCAGGTTCCCGGCAGGGTCGCGGTGCCGAACAGGGCGAGCGCGAACGCCAGTCCGGCGCGGTAGGGGTGGATGGTGTACAGGGCGCACTCCCTGCGGATGGCCTCGCCGATGAGCAGCCGGAGCGCGAGATAGCTGCCCGCGTAGAGCAGGGCCTGCTCGCGGTCGCCCGGGGCGTGCGGCGCGGCCACCGCCATGCCGTACACGGCCAGGCCGGACAGGAGCAGGAAGACCCGCTGGGTGTTCGTCTCGTGGACGGCGTTCATCGCCATCACCACGTCCACCCAGGCCCACCACAGCGGCACCAGCACCAGCAGGCTCCGTCCGAGCACCGGCCAGTCCGGGTGCCCGGCGAGCAGGTGCGCGATCTGACTGACGGCGAAGGCGAGCACCAGGTCGAAGAAGAGTTCGGTCCATGTGGCCCGGTCACGCGCCTGCACGGCCGGGGAGGTCGCTGCTGCGTCTGCTTCGGTCACTCCTGTATGGCCGCACGGGTGGGGGCCGGGGCTCGCGCGACGGGACGCGTCGGGCCGGACTGCCGCAAGTCCGGCCGGTGGCTGTGCGAACTCACCGGGCGGATAGTCTTCCCTCTCCCGTCGGGGACGACGTCGGGGAGAAGCCGAGGAGAAGGGGCTCTTCACCATGCCGGTACGCGTCGAGCGTCAGGGGTACGTCACCACGGTCGTCCTGTCCCGGCCCGAGGCCCGCAACGCGGTGGACGGTCCGACCGCCGCCGAACTCGCCTCCGCCTTCCGGGAGTTCGAGGCGGATCCGGGGGCCAGGGTGGCCGTGCTGTGGGGCGAGGGCGGCACGTTCTGCGCGGGCGCGGACCTGAAGGCGATCGGCACCGAACGGGGCAACCGGGTCGCCGAGGACGGCGACGGTCCCATGGGTCCGACCCGGATGCGGCTGTCCAAGCCGGTGATCGCGGCGGTCGCCGGGCCTGCCGTGGCAGGCGGGCTGGAGCTGGCGCTGTGGTGCGATCTGCGGGTGGCGGAGGAGGACGCCGTGTTCGGCGTGTTCTGCCGCCGGTGGGGCGTGCCGCTGATCGACGGCGGCACGGTCCGGCTGCCCCGGCTGATCGGCACCGGCCGCGCCATGGACATGATCCTCACCGGACGGCCGGTCCCGGCCCGCGAGGCGTACGACATGGGGCTGGCGAACCGGATCGTCCCCAGCGGCCGGGCCCGCGCCGAGGCGGAGGAACTGGCCGCCTCCATCGCCGGGTTCCCCCAGGCGTGTCTGCGCTCCGACCGCGCCTCGGTGCTGGACCAGGAGGGGCTGGACGAGCAGGCGGCCCTGCGGGGCGAACTCCTGCACGGCATGGGCGTGCTGTCGGAGAGCCTGGAGGGTGCGGCTCGGTTCGCGGCGGGCGCCGGACGCCACGGGGCGTTCCCGGAGGCCTGAGACGACGTGCCTGCGGTGCTCAGTCGACGGTGATGCGGACCGGGCCGCCCTTCGCATCGACGCGGTGGGTCCAGCGTGCCGTCAGGGTGAGGGTCGTGCGGTAGGGGACCAGGGCTGACGGCAGCGAGGACCGCACGCGTACGCGGTCCAGGGTGCGACCGTCCTGGGTGACGCGCAGCACCCGGCGGGTCAGGGGCTCGGTGGAGCGCAGGACGTAGCGGCCGTGCCGGTCGGCCGGGGTGACGCGGTGCGGCGCGATCCAGCGCAGGGGTTCGGAGACCACCAGCGGTACCGCGCCCGGCCAGTCGCCTCCGGCCAGCCACTGGCGCACCGCGCCGGCCGCGCGCGCACCCTCCCGGGCCGCCGTCGCGGCGCTCCCGACCGGGTGCAGCACGCTGCCCACGGCGAACACGCCCGCGCGGGAGGTGCGCAGGGCGCCGTCCACGGCGGGTCCGCGCGTGCCCGGGTCGCAGACGAGGCCGCCACGGCGCGCCAGCTCGTGATCGGGCACGAAGTCGCCGGTGAACACGACGGTGTCGCAGGGCAGCACGGCCGAGCGGCCGTCCCGGTGGCGCACACGGACGCCGGACAGCCGTCCGTGGCCGAGCAGTTCGGTGACCGTGGTCCCGGTGAGCAGCGGTACGCCGTGGCGCAGCCGGGCGTCCAGGGCGCGGGCCGGTGCGGCCTGGGCGCGGGGCAGGTCGGTGACCATGGCGACGACGCGTGCGCCCGACGCTCGTACGGTGGCGGTGGCGGCGTAGGAGACGTCCTCGGCGCCGACCACCACGGCACGGCTGCCGATGCGCTGCCCGTACAGGTGCACGGCCTGCTGGAGTTCGCCCGTCGTGCAGACCCCGGCGGGCCGGGTGCCGGGCACCAGGCGTGCGGCGCGGGGGCGTTCGCGGGCGCCGGTGGCCAGGACGATCGCCGCGGCCTCGATCTTCTCCGGGCCCCTCGGGGAGACCGTGGTCAGGGCCAGCGGGCCGGCCCAGTCGAGTGCCGTCACCCCGGTCCGTACGACGGCCCCGGCGCGTGCCGCGCCCTCGGCGAGGAGGCGGGCGTAGGACGGTCCGGTCAGCGGGTGCGTCCAGGTCCCGAAGCCGCCGTGCGCGCAGTGCCGGGGCACGCCGCCGGCCTGCTGCTCCCTCTCCAGCACCTCCACGCGGCCCGCGCCGGCGGCGGCCAGGCGCGCGGCGGCGGCGAGCCCGCCGGGACCGGCCCCGACGACCAGCACGTCGACACGGCGCACGCCGCTCATCCCGCCGCCTCCCCGCACGTGCCGCTCATCCCGCCGCCACCTCGCACGCCGGTCACCTCGTCGCCTCCTCGAACAGTGCGCGCACCGCCGCGCCGCAGTAGAAGCCCTGGCAGCGGCCGGCGCGGGCGCGGGTGCGGCGGCGCAGTCCGTCGAGGCCGCGCGGCGGGATCGTACTGGCGAGCGCGTCGCGGATCTCGCCGCGGGAGACGCGTTCGCAGTGGCAGACGAGCGTGCCGTACTCCGGGTCGGCGGCGATGAGGTCGGCCCGCTGGTGGGGGCGCGGGAAGGCCTCGCCGAGGTTCGGCATCCGCACCGGTTCCAGGTCCCGTGCCGGGCCGGGGTCGAGTCCGGCGTCCGCCAGCAACTCCACGACGTGGGCGGCGATGGCGAGGGAGGCGGTCAGTCCGGTGGAGCGGATGCCGCCGACGGTGACGTACGAGTTCTCGCGATGAGCGGCGATCCTGTAGTCCTCGTGTCCGGTGGCGGCGCGCAGGCCGGCGTAGACGGCGGTGACCTCTTCGTCGAGCAGCTCGGGCAGGATGCGCCGGCCCTGCTCGCGCAGGGCGGACAGGCCCTCGGCTGTGGATCCGGTGGCCCGCTTGTCGTCCAGGTCCTCGGCGGTGGGGCCGAGCAGGACGTTGCCGTAGACGGTGGGCGCGACGAGGACGCCCTTGCCGAGGGCGGTCGGAACGGGCAGCAGGATGTGGCGGACCAGGGGTCGGGCGAGCTTGTCGAAGACGATGAGCTGGCCGCGGCGCGGGGTGACGGTGAAGTCCTGGCGGCCGAGCAGCCGGTCGAGGGTGTCGGCGTGCAGTCCGGCCGCGTTGACGAGGAAACGGGCGCGCAGGGTGCCCCGGTCGGTGTGGAGCAGGTGCTCTCCGTCCTGCCGGCTCGCCCGGGTGACACGGCAGCCGAGGTGCAGGTCGACGCCGTGGCGGACCGCCTGTGTGGCGTAGGCCAGGGTGGTCGTCCAGGGGCAGACGATGCTCTCGCCGGGGACGTGCAGGGCGCCGAGAGCGCCGGGGCCGAGGTGCGGTTCGCGCGTGTACAGCTCGTCGGGGCCGACGATGCGGGTGTCTCGGTAGGCGTTGCGCTCGGCCTTCTCGGCGAGCCGGGGCAGCCGGGCGAGCTGGTCCGCGTCCCAGGCGACGAGGAGCGCGCCGACCGGTTCCACCGGGATGCCGGACTCGGTGGCGTACGCGGCGAGCATCCTCGCGCCCTCCCGCACCAGCCGTGCCTCCAGCGACCCGGGGACCGCGTCGAACCCGGTGTGCAGGATCGCGGTGTTGGCCTTGGAGGTGCCCTGGCCGACGTCGTCCTGGGCCTCCACGAGGGCCACCCGCAGCCCCGGGTGGCGGGCCAGGGCGCGGGCGATCGCGCAGCCGACGACGCCGGCGCCGACGATCGCCACGTCGTACGGCCGCTCGGGCAGCGGCCCTTGCGCGGTGACCGTCATGAGGCGAGCAGGGCGGTGACGGCGGTGCGGAAGGCGCCCAGGCGTTCGGCGGCCTCGGCGGCGGAGACGCGCGGTTCGTGGACGGCGGCCGGTTTCCACTCGGGCAGGGCGTCCTCCACGGTCAGGCGGTCGTCGGCGCCGAGCCGGGCGACTGCGGCGGCACCCAGCGCGGTGGCCTCGGGCAGCGCGGACACCTCGACGGGTCGTTGCAGCAGGTCGGCCTGGGTCTGCATGAGCAGGGCGGAGCGGGTCAGACCGCCGTCGACGCGGAGGGAGTCGAGGGGGCTGCCGAGGTCGGCCGCGGCGGCGTCGGCGAGCTCGACGACCTGGGCCGCGATGCCCTCGCACAGGGCGCGGACCAGGTGCCCGGGGGCGGTGTCGAGGCCGAGTCCGGTGAGGGAGCCGCGCAGGTCGCCGCGCCACCAGGGGGCGGCCAGTCCGGCGAGCGCGGGGACGAAGGTGACGCCGCCGGTGTCGGGTACGGCGCCGCCCACCGGGTCGAGATCGGCGGCCCCGGTGATGACGCCGAGGTCGGTGAGCCAGCGCACGGCGGAGGCGGCGGTGTACACCTGGCCGTCCAGGCAGTGGGCGGTGCGCCCGGCAAGGCGCCAGGCGACACAGCTCACCAGGCCGGAGGCGCCGCGCCGGGGTGTGTCCCCGGTGTGGGCGAGCAGGAACGCGCCGGTGCCGTAGGTGCACTTGGCGCCGCCGGGCCCGGTGACGCGCTGGGCGAGCAGGGCGGCCTGCTGGTCGACGATCAGGCCGGTGAGCGCGATGGCGGGGCCGAAGGCGGTGGTCGTGCCGATGTGCGCGGCGTTGTCGACCACCTCGGGGAGCCTCTCGCCGGACAGTCCGTAGACCTCCAGGGCGCGCGGCGACCAGGTGGCGCGGTCGAGGTCGAGCAGCTGGGTGCGTCCGGCGGTCGCCGCGTCGGTGACGAAGGCACCGGTGAGCCGGTGGACCAGCCAGGCGTCGGAGGTGGTGACCACGCCGTCGCGGGTGAGGTGACGGCGGATCCAGGCCATCTTGGGCGCGGCGAAGTAGGGGTCGAGGGGCAGCCCGGTCAGCCGCCGTAACTCCTCGGCGTGCTCGGCGAGTTCGTCGCAGACGCGCTGCGCCCGCCGGTCCTGCCAGACCAGCGCGTCGGTGAGCGGCCGGCCCGTCGCCGGGTCCCAGGCGAGCACGGTCTCGCCCTGGTTGGCGAGCCCCATCGCCGCGACCGGTTCGCCGGCCTCGGCCAGCGCGCGGCGTCCGGCGTCCAGGACCGAGGCGTACAGCTCGGCGGGGTCGACCTCGACCAGGCCGCCGGACAGGTGGCGGGGGCGCACGGGGGCGAATCCGGTGCCGAGGACTCCTCGTTCGGGGCAGACGACCAGGGCCTTGGTGCCGGACGTGCCCTGGTCCACGGCCAGCACCGCGCCTGTCATCGTGCCCCTTCCGCCCGTGCCGCCGACGATCACCGCGACGACAGCCTGCCGCGGCCCGCAGGACCAGTCAAGCAGCCCACCCGGCCGCTTCGCAGTACCGGTCGAGCAGCGCCTCCGGCCGCCCCGCCGCACCTCTCCAGCCGCCCTTACCGGTTCTTACTCGGTGGTCAACTCATCAGTCGCATAACGGAGTTCTGGAGGACCGGCAAAGCCCCCGGTGATCCGGAACGGCGGCCTCTATAGTGACCGCCGACCCGCACCGCTCCTCGATACCCGCCCTGAGGAGGGCTGTTGTTACTCCACCCTGCCGTCCAGAGCCGGCCCAGGGTCTTACGTCCGGATCGGTCCGGCACGATCCGCACGAGGGGCCCTGAGCGCGGAGCGGACGGCTGATGGCGCGCGGCGATGGGGCGCGGCCCGCCTACGACCCCGCCGGCCATGACACGGAACTGCGCGCCGCCCTGCAGGATCTGCGCACCGGGCGCTGGATGGCGATGCGGGACCTGCTGGAGCGGACCACGGCCTGGTGGCAGTGGACCGCGCGCACCCAGGTGCTCGCGGCCGCGGCCGCCGGCACCGACGTGGTGCGCGCCTGGCGGGCGGAGGAGCCCGAGAGCGTGCCGGCCGCGGTGATGCACGCCCGGGTCGCCGTCGAACGGGCGCTGCGGGCACGGCGCGAGAGTCACCGCCGTACGCACGAACTGTGGATCGAGGCGTGGGACGCGAGCCACACCGCCACCCGGATCGCCGAGCCGGACCCGGTGCCGTGGGTGTGCCTGCTGGCGCTGGCCCAGCTGGACGCGGGGCTGAGCTGGGAGGAGCACCGGGTGGCGGCGCCGGAGCCGACGCTGCCGGTGGGTCCGTGGGGGCTGCTCGCCGAGGCCGGCAAGCGGGACCCGTGCAACCGCGAAGCCCATCACCGCATGCTGCAGTTCCTCTACGCGCGCGGATCGTCCGGCCGGCTCGCCGAGGCGGCCGGTTACGCCCAGTGGGCCGCGGCGTCCGCGCCGCCCGGCTCGGCGTTGCACGTGCTGCCGCTGTACGTACGGGTGGAGCGGTACCGGCGCGGCGCCGGGCAGGACGCCGCGCTGGATCTGCACTGGGTGGCGGAGGACGCCACCCGTGAGGCGCAGGAGGCGCTGGACACCTGGTTCGCCCGTAGCGGCACCGCCGAGCGGTCGCCGCTTGACCTCAACCACCTGGCGCACGCCCTGTGGGGTGCGCTGCGGTTCCGCGAGGCGGCCCGGGTGTTCGACGTGCTCGGCCCCTACTGGACGCCCCTGCCCTGGGTCCACCGCACCACCGATCCCGGCGACCCGGCCCGGGCCCTGGAGGTGTTCCTCCAGGCCCGTGCCCGCTGTCGTGCGGCGGCGGACGACGACCCCGGCCGCCGCTTCTAGAGTCCCCCCACTTCGTCGACCCCTCGGAGGTCTCCGCATGTCCCCCACCTTGGAGCCGGCCCCGTCCGGCCCGGAACAGCACGACGAGGAACGGCGGCTGCGCGAACTCGGCTACCGTCCGGTGCTGGCCCGGCGCATGGGCGGCTTCGGCAACTTCGCGATCAGCTTCTCGGTCATCTCGATCCTGTCCGGCTGCATGACCCTGTACGGCTTCGGCCTGGGCACCGGCGGCCCGGCGGTGATGCTGTGGGGCTGGGCGGGCGTGGGGCTGTTCGTCCTGTGCGTGGGCCTCGCACTGGCCGAGGTCACCAGCGCCTACCCGACGTCCGGCGCCCTGTACTACATGGCGGACCGGCTCGGCGGCCGCCGCTGGGGCTGGTACACCGGCTGGCTGAACCTCCTCGGCCTGCTCGGCGCGATCGCCGGCATCGACTACGGCGCCGCCCTGTTCACCGGTGCCTTCGCCAACCTCCAGTGGGGCTTCCATCCGACGCCGGGCAGAACGATGCTGATCTTCGTCGCGATCCTGCTGCTGCACGCCGTGCTGAACCTGTTCGGCGTCCGCCTGGTCAGCGTGCTCAACTCGGTCTCCGTGTGGTGGCACCTGGCCGGGGTGGCGCTGATCGTCGGCGCCCTGGCCATCGTCCCCGACCACCACCGCTCGCCGTCCTTCGTGTTCACCACGTTCGTCAACGACACCGGCTGGTCCAACCCGCTGTACGTGGCCGCGATCGGGCTGCTGCTCGCCCAGTACACGTTCTCCGGCTACGACGCCTCCGCCCATCTGTCGGAGGAGACCTCGAACGCCTCCGTGTCGGCGGCGCGCGGCATCGTGCGCTCCATCTGGGTGTCGTGGCTCGCCGGTTTCGTGCTGCTGGCCGGGCTGACCTTCGCCATCCAGGACTACGACGCCACCCGCGACAGCGCCACCGGGGTGCCGCCCGCGCAGATCCTGCTGGACGGCCTCGGCACGGACGGCGCGAGCGCCCTGCTGCTCGTCGTCATCGTCGCCCAGCTGTTCTGCGGCAACGCCGAGGTGGCCGCCGCCAGCCGCATGGTGTTCGCGTTCAGCCGGGACCGGGCCCTGCCCGGCTCGGCGCTGTGGCGCAGGGTCAGCAGCCGCACCCAGACACCCGTCGCGGCGGTGTGGTTGTCGGTGGCGGTCGCCTGTCTGCTGGCGCTGCCCTCGCTGTACTCGGCCACGGCGTACGGCGCGGTCACCGCCATCAACGTCATCGGCATCACCCCCGCGTACGCCATTCCCGTGCTGCTGCGGCTGCGCGCCGGTGACCGGTTCCAGCCTGGACCGTGGCACCTGGGCCGGTGGAGCAGGCCGGTCGGCTGGGTGGCGGTGGTGTGGGTGGCGCTGGTCACCGTGCTGTTCTGCCTGCCGCAGTCGTCGCCGGTGACGGTCGACACGATGAACTACGCCTCCGTGGCGCTCGCCGTCGTCCTGGTCCTGGCCAGTGTGTGGTGGTACGTCGCCCGCCGCTCGTACGGGACGCCCACCGCCGCGGCGTACGGCACGGAGCGCGATCAGGCGGAGCTGGCCGAGGGCATCATCTGAGGGCCGCCGCCGTACGAACTGCCGTGCGAGATACGGCAGGATGGGCGAGCGCGCCGGAGGCCGTCTCTCCGCTGGGGCTGCCGGGTCCGGCGCGTTCGCACATTCCGTGATCGAGCAGGTGAGAACGTGACGCAACTTCACATCCGGCCGCCGGCGGCCTCGTGCGCCGCAGTACGTCTCCCCGGAGGTGACCGATGATGAACCGCGCCGTGACCCTGGACGACCTCATGCTCGCCGGCATCGCCGTGGCCGCGGGCCTGGCGGCCGCGTTCCTGTCGCGCACGCTGCTGCGCTGGCTGGCCAAGCACGCCAAGCGGACCCGCTGGAGCGGTGACGACGTCATCGTGGACGCGCTGCGCACGGTCGTGCCGTGGTCGGCGATCGCGGGCGGTGCGGCGTCCGCGGCGGCGGTGCTGCCGCTGACCCGCACGGTGCAGCACCATGTGAACCAGATCCTCACCGTGCTGCTGATCTTCGTGGTCACCCTCTCGGCGGCCCGGGTGATCGCGGGACTGGTGCGGACGGTGACGCAGTCCCGCTCCGGCGTGGCCGGATCGGCGACGATCTTCGTCAACATCACCCGGATCCTGGTGCTGGCGATCGGCTTCCTGGTGGTGCTCCAGACGCTGGGCATCTCCATCGCGCCGCTGCTCACCGCACTGGGCGTGGGCGGCCTCGCCGTCGCGCTCGCCCTCCAGGACACCCTCGCCAACCTGTTCGCCGGGGTGCACATCCTCGCCTCCAAGACCGTCCAGCCGGGGGACTACATCCGGCTGAGCACCGGCGAGGAGGGCTATGTGGAGGACATCAACTGGCGGCAGACCACGGTCCGCCAGCTCTCCAACAACCTGGTCGTCATCCCCAACGGGCAGCTCGCGAAGACGAACATGACCAACTACACGCGGCCGGAGCAGCAGCTGACGGTCCTGGTGCAGGTGGGGGTCGGCTACGACAGCGATCTGGAGCACGTGGAGAAGGTGACCTCGGAGGTGGTCGCCGAGGTGATGACCGAGATCACCGGTGCCGTCCCCGAGCACGAGCCCGCCATCCGCTTCCACACCTTCGGCGACTCCCGGATCGGCTTCACGGTCATCCTGGGCGTGGGCGAGTTCAGCGACCAGTACCGGATCAAGCACGAGTTCATCAAGCGCCTGCACAGACGATACCGCCATGAGGGCATCACCATCCCGGCCCCCACCCGCACGGTGGCCTTCCAGCAGGGCCCGGCGGTGATCCCGCAGCAGCGAAGCGGCGACGAGGCGGGAAGGGGCACCACGGCCTTCGGCTAGGGTTCCGGGCTTCTCGCGGGCCGACCGGGCGCGGCGGTCCTATGCTCGAAGGCGGCATGACGACTTCCGACCCGCACCCCAGGCCGTCCGGCCCGCACCCCACGGCCGCCGACCCGCACCCCAGGCCGTCCGGCCCGCACCCCACGGCCGCCGATCCGCACCCCGCGCCGGCCGACCCGCACCCCTCACCGGCCGGCCCGGCCGCCCGCTCGCTCGACGAGCGGCTGGACGCGATCGCGCGCCAGCCGTTCCGCGCGAAGTTCCACCTGAGAGGGCGGGACCGGGTCACCGCGGAGCTGCGGGGTCCCGCCACGCTGCGGTGGCACGCACGGGACCTCGTCGCCCGCCGGCTGGCGCCGGCCGCGCCGTACAAGGACGGCAAGCAGACGCCGTACCGGGGCCACCCCGTCTTCGTCGCCCAGCACGCGACCGCGACCTGCTGCCGCGGCTGCCTGCGGAAGTGGCACGGGATCCCCGAGGGACGGCAGCTGAGCCGTGCCGAGCTCGCCTACGTGGTGGACGTGATCTGCCGCTGGATCGAGCGCGAGGTGGCCGGCGGCTGAGCCGGCGCGGCCGGAGATCGGGCCGCCCCGCCGGCGGGACCCGGTCCGGGCCCCTGTCGAGCCGGGGGCGATCACGAGATATCTTGATGTCGAGCAATGTTGCAGACGTGGAGCGGAGCACCCGGTGACTGACTCGACCATCATCTACACACACACTGACGAGGCCCCGGCCCTGGCGACGTATTCCTTCCTGCCGGTGGTCCAGGCCTACGCCGGGCAGGCCGGTGTGGCTGTGGAGACCCGTGACATCTCGCTGGCCGGGCGCATCATCTCGGTGTTCCCGGAGTACCTGAACGAGGACCAGCGGATCCCCGACGCGCTGTCCGAGCTGGGCGAGCTGGCCAAGACGCCCGAGGCCAACATCATCAAGCTGCCGAACATCTCGGCCTCCATCCCGCAGCTGAGGGCCGCCATCGCCGAGCTGCAGGGCCAGGGCTACGCGCTGCCCGACTACCCGGACGACCCCAAGACCGACGAGGAGCGCGAGATCCGCGCCCGCTACGACAAGGTCAAGGGCTCCGCGGTGAACCCGGTCCTGCGCGAGGGCAACTCCGACCGCCGCGCCCCCGCCTCGGTGAAGAACTACGCCAAGACCCACCCGCACCGCATGGGCGCCTGGACCGCCGAGTCCAAGACCAATGTGGCGACCATGGGTGCCGACGACTTCCGCTCCACCGAGAAGTCCGCCGTCATCGCCGAGGACGGCGCCCTGCGCATCGAGCTGATCGGCGACGACGGCTCCACCACGGTGCTGCGCGAGTCGGTGCCGGTCAAGGCCGGCGAGGTCGTCGACGCCTCCGTGATGCGCGTGGCCGCGCTGCGCGAGTTCCTCACCGCGCAGGTCGCCCGTGCCCAGCAGGAGGGCGTGCTGTTCTCCGTGCACCTGAAGGCCACGATGATGAAGGTCTCCGACCCGATCATCTTCGGTCACGTGGTGCGCGCCTTCTTCCCGAAGACGTTCGCGAAGTACGCCGAGACCTTCGCCTCGGCGGGCCTGACCCCGAACGACGGTCTGGGCGGCATCTTCAAGGGCCTTGAGAGCCTGCCGAACGGCGACGAGATCAAGGCCTCCTTCGACGCCGAGCTCGCCGAGGGCCCGGCCCTCGCGATGGTCGACTCCGACAAGGGCATCACGAACCTGCACGTCCCCTCCGACGTGATCGTCGACGCCTCCATGCCGGCCATGATCCGCACCTCCGGCCACATGTGGGGCCCGGACGGCCAGGAGCACGACACCCTCGCGGTCCTGCCCGACTCCAGCTACGCGGGCGTCTACCAGGCCGTGATCGAGGACTGCCGCGCCCACGGCGCCTACGACCCCTCGACCATGGGCTCCGTGCCGAACGTCGGCCTGATGGCGCAGAAGGCCGAGGAGTACGGCAGCCACGACAAGACGTTCGAGATCCCGGTCACGGGCACCGTCCGCCTCGTCGACCAGGCCGGCAACGCCGTCCTGGAGCAGACGGTCTCCGCCGGTGACATCTTCCGCGCCTGCCAGACCAAGGACGCCCCGATCAAGGACTGGGTGAAGCTGGCCGTCACCCGCGCCCGCGCCACCGGCGACCCGGCCGTCTTCTGGCTGGACTCCACCCGCGCCCACGACGCCAACCTGATCGCCAAGGTCGAGCAGTACCTGCCGGAGCACGACACCGAGGGCCTGGACATCCGGATCCTGAACCCGGTCGAGGCGACCAAGCTGTCCGTGGAGCGCATCCGCCGCGGCGAGAACACCATCTCGGTCACCGGCAACGTGCTGCGCGACTACCTGACCGACCTCTTCCCGATCCTGGAGCTGGGCACCAGCGCCAAGATGCTGTCGGTCGTCCCGCTGATGGCGGGCGGCGGCCTGTTCGAGACCGGCGCCGGCGGCTCCGCGCCCAAGCACGTCCAGCAGCTGGTCAAGGAGAACTACCTGCGCTGGGACTCCCTCGGCGAGTTCTTCGCCCTGGTGCCGTCCCTCGAGCAGTACGCCGGGGCCACCGGCAACACCCGCGCCAAGGTCCTCGCCGACGCCCTGGACCGCGCCACGGCGACCTTCCTCAACGAGGACAAGTCCCCGACCCGTCGCGTCGGCGGCATCGACAACCGCGGCAGCCACTTCTACCTGTCCCTGTACTGGGCGCAGGAGCTGGCCCGGCAGACCGAGGACGCCGACCTGGCCAAGGCCTTCGCGCCGCTCGCCGAGACGCTCGCCGCCAACGAGCAGAAGATCGTCGAGGAGCTGATCGCCGTCCAGGGCAAGCCGGCCGACATCGGCGGCTACTACCAGCCCGACCCGGCCAAGGCGGCCGCCGTCATGCGCCCGTCGGCCACCTGGAACGAGGCCCTGGCGTCCCTGAGCTGACGCCCGCCGCCTCCCGTCCCACGGGACCCCTGACCGCCCCGGCCGAGCACCACCCGGCCGGGGCGGCACCGTCCCCACCCACCCGACGCAAGCGCGCCCTCCCGGGCCAGCTCACCCCGCAAGCGCGCCCTCCCGGGCCGCCTCACCCCGCCCCGGAGCCACCCCAACCGTCCACACCGGAACCTTCCGGCCTGATCAGCTCTGTCGCCCGGAGGCCGCCCGAGCCCACCGGCCACCGCCCGGACGGCCAGG
>NZ_BNBC01000019.1:154349-154569 GCF_014654675.1 Streptomyces spiralis
TCGTACACCGCGCCACCGGTGGCACACGCCCAGCCCGACCCATGCGCCTCCTCCCGGCCCGCCCCATCCCGGAGCCACCCCAACCATCCACACCGGAACCTCCGGCCCGATCAGCAGTGCCGCCCGGCAGCCGCCCGA
Organism: Streptomyces spiralis; assembly: GCF_014654675.1. Classification (GTDB taxonomy): domain Bacteria; phylum Actinomycetota; class Actinomycetes; order Streptomycetales; family Streptomycetaceae; genus Streptomyces; species Streptomyces spiralis. The sequence continues at coordinate 154,488 of NZ_BNBC01000019.1, forward strand.
GCCCGCCGCCCGGACGGCCAGGCATCCACCGCGCCACCGGGCGGAACCCTCCCCGCGTCACCCCGGCGGAACCCGCCCCGCG
>NZ_BNBC01000019.1:154610-164988 GCF_014654675.1 Streptomyces spiralis
CGCCCGGCCCGGGCGCACCTGCACAGCACCCCGTCGGCCCGTCCTCGTCCCGGAGTCGCCCCATGTCCTCAGCCGCTGCCGCGCCGCCGTCCTTCGAGGTGCTGCCCGGCGCCGCCGACTCACCGGTCATCCTGCATGTGCCGCACGCGGCGCGGGAGATACCGCCGGCCGTCCGGGCCGGCATCGTGCTCGGTGACACGGCGCTGGAACGCGAGCTGGACCACATCACCGACGCACACACCGACCGGATCGCCGAGGAGGCGGCCCGGCTCTCGGCCCGCACGCCGTGGCGGTTCGTCAACCGGCTGTCCCGGCTGGTCGTCGACCCGGAGCGGTTCCCGGACGAGCGGGAGGAGATGACGGCGGTCGGCATGGGCGCCGTGTACACGCACACCACACACCGCGAGGTGCTGCGGACCGCGGACACCGACCCGGAGCCCCTGATCGACCGCTGGTTCCGCCCCTACGCCCGGGCCATGACCGAGGCCGTCGCGGACCGGCTCGCCGCCACCGGACGGGCCGTGATCGTGGACGTGCACTCCTACCCGGCGACCGCCCTGCCCTACGAACTGCACGGCGAGGGCCCCCGGCCGCCCGTGTGCCTGGGCACCGACGCCTTCCACACGCCGCCGGAGCTGGTGCGGCAGGCCCGCGAGGTCTTCGGGGACCTCGGCGAGACGGGCCTGAACAGCCCGTTCGCCGGGACCTATGTGCCGCTGGAGTTCTACGGCCGTGACGCACGGGTCGGCGCTCTGATGGTCGAGATCCGCCGGGACACGTACATGACCGAGCCGGGCGGCCCCGCGGGCCCCGGTCTCGGCCGGCTCGCCGAGGCGCTGGCCGCCCTCGTCGACGGCCTGGGCGGCTGACCTCCGGCTGGAGCACTCCGGCGCGACAACCGGCAGGGGCGCGGCGAGGGTTGACGTATGACGCAGGAGATCACCACGCCCTCGCCCACCGGGGTGACGCCGTCGCCCGTGGAGCGGCCGGCGCCGCCCCCTGCCGAGCGGCCGGCGCCGCCTCCCGTACGGGACTGGCCCGCGCTCGACCTGGAGGGCACACAGTTCGATCCGGTGCTCACCGAGCTGATGCGCGAGGGCCCGGTCACCCGTGTCCGGCTGCCCCACGGCGAGGGATGGGCGTGGCTGGCCACCCGTTACGACGACGTCAAGCTGGTCACGAACGATCCGCGGTTCAGCCGCACGGAGGTCACCCGGCGCCAGGTCACCCGGCTGGCCCCGCACTTCAAGCCGCGCCCCGGCTCGCTGGCCTGGGCCGACCAGCCCGACCACAACCGGCTGCGCAAGCCGGTCGCCGGTGCCTTCACGGTCGGCGCGATGAAGCGGCTGCGGCCCCGGGCGCAGAAGCTGCTGGACGAGCTGGTGGGCGCGATGCTGCGGGACGGGCCGCCGGCGGACCTGGTCGAGCGGGTGCTGGAGCCGTTCCCGATCGCGGTGGTCGCCGAGGTGATGGGGGTGCCGGTCGCCGAACGGGAGCAGGTGCACACCTGGACCCGGCAGATCATCTCCACCTCCGGCGGGGCCGAGGCCGCCGACCGGGCCAAGGAGGGCATGTACGGGTGGATCGCGGCCACGATCCGCGCCCGCCGGGACAGCACGGCGCAGGACGTGCTGTCGCTGCTCGGTGCGGCGGTCGGCCGGGGCGAGATCTCCGAGGAGGAGGCGGTGGGCCTGGCGGGTCCGCTGCAGATCGGCGGTGAGGCTGTCACGCACAACTGCGGCCAGATGCTGTTCCTGATGCTGACCCGGCCGGAGCTGATGGCGCGGATGCGGCAGCGGCCCGAGGCGCGCGGCCCGGTCCTGGACGAGCTGCTGCGGTACATCCCGCACCGCAGCACCGTGGGCCTGGCCCGGATCGCGCTGGAGGACGTCGAGGTGCACGGGGTGCGCATCGCCGCGGGCGAGCCCGTCTACGTCTCCTACCTGGCCGCCAACCGGGACCCGGACGTCTTCCCGGACCCGGACGTGATCGACCCCGACCGTGACCCCAACCCGCATCTGGCGTTCGGCAACGGCCCGCACTACTGCACGGGCGCCGTCCTCGCCCGGCTGCAGACCGAGCTGCTGGTGGACACGCTGCTGGACCGGCTGCCGGGTCTGCGGCTCGCGGTTCCGCCGGGCCAGGTCGCCTGGCGCCGCCGGACGATGATCCGCGGTCCGCAGACCCTGCCGGTCACCTGGTGAGGCCCCCGGACGCGCCTGTCATCACGCCCGCAGCCACTCCGTGACCACCACGTGCCCGCCCGTGCGCAGCCGCAGCGCGAACGGGCCGGTGGGCGGGGCGTCGGCGGTGAAGCGGCCCAGGTCGTCGGCCGTGAGCCGGGCTCCCGCCCCGGGACCGCTCAGTACCTCGATCCGGGCGGGCTGCGGCGGCATCACCTGTCCCATCAGGCCGTCCCCGGAGACCTCCACGTCCACGGTCAGCTCGCCGGCCTGGAAGGTCAGCATCCGCGGCACGTCCGTGGCGCCCCTGACCGGCAGCGCGTGGAGCAGCGAGTCGAAGGTCAGCTCGGCGATGCGGGCGTCCAGGTCGTGCAGCGCGTAGGCCTCGACGGCCAGTTGGCGCAAGGCTTCCGGCACCGGGTCCAGGACGGCGGCGGCCTGCCGCAGTTCGTCCTCCAGCACCGCCTCCTCGAACCCGCCGGCGCCGTCGTCGCCGTCCCTCATGAGGGTGTGGTCGTCGTCGTTCACGAGGTCCCCCGTGCGTCGAGTCGTGCGCGCAGGCGCCGCAGACAGCGCTGGCGCAGTGGTCCGATGCTGCCCACGGCGACGCCCAGCGCGGCGGACACCTCCTGGTAGCTGGGCGGCGGCGAGGCCATCAGCACCCGCAGCAACTGGCGGCAGCGGTCGCCGAGTCGCTCGAACTCCTGCCACAGCCGGCGGATCCGCTCGCTCTGCGCGGCGGCCTCCTCGGAGTCGAGCAGCGACTGCTCCGGCGAGCCGTCCTCGCTGACCCGGTCCAGCAGCTGCGGATCGTCGGTCACCGTCAGCCGGCTCAGGCTACGCAGCGTCTTCAGGCACTCGTGGCGCGCGGTGCTCGCCAGCCAGGAGCCCGCCTTGTCCGGTTCCCTGATGCGCCCCAGGTGCTGGGCGAAGCGGAACCAGACGGTCTGGTACACCTCGTGCCCGTCGGCGTCGGAGAGCCGGTGCGCGCGCACCACCGACCACACCAGCGGGCTGAGCCCCTCCACCAACGCCTTCCAGGCCGACGCGTCCCCGTCGACGGCGGACTGGACGAGCGCGCCGACATCTGCACGATCCACCAACTCACCCCTCGTGTACGGCATGTCATCGTACGCCGCGGAGGGGATTGTTCCGGTACTCATGCCGGCACAGCGGGCCGGACGGGCACCGGGCGCCAGGTGGGCGGGCGCAGCGCCGGGACGTGCGCCCCGCGCACCTCCGCGTACTCGGTGTTGGCGGACAGCAGTTGCCGGCAGGCGGTGCGCGGGTCGCGTTCCTTGCGCGCGCTCATGTGGGCGGCGACCAGGCCGGCGGCCACCGGGGCGGCGAAGGAGGTGCCGCTCCAGTGCGCGTACCCCTCGAACATCACCTGGTCCGCCTTGCCCCCGGTGCTCTCCCGCGTCTCGCTCAGCAGGCCGGTGTGGCGCGGGTACTGGCAGGTGCAGGCGTACTGGAAGCCGAACCGGCAGGCGTCGTACGTGGAGTGCTGGTAGACGTACGGCACGGGGCTCGCGAAGCCGGTGAGCGCGCTGGTGAGCCGCTCGCCGGGGGCGTACGCCCGCACCCAGGCGCCGTGGTTGCTGAAGCAGGCGCCGAACTCTCCGTCGCTGCGCAGCGCGCCGACGGACAGGACGCAGTCGGCCCAGTCGTCGGACAGGCCGGCGTAGGCGGCGGGCCAGAACGGGGTGGCGCTGGAGTTGTTGCCGGCGGCGGCGACGAGCAGGGTGCCGCGGGCGCGCAGTTCCCGCATGAAGGCGTCGACGCCGAGCAGGCCGTCGACACGGCCGTTGGAGCTGCCGGCGGAGAGGCTGATGATGTCCGGCCAGCCGTGCTGGTCCACCGACTCGAACAGCTTGTGCCCGAAGTCGGACTCGAGGATGGCGCCCGCGTCGTTGAGGGTGTTGCGGACGGTGATGTCGGTGTTGGGCGCGACCGCGGCGACCAGTCCGGCGATGAACGTGCCGTGGCCGACGTACTGCTGGAGGACGCCGTCCCCGTCCGTCTCCCGTACCTGGCCGTCGCCCGTGACGTGGGCGAGCAGCGGGTCCGCGCGGTAGTCGTGGGTGAGACCGGTGTCGATGACCAGGACGCCGACGGCGGTTTCCGGGTCGTGGGCGTCCTCGGCGGGCACGGGATTGGTGCCCTGGCTGAACGGGGCGGGCACGGGCTCGTCGCCCGGGCAGGCGTTGACCGCGATGGACACCACGTGGTTGCGGCTGATCAGGCGACGGCCGGCCCGGCCCTCGGGTTCGCGCAGCGCGCGCAGGGCGTGCGCGACGGCGAGGTCGCCGCCGCGGTCGCCGGCCGAGGGGTCGCCGACCTGGATCCGGGTGATCCCGGTGCGGTTGGTCTCGGGGCTCGCCCGGCGCACATGGTCGGCGCTGAGGTCGGGCGCCGCGGTGAAGTGCGTGCGGACGGTGTCCTCGACCAGCCGGGCCTCCTCGCCGTCGCGGGCGAGGACGACCCCCTTCTCGTAGAGGAACTCGGCCGAGTCGTCCGGGCCCATCGCCAGGGGGACGTCGGGCATCGAGCGCTGGATCTGGTCGAACTGCTCGTGGAATCGCTGTGGTGCCATGGCGTGGGTGTCCTCCCCTTGGGGCGATGGTCGTACAGTCAGAGCCTCCGGGCCCCCGATTGATACAGCGTCGAACACCGGGGACGCGGTTCCGGCGTCACTTCGGTGCCACTACCATCCGGTGGGTGACAGCGGGAAGCGAGTCGGTTCCGGAACTGCTGCCGATGGTGTTCGCTGACCCGGCCGAGGCGCTGGCCCGGGCGCGGGCGCTGCTGGACGCCGGTCCGCCGCCGCTGCACGCCTCGGTGGCGCACCAGGTGATCGGTATCTGGCAGCGGGACTTCGGCGACATGCGCCCGGCCCTGCGGCATCTGCGGCGCGCCCGGGACCTGGCGGCGCGGGCGGGCTCGGCCGAGCGGGAGGCCGACGTACTGGCCACCCTCGGGGTCGCGCTGGTGCACGCGGGTCGCACCCGGGACGGGCTCGCGGCGTTCGAGGAGGGCGTGGCGCGCGGGACGGGGCACACCCGGGCGCGGGTGCTGTACCGGCGGGCGTACGTGTGGTGGGTGCTGGGCCGGCACCGTCAGGCGCTGGAGGACGTACGCCGGGCCGTTCCCGTGCTGCGGCAGGCCGACGACGTGATCTGGACGGCGCGGGCGCTGACGCTGCGGGCCACGGTGCATCTGGCGCTGGGCGCGGTGGAGCGGGCGGACGCCGACTTCACTGCGGCGGAGGCGCTGTGGGACACCACCGGCCAGGAGCACGACAAGGCCGACGCCGTGGAGAGCCGGGGCCTCGCGGCGTTCCGGCGGGGCGACATTCCGGCGGCGCTGCGGCTGCTGGACGAGGCCGAGGAGCGCTACGCCAAGCTCGGCACGCCCACCTTCATGCTGAACATCCGGCGCTGCGAGGTGCTGATGGCGGCGGGGCTGGCGCCGGAGGCGCTGGCCGAGGCGGACACGGCGATCGCCGAACTCGACCGGCTGGGCGGCCAGTCGACCCGCAAGGCCGAGCTGCTGCTGGCGGCGGCGCGCGCCGCGCGGCTGGCGGACGACCCGCACACGGCGATCGCGCGGGCGACGAAGGCCGTGCGGCTGTTCGCCGGTCAGCGGCGCACCTGGTGGGAGACGCATGCCCGGCTGGTGCTGATCGAGGCGCGGGTGGCCGTCGGGCGCCGCTCCGGCCGGCTGGTCGCGGACGCCGCGGCGGTGGCCGAGCGGCTGGCCGCCTTCGGTTCTCCGGCCGCGCCGGAGGCGTCGTTGCTGGCGGGCCGGATCGCGCTGGCCCTGGGCCGGTCGGCGGAGGCGGAGCAGCATCTGGCCGTGGCCGCGCGCAGCCGGCACGGCGGGCCGCCGCTGGCGCGGATGACGGGTTGGGCCGCGCAGGCGCTGCGGGCGCGGGCGGCCGGCTCGGGCCGGGGTGTGCTGGAGGCCTGCCGGCGCGGCCTGGACGTGCTGGACGACCACCGGATGACGCTCGGTGCCTCCGAGTTGCGGGCACGGGCCACCGCGCAGGGCGGTGAACTGGCCGCGCTGGCCCAGGAGTCGGCCCTCGCCTCGGGTGAGCCCCGGCGGCTGCTGGTGTGGAGCGAGCGCTGGCGGGCCACGGTGCTGTCCGCGCCGCCGACCCGGCCGCCCGCCGATCCGGCGCTGCTCAGTGGCCTGACCGCGTTCCGGGAGATCGCCGCCCGGGCGCAGGAGGCCCGCCAGGACGGCCATCCGGTCCCGGCGCTGGAGCGGGAACAGCGGCGCCTGGAACGGGAGATCCGCTCCCGCACCCTGCATCTGCGCGGTGCGGCGCCGGGTGGCGGCGACCGGTTCGAGCCGGGCCGGCTGCTGGCGCGGCTCGAGGACGCGCGGCTGGTCGAACTGGCCGTGCTGGACGGCCGGGTGCATGTGCTGCTGTGCGGGGAGGGGCGGGTACGGCGCTTCGAGGCCGGCCGGCTCGCGGACGCGGTGGTCGAGGCGGAGCATGTGCAGGCGGGGCTGCGGCGGCTGGCCCACCCGGGGGCGGCGGCCCGGCTGCCGCTGGTGGAGGCGGCCGGGCGGCGCCTCCAGGAGCTGCTGCTCGGTCCGGCCGCCCGCCACCTGGGCACGGGAGCCGTGGTGGTGGTGCCGCCGGGCTCGCTGCACCGGGTGCCGTGGGCGCTGCTGCCGGCGCTGCGGGAGCGGGTGCTGAGCGTGTCGCCGTCGGCGAGCAGCTGGCTGCGCGCCCGCGAGACGGAGCCGCCGCCCGACTCCCGGCAGGTGCTGGTGCGCGGCCCCGGTCTGGCGACCGGCGGCGCGGAGGTGCCGGAGCTGGCCGGCCGGTACGGGTCGCCGACCGTGCTGGAGGGCGACGCCGCCCATGTGTCGCGGGTGCTGCGGGAACTGGACGGGGCCGCGCTCGCGCACATCGCCGCGCACGGCACCTTCCGCGCCGACAGCCCGCTGTTCTCGTCGCTGACGATGGCCGACGGCCCGCTGATCGTGCACGACTTCGAGCGCCTGGACCGCAGCCCGTACCGGATCATCCTGTCCTGTTGCGACACCGCCCGGTTCGCCTCCGTCGGCGCCGACGAGCTGCTCGGGCTGGTCACCGCGCTGCTGCCGCTCGGCACGGCCGGGGTGGTGGCGTGCAGCGCACCCGTCAACGACGAGGCGGTGGTGCCGTTGATGCTGGCCCTGCACAAGGGGCTGGGCGCCGGCCTGTCCCTGGCCGAGGCCCTGCGCGACGCGCGGGCCGGGCTGCCGGGCGATGCGACGCACCAGGCCACGGGGTGGGCGTTCTCGGCGTTCGGCGCGGCCTGACGGTCCCAGGGAGGGCGTACGGCTCAGGCGGCCGAGGAGTCGAGGAAGCCGCCCGACTGGTGGTGCCACAGCTTGGCGTAGGCGCCGCCCGAGGCGAGCAGCTCCTGGTGCGTGCCCTGTTCGACGATCTCGCCGCGGTCGAGGACGACGAGCCGGTCCATGCCGGCGACCGTACTCAGCCGGTGCGCCACCACCAGGGCCGTACGCCCCTCCATCAGCCGCCACAGCGCCTCCTGGACGAGGATCTCGCTCTCGGAGTCCAGCGCGCTGGTGGCCTCGTCGAGCAGCAGGATGGGCGCGTCGCGCAGGATCGCCCGGGCCAGGGCGACCCGCTGGCGCTGCCCGCCGGACAGCTTCACCCCGCGCTCGCCCACCATGGTGGCGAAGCCGTCCGGCAGCGCGTCGGCGAACTCCGTGACGTGGGCCGCCTCGGCCGCGCGGCGGATCTCGGCGTCGGTGGCCTCCGGCCGGGCGAACGCGATGTTGTCGCGCAGGGTGCGGTGGAACATCGCCGGGTCCTGCGGCACATAGGCGATCAGGCCGCGCAGGTCGGCCTGGCGCAGCAGGCTGATGTCCTGACCGCCGATCAGGATCCGGCCCGAGTGGATGTCCGTCATCCGCAGCAGCAGCCGGGTGAGCGTGGTCTTGCCGCCGCCGGACCGGCCGACGAGTCCGACCTTCGCCCCGCTGGGCACGGTCAGGTCCAGCCCGTCGAAGAGCGGCTCGGCGGCGCTCCCGTGGGCGAAGGTCACCTTCTCGAAGCGGACGTCGGCGGCCGCCGGGGACAGCGGCTGCGGCGACACCGGGTCCAGTACGGTCGGCGGCACCAGCAGCAGCTCGGTGAACTGCGCGGCCTCCGTCATCGAGCTTTCCAGCCGGCGGTAGATCTGGTTGAACTCGAACATGATCCGCGTGGCGTTGGTGTAGTACGTGAAGGCGACGACGACCGCCTCCACACTGTGCCCGCCCCCGCCGAACGCGACGGCGAGCAGCAGCCCCAGCGCGTTGGTCAGCACGGACATCGGCGCCACCAGCGAGTCGATGCGCAGGTTGCCGTAGTCCCAGGACCGCAGCGACAGCCGCCGCGACTCCGCGACCCGGGCCCGGTGTTCGGCGGCCTCACGCTCCTCCGCGGCGAACGCCCGCACCGTCTCCATGTTCATCAGGCTGTCGGCGACATGGCCCGACACCCGAGCGATCGCCTCCTCGCGCTGGTCGACGAGCGCCTGACGGCGGCGGACGAGGGGCGCCACGCACAGCGCCGTCGCCGCGATCATCACCAGCAGCCCCACGACGAGGAGCGGTTGGTAGCGCCACAGCACCACCGACCCGAACACCAGCGGCACCAGGCTGCCCACGACCTGGAAGGTCAGCGTGTCGACGAACTCCTCGAACCGGGAGGCGAAGCTCAGGACCCGCTTGGTCAGCGACCCGGCGAAGTTGTCGTGGAAGAAGGCGGCGTCCTTGGCGAACAGCTCGTCCATGCCGATCACGTACAGCTGCTCGATGCCGAGGGCATCGAGGCGGTTCAGGCAGTGCAGGCCGACGCGCCACAGCGCCTCGGCACCCAGCATGACGCCGGCGAACCCGAGGACGTAGGGCAGCGTCGCACCGAGGCTCACCCGGCCGTCTCCGGCGATGCGTGCGACGAGCTTCGCCACGACCAGCGGCGCGATGTAGTTGAGGCCGATGTTGCCCACCGCCGGAAGCAGCATCGCGGGCACCGTCAGCCGACGGAGCCGGGACAACTCCCGTCCGTAGCAGCGGAGTGCGAGCAGCACCGCGCCCCTGCGGGGCGATGCCTCTCGTGAGTCGGACGACACCATGCCCCCATCCCGTGGTCTCGTACGGCGGCCCGGAGCCGCCCCCGTGGTCCGCGGCCCTGCCACCGAGTACGTACGGGCAGGCCGGGAAGGGGAGTGTCCCGCGACGGCAGGTGCCCAGTCCAAGCGTTTTCCGGCCGCCGCACGACGAGAAGCCGAACCGTCACACGGGCTCGGGCAGCTCCCGCGATGCGTGCCGTCTCGAGACGCGAGATGCTGACGTCCATCATATGAACATCCTCTTGGGGTGAGCGCCACCTTCTGCCACGATCCCTATCAGCCAGGTAGGAAAACTAGGGAATCGCTGGATTCCCTCAGCACCGCGCCGTTCCGTACCTCCCTGATCGTCCATCCCAGAGAGGACACCTCCGTGTCTGCCGCAAGACCGCTCACCGCCCTGCGCACCCTCGCCGTCGCAGCGGCGCTCCCCCTCCTGCTCACCGCCTGCGGATACGGATCCGACTCCACCGACGACAGCGGACAGCACGCGGCCGCGGCGGGCGCCGAGAAGCTCTCCGCCGACGAAGTGAAGATCGGCTACTTCCCCAACCTCACCCACGCCACCGCTCTGGTGGGCGTCCAGGAGGGCTTGTTCCAGAAGGAGCTCGGCGGCACCACGATCAAGCCCCTGACCTTCAACGCCGGCCCGTCCGAGATCGAGGCGCTGAACGCCGGGTCCATCGACATCGGCTGGATCGGCCCCTCCCCCGCCATCAACGGCTACACCAAGTCGAACGGCAAGAACCTGCGGATCATCGGCGGATCCGCCTCCGGCGGCGTCAAGCTCGTCGTCAACCCGAAGAAGATCAAGTCCCTGAAGGACGTCGAGGGCAAGAAGATCGCCACCCCCCAGCTCGGCAACACCCAGGACGTGGCCTTCCTCAACTGGGCCGCGGAGCAGGGCTGGAAGGTCGACCCGCAGAGCGGCAAGGGCGACGTCTCCGTCGTCCGCACCGACAACAAGATCACTCCGGACGCCTACAAGTCCGGCTCCATCGACGGCGCCTGGGTGCCGGAGCCGACCGCGTCCAAGCTGGTCGCCGAGGG
>NZ_BNBC01000019.1:165030-165432 GCF_014654675.1 Streptomyces spiralis
TGAGTCGACGCTGTGGCCCGACAAGAAGTTCGTGATCACGAACATGATCGTGTCGCAGAAGTTCCTCAAGGCACATCCCGATGTCGTCGAGGCCGTGCTGCGCGGGTCGCTGAAGACCAATGAGTGGATCAACGCCAACCCGGAGAAGGCGAAGGCCTCCGCCAACAAGGCGCTGGAGAAGCTGTCCGGCAAGGCGCTGCCCGCGGACGTCATCGACCCGGCGTGGAAGTCCATCACCTTCCTGGACGACCCGCTGGCCTCCACGCTCGACTCCGAGGCGGAGCACGCGGTCAACGCCGGCCTGCTGAAGAAGCCCGACCTGAAGGGCATCTACGACCTCACCCTGCTGAACAAGGTCCTCCAGGCCGAGGGCGAGCCCACTGTCAGCGACGCCGGTCTCGG
>NZ_BNBC01000019.1:165453-165684 GCF_014654675.1 Streptomyces spiralis
CGCGAAGTAAAGCCCGTAGCCGACAAGTTCCCAGGAGGTGACGACCATGGCCACGACCCTCGCCAAGGCCGCCGAGTCCGTAACACACGCGGCGCGCCTTGAGAACGTCTCGAAGTCCTTCGCGGCTCCGGGCGGACCGCAGCTCGTCCTGGACGACATCAGCCTCGATGTCGCCCCCGGCGAGTTCGTCACCCTCCTGGGCGCCTCCGGCTGCGGCAAATCCACCCTGCT
>NZ_BNBC01000020.1 GCF_014654675.1 Streptomyces spiralis
CCCCCCCCCGCTCCGTCCGGCGCGGACATGCAGGTGATCAATGCTTCCTTGATCTTGAGTGCGGGTGCTGCCTGGTCGACTTCACCGTCCAACGCAGCGATGGCTCCTGCTGTTCATCGCTGTCCCTGCCGGCTCAGGAGCATCGCGAGGGCCTGCGAGCGCTGAGCCACCAGTTCGTCGTAGGTGCCGTCGCGCTCGGCCCACCGGTGCACCAGGACGCGATCGACGAGGATCTCGCGCGGAGTGGGCTCGGTCCCCAGCAGGTCCATCACCTCGGTGGCGAAGTCGTCGAGCGGCAGCGCGTGCGGGTTCACCTTTTCCTGTCCTGCCGTGGCGACGGCCGGCGGGACGAGCTCGACGACGTCGACACCGGTGCCGTCGAGCTGCGCGCGCAGCGCCTCGGAGTAGGCGTGCACCGCGGCCTTCGAGGCTGCGTAGCTGGGCATGGGCGGGAAGGGCAGGAAGGCGATGCCGGAGGTGACGGTGATGAAGGTGCCGGCGCCCCGCCTGACCAGGTGCGGGGTGAAGGCGTCGATGACCCGGATGGTGCCGAGCAGGTTGGTGTCGATCGTCGTTGCCGCCGCCTCGAAGTGCGCGGGGTCGCGCAGGTCCTCCAGGAGCATGACGCCCGACATCGTCACCACGGTGTCCAGCTCGGGGTAGCGGGCGAGCACGGTGTCACGGAAAGATGCGACGGACGCAGTGTCGGTGACGTCGACGCCGATCGTGCCGAAGCCTTCCTCGGCGAGTTCCGCGAGTGCCTCCGGGCTGCGGCCGCCGACGGCCACGGTGCTGCCCGCCGCAGCGAACCGTCGGGCCAGCTCCCGCCCGATACCCGAGGTTCCGCCGACGATGAGAACGGTGCGGTTGGAGAGATCCATGAGATCTTCCCTTCGGTCCAGGGCGCCGCCGGCGTTCAGGCCCGCGGCGCAGACAGTGATGCTCCCTGTCTCTCTCGAAACAGTGCTGTCGCAGTCTTGACGGCATTCGCCGGGTGTGGCAGAGCCCCCGTCTTCCCTGGTCCTGCCAGGGCCCCCTCTGAGACACGCGCACCGCATTACGGTGTCGGTATGAAGGATGAGGAATCCGGCAACCGGCTCGGCAGCTACCTCCGTGCCCGGCGTGAGCTGGTCTCCCCGGCGCAGGCAGGACTCCCGCCCGGCGGCAACCGCCGCGTGCCGGGCCTGCGCCGTGAGGAAGTCGCCCTGCTCGCCGGGATCAGTCCTGACTACTACCTGCGCCTTGAACGGGGCCGTGACAAGAACCCCTCACCGCAGGTCCTCGAATCACTCGCGCGCGTCCTGCAGCTCGACGACGTCGAACGGACGTATCTGCTCGGCCTCGCGGCGGGCCGCCCCAGGGCGCCGCGCCGCAAGCGGCCCGAGCACGTACCGGCGCGGGTGCACGAGCTGCTCGCCCACCTTGAGATCCCCGCGTTCGTCGAAGGGCGCGCGTTCGACGTCCTGGCCTCCAACCCCATGGCCGTCGCGCTTTCCCCCCGCCTGCGGCCCGGCCAGAACCGGCTTCGTTCTCTCCTCCTCGATCCCGAGGAACAGGCCTTCCACCAGGACTGGGCGAAAGCCACCGCCGATTTCATCGCCGCCCTGCGCACCACCATCGGGGACGACACCGATGACCCCCGGTTCGTCGAGCTCGTCGGAGAACTCGCACTGTCCAGTCAGCGGTTCCGTACCCTGTGGGCCCGCCACGACGTCCGCAGTCTCGACGGAGGCACGATCACGGTCCACCACCCCGTCGTCGGTGAACTACGCCTCCACCGCGACAAACTCCCGATCGGCGACGTCATCCTCGTCGTTTACTACCCCGACAAAGACAGCGACAGCGACGAGAAACTGCGGCTCCTCGCCGCACTCTCACACACCGAGTCCGCCGGCACAGCACACGGCAGACCGGCGGACGACCCGCTCCCGAAGACGCCCTGACGAACAGCCACCGTCCCAGCGTCGCAACCAGAACGCCCGCACCCTTCCGCACCGGCCGCACGGCCGGACGATCTGCAAGTGCTCGATGTGCCCGTGGCCTCTGGCCCTGGAGGGTGATCAATCGCCGGCGGCCGCTGCTTACCGGGTGCGCTCAGTGCGGTCGTCGTACTCCCCGCGGGCGGTGATGACTTCCTCGATGTGCCGCACCGACCACTCCGTGAGCGCCTTCAGCGGTTCCCGCAGCGTCTGGCCGAGGGCGGTCAGTTCATACTCCACGTGCGGCGGCACCTCTGGGTAGACGGTCCGGCTGACCAGCCCGTCGCGTTCGAGGGTGCGCAGCGTCTGGGTGAGCATCTTCTCGCTCACGCCCGCCAGCGCCTGCCGGAGCCGGCTGAACCGGGAGGCCCCGTTCCGGCCGAGCTCGCCCAGCACGAGGACCGCCCACTTGCTGCCGATCTGGTCGAGCAGGTCCCGCGACGGGCAGCCGCGCTCGTACGGATCGAATGACGGTATGGGCCCGGTCACGTTCTCGACAGCCGCCATACGGCTCACCTCAATGCTTTCGCTTGGGTAAGTACCCTACCAAAAAGTGGCTACTTCCCGATGGAGAGTGTGCAGGTCACCCTGAATTCCACCCTGCCGCGGACGAACCGCGACAGGCGCGCGAGGCACGCTCGGAAGGAAGGAATGACCGTCATGTCGATCGTCGTCACAGGAGCCACCGGCCAGCTGGGCAGGCTCACCGTCGAGGCGCTGCTGCGGCGCGGGATCCCGGCCGCGGACATCATCGCGACCGGCCGGAACATCGCCGGCATCAAGGACCTGGCCGACCGAGGCGTCACGGCACGCCGCGCCGACTTCGCGGACACCGACAGCCTGGCCGAGGCCTTCGCGGGGGCGGACAGACTGCTGCTGATCTCGGCCTCGGTCCCCGTGGACGAACGGGTCGCCAACCACCGCCGCGTGATGGACGCCGCGGTGGCCGCGGGCGTGTCGCTCGTGGCGTACACGAGCACGACGCACGCGGACACGGCCACCACCATCATCGGTGCCACGCACGGCGAGACCGAGGAGTACCTGCGGGACCGCGGAATCCCCAGCGTGCTGCTGCGCAACGGCTGGTACCTGGAGAACTACACCAGCCAACTGCCGCAGATCCTGCAGAACGGCGCCGTCGTCGGCGCCGCGGGCGAGGGGCGGATCAGCGCCGCCTCCCGCGCCGACTACGCCGAGGCCGCGGCGGTCGTCCTCACCACCGAAGGCCATACCGGCGCCGTGTACGAACTCGGCGGCGACGAGTCCTTCACACTGACCGAGCTCGCCGCCGCGATCTCCGCTGCGGCCGGGAAACAGGTTGCCTACGCCGACCTCCCGGTGACCGAGTTCGCCCGGGTACTGGCCGCCGCAGGCCTGCCCGCCGAGCTGGCGGAGGTCCTCGCTGACGCTGACCGCGGCCTGAGCCGCGGCGAGATGTACACCGATTCCGGCGACTTGCGCCGCCTGATCGGCCGACGGCCCGTGACCCTGGCCGAGGCACTCGCGGTCGCGCCGCATTGACCCGGGGCCGGGGACTCGTCCGCGTCACTCGCCCAGGCTCTCAATCCGTGATCGCGTCGATCACGGTATCCGGGATGCCGAGGATCAGGAGGACGGCGGTCACGGCGGGGTGGTGAGCGCCGGCGAGACGCCCGTCCCGGGCCTGGAGCGGGGGCTGCGGACGTTGGACAGTCCGGCGCCTGAGGGGAAGGCTGTATGGGCGAGGGCCGCGCCCTCGCCCTCGCTCGTGGTGGCCCGCTCAGGCGAGGCCTTGGCACCCCACCCCTCACGTCAGAGGAGCGCTGATGACACCCACCTTCGACGCGGTCGTGATCGGGTCCGGCGTGAACGGCTTGGTCGCCGCTGCCCAGCTGGCCAAGGACGGCTGGTCGGTGGCCCTCGTGGAAGGAAGCGACCGGCTGGGCGGCTTCATCGCCACCGAGGAGCGGACTCTGCCCGGCTACCTGCACGACACGTACTCGTCGTGGCACCCGCTGTTCGTGTCCGGCGGGGCATACGCCGCCCTCGGCGAGGACCTGCACCGTCACGGTCTGGAGTACCGCAACACCGACGGACTGATCACGGGCACCGTCACCGACGAAGGGCGCGTGGTCCTTGCCCACCGCGACCCCGCGGCCACCGCCGAGATGTTCGGCCACTCCGAGGACCGAACCGCCTACCTCACCCTGCTGCAGAGGTTCCTCGACAACGCCGACGCACTGGGCGGCATCCTGGGCGGTGAGCCACGCTCGCCCCGTGTGCTCCGGCATGTGGTGAAGCTGCTGCGCCGCGAGCGCTTCAGCGGCACCGAGGAGTGGTTGCGGGCCACCGTGACCAGCGGCCGCTCCTACTGCCGCGGCACCTTCCGCGGCGACGAGCCCGATGTGCTGTGGACACCCTGGCTGCTGCACGCCGGACTGTCTCCGGACCACGCCTTGGGCGGCCTGATGCTGCCTCTCATGGCCGCGACCCTGCACGGTTTCGGCATGCCCGTGGTGGCGGGCGGCGCCCGGAACTTCGTCCGCGCCTTCGAGGCGCTGCTCGGCGAGCTCGGGGTGCACGTCTCCACGGGGCGGCCGGCGGAGCGTCTGCTCCTCACGGACGGCCGGGTCATGGGCGTCGCCACCGACGGCGAAACCCTCCGGGCCCGCCACGCCGTCCTGGCCTCGGTCACCCCGACCGCGCTGTACGGCGAGCTCCTGCCACAGGACGTGCCCGTCCCGCCCACCATCCGCCACGAGGCCACGCGCTACCGGTACGGACGCGCTGCGATGCAGCTCCACGTCGCCCTCTCCGCCCCGCTCGGCTGGCGCGATGCGCGCCTGACCGGCGTACCGCTGGTCCACCTCAGCGACGGGTCCGCGAGCACCGCGATCGCGTGCGCGGAGGCCGAGGCGGGGCTGCTGCCGCGCAGGCCCACACTGGTCGTCGGTCAGCAGTACGTCCTGGACCCTTCACGCGTGCCGGACGGCGCGGCGACCTTGTGGATCCAGCTCCAAGAACTGCCCTACAAGCCGACCGGCGACGCGGCGGGCGAACTGGACGCCCAGGGCCGCTGGACGAAGGAGCTGACCGAGGGATACGTCCAACGGGTCCTGGCCAGGATCGCGCTGCACGCACCCGACCTGCCGGAGAAGCTACTCGCCTGGGACGCCGTCACACCGTCGGACCTGGTGGCGCACAATCCGAACGCGGTCAACGGCGACCCCTACGGCGGCTCGGCCGAACTCGACCAGGCCCTCCTGTGGCGCCCCCTACCGGGCGCGGCCCGGCACGCCACCCCTGTACCCGGCCTGTGGCACATCGGCGCCTCGACCCACCCCGGCCCCGGCCTCGGCGCCGGGTCGGGCCACCTCGTGGCCCAGCACCTCATCCGCACCAGGCACCGAAGCAGCCGCCGCTGACACGCGGTCAGCAGGGCCCGGCCCGTCTCAGTTCCCCTCTCGTTCAGCCCCGTTCACGGCGTGACCTCAGCTTGTCCGGGTTGCTGTGGAAGGGGACTTGGGCTTCGGCTTGCCCGCTTTGGGGGTGGTCGAGGCGGTCGTGCCGGGCGGCGTGGGGGAGGTGTCGGGCTGCGCGGGCCGGCTCAAGCGGTGGCGGGGGGTCGCGCGGCGGGGCGGGCGGGTCAGGGTGATCTGGCGTACGAGTTGTTGGAAGCAGGCCAGGGACGCCAGGCCCGGCAGGGCGGCCGCCGACATGTCGACGAGCGTCCTCGGTGCCTGGACCACGCACAGCAGCATCGCGATGGACGAGAAGAGCAGCACCACGCACCAGGAGTGGACGGCGCGGCGCTGGTGCAGTGCGGCGCGCAGGACGGACAGCGACGCGACCAGCCAGGGGCCGTACACCAGCAGGGGCCACCAGGACGCGATGCCGTCGTGCATGCGGGACACCGCGACGATGTGCAGCGGATCGTAGGCGACCATGCCGCCGAAGAAGCTCACCGTGGAGGCGATCACCGCGGCGAGGGCGGCGATGAGATGGCTGGCGGTGCGCAGCATGTTCGGGCGCCTGCGTTCGCGGACCTTTCGGTGGCCGCGGGAGACGTCCCTCAGCGGAGGCAGTTCCGCCGTGATCTCCTGCAGGTTCTCCAGGGGGGTGTTCCCGGTTTTCGCGGCGGGCGCGTCGGGCTCGGGCTCGTCCCGGGCCGTGGGAATCGTCGGCCGCTGCTCCTGCTCCATCGCGTCCTGGAGCATGAAGGCCAGTTCCTCGGCGGGGTCCCACGCCGAGTCCGGCGGCACCAGAGGGCCGGCGAAGAACTGCGTCGGCGTCGCCCGGTGCCGCCCCGTGCCGCCTCCTGTTTCGCTTCCGCCTAATCCGCCGGTATACGGGTAATCATTCTGCACATGGCCGGTCTGCGGGTCTTCGGCATACGGGTAATCGGTGGAATATCCGGGACGTCGGTCGATACGTTCGTCATACATGAAATGACCCGGCTATTCCGGTCGCGGCACGGCGGACCGGCCTTCCGGGCCCACCCAGCGGCGGGCGAGGTCGGCTTGCAGCGCGCTGATCGCGTCCAGGAAATCCCGCAGCAGCGGTTCGGTCACGTCCAGCGCGACCGGGAGATCTCCCCTGGTCAGGGTGCCATTGACGTTGCCCGGCGCATGCACGGGCGCGGGCAGGTAGGTGTAGGGCCCCAGCGCGACCGCGCATCCGGCACTCGCGTTCTGTCGCTCGCGGCCCGCGAACAGACCGAAGTACCCTTCCCTGGTTGCCTTAGTCATATCCCAACTAACGCCACCCGACTTCCCCGGATGCGCGGCAAACGGGTGAAGGAATTCCCCGACCAGGCCTATATGTGCGATCGAATGGTTCATCCGTCCGTCCGGCCGGAGAGGTCCGCATCCGCAGCACGGCAGCGCAATTTCCGATATCGACCCCAACGCAATGGAATATTCAAAGTTACGGAAGGCGGAGGAGAGACTCCCCGGTCGGGCCAACCGGCGAGACACCCCCTAGCGCAGGATCCGCACCGTCCGCGACCCGCTCGCCTGGTCCAGCTCCGACACCCGTACCGTCGCCTTCGCGGTCCAGGCACCGGGGATCGGGAGGTTGAGGGAGTCGGTGCCCCAGTAGCCCCCCCTGTCGGTGAGCCGGGCGTCGATCGGGCCGATCTTCTGGGCCGGCAGGGACAGCGAGAGACGGAGTTCCGGGACGGTGGACAGGCCTCCGTCGGGGCCGAACACCACGGCCTCCACCGCGTTCTGGCCGACGCGGCCCGGTTCCAGGGTGATCTGCACGGTGCCGCGGCCGCCGGGCGTGCCGGTGTCGAACGGGATCGTCGTGACGGAGGCGCCCGGGATCCCTGCGGCGGGTGCGGTTCCGGCCGCCTCGGCGGCGGCCCGGCCCGGCAGCGTGCCGCTCAGCACCGTACTGACCACCAGCACGGCGACGGCCACGGCGACCTCGGCGAGCACCGAGCGCCGCAGTGCGCGCAGGCAGCCGCCCGGTGCGGGGGACGGGCAGGGAGAGGATGTGCCGAATGCCGCGCCGGCAGGTGGGCCCGAAAGCGGGGCTGAGGTCGAGACTGTCTGTGGCGCTGTCGTCCGCGCCGCCGGGTACGACGGGCCACCGACGGGCTCCGGGGTCCGTTCCTGCACGGCCTCGCTCCCGGTCGCTGCCGTTCCCGCGCTTCCCGCACTTCCCGCCCTCCCCGCCGCCGTCACCAGCCGTGCGGTCCAGCGGCGCGAGCCGCCCGCTGCGGCCAGCAACAGCACCACGGCGGCCAGTTTGGCCAGCAGCAGCCGCCCGTAGGTGGTGTCGGTGAGTGCGGTCCAGGAGCCGAGGCCGCGCCAGGACTGGTAGACGCCGGTGACCACCAGGACGGTGACGGCGAGGAACGCGATACGGGAGAAACGGGCCACCGTCGCGGTCAGCCGGGGGTCGTCGCCGGAGCTGCTCTCCGGGTCGGGGTCCGCCGTCGCCCGTTGAAGGGTCGTCAGCAGCGCCGTCAGGCCGCCCAGCCACACGGCCATGGCCAGCAGGTGCAGCACCGAGGACGCCATCGCCGACGGGACCTGGATGCCGGCCGAGGCGTGTTCGGACGCGGCCCAGGTCAGGGCCAGCGCGAGCGCCAGGGCGGCGCCCGTCGCCGGTGTCGTGCGCGACGGGCCGCGTCGGGACAGCCGTACGAGGAACGCGGCCACCGGTGCGAGCAGGGCCAGGCGGGCCAGCAGCACCAGACCCGGGCGGCCGGTCAGCGTGCGGGCCAGGGCCGCGGGGTCGAGCGCCGACGCCGGGCCGGCGCCGGTCTCGTACGGTGCCCGCAGCGCCAGCAGGACGACGGTGGACGCCAGCAGCGTCCACCAGCCCGCGGCCAACGGCCGGCGCAGCGGGCCGGGGTCCGGCGGACGGCACAGCAGCACGAAGGCCGCCGTGCCGATGAGCAGGGCGGCGGCGCCGTAGGCGGCGTAGCGGGCGAGGTCCCAGAGAGCGCCGGTCGCCGGGTTCTCGTCCGGGCCCGTGTCGACGGCGGCGGAGGTCGGGGACGGCTTCCCCACGGAGAAGGTGAAGGCGCCGGAGACCGGGTGGCTGTCCGCCGACACCACCCGCCACGCCACGGTGAACGTGCCCTGGCCCAGCCCGGCCGGGAACGCGACCTCGGCCGTGTCCGAGTGGCCCGGCGCGTGCCGGGCCTCGCCCGTGTGCACCCGCCGGCCGTCGGGACCGAACAGGCGGAAGGAGTCGTCGAGCAGACCGACGGACTCGGAGAAGGTCAAGGTGACGGAGGCCGGGGCGGCCTTGAGGACGGTTCCGTCGGCGGGGTCACTGGAGCGCAGGACCGCGTGGGCCGAGGCGGGGCCCGCACCGCCGAGCAGGAGCAGGAGCAGTACGGCGCCGAGCACCACCAACCGTCGCGCCGAGCCTCGGGTCACGTCACTTCTCCGTTGTGGGACTTGCCGGCCTTCCGATACGTACGGGCGCGGACGGCGCATCACTCACCGGTCGGTGACGGTCCTCCACCTGGCGTCGGGAAAGACCGTCTCCCGAGAAAGAAAGGCGAGTTGGGCACGCTTCTCCGGCAGGTGCACGTCGGGCAGGTCGTTCTCCGGCAGGACGACGACCGGTCCCCGTTCGAACCCCTGCCGCAGAAAGCGGGCGATGGCCTTGTCGTTGCGCACGTCAGGGTCCACCACGATCCGCCTGCGGTCCAGGCCCAGCAGGAGGTGGGTCAGGACGGCGTGCAGCAGCGCCGCGGTCCAGCCGGGACGCCGGCCGTCCGCGCCGGCCGGGGCGAGCAGCAGGTGGAGGCCGATGTCACCGGGGCGGACCGGATAGCACTCGCTCACGCGGTCGGCCTCCGGCTCGTACGTCTGGAGCAGGGCGGCCGCGGTGCCGTCCTTGACCACCAGGAAGGCGTGGTGGGTGTCCAGGGTGTCCATGTGGGCGTAGACGTCCGCGACCTGGCTGCGCGTCAGGCCGGTCATGCCCCAGAAGGAGGCGCGTTCCTCGCTCACCCAGCGGTGGACGGTGCCGGCGTCGGTGTCCGGGTCCAGGGGCAGGACGCGGACGGTGCCGAAGCCGTCGACGACCTGCTCGTGGACGGCTTCGCGCTCGGCGGCGTACGGCACGTACGGCTCTGGGGTCGTCACAGGTCGGTCTCCTTCGTCAGGCGGGCCCAGTCGGTGACGACCGGGGCGAGGTCTCCGGCGGTCCACAGGGCGAGTTGGTCGTGGTGGTGGGGTGCGCCGGGCACGCCGTCGGCGCCGAGCGGCACCACCCAGCGGCTGTTCTCGCGGTCGGCGAGGTCCCAGACGTAACGGGCCACCGGCCCGCGCGCGGCGAGATCGGTCAGCCCCGGCACGGCGGAGGTGCACAGCACGCAGTCGTGGTCACCGGCCAGACCGGGTTCGTCGTACGGCGCCCCGGCATCCGGCAGTGCCCGCCACGCGGCGAGGCGGTGCCGCTCCCCCCACGTCGTGGCGGGCCGGTCCGCCACCTCCTCCACGGCCGCGCGCACGATCGCCGGGCGGTCGATCCCGTACAGCTCCCGCGCCCCGAGGAGGATCTCCAGGGCGTGTCCGATGCGCGGGACGAGGGCCAGCCAGGGGAGGAACACCTCCGGGTAGGCGGGCGGTTCGGCGAGCGCGGCGAAGACGGGGTGGGCGGCGAGGCGGCGTACGACGGCCGTACGCACCGCCGCGTACGCCCCCGCGTCCTCGCTGCCCGCGTCCATGTGCCGGTCCCAGCGAAGGAGGCGGTCGCGCAGCCGGGCCGCCGCCGGGGACAGGCCGTCCAGGGCCGCCAGGTGGTCGAGCAGCGGGGCGGCGGAGGCGAGGTGGGTGTCGGTGTGGATCGCCGGCATGTCGCCGGCCGACCACACGGCGCGCCCGGCGAGCAGGGCACGGATGCGGTCGGCGCGGTGCGGCGGGGCGAACTCGACGCCGAGCGGGGCTGCGGGGCCGCGCTGGTTCGCCATCACGGCGACGCCGTCGGCCAGTCCGGCACGGGGCGGCTCGTGCCGGCCCTGCCAGTCGTGGCCGGGTTCCCAGGCCGGAACCGGGCGCAGACGGTTGTCCGGGGCGCGCAGCGGAACCCGGCCCGCGACCCGGTGCAGCACGCCTCCCTCGGTGTCGGCGGCCAGAACCACGTTGACCGGCTCGGCCCAGGCGTCGAAGGCACGGTCGACGTCCCCGACCCGGCGGGCGCGCAGGAGCGGCAGCAGCGCACCGAACCCGAGGTCACCGGTCACGCGGGGCGGGTAGCGGAGGCTGAGGGCGACGGGGTGCGCGAGGGAATCGTCCGGGCGGGGGCGGTCATCCGGTCCCTGGAGGGGGTCCCGGTACAGGCGGTGCAGGCCGTCCCGGCGCTCCGGACTCTCCGGGCCCCCCGAGCTCTCCGGCCTCTCCCGGCTCGCCGAACTCTGCGAGCTCGCCGAACTCTGCGGACCCGCCGGGTTCCCCGAGCCACCCGGTGTCGGTCCCTGGAGACCGCTCAGGCCCGCCGGCCCGTCCAGGCCCTCCGGGCCGCCCGCGATCACGGGGCCGCGGTCGGTCTCGACGATCTCCACCTCGACCGGGGCCTCGCCCGCGATCTCGACGGTCTCCGTGTGGCGGGCGGCGCGCCGCCAGGTGCCGTCGGGGCCGAGCGCCTCGATCCCGGCGCCCGTGCGGCGCAGGCGCTCCCGGTAGAGGTCCTGGTAGTCGGCCATGGCGTTGGTGATGGCCCAGGCGACCGTGCCGGTGTGGCCGAAGTGGGCGATGCCCGGGACGCCCGGGACGGCGAGGCCGACCACGTCGAACTCCGGGCAGGCCAGCCGTATCTGCTGGTAGACACCGGGGTCCTCGATGAAGCGGTGCGGGTCTCCGGCGATCAGCGCCTGCCCGGTGACCGTACGCGCTCCGCTCACCAGCCAGCCGTTGCTGCCGGAGGTCCCGGGGCCGTCGGTGGCGAACAACTCGACCGCGCCGGGCCCGAGACGGCGTACGACGTGCTCGCGCCACAGCTTGGCCGGGAAGCCGGCGAAGAGGATGTGCGCGCCGAGCCAGACGCCGAGCGGATGCCAGGGCTCCCAGTGACCGGGGGCGAGGCCGGTCCCGGCGAACTCGGGGGCGCGCCGGGCGCCCTCGGCGAGCCCCTCGTTGACGCCTTCGGTGTACGCCCTTACCCAGTCGGCCGTCTCCGGGTCCTGTCGCTCCAGGGCCGCGAAACAGCGCCGGGCGGTGTCGGCGAGGCGGGCGCGCCGGGCGAAGACGTCCCAGGCGAGGGCGGTGGCGCCGAGGAAGGACGCCGAGGTGCCCTGTGCCCGGTGCCGCTCGACCTCCAGCTGCCAGGCGCGGTCCAGGGCGGTGACCCGGCCCTGGGCCCGGGCGAGGGCGCGGGGGCCGTCGGCGCGCAGGTGCGGAATGCCCCAGGCGTCGCGATGGACCTCGGCGGTCGTCGTGTGCATCCACCCACCCCAATCTGATCAGGTTAGGCTAACCTAACTCAAGCTTGCGGACGGCGGAAACGGGGGCGCCAGGGGAGGTACGGCCCGGCTGCGGGCCGGCGCCTGACGGGCGATCATCGGGGCATGGACGTCACCCTGCACCTCGCCCAGGACCCCGAGGCCGACGAGCTCCTCGGCCGCAGTCCGCTCGCCGCGCTGGTCGGGATGCTGCTGGACCAGCAGATCCCGATGGAGTGGGCGTTCAAGGGACCGGCCACGATCGTCCGGCGCATGGGCACCGCGGACCTGGACGCCCACGAGATCGTGGCGTTCGAGCCGGAGACCTTCGCCCGGCTGCTGTCGGACAAGCCGGCGGTGCACCGCTATCCGGGGTCGATGGCCAAACGGATCCAGGCGCTGTGCCACTACCTGGTCGAGCACTACGACGGCGATCCCGAGGCCATCTGGCGGGACGTGGACAGCGGTCCCGAGCTGCTGCGCCGGCTCGAGGAGCTGCCCGGGTTCGGCAAGCAGAAGGCGCAGATCTTCCTCGCGCTGCTCGGCAAGCAGCTCGGAGTGCGCCCGGAGGGCTGGCGGGAGGCCGCGGGGGCGTACGGCGAGCCGGAGTCCTTCCGGTCCGTCGCGGACATCACCGGGCCCGACTCGCTGGCCAGGGTGCGGGCGCACAAGCAGGAGTTGAAGGCCGCCGCCAAGGCGGCCGAGAAGGCCAGGACGTCACCCAAGGCGTCGAAGCCCGCCGGCCAGTGACCGCCGGAGCCCGTGCCCGAAGCCGGTACCCGAAATCGATGGCCGAAGTCGGCGGCCGAAGTCGACGGCCGGAGCGGGTACGCCAGGTCAGCCGAACGGACCGTCAGCGGTGGCGGCCCGGCCGCGTCCGTTCGCAGCATGAAGCATGAGCGAGCCACCGAGCGGCGGACCGGAAGGGCCGGGGTACGACGACCGCCACGTCCACGCGGCACGTGAGGCACGGGACGCCCGGTCCGCGTCGTCGCAGGCGTCCGCGCCGCACTCCGCACCGCCTCACGAACCGCCGTTGGAAGGGCCCCTGCACTTCCTCTCCCGCACCGCCTGGCAGGCCGTCCTCGTCACCGGCGTCGCCGCTCTGATCCTGGGCATCCTCGTGCTGCTGTGGCCCGGTGCCTCGCTGGTGGCCGCCGGAGTCCTCTTCGGCGTCTATCTCGTGGTCAGCGGAGTGCTCCAGCTGGTCTCGGCCTTCGGCACCCACCGGACGACCTCGCTGCGCGTGCTGGCCTTCGCCAGCGGCGCCCTGTCGATCCTGCTGGGCCTGTTCTGCTTCCGGGGCGCCATGCAGTCGATCCTGCTGCTCGCCCTGTGGATCGGCATCGGCTGGCTGATCCGCGGGATCACGCAGACCATCGCCGCCATCCACGACCGTACGGCTCCCGCGCGCGGCTGGCAGATCTTCCTCGGCATCGTCACCTTCGTCGCCGGGATCGTGCTGATCGACTCGCCGCTGGAGTCGGTCGCCGTGCTCACCCTGGTCGGCGGCTGGTGGCTGGTGGTGGTCGGCGTCATGGAGATCGTCACCGCCTTCCGCGTACGCCGTCACGCCGAGACCGTTCCGCGTCAGCTGTGAACGCCGTCGACCGCCGCCCGCGGGATACGCCGAGCGGGCGGTTCGGCCGGCCGGCGCGGTGAACGTCGTACGGACGCCGGGGACATGACCGACGTGAGCACAGCACCCGCCGCACCACGCGCCGCCCACACGGCCGGCCGCGTCGGCCGCGTCGGCCGCGCGCGCTGCACGGACCGCGTGCGCCTCACGGACCACATGGGCTTCGCGGGCCGCGTGGGCCGCGTGGGCCTCACCGGCCGCTCCGGCCGCCGTCCCGTGCGCCCCGCGCGAAGCCGGATCGTCTGCCTGCGGACGCTCGTGCTGCTGCTCGCCCTCCTGATGCCCGGCGGGCCCGTCGCGGCGTACGGGGTGTACGGGTCGTACGGGGCACACGCGGTGCCCCTCGTGGCGGTGGCCGGCGGGCCGGTCTGCGCCGCCGCCGAGCACGAGACCCCCGACTCCGCACTGCGCACCTCCGTGCGGGTCAGCGTGCGCGTCGGTGGACCGCCCCTGCGGCCCACGCCCCCGTCCGCGCCGGTGTCCGCGCACGCGGCGGACCGCCCCGCACACACGCGCGTGCCCTCGCACCCTCCGTACCGCCTGCACGCGCTGCGCTGCGTGGTCCTGCGCTGCTGAGCCGGCCGGCACGCCTGCCCGGTCAGTTCATCAGCAAGCTCGGCCGGCTCAGCACGCCCGGCCGAGCACGTCCAGGAAGCGAAGTACAGCCATGCCCGTCGATCCCTACGCGGTCCTGCGCGCCCTCGTGCGCGCGGAGGCCGCCCGCAGCGCGCCCAAGCCGCCGCACCCACCTGTGAAGGAAGCTCATCGGCAGGAACCCCGTCGGCAGGAAACTGATCGGCCCGAGCCGGGCGAACCCCGCCCGGCCGCCGCCGAACCCGACCGCGGCTGACCGTCGAGCGGTCGAGCCGGGTGCCGGGACGGCGGACGGTCCCGGCACCCGGCTCACTCGGCGTCCGGCTCACCGCGACCATGATCCTGGTTCGCCCGGGTTTGCCGCGGCATTTCCAGAGCCGCACTGCGGCGGCGAGGCTGCGCCCGGAAGGTCTTGACCGGTAGGCTTTCCGTGTGATCTTCAAGCGCATCGGAAACGGCCGGCCGTACCCCGACCACGGCCGGGAAAGCACCCGGCAGTGGGCGGACGTCGCGCCGCGCCCGGTCCGCCTCGATCAGCTCGTGACCACCAAGCAGCAGCTCGACCTGGAGACCCTGCTGGCGGAGGACTCGACCTTCTACGGCGACCTCTTCGCGCATGTCGTGAAGTGGCAGGGCGACCTGTATCTGGAGGACGGACTGCACCGCGCGGTCCGGGCGGCGCTGCAGCAGCGCCAGGTGCTGCACGCACGCGTGCTCGAACTGGACTGACTCGACCGGACCGAGCCCACGGCCCGCATCGCCCGGCGGACACCGGCCATTCGGTGACGGCTTGGACCTTTCGGGTTCTGCTGAGCCGGATCCAATGATCATCTAGTAGGAATCGCCGCTCCCGCGCACTACGCTGCGCCCATGAGCATGCTGACGCCCCCCGGCATGGGCGGGCAGTACCGGATCACGGGGAACAAGTACCCCCGAATGCGCAGGCCCCGGCGGCACGGCAGGCTCGTGCTCCTGGTCGTCGCCTCCGCCGCCGTGCTCGGCGTGATCGGGTGGGGCACGCTGCAGCTCATCGACGTCTTCGCCGGCGGCAAGAAGGCCTCGGCGGCCGGCGCCGGGACGCACTGCGCGACCGACACGGCGGCCAAGACCGGGCCCTCGCCGGCGCGCACCGTTCGTGCGCTGCCCAAGCCGGGCCAGATCACCGTCAACGTCCTCAACGCCACGCCCCGCAGCGGACTCGCCAAGCAGACCGCCGACGAGCTGAAGAAGCGCGGCTTCCGCATCGGCCAGGTGGGCAACGCGACCAAGGAGTTCGACAAGAAGGTCAAGGGCTCCGGGATACTGCTCGGCCCCGCGTCGTCCCTCAACACCTCGCTGCCGGTGCTCGCCACCCAGCTCCCGGGCGCCGAAAGCCGCACCGACACCCGCAAGGGCACCGACGTCGACCTGATCATCGGCGACGGTTTCAAGCAGCTGGCCCAGAAGCCGGCCGCCGACAAGGCCCTGGCCGCCCTGACCGCACCGCAGCCGGCGTCCACCGCGAAGAAGGGCTGCTGAGCGGACGCCGGGCCCCGATCCGTGCGACGGGCCGGGCCGATCTCCGTAAGGCGGCCCGCCCGGCCGTCCGATCAAGCCTCGGCTACTCGGCCGCCCCGTACATGCGGTCGCCCGCGTCGCCGAGGCCGGGCACGATGTAGCCGTTCTCGTTGAGGCGTTCGTCGACCGACGCCGTCACGACCGTCACCGGGGTGCCCGCCAGGTCGCGTTCCATCACCGCGACGCCCTCGGGCGCGGCCAGCAGCACCACCGCGGTCACGTCGTCGGCGCCGCGCCTGATCAGCTCCTGGATCGCCGCGACCAGCGTGCCGCCGGTGGCGAGCATCGGGTCGAGGACGTACACCTGACGGCCGGAGAGGTCCTCCGGCATGCGCGTGGCGTACGTGGAGGCCTGCAGCGTCTCCTCGTTGCGGATCATGCCCAGGAAGCCCACCTCGGCGGTCGGCAGCAGCCGCACCATGCCGTCCAGCATGCCGAGCCCGGCCCGCAGGATCGGCACCACCAGCGGGCGCGGGTGGGAGAGCTTGACGCCGGTGGTCTCGGCGACCGGCGTGTTGATGTCGACCTGTTCGGTGCGCACGTCCCGGGTCGCCTCGTAGGCGAGCAGGGTGACCAGCTCGTCGGCGAGCCGGCGGAAGGTGGCGGAGTCGGTGCGGCGGTCGCGCAGCGTGGTGAGCTTGTGGGCGACCAGGGGGTGGTCGACGACGTGGAGACGCATGAGCCAACAGTAACCGGGCCCGGAACCGGGTCGCCCGCCACCACCTGCGGCCCGTCCGCGGCCCGTTCCAGCCCTCCGCGCCACCGTCCGCCCGTTCCCTTCCGCGCTGTTGTGGCGTCGGACCCGCCGTGTTGTGGCGTCGGACCCGCCGTCCGAGGGAAAGTGGGAGGGACGGAACCGGGGGTGGTGAGCCCATGCCCGGCCGGCGGTCCCACGAGGATCCGGCGCCGAACACCGCGGACGACGAGCGCCTTCGGCGCCGCGCGTCGCGCTCGCAGACCACTGTTCCGCCCGGTTCCGCTCGTAGGCCACTGCGGGGAACCCGGGAGAACACGGGCGGCACGGGGAAGAGAACTGGGGCAGTACACAGAAGGAAGAAGGCCGACACCGCGAGGAAGAAGGCCGACACCAGCGCCGACGCTCCGGGGCGGGCCGTGCGTGCCCGCCGGGCAAAGCCGCGTACGATCCGCAGGTGGCGGCAACTAGTGCGCTGGTGAGTGCTTTACCGACGGACGACAAAACAGCCGGACACAGGGAGTCGAAGACATCCCCTGAACGCCTTGTTTCTGCCACGATTCCGAGTGGGTGGGGCTCGGAGCCCAGCTCTCTCCGCCCAGAACCTCCGCCGGGGGGACCCCCAACCGGCACGCCTACGACCAGTGGGAGAGTCACGGTGTACTTCGCCGCACTGCTCGCGCGCACCGAAGACGGGTGGGAAGCGAGCGACACAGAGCTCGACGATGTGGAGACGCTGTCCGACCTGGCCGACCTGGCCCGGGAAGCCTCGGCCGAGGACGACACGGTGCTCGTCCTCATCGAGCAGGAGGACGCGTGGTTCGGCGTCGTCCGCGTGGACGGCGAGGACGACCCTCGTATCTACGTCTCGGACGCCGCCGCCGCTGCCCGCAGTTCGTACGGCGAGATCCTGCTCACCGACGAACTGCTCGGCCGGGAGCCCGGTGACGACGTCCCCGACCTGGACTCCCTCGACCTCGACGGCACGGAGGACGGCGAACCGGCGTCCGCCGAGGACGACGAGGAGGAGGAGGCCGTTTCCGCCGAAGCCATCACACACAGCCCGCTGGGTGACGGTGAGATCCTCGACGACCTGGGCGTCAGCGAGAAGGAGCTGCGCACCCTGGCCGCGGAGGACGCGCTGAGCGCGATCGCCGAGGCCCTGGGCGCCTCGGAGGTGCTGGAGACCGTCCGCTGACCCCGCAGGAGACACCGGGCACGTCCGGCGTGCCCCGCCTGCCCGACCCCGTCCGCGATCCCTGGCGGGACGCGATGCGGCTCGCCCTGCGCGAGGCCGAGGCGGCCGTCCGGGGCGGGGACGTCCCGGTCGGCGCCGTCGTGCTGTCGGGTGACGGCACGACCGTGCTCGGAGCGGGGCACAACGAGCGCGAGGCCACCGGAGACCCGACCGCCCACGCGGAGGTCCTCGC
This sequence comes from Streptomyces spiralis, assembly GCF_014654675.1. GTDB lineage: Bacteria > Actinomycetota > Actinomycetes > Streptomycetales > Streptomycetaceae > Streptomyces > Streptomyces spiralis. The sequence continues at coordinate 17,783 of NZ_BNBC01000020.1, forward strand.
CATCCGGCGGGCCGCCGCGCGGGTCGGACAGTGGCGGCTGTCCGGCTGCACGCTGGTGGTCACGCTGGAGCCGTGCACGATGTGCGCGGGGGCCGTCGTGCTCTCCCGCGTGGACCGGGTGGTCTACGGCGCCCGCGACGAGAAGGCGGGTGCCGTCGGCTCGCTCTGGGACGTCGTACGGGACCGGCGGCTCAACCACCGGCCCGAGGTGATCGAGGGTGTGCTCGCCGACGACTGCGCCGGCATGCTCACCGAGTTCTTCCGCACCCGCTGAGCCCGGACGTTCCGTGACGCCAGACGCCCGGGAAACGGATTTCGGCCCAGGCCCCACTGTGCTGTAAGGTCTCCCTCGGTAGCGTGTCCGAGCGGCCGAAGGAGCTCGCCTCGAAAGCGAGTGTGGCGCAAGTCACCGAGGGTTCAAATCCCTCCGCTACCGCTGTAGAAGGGCCCCGTCCGCCGGACGGGGCCCTTCGTGCGATCATCGTGCAGCCGACGCCAGGGGCGACCAGCGACAGGGGAGGCCGCGATGGCCGTGAACGCCAAGAAGATCGTCGTCTATGTGCTCGTGGTCTTCGCGCTGTACGTGATCATCACGGACCCGGCCAAGGCCGCCGACTACGTCCAGATAGGGTTCGAGGGCATATCGGACGCCGCCAAGGCCATCGGCGACTTCATGACATGGGTCGCCAACGGAGGAAACTCATGATCCGCCACCTGGTCCTCTTCAAGCTCAACGAGGGTGTCGAGCGCGACGACCCGCGCGTCGTGGAGGGGGCCGAGGCCTTCCGCGTCCTCGGCGACCGGATCGAGGAGCTGCGCTTCTGGGAGTGCGGCTGGAACATGAGCGACCGGCCGATCGCCTACGACTTCGCGATCAACTCCGCCGTGGAGGACGCCGACGCCCTGAAGCGGTACCTGGAGCACCCGGCCCACCAGGCGGGCGTCGCGCTGTGGCGCGAGTTCGCCACGTGGGTGATCGCCGACTACGAGTTCTGAGCCGTACGGCTGCACGCTCGACCCCGCACCGGAACGGTGCGGGGATTTTTCGCGTCTTATGCCCTAATTCATACCTCAACACGTGCTTATGCGGTGCTTGAACCCGATGCACCTGTCTTGTGATGCTATGACCGCTTTTGACGGATGAGTTGATCGACGAAGAGGTGGCGTTGACCGTGTCGGCCAGTACTGCGCCGCCCCAGGAGGAATCCACTCAGGCCGCGGCCCCCGGGCCGACCGCGAACCCGAACCCGACCGCCCCGCCGGCCCCGGAGAAGCGGCGCGGCGCCGACACCCGCGCCCTCACCCAGCTGCTCTTCACCCAGCTGAAGGAGCTCGAATCCGGCACCGCCGAACACGCCCGCGTGCGCGGGGCGCTCATCGAGGCCAACCTACCGCTCGTGCGCTACGCGGCCGCCCGCTTCCGCTCCCGCAACGAGCCGATGGAGGACGTCGTCCAGGTCGGCACCATCGGGCTGATCAACGCCATCGACCGCTTCGATCCGGACCGGGGCGTGCAGTTCCCGACCTTCGCCATGCCCACGGTCGTCGGCGAGATCAAGCGGTACTTCCGCGACAACGTCCGCACCGTCCACGTCCCGCGCCGGCTGCACGAACTGTGGGTCCAGGTCAACAGCGCGACGGAGGACCTGACGACCACCTTCGGCCGCTCCCCCACGACCGCCGAGATCGCCGAGCGGCTGCGCATCACCGAGGAGGAGGTGCTCTCCTGCATCGAGGCCGGGAGGTCGTACCACGCGACCTCCCTGGAGGCGGCCCAGGAGGGCGACGGGCTGCCCGGGCTGCTGGACCGGCTCGGCTACGAGGACCCGGCCCTGGACGGCGTCGAGCACCGCGACCTGGTCCGCCACCTCCTCGTCCAACTCCCCGAACGGGAACAGCGCATCCTGCTGCTGCGCTACTACAGCAATCTCACCCAGTCGCAGATCAGCGCCGAACTCGGCGTCTCCCAGATGCATGTCTCCCGGCTACTCGCGCGTAGCTTCCAGCGGTTGAGATCCGCAAACAGGATCGAGGCGTAACCGTCACGAGCGAATCGCCCACCTGGGAAGATTCCGACAGGGACGTTCCGAAAGCCCGTCAGACCGCTTTCTGCCAGGGCGGATTCGCGTATCGGATGTCGACATGTCACTACAGCGCGTTGCCGACATGTGACATTCTGCGGGAAGCGCGTTTGCCGCGGCTTCGGCTCCGGTATTCAGGTGAAGGCTGAGTTCTCCTCGTCAGAGAGCCCGGCCGCGACCGTCCCGCGACCCAGAGGGGGTGGCATGTCCGCAGACCAGGGCAGCTCCAAGGTGCTGACGCTCATGAAGAGCGAGGCGCCGTCCCCGGCGCTCGAGCCGCTCGACGCCCTCGACGACGTGACGGCCCTCGCGGCCGTCCCGGCCCCGGCCCTGCCGGCCACTCCCACCCCGGCACTGCCGCCCTCGGAGATCATCGACACCCGCACCCTGTCCCGCTCCCTGTTCCTGCGGCTCGCCGCGCTCGACGAGAACAGCCCCGAGCGCGCCTACGTCCGGGACACCCTGATCGAGCTCAACCTCCCGCTGGTCCGCTACGCGGCAGCCCGCTTCCGCTCGCGCAACGAGCCGATGGAGGACATCGTCCAGGTCGGCACCATCGGCCTGATCAAGGCGATCGACCGCTTCGACTGCGAACGCGGCGTGGAGTTCCCGACGTTCGCGATGCCGACCGTGGTCGGCGAGATCAAGCGCTTCTTCCGGGACACGTCCTGGTCGGTGCGGGTGCCCAGGCGCCTTCAGGAGCTGCGGCTCGCCCTGACCAAGGCCAGCGACGAGCTGTCGCAGAAGCTGGACCGGTCGCCGACCGTCGGCGAACTCGCCGCGGTCCTGGGCGTGTCGGAGGAGGACGTCGTCGACGGCCTCGCGGTCGGCAACGCCTACACCGCCTCCTCCCTCGACTCCCCGGCCCCGGAGGACGACGGAGGCGAGGGCTCCCTGGCGGACCGCCTCGGCTACGAGGACTCGGCGCTGGAGGGGGTGGAGTACCGCGAGTCGCTCAAGCCGCTGCTCGCCAAGCTGCCGCCCCGGGAGCGGCGGATCATCATGCTGCGCTTCTTCGCCAACATGACCCAGTCGCAGATCGGCGAGGAGGTCGGCATCTCGCAGATGCACGTCTCCCGGCTGCTCACCCGGACCCTGGCACAGCTGCGGGAAGGGCTCATCTCGGACTGACGCCCCGAGGCAGGGCGACGGAGCAGCAGGAACGACGACATCGACTCACGGCCGTCGAGGCGCCGATGCGGGCGCCCCGACGGCCGTCGTCCGTCCGGGCGGGGGCGCGGGTGGCCGCCCGCCCGGGCGCGAGCTGTGCTCGAACGCCAGCTCTACTTGAACGCCAGGTCTACTTGAACGCCAGCCAGGCGACGGCCGCGACGATCACCACGGCGGCGACGACACCGATGATCAGGCCGACGCGCGGCCCGGAGGAGGTCTCCTGCTGCCGCGCGGCCTGGGGAGCCTCGTCGACGAACGCGCGGAACATCTGGGTGCTGCCGGCGGGGTCGTAATTGCCCTGGGGGCCCTGGGTGTTAGCCATGGCCCGAGACCCTAGCGAAAACGCGGGGGCTGCCCAAGCGCGGGGGCTCTTTCCGCTGCTCCTTCACACGCACCCGAGTGCTCCTTCACACGCACCCGAGTCGGTGTGGCCGTCCCTGGGGCTGCCGCCCCCGGACCCCCGCTTCGGCCTGAACGGCCTCGTCCTCGAACTCCGCCGGGGGGACCCCGGGACGGGCTGCCTTCTCCACCTGCAGGTTTACGTTCGCAATACTTGCCTTTGCCAAGTTTTTGCGCCGCCGACCACCGATTTGTTTGCCTGCAGCAACCAACCGCCCGTATGGTTGCCCCAAGCAACGATTACGGGAGGTGTGATGGCCGGGCAGGCGCAGTTCGAAGAGCTGGCGCGTCAGCTCAGCGCCATCGGAGCCGTGAAACGGGACATGGGACGGATCCTGCCGTCCGACTGTCCGGCGGGCTCGGCAGCCGTGCTGACGCTGCTCGGCCGTCATGGCGACATGCGCATGAGCAAGCTCGCGGAGCTGCTCGCCGTGGACATGTCGGTGACCAGCCGGCATGTGGCGCACGTCGCCGCGCGCGGCTGGATCGAGCGGCTGCCGGACCCCGCGGACAAGCGCTCGCGCATCCTGCGCCTGACGCCCGTGGGAGTGGACCGGCTGGACGACCTGTACCGGCGGACCACACACCTGTTCGCCGAACGGCTGAGCGACTGGACCGACGACGAGGTCGGTCAGCTCATCCGGCTGATGACCCGGCTGCGCGACAGCTTCGGCGACTGCCGGACCAGCGCCGTCCGGATCCCCGAACCCGCCGCGCCCGTAGTCGAAGAGACCACTTTGACCACCCGTACACCCGCAAGCACGTAAGTAAAGGAAGCCCATGGCAACGACCACACCAGCCGGTGTGCGGGCTCACGCCAAGCATGGGGGAGGCTCCCCGGGGAGCGCTCCGATGACCCACCGGCAGATCATGGAGGCGCTCTCCGGGCTGCTGCTCGGCATGTTCGTGGCGATCCTGTCGTCCACGATCGTCTCCAACGCACTGCCGCACATCATCAGCGACCTCGGTGGCGGCCAGTCCGCCTACACCTGGGTGGTCACGGCCGCCCTGCTGTCGATGACCGCGGCCACTCCCCTGTGGGGCAAGCTCGCCGACCTGTACAGCAAGAAGGCGCTCGTCCAGATAGCCCTGATCATCTACGTCGTCGCGTCGATGGCCGCCGGTCTCTCGCAGAACCCCGGCATGCTGATCGTCTGCCGCGTGATCCAGGGCATCGGCGTCGGCGGTCTGTCCGCACTGGCGCAGATCGTCATGGCCGCGATGATCTCCCCGCGCGAGCGGGGCCGTTACTCCGGCTACCTCGGCGCCACGTTCGCCGTCGCCACCGTCGGCGGCCCGCTGCTCGGCGGTGTCATCACCGACACCTCCTGGCTGGGCTGGCGCTGGTGCTTCTACGTCGGCGTGCCGTTCGCGGTGATCGCGCTGATCGTGCTCCAGAAGACCCTGCACCTGCCGGTCGTGAAGCGGAAGGTGAAGGTCGACTGGCTGGGCGCGTTCCTGATCTCGGCCGCCGTCTCGCTGCTGCTGATCTGGGTCACCTTCGCCGGTGACAAGTACGACTGGCTGTCGTGGCAGACGGCCGCGATGGTCGCCGGTTCGGTCGTCCTCGGCCTGCTGTTCGTGCTCGCGGAGGCCAAGGCCAGCGAGCCGATCATCCCGCTGCGGCTGTTCCGCAACCGCACCATCACGCTCGCGTCGCTCGCGTCGCTCTTCGTGGGCATCGCGATGTTCACCGGCACGGTGTTCTTCAGCCAGTACTTCCAGCTGGCCCGCGACAAGTCCCCGACGATGTCGGGTGTCATGACGATCCCGATGATCGGCGGTCTGTTCGTCTCCTCCACCGTCTCGGGTCAGTTCATCACCCGTACCGGCCGCTGGAAGGGCTGGCTGGTCAGCGGTGGCGTGCTGGTGACGGCCGGTCTGGGCCTGCTGGGCACCATCCGGTACGACACCGACTACTGGAAGATGGCCATCTTCATGGCGCTGCTGGGTCTCGGCATCGGCATGATGATGCAGAACCTGGTGCTGTGCACGCAGAACCAGGTGGCCCCGAGCGACCTCGGTTCCGCCAGCTCCACGGTCACCTTCTTCCGTTCCCTGGGCGGTGCGGTCGGCGTCTCCGCGCTCGGTGCGGTGATGGCCAACCGGATCACCCACTACGTCAAGGACGGCCTGTCCGACCTCGGTCCGAAGTACGCCAAGCTCGGCTCCGGCTCCGGCACCGACACCATCCCGGACATGAACGCGCTGCCGAAGCCGCTGCGCACGGTCATGGAGAGCGCCTACGGGCACGGCATCGCCGACATCTTCCTGATCGCCGGCGCGCTGGCCGCCGTCGCCTTCCTGATCACGCTGTTCATCAAGGAGGTTCCGTTGCGCACGAAGGGCGCGCTGGCGCAGGCCGCCGAGGGCGAGAGCGCCCCGGTGGACCCGGCCGCGACTCCGGTCGTCGCCGAGGCCGAGACCACGGCCGTCGAGGCCGCCGCGGCTCAGCCGTCCGCCCCGGCCGAGGAGCGGGTGCCCAGCTGGGCCGCCGCCACCGCCGGCACGGAGGCCGGCCCGGAGGGCACGCAGCGGCTGGCCGCGGTCGCCACGGTGGCGCCCGGTGAGCCGGCTGCCGGCTCCGGCGGCGGAATCCCGGTGCGCGGCTTCGTCCGGGGCGCCGAGAGCGCGCCGGTGCCGCAGGCCGCGGTCACGCTGATCTCGCTGGCCGGCCGCCAGCTGGGCCGGTCGGTCGCACAGGCCGACGGCGCCTACGCGGTGGACGCGCCCGGCGCGGGCTCCTACGTCCTGATCGCCTCCGCCGACGGCTTCCAGCCGCAGGCGTCCACGATCGTCGTGAACGGCGAGCCGGTGGCGTACGACATCCTGCTCAGCGGCACCAGCGGGCTGACCGGCGTGGTGCGGGCCGTGGAGAACGGGCTGCCGGTGAAGGACGCCATGGTGATCGTCACCGACGTGCGCGGCGATCTGCTGGCCACCGGGACCACCGGTGAGCAGGGCGAGTTCTCCTTCGCCGAGCTGGTGCCGGGTGCGGTGACCGTCGCGGTGAACGCCGTCGGGTACCGCCCGCGGGCACTGCCGGTCGAGGTGGGCGGCACCGGGGTCACCCGGGTCGAGATCGACCTCGACTCCGGCGCCCAGCTCCAGGGTGTCGTCCGGGCCCCGCACGGTCCCCTCGCGGACGCCCGCGTGACCCTGGTGGACGCGGCGGGCAACGTGGTCGGCACGGCCACCACCGGCACGGACGGGGCGTACGCCTTCACCGACCTGAACAGCGGTGAGTACACCGTCATCGCGACGGGCTACCCGCCGGTGGCGACGGCCCTGTCCGTCACCGGCCGCGGTGTCGACGACCACGACATCGAGCTCGCCCACCCCGGCGAGTAGTCCGGATCCGGCCCGCGGCGGGGCGTGCTCCGAACGGAGGTGCGCCCCACCGCGGGCCGGTTTCATATGACCAATTTGCAAGGCTTTGCACGCGAGTGAGCCGAAGGGGCGACGCCGGCACCGGCCGAAGCGCCCCGCAGGCGAGCGAGCAATCGAGAGGGAAGAAAACGGGATGGGACTGACCGCGAGGATCCGCACCCGGGACGGATGGGCCGTGTCGCACGCGGTCGTCACGGTGACCGACATGACGGGCACGCAGGTGCTGCGCGCCGAGGCCGACCACGAGGGCGCCGTACGGGACACCACCGAGCTGGTGCCGGGCGCGTACACGGTCATCGTCACCGCGGTCGGCTACGCGCCCGCCGCCTCCAGCGCGATCGTCACCGCCAGCGGCCGGGCCGAGGTCGGCACGGTGACGCTGGCCCGCCAGGGCGGCACCGAACTGCCGCCGCCGGGACCGTGGACCATCGATCCGGCGCACTCCTCGGTGGCCGCGGTCGCCCAGCACCTGGGGATCTCCAGCGTGCACGGCCGGTTCACGGACTTCTCGGGCACGATCGAGATCGCCCCGGACGAGGTCGCCAAGTCCCGTGTGGAGGCGGTCATCCGCGCCGCCTCCATCGACACGGGCAACGGCATGCGCGACGGCCATCTGCAGTCCCCGGACTTCCTGGACGTCGAGCGGTACCCGGAGATCACCTACCGTTCCACCGGGCTGACCGCCGCCGGCTCGGACCGCTGGACCGTCCACGGCGAGCTGACCATGCACGGCGTGGTCCGCCCGGTCGACCTCGACCTCGCCTACCTCGGCACCGGCGCCGACCCCTGGGGCGGCACCCGGGCCGCGTTCCGCGCGACCGCGGAACTGCGCCGCGAGGACTTCGCCATGAACTACAACCAGGTCCTCCAGGCGGGCATCGCCGCCATCGGTACGACGCTGAAGGTGGAGCTGGACATCCAGGCGGTGCAGGGCGACTCGCTGCCGCAGGCGTAGGCACAGCAGGGTCAGCCACAGGGGCGCACTTCGCCCCTAGGCTGCCCCCATGGCACCGAACATCGCTACCAACACCCGCGTCTCGCGAGACGAGCTGCTGGACTTCGTACGGCCCCGGCACCGGGCCCTGCTGATCACCCGCCGCACCGACGGCGGCCCGCAGGCCTCCCCGCTGACCTGCGGGGTCGACGACTCCGGACGGATCGTGGTCTCCACCTACCCGGAGCGGGCCAAGACCCGCAACGCCAAGCGGGACGCACGGGTGAGCATCGTCGTGCTGAGCGACGAGTGGAACGGGCCGTGGGTGCAGATCGACGGCACCGCCGAGGTCATCGACACGCCGGACTCCGTGGAACCGCTGGTCGAGTACTACCGCAACATCGCCGGCGAGCACCCCGACTGGGACGAGTACCGCCAGGCGATGGTCAAGCAGGGCAAGTCGATCATCCGGATCACACCGGAACGGTGGGGACCGGTGGCCACGGGCGGCTTCCCGGCCCGGCTCGCCGATGAGGGATGATCAGCCCCGGGCGACCATCGCCTCGATGCCCGCGACCAGCAGGTCCAGGGCGTAGGTGAAGTCGCGGTCCAGCATCTCCGCGACCGTGTCACCGCCGCGGGCCTCCATGATCTCCTTGGACTGCTCGATGTAGTCCGCCACAGACGGGTGCTGCCGCACCGCGCTCATCGCCTGCGCGTAGTAGTCGTCCGGCGTCATGCCGCTGTCCGCGATCCGGGACAGGAACTGGCCCTCGATCGTGCCGTAGCCGTAGACGAACTGGAAGACGGCCGAGATCGCGCTCGTCACGCGGTGCGCGGGCAGCCCGGCGCGGCGGATGACACGCTGCACCGTGTTGGAGAACGCCAGGTGGTTCGGGCCGATGTTGAGATAGCTGCCCGCCAGCGGCGACAGCCACGGATGGCGGACCAGCTGCGCGCGGTACTCGGCCGCGAGAGCGCGCAGCTGGTCGCGCCAGTCCACGTCGGCCTCCGGGTCGGGCAGCCGCACCTCCCCGAAGGCTGCGTCCAGGGCGAGTTCGAGCAGGTCGTCCTTGGTGTCGACGTACCAGTACACGGACATCGCCGTCACGTTCAGCTCGGCGGCGAGCCGGCGCATGGAGAACTTGGCCAGCCCCTCCGCGTCCAGCAGCCGCACCGTGACCTCGGTGATCCGCTCCCGGTCGAGCCCCGACGGCTGCCCGCCGCCGCGCCCACCCCGACGCGCCCTGCCCTCCAGCCAGACACTGGTCCGCGCCGCGTCCTTGGCGCCGGCTGCCTTCACCATGGCGCACCTTCCCATCGGTCCGATGCTCGTCATGCTAAGCGGCCGCTGAGGGCCGCCGGCACGCGCTACCGGGCGACCGCCATCTCCGCGTCCGTGTTCTCCCCTGCCCGCTCCGCCCGGTGCAGCAACGCCGCCGCGAGCAGTCCGCCGAGCAGTACGGCCGCCGCGCCGACCAGTTGGCTCGTCTCCAGGCCCGAGGAGAACGCGTGGGTGATCTGCCGCCGTTCCTCCGCGGAGTGCGCCGCGGCCAGCGCCGCCGGCAGCGAGCTCGCCGCCACCGGCACCAGCGCCGCGAACCGCGCGTTGAGGACCGCGCCCAGCACGGCCACGCCCAGGCCGTTGCCGAACTCCGCCAGCGTGCCGTTGACGCCCGCGCCCACGCCCGCCTTGGCCGGCGGGATCGCGCTCATGATGGCGTGCGCCATGGCCGGGCCGGCGACCGCCATGCCACCGCCGATCAGCACCAGGCCGAGGAGCGTACCGGCGTACCCGCGCCCGGAAAGGGTGGCGATCGACGCCAGCCCGCCGGACATCAGCACCATGCCCAGTGTGATCGACACCGGCGCGCCGAGCTTGGCCGTCCACTTGGCCGTGAGGCCGGAGAAATTGAGCACCACGACCGACAGGGCGAGCGGTGCCGTGCGCAGTCCGGCCTCCAGGGGGCCGTAGCCGAGCACGAACTGGAGGTGCTGGGTGAGCAGGAAGAGCGAACCGCCCATGCCGAAGGCGATCAGCACCGCACCCGAGACCGCGCCCGTGAAGCGGCGATCGCGGAAGAAGTGCATGTCGAGCATGGGGTACGGGATGCGGCTCTCGTAGTACGCGAAGGCGCCCAGCACCACGACCGCCACGGCCGCGGTGACCAGCACCCGCGCCGAGGTCCAGCCGTGCGCGGGACCCGAGATGATCGCGAAGACCAGCGAGGCCATGCCGATCGTGGACAGCAGCGCGCCGACCAGGTCCGGGCGGTCGCCCTGGGGGTTCTTGGACTCGGGCACCAGGGCGAGGACCGCGATCAGGCCAAGCGCCGCGACCGGCAGGTTGATCAGGAAGATCACACCCCACCAGAAGTGGTTCAGCATGAAGCCGCCGATCAGCGGTCCCGCGGCGAAGCCCAGCGCGCTGACGGCGCTCCAGATGCCGATGGCCTTGGGGTGCTCGTCCGGCGTGAAGATCTGCATCACCACGGCGAGCGTGGTGGTCAGCAGCAGCGCGCCGCCCACACCCATGCCCGCGCGGGCGGCGATCAGCTGCCCGGTGGAGTCGGCGAGTCCGGCGACCAGCGAGCCGATGCCGAACAGGGCAAGCCCGGTGACCAGCATCTTCTTGCGGCCGTAGCGGTCGGCGGCGCTGCCCGCGGTGAGCAGCAGTCCCGACTGCACCAGCGAGTACGCGTTGATCATCCACTGGATGTCGGAGGTCGCCGCGTGCAGTTCGCTGGTGAGCGAGGGGATGGCGACGTTCAGGACGGTGTTGTCGAGCAGCACGGTGAGCTGCGCGAGACAGATGACGGCCAGGATCAGCCAGCGTTGGGGGTGGCCCTGGGAGTGGCCTTGGGAGTGGCCTTGGGAGTGGCCTTTGGGGGTCGGGGTCGGCGACATGCCTTACAGCGTATAACGAGTCCCATACGCTGTACGATGCATCGACACGGGAAGGGGCGGTGCCCCTTCAGGCACCGCCCCTACCGCTCGGCGAACCGTCAGCCGCCCACCTCTCGAGTGAGGTCGTAGAAGGTGGCCGAACCGGCCGTGACCTTCTTGAAGGTCTTCTCGACCCATGAGGTGATCTGCGAGGACGTGCCGCTGCCGCCCATGCCTCCACCGCCCATGCCGCCGCCGGCGATGAAGTAGTGGATCCTGCCCTCGGCCACGTACTTCTTGAACTGGGCGAGCGTCGGGGACGGGTCGGTGCCGTTGAAGCCGCCGATGGCCATCACCGGGTCGCCGGTGGCGAGCTGGTAGCCGGCCGCGTTCTGGGAGCCGATGGACGCGGCCACCCAGGTGTACTTCGACGCGTCCTGCTCCAGCAGCTTCTTGGCCGCGGAACTGACCTGGGCGCCGTCGAGCAGACCGCCCATGCCTCCACCGCCCATGCCGCCCTCGCCGGTACGGCCGCCTGCGCCGGTGCTGCCGCCACCGGGGAAGCCGTTGCCCGGCATGCCACCGCCGGGGAAGCCGCCGACGCCTCCGGTACCGCCGGTGCCTCCAGTGCCGCCGGTGCCACCGGTCCCTCCGGTCCCGCCCGTGGTGCCGCCCGGGAAGCCGTTGCCGTTCTGGCCCGGCATGCCCCCGCCACCCGGGAATCCGCCCGTGCCGCGCCCGCCGGGGGCGCCGCCCCGGCCGCCGAAGCCCATGCCGCTCGCGCCCGCCGGACCGGCCGTGGGGATGGAACCGGTGTGCGCGGACTCCACCGTGCTCAGGGTGTACGCGGTCGGCCCCGCCAGGGAGGTCAGGATGCCCGCGGCGACCGTCGCGAGGACGAGGCGGCGGCCGAGCCGGGTCACGAAGATCAGTGCGAGCGCGGCGGTCAGCCCGCCGACCAGGACGATCCACTTCAGCCAGGGCAGGTAGTCAGGGGTGCGGTCGAGCAGGACGTACCCCCATGCGGCGGTCGCCGTGACGGCGGCGGCCAGGGTGAGCGACGCCCACGGCCGGGACCGTTCCTCCCACAGCACGGCCACGCCCATGCCGACGACGGCGGCGATGTAGGGCGCGAGAGCGACCGTGTAGTACTGGTGGAAGATGCCCGCCATGTAGCTGAAGACCGCAACGGTCATCAGCAGCGAGCCGCCCCAGGCGAGGAAGGAGCCGCGGGCCGGGTCGGTACGCGCGGCCTTCCGGGTCACGACCAGCCCGGCGACCAGCAGGATCAGCGCGGCGGGGAGCAGCCAGGAGATCTGGCTGCCGATCTCGGAGTTGAACATCCGGTCCCAGCCGGTCTCCCCCCACTGGCCCGTACCACCGCCCCTGCCCGGGCCGCCACCGCCGCCGACGCTGCCGGTCTCGTCGCCGTTGATGCGGCCGAGGCCGTTGTAGCCGAAGGTCAGCTCCAGGAAGCTGTTGTTCTGCGACCCGCCGATGTACGGCCGTGAGGAGGCCGGCCACAGTTCGACGATCGCGACCCACCAGCCGCCCGAGACGACGATCGCCACCGTCGCGAGCGCGAGCTGCACCAGCCGCTTTCTCAGCCTCACGGGCGCGCAGACGCCGTAGACGACGGCGAGGGCGGGCAGGATCAGGAAGGCCTGCAAGGTCTTGGTCAGGAAGGCGAAGCCGACCGCGACGCCCGCCCACACCAGCCACTTGGTCCGGCCGTCCTCCAGCGCCCGGATCACGCAGTACACGGTGAGCGCCATCAGCAGCGCGAGCAGCGCGTCGGGGTTGTTGAACCGGAACATCAGCGCCGCGACGGGGGTGAGCGCGAGCACCGCGCCCGCGATCAGGCCGGCGGCGGGGCCGAACCGGCGGCGCACGGCCGCGTGGACCACGGCGACCGTGAGGACACCCATGATCACCTCGGGGACCAGAATGGCCCAGGAGCCGAGCCCGAAGATCCGCACCGACAGGGCCATCGGCCACAGCGCGGCGGGCGGCTTGTCCACGGTGATGGCGTTGGCGGCGTCCAGCGAACCGAAGAAGAAGGCCTTCCAGGACGTGCTGCCCGCCTGCACGGCCGCCGAGTAGAAGGAGTTGGCGTAGCCGGAGGCGCCGAGGTCGTAGAGGTAGAGCAGGCCGGTGGCGAGCAGCAGACCGAGGAAGGCGGGGCGCGCCCAGCTCGGGTCCTCGGGACGGCCGCGCCACAGGCGGCGCGCGAGGGGCTGCTTCTCGGCCACGGCGGCCGAGGAGCTCGGGGGAGCCGTGGGCGGCGGCCCCCAGGAGGCCGGGGTCTGCCCCGCACCGTGCGGCTGGCTCGTGCGGTCGTAGTCAGTGGTCATCGGGGGTCCCTCGGATCGGTGTCACCCGGACGCACCGGCTGCAGCCGCGCGGTGGCGTCCCCTGGCCAGGGCTGCTGGTAGGGCTGCGCGGACGGGTACGGCTGGGCGGACGCGTGGCGCTGGGTGCCGGCCGGATACGGCTCGGTGGTGGGCTCGGCGGTGACCGGGTACTGCTGGGCGGTTGCCGGGTACTGCTGGGTGGTGACCGGGTACTGCCGGGCGGTTGCCGGGTACGGTTCGGCGGTGGCCGGGTACGGCTGCGCGATCGGCTGTTCGTCGCGCCGTTCCGGGAAGACCCAGACCCTGAAGAGCAGGAAGCGCAGCACGGTCGCCGCGAGGTTGGCGGCGATGAGCACCGCGAGTTCGGTGGAGTGGGCCGGGCTGCTGGTCGCCGCGCTCAGGGCGGCGAGCGAGCCGCTGGTCAGGGCGAGGCCGATGCCGAACACGACCAGGCCCTGCGCCTGGTGGCGGACCGCCCCGCCGGGGCCGCGCACCCCGAACGTCAGCCGCCGGTTGGCGGCGGTGTTGGTGACCGCCGAGACCAGCAGCGCGAGCGCGTTGGCGATCTGCGAGCCCGAGAACTGCCGGAAGGCGCTGTAGAGCAGCAGGTAGAACAGGGTGGACAGGGCGCCCACGACGCAGAAGCCGACCAGCTGGCGGGCCAGCCCCTTGGGCACGTCCTGGATCTCGCGGTCGCGGGGGTCGTCGCCGAAGGGGCGGCCGAGCCGGTCCAGCGGCAGCGAACCGGTGGCCAGGGCCTTGCCCACCCGCCACACGCCCTTGAGGTCGTCGGTCGCGGTCTTCACGATGTGCACGGTCGAGTCGGGGTCGTCGACCCAGTCCACCGGCACCTCGTGGATCCTGAGGCCCGCCCGCTCGGCCAGCACCAGCATCTCGGTGTCGAAGAACCAGCCGGTGTCCTCCACCAGCGGCATCAGCACCCGGGCGACATCGCTCCGGATCGCCTTGAATCCGCACTGCGCGTCCGAGAAGCGTGCTTGCAGCGAGCCGCGCAGGATCAGGTTGTAGGTGCGGGAGATGAACTCCCGCTTGGCGCCGCGCACCACACGCGAGCTGCGGTTCAGCCGCGAGCCGATCGCCAGGTCCGAGTGGCCGGAGATCAGCGGCGCCACCAGCGGCAGCAGCGCGTTGAGGTCGGTGGACAGGTCGACGTCCATGTAGGCGAGGACCGGCGCCTCGGATGCGGCCCACACGGTCCGCAGGGCGCGTCCGCGGCCCTTCTGTTCCAGGCGGAAGCTCCCGACCTCGGGGATCTGCGCCGCCAGCCGTGCGGCCACCTGCGGGGTGGAGTCCGTGGAGGCGTTGTCCGCGATGGTGATGCGGAACGCGTACGGGAAGGTACGCGTGAGGTGCTCGTGCAGTCTGAGCACACAGGGCCGGAGGTCCTTCTCCTCGTTGTAGACGGGGATCACTACGTCCAGGACAGGCGTACCGGCGTCTGTGGCCGGGAGATGCTCCCGCGCCGGCAGGGTGCCGGGAGAAGAGTCGGTTCGCATGGCAGCGACTCTTGTCAACCGCCCTGTCGCACCCATGTGGTGACGCTGTGCCGTGCCTGTGAGTGCGGCTCCTGGCCGGGGGCGGGCGCGGACGCGGACGGGGACGCGGGCGCGGACGGGGACGCGGACGGGGACGCGGACGCGGACGGGGACGGCCGGGGGACCGGTGGAAGCACGGGCAGACGTGCCGGCACACGCGCCGGCAGATGTAGCGGCAGGCGCACCGTGAACACGGTCCGCCCGGGCTCGCTGTCGACGGTGACGGCACCGCCGTGCGCGGCCGTCACGGCCTGCACGATCGCCAGGCCCAGACCGGTCGAGCCGGTGGCGCGGGAGCGCGCGCTGTCCCCGCGCGCGAACCGCTCGAAGACATGCGGCAGCAACTGCGGCGGAATGCCCGGTCCGTCGTCCTCCACGTCCACGCACAGGCACGGCCCGTCCCGCCGGACGCGCGCGGTGACGGTCGTGCCGGGCGGGGTGTGGGTGCGCGCGTTGGCCAGCAGGTTCACCAGCACCTGCTGGAGGCGTGCCGCGTCCGCCGACACCGGCGCGGGCTCGTCGGGCAGGTCGAGCCGCCAGGTGTGGTCCCGCCCGGCTGCCCGGGCGTCGCTGACGGTGTCCACGACGAGCGGTACGAGATCGGTGCGCTCGAACCGCAGCGGCCGGCCCGCGTCGAGACGGGCGAGCAGCAGCAGGTCCTCCACCAGCAGCGTCATCCGCCCGGCCTCGGACTCGATACGGCCCAGGGCGTGCCGGGTCTCCGGCCCGACCTGCTCCCGTCCCCGGCGGGTGAGCTCGGCGTACCCGCGGATGGAGGCGAGGGGTGTCCTCAGCTCGTGACTGGCGTCCGCGACGAACTGCCGTACCCGCGTCTCGCTCTGCTGCCGGGCGTGCAGCGCTCCGTGGATGTGGTCGAGCATCCGGTTGAGGGCGGCGCCGACCTGGCCGACCTCGGTGTGCGGATCGGTCTCCGACTCCGGGACGCGCTCGCTGAGGTTCACCTCGCCGGTGTGCAGGGGAAGTTCGGAGACCCGGGTGGCGGTGGCGGCGACCTTGCGCAGCGGGCGCACGGCGACCCCGACGATGGCCGCCCCGGCGAGGGAGGCCGCGACGAGCCCGGCGGCGGTGACGCTGATCTCGACGAGGATCAGGGTGTTGATGGTGCTGTCGACCTCGGAGGTCGGGATCGCCACGAAATAGGCGCCGTTGGGGCCGGTCACGTACTGCACCCGGTATCCGCCCAGGTCGGCGATGTCCGCGGTGTGCATGCGGCCGTCCCGGGAGACGGAGCCGAGAGCGCGGGTCTGGGCCTGGCTGAGCGACTCCGCGTTCAGCCACGGAACGTTGTTGTCGTCGTTGGCCTTCTTGCCGACCCTGGCGTCGGTGACGGAGCCGTTCTCGACCGCCGCCACGATCGTGCCCTGCGGCTGTGGGCCCCTGGTGACGAACTGGGTGAGGTCGATCTCCTTGCCCGTCGGCGGCACCGGGGCGTGGTCGCCGTCCCGGTGCACGTCGGGCGGCATGACCCCGGACGCCCGCGCGGCGACCTCCCTGAGCCTCCCGTCCAGCTGTTCGTACAGATGCGACCGCAGCGCCAGCGTCGTCACCGTGCCGATCACCGCGCAGACCACGGCGATCAGCGCCACGGATGCGACGACGAGCCGCGTGCGCAGCGTCCGCGGCTGTCGAGCTCGTCGCTGCTGCTGCGTACGCGGCCGTCGTCGCCCGCTCATGACACGGCGGGCTTGATCAGGTAACCGGCGCCGCGCCGGGTGTGGATCATCGGCTCGCGGCCGGCGTCGATCTTCCGGCGCAGATAGGAGATGTAGAGCTCGACGACGTTGGCCTGCCCGCCGAAGTCGTACGACCAGACGCGGTCCAGGATCTGCGCCTTGCTGAGCACGCGCCGCGGGTTGCGCATGAGGAAGCGCAGCAGTTCGAACTCGGTGGCCGTGAGGTGGATGTTGTCCCCGCCCCGGGACACCTCGTGACTGTCCTCGTCGAGCATCAGGTCGCCGACCACCAGCACCGAGTCGGAGCGCCGGTCGGCGGCACCCGAGCGGCGTATCAGCCCGCGCAGCCGCGCCACGACCTCCTCCAGGCTGAACGGCTTGGTGACGTAGTCGTCGCCGCCCGCCGTCAGCCCGGCGATACGGTCCTCGACGGCGTCCTTGGCGGTGAGGAAGAGGACGGGCACGTCCGGCAGCTCGCGGCGCAGCCGCCCGAGGACGGTGAGTCCGTCCATGTCGGGCAGCATCATGTCGAGGACGACGGCGTCGGGCCGGAACTCGCGTGCGGCCTGGACGGCGGCCTGCCCGTCCCCGGCGCTGCGGATCTGCCAGCCCTCGTAACGCAGGGCCATGGAGAGCAGTTCGCTGATCGACTGCTCGTCGTCCACCACAAGCACGCGGACGGGGCTCCCGTCCGGCCTGAGCAGTTCGGTGCGCCCCTGGGGCGAGATCGTGGTCATGGCGGCAACCCTGTCGGCCGCCTCTGAGAGCACGCTTGGGCAAGTCTGTGATTTCCCTGAGAAACGCTCAGGTGTCTCTCAGGGCCGACTGGTGGGCCTCCCGGGAACGTCCCGGTCCAGGCCGAACAGCCGCGCCGCGTTGTCGTGGCAGACCGCGCGCAGCCAGTCGTCACCGAGCTCCAGCCGTTCCAGGGCGTGCAGTTGGTGGACGTAGGGGTAGGGGATGTTGGGGAAGTCCGAGCCGAGCAGGATCCGGTCGCCGAGACCGGCCAGCCGGGGCAGGGCGCGGCGCGGGAACGGGGCGAACCGCTCGCTGAAGTCGGTGAACGCCATGGTGGTGTCCAGCCGCACCTCCGTGTACCGCTCGGCGAGGTCGAGGAAGTCCTCGTACTCGGGCATGCCCAGGTGGGCGACGACCAGCCGCAGCCGGGGGTGGCGGGCGAGCACGCGGGCGATCGGCTCCGGCCCGGTGTGCTTGCCGGGCGCGGGCCCGGACCCGCAGTGGATCACCACGGGGACGCCGGCGTCGGCGAGCAACCCCCAGGCCGGGTCGAGGCGTTCGTCGGCGGGGTCGTACGCCCCGACCTGGACGTGCGCCTTGAAGACGCGCGCGCCCGCCTCGACGGCCTCCTGGACATAGGTGTGCACGCCGTCCTCGGGGAAGAGGGTCGAGGTGTGCAGGCAGTCGGGGGTGCGGCGGGCGAACTCGGCCGCCCAGCCGTTCAGCCACCGGGCCATGCCGGGCTTGTGCGGGTAGAGCATGGCGGTGAAGGCCCGCACCCCGAACTCGCGCAGCCGGGCGACCCGTTGCCGCTCCTCCTCCCGGTAGGTGATCGGCCACTCGATGCCTCCGGTGAGCGGCCCCAGCCCGTCGAAGTACGCCCAGACCTTGCGCAGCACCCGCTCGGGCATGAAGTGGGTGTGCACGTCGACGAGCTCCCGCACCCCGATCCGCTCCCGGAACCGCCGCACTTCCCCGCTCTCCGCGGCACCCCTGGAACCACCGGAGGAACCGGGATCTGCGGGGTCCGCATCCCGCACGTGATCATTCATACGGCTCACGATCGCCCGGTCCCCCGGATTGCGTCCACCCCCGTCCTCAGAACAACCCGTCCTGCACCCCCCTGGCCTCCTTCGCCTCCTTCAAGGGCCGCACCGGCACGCTCGAGGCAACCCGCCCGGCCGGCCCGAGCTCCCACCCGCTCATCAGCCGCGTATCGAGCACCACGACCCCGCGCTCGGTGGCCAGATGCAGGTCCGGCCCGGCGGCGGCGACCAGCTCACCGCTCACGCTCCCGCCCGCGACGAGCTCACTCACCTCGCCGACGGCGGCGGGCACCCCGTCCAGACCGAACACGGCCATGTGATCGACGGGCCGGAACGGCGCCCGCTCCAGCGACTCCGGCCAGCCACCGAGTGCGACGGCTCTTCGGTGCAGCTCCGCGATCTCAGCGGCCCGCTCGGCGGGAGCAGCCGGCAGCCTGGACCGCACGGCCCGCTTCTCGGCGTACGGAATCCGGTCGGGCACCCTGAGCGCGGCGCGCAGCAGCTCCTCCGTCCGGCGCGCGGCCATCAACGGGCCGGCACCGAGCCAGCTGAAGCAGACGGCGCCCTGCTCCAGCAGCCGCGCCGGCCCCCGCTCGACCGCCGTGATCCCGACCTTGGTCATCCCGGCACCGAACCAGGCCAGATATACGTGGTACGGCCGCCGGTCGTCCGCGATCGTGTCCGCGGCCACCGAGTGCGCCCGCTCCAGCCGCGCGCACTCCTCGCACCGCGCCCCCGTACTCCGCCCCGGCACGACCGCCCGGACCGGGCACACATGCCCCCGCGCCCCCACACACGTCCGCACTCCCCCTTCCGCGACCCCGAAGGCCACCCGCTTCCCCCGCGTCAGCGCACTGGACCGCCCGCCGGCCCACACCAGCGCGGGCCCGCCGGCCGCCCACCGCAACCCCGAGCACTTCCACACCTGCCCCATCCCTGACGAGGCTACGACCCCCCACTGACAACGCCCCGCCACCCGCCCAGCGCAAAAGGCCCCGGATCTCTCCGGGGCCTTCCACTCTGTGCGCACTCGGCAGGATTCGAACCTGCGACCTTCTGATCCGCAGCTCTGTAGAGATCGGTCATTGGACGCCGTACAGGCTGCCGGAAGGGCCATGAGGACTGCTGTTGGGTGATGCCGGTTGCTGGGGTTGCTGTACTTCGTTGCTGTACAGCAGGATCCCGACCGGGGTGACAGTTTTATGTGACACCGATCGACAGCTGGCCGTCTCGATCCGCAGTTGGCCGTCGCCCCGTTTCGATTGCCCAAGGCAGGCCCGAGCGCCTGTCGGAGGCCCAGCCGATCGTCTTGGTTCGGTGCTCCGCGTCATACCCGGCTCCTGTCGGCAATCGGGCGGCGTCTCGTTCAAGGGGCACGCGAACAAGACAGGAGCAACGCCATGAAGCACCGCATCGTCGTACTCGGCGCCGGATACGCCGGGGCCTTCGCCGCCGGAAACCTGGCCCGCCGGCTCTCGCTCGCCGACACCCAGATCACCATGGTCAACGCCGTACTGCAGGACCCTCTTCTCATCCCTGCCGGACATCAAGCGATGCGCCTGAGGTAGGAAAAACCAGTGCCGCGGCCCAAGCAGGACTGCAGGGTCAAATCGCCCTCATACAGTCCCGCACCCGAACCGCCCTGCCGGTTGATGACCCGGTGTCCGTAAACCCGGTATTCCGCCACGGAGGTCGGACCTGTCACCGTGACGATCGTACCCACCGGCAATGTGGCAAACCGCTTGAATCCACAGTAGTTATGGCCAACCAGGACCGCCGTACCTCGAGTATGGGCATCCGGCGTAGGCCCGGCCCACAGCACGGCGTACCGGCACCCGTTGACGAGCCCCTGGCCTCCCTTCTTCACCACGCGAGACCACTTTCCGATGTGAATCACCGTCTGCGCAGTCCGCGCGTAACCCGTTCGCACAGCCGGCCCGGGTGAAGCCTGCCGCGTCTTGGATGCGGCAGGGGTGATCCGTCGCGAGGGCTGACGCACGGTGGGCGCGGTGTAGGGAACTGCTGCAGGTACGGGGCGCCGATTCTCCGGAACTGTCCGACTGCGCGGACTCGCTGCACCTACCCGGTGCACCGCATCAGCCGGCGTCTGCGCGGACCGTGCGACCTGCGCGCGACCCCTGGCCTCATGTCCGTGCGCAGCGCCCACATCCACCCCGCCTGCCGCGATGACAGCAGCGACGACCAAGCAGACATCCGTGTACCTGCGGTGCACCCGGCCCATCGGGCTCCTCCTACGCGACTGATCACCTGCGTCGAGACCGTTCGGGCTGCCTGCCGCCGTGCATTCGTACCCATTGATCAACAGCGCCCGCTCTGCCGACGCCTAGCCGCCTTGAGCTCGACGCAAACGCGACAAATGGTCTGGATGGAGTAGCCCAATTTGCTCGGAGCGGGGCGTCACCAGCCCCGGCGATGCGTCCAGGCGCTCACGGACCACCGCGCGGTGCAGGACGCGGGAACGCAAGATCGCAGGACCGCCCGGGGGGGCCTCATCAGTCCAATGAGGTTCGGCGTTGATCGCTGATGTGCGCAGCGTGTGCACGCCTGTTGATGTCAGCTGCTGACATGGGGTTTCGCTGTTGGGAGCTGCGGGCCGTATGTCGCCGTCGGTCGCCTCGGACGGCCCAGAGACGGCGTAGATACGTCAAGACTCACCAGGTCGATCACACCGCCTGACTGATGCAGCCGGATGCCCTGTCCGCCCCTGATCGGGTGTGCTGAGCGTCTGACGGCGACTGTCCCGGGTCGCGCACGAGGTGGTTCCAGTCGCTGTGGGTCAGGGTGCATCGGAGACTGGAATTCGATGACGATCCGCCCAGGAACACAGAGACAGCAGGGTAATGACAGGCGACCGCACACCTCTGGGCAGCTGGAGTCGAGGGCCTTCTCTTCTACCTGCCGCGGTGCTCTTCGTCGCGGTCATCGTCGACGTACTGATCCCGCCGGAATTCAGCGTGTTTCCGCTGCTGGTTGCCGCTCCCGTGCTGGCCGCCCCCGTGTACTCGCTGGCGGGCACGATCGCCACCGGCGTAGTGACGGAGTTGCTCGGGATGGCCATGGGGTACACGAAGGGGAACGTCGCCCTTACCGAGTACTTCGTCCGGTTCGCAACTATCGCAGTCCTGACCGTTCTGGCTGCACTTCTCAACCGGGCCATGGCCAGGGACCGGAGGCAGTTGAAGGACACTCGCGAAGTAGCCGAGGCTGTCCAGCGGGCGGTGCTCCCCATCCCTCCCGCCCGGGTCGGGCCGCTGGACGTGGCCTCCCGGTATCGGGCCGCCGCGAGGGAGGCTGCCATCGGTGGCGACCTCTACGCCATCCGCCCCACACCCGACGGCGTTCGAATGATGATTGCCGATGTGCGGGGGAAGGGACTGGGCGCGGTTCGAATCGTCAACAGGCTGCTCGGCGTCTTCTACGAGGCGGCGGCTCACATTCCCGACTTGACCGACGCAGTCGATCTTCTGGAAGAGCTCATGCAAAGGATCGATGCCGAGGAGGCGGGCCCTGAATCCTTTGCCACCGCCGTCCTCATCGACGTCCCCAACGACGGCTCCGCCCTATACATAGTCAATCTGGGGCATCCAGCGCCGCTCCTCGTCCACCGGGGCCGAGCAAGTCCGCTCGAGCCGTCTGCCCCGTCCCTGCCCCTGGGCCTGGGCGACCTGGGCCGCCGCCGGGTACCGGTCGATCGGTACGCTCTGCCGCCCGACGCGACCCTGGTGCTGTTCACTGACGGCCTGGTGGAGGCACGCGACCGCCACGGCACCTTCTACGATCCCGTGCCATTCCTGTCCCGCCCCCTCCCGACGGCCCCCGGCGTGATCCTGGACGCTCTCATCGCCGATCTGACCCGGCACACCGAAGGACACCTGGAGGACGATGCCGCCCTCATGGCCGTTGCCCGCCTGCCGGACGCGCCCAACGACGCTCACAAAGCTCGCTCCCACACCTGCGGGGTTGCCCAGCAGTGCCAGGCACGCCAACCTCACCCGGATGTTCGCCCTGCGGGCTCGCCGCGCCGGTGTCCCTGTCATCCCGCTCCGGAACACCCGGCACACGTGCAGCTCGCTCCTGGTCGCGCTGAAGGTGCACCCGAAGGTCGCCCGGCGGATCCTTCGCCACTCGCAGATCGCCATGACGATGGAGGTCTACGCCGAAGCGAGCGAGGAAAAGGTGCGCGCCGCGATCGGCAAGCTGTCCGATGCCGTGGGCGGTTGAAACGCAAGAGGCCCCGGATCTCTCCGGGGCCTCTCACCTGTGTGCACTCGGCAGGATTCGAACCTGCAACCTTCTGATCCGTAGTCAGATGCTCTATCCGTTAAGCTACGAGTGCTTGTTCTGTTTTCCGTCTTCGCTTTCGGCCCTTCCGGCCCGCTCGCGGCGACAGGAAGAACATTACATGACTGCCGCCGTCATGTGAAATCCATTCCCCGCACCCCTTGTGACCTGCGGAAACGCGATTCGGGGCGAGAGTGGAGAGGACGCCGGGACGGTGGGCATTGATCCATACGGTCCGGTCCTGACGACCCGAACGACTCCGTACGACGAAGCCCCGGTCCAGTGGACCGGGGCTTCGGTGATCTTGCGCGGAGGCGGAGGGATTTGAACCCTCGATGGGCTTTAAGGCCCAAACCGCATTAGCAGTGCGGCGCCATAGACCGGACTAGGCGACGCCTCCAGCACAACCGCTCACGCGAGCGCGCGAGTGGTGCGTGCAGATGATGACACACACGAGCGGGGTGTCACCAATCGCCCCCCACGGTACTAGGCAGGCGGGGCTCAGGGCAAAGTCCTTGCCGTGGCGTCGCCGGGTCCGCGTCGTGGGGCGCAACGTCACGGGGTCCGGCGCGTTAGTCCGGGCATGGTGCAGTTCAGCTCACGCTCCCCGCGCCGCCCGTTGCGGCGGCTCCTGCTCGGGGCCTCTGCCTCCGTCGTCGCGTTCACCGCGCTGTCCGCCCTGCCCGCCGCCGCCTCGGCCGGCGCGCCGCCGCCCGTCCGGGACGAGGACCGGGCCGGCGATCACCTCACCGTCACCGTGCGGCACGCCGGTGGCGGGAGGGACGGGACGTTCGAGCTGTACTGCCATCCCGGCGGTGGGAGCCATCCGGACGTGCGGGGCGCGTGCGGGGTGCTCGACCGGGGCACGCGGTGGGGCCGTGACACCTTCGCCCCCGTGCCGCGGGACAGCGTCTGCACCATGCAGTACGGCGGGCCGGCCACCGCCCGCATCACCGGGACCTGGGCCGGACGGCCCGTCGACGCGACGTACGACCGCGGCGACGGCTGCGAGATCGGCCGCTGGGACCGGCTCGTGCCGCTCCTGCCCGACCTCGGTTCCTGAGGCCCGCGGTCCGGATCCCGGAGTCGATGAGCGTCGTGATTCAGGAGTCGGTGAAGGTCGTGCGGAGGTCGTGCGAAGCGGAATCGTACGGTCACGGGTTCGACGTCACTTCCTCGTGCGACCTCCCTCTCATCCGGCGTCGCGGGCGCAACCTCAGCGCATAGACTCGCTCGCGTGACACGCTGCGGGCCGGTTGGCAAGATGACCCCCGCGGTCGGCAAGGTGCGGTAACAGGGAGGAAGCGTCTCGTGAGCAGCAGGCCATCCCGAGGCGCTGCTCGCCTCGCTGCCATACTCGACGCCCTGCCCGACGCCTTGGTGCTGGTCAACGCCAACGGCACCGTCGTCAACGCCAACACCATCGCCCTGGAGGCCTTCGAGACGCCGGGCACGGCTCTGGTGGGGCGCGGGCTGCTCGATCTGCTGCCGCAGTTCGACTCCAAGCTGATCCCCGGCTCCATGCGCCGCCCCGACCACATCGACCCGCGCGGGCGGACCAAGCCGACCCGGATGACGGCGCGGCGCACCGACGGCACCGAGTTCCCGGTCGAGGTCACGAGCGCGAATCTGGAGAACGGCCAGCAGGCCTACGACGGCTCCGGCTACACCGGCGACGAGCTGCTGATGCTGGTCGTGCGCGACCTGTCCGGCACCGTCGACACCGAGGCGGAGCTGGCCCGTTCGCAGCGGCAGACCGAGATGATCCTGCGGGCCGCCGCCGAGGGCGTCGTGGGTACCGACACCGACGGGCGGATCGTGCTCGTCAACCCCGCCGCCGCCCAGATCCTCGGCTATCGGGCCGGTGAGCTCGGCGGCCGCGAGCTGCACACCCTCGTGCTGCACTCGCGCACCGACGGCTCCCCCTTCCCGTACGAGGAGTCGCCGCTCTCCGACACCCTGCGCTCCGGCCGCAAGCACCGGGTGCGCGGACAGGTGCTGTGGTCCAAGGCCGGGGACAAGGTCCCCGTCGACCTGACCACCGCACCCGTGCGCGACGGCGACCAGCTCGTCGGCGCCGTGATGACCTTCACCGACCGGCGCCCCTACGACGCCCTCGCCGAGGAGAAGGCCACCGCCGAGCAGCAGCACGCCGAGGAGCTCGAACAGCTCGCCGAGGAGCACGCCTCCGAGCTCACCGCCCTGCGCCAGCAGCACGTCACCGAGATCGAGGAGCTCACCGAGCGGCACGCGGAGGAACTCGCCGCGAACGAGGAGCGGTACGCCGCGCTCGGGGAGCGGGAGAAGGACCGCTACGAGGCACTGGCCGCCCGCCACGAGCAGTTGCTGACGCTGCTGGGCGGCTCCCTGCGCGGCCCCCTCGACGAACTGCGCCGCGAGCTGTCCGCCCTCGCCGCCGACGACGCCGGCCAGCTGTGGCCCGAGGCCAACCAGGTGCTGCACCACCTGTCGGCCGGCTACTCGCGCATCACCACCCTCATCGACAACGTCCTCTCCTACCAGCGCCTCGATGTCGGCAGCGAGCAGATCACCCGGACCAAGGCCATGCTCGACGCCGTGGTGGCCGCCGGCGTCGACGGGGCCGTGGAACTCGTCGGGCCCGGACGGGTGCAGTTCGCCGTGCACGCGCCGCCCATCGAGGCCGAGGTCGACTCGCGCCGGCTCGCCACCGCGCTCGCGCATCTCGTCGCGGACGTCGCCGGCGTCGACGCGACCGGCAACGCGCCCGTGTCGGCGGGCGGTTACATGGACAACACCGTGGTGGTGGCGGCGGCGCAGCGCGGCAACGTCGTACGGATCGAGGTGCGCGGGCCGTACGCCGGGGGAGACCCGGTGCACCAGCCGATCGTGCGCGGGATCGTCCGGGCGCACGGCGGTGTGCTGCAGACCCATGAAGTGCCCGGCATGAGCGGCAGCGCCTACGTCCTCGAGGTGCCCATCGGGGGCGGCGCCGGGGCCGTGGCCCACGACCACCACGGCCGGGCGGGGGTTGTGGCCGTCGCGGACGCGGGGTCCGGGGCAGAGCTGGAGCCGGCGGCGAACTCGGGTCCGGAGACGGGGTCGGCGTTCGGTGCAGGGGGCGTATCGGCGGAGATCGCCGTGCCCGCGCAGGCCTCCGGTGGCGGACGGCGTCGGGCCCGCCGGTCTTCCACGGACGCGTTCCTGGAGGGCGACGGCGAGGGCGACGCCTCCACTTCCGATTCCGATGGCCGGACCACTCCGACCGGGCGGCGCAGGAGGCGTCCGGCCGAGGAGCCCGCGCCGGTTCCTGCCCAGGCCCAGGCTCAGGGCTCGGCCCAGGGAGCCGAGGTGTCCAGCGGTACGGGTCGGCGGCGCGGACGGCCCGCCGAGGACCCGGCCGTGGCCGAGGGCGCCGTGGTCACGGCGGCCGAGCACGCGGCGGGAGCGGCGGCCTCCGGTTCCGGCCTGGGCGGCACGGTGCCGCCGCAGGGCATGCCCGCGCCCAGCGGACGGCGTGCCCGGCGCGAGTCCGGTGAACCCCATGCTCTTCCGCCCGCGCTGCCCGTGGCGCCGGATGCCGCGGCCGGCCCCGTTGCTTCCGCCGGTTCCGTCGACGGTTCCGCCTCCGCGCCTGCCCAGCAGCCGACCGGGCGGCGTCGGCGTGCCCTCGCGGCGGCGACCGAGCGTGCCGCCGCCCAGGAGGCGGCTCCTCGTACGGTCTTCGCCCTGCCGCCCGCCGACGCGGACCGGCCTGCGTCCGAGTCCGCGCCCGTGCCCACACCGATGCCCGTGCCCGCGGCGCAGGGGCCGGGAGTACCGCAGCAGGTTCAGATTCCGGAGCAGGCCGCCGGTCCCGGATCGGGTGCCGGATCCGGTGCCGACGCGGGGCAGCACGACGCCGTGTCCGCCGGGCAGGCCGACGACCACACGCCCCCGCAGCCGCATCCCACGAACGCGCCGACCGGGCGACGCCGACGGGCGGTGGCCCAGTCGCCGGAGCCCGCGGCAGCGGCCGCCGCGACACCGGCGCAGGGCGTGCCCGCGCAAGGAACGCAGGGAACGCCCGGGCACGGCGTGCCCGCTCAGGGTGGTCCGGTGGTGCAGGGTCTTCCGGGGCAGCCGGTCGCAGCGCAGCAGCCTCCGGTGCAGGCGTCTGTCCAGGGCCCGCCGGCCCAGGAACAGGCCGCCACCGGCTCGCCGCTCCCGGCCGAGGCCGCTCCCGTGCACGGCACCCCGACAGCGGGCACGCCGGCACACGCCACCTCGGCCCAGGGCCTCCCCGCCCCGGCCGCCCCCGTCGCACAGCAGACTCCCGCCGCGGGTACACCGGCCCCGCAGCCGTGGCCCGGCACAGGTGACGCTTCCAGTACGAGCGTCCCCGTACCGCCGAACGGCGCCGCCGCGCCCGTACCGCCGCAGGGTGTGCCGGCTGCTCCGGCCGGCCCGACCGGGGCGGGCGCCCCCCTGCCCCCGAACGCCTCCGGTACGCCGCCCCACGGCACCCCGGCCCACGGCACGGTCCCCGGCACCCCGCTGCCGCCCGAGCAGACCGCTGCACAGCCGGCCGGCCAGCCCGTCGCCCAGGCCCCTCAGGCCCCGCAAGCCGCACAGCCCTCCGGGCGGCCGGTCGTTTCGCCCGTCCCCGGTGGCGGTGTTCCGCGGGTGGCCCAGCCGCTGCCCGCCGAGGCCGCCGTGGCGGGCGACCCGAACTCCACCCAGGGCCGGGCGATCAGCGTGCGGACGCTCGGACAGGGCGTGCCCTTCAGCCGTCAGGCCGCCCAGGTGCAGCAGCCGTCGGCCACGCCGCCCCCGCACACGCCGGGCGGTTCAGGCCGCCGCCGCAAGCTGGGCACGCCCCCGGACCCGGCCGCCGCACGCCCCGAACAGCGGCCCGAGCAGAACGCGCGCCCGCACCCGTCGGCCGAACAGGCCCCCGCGCAACCGTCCCTGGGCGGTTCCCCGATGGGCCCGGCCCCCGCGGCCTCTGCCGCACCGGCGGTCCCCGGGGCCCCGGCGCAGCCGTCGCCGCCCCCCGGGCAGCCCCGGCTCGCGCAGACCACCGAGGGCGCCGGACGGTCGTACGCCATAGGAGCCCCGGACGAGAACGCCGCCGAGGGACCCGAACCGCTGGACGGCCCCGGCGGTGCCGTCGAGGTCGCGGACATGCCGCGCCCGCAGCCGATGGACGACGAACTGCCGCCGGAGCCGCTCGACAACCCGCGTCGGCTGCTGGTCTGGCCGGCCCCCGACGCCACCACGCAGCAGGCGCTGAGCGACCGCGGCTACCGGCCGGTGATCGTGCACTCGCGCGAGGAGGTCGACGCGCAGATCGCGGCCTTCCCCGCCGCACTCTTCGTGGACCCGCTGACCGGGCCGATCACACGCACCGCGCTGCAGTCGCTGCGGCAGGCGGCGGTCGCCGCGGAAGTGCCCGTGCTGGTCACGGCCGGGCTCGGGCAGGCGACCCGCGAGGCCGCCTACGGCGCCGACCCCGCCGTACTGCTGAAGGCGCTCGCGCCGCGCGACAGCGAGCAGCACCCGCCGCGCGTGCTGCTCGTCGAGGAGCACGCGGAGATCGCGCTCGCGCTGACCGCGACGCTGGAACGGCGTGGCATGCAGGTGGCGCGAGCCGCGAGCGACGGCGACGCGGTGACGCTGGCGGGGCAGTTCCGGCCCAACCTGGTGGTGATGGACCTGATGCAGGTACACCGCGGCCGGGCCGGGATCCTGGACTGGCTGCGGGCGAACGGGCAGCTCAGCCGCACCCCGCTCGTCGTCTACACGGCCGCCGTCGACCAGGCGGACCTGCCGCGGCTGGCCTCCGGCGAGACGGTGCTGTTCCTGGCCGAGCGGTCGACGAGCGGCGAGGTCCAGACGCGGATCGTCGATCTGCTGGCCCGCATCGGCACCAACTAGGAATCGGCGCCCACTGGGCGGCCCGCCTCCGCAGGCGCGCAGGCCGCACAGGAGGGCCCGCCCTCACCGGTCTCCCGGAGGGCGGGCCCTGCCTTGGCGGCTCGACTGTACGAGGGCTGCGGCCGTGTGACGTCTACAACTGCGTGACGTCGAGTTCCCCGTCGGCGTACTGCCTGCGCAGCACCTTCTTGTCGAACTTGCCGACGCTGGTCTTCGGAACCGCCTCGACGATCGTCCAGCGCTCCGGGAGCTGCCACTTGGCGATCTTCCCTTCCTCGGCGAGAAAGACGCGCAGGCTCTCGAAGTCGGCGGCGGCGCCCGGCTTGAGGACGACCGTGGCCAGGGGACGCTCGCCCCACTTGTCGTCGGGGACGGCGACGACGGCGGCCTCGGCGACGTCCGGGTGGGACATCAGGGCGTTCTCCAGGTCCACCGAGGAGATCCACTCGCCGCCGGACTTGATGACGTCCTTGGCGCGGTCGGTGAGGGTGAGGTAGCCGTCCGGGCTGATCGTCCCCACGTCGCCGGTCTTCAGCCAGCCGTCCTCGCTGAACTTGTCGGCGGGGCGCAGCGGTTCGGCGTCGGGGCCGTTGTAGTAGGCCCCGGCGATCCACGCGCCGCGGACCTCCAGCTCGCCCGCCGACTCGCCGTCCCAGGGGAGGCGTTCGCCGCCGGGGCCGGTCAGCCGGGCCTCGACGCCGGCCGGGAAGCGGCCCTGGGTGAGGCGGTAGCCCAACTCCTCGTCGGTGCCGACCGCGTACGCGGGCGGGCGGGCCACCGTGCCGAGCGGGGAGGTCTCCGTCATGCCCCAGGCGTGGCAGACCCGCATGCCGAGCTTGTCGAAGGCCTCCATGAGGGAGGGCGGGCAGGCCGAGCCGCCGATGGTGACCTGGGTGAGGGAGGAGACGTCACGGGGGCGGGCGGTCAGCTCGGCGAGCAGGCCCTGCCAGATGGTGGGGACGGCGGCGGCGTGCGTCGGCTTCTCGCGCTCGATCATCTCGGCGAGCGGGGCGGGCTGCAGGAACCGGTCCGGCATCAGCATGTTGACGCCGGTCATGAAGGTGGCGTGCGGCAGGCCCCAGGCGTTGACGTGGAACTGGGGGACCACGACGAGCGAGGTGTCCTGGTCGGTCAGGCCCATGGACTGGGCCATGTTGACCTGCATGGAGTGCAGGTAGATCGAACGGTGGCTGTAGACCACGCCCTTGGGGTCGCCGGTGGTGCCGGAGGTGTAGCACATGGCGGCGGCCTGGCGCTCGTCGAGCTCCGGCCAGTCGTACGTGGTCGGCTTGCCGGCGATCAGGTCCTCGTACTCGTGCACCTGCGCGGAGGCGCCGTCGAGCGGGGAGCGGTCGCCGGGGCCGGAGACGACGACGTGCTCGACCGTCTTCAGCTGCGGCAGCAGCGGGGCGAGCAGCGGGATCAGGGAGCCGTTGACGATGATCACGCGGTCGGCCGCGTGGTTGACGATCCAGGCGAGCTGCTCGGCGGGCAGGCGCAGGTTGAGGGTGTGCAGCACCGCACCCATGGAGGGGACCGCGAAGTACGCCTCGACGTGCTCGGCGTTGTTCCACATCAGGGTCGCGACCCGGTCGTCGCCGCGGACGCCGAGGTCGTCACGCAGGGCGTTCGCCAGCTGTACCGCGCGCCGGCCCGCCTCGGCGAAGCTGCGGCGCTGCGGCTCGCCCTCCCCGGTCCAGGTGATGATCTGGGACCGTCCGTGCACCAGCGCCCCGTGGACGAGGATGCGGGTGACGGTCAGCGGTACGTCCTGCATGGTGCTCAGCACGGCGTCCTCCCGGAGCGGCATGGCCTACGCGGTGGTAGGGGCATTGCCTACGCGGTAGTAGGGTTCGCGCTGATTCTGCGCACATACCACGTGGTATGTCACTAGGGGCGGACGATCGATCAGGTGACCTTCTGGACGAACGCCTCCCGCCGGCGCCGGCCGGGGACCCGCCTCGGCGGGCTCGGGAGCCCGCATCGGCAGGCTCGCGTCGCCCCGCCTCAGCGGACCAGCCCGAGCTCCGGATCCTCGCGCAGCTTGCCGAGCGCCCGGGAGACCGCCGACTTCACCGTGCCCACGGAGACGCCGAGCACCTCGGCCGTCTGCACCTCGGAGAGGTCCTCGTAGTACCTGAGGACGACCATCGCCCGCTGCCGCGCGGGCAGCTTCATGATCGCCTGCCACATGGCGTCGCGCAGCGCCTGCTGTTCCGCGGGGTCGGCCGCGCCCGGCGCGGGCTCCGGCTCGGGCAGTTCGTCGCAGCTGAACTCGTCGACCTTGCGCTTGCGCCACTGCGACGTACGGGTGTTCAGCAGCGCACGGCGGACGTAGCCGTCGAGCGCCCGGTGGTCCTCGATCCGCTCCCACGCGACGTACGTCTTGGCGAGCGCGGTCTGCAGCAGGTCCTCCGCGTCGCTCGGGTTCGCGGTCAGCGACCGGGCGGTGCGCAGCAGCACCGACTGGCGAGCCCGCACGTACGACGAGAACGACGGATACGCCAGGCTCTGCGTCGCCGCCGGTACGGCGGCGGTCGACGCGCTGGTGCAGACGGGTGTGGTCATGCCTCCACGCTAGGAGCGCGGACCCCCGCGGCGTATCGCCCGCAGGTCCTGAAGCGGAGTCCCCCTCAGGTTGTAGGGGTGGGGTTGACCGCACCTCCTGAAGGTGGACGAGGGACCGGTCCGTACTGCGGGTTCACCCCTGGGTGACGCCCGGGTCACGCCGTCCGCCGGTTGCCGGAAGCGCGGAGCACCCCCGCGCGGCGCACGGAGAACTCCCGCGCCGAGCACGGAAAACGCCTGCGCGGCGGCACCGAAGCACCGCCGCACGGACGTGTGTTGCATCCCCACGAGCAGACCCACATGAGTTCAGGGCCGGCGGATCCCCGGTGTGCGTGCCGGCCCGCCCCGGCTCACCACAGGGGGGAGAAGTCGATGGCGACGTTCCTGTTGCCCTGCTGGATGGCGGTGAACGCGGAGCCGTTGACCTGGGCGGTGTTGCTCTGGTTCGAGGCGCCGTAGCCGACCGCCTGCTGCTGCGTGGTGGACGAGTTGCCGTTGTTGTTGTGGCCGACCCCGCTGCCGACGACGCCGGCGATGCCCGCGTTCGATCCGTTGTCCGCGAAGGCACCGTTGTCCGCGGCCGCGACGCCGGCGAAGAGGGCCGCCGCGAGGGGGATGGCGGTGACGGCGGCGAGAACGCGGGCGGTACGGATGCTTGCCATATTGCTCCTCCAGTACGAGGTACGCACCGGCTGCCTGCCGGAGTACGTGACACTGCGTGAAGCTGCGTGAAGCTGCCTGAACTCTGAGAACTCTGAACTACGGCTGTCACCAGGGAAGTTGGCCGACCACCCCGGCGGTTTCTCACGACGTCGCAAGATCAGAGTTGCCCACGGACCTCCGGCGAACCACCCCGGAAGCCGTGATTCGCACGCAAGCGTGAGGACAA
This sequence comes from Streptomyces spiralis, assembly GCF_014654675.1. Lineage (GTDB taxonomy): Bacteria > Actinomycetota > Actinomycetes > Streptomycetales > Streptomycetaceae > Streptomyces > Streptomyces spiralis. Next base: position 49,691 of record NZ_BNBC01000020.1, read on the forward strand.
GTCGATAAACCCCCTTCACCACCTTTCTTGCCCCACAGCCCCCACAGCGGACCGAACCGGTCCCCGACCACCCAAAGCCACCCCCAGCCGCCGCAAGGGCTGAAGCGTTCCGCCAAACCCCCACCACGAACCCCCTCGAAAATCGACAAATCCCCGCGCAGACCCCGGCGCGCCGCACCTTCCCCCTTCCCTTCTTCGAACACGCATACGAAACTGAAGTCATGGCCACCATCGACCGGCAGGCCACGACGCTGGCCCTCGCACACGCACTGTCAGCCGCCGAACGCGGACTGGCCGTCATCCCCCTGTCCCGGACGAAACTCCCGGCCCTGCGCTCCCCGCACCGCGCCGACGCACCCGACCCGGCCCGGCCGCGCTGCCACGGCGAGTGCGGCCGCTTCGGCCACGGTGTGTACGACGCCTCCACCGACCCCGCCCGCATCCGCGAACTGTTCGCCGCCGCTCCCTGGGCCACCGGCTACGGCATCGCCTGCGGCCTGCCCCCGTACCACCTGATCGGCGTCGACCTCGACACCAAGACGGGCACGGACGCCCCGGCGGCCCTGCGCGAGATCGCCCTGCGCCACCTGTTCACCATCCCGCCCACGGTCGTGGTCATGACCCCCAGCGGCGGCCGCCACCTGTGGCTGAGCGGACCGCCGGACGTCGTCGTCCCCAACTCGGCCGGCCGGCTGGCCCCCGGCATCGACATCCGCGGCGCCGGCGGCTACCTGGTCGGCCCCGGCTCCCGCACCGAACACGGCGTGTACGCCACCGCCCCCGGCACCGCCCACCTCGCACCCGCTCCCTGCCCACGGGCCCTGCTGAGGCTCCTTCTCCCGCCGCCCCGCACACCCCGCCATCCCGCACCCCCGTCGACGGGCGGGCACGGCCAGGGCCTGGTGCAGTTCGTCCTGGGCGCCCACGAGGGCCAACGCAACACCCGCCTGTTCTGGGCGGCCTGCCGCGCCTACGAGAACGGCATCGGCCCCGACCTCGCCGGCCCCCTGCTCGCCGCCGCCCTCCACGCCGGCCTCCCCGAACACGAGGCCCGGGCCACCCTCGCCTCAGCAGCCCGCCTGACAGGACACCGGCCGTGAGGGCCCTTCGGGAATCGGCAACACGACGAGTCGGAACTTCTTGAGTCGTGCCCGGTCCGACAACCGGCCGGCAGGAACCCACGCATCCACCGCTCCATCTTCCTAGCGGGTCGTCGACTTCCGTCGGCTGCCAAGGGCGACATGACCGGCCAAACCACCCATATCAGGCCAAAAATCAATATTTCATTGCCTCGCGCTGGCTACCGACGGGTAACCTCAGCGGGTCCCGACGCCGCACACGCAACACGGGCGGGCGGCCGGGAACCATTTCACAGGGGGAAGGACCCGACCTTGCGCAACAAGCTCGGCCGTACGATCACCGGCGCAGCAGTACTCGCCCTGACCGCCACCGGCGTCGCCACAGGACCGGCGGACGCCTCCACGGACGTGGGCGACGCCGCCTCCGCAGTCGTTCCCGACGCGGTGTGGACCGCGAACGGCTGGCCCGCGCCTTCAGCCGACCCGCACCTTCCCGACGCAAGCGGCAACATCCCCGCCGACCAGGAGGAGGCGCCGCAGCCGCTCATCGACGAAGGCGTCTACGGCCCCGACACCGATTCGGCGTCCGCGTCGGCAGAGCCGACAGGGCCGGCAGCGGCAGCCTCGGTGATCAGCGGCAACGGAACGGCCAACTGGGCGTACAACAACCTGGACACCAAGTGGGAGTACAGGACCGACTGCGCGAACTTCGTCTCCAAGGCCCTGTACCACGGGGGCGGGATGCAGATGCGCCCCGGCGGTCGTAAGGCCGACAACGCCTGGTGGCAGGGCAAGTACGGGTTCGGCAAGAGCTGGAGCTGGACGAGCGCGGACTACCTCCGGCGGCACGTGACCAAGTGGCGGAACGCCGCGACCGTTCCGCACGAGTACAACGCCAAGGTGGGGGATCTCGTCTTCTTCAAGTGGAAGAAGGAGAAGGTCTACAACCACGTGGCGATCGTCTCGGCCATGGTGCAGGGACACGCGAGGATCGTGCAGCACGGCCTCAAGAACGAGACCACTCTCCACGAGGTGATCGATCGGTACAGCCACACCTCGAACCCGATCGAGAAGGTCACCATCGTCAGGCCCAAGACCCGCAAGTAACCGAGTAACAAGGACGTGAGATGCCGAGGTTGAAGCAGAGCCATACAGCGGCCGGATGGCTGGCGGCGGCAATGCTGCTGACGTCTGGATGCGCTGCCCTCGACAACAGCTCTGCCGATGCCAGAGGGTCGGATGCGTCCTACGAGCAGGCGTACGCCGACCACGAGCCGTTGCACGTGGTCGGCTACCCCTCCACTGGCTCCCTGCTGGTGATGCAGGAGCTCGTGTGGGACATCGCCGACGGCAAGACGGACGCCCTTCGCAAGCTGGCCACCAGCGACAGCAGTGAGTCGGAGGCCACCAAGACCGCCGAGAACTGGATCAAGGGTTTCGGCACCGGCGCCCGCGGAAAAGTGACAGGCGATTTCTACGACGGCGGTTCGGAACGCCAGGTCGTGGTCCTGTACTTCCATGACTCCCGTCAGGTCAAGGAATTCACCGTCCGACTCGATGGTGACGCGGGCAAGGAGAACTGGCGGGTCCTGATGAAATCGACCGACTTCAAGGATGCCGTCCACGCCCCCACCTGGGCGCCGAAGGAACCGGGAGGCACCGGCTCCAGGACGAACAACAACTGATCGCATACAGAAGGGGCGCCGTCGCCGGGGGTGGCGCACAGGAGCGCGCCCTCCCCGCCGGGCAGGGTCTCCGGGTACCGGCGTGCAACAGCTCGAGGCACTTACATCCGACGAGAACGCCGGCGTCCGCGAGGAGGCTTTGCGGTTCGTCGGGAGCGCGCCAGAGGCAGTAGCAGGAGCGAGGACCTGAACTTGGGGCGTCCCGGCATCACTTCTCGGCCCGCTGCGTGATGGCTGCCTCGGTGCGGTCGCCCAGGAACTCGTACCAACGGCGTTCGAGGCAGACGTAGCGCACGTCCGCTTCGACGAGGCCGAGGAAACCCGACACAGTCTCGGTGAGACGTTGTTGCAACCCCGGGTCGGCCAGTGTTCCGTCTTCGGCGAAGGCCTGATAGCTGTTGGCCACGCTGAACATGTCCGGATAGACACGGGTGCCCAGGTGTTCCAGAGGAATCCTCAGGGCCCACAAGCCGCGGTTGCCGCCGACCAGCGACGGCGAGGCGGAGACGAGCAGCGCGTGCTTGGTCTTGAACGGCTGCGGCCGGACACGCGAGACCCAGTCGATCGCGTTCTTGAGCACTCCCGGCACGGAGGCGTTGTACTCCGGCGAGGAAATGACGAAAGCGTCGCTCTGCTCGAGCCGGTCGCGCAGGGCCAGGACGCCGGGCGGCAGTCCTTCGCCTGCCTCCATGTCGCCGTCGTACAAGGGCATGTCGAAGTCGCGCATGGAGGCGAGGTCGACGGCGGCACCGGTGTCGGAGATGAGCCGGGCCACGAGGGAGGCGAGGCGGGCGTTGGTCGAATCGGCCCGCAGGGCCGCACCGAAGACCAGGAATCGCAGCGGACCGGGAAGCGTGTCCGTGGGCATGGGTCCGTCCTTCCGTCGCGGGCGAGCGCCTCCGAGAGGGTGCCCCACCGACCAGTGTGGTTGCCCAGCGGCGGTCACGCGACAGGGCCGGGAGCCGACGGGCCCGACCCGGTCAGGACGATCGTTCGGTCCCTGCAAGAGGTGGTGCGCGGTCGGTGCCGGCAACCAACAACGCCAGAAACCCACGGCATCCGAACTCGTCAGAGCCGTGGGCTTCCGCGGCCTCGCTGGTCAACGGGACCAGTGATCAGTAGACCTGACGCGAACGGCCCCAGACCGTATCGCCTGGTCAGGGGCCGTTTTCGCGGGCGGTGGGTGTGGGATTTGAACCCACGGTGGCTTGCGCCACGACGGTTTTCAAGACCGTTCCCTTAGGCCGCTCGGGCAACCCACCTCGCGCCTGCCTGGTCGGTGGCGCGGGGACAAGAGTAACGGGTCGGCACGCGCACGCGCGGGTCGGTTGTTCCGAGGGAACGACGGCCCGCGGGTGCGGGAAGGTCAGTTGTCGCCGATGCGGGAACCGAGGGTGACCTCGGTCGTGTGCTCCTTGCCGTCGCGCTTGTAGGTGATCTTGACCTGGTCGCCGGGCTTGTGGGTCCAGATCTCGCCGATGAGGGTGGGGCCGGAGTCGATCACCGAGTCGTCGAGCCGGGTGATGACGTCGCCGGGCTTGAGGCCGGCCTTGGCGGCGGGGCCGCCCTGCTCCACGGCGTCGGAGCCGGCGGCGCCCTGGTCGGTGATCTTGGCGCCGCTCGTCGAGTCCTCCAGGGAGACCGACGCGCCGATCTTGGCGTAGACCGGCTTGCCGGTCTTGATCAGCTGCTTGGCGACGTACGCGGCCTGGTTGATCGGGATGGCGAAGCCCAGGCCGATCGAACCGGACTGGCCGGAGCCGCCGAGCCCGCCGCCGCTGGAGGACTGGATCGCGGAGTTGATGCCGATGACCGCGCCGCGGGCGTCGAGGAGCGGTCCGCCGGAGTTGCCCGGGTTGATGGAGGCGTCCGTCTGCAGGGCGCTCATGTAGGACGCCTTGCTGTCGCCGCTGCCGTCGCTGGAGGCGACCGGGCGGTTCTTGGCGCTGATGATGCCCGTCGTCACCGTGTTGGACAGGCCGAAGGGGGCGCCGATGGCGATCGTCTCGTCGCCGACGGCCACCTTGTCGGAGTTGCCGAGGGCGAGCGGCTTGAGATCCGACGGCGCGTTCTTGAGCTTGATGACCGCGACGTCGTAGCCCTGCGCGTGGCCGATGATCTCGGCGTCGTACTTCTTGCCGTTGGGGAAGGTGGCGGTGAGCCTGCCGCCGTCCACCGCGTCGGCCACCACGTGGTTGTTGGTGACGATGTGGCCCTGGGTGTCGAACACGAAGCCGGTGCCGGTGCCGCCCTGGCCGTTGGTGCTCTCGGCCTCGATGGTGACGGTGCTCGGCAGCGCCTTGGCCGCCACGCCCGCGATCGAGCTGGGGTCGCGCTTGACCTGCGCGGCGCCGGTGTCGGAGGCGGAGACCGTGGTGGAACTGGTGTCGTCCTTCTTGGCCAGCGTGTAGCCGATGCCGCCGCCCAGGCCGCCCGCGACCAGTGCGGCCACGAGCACCGCGGCGACCAGGCCGCCGCGGCGGCCCTGGGGCTTCGGCGCCGGCTGCTGGTACGGCGCGCCCCAGCCCGACCCCCAGCCGGAGCCGCCCGAGCCGTCGCCCGAGCCGCCTCCCGGACCGCCCGCCGCGCCGCCACCGGCATCGCCGCCAGCGTAGGCGGGCGTGTGGGGCGGGGGCGGCGGCCAGGAGCCATCCACGGGCGAGCCGCCGGGGCCGGCAGGACCGGTGGGGCCGACGGGGCCGTGAGGGGAGTCGGTGGGGCCGTGGGACTCGGCGCCGGGGGCGGCGGATGCCTGTACCCCGGGGGCCGGCGGTGCCGACGGTGCCGGCGGGTTCTGCGCCTCCGGTGTGCCGGCGGGCGGGGTCATGGGGGCGCCCCCCTGGGGGGCGGGCGGCTGCGGGGAAGCTGCGGGAGATTCCACCGGCACGGGAGGTGCGGACGGGGCCGGGGGTACCGCGGTGCCCTCGTTCTCGGTGCTCACAGCTCTTCTCCTCGATCCACGGCTGTTGTTGTCGGTCGCACTCGGTCACGCGTCACGCCTGCCGACGACCCGGCGTGCTCCAGCTGTGCATGTGCATCTGTACGACGTCAGCTTTTCCCACGGGCCGTCAGAGCACCATAAGCGGTGCCTGTGGGTCCGATGGCATTCTTTATATAGGTCATCTCACATGAAACGGACAAATTATCGACGCCCGATCGCCGTCACTCGCACCCCGCCGCAGTGGCACCATGACGCGGTGACCCACGTACGGCAGCACCACATCCAAGTCGTCGCCCACCGCGGAGCCTCCGAGGCCGCCCCGGAGCACACGCTGGCCGCCTACCGCAAGGCCATCGAGGACGGCGCGGACGCCCTCGAGTGTGACGTACGCCTGACCGCGGACGGGCACCTGGTGTGTGTGCACGACCGCCGGGTCAACCGTACGTCGAACGGGCGCGGCGCGGTGTCCGCCCTGGAGCTCGCCGACCTCGCCGCACTCGACTTCGGCGCCGGGCGGACGCGGGCCTTCTGGCGGGGCCGGGACGAGGAGCCGGACTGGGAGGTGCGGCCGGAGGATCCCGAGGACACCTCCGTGCTCACCCTGGAACGGCTGCTCGAACTCGTCGCCGACGCCGGGCGGCGGGTGGAGCTGGCCATCGAGACCAAGCACCCCACGCGGTGGGCCGGGCAGGTCGAGGAGCGGCTGCTGGTGCTCCTGAAACGGTTCGGCCTGGACGCCCCGGCCTCGGCGGAGGAGTCGCCGGTGCGGGTGATGAGTTTCTCGGCGCGCTCGCTGCACCGGGTGCGGGCCGCCTCACCGACGCTGCCGACGGTCTATCTGATGCAGTTCGTCTCGCCCAGGCTCCGGGACGGTCGGCTCCCGGCGGGGATCCGGGTCGCCGGCCCCTCGATCCGGATCGTGCGCGGTCACCCGGCCTACGTCGAGCGGCTGAAGCGGGCGGGGCACCAGGTGCACGTGTGGACCGTGAACGAGCCCGAGGACGTCGATCTCTGCCTCGGCCTGGGCGTCGACGCCATCATCACCAACCGTCCGCGCGCGGTCCTGCAACAGCTCGGCCGCTGATCGGCCGCGGGCCTTGACCGGTACGGCCGGAGGCACCATCCTCCGTTTTCGGCCACTCCTCAAGAAATCCAGCCACATACTGCGGTGTCATGACAGGGAGTGCTCCGGCGCGTTCGCTGTGTGTTCGATCGTTGCGAATGCGTCACCGGACGCGGAATGGCCGGTTTCCGGTTCAGGCCAATGGGGCATCCACACCGTGGCGTGGGGCGAAGGAGGTCTCGGGGGTGGCGTTGGTGGTGGCACAGGAGGTGCCCACGTCGTCGAGCATGGCCGTACCCCATGGCCCTGCGGGCGTGGGGGAAGCCAGACGTCGGATGCGCGATCAGTTGCGCAGAGGCGGCGTGGCGGAATCGGTCATCGACGATGCCGTACTGATCCTTTCCGAGCTTCTGAGCAATGCGTGCAAGCACGGCAGGCCGCTGGGCGGCATGTCGGCCGGTGACGGCGACGTACGGGCCGCGTGGCGCGTGGACGTGTGCGGCCGGCTGGTCGTCGAGGTGACGGACGGCGGCGGCCCCACCCGTCCGGCCCCGGCCACTCCCTCGGTCACCGCGCACGGCGGGCGCGGGCTGAACATCATCACGGCGCTCTGCGACGACTGGGGCGTACGCGACGACATCCACGGCGAGGTCACGGTGTGGGTGGTCGTCCACGGCGACGTCCACGACCCCGACGCCGGCCGCGTCGGCCACCGTCGCGACGACTTCGCCACCCGCATCGCGGCCCCGGCGGTGGCGGCACTGCCCGAGATGGGCTTCGCGGACGTCTTCGACGACCTGGACTAGGGACCGAGCGAGCGGCCCGAGCCCCGAGGAGGGGCCGCTCGGTGTTCGTACGGCTGCTCCTGCGTTGTCCACATGCGCCGCCTTGTCCACAGCTTCCCGTCGTTGAGGGTGTGAACGACTAGGCTCGCGCCGTACGAGACGAGCCGTAACCGGGAGACACCCAGATGGCCAAGAAGCGACCCCAGACGAAGGCCAAGCGCCCGCAGCTCACGGACGGAGAGATCCCGGTGGTCGGCGCCCGCGAGCCGTGCCCCTGCGGCAGCGGCCGGCGCTACAAGGCCTGTCACGGCCGGGCCGCGGCGCACGCGGTGACCGAGCTGGTGCAGCGGCCGTTCGAGGGACTTCCCGGCGAGTGCGACTGGGTGGCGCTGCGCGAGCTGGTGCCCGCCGCCACGGTCGAGCTGACGCTCCGGGACGGCCTGCCCGAGGGCGTCCCGTCGGTCACCCTGGCCACGGTCCTGCCGATGGCCTGGCCCGCGCTGCGCCGCGACGACGGCTCGGTGCTGCTCGGCCTGCAGAACGACACGGCGTCCGGCGACATCAGCCGCGACCTCGCCGACACCCTCCTGCGCGCCCTGGAGGCCGAGCCCGGCACCCCGGTGCAGGGGCGCCGCGCCCCGGCCGAGGGCCCGCGGCTGCAGGACCTGCTCGACGCCGAGGCGCCCTTCGAGCCCGTGGTGCACACGGGCTTCGAGTTCTGGGTCCCGGACGCGGAGAACGCGACGCCGGACGTCACCGCGTCCCTGGAGCGGGCCAACGCCGCGGCCATCCCGACCGTGCGGCTGCAGGGTGTCGATGCCGCGTACTGGTGCGAGACGCCGGAGAAGAACCATCTGCGCTGGGTCATGCCGCACCCGGAGGAGCAGTTGCTGGACGCCCTCGCCCGGCTGCACGCGGCGGGCCGCTCGAGCCTCGGTGAGGGCACCCGCCTGGTCGGTTCCTTCCGCGCCCACGGTCTCACGGTGCCCGTGTGGGACCTGCCCAACGGAGTGGGCGCCCAGGACGTGGAGAAGCCGGCCGCCGAGTTCGCCGAGCGGCTGGCCGCCGCGCTGGCCACGGATGCTCCGCTGACCGCCGACGAGCGCCGCGCCCGCGGCGGCCTGACCAACCGGCAGGTCACCCTCAGCTGATCCGCCGACCCGGCGATCCGCCGATCCACCGCCCGATCCCCGGCTTCGGCTGACCGACCGGTCAGCCGAAAAGTCTTGCGCAGAGCGAGTGACTCCAGTCACAACTCCCGGACCGTGCGGGCGAGTCGGTGACCGGAAAGGCAACCCAGAACATGACTGGAAAGCCGGGATCGAATTTGCGAACCGCCGATCTCTTGTTACCGTTCCAGTAGCCCGGTTGCTGGTGCATCCCCCGTCGCCAGCAACCGGGTCTTTCCGTCCGCGTCGTCGCTCACCGAGCGCAGCCGAGCATCAACCGCCTGTTCTCTCGGGTGAGTTGCTCCCCGAACGCAGCAGCAGCGGACCGCGTCCGCCACGCTCGTTGCTGCCGTCCTGTCCGGCGAACTCCGCGACGGCGCTGTAGGCGGTCGGCAGCCCCCGGGTGTGCTCCCGGGGTGTCTCACACGTCCCCGGTTCGTCGTCGCCGTCCAGGGCGCAGTGCGTCTGCACGGTGCGGTCGCCGGGGCCCATGAAGGTCAGGGCGGCGTCCAGGGGTTCGCCGCTCGCGTTGCGGTAGTAGGTGCGACCCCAGCTCTCGGTGCCCTGGGTCAGCACGCAGGTCTGCGCCTCGATGCCCTCGGGCGAGGAGACCTCCGGGCCGCAGCGGGCGGCGGTCGCCAGGCCCAGGCCGAGCAGCGCAGGGGTCGGCGTCCCGCTCGAGCGGGGCAGGCCGGGTTCGGCGGACGGCATCTTGTCGTCGCCGCTCGGCTGGAGACGTACGGCGGAGGGCGCGCCCACACCGCCCCGGTCGCCGACCTGACCCGCGGACGCCACGGCCAGTGGCAGCGCGAAGGCGCACGCCACGACGGCCACGAGGGCGTAGAGGCGAACGCGCCGGGGATCCAGCCGACCGCGCCACACGGATCGGCTTCCGCGCCCGCTCTCCCGCCGAAGTCCCCGCCGCACGTCCTGCCGGAGCGCCCGCCCCGCGTCCTGCCGAGGCTCCCGCCGACGCTCCCGATCGCCTGCCCGTTCGCTGTCCCGCCGACCGTCCCGTCCGCCCCCGCGCCCGGTTCCCCGCCCGCTTCCCTGTTCCTCGGAATGACGCAGCATAAAGGGACGATAACGATCAGATCGGGCATCCCGCCCCGGCGCGCCCGACGCCCTTACAACTCGGGCGCGCTCACACCCGTACGAGTGAGGGCGTCCACGACCGCGTCCACCACGGCCTCCACATCCGGCACCCACGGCGAGGCGGAGCCGGGTAACGGCGCGCGCTCCCAGCGGATCTGCCCGGCCCCGGTCTCGGAAGGGGGCAGGGCGAGGTAGCCGCCCTCGCCGTGGAAGCGGAGCGAGCCGGGCACGAAGTCCTTGGCGTGGAGGAGTTCGCCGAGCTGCTCCAGGGAGTAGGGCTTGACGAGGATCGACCAGCGCGTGGGCGAGGCCACCACCGGGCCGAGCCGCATGCCGACACGGTCGAGCGCACCGAGAGCACGAGCGGCGGCGAGGGCCGGCAGGCTCACCGCGCAGGGGGCCGTGCCACCGGTGGCCAGGATGATCGGCGCGGTCGGCCGGTTGGTCCACCACCAGCCCACCATCCGGGCGTCGGTGGTGGCCGCCAGCAGACCGGGGTCGAAGGGGTGTGCGCCGGGCACCGTGCACTCGGGGTCGGGGCAGCCGCAGCGGCCCGGGTGCCGCGGATCCTGCGCCACGCCCGGGAGTACCGGCCACCGCCACTGGGTCGCGAAGGTCAGGGCCGCGCTGATCGGCTCAGGCCTCCCGTCGCTGCGCCGGGACAGGAGCCTGCGTCGCCTTCCGGGGATCTCGCGCATGAGCGCTCGTTCCTTTCCGTTGCACCGCTGGCAACACCGTGGGCCACATCACACCATGGATCGATCACTTCACTGTGCGTACCTGTTGGCGCATCACGCCCCTGCCTTCAGGCGGGGGTACCCCTATGGGCCGAGCATTGACTGCTTTCCGCGGCAGCCCCGTCCGTGCGTCTACCAGGAGCACGGGCGTGGCGTGGGGTGGCGGAGCATGGCGTTTTGCTGTCGCGCGTTCTGCTCTCCGCCGCCTTCACGCGAGGATGGGGCACGGTCGTCGGTGGCTAAGACGCCCGGGTCCATCACCAGGTTCCGGGTGACTCTCAACCACCCCTGGCCTTCTCCGAGTACGTACCCATCACGACCGCTGTGACGCTCTGTGGAGCAAACCCAGTCGACCGCAATAGACCGTTACCCGAGGCAGTTTCAAGCCAACTTGATTGTTGCGCAAGGGGGCTGAAGAAAGACCCGTACGGGCTCCTGGACACCAGGAATCCCGGCAGGACAATGCTGGACATCCCCTCACGAGTGCGTGTACATGTGGAGACACTGCTGGCGGCGCAGAAGACATGGGGGTTTGCGATGCTTTCGAGCAGTACGCGCCGGTCGGAAAGCCGGACGCCATGAACGCCCCTCACCCTTCGAAAGTGGCTGGAATCGATTCAACGGTTCCCGCTCCCGCACACACTGTCCCGCCCGTTCCCTCAGCCCCGGGCACCTCTCCGGCCGCCACCGCCCACGACGCGCACTCCCCCCACACCCCGTACCCGCCGGGCGCCCTGCTGCAGGACCGGCTCGCCGGCTGGGTCTCCGACCTGACGACCCTGCACGAGCTGACCGAGCGGCTGGCCCGTACGGACCGGCTCGACGCCGCCCTGAAGGAACTGCTGCGCGCCGGTGCCGCCCTGGTGGGCGCCCGGCGCGGTCTCGTCGTCCTGGAACCGGACGACGGACTGGGCCCCCGCACCACCATCGGGCTGGGACTCGCCCGCGCCGATCTCGGGCACATCGAGACCGTGCCGCGCGGCGTGATGCCGTACGGCGCGCTTCTCGACACCGCCGCCGGACTGCCGGGCGGCACCGGCGAGATCGTGCGCCCCGACCTGTTCGCCGAGGACGGCCTCGACCCCCGCCACCGGGAGGTGGCCGCCCGCCTCGGCTACGCCGCCGGCTACGCGCTGCCCCTGTCCACCGAGGCCGCCGGCCGCCTCGGCGCCGCCCTGTGGCTCTACGACGAGCCCGCCGAACCCGCCGAGCGCCCACGCCATCTCGCCGGTCTCTACGTCCGCTTCGCCACCGAGCACCTGGCGCGCCTGCTCGACTGCGAGCGCACGCGCGCGTGCATGGCGACGATGTACGAGGAGCTGCTGCCCACCCGGCTGCCGCGCGTCCCCGGGGTCCAGCTCGCCGCCCGGCACCGCACCGGCCCGCGCGGGGGCGGCGACTGGTACGACGCGCTGCCGCTGCCCGAGGGCGCGCTCGGTCTCGCGGTCGGCTCGGTCACCGGCTCCGGCCCCGGCGCGGTCGCCGCGATGGGCCGGCTGCGCGCCTCCCTGCGGGCGTACGCGGTGATGGAGGGCGAGGACCCGGTGGCCGTCCTCTCCGACCTCGAACTGCTGCTGCGGCTGACCGAGCCCGCCCGCTCCGCCACCGCCCTGTTCGCCTACTGCGAGCCGGAGCTGCGCCGGATCACCCTGGCCGGCGCCGGGCACAGCCCTCCACTGCTGCTCGGCGGGCGGCGCACGGAGTTCGTGGAGACGTCCGTGTCCGCGCCGCTGGGCATGCTCGCCTGCTGGGAGGCGCCCAGCGTGGAGTTCCAGGTGGCCGCGGGCGAAACGGTGCTGCTCTACACCGACGGGCTGCTGCACCGCACCGGCGATCCCGTCGACCGTGCCTTCGCCCGGCTGCACGCGGCGGCGGCGAGCGTCCCGCGCGCGGTGCGCCACGACGTGGGGGCGGTCGCCGACCATGTGCTGCGCACGGTCCTGCCGAACGGCCTGGACAGGACCGACGGCGCGGAGGACGTGGCACTGCTGGCGGCGCGCTTCGACTAGGGCTCCACCAGGGCTCTACGGTTCGCACAGCGCTTCCGACGGTTCGGCCAGTGCCTCCGGCGGTTCGGCCGGTGCTCCCGGTAACAGGTGCTGCCGCCTCGGGCCCCTTCCGTACGACCGTACGATGGGGGTGGTCCAGTGCCGTACCTAGGAGGAAGACCGTGTCGGAGGAGCTCACCACCCCGGAGACCCCGGAGAACGAGTCCGAAGAGCCGATCAAGCAGCGCAAGAACGGCCTGTACCCGGGCGTGTCCGACGAGCTCGCCGAGAACATGAAGTCCGGCTGGGCCGACACCGAGCTGCGCGACCTGAAGCCGATCGAGCAGGCGGAGCACACCGCCCGCCGTCGCGCCGCGCTGTCCGCGCGCTTCCCCGGTGAGCGCCTGGTGATCCCCGCGGGCAACCTGAAGACCCGCTCCAACGACACCGAGTACGCCTTCCGCTCCTCGGTCGAGTACGCCTACCTCACCGGCAACCAGACCGAGGACGGCGTGCTGGTCCTGGAGCCGACCACCTCCCCGGACGGCACGAGCGGCCACCGGGAGACGATCTACCTGCTCCCCCGCTCCGACCGGGAGAACGGCGAGTTCTGGCTCTCCGGCCAGGGCGAGCTGTGGGTCGGCCGCCGCCACTCCCTGGCCGAGGCCGAGCAGCTGTACGGCATCCCGGCCTCCGACGTGCGCGAGCTGCCTCAGAAGCTGAAGGAGGCCACCGGCCCGGTCCGTGTGGTGCGCGGCTACGACGCCGGCATCGAGGCGGCCCTGACCGACAAGGTCACCGGCGAGCGCGACGAGGAGCTGCGCGTCTTCCTGTCCGAGGCCCGGCTGATCAAGGACAAGTTCGAGATCGGCGAGCTGCAGAAAGCCGTCGACTCCACGGTCCGCGGCTTCGAGGACGTGGTGAAGGTCCTCGACAAGGCCGAGGCGACCAGCGAGCGCTACATCGAGGGCACGTTCTTCCTCCGCGCGCGCGTGGAGGGCAACGACGTCGGCTACGGCACCATCGCCGCCGCCGGCCCCCACGCCTGCACGCTGCACTGGGTCCGCAACGACGGCCCGGTCCGCTCCGGCGACCTGCTCCTGCTGGACGCGGGCGTGGAGACGCACACGTACTACACCGCCGACGTCACCCGCACCCTGCCGATCAGCGGCCGCTTCTCCGAGATCCAGAAGAAGATCTACGACGCCGTGTACGAGGCCCAGGAGGCCGGCATCGCGGCGGTCAAGCCGGGTGCCAAGTACCGCGACTTCCACGACGCCGCCCAGCGCGTGCTCACCGAGAAGCTGGTGGAGTGGGGCCTGGTCGAGGGCCCCGTGGAGCGAGTCCTGGAGCTCGGCCTGCAGCGCCGCTGGACGCTGCACGGCACCGGCCACATGCTCGGCATGGACGTCCACGACTGCGCCGCCGCGCGCACCGAGACGTACGTCGACGGCACGCTGGAGCCGGGCATGGTCCTCACCGTCGAGCCGGGCCTGTACTTCCAGGCCGACGACCTGACCGTGCCGGAGGAGTACCGGGGCGTCGGTGTCCGCATCGAGGACGACATCCTGGTCACCGAGGACGGCAACCGGAACCTCTCGGCGGGCCTGCCGCGCCGCTCCGACGAGGTCGAGGCCTGGATGGCGTCGCTGAAGGGCTGATGCGAGTGTGAGGGCCGGGCACCACAGGAGGTGCCCGGCCATTCACATGCCTAGGGGGGTTTTCGTGGACGTGCACCGGGACGACTTCTGGTCCGGTGTCGGGGTGGACCTGCATCTGGAGCCGGACGCGGCGGACGGCCGCCGGACCGGGCTCGAGCGGGCGCTCCGGGACGCCGTGCGGGACGGACGGCTGGCGCCCGGGACCCGGCTGCCGGCGACCCGGCGGCTCGCCGCCGAGCTCGGCATCTCACGGGGCACCGCGAAGGCGGCGTACGACCAGCTGGTCGCCGAGGGGTACCTGACGGCGCGGCAGGGCTCGGGCACCCACGTCGCCGCGCTGCCGGCCGTCGACGCGGAGCAGCCCGGGGCGGCGGCACGCGCGCGTGCGCCCCGTTTCGATCTGCGGCCCGGCAGCCCGGACGTCGGGGCGTTCCCGGCGGCGGCCTGGCTGCGGGCGCTGCGACGCGCCATCGCGACGGCGCCCTCCCTGGCGTACGACTACGGTGATCCGCGCGGCCGGATCGAGCTGCGCACCGCGCTGTCGGGCTATCTGGGGCGGGCGCGCGGGGTGATCGCGCCGCCGGAGCGGATCGTGATCACCTCCGGGTATGTGCAGGGGCTGGCGCTGCTCACCCGCGTCCTGGACGGCGGCACGGTCGCCATGGAGGACCCCGGGCTGCCCTTCCACCGGGAGGTGGTGCGGCGCAACGGCTCGAGCGTGGTGCCGGTACGGGTCGACGACCGGGGCGCCCGCGCACACGAACTGGGCGAGGAGAGCGCCGTGGTCGTCACGCCGGTGCACCAGTTCCCGACCGGCGTGACCCTGCATCCCGAGCGGCGGCGGGCTCTGACCGACTGGGCACGCGCGCGTGGAGGGCTGATCGTCGAGGACGACTACGACGGCGAGTTCCGCTACGACCGCCAGCCCGTGGGCGCCCTCCAGGGCATGGCGCCGGGGCAGGTCGTGTACCTGGGCACCGCCTCCAAGACCCTCGGCCCCGCTCTGCGGCTGGGCTGGATGGTGCTGCCGCCGCACCTGGTCGACGCAGTGGCCGACGCCAAGCTGCACAGCGACCACCACACCGAGAGCATCGGCCAGCTGGCGCTCGCCGAGCTCATCGAAAGCCACGCCTACGACCGGCACGTACGCGCCTGCCGGCTGCGCTACCGGCGCCGCCGCGACCAGCTCCTGGACCGGCTGGGCTCCCGCCATCGGGTGCGCGGGATCGCCGCCGGGCTGCACGCCCTGATCGACGTCGCCGACGAGGACGAGGTGCTGGCCCGCGCGGAGGCGGAGGGGCTCGCGCTCGGCCACCTGGGCGACCACTGGCACGGGCCCGGACCCGGTGACGGCTCCGGCTCCGGCCTCGGTGACGGCTCCGGCTCCGGTGCCGGTGACGGATCCGGCGCGGGCCGGCCGCAGGGGCTGGTCGTCGGCTACGGAACGCCCCGGGAGCGGGCGTATCCCGAGGCACTGGCCGTGCTGGCGACGGTTCTTGACGGGGCGTAAGGCCTTCGGCCCGTCCGTACAAGTGGACCACTCGAGCGGGCGGCCATTGGGTCTGTCGAGGGGTCCATCCTGCCTCTAGCGTCGTCGGTATGAAGGTCTCCCTCGTTCCGCCTCCGGGGCCGCAACGGGTCCTGTCCCTCGCCCAGTTGACCAACTCGGTCGGCGACGGCGCCTACTACGTCACCTCGGCGCTGTACTTCACGCACGTCGTCGGGCTGGCACCCGCGCGCGTGGGACTCGGCCTGACCGTCGCCTGGGCGGTCGGCTCGCTCGTCGGGGTGCCCCTGGGCCGGGTCGCGGACCGGCGCGGGCCACGCGGTACGGCGGTGGTGCTCGCGCTGGTGACCGGACTGGCGGTGGCGGCCTTCCTCGTCGTACGCGGCTTCGTGCCGTTCGTGGCCGCCGCGTGCGCCTACGCCGCCGCCCAGTCCGGGCTCGCCGCGGCCCGGCAGGCGCTGCTGGCCGGCCTGGTGTCCGCGGCGGAGCGCACCGGGCTGCTCGCCCACCTGCAGTCGACGCTCAACGCGGGCCTGGCGGTCGGCGCGGGCCTGGGCGGGCTCGCCCTGCACGCCGGCACGCGGGCGGCCTACCTGGGCGTGTTCGCGCTGGACGCGGCGAGCTTCCTGCTGTGCGCGGGACTGCTGCTGCGGGTGCCGCCGGTGCCCCCGGCCGCCCGGCACGCGCCCACGCGTCTCGCGGTGCTGCGCGACCGCCCCTACGTCGTCATGACGCTGCTGAACACGGTCCTGCTGCTGCGGATGCCGCTGCTCAGCCTCGGACTG
This sequence comes from Streptomyces spiralis, assembly GCF_014654675.1. Classification (GTDB taxonomy): domain Bacteria; phylum Actinomycetota; class Actinomycetes; order Streptomycetales; family Streptomycetaceae; genus Streptomyces; species Streptomyces spiralis. The sequence goes on from NZ_BNBC01000020.1 coordinate 66,186, forward strand.
CCGCTGTGGATCACCGAGCGGACCGGCGCCCCGGACTGGGTGGTGTCCGCGCTGTTCGTGCTGAACACCGGGGCGGTGATGCTCTTCCAGGTGCGTACGGCGCGCGGAATCACCTCGCTCGCCTCGGCCACGCGGGCGGTGCGGCGTGCGAGCTGGGTGATGCTCGCGGCCTGCGCGGTGTTCGCCCTGTCGGCCCGGGTCCCCGCGCAGGTGGCCGTGGCCGTCCTGGTGGCGGGGGCGCTGCTGCAGGTGGTCGCCGAGATGGGGCAGTCGGCGGGCGCCTGGCAGTTGTCCTTCGACCTGGCGCCGGCCGGACACACCGGCGAGTACCAGGGCTTCTTCGGCACCGGCGTCACCGTGGCCCGCACCCTGGGCCCACTGGTGCTGACCTCGCTGCTGGTGCAGTGGGGCACGCCCGGCTGGCTGCTGCTGGGCGGCGCGACGGCGGCGGCCTCGTACGCGATGGGCCCGGTCACGCGCCGGGCCGCGCCGGTGGACGACGCTAACCCGGGCGCCGGACTCGCTACACCGCCACCAGCGGTGCGCCGTGCCGCCACTTGAGGATCTTGTCGAAGCTCACCACCGCACCGCCCCGGCCCGGCTTGTTGCCGATGTGGACGTGGTCGGCGAGCTCCTGGATGAGGCACAGGCCCCGTCCGTGCTCGGACTCGGCGTGCGCGGGGCGGATCGGTGCTCTGCGGACGGCGTGAGAGAAGCCGGGGCCCGCGTCGGCGACCTCGATACGGCACTTCTCGCCGTCCAGGTAGGCGGTGACGCGATAGGCCTCGCCGTCGCCGTCCCCGCCGTGCTCGACGGCGTTCGCGCAGGCCTCGCTCAGCGCCACGGACAGGTCGTAGGAGATGTCGGGGTCGACGCCCGCGGTCTCCATCGTGCCGAGGAGCAGCCTCCGGGCGAGCGGCACGCTGGCAGCGTCACGCCGCAGATGGAGGGACCACCAGATGCTCATGCTCCAGCCTCCTGGCCGCGGCTCGACATACCGATACGTATTGCCCTTCGTGCCCGACCGTAAGCACCGAGTTGACGACGGACCGCTCGATCGGCGGATGCGGTGGGGGCGGAATCGGTGTATGCGAGGGCGGCCGGCAGCCGGAAGAGAGCTGGAAGACAGCTGGAAGACAGCTGGAAGACGGCGGGTGGGACGGCAGTTGGCAGGCCACAGGAAGGCCGTCGGAAGACATGGGACGCCGGGTCGCGGAGGACAGAGGGTGACCAGACGGACGTACGGCATCTTGTGGACCTGCCGTACGCACCGTGGCCGCCCAGTGGGATGATGAGCGCGCCATGTCTGCCCCACACTCGCGCACGGCACACGCCGGACGCGATCTCCGGATGCTGCGGGCCGCGGTGTTCGCCGCGGTCTGCGTCGTGCTGGCCGCGGCCGGTCACACGCTGGCCTCCTGCGCCACGGTGCCCCTGTGGACGCTGGCCGCGGGCTTCGTGGGGGCCCTCCTCGTGGTGGTGCCGCTCGCCGGGCGGGCGCGCTCGCTGCCGGGGATCGCGGCGCTGCTCACGGTCGGGCAGACCGTGCTGCACACGCTGTTCGGGCTGGGGCAGCACGGCACGGCGGGCATGGGATCGTCCGGATCGACGCCCATGGGGTCGACGTCCTCGGGGTCGGCGCAGGCCGTGTCCGACGCCGGGCTCGTGGAACAGGCAGCGCGGTACATGTGCGGCACCGGCCCGGCCGGAATCACCCCGGCCCGCGCGCACCGGATCCTCGTGGACGCGCACCTCTACCCCGGGCCCGCCCCGGGCACCTCGGCCGTGCACCACCCGGCGGACGCCCTGTCCGCCACCGGTTCGGCGGCCTCGCTGCTGCCGTCCCTGCCCATGCTGCTCGGTCACCTGCTCGCCGGACTGGTCGCGGGCTGGCTGCTGCGCCGCGGCGACCTCGCCGTGCTGCGGCTGATCGAGCTGTCGGCGCACGGAGTCGCGGAGGTCGCGCTCGTACGCTCCCTGCGCGGGGCGCTCGCGCTGGTGCGCGCCTTGTGCGTGGGGCTGCCCACGGCGCCCGCGACCGGCCCGCGCTACGCGCGCGCCGCCGACACCCCGGCCGTCGCACCGCGCTCTGCCGCGCTCCAGCACACGGTGATCCGCCGCGGCCCGCCGGCCGCCGCCCTCGCCCTCGCCGCCTGACACGACGCGACCAGCACCCACAGGACACAGGACCGCCATCGAGCGGGTTCCGCCGGAGGGAGCGGCCGCCGTCGTGCGGCACGCGCGCGTGCCCGTTCCCGGGTGATCCGCCCCCATGCACCGGCGGTCACCCCTGCGCACGCGCTCCCTCTTCACCACCGGCACGCACCGGCATCCGCCGGACCGCGACCGGTGTCCACCGGAGCCCACTCGAAGCGGAGTGCACCTGCCATGAAGGCCATCAGCCGCAAGACCAATCGCCTCGCCACCGTCGGCGCCCTCGCGGGCACGGCCGTCCTCGCCGTGTCCGTCCCCGCGTTCGCGCACGTCAGCGTGCAGCCGGAGGGCACGCCCGCCAAGGGCGGCTACGCCGTCGTCGACTTCAAGGTCCCCAACGAGCGGGACAACGCCTCCACCACCAAGGTGGAGGTCAACTTCCCGACCGATCACCCGCTGGCCTCGGTGATGCCGGAGCCGATCGACGGCTGGAAGATCGACATCACCAAGTCCAAGCTGGCCAAGCCGCTCGAGATGCACGGCGAGAAGATCTCCGAGGCCGTCACCAAGGTCACCTGGACCGCCGACGGCGACGGCATCAAGCCGGGCTACTTCCAGAAGTTCCCGCTCTCCATCGGCCAGCTGCCCGAGGACACCGACCAACTCGTCTTCAAGGCGCTCCAGACGTACTCCAACAAGGAGGTCGTCCGCTGGATCGAGGTGCCGCAGAAGGGGCAGCCCGAGCCCGACAACCCGGCGCCGGTGCTGCAGCTGGCCGCGGCCTCGGACGGCGACGCCGACGGGGCGTCCGCGCAGAACGCCGCCGACGACTCCAAGCCCGCCGCCCAGGACACCACCGCGGCGTCGACGAGCGGCAGTGACACCACCGCCCGCGTCCTCGGCGTCGTGGGCATCGTGATCGGCGCGGCGGGCGTGGCGTACGGCGTGTTCGCCGGCCGTCGACGCACCACCGCCTGACCTGCTCGTCCGTGCCGCGTACCGGGGCCGTGCGACGCTTGCGTACGACCCCGGTACGCGCCGGAGATCTCACATCTGGGACATTTCTCTATGCGTAAGAAGACGTTCGCCGCGGCGGCACTGCTCGCCGCCGCCACGCTGACCCTCTCCGCCTGCGGCAGCGGCGGCGACAGCAGCAAGACCGCCACCGTCGTCTCCGAGGAGACCTCGCAGAAGCCCGCGACGGTCCTCGACCAGCCGTTCGACAAGCCCGATCTGGTACTCACCGACACACACGGCAAGAAGTACGACCTCCGCAAGGAGACCGCGGGCCGGCCCACCCTGCTGTATTTCGGCTACACCCACTGCCCCGACATCTGCCCGCTGACGATGAACAACCTGGCGGTCGCCAAGAAGGCGCTGCCCAAGGCCGAGCAGGACAAGCTGCGGGTGGTGTTCGTGACCACCGACCCCGGCCGCGACACCCCGGCCGAACTCGGCGCCTGGCTCAAGGGCATCGATACCCAGTTCATCGGACTGACCGGGGACTTCGCCACCATCCAGGCCGGGGCGCGCAGCATCGGCATCAGCATCGAGCCGACGAAGAAGGACAAGAACGGCAAGCTCGTCTCGGTGCACGGCACCCAGGTGATGGCCTTCTCGCCCAAGACCGACCGGGGCTATGTGATCTACGGCGAGGACACCACCGTCGACGACTACACCAAGGACCTCCCCAAGCTCATCAAGGGGGAGAACCCGTGAGGCGCCCGGCGACCGCGGCCCCCTTCGTCATCGGTACCGTCCTGGCCGGAACCCTCCTGCTGACCGGGTGCGGCGGTTCGGCCTCCGGCTCCGAGTCCGGCAGCGGCGGCGCCGAGCTGTCCGTCAACTCCTCCTACATGCCCCAGCCGGTCTCGGACTCGATGGCCGCCGGTTTCCTGACGATCGTCAACAAGGGCGACGCCAAGGACGAGCTGACCTCGGTCTCCAGCGAGGCCGCCGGCGACGTCACCGTGCACGAGACCGTCGGCGGGGCGATGCGCCAGGTCGACCGTCTCGCCGTCCCCGCACACGGACGGCTGGTGTTCCGCAGCGGTGGGAACCACCTGATGTTCGACGAGCTCAAGCGCAAGCCTGAGAAGGGCCAGACGGTCACGGTCGATCTGCACTTCGCCAAGTCCGGCGACCTCAGGGTCGAGATGCCGGTGAAGTCCGCCACGTACAACCCCGCGACCGGACACTGAGGAAGGGACCACCTTGACGCAGACCACCGCCCCCCGCGTCCGGACCCTGGTGCTGCTGCTCCTCGCCGTCACCGGCATGCTCTTGGCCGGTGCCGGACCCGCCTCCGCGCACGCCGCGCTGACCGGCAGCGACCCCCAGCAGGGGGTGGTGGTCGACAAGGCACCCACCCAGGTCTCGCTGACCTTCTCCGAGAAGGTCGCCATGAACGACGACTCGCTGCGCGTCCTCGACCCCAAGGGCGCGCGCGTCGACACCGGTACCCCCTCCAACATCAGCGGCACCACCTACGCCGTCCGGCTGCGCGCCGGGCTGTCCGACGGCACCTACACCGTCACCTACCAGGTCGTCTCCGCCGACAGCCACCCCGTCGCCGGCGCCTACACCTTCTCCGTCGGCGCGCCCTCCAAGACCTCGGTCGCGGTCGGCGGCCAGGAGGTGGGCGGCGGGATCGTCGGCCTGCTGTACGGGCTGGGCCGCTACGTCTCGTACGCCGGCTTCATCGTCCTGGCCGGCGGCGCCGCCTTCGTACTGGCCTGCTGGCAGCGCGGAGCCGGGGTACGGGTCCTGCAGCGGCTCGTCGTCTCCGGCTGGGTGGCGCTGACCGCGGCCACGCTCGCACTGCTCCTCCTGCGCGGCTCCTACACCACCTCCGGGAAGGCCGGGGACGTCTTCGACCTGGACCTGCTCGGGCAGGTGCTCCAGACCAAGACCGGCGCCGCCCTCGTCTCCCGGCTGCTGCTGCTCGCCGCGGCGGCCCTGTTCGTCGCGGTGCTCTTCGGGGCCTACGAGAAGCGGGACGACGAGGAGAAGCGCGATCTGACCTTCGGGCTCGCGATCGGCGGCACCGTGGTCGCCGCCGGGCTCGCGGCGAGCTGGGCGATGGCCGAGCACGCCTCGGTCGGCCTGCAGCCGGGCATCGCGATGCCGGTCGACGTCGTCCATCTGCTGGCCGTGGCCGCCTGGCTCGGCGGGCTCGTCGCGCTCCTGGTCGCGCTGTACCGGGCACCCGCGGACACCCCGGTCGAGGCCTCGGCCGTACGCCGCTTCTCCCGCGTCGCCTTCGGATCCGTGCTCACGCTGGTCGCCACCGGCACCTACCAGGCCTGGCGCCAGGTAGGCACCTGGTCCGCACTGACCGGCACCCGCTACGGGCAGCTGCTGTTGGCCAAGATCGGGCTCGTGCTGCTGCTGGTCGGGCTCGGCTGGTTCTCCCGGCGCTGGACGGGACGGCTGGCGCAGACGGCGACCGGGACAGTGACCGGGGCGGAGACGACGGGGCGCACGAGCCCTGCCGCGGAGGAGACGCAGGCGGCGGAGCGGAAGGAGACCGCGGCCGTACGCAAGGGTGCGACGGGCGCGGCGAGCTCGGCCGACGGTGAGCCCGGGGGGACGAGTTCCGCCGACGGCGACTCGGGCGGAACGCACTCCCCCGACGACTCCGGCGGCGACTCCCGGCGGACCGCCCAGCTCGCCCGGCAGCGGGCCGCCATGGACGCGGCACGGCAGAAGCGGCTGCGCGACGCCGACCCCCACCGGTTCGGGCTGCGCCGCTCCGTGCTGACGGAGGCCGGTGTCGCCGTCGTGCTGCTCGCCGTCACCACCGTGCTGACCCAGACCGAACCCGGCCGTACCGAGGAGGAGGCCAAGGCCGCCACGACCTCCTCGGCGGCCTCCTCGAACTCCTCCTCGTCCTCCACGGGGGCGGTCACCCTCGACATGCCGTTCGACACCGGCGGCCAGAACGGCAAGGGCGTCGTACGGCTCGACATCGACCCCGCGCGGGTCGGCGGCAACGAGCTGCACGTCTACGTCCAGCGGCCCGACGGGCAGGCGTTCGACATCCCCGAGGTCAAGGTCGCCTTCACCCTGACCGCGAAGAAGATCGGGCCGCTGCCGGTGGCCCCCGACCACATCACCACCGGGCACTGGGCGGCGAGCGGGGTGCAGATCCCCATGGCCGGCGACTGGAAGGTCGCCGTGACCGTGCGGACCTCCGACATCGACCAGGTGACCGTCACCAAGAACGCGCAGATCGGCTGAGCACCACCATGACCGACCAGTCCAGCCCCGAGGCCAACCCCAGGCCCTCCAAGGCCGCCACGCCCAAGGCGTCCAAGGCTGCCGTGCCTGGGGCCTCCAAGACCGGGACCAAGGCCTCGAAGGCCACGCCCAAGCCGACCGTCCCGGGCCTGCCCCGGCAGTCCGCCTCCGAGGAGAACGGCACACCCGCGGCGGGTGTGTCGCGCCGACGGCTGCTCGGCACGGCCGGTGCGACCGGACTCGTCCTCGGCGCGGCCGGCGCGGCCGCGGGGTACGCGGCCGCGCCCGCCGCAGCCACCCCGCTCACCTCGCTCGGCTCGAACCGGGCGATGTTTCACGGGAAACATCAGCCGGGCATCACCGAGGCCCTCCAGGCCCGTGGCCACCTCGTCGCCTTCGACCTGGCGGCCGGCGCGGGCCGCAAGGAGGCAGCGGCGCTGCTGCGCCGCTGGTCGGCGACCGCCGAGCGGCTGATGGCGGGCGAGCCGGCCGCGCACGACGACACCGACGTCGCCCAGGACGCCGGTCCCTCCTCGCTCACGATCACCTTCGGCTTCGGCCACAGCTTCTTCGACCGCACAGGCCTGGGAAAGCATCGGCCGGCCGCCCTCGACCCGCTGCCCGACTTCTCCTCCGACCACCTCGACAAGGCCCGCAGCAACGGCGACCTCTGGGTGCAGATCGGTGCCGACGACGCGCTGGTCGCCTTCCATGCCCTGCGCGCGATCCAGAAGGACGCGGGCAGCGCCGCCCGGATCCGCTGGCAGATGAACGGCTTCAACCGCTCCCCGGGCGCCACCGCGCAGCCCATGACGGCCCGCAACTTGATGGGCCAGATCGACGGCACCCGCAATCCCAAGCCGTCCGACGCCGACTTCGACCAGCGGATCTTCGTCCCCGCGAACGGCGAGCCGGCCTGGATGGCGAACGGCTCCTACGCCGTCGTACGCCGCATCCGCATGCTCCTGGACGACTGGGAGAAGCTCTCGCTCACCCAGCAGGAGAACGTCATCGGACGCCGCAAGTCCGACGGCGCGGCGCTGAGCGGCGGCACCGAGACGACCGCCATGGACCTGGAGAAGGCGGGCAAGGACGGCTCCTATGTCGTGCCGATCAACGCCCACGCCCGCATCACCCGGCCCGACCAGAACGGCGGCGCCGCCATGCTCCGGCGCCCGTTCTCCTACCACGACGGCTTCGGAGCCGACGGCACCCCCGACGCGGGTCTGCTGTTCATCTGCTGGCAGGCGGACCCGCTGCGGGGCTTCGTGCCGGTGCAGCGCAAGCTGGACCGGGGTGACGCGCTGTCGCAGTTCATCCGGCACGAGGCGAGCGGACTGTTCGCCGTGCCGGGCGGGGCGGCAGAGGGCGAGTACGTGGGGCAGCGGCTGCTGGAGGGATGACAGCTGTCCTCCGAGGGAGGGCTCGTGTCCTCCGAGGGAGGGCTCGGTGGGTCACCCATGGGAGGGGCGCACATGAGACACATGGGCCGAGTCCGGCCGAGGCCATTAGGGTGAGGACATGCCAGCGAGCTATGCGTATCTCGGCCCCGAGGGCACCTTCACCGAGGTGGCCCTGCGTACGCTTCCCGAGGCGGCCACCCGGGAGTTGGTCCCGTACGTGTCCGTGCAGTCCGCGCTGGACGCGGTCCGCACCGGTGATGCCGAGGCCGCGTTCGTGCCGATCGAGAACTCCGTCGAGGGTGGCATCACCACGACGCTCGACGAGCTGGTCGCGGGCCAGCCGCTGATGATCTACCGCGAGGTGCTGCTGTCGATCACCTTCGCGCTGCTGGTCCGGCCCGGCACCAAGCTGTCCGACATCAAGACGGTCACCGCCCACCCGGCCGCCCAGCCGCAGGTGCGCAACTGGCTGAGGGCGAACCTGCCGGACGCCGTGTGGGAGTCCGCCGCCTCGAACGCGGACGGCGCGCGCCTGGTCCAGGAGGGCCGCTACGACGCCGCCTTCGCCGGTGAGTTCGCGGCCGAACGGTACGGGCTGGAGCCCCTCGAGACGGGCATCCACGACGCGGAGAACGCGCAGACCCGGTTCGTGCTGGTCGGACGGCCCGCCCGCCCCGCCGCCCCCACCGGCGCGGACAAGACCTCCGTGGTCCTGTGGCAGCGCGACGACCACCCCGGCGCCCTGCGCGACCTGCTGGGCGAGTTCGCCTCCCGTGGCATCAACCTCATGCTGCTGCAGTCCCGGCCGACCGGCGCGGGCATCGGCAACTACTGCTTCTGCATCGACGCCGAGGGCCACATCAGCGACCGCCGAATGGCGGAGACCCTGATGGGCCTGAAGCGGATCTGTCTGCAGGTGCGTTTCCTCGGCTCCTATCCGCGTGCGGACATCGGGGTGGCGGACGTACGGCCGCCGTCCGCGGGGACGTCGGACGGGGAGTTCGCGGCGGCGGCGGACTGGGTGGCACGCTGCCAGGACGGCCGTTTCTAGCCGTTCCTAGCCGTTTCTGACCGGGTGCGACCGGTCCTACCTGCAGATCTTCGTTATCCACAGAAGTTATCCACAGGTGCCCTGATCGACCTGGGGACAAGTCGACACCATGCGGCGACTCGGTCGACAAATCGCCCTACGGCGCGCAAGCCGGGCCATCACCCCGTAGGTAACCCTTCGTCCACCCGTTTCCTTTGGTTCATCTTTTGGGGCGACCTCTTTCCACCCGAAAGTGGGTGTCAGGCCGGTTTGCACCGGGAATTCTTCCTTCCGGCCGCCGCTTCCGGAGTGATCAATTCCGGAGTCCACAGATCTTGCACACAGCCTGTGGATAACTTGCCGGAGGGGGCGGATCCCTGTGGACAACACAGGCTCCAAGTCCCGTTCCGCACAAGGAAATCCAGTCAACCAGGCATCTGCGGCCTGACCCCTTCCAGGGGCAGGGCATCTCTTTATTGACACACTGCGCAATTTGTCCATAACGGTGCGTACGGCCGTGCAGGGCATCGAGACGCGCGGTTCGGAATACAGGGTCGTGAGCGGGAACGCCGCACCGGTAGCCTTGACCGCGTGATTGACCTTCGCCTGCTCCGTGAGGACCCTGACCGTGCGCGCGCTTCCCAGCGCGCCCGTGGAGAGGACGTCGCGCTCGTCGACTCCCTCCTGTCTGCCGACGAGCGGCGCAGGTCGTCCGGCGTCCGCTTCGACGAGCTGCGCGCCGAACAGAAGGCGCTGGGCAAGCTCATCCCCAAGGCCGCCGGTGACGAGAAGGCCGAGCTGCTGAAGAGGGCGAGCCAGCTCGCCGCCGACGTCAAGGCGGCCGACGCCGAGCGCGACGCGGCGGACACCGAGACCCAGGAACTGCTGCTCCAGCTCGGCAACCTCGTGCACCCCGACGTGCCCGTCGGCGGTGAGGAGGACTTCGTCACGCTGGAGACGCACGGCGCGATCCGCGACTTCGCCGCCGAGGGCTTCGCGCCCAAGGACCACCTGGAACTCGGCCAGCTCCTCGGCGCGATCGACGTGGAGCGCGCCGCGAAGGTGTCCGGTTCGCGCTTCTACTTCCTCACCGGTGTCGGCGCCCTGCTGGAGCTGGCCCTGGTGAACGCGGCGATCGCGCAGGCCACCGCGGCCGGCTTCACCCCGATGCTGACCCCGGCGCTGGTCCGCCCCCAGTCGATGGCCGGCACCGGCTTCCTCGGCCAGGCCGCCCAGGACGTCTACCACCTCGACAAGGACGACCTCTACCTGGTCGGCACGTCCGAGGTGCCGCTGGCGGCGTACCACATGGACGAGATCATCGACGCGGAACGCCTGCCGCTGCGCTACGCGGGCTTCTCGCCGTGCTTCCGCCGCGAGGCCGGCTCGCACGGCAAGGACACCCGCGGCATCTTCCGCGTGCACCAGTTCGACAAGGTCGAGATGTTCTCCTACGTCGCCCCCGAGGAGTCACAGGAGGAGCACCGGCGGCTGCTGGAGTGGGAGAAGCAGTGGCTGACCTCGCTGGAGCTGCCGTTCCGCGTCATCGACGTGGCCTCGGGTGATCTGGGCTCCTCGGCCGCGCGCAAGTTCGACTGCGAGGCGTGGATCCCCACCCAGGGCAAGTACCGCGAGCTGACCTCCACCTCGGACTGCACCGAGTACCAGTCGCGCCGGCTGCAGATCCGTGTCCGCGACGGCAAGCAGGTCAAGCCGCTGGCCACGCTCAACGGCACGCTGTGCGCCGTACCGCGCACCATCGTCGCGATCCTGGAGAACCACCAGCAGGCCGACGGCTCCGTGCGCGTGCCCGAGGTCCTGCGTCCCTACCTCGGCGGCCGGAAGGTTCTGGAGCCGGTGGCCAAGTGACCGACCCCGCTCCCGAGGCCGCCGGCGAGATGTCCGGCGGCCTCCCCTACCGGCTGATCGCGACCGACCTGGACGGTACGCTGCTCCGCTCCGACGAGTCGATATCGCCCCGCACCCGTGAGGCGCTCGCCGCGGCCACCGCGGCGGGTGCCGCGCACATCGTGGTCACCGGCCGTGCCGTCCCCTGGACCCGGCACATCCTCGAGGACCTCGGCTACCGGGGCCTCGCGGTCTGCGGCCAGGGTGCCCAGGTGTACGACGCCGGTGAGCACCGCCTGCTGACCTCGGTGACCCTGGACCGGCAGCTGGCCGGGGTGGCCCTGGCCAAGATCGAGGCGGAGGTCGGCCCGCTGTACCTGGCGGCGAGCCGGGACGGCCTGGACGGCGAGGTGCTCGTCGGCCCCGGCTACACCCTCACCGGCGCCCTGCCGGCCACCCCGTTCACGGACGCCTCGGACCTGTGGAGCGCACCGCTCAACAAGATCTACGTCCAGCACCCGACCCTCTCCGACGACGAGCTCGCCGAAGTGGCCCACCGGACCGCGGGAGGCTTCGTCTCGGTCACCATGGCCGGCGAGGGCATCGTCGAACTCCTCCCGCTCGGCCTGTCGAAGGCGACGGGCCTCTCGCTCGCCGCACGACGGCTTGGCCTGAAGGCCGCCGACACGCTCGCCTTCGGCGACATGCCCAATGACATACCGATGTTCGCCTGGGCCGCGCACGGCGTGGCCATGGCCAACGCCCACGAGGAACTGAAGGCGGTCGCGGACGAGGTGACGGCCTCCCACGAGGAGGACGGCATCGCGGTGGTGCTGGAACGGTTCCTGGGCTGAACCCGCGGTTCTCGCCGGTTCTCGGTCTGTGCGGTTTCGGTCTCTGCGGTTTCGGTCTGTGCGGTTTCGGTCTCTGCGGAGGATGCACGGATCGAACGTGCGCGGGGTTTCACCCCCGACCACGGCTTAGCAAGCCGGTGCCTTACCACTCGGCCAATCCTCCGGGTGGGCGGCCCACGCGACAGCGGATCGCGTGCTCGAAGCGGCCGCCCCGGGCAGCTCCCCGTGCGGGGCGGGCTCTGACGGAGCGGTGAGGACTACTCCGGAGCCCGCCGCGGGCTGCCCTGTCGGGAGCTGGGCGTACTGCCGTGCATGGACATCGCCACAGCTCCTCTCCCAGAACGTGGCGCCGGATCGACCCGGCGCTGCGGACTCCACCACTGTGCCGTCCCGGCGCCACCGTCGCCACCGAATTAAACGCCCGCCGCGCGATGGTTCAGCGCCGCCGCCACCTGCGCCGACGGACCTTGCTGAAGAACCATCCCGCGGGCGGCTCGTCGGACCGCCAGGGCTGCGGTTCGGGTGCCTCGCGGCGCCAGCGGGCGGCGAGCATACGGGCCCGGGCGGACGGCTCGGTGCTCTCGGCGGCCCGTATGAAGTCCGCGTCGAGCACCACGTCGTCCCACCCGTCGCCGGTGGCCCCACGGCCGTCGTGCTCCGGCGTCTCGCCTGCCATCCCGTCCTCCTGGTCGTCCGTCCGCTTTGCCCAGTGTGCGCGCGTGCAGGTGAAACCTCCGTCAAGGCCGGGTGAGAACCGCCCGGTGAGCGGGCGAGGCCTCACTCCTCCCCGGCGAGGGTCAGGGCCCGCAGCTTCTGCCCGGCGTACCAGGTGGCCAGCACGGTCACCAGCACCAGCAGCACCGTCGCCGTCGGCAGCCCGACGTCGGAGGTGACCAGGTCCCCGCCGGCGACCTTGTGCGCCACGGCCAGGGACCACTGCTGGATGCTCAGGGTGCGCGCTCCGGGCACCAGGGAGCCGAACAGCGCCTCCCAGACGAGGGCGTAGACGAGGCCGAAGACCACCGCGTGCCGGGAGACCGTGCCCAGCAGCAGGAACAGGGCCGCGTAGGCGATGGAGGCGACCAGCGCGGCCACCGTGTAGGCCACGGCGATCTGCTGCCCGTTGCCGTTGAGGATCAGCCCGGCGATCAGCGTGGGCACCGCCGAGAACACCATGGTCACCGCGATCGCCACGATCAGCTTGGTGAGAATGATCGTCGGTCGCTTCAGCGGCTTGGACAGCAGGTACACCACCGAGCCGTCGTCGATCTCAGGGCCGATCGCGCCGGTACCGGCGATGACACCGATGATCGGCACCATGGTGGCCAGCGCGAACCCGCCCAGGACGTTCACCGCGGTCTGGTCGTCGGCGCCGGTGAGCGCGCGGACGACCACCGCGATGACGATCAGCAGCAGCGGCAGAGCGCCGAGGATGAGGGCCCGGCGACGGCCGAGGAGGGCCCGATAGGTGAGCCGGGCGACTGTGGGGTCGTACATCTTCGGCCTCCTACGCCGCGACCAGATACGAGAAGACGGACTCGAGGGACTCGTCGGACGGCGAGACCGTGTGCAGCCGGATGCCGTGGTCCCGGGCCACCCGCGGCAGCAGGGTGGTGAACCGGCCGAAGTCGACGGCCTGGATGCGCAGCGCGCCCTCGGCGAGGTCGACCTCGATGCCGGACGTCGACGGATCGGCGATCAGCGCGGCCGCGAGGGCGCGGTCGTCGCTGGAGCGGACCAGATAGCGGTGAGGGCGGTCGGTCATCAGACGGCGGATCTTGCGGAAGTCGCCGCTGGCCGCGTGCCGGCCGGCGACCACCACCTCGATGTGCCAGGCGAGCTGCTCGACCTCCTCCAGGATGTGGGAGGAGAAGAGCACCGTGCGGCCCTCGTCGCCCATGCGCCGCAGCAGGTCCATCAGCTGCATGCGCTGGCGCGGGTCCATGCCGTTGAACGGCTCGTCCAGCAGGAGCAGGGACGGGTCGTGCACGAGGGCGCTGGCCATCTTCACACGCTGCCGCATGCCCTTGGAGTAGGTGGAGATCTTCCGGTCCTGCGCGTACTCCATCTCGACGGTGGCCAGCGCCTTCTGTGCCGCCTTGGCCCCGAGGCCGTGCAGCTCGGCGTTGGCGACGACGAACTCGCGGCCGGTGAGGAAGTCGTACATCGCCTCCCGCTCGGGGACCACACCGATGTGCCGGTAGATCTGCTCGTTGCGCCACACCGGCTGCCCGTCGAGGGTGACGGAGCCGGTGGAGGGGGCGAGGAAGCCGCCCATCATGTTGATCAGCGTGGACTTCCCGGCCCCGTTGGGGCCGAGCAAACCGGTGACGCCGGGGCCGATCGTCATGGTGATGTCGTTGACGGCGACCACGTTGCCGAACCAGCGGGAGACGTGGTCGATGCTGAGGGTCGTCACAGTCCCACCTTCTTGTAGCGGCGCAGCAGGAGGCCGTAGGCAACGGCGATGAGGCCCAGGAGGACGAGGACGTAGACGACGCCTTCTCCGGTGCCGGGGCCGACGGCACCGGGCGCCGCGGAGGTCGCGCCGAGGAAGGCGGTCTGTACGCCGTCGATCAGGGTGACCGGCGAGAACAGGCCGATCCAGGGGATCGCGCCGGTGTTGTTCTGGGCGTCGGCGATGGCCTGGAGGGTGGAGACCGCGCCGTAGGAGATGACCAGCACGGCGATCACGGCCGCAATGCCGAAACCGCGGCGCGGGGTGACGGCGGCGATGACGAGGCCGATGCCGGCGAAGAGCAGTGAGAGCAGTGCCACGGAGACGAGTCCCTGTGCGAATCCCTTGGTCTGGTCGGCGAAGTCCAGCTTGGCCAGCAGCGCGCCGACGTAGAGCACGAGCAGCGGTGCGGCGGTCAGGACGAACATGGCCGAGGCCAGTGCCGCGTACTTGGCGCGGACGTAGTCTGCGGTCTCGATGGGCCGCGAGAAGTACAGCGGCACGGTCTTGAAGCGCAGGTCGCGTGAGACGGACTGGGGTGCCTGCGAGGCGACGTACAGGCTGATCACGCCCTGCATGATGATGGCGTAACGCGTGTAGTCGACGGGCAGGTCCTTGGCCTTGGTGGCGACCGCGACGGCGACCATGATGGCCGCGGGCACGCACATCACCACGAACAGCAGCATCGGCAGCACCTTGGACTTCACCGAGCGGCCGAGGCCGTAGGCGCCGCGCAGGGACTGCGAGTACAGCGACCGGCGGGCGTAGGCACGGCCGAGGCGGGGGCCGTCGTAGGTGCGGTAGCCGATGTTGTGGATGCGGGTCTGGTCACCCGGCCGCGTGACGGGTGCGCTCATGGGCTGCTCAACTGCCATGGCCGACCGCCTCCTTCCGCTGTCCGTCGCGCTGTTCGTCGTCCCGGAAGACCTCCGAGATGTGGTGCCGGCGCTGTTCCATGCGCACCAGGCCGAGGCCGAGGTCCGCGATCACGTCCCGCACCAGGTCGTACGTCTCCTCGCCCTGGGCGGTGAGGAGCAGGACGTGTCCCGCGCCCGGCAGGCCGGTGCCGTCCTCGGTCTGCAGCCCGCGCGCGTGGAGCGCGTCGCGCACCGCGCGGGTGCCGTCCGGGTGCTCGTCGCTGTCGGTGACCTCGATCGCGAGGGTGGTCGTGGTCTGGGTGAAGTCGGTGGTGGAGCTGGACCGCAGGAGCTTGCCGCCGTCGATGACGACGACGTGGTCGCAGGTGCGCTCCAACTCGCCCAGCAGGTGCGAGGTGACCAGGACCGAGATGCCGAAGTCGGTGTGGATGCGGCGGATCAGGCCCAGCATCTCGTCGCGGCCGACCGGGTCGAGGCCGTTGGTCGGCTCGTCGAGGAAGACCAGCTGCGGGTCGTGCACCAGGGCCTGGGCGAGCTTGACGCGCTGCTTCATGCCGGTGGAGTAGCCGCCTATGGGGCGGTAGCGCTCCTCGTACAGTCCGACGTGGCGCAGCGTGTCCGCGGTGCGCTCGCGCGCGGCGGTGGGCGGCAGGCCGGACATGCGCGCCATGTGGACGACGAACTCGGTGGCCGAGACGTCGGGTGGCAGGCAGTCGTGTTCCGGCATGTAGCCGACGCGCTCGCGGATGGCGGCGCCCTCGGTGGCGACGTCGAGGCCGAGCACCTCGGCGCGGCCCTCCGTGGCGGGGGACAGACCCAGCAGGATCTTGATCAGTGTGGACTTGCCGGCTCCATTGGCGCCGACGAGTCCGGTCACACCGGGTCCGACGTCCACGGAGAGCCGGTCAAGCGCGGTCACCCGGGGGAACCGCTTGCTCAGGCTTTCGGTCGCGATCACAGTCACGTCTTCGACGGTAGTGACCCGCGCCACGCGAGTCGTCAGACCCCAGAGCCGTTTCGGCCTCCACCTCGAGTATTACGGGAACCCTAGGGGTCAAGTCCTGAGGTCTAACGCCACCGGGTGGAGCCGCGTCCACCCGGTCCTATTGACGACCCGTCTAACAACTGCGACAGTCGCCCACGGCACTCGGCGAAGAGCGCTGGGCGAAGGAGAGGTGACGCGTGTGACGTCGCTGAACGGCGCACGGGAACGCCGGGTGCGCACCGGCGGGGTCGAGCTGTGCGTGGCCGAGCTGGGCGACCCGCGGCAGCCGACGGTCGTACTGGTGCACGGCTACCCGGACAGCAAGGAAGTCTGGTCCGAGGTGGCCGAACGCCTCGCCGGCCCCGGCGGACTGCATGTCGTGCTGTACGACGTCCGCGGGCACGGCCGCTCCACCGCACCGCGGCCGCTGCGGGGCGGGTTCACCCTGGAGAAGCTCACCGACGACTTCCTCGCGGTCGCGGACGCCGTCAGCCCCGACCGCCCGGTGCACCTGGTCGGACACGACTGGGGCTCGGTGCAGGCCTGGGAGTTCGTCACCATCGAGCGCACCCGGGGCCGGATCGCGTCCTTCACCTCCATGTCCGGCCCGTCGCTCGACCACTTCGGCCACTGGATCAACTCCCGCCTCAAGCGCCCCACTCCACGCCGTGTGGGCCAACTCCTCGGTCAGGGCGCCAAGTCCTGGTACGTGTACCTGCTGCACACGCCGGTGCTCCCGGAACTGGCCTGGCGCGGTCCGCTCGGCAGAAGCTGGCCGAAGATCCTCCAGCGCGTCGAGAAGGTGCCCGGCGGCGGCTACCCGACCCCGTCCCTGCCGCGGGACGCCGCGCACGGAGCCTGGCTGTACCGGGACAACGTGCGCACCCGGCTGCGCAGCCCGCGGACCGACGCCCACGCACACGCCCCCGTGCAGCTCATCACCCCCGTGGAGGACGCGTTCCTGTCCGAGCGGCTGTACGACGACCTGGAGCGGTGGGTCCCGCGGCTGGTGCGCCGCACGCTCCCTGCCAAGCACTGGATCCCGCGCACCCGGCCCGACCAGCTGGCCGCCTGGATCACGGACTTCGTGACCGCCACCGAGAGCGGACGGCCCCGGCCCGCCGCCACGGGGAAGTACGCCGACCGCTTCGCCGGGCAGCTCGTGCTGGTCACGGGAGCGGGCAGCGGCATCGGACGGGCCACGACGTTCGCGTTCGCCGAGGCCGGCGCACGCGTGGTGGCCGTGGACCGGGACGCCGAGGCCGCCGCGCGCACCGCCGAGCTGGCCCGGCCGCTCGGCGCGTCGGCCGCCTGGGCGGAGGCCGTGGACGTCTCCGACGGGCAGGCCATGGAGAAGCTGGCCGAGAAGGTCGCCACCGAGTACGGCGTGGTGGACGTCCTCGTGAACAACGCGGGCATCGGCCTGTCCGGCTCCTTCTTCGACCACACCGTGGAGGACTGGAAGAACGTCCTCGACGTCAATCTGTGGGGCGTCATCCACGGCTGCCGACTGTTCGGCAGGCAGATGGCCGAGCGCGGTCAGGGCGGCCATGTCGTCAACGTCGCGTCCGCGGCCGCGTACCAGCCCTCCCGGGCGCTGCCCGCCTACAGCACCTCCAAGGCGGCGGTGCTGATGCTCAGCGAGTGTCTGCGCGCGGAACTGGCCGGGCAGGGGATCGGCGTCACGGCTGTCTGCCCCGGCTTCGTCGACACGGGCATCACCTCGACGGCACGCTTCACGGGCGTCGACGCGGAGGAGGAGAGGCGCCGCCGACGGCGCGCTGCCCGGCTGTACGGGCTGCGCGGCTATCCGCCGGAGAAGGTCGCCGACGCGATCCTGCGCGCGGTCGTACGCGACGAGGCGATGGTGCCGGTGACCCCGGAGGCGCGCCTCTTCCACGCGATGTCCCGTTTCACTCCGCGGGCGCTGCGCAGACTGGCACGGGTGCGGCCACGGCTGTGAGTCGTGGCCGTGCGGCCTCCATGAGCAGCCGACCCCGGCGCAACGCCCTCGCTCGAGGGCCAGTTGTCCACAGAACGGCCCGTTCGCTTGTGGACAACGTGGCTTGTCTGTGGATCAAACCTTCGGAGCGAAAAATACCTGCGTGATGCTCGTCTCTCCCGGCACGCTGGTGGCATGGACGAAAGACGCACCGTGAAGGTGTCGAAGTACCTCTCCAAACACCTGCGCCACCAGCCCGGGAGGATCGGGCTCACGCTGGACGAGAGCGGCTGGGTGGGGATCGACACACTGATCGCGGCCGCTGCCGCCCACGGCTTCCCCTTCACGCGCGAGGAACTGGACCAGGTCGTCGCCACCAACGACAAACAGCGGTTCGCGATCGAGGGCGACCGCATCCGCGCCAGCCAGGGCCACAGCATCGACGTCGATCTCGGACTGCCCCCGGCGACCCCGCCGGCCTACCTCTACCACGGGACCGTGGCCCGCAATCTGGAGGCGATCCGCGCCGAGGGCCTGCGGCCCATGAACCGGCACGACGTGCATCTGTCACCGGACCGGGAGACCGCGACCCGCGTCGGCGCCCGCCGCGGCCGCCCCGTCGTGCTCGCCGTCGACGCCTCCGCCATGCACCGGGACGGCCATGTCTTCCACGTCAGCGCCAACGGGGTATGGCTGACCAAGGCAGTGCCACCGCGGTACCTGCGGTTTCCCTCGGGTCACTGACCCGGGTCGGGCATGATCGTCGCCATGGACCGCCACCTGCCCACCACCGAGGCCGCCGTCACCGCCTGCCGTGCCATCGCGGCCGCGTACGCACGCGAGATCGAGGTGACGCACGACATCGGCGCCGACCAGACCTCGCGTCGCAGCGCCGCCGGCGTCGGCGTGACCAGCGATCCGGACGGGTCGCTCCCGCACGAGGCCTTCATCGAGTTCGGCGGCCTGCCTCGGATCGCCGTGCGGCTCTACCCGGAGGACGACGCACTGATCACCGTCGAGGGCGTCGAGTTCCCCGATCTGCCCCGCGACGACGTCCCCGCCTTTCTCCGCGCCGTCCTCGACGGCATGGCATACGTCAAAGGGCGGCGCTTCCCGCCCGGCTACCGCATGGTCGTGCCCCTCCCGGGCGACCGCACCTACAAGGAGCGCATCCCCATGATCGGCCTCACTCCGTGGCTGAACCGCCGCGTGCGGTGACGGTTTCACGTGAAACACCAGTAGCCGCTTAGGCTCGCATCCATGAGTCTGCGCTTGAGCACCGTGATCCTTCCCTACCGCCGCTGGCACGAGGGCGGCCGTTCGGCGTGGACGCGCGCCGAAGAGCTGGGCTTCCACACCGCCTACACCTACGACCACCTGTCCTGGCGCAGCTTCCGGGACGGCCCGTGGTTCGGTGCCGTGCCGACGCTGACCGCGGCCGCGGCCGCGACCGAGCGGCTCCGCCTGGGCACCCTGGTCACCTCGCCGAACTTCCGGCACCCGGTCACTCTCGCCAAGGAACTGATCTCGCTCGACGACATCTCCGGCGGCCGGGTCACCCTCGGCATCGGCGCGGGCGGCACCGGCTTCGACGCCACCGCGCTCGGGCAGGAGCCCTGGGCTCCCCGCGAGCGCGCCGATCGCTTCGCCGAGTTCGTCCTGCTGCTCGACCGGCTGCTGACCGAGGACGGCACGGAGGGCGTGTCGTACGAGGGTGACTTCTACTCGGCGCACGAGGCCCGCAACATCCCCGGCTGCGTCCAGCGGCCCCGGCTGCCGTTCGCGGTGGCCGCCACCGGCCCGCGAGGGCTGCGGCTGGCCGCCCGGTACGGCCAGGCGTGGGTGACCACGGGCGACCCGAAGCTGTTCGAGAACGGCACGCCGGAGCAGTCGGTGCAGGCCCTCCGCGGCCAGACCGAGAAGCTCGCAGACGCGTGTGCCGCGATCGGCCGCGACGTCGCCGGCCTCGACAAGATCCTGCTGACCGGTTTCACCCCTGACCGGGGACGTCCGCTGGAGTCCCTCGACGCCTTCGTCGACTTCGCCGGCCGCCACCAGGAGCTGGGGTTCACCGAGATCGTGATCCACTGGCCGATCCCCGACTCGGACTTCGCCGCGGACGAGAAGGTGTTCGAACGGATCGCCATGGAAGCGGCGGCCCAGCTGACGTGACCGAGGCGACCCCTCAGATGTGCACACTCCCGCACGGGCGTGCGGGCATATGCGGAACAATGACCCGATGACCTCAGCGACTCGACAGCCCGAGCCCCCGGCCTCTCCCAAGCTCTCGACCTCGCTCGAGTCGGGAGGTGCTCCCGTCGTCAAGCCACGGCTCATCGCCACCGACCTCGACGGAACCCTGCTGCGCGACGACAAGTCGGTGTCGCCCCGCACGGTCGCCGCCCTCGCCGCCGCCGAGGAGGCGGGCATCGAGGTCTTCTTCGTCACCGGCCGCCCGGCCCGCTGGATGGACGTCGTCAGCGACCATGTCCACGGCCACGGCCTGGCGATCTGCGGCAACGGCGCCGCCGTGGTCGATCTGCACGGCGGCCCCGGCGCCCACCGCTTCGTGAAGATCCGCGAACTGGCGCGCGAGAACGCGCTGGACGCCGTGCGGCTGGTGCGCGAGGCGGCGCCCGGCACGGTCTACGCGATCGAGCAGACGTACGGCTTCTACCAGGAGCCGGACTATCCGAAGCTGCACATGGAGGTGCCGGACGCCATCGCGCCCGCCGAGGAGCTGCTGGCACCCGGCAGCGTCGCCGCCGGGCAGCCGGTCCTGAAGATCCTCGCCCACCATCCGACGCTGGACCCGGACGCCTTCCTCACCGTCGCCCGCCTCGCCGTCGGGCAACGTGCCACCATCACCCGCTCCAGCCCCAGCGCCCTGCTGGAGATCAGCGGCCCGGGCGTCTCCAAGGCCAGCACGCTGGCCCTGTGCTGCGCCGAGCGCGGCATCTCGCACGAGGAGGTCGTCGCCTTCGGCGACATGCCGAACGACGTCGAGATGCTCACCTGGGCCGGCCGGTCCTACGCCATGGGCAACGCCCACCCCGCCGCGGTCGCCGCGGCGTCCGGCCGCACGGTCGCCAACAACGAGGACGGTGTCGCCGTCGTGATCGAGCGGCTGCTGGGGGAGCGGCCGTAGTTCTCCGGGAGCGCGCCGCTACCGCACTCCCACCAGCAGCTCCGCCGCTGCCTCCCGCTCCGCCATCCCCCGCAGCGGCCCGGGCAGGGCCGCCAGCTCCGCGTACGGCCCCCGCTGGACCACACGGCCCTCGTCCAGCACGATCACCTCGTCCACGGCCTCCAGTCCGGCCAGGCGGTGGGTGATGAGCAGTGTCGTACGGCCCTCGGTGGCGGCCAGCAGGTCGGCGGTGAGCGCGTCGGCGGTCTCCAGGTCCAGATGCTCGGCGGGCTCGTCGAGGACCAGGACCGGGAAGTCGGCGAGCAGCGCCCGGGCCAGGGCCAGCCGCTGCCGCTGGCCACCGGACAGCCGCGTGCCGTGCTCGCCGACGAGTGTGTCGAGCCCGTCGGGCAGCGTGTCGGCCCAGTCCAGCAGCCGGGCCCGGGCCAGCGCGTCACGCAGCTCGGGCTCGGTGGCGTCCTTCTTCGCCAGCAGCAGGTTCTCCCGCACCGAGCTGTCGAACAGGTGCGCATCCTGGGCGCACAGCCCGACGAGCCGTCGTACGTCGTCGCCGTCCAGCGCGCGGGCGTCGACCCCACCGAGGGTGTAGGTGCCCGACCTCGGGTCGAGGAACCGCAGCAGCACCTGTGCCAGCGTCGTCTTGCCGGATCCGGACGACCCGACCACGGCCACCCTGCGGCCCTTCTCCAGGATCAGGTCCAGCCCGGTGAGCGCGTCCCGTTCCTGCCCCGCATGCCGGGCCGTCAGGCCCCTGACGGTCAGCGGGAACGGTGATGCGGGCGCCTGCCGGGGCCGCTCTGGCTCGTGGACGGGCGCAGGGGCGTCCAGGACCTCGTGCACGCGCTCCGCGCTGCGGCGCACCCGCTGCCGGTACTGCACGGCGAGCGGCATGCCGAGGACCGCTTCGAAGGCGGCGAGCGGGGTGAGGACGACGACGGCCATGGCCACCCCGCTCAGCCGTCCGCCGGCGACCGCCTGGGCGCCGACGAGGGCCGCCGCCGTGACGGTCAGCCCGCAGACCAGTGCGGTGAGCCCGTCACCGAGTGCCGTGGCGGTGGCCGCGCGCGAGGCGATCCGGGTGAGCGCACTGTCGGCCCGTCGCGCCTCGGCGGCGCGGGCGGGCAGGGCGCCGGCGACCGTCAGTTCGGCGGTCCCGGTGAGCAGGTCGGTCACACGGGTCGCGAGGTCGCCGCGGGCGGGGGCCAGCCGCCGCTCGGCGCGCCGGGCCACGGCGCCGGTGACCAGCGGGACACCGGCGCCGGCCGCGAGCAGCCCCACGGCGAGGACGGCACCGGCCTCGGGCAGCAGCCAGGCGGTGAAGGCGACGGAGGCCGCGGACACCGCCAGCGCCGCACCGGCCGGCAGCAGCCAGCGCAGCCAGTAGTCCTGCAGCGCGTCCACGTCGGCGACGAGCCGCGTCAGCAGATCGCCCCGGCGCAGCCCACGCAGCCCGGCGGGCGCCAGCCGCTCCAGGCGCCGGTAGACGGCCACCCGCGTGTCCGCGAGCATCCGCAGCACCGCGTCGTGCGACACCAGCCGTTCCGCGTACCGGAAGACCGCCCGTCCGATGCCGAAGGCCCGTGTCGCCGTGACGGCCACCATCAGGTAGAGCACGGGGGGATGCTGCGAGGCCCGGGAGATGAGCCATCCGGAGGTGGCCATGAGCCCGACGGCGCTGCCGAGGGCGAGGCTGCCGAGGAGCAGGGCGAGGGCGAGGCGTCCGCGCCGGGGGCCGGACATCGCACGGACCCGGGTGAGGACACTGCCTGTCGCCGCTACGGCCGCGTTCCCTGACCCGCCCTCCGGAGCGAGCGCGCCTTTGCGCACCGTCTCCGCCGTGGGTTCCGGACGGCTCGCGGGCACCAGCGCAGCGGACACCGGGCCGTGGCGATGGGCGCCGTCCAGCCGCACGACCCGGTCCGCGACCCCCAGGAGGGCCGGCCGGTGGACGACGAGCAGCACCGTCCGCCCGGCCGACAGCCGCCGCACCGCCGCCACGACCTCGGCCTCGGTCGCTCCGTCCAGCGCGGCCGTCGGCTCGTCCAGCAGCAGGACCGGCCGGTCGGCGAGGAAGGCCCGCGCCAGCGCGAGCCGCTGCCGCTGACCGGCGGAGAGTCCGGCGCCGTCCTCACCGAGCACGGTCTGCGTCCCGTCCGGCAGCGCGTCGACGAACTCCAGGGCCCCGGCGTCGGCCAGCGCCCCGCGTACGGCGGCCTCGTCCGCGTCGGGCCGTGCCAGCCGTACGTTCTCGGCGATCGTCCCGGCGTACAGGTGCGGTCGCTGCGGCACCCAGGCGATGCGCGACCGCCACTGCTCCAGATCGAGGTCCGCGAGATCGGCTCCCCCGACGCGCACCCGGCCCTCCGTGGGCCGGACGAAGCCCAGCAGGACGTTGAGCAGGGTCGACTTGCCGATGCCGCTCGGCCCGACGAGCGCGACCGTCTCCCCCGGCCGCACGACGAAGGACACCTCGGCCACGGCGTCCATGGACCGTCCGGGATAGCGGACACGCACGTCCTCGAAGGTCAGCGCTCCGGAGGGGACGGCCGCCGCGCCGGACTGCGGCAGCGGTGTCTCCAGCACGGCGAAGATCTCCTCCGCGGCCGCCAGACCCTCCGCCGCGGCGTGGTACTGGGCACCGACCTGGCGCAGCGGCAGATAGGCCTCCGGCGCGAGGACGAGGATGACCAGGCCGATGTACAGGTCCATGTCGCCGTTGACCAGCCGCATGCCGATCGTCACGGCGACCAGGGCCACCGACAGCGTGGCCAGCAGCTCCAGTGCGAAAGAGGAGAGGAAGGCTATCCGCAGGGTGCGCAGGGTCGCGCGCCGGTACTCGCCCGTGATGCGCCGGATCGACTCCGCCTGCGCCTTGGCGCGGCCGAAGACCTTCAGGGTCGGCAGCCCCGCGACCACGTCCAGGAAATGCCCGGAGAGCCGGGACAGCAGCCGCCACTGGCGGTCCATGCGGGACTGCGTGGCCCAGCCGATCAGCATCATGAAGACGGGGATGAGCGGAAGGGTGCCGACGATGATGGCCGCCGACACCCAGTCCTCGGTGACGATCCGCGCCAGCACCGCCACGGGAACGACCACCGCGAGCCCCAACTGCGGCAGATAGCGCGAGAAGTAGTCGTCCAGGGCATCGACACCGCGGGTCGCCAACGCGACCAGCGAGCCGGTCCGCTGCCCGCTGAGCCATCCGGGACCCAGCGCCGCCGCGCGGTCCAGCAGCCGGCCGCGCAGTTCGGACTTCACCGCCGCGCTCGCCCGGTGCGCGGCGAGCTCGGTGAGCCAGGAGACCAGCGCCCGGCCGCAGGCGACGGCCACCAACAGCAGCAGGGGAGTGCGGAGTTCGCCGACCGCCATCCCGTGCTGGAAGGCGCCGACCACCACTTCGGCGACGAGCATGGCCTGTGCGATGACCAGGCCCGCGCCGAGGGCCCCCAGGCCGACGACGGCCATGAGAAAGAGCCGGGTGGCCCGGGCGTAGCGGAGGAGACGCGGATCGATCGGTTTCACGTGAAACATGCCCTTCGGTCCAGAGGGTGTGTTTCAGCGTGTTTCACATGAAACACACCCCGGTCGGACTCAGTGCGCGGCTTCGGCGATGTGCTGCGTGCCGATCCGCTTGCGGAACACCCAGTAGGTCCACCCCTGGTAGAGCAGGACGATCGGTGTGGCGATCCCCGCGCACCACGTCATGATCTTCAGGGTGTAGGGGCTGGAGGAGGCGTTGGTGACCGTCAGGCTCCAGTCCGCGTCCAGCGTGGACGGCATGACGTTCGGGAAGAGCGACAGGAAGAGCATCGCCACGGCGGCCACGATGGTGAGACCGGACAGGGCGAACGCCCATCCCTCCCGCCCGATCTGGTTGGCCACCAGTGCGACCACAAGTGCCGCCACCGCCACGACCAGCGCCACCAGGCTCCGACCGTTGCCCGAGTGGGCCTGCGTCCACAGCAGGAAGGCCAGGGCCGCGACGGCCGTCACGAGCCCCACACGCAGGGCCAGCCTGCGCGCCCGCTCCCGGATCTCCCCGACGGTCTTCAGCGCCGTGAACACCGCACCGTGGAAGGTGAACAGCGTCAGGGTGACCAGACCGCCGAGAAGCGCATACGGGTTGAGCAGGTCGCCGACGCTGCCGACGTACTCGAGGTTCCGGTCGATCCGCACCCCGCGCACGATGTTGCCGAAGGCCACGCCCCACAGGAAGGCGGGGATCAGCGAGCACCAGAAGATGGCGGTCTCCCAGTTGCGCTGCCAGTTCTCCTCGGGCCGCTTGGCCCGGTACTCGAAGGCGACGCCCCGCACGATCAGGCAGACCAGGATGGCCAGCAGCGGCAGGTAGAAGCCGGAGAAGAGCGTGGCGTACCACTCGGGGAACGCGGCGAAGGTCGCGCCGCCCGCGCTGAGCAGCCAGACCTCGTTGCCGTCCCAGACGGGGCCGATGGTGTTGATCAGCACCCGCTTCTCGGCCCGGTTCCTGGCGAGCAGCTTGGTGAGGACGCCGACCCCGAAGTCGAAGCCCTCCAGGAAGAAGTAGCCGGTCCACAGGACGGCGATGAGGACGAACCAGACGTCGTGCAGTTCCATGACTGTGCCTCCCTCGGCCTAGTACGAGAAGGCCATCGGCTTGTCGGCGTCACGGATGTCGCCGCCGATCTTCGTGGGCGGGTTGAGGTCGGCCTCCGTGAGCTCCGGCGGGCCGGCCTTGACGTACTTCGCGAGCAGCTTCACCTCGACGACGGCGAGGATGGCGTAGAGCAGCGTGAAGACGGTCATGGAGGTGATGACCTCGCCCTGCGAGACGCCGGGGGACACCGCGTGCCGGGTCTGCAGTACGCCGTAGACGACCCATGGCTGGCGGCCCATCTCGGTGAAGATCCAGCCCCAGGAGTTGGCGATCAGCGGGAACGCGAGCGTCCAGATCGCGATCCGCCAGTACCACGTCGTCAGCTGCGGGCCGAGTGCCTTGTTCCTGAACAGGACCAGGTGCGGCACCTCGTCCTCGCCGACCCGCAGATGCTGCGGCAGCATGAACTTCTTGCGGGTGAGCCAGAGTCCGGCCAGGCCGATGGCGAAGGACGCCATGCCGAATCCGATCATCCAGCGGAAGCCCCAGAAGGCGACGGGGATGTTGGGCCGGTAGTCGCCGGGTCCGAACTTCTGCTGCTCGGCCTTGTTGACGTCGTTGATGCCGGGGACGTAGGAGCTGAAGTTGTCGTCCGCCAGGAAGGACAGCAGGCCGGGTATTTCGATCGCGACCGTGTTGTGGCCCTTCTCCACGTCGCCGTAGGCGAAGAGCGAGAACGGTGCCGGCTTCTGTCCGTCCCACAGCGCCTCGGCGGCGGCCATCTTCATCGGCTGCTGCTTGAACATGACCTTGCCGAGGGTGTCACCGCTGACGGCGGTGAGCAGGCCGGCGATGGCGACGGTGACCAGGCCGAGCCGCAGCGAGGTCTTCATCGTGCCGACGTGCTTCTTGCGCAGCAGGTGGTAGGCGGCGATGCCGACCATGAAGGCACCACCGGTGAGGAAGGCGGCGGAGAGGGTGTGGAAGGCCTGGCTGAGTGCGGTGTTCTGGGTCAGGACGGCCCAGAAGTCGGTGAGTTCGGCGCGGCCCTTGGCCTTGTCGATCCGGTAGCCGACGGGGTGCTGCATCCACGAGTTGGCCGCGAGGATGAAGTACGCCGAGAGGATCGTGCCGAGGGACACCATCCAGATGCACGCCAGGTGGATCTTCTTGGGGAGCTTGTCCCAGCCGAAGATCCACAGGCCGATGAAGGTGGACTCGAAGAAGAACGCGATCAGTGCCTCGAAGGCGAGCGGGGCACCGAAGATGTCGCCGACGAAGCGGGAGTAGTCGGACCAGTTCATGCCGAACTGGAACTCCTGCACGATGCCGGTGACCACACCCATGGCGATGTTGATGAGGAAGAGCTTGCCCCAGAACTTGGTCGCTCTGAGGTACTTCTCCTTCTCCGTGCGCACCCAGGCGGTCTGCAGCCCGGCCGTCAGGGCGGCCAGGGAGATCGTCAGGGGAACGAACAGGAAGTGGTAGACGGTCGTGATGCCGAACTGCCAGCGCGCCAGTGTCTCCGGCGCCAAAGCCAGGTTCACGTCGTCACTCTCCTTACGTCGCCGTGGTCACGGCGGCGGTTTGCCCCGATGTGTCCCACACAACAAGGCAGCAATCGGACTCGCTTGTGAACGCGTTCACATTCACAAGCAATTATGACGCACTGATTTTCGGCGGGGAACCCGGGGGTCCCCCTTCGCCGTCACGTCAAGGCCTTGGCAGGAACTTCAACAACTTGTTGAATTGCGCCTCATGCAGATACGGATTTCCTGGCCCGCGGGACACCTCACCGCGACCCTCGACGACACGCCGACCACCCGGGCGCTCGTCAAGGAGCTGCCCCTGGTCTCCACCGCCCAGACTTGGGGCGAGGAGGTCTACTTCGGCACCGGTGTCCGTGTTCCACGTGAAACGGAAGCCCGGCAGGTCGTCGAACCCGGCACGGTGGCCTTCTGGACCGACGGTGACGCTCTGGCCCTCCCCTATGGACCCACGCCGATCTCGCGAGGCTGGGGTCTCCCCCGAACGGAGTTCGAGGGAGAGTGCCGCCTCGCCGGCCCGTGCAACGTCCTCGGCCGGATCGACGGCGACCCCCGCCGCCTGGCGACCGTGCGCGCCGGCGACCCGGTACGGGTGGAGCCTCTGGAGGACTAGGGCCTGTCCGCCGGACAGGCCCTAGAGGCAGATCGTAAGAACGAGCAGTGGAACGAGCAGCGATCAGAGGACCGGGACGGCCACTCAGGCCTCCCTGCGGAACGCTTCCGCGGTCTTCAGGAAGATGTCGTTCCCCTCGGTCTCCCCGACGGTCACCCGCACACCCTCGCCCGGGAACGGTCGGACGACCACGCCCGCCTGCTCACACGCCTCGGCGAAGGCCATCGTGCGCTCCCCCAGCCGCAGCCACACGAAGTTCGCCTGCGTCTCGGGCACCGTCCAGCCCTGCGCGCGCAGCCCGTCGACGACACGCGCACGTTCGCACACCAGCGAACCGACCCGGCCGAGCAGCTCGTCCTCGGCACGCAGCGAGGCGATCGCCGCGTCCTGGGCCAGCTGGCTCACCCCGAACGGCACCGCCGTCTTGCGCAGCGCCGCCGCCACCGGCTCATGGGCGATCGCGAAGCCCACTCGCAGCCCGGCCAGGCCGTAAGCCTTGGAGAACGTCCGCAGCACACAGACGTTGGGCCGCTCCCGGTACAGCGACACACCGTCCGGCACCTCGGTATCGCGGATGAACTCGCGGTACGCCTCGTCGAGCACCACCAGGACATCGCCGGGCACCCGGTCGAGGAAGCGTTCCAGCTCGGCCCGTCGCACCACCGTGCCGGTCGGGTTGTTGGGGTTGCAGACGAAGATCAGACGGGTCCGGTCCGTGATCGCGTCCGCCATCGCGTCCAGGTCGTGCACATCGCCCGACGTCAGCGGGACCTGCACGGAGGCAGCCCCGCTGATCTGCGTGATGATCGGGTAGGCCTCGAAGGAACGCCAGGCGTACATGACCTCGTCGCCGGGGCCGCTGGTGGCCTGGAGCAGCTGCTGGGCGACACCGACGGAGCCGGTGCCGGTGGCGACATGGGAGACCGGCACCCCGAAACGCTCGGCCAGCTCCTCCGTCAGGGCGGTGCACGCCATGTCCGGGTACCGGTTGAAGGAGCAGGCGGCGGCCGTCACCGTCTCCATGACGCCCGGCAGCGGCGGGTACGGGTTCTCGTTGGAGGACAGCTTGTACGCCACCGGGCCGTCGGCCGCGGCGGGCTTGCCCGGCTTGTAGGTGGGGATACCCTCCAGCTCGGCGCGCAGCTTCGGGCTCGTCTCGCTCACCGCAGTCCTCCTCGTGACCACACCGGCTTTCAATACTGCACACCTTATGAGGATTGGGCGCCCGTGCGAATGGGTCTGGCCCCGTCACTCCCGTCCGGTCGCCTGCCTGGCCTGTCACACAGGCATCAGGGGCATCGACGGCACCATCGTACGAATATGTACGGATACGAGGGGCGCGCCGCACATATATCTACGCGCCGGTGGCTCGCGCCGTGGCGCGCATCCCTCGTGAAGGTGAGTTGAGACCTCTTCGAGACCTCGGAGGCACGCCAGGCGCACGCGCGCCACCGCGTCATCTCCTGGCATCCCAATGCCTAACTGACTTATTTTCTAAGGTAGTTGAGCAGAGATGACCATGCAGAAACGTGCCTGTCAATGCGCGCATATGCGTCCGCACTACCCCACCCGATGAGCCCTACTATCGGCTCGCCATGACAGCAGCAGGGAAGCACCAGGTGAGCCGCGCGGAAACCTCACGTCGAGGCAGTCGGCCGGGCCGGGCGGGCATCAGAGACGTGGCCGCCGCCGCCGGAGTCTCCATCACGACCGTCTCCGACGCCCTCAACGGCAAGGGCCGGCTCCCGGACGCCACCCGGCGCCATGTCCGCGAGGTCGCCGACCGGCTGGGATACCGACCATCGGCCGCAGCCCGCACCCTTCGTACCGGCAAGTCGGGCCTCATCGGCCTGACCGTGACGACGTACGGGGATGAACCTTTCACCTTCACCGAGTTCGCGTACTTCGCCGAGATGGCCCGCGCCGCCACCTCAGCCGCGCTCGCCCGCGGCTACGCCCTCGTGATCCTCCCCGCGACCTCACGCCACGACGTGTGGTCGAACGTCGCGCTGGACGGCACGGTCGTCATCGACCCCTCCGATCAGGATCCGGTCGTCAGCGAACTGGTCCGGCAGGGTTTACCGGTGGTCAGCGACGGCCGCCCGGCCGGCTCACTCCCGGTCACCGCCTGGGTCGACAACGACCACGAGGCCGCCGTGCTGGACATCCTCGACCACCTCGCCGAGGCCGGCGCCCGCCGCATCGGCCTGCTCACCGGCACCACCACGGACACCTACACCCACCTGTCGACCACCGCCTACCTGCGCTGGTGCGAGCGCGTCGGCCAGGATCCGGTGTACGAGGCCTACCCCGCCCACGACCCCTGCGCGGGCGCCGTCGCCGCCGACCGGCTGCTCGCCCGGCCCGACCGGCCGGACGCCGTCTACGGACTGTTCGACCCGAACGGCACCGACCTGCTCGCCGCCGCCCGCCGCTACGGCCTGCGCGTGCCCGACGACCTGCTGCTGGTCTGCTGCAGCGAGTCCACGGTGTACGCCAACACCGAGCCGCCCATCACCACGCTCTCCCTCAAGCCGCGCCGCATCGGCACGGCGGTGGTACAGCTGCTCATCGACGCCATCGAGGGAGTCGATTCCGACCACCCGGTCGAGCAGGTCATACCGACCGAGCTGATCGTGCGCACCTCGTCCCAGCGGCGCCCACCGCGCACGACCGTCAGCCCGCCACGCGCACCGGAGGGGCACTGAGAAGCCCGGGGAGCACGGGGGACAGCCGGTCGCGGGAGCGCCGAAGACGGCCCAATCGGGGCGAAAGCCGCGGTGAACCGCAGTCCTGCTCCGATTCACCACCCCTGGGTCATCACATGGCGCGATCCGCATTCCTATGATGGGCCCACGACACCGCGGGCCGCTGCGACCAGGCAGTCCGAAGCGGTGCAGATGCGGCGCGATGGTGGAGGGGTCGATGACTCAGGGGGCCGGTCAGGGACCCGAAGTGGAGCGGACGGCGACGCTGCGCGACTTCCGGGTACCCGCGTATGTGAACGAGACCGGTCCGTACGCCCACAGCACCCACCCCTCCGAGACCCTCCCGCCGACCGAGGACGGCTACCCGGACGCGTACACGCCCACCCAGCGCGACCTTCCCGTCATCAACCGCGGCGACACCCTCCAGGTGACCGTGGACCCGGCCTCCGCACCGGCCGCCCAGCCCGTCACCGGGCCCGGCCCGCTGTACGTCGTCGGTGACGTGCACGGCTATCTCGACCAGCTGGTCGCCGCCCTGCAGGAACAGGGCCTCATCGACTCCGCCGGCCAGTGGTGCGCGGGCACGACGCGGCTGTGGTTCCTCGGCGACTTCACCGACCGCGGCCCGGACGGCATCGGCGTCATCGACCTCGTGATGCGGCTGTCCGCCGAGGCAGCCGCCGCCGGCGGCTACTGCAAGGCCCTCATGGGCAACCACGAACTGCTGCTGCTGGGCGCCAAGCGGTTCGGCGACACCCCCGTCAACTCCGGTGCGGGCACCGCCACCTTCCAAGCCGCCTGGCTGCTCAACGGCGGCCAGAAGTCCGACATGGACCGCCTCCAGGACCACCACCTGCAGTGGATGGCCCGCCTCGACGCCATCGAGGCGGTCGACGGCTATCTGCTCGTGCACTCCGACACCACCGCCTACCTCGACTACGGCGACTCGATCGAAGAGGTCAACGACACCGTCCACGACACGCTCACGCGCAACGACGCGGACGAGTGCTGGGACCTGTTCCGCAAATTCACCAAACGCTTCTCCTTCCGCGACGAGGGCGGCGCCGACGCCGTGCGCTCCCTCCTCGATACGTACGGCGGCACCCGCATCGTTCACGGCCACAGCCCCATTCCCTACCTGCTGGGCCAAGTCGGCTCCGAGGACGGCGAAGACACCGCGGGGCCCGTGGTGGAGGGACCGCACGTCTACGCCGACGGACTGGCCATCGCGATGGACGGCGGCGTGACCATGGCCGGAAAGCTGCTGGTCCAGCAACTTCCGCTGGACGCCTGACCGTTCACCGCGCGAACCTGCCCCGCCGGGCCCGGGCGCTGCTGGGCACCCAATGGCACCCAATTTGTGAAAACCCCCTGTCACCGCGCGCCGTCACGGCTCTACCATCGGCTTATCCGTAGCAGGCTCCCCTCCGTTTCTGCCCGACGGCTCGCCGCCATGCGAGCCCCAAGCCCTACGGAGCATCGGGGGATGCACATGAACAGCGTTCCGCAGCACCTGTTGAGCGAGGACCGCCAGGAATACGAGCGGATCCTCGATGAGGCGCTGCGCTCCGCCCCACACCGCCCGGAACTGGCCGCCCTCGGCCAGCGGCTCAACAGCGAACAGCTGCGCACCATGGCGCTCAACGCCACTGCCCTGATCACCGCGGCTGCCGCCACCGAGTACCACTACTACGTGAAGGTCCGCGAGGAACTGCGCAGGCCCGCACCGTCCACCCCGTCGTCCGCCGGCGACACCGGCTCCGGTGAGCCCGGATCGGCCGCGAGCGGGCTCGCCACCACCATGGGCGAGGTCGCCGAGACCACCGGCGCGGGCGCCGGTGCCGTCGTCGCGGTCCTGGCCCCCGTGCTCGCAGGAGTCGCGGCGGCCCTCTTCCTGCTCGTCGGCTACATCCTGGAGATGCTGGACCCGGCCCCCGCCTTCGCCCGGACCATGGTCACGGCGGGCTGGGTGTTCGGCGCCGTGACCGCGGCCGCGATCGTCGTCGCCGGCGCAGGGCTGCTGCTCACCGCCCTGCGCAACCGCCCCTCGCCCGAGAGGGGACCGTACGGCGAACTGGGCGCGGAACTCGCCCAGGCCAAGCAGGCCTGGCACGACGCCCTGCTCGAACGCGGCATCGTGCCGTTCCTGCGCGACGCGCTCGCCGCCTCCGGCTCGGCCGCACACCGTACGGACCCGTCGGCACCGAGCGGCCGCATCCCGCAACTCGGCTACGACCGGCCCGGTTTCAGCAGCCCCGACGACGGCGTCCCGAGCTCCCGCCCGAGCTTCTCCAGCCCGGACTTCACCAGCCCGGACTTCGGAGGCCCCGAGCACCAGCCGGAGTGACCAGCGCCCCGGGGCCGCACCGGCCGACTCCCGCAGGGGAAGGCAGCTACGGCACCGGCTGGTCCGGGCGGCACACGCGGTGCCCCCGGACCAGTACGACCACCGTGACGCTCCGCCGCGCTCAGTCGGCGATCGGCAGGTACACCCGGTTGCCCGCGGCCGCGAACTCCTTCGACTTCTGAGCCATGCCCTCCTCGATCTCGCTCCGGCTGGTTCCGTGTTCACGCCGGATGTCCTGCGAGATCTTCATCGAACAGAACTTCGGGCCGCACATCGAGCAGAAGTGGGCCGTCTTGGCAGGTTCCGCCGGGAGGGTCTCGTCGTGGAACTCCCGTGCCGTGTCCGGGTCGAGGGCGAGGTTGAACTGGTCCTCCCACCGGAACTCGAAGCGGGCGTCGGACAGGGCGTCGTCCCACTCCTGCGCACCGGGGTGCCCCTTGGCGAGGTCGGCCGCGTGGGCGGCGATCTTGTAGGTGATGACTCCGGTCTTGACGTCGTCACGGTTGGGCAGGCCCAAGTGCTCCTTGGGCGTGACGTAGCAGAGCATGGCCGTGCCCCACCAGGCGATCATCGCGGCACCGATGCCGGAGGTGATGTGGTCGTACGCCGGAGCGACGTCCGTCGTCAGCGGGCCGAGCGTATAGAACGGAGCTTCATCGCAGATCTCCTGCTGAAGGTCGATGTTCTCCTTGATCTTGTGCATCGGGACGTGTCCCGGGCCCTCGATCATGGTCTGTACGTTGAAACGCCTGGCAATGCGGTTGAGTTCCCCGAGCGTGCGCAACTCCGCGAACTGGGCCTCGTCGTTGGCGTCCGCGATGGAGCCCGGCCTGAGGCCGTCGCCGAGGGAGTACGTGACGTCGTAGGCGGCGAGGATCTCGCAGAGCTCCTCGAAGTTCTCGTAGAGGAACGACTCCTTGTGGTGCGCGAGACACCAGGCCGCCATGATCGAGCCGCCGCGCGAGACGATGCCGGTCTTGCGGTTCGCGGTCAGCGGCACATACGCCAGGCGCACGCCGGCGTGGACCGTCATGTAGTCCACGCCCTGTTCGGCCTGCTCGATGACCGTGTCCTTGTAGATCTCCCAGGTCAGCTCCTCGGCCTTGCCGTCGACCTTCTCCAGGGCCTGGTAGAGCGGCACGGTACCGATGGGGACGGGGGAGTTGCGCAGCACCCACTCACGGGTGGTGTGGATGTTGCGGCCGGTGGAGAGGTCCATGACCGTGTCGGCGCCCCAGCGGGTCGCCCAGGTCATCTTCTCGACCTCCTCCTCGATCGAGGAGGTGACCGCGGAGTTGCCGATGTTGGCGTTGACCTTCACCAGGAACCGCTTGCCGATGATCATCGGCTCGATCTCCGGGTGGTTGACGTTGGCCGGCAGTACCGCGCGGCCCGCCGCGATCTCCTCGCGGACGACTTCGGGAGAGACGTTCTCGCGGAGTGCCACGAACTCCATCTCCGGCGTGATCTCCCCGCGGCGCGCGTACGCGAGCTGCGTCACCGCCTGGCCGGCACGCCCGCGCCGCGGCTGGCGCGGCCGGCCCGGGAACACCGCGTCGAGGTTGCGCAGGCCTCCGCGCGGAGAGGTGTGCTTGATCCCGTCGTCCTCGGGGCGTACGGGACGGCCCGCGTACTCCTCGGTGTCTCCGCGAGTGATGATCCAGTTCTCCCGCAGCGGTGACAGGCCCCTGCGGACATCGGTGTCGACGAGCGGATCGGTGTACGGGCCCGAGGTGTCGTACAGCGTGACCGACTGCCCGTTGGTGAGATGCACCTGACGGACCGGCACCCGCAGGTCGGGGCGTGAACCCTCGACATACGCCTTGTGCCAGCCGATGGACTTCCCGGCCTCCTCGGACTTCTCGTCCTGAGCGGAGGCAGGCGTGCGTGCGTCCTTGTTGGTCATGAGACCTACTCCCTACGCCGGCATTACCCGGTAACAGGTTCGGCGGTCGACGCAGCAGCTCTCGTCTGCCGGCGTTTCATGTGAAACATCACTCGTTCCACGTGAAACATCGCAAAGACGAAGGTCAGCGCCCTCTCAGCCCGGTGCTCCGAGCTCCCGCGTGTGCAAAGGTGTCTCCACGCTAGCGCCATTTGTGGCGCGCTGAACAGTGGGCCCCTGCCGTTCTTGCGATGATCTGGCGGTGACCACGACACAGCAGTCCCCCCATGGGCCCCCTCCCGGGAGCGGCGGCGGACACGGGCATGCGCACGGCCACAGCCATGGACCCGCCGCCCCCGTCTCCCAGCACCTCCGCAAGGTCATCGCAGCCATCCTGATCCCGTTCGCCGCCGCGGTCGTGGTCGGGCTCGTGGTGCTCTGGCCCGGTGGCGCGCCTTCGCACCAGCGCACCGGTGTGGGCTTCGACCGGCAGACACAGCAGGCCACGGTCACCGAAGTGGTGGCGGTGAGCTGCAAGTCGGTGAACGCCTCCGGGGACACGCCGACCGGCGACACCTCGACGGCCGAGGGCTCCTCCGCGCAGGCACAGGCGACCGGCACCTGCAAGAAGGCCACGGTCCGTGTCGACACCGGCAACGACAAGGGACGCACCTTCACCGAGATCGTGCAGCCGGACCAGTCACGGCAGTTGCACCAGGGCGAGAAGGTCGTGGTCGCCTACGAGCCCTCCGCCCCCAAAGACCTTCAGTACTCGGTCACCGACGTCAACCGGCGCTTCCCGATGGCGCTCCTGGCCGGTGTCTTCGCGCTCGCCGTCGTGGTCGTCGGGCGGATGCGGGGCGTCATGGCGCTGATCGCGCTGGCCGTCAGCTTCCTGGTGCTGAACCTGTTCGTCCTGCCCGCGATCCTGCAGGGTTCGAACCCGCTGCTCGTGGCCGTGGTGGGGTCGAGCGCCATCATGCTGATCGCCCTGTACATGTGTCACGGTCTGTCCGCCCGCACATCGGTGGCGGTGCTCGGCACGCTGATCTCGCTGGTGCTGATCGGCATCCTGGGCTCGCTGTTCATCGGCTGGGCCGCGCTCACCGGCAACACCGACGACAACACCGGCCTGATCCATGGCCTGTACCCGTCGATCGACATGAGCGGTCTGCTGCTCGCCGGGGTCATCATCGGCTCGCTCGGCGTCCTCGACGACGTGACCGTGACGCAGACCTCGGCGGTCTGGGAGCTGCACGAGGCCAACCCGGCGATGGGCTGGCGCGGGCTGTACCGCGCGGGCATCCGCATCGGCCGCGACCACATCGCGTCCGTCGTCAACACCCTTGTCCTGGCCTACGCGGGCGCGGCACTTCCGCTGCTGCTGCTCTTCTCCATCGCGCAGAGCAGCGTGGGAACCGTCGCCAACAGTGAGCTGGTCGCGGAGGAGATCGTCCGCACACTGGTGGGCTCGATCGGCCTGGTCGCCTCCGTGCCGGTCACCACCGCCCTGGCGGCCCTCGTGGTCTCGGCCGACCGTACGGGTACCGGGCCGATGCCCGCGCGAGCGATGCCCGGCGCGCCGGCTCCCGCGCGCGGCGGCAGGGGGCGACGGCGCAAGCGGTGATCCCGGGGCACCGGATCTCCCGCCGCTTCATGTGACCCGCGTACGCGGTGAAGCGTTACGCCACCGCACACGGCCCGTTGCCGAAACGCTTCAGCCCGCGCTCTGTTCCTCGGCCAGAATGCGCCCCAGGGCCTCGTCGAGGTGCGCGTCGAAGTCGGCCAGAGCGCCCTCCTGGCCCAGCGGCACCAACTTGTCCGTGCGGTCCAGGAACGCCACGAGAGGTGCCGTGGAGGAACGGAACAGCGCCCGGTCGCTGCCGACCTGAAGACGGATCAGGACCTCGCTCAGCGAGTCCGCGTCCGCGGGCGAGATCCGGACATCGCCGTCCCCGCACGGTGTGCCCACCCCGTCGATGAGCAGCTCCCGTCCGAAGGCCCAGGTCACGGGAGCATCTCCGGGCAAGTGGAACGTCAGCCGTACGGCGTAGGGATCACAGGTCTCGTACCGCAGCTCCACCGGGATGCGGAAGGAGAGCTCCTCGGACACGAGAAAGCTCATCATGACCTCTGCCTGTACGGACTCGCGCATCGCTACCCCGTCATCTGCCGTCGACTGGCCGGGAATCATCCCCGTGACACTGTGGCATCTTGCTGAACGTACACAACAGATCACAAGGAGTAAGTTTTCAGATACTGATAGCGAGTGCGAGGGTGCCGGCACACCGTTCCACCTCGTGCTGCAGTTGCAGCGCCGCGGGCATCAGCCGGTCGTCCTGGTGGGCGGGAAGCGACAGGGCGATCGTCACCGCCGTCGCGCCCACCGTGATGGGAACGGCCGCGCAGACCGTCCCCAGGGCGTACTCCCGGCGCTCCGTCACCGGCTGCATCCGGCGCATCCGTTCCAGACGCCGCAGGAAGCTGTGATTGTCACGGACCGTGTACGGAGTGACGGACCGCACGGGATAGCGGTCGAGATGGTCGCGGCGGGCACCGTCGTCCAGCTGGGACAGCAGGCACTGGCCGATGGCGTGCGCATGCCCGGTCTCCCGGAAGTCGGCCCACTCCTCCACCGCCGGATTGGCCGGGGTGTCGGAGACGCTCATGACCTCGATCTCGCCGTCCCGGTACATCGCGTAGTACACGGGTGCACCGATCAGATCACGCCATTGTGCGAGCGTCTCGACGATCGTGGTGCGACGTTTCTGCGCGGCTCCGCTGCTGCCGAGTCGCTCGGCAGCCTCGCCCAGGAAGAACAGCCCCCGCTCGCGGTACAGGTAGCCCTCGTGGACCAGGGTGCGCAACAGGTGGTAGGCGGTAGGAAGGGCGAGGCCGGTCTCACGGGCCAGCTGTTTCGCCGGGGCCCCGTACTCGTGGCGCGCGACGGTTTCCAGCAGGCGCATCGCGCGCTGCACCGATCCGATGAGGGTCTGCTGCGGCTGTGCGGCCTGCTCCTCCAGCGTCCCGGCGTAGGACTGCTCCACCGGCGGCGCGGAGCGCGGCTGTGCGGGGAGTCCCGTGGAACGGGACGGCGTCCGGGGGCCGGGAGGCGCGTGCGGTTCTGCGGGTGCGGTGTCAACCGTGGCCAAGGGTCACTCCCGTAGCACGAGGGGGCAGCCCGTGCGGGGAAACACGGGTGGGGAAACGCTGCCCGCGGGGGTCCTGCCCCCACGTCGTTGCCCAGACCCTATCCGCCCGCCACCGCTTTCGGACGGCCTGTCCGGGAAACTTCCCTCCCGCGAGGGAACCGGCGATTCCTGTTACCGATCACCGGTGTCCCTGCGTACTCACCAGTCGCCGCGCGAGGAGGACCCCGCCATGAACTTCCGCACGACGTAGATCAGGCCGCCGACCAGAGCCACGAAGACCAGCAGCTTGAACAGCAGCCCGATCACGAAGCCCACCACGCTCGCTATCAGGCCGCCGAAGACGACCAGGGCGATGACCGGCACCGCGATCCACTTCACCCACCACGGCAGACCCGCGAAGATCTCTCGCATTACCCTCGTCCTTACCTCTCCGCCGGCCCAGCGCCGGTGTCCGTCGGTGCCCCGCACCCCATGGTGCCGGGCACTGCCGATGTCCTGCACTCGATGCTATGGCCGTCAGCGGCTCCGGCGGGGGCTTCGCACCCTTGTCCTCCCCTGACCGTCCCCCTAGGGAACCCTGAGAAGGTGCCTCAGGCTTCCGGCGGAGAGAAGACCACCAGGACCCGCAGATCCTCGCTGATGTGATGGAACTTGTGGGCGACCCCGGCCGGTACGTACACCACGCTGCCGCGGGCCACCTCGGTCGTCTCCAGGCCGACCGTGATCGAGGCGCGGCCGCTGACGACGAAGTACACCTCGTCCTGGTGGTGCGGCTTCTGCGGGTCATGCTCGCCCGCGTCCAGCGCGTACAGACCGACCGACATGTTCCGTTCCCGCAGGAACTGGAGATAGGCGCCGTCGTGGGCGGCCCGCTCCGCCTCCAGTTCGTCCAGCCGGAATGCCTTCATCGTCCTCGCCCGTATCCGTGATCGATCTCTTCTGCCACGATCAGACACATGAAGAATTTCGTAGTCAAGACGATCGCCAACGCGGGCGCACTGGCGGTCGCCGTCTGGCTGCTCGACAAGATCACGCTCACCGGCGACAGCACCGCGAAGAAGGCCGGCACGCTGATCGTCGTCGCCCTGGTCTTCGGCCTGGTGAACTTCCTGGTCAAGCCGGTGGTGAAGGTGCTGACCTTCCCGCTGTTCCTCCTGACGCTCGGCCTGATCACCCTGGTCGTCAACGCGCTGATGCTGCTGCTGACGTCGTGGGTGTGCGGCAAGCTCGAGCTCAGCTTCCATGTCGAGGGCTTCTGGACAGCCGTCGTCGGCGGTCTGATCGTCTCGGTCGTCTCCTGGGCACTGCACATGGTTCTGCCGGACGAGGACTGACCGAGGAGGCCAGCCCCGCGCCCGCGCCGCGTCGCGGGCGCACCGATCGCCGCAGGTACACCGACCGCCACAGGCGCACCACGGGGGCCTGGACGCTGTCCGAGGGTGTCCTGAGATGGTGGAGGAAGCGGGCCCGGGGCTGCCGGCCGCGGTACGAGAGCGTGTGAAGGGACGGGCGGTATGAGCGATTCCGCTGCGGACGGCGCCTACGGCACGGAAGGAACACGGAAGGAGCCCGGCCTTCCCGTGGGCGCCGGTGACGGCACACGCGCGGTGCGGGCCGGACTTCCCGAGCCGGTCAAGCACGAACCGACGCTGCCCGGACCGGTGTTCGCCGCCCACTTCCATCTGCCGGGCGACCCGACGGGCCCCTACACCTACGGCCGTGACGAGAACCCGACCTGGACGCTGCTGGAGCGGGCCATCGGCGAGCTCGAGGCCCCCGGGCAGGAGAGCGTCGAGACGCTGGTGTTCGCCTCCGGCATGGCGGCCATCTCCTCGGTGGTCTTCTCCCAGCTGCGCGCGGGCGACGCGGTGGTGCTGCCCAGCGACGGCTACCAGGCGCTGCCCCTGGTGCACGACCAGCTCCAGTCGTACGGCATCGAGGTGCGGACCGCCCCGACCGGGCAGGACGCCCAGCTGGAGGTGCTGGACGGCGCCCGGCTGCTGTGGATCGAGTCCCCGTCGAATCCCGGTCTCGACGTGTGCGACATCCGCCGGCTGGTCGAGGCGGCACATGCGCGCGGGGCACTGGTCGCCGTCGACAACACCCTGGCGACGCCCCTGGGGCAGCGGCCGCTGGAGCTCGGCGCGGACTTCTCGGTGGCCAGCGGCACCAAGCAGCTCACCGGGCACGGCGACATCCTGCTGGGCTACGTCGCCGGCCGCGACGCCGAGGCCATGGCGGCCGTACGCCGCTGGCGCAAGATCGTCGGAGCGATCCCGGGGCCGATGGAGGCCTGGCTCGCACATCGTTCGATCGCCACCCTCCAACTGCGCGTCGACCGGCAGAACGCCACCGCCCTGGCCCTCGCCGAGGCACTGCACGGGCGCCCCGAGGTGACCGGGCTGCGCTATCCGGGGCTGCCGGACGATCCCTCGCACAAGGTCGCCTCACAGCAGATGCGCCGCTATGGGTGCGTGGTGTCCTTCACGCTGCCCTCGCGTGCCCGGGCCGACCGCTTTCTCGAGGCCCTGCGGGTCGTGGACGACGCGACGAGCTTCGGCGGGGTTCGCTCCACGGCGGAGCGGCGCGGGCGCTGGGGCGGGGACGCGGTCCCGGAGGGCTTCATCCGGATGTCCGTCGGCGCCGAGGACCCCGCTGACCTGGTGGCGGATGTGCTGCGCGCGCTGGACGAAACGGCGCACTGACCGCCTCTTCCTCGGCCTCGCCATGACAGGCGGTCCGAGCCTCCCCCCTCGTGGCTCGGACCGCCCTCGGTTCTGCGCGCGAAGAACCGCGCGACCAAGGCTAGTTGACCCTGCGTCAGTGTCCAATCACAGTAGCGACAGAGACCTATCGACATATTTATAGTTGTGCGCGGCCGGGGGGTCGGGCGTCGAGACAGGCGCCGCAAGGGGAGGGCGAGGCGTGGACCTGGCGTTGCTGCGTACGTTCGTGACGGTGCACCGAGCGGGTTCCTTCACCCGTGCGGCGGCGCTGCTCGGCCTCTCTCAGCCGGCGGTCACCTCCCAGATCCGCACGCTGGAGCGGCAGCTGGGCCGCCCCTTGTTTCTGCGCCAGGCCCGCGGGGTGACGCCGACATCCATCGGGGACGAACTCGCCCACAAGGCCGCGCCCCATCTGGACGCCCTGGTGGAGATTGCCGAGACGGGCCTCGACGACGAGTCCTCCTTCCGCACGTTGCATCTGGCCGGCCCGCCCGAGTTCACCGCGGAGCGGGCGCTGCCCGCGTTGACCGAGCTGACCGGCGAGGACGGACAGGGCTTCGCCCTGCGGGCCTCTTTCGGGACCGCCGAGGAGGTCCTGGAAGGACTGTCCGCCGGGCACCATGATCTCGCCATCAGCACTGCCCGGCCGCGCGGCGCCCTGCTCACGGCGGCTCCGCTGTGCGACGAGGAGCACATCCTGGTCGCCGCCCCGCGCTGGGCCGACGAGATCGGCCCCATGGCGCTGCACGGCAAGGAGGTGCCCGCGCTGGAGAACGTCCCTCTGGTCGAGGTCCACGAGTCACTGCCCTTCGTCTCGCGGTACTGGGCGTCGGTCTTCGACTCCCGGCCGACCGCGTCCGGCACCGTGATCGCCCCCGACCTGCGCGCGGTCCTGGCCTGTGCCGTGGCGGGCGCCGGACTGGCGGTGTTACCCCGCTACCTGTGCGCTTCCACCCTGGAGCGGGGAGACGTGGTGGCCCTCCATGAACCGGCGGTGCCGCCCCTGCGGACGTATTTCCTGGTGGTCCGCACCGGCACACTGGCGATGCCGCACATCGCCCGCGCCCACGAGTGGCTGTTGCGAGCGGCTTCCGAGTGGTGCTGAGGCCCTCGTCATGGACATCACTCAGTGAACTCGGTTGACGACAATTCGCGATGTTTCACGTGGAACCAACCGGGCCACATTTCTCCCATGACCGTCCGACCCGTGGTCAAGCGCACCGCTCGAGCCGTTCTCCTCGACGGCGACGACCTGATCCTGATCAAGCGCACCAAGCCCGGTGTCGACCCCTACTGGGTCACCCCCGGAGGCGGGGTCGAGCCGGGGGACACCACCGTCGTCGACGCCCTGCACCGCGAGGTGTACGAGGAGCTCGGCGCAAAGATCACTGACGTCGTGCCCTGCTTCGTGGACACCGTGGAACACATCGGCGCGGACGGTGGCGCAACCGGTGTCAAAGTGCAGCACTTCTTCGTCTGCCGTCTGGAGTCGATGGACCCCTCTCTGCGACACGGTCCAGAGGTGGAGGAGCCCGCCGGCGAGTACGAGATCGTGCGGGTGCCGTTCACCCGGGTGGGGATCGCCTCGGTCCACCTCGTCCCGCTGTCCCTGCGGCACTACCTGGACGGCAATATCGAGGGTGTCCGGGCCATGCACGCACCGGACCTGGGCTGACCGAGCGCCGTACGTTTCACGTGAAACACCCGGCGCCTGTCCGCGTGCCGTCCGGACTCCCACGGGATGGCCAAAAGCACGTACGTCCGTCTCGAAAGGAGTGGACGGGGACGACGCCCGTCGGACAGCCTGACCTGCGTGTCGACTCCTTCCCCTGCCGCTCTGCCCATCCGCCGTCTGACGCTCCGCGATCTCACCGCCTGCGCCGACCTGTCCGAGAACCGGGGGTGGCCGCGCGAGGAGCACAAGTGGGGCTTCCTCCTCAGCTCCGGGAAGGGATACGGCATCGACGACCCCGACGGAGGACTCGTCGCCGCCTGCGTCGTCACGGAGTACGGACCCCAGGAGCGACCGGGGCTGGGCGCCATCGGCATGGTCCTGGTCGCTGAGCGGCACGCCCGCCAGGGCATCGGCCGCCGGTTGATGCGTCACGTCGTCTCGACGATGGGCACCACCCCGCTGACCCTGCACGCGACGCCGAACGGCCGCCCGCTGTACGAGGAGCTCGGCTTCAAGGTCACTGGCCGGGCCGAGATGGTGCG
Organism: Streptomyces spiralis; assembly: GCF_014654675.1. Classification (GTDB taxonomy): domain Bacteria; phylum Actinomycetota; class Actinomycetes; order Streptomycetales; family Streptomycetaceae; genus Streptomyces; species Streptomyces spiralis. Next base: position 108,899 of record NZ_BNBC01000020.1, read on the forward strand.
GGGCCGCTTCACTCCGGACGGTTCGCCGTCCCCCGTCACCACTCGAGCGGCCACCGCCGAGGACCTCACCGGCATCCTCGCCCTGGACGAGGAGGTGTTCGGTGCCGACCGTACCCCTCTGATCATCCGGCTGCCCGCGTTCGCCGACCAGTTGCGGGTCGCCGAGGACGGCGACGGGATCACGGGGTACGCGGCCGCCTGGCCGAACATGGAGACCCACGTGGTGGGCCCGCTGATCGCACGGGACACGGAGACGGCCAGGGCGCTGATCGCCTCCCTCGCCGCTCACACCGACCGCCCGCTGCGCACCGACATCGATGTGCGCCACGAGGAACTGCTGACCTGGGTGAAGCAGCGCGGCCTGGCGTCGATCGCCTTCAACTCGGTCATGACATACGGCACCGCGGAGCTCCCCGGCGACTGGACTCGCCGGTTCGCTCCGCTGACCGTGGCGGCGGGATGAGCGTCAGGCCAGAGCCTTCACCGCGGTGACGGCGAAGGCGTGGTCCTGCTCCGGCGCGCCGCCGCCGACGCCGATCGCTCCGATCAGGCGGCCGTCGCGCCGCACGGGCACGCCGCCCGCGATGAACAGCAGCGGCCGGTCGAGCGCGGTGGGCAGGGTGTGGAAGAGACCGCCCGGCTGCACGGCGTCGACGAGGTCGGCGGTCGGGGTGTCCAGCTGGAGGGCCGTGTAGGCCTTGCGTGTGCTGGTCTCTCCGGAGATGAGGACGGCCCGGTCATCGCGCCGGAAGGCGAGCAGGTGGCCCCCGGCGTCCAGCACGGTGACGCTGACGGTGACACCGGCTGCCTCGGCCGCGCTGTGGGCGGCGGCGACGAGGGTCTCCGCGTCCTGGATGGTCAGCGGGGCGACGGTGGTGGTGCTCATCGGAGGTTTCTCCTTGTCGGTGGTGCTCATGGAAGGGTGGTGGGGTTGAGCCGGACGGTGCGGGGACGGCCCTGGCCCCGCGACGCCCGGCCCGGGATCAGTGACGGACGGCGGTCGGCTGATCGACGCGGGTGGAACCGAGGACGACGGTGCTCGGTGTGCTGTCCCGGCGCTCCAGAGCCGCCGAGACGACGGCGAGGACCAGAGCGCCTGCCGCGAGGACCGCGCCGACCCAGTTGGGGGCGGTGTAGCCGAAGCCGGCCGCGATCACCAGTCCGCCGAGCCACGCGGACAGCGCGTTGCCCAGGTTGAAGGCACCGATATTGACGGCCGAGGCCAGCGTCGGGGCACCGTGTGCCTGGTCCAGGACGCGCTTCTGCAGCGGCGGTACGGTCGCGAAGCCCAGGGCACCGATCAGGACGATGGTCACGGCAGCCGCGATCTTGTGGTGGGCCGTGAGCGTGAACAGGGCCAGAACCACGGCCAGGGCGCCGAGGGAGACGTACAGAAGGGGCATCAGAGCCCGGTCGGCGAACCTGCCGCCGACGAGGTTCCCGCCGACCATGCCGAGACCGAAGAGGACCAGCAGCCAGGTGACGGAGCCGTCGGAGAAGCCGGCGACATGGGTCATCATCGGGGCGATGTAGGTGATGGCCGCGAAGACACCGCCGAAGCCGAGGACGGTCATCGCCATGGCCAGCAGCACCTGCGTGTTCTTGAAGGCGGCCAGTTCGTGGCGCAGCCGGACTGCCTCGCTCCTGGGCACCTCGGGGACGAGCTTGGCGATGCCGGCCAGGCCGACGACGCCGAGTCCTGCGACGATGCCGAAGGTGATGCGCCATCCGGCGGCCTGTCCGATCAGGGTGCCGAGCGGAACGCCCACGACATTGGCGACGGTCAGACCGGTGAACATCATCGCGATGGCACCGGCCCGCTTGTCCGGCGCGACCAGGTCCGCCGCGACGACGGAACCGATGCCGAAGAAGGCGCCGTGTGCCAGTGAGGCGACCACCCGACCGATCAGCATGACCGAGAAGGCGGGGGCCAGCGCGGAGAGCAGATTCCCGGCGATGAACAGTCCCATCAGGAGCATCAGCATCCGCTTGCGGGGGATCTTGGTCCCGAGCACGGTCATCAGCGGGGCGCCGAACATGACGCCCAGCGCATAGCCGGTCACCAGCAGACCGGCGGTCGGGATCGAGACGGCGAAGTCGCCCGCGATCTCGGGCAGCAACCCCATGATCACGAACTCGGTCGTTCCGATCCCGAAGGCCCCGATCGCGAGGGCCAGAAGCGCGAGAGGCATGAGGGGACACCTTCCCAAACGATTGCAGGTGCGCTTTGCGTGCCTTCACAATAATTGCAGACGCGGGCTAATGGCAAACGGGGGCTATTGCGGTGCTGCTCTATCCTGGAGTCAACCGCTCGGGATGAAGGAGACGCCCATGACAGCGACGGACCCCGCGCTCACCGCTCTCGCCCAGGGCTGGTGCGCTCTCTCGCTGCTCCACGGGAGGATCGAGGCGCACATCGAACGCGCTCTGCAGTCGGGGCACGACCTGAGCGTGCGCGAGTACTCCCTGCTCGACGTGCTCAGCCGACAGCACGACGGCGAGGGCGGCCATCTGCAGATGAAGCAAGTGGCCGACGCGGTCGTCCTCAGCCAGAGCGCCACCACCCGGCTCGTCACCCGGCTCGAGGACCGCGGGCTGCTCGAGCGGTACCTGTGCCCCACCGACCGCCGCGGCATCTACACCAACGTCACCGAGGCAGGGCTCAAGCTCCTGGAGGAGGCCCGGCCGACCAACGACGCCGCCCTGCGCGAGGCGCTCGACGAGGCCGCGCAGAGCCCGGAGCTGGCACCGCTGGTCCGGGTCGTCGAGTCCCTGAAGGCCCCGGCTGCCGCATAAGGTGCGGCCATGGGAGATCTTGAGATACGGAAGGCCGTCACCGACGACGTCTCGGCCATCGTCGCCATGCTCGCGGACGACCCGCTGGGCGCCCAGCGGGAGTCCCCCGACGACCTCGCCCCGTACCTGGCCGCACTGGAACGGCTCAGCGCGGACCCGAACCAGCACCTGGTCGTCGCCGCCCGCGAGGGCCGCGTCGTCGGCACACTTCAGCTGACGGTCATCCCCGGCCTGTCGCGGCGGGGGGCGACACGCTCGATCATCGAGGCCGTACGCATCCATGCCGACGAGCGGGGAAGCGGGCTGGGCACCCAGCTGATCGAGTGGGCGATCGCGGAGTCCCGGCGCCAGGGCTGTCAGTTGGTGCAGCTCACGTCCGACCGAACACGTACCGATGCGCACCGCTTTTACGAGCGGCTCGGATTCGAGGCCTCACACATCGGCTTCAAGCTTCCGCTGTAGCGACGAACTCCCGCTGCAAAGGCGCTGAGGGGGCCTGTTTCACGTGAAACAGGCCCCCTCAGCGAGAGGCGGGCTACCCGATGCCCCGCCACCCCTCCGGATCGACTCCACCGGGAACCGACGCGTTCTCGTCGTAGGGCTGCCGCGTGAACACGAAGGACCCGAGGTCCAGATGGTCCACGGAGCCGTCGGGCCGCCGTACGGGCCGCAGCAGCTCTCCGGCGTAGTACCCCTCCAGCCCGGTCCAGGTACCGTCACCGTTCGCCCGGAATCGCGAACGCCGGCCGGTGCCGGACAGCGGCTCCAGGGAGATGAGCCCGTCGGCCGTCAGCCGCAGGCCGAAGCCGTACGTCCCCCAGTACCACTGCCCCGCCAGCTCCAGCACGGACGGCTCCACCTCCGGCAGCGGCCGCCAGGGCTCCGGAATCCGCGGTTCGGCGTCGGCGACGATGCGGACCAGATCCGCACCCACGGTGGCCAGCGGCACGCCTGAGGTGCAGTTGGCCAGTACAACGGCGGCCACGTCGTCCTCCACGGCGACGGTGAGGAAGGCGAGAAAGCCCGGCAGCGACCCCGAGTGCCCCACCAGCAGCCGCTCGCCCGACCGCCGCAGCTCCAGTCCCAGACCGTAGGCGTACCCCGTCACCACGTCCACGTCCTCGGGCGGGGCCGACGGCTGCCGCATCTCGCGCAGCGACTCGGCGCTCAGCACCCGGTCGTCCCCCTGGACGAGGAAGACGGCGAACCGGGCCAGGTCGGCCGTGGTGGACCAGAGTTGTCCGGCCGGGGCCATCCGGCCGAGGTCTTCGGCGGGCTCGGGCAGCATCACGTCGGCCCACGGGTGCACCGCCCAGCCACCGGCATGGGGCGCCTGAGGTCGAGTGCTTGTCCGCTGCAGCCCCAGGGGTTCGAGTACTTCCCGCCGAAGGACGTCCTCCCACGCGGCGCCGCGCAGCTTCTCGACGAGCGCGCCCAGGACGGTGTAGCCGGGATTGGAGTAGTGGAACCGTCGTCCGACCGGGTGCCGCAGCGGCTTCTCGCCGAGCACGTCGGCGAGTTCGGGGCGAAGTGTTCCAGGGGTCCTCTCCCACCAGGGTGCGGGCGACTCGGCGGCCAGGCCGCCGGTGTGCGCCAGCAGATCCCCGATCGTCGCCTCCCCCGCACCGGTTCCCGGCAGATGCTTCTCCAGTGGGTCCACGAGATCGAGGAGGCCCTCGTCGCGCAGGCGCAGCACGAGCACGGCGGTGAAGGTCTTGGTGATCGAGCCGATGCGGTACTGCGTGTTCTCGTCCGGCGCATGCCCGTCCACCGAGGTCCGCGCGCCGTGCCAGACCGTCCGCCCACCACGGGCGACCGCGGCGACGAGCGACGGTGCCCGTCCCTCGGCCTGGGCGACCGCGATCCGGTGCAGCAGGGCCCGGCGGGTACTCGGAAGCAGCTCGTCCTGAGGTGTCGTCATGCCCTCAGTCCATCCGGTACACCCGTGCACGTCGAGCGGATTTCACCCGCGACGGCCGGCCTGGGCAGTGGTGGCCACCCGCCCCGGCGAGGTCGAGATCAGTCGGCTTGCCCGTGTCGGCCGAGTACACCGCGCTGAGCCCCGAGCACGAGGCCTGCCGACGAGCCCGGATCGCGCACCGATGAGTTTCCCGAGCCGCGCTGGTCTATAGGCCGGACACCCACGGACGGAAGGCTCGGCCATGCGGAAACTGATCTACGGCATGAACCTGACCCTGGACGGCTACATCGCCGCGGCCGGCGACGACATCGGCTGGAGCGGACCGCCGAGCCACGAGCTGTTCCAGTGCTGGCTCGACCACGAGCAGGCGAGTGCCCTGTCGCTGTACGGGCGCAAGCTGTGGGAGACGATGAGCTCCTACTGGCCGACCGGCGACCAGCAGCCCAACGCCACCCCGGCGGAGATCGAGTTCGCGCGGAACTGGCGGGACACGCCGAAGGTGGTGTTCTCCTCGACGATCGACAAGGTCGACTGGAACACCCGCCTGGTCACCGGCGACGCGATCGCCGAGATCACCCGGCTCAAGGCCGAGGACGGCGGCCCAATGAACATCGGCGGCGCAACGCTTGCCGGGGCGGCCATGCGCGCCGGGCTGATCGACGAGTACGTGATCGTCGCCCATCCGGTCCTGGTGGGCGGCGGCACGCCGTTCTTCACCGCGCTGGACAGCTGGGTGAACCTGAACCTGGTGGAGACGCGGACGTTTCCCGGCGGCGTGGTCCTGACCAGATACGAGACGAGGCGCTGAGCAGCTTCCAGCTGTCTCATGGCTTGGGGCGGCTTGAATCCGGGACCCCACATGAGCACCGGTCAGGTCTGCGCCATGTCCACGAACCGCGAGTAATGGCCCTGGAAGGCGACCGTGATCGTCGCCGTCGGGCCGTTTCGGTGCTTGGCCACGATCAGGTCGGCCTCGCCGGCGCGCGGCGACTCCTTCTCGTAGGCGTCCTCGCGATGGAGCAGGATGACCATGTCGGCGTCCTGCTCGATGGAGCCGGACTCGCGCAGGTCGGAGACCATCGGCTTCTTGTCCGTGCGCTGCTCGGGGCCACGGTTGAGCTGGGAGAGCGCGATGACCGGGATCTCCAGCTCCTTGGCCAGCAGCTTGAGGTTGCGGGACATGTCCGAGACCTCCTGCTGGCGGCTCTCGGCGCGCTTGGAGCCACCGGACTGCATCAGCTGGAGGTAGTCGATGACGACCAGCTTGAGGTCGTTGCGCTGTTTCAGGCGCCGGCACTTGGCGCGGATCTCCATCATCGACAGGTTCGGGGAGTCGTCGATGTAGAGCGGGGCAGCCGAGACGTCCGGCATGCGGCGGGCCAGCCGCGTCCAGTCCTCGTCGGTCATCGTGCCCGAGCGCATGTGGTGCAGGGCGACCCGGGCCTCCGCGGACAGCAGACGCATCGCGATCTCGTTGCGGCCCATCTCCAGGGAGAAGATGACGCTCGGCAGGTTGTGCTTGATCGACGCGGCCCGCGCGAAGTCCAGCGCGAGCGTCGACTTACCCATCGCGGGCCGTGCGGCGATGACGATCATCTGCCCCGGGTGCAGGCCGTTCGTCAGCGAGTCGAAGTCGGTGAACCCGGTGGGCACACCGGTCATCTCCCCGCTGCGCGAGCCGATCGCCTCGATCTCGTCGAGCGCGCCCTCCATGATGTCGCCCAGCGGCAGATAGTCCTCGCTGGTGCGCTGTTCGGTGACGGCGTAGATCTCGGCCTGGGCGCGGTTGACGATCTCGTCGACGTCGTCGTCGGCCGCGTATCCCATCTGTGTGATCCGCGTACCCGCTTCGACCAGGCGGCGCAGGACCGCGCGCTCGTGGACGATCTCCGCGTAGTACGCGGCGTTCGCCGCCGTGGGCACGGTCTGCACGAGGGAGTGCAGATACGAGGCACCGCCCACCTTGTTGATCTCGCCGCGCTTGGTGAGCTCGGCGGCGATGGTGATGGGGTCGGCCGGCTCGCCCTTGGCATAGACGTCGAGGATGGCCTGGTAGATCGTCTCGTGCGCGGGCTTGTAGAAGTCGTGGCCCTTGAGGATCTCGACGACATCGGCGATGGCGTCCTTGGACAGGAGCATCCCACCGAGGACGGACTGCTCCGCGTCCAGATCCTGCGGGGGGACGCGCTCGAACGACGAGCCGCTGTCCCACTTGCCGTCGTCCGGGCCACGGTCGTGCTGTTCGTCGCGGCCGCGGACCTGGTCGGGCCGACGCCGGGAGGCGGGCAGACGATCGCTGGGTCCGCTGTCGGCCCACGGGTCGTCCAAGGGCTCGGAAATGCTCACCGAGCGACCTCCTCCCGTCCGCCGAGCGGACCTCGCCGTGCCCCTCATTTCTACGGCACGGCACTGACAATTCGAGAAGCCCGACTCCGCTTCTGGCCCGTCTTTTTATGACGGTTTGGAAGCCTGCGGACGGAGCGCGCGCCGGACTACGGTAGGCCCCCGGGCACCGTCAGCCAATCTGGTTATCCACAGGCCATGTGGACGAGCGACCGGATGCTGTGGAGAACTCCCCCAAACCTGTGCACGACCCGGTGGACAGTGCTGTGAACAAGACCTCGCCGAATTCCCCAGAACCCATCTGACCTGCACAGTTGCCGTCCACTGGCTGTGCAGAAGAAAAACTTTCCCCGTCGGACCAAGATCGGTTCGAACGGTGCGTACAAGTGCGCAGCACGAGACACCAAGTAAGGGGTGCAAGACCTTTGCGTCACTTACCTGTGGACGATTAGATTGGTGCCCATGACACAGGCCCCCGCACGCCCCACGGCCGGCCGACGCCAGCACGACCGAGAGATCGTCGCGCTGGCCGTCCCGGCCTTCGGCGCCCTCGTCGCCGAGCCGCTCTTCGTCATGGCCGACAGCGCCATCGTCGGCCACCTCGGAACGGCGCAGCTCGCCGGACTCGGTGTCGCCTCGGCCCTGCTGACGACCGCCGTCAGCGTCTTCGTCTTCCTCGCCTACGCCACCACGGCCGCCGTCTCGCGACGTGTCGGCGCGGGCGACCTCCAGGCCGCCATCCGCCAAGGCATGGACGGCATCTGGCTGGCCCTGCTGCTCGGCGCCGCCGTCATCACCGTCGTCCTGCCCACGGCACCCGTCCTGGTCGACCTCTTCGGCTCCTCGCACACGGCAGCTCCGTACGCGACGACGTATCTGCGCATCTCCGCCCTGGGCATCCCGGCCATGCTCGTGGTGCTCGCCGCCACGGGTGTGCTGCGTGGACTGCAGGACACCCGGACGCCGCTCTACGTCGCCGTCGCCGGCTTCATCGCCAACGCCGCCCTCAACGCAGGCCTCGTCTACGGCGCCGGACTCGGCATCGCAGGTTCCGCCTGGGGCACCGTCATCGCCCAGTGGGGCATGGCCGCCGTCTACCTCACCGTGGTCATCCGCGGAGCCCGTAGACACTCTGCCTCTCTGCGTCCGGACGCCGCCGGCATCAGGGCGTCCGCACAGGCCGGAGTTCCCCTCCTCGTCCGCACCCTCTCGCTACGGGCCATCCTGATGATCGCCACGGCGGTCGCGGCCCGGCTCGGCGACGCGGACATCGCCGCCCACCAGATCATCCTGTCCCTGTGGAGCCTGCTCGCCTTCGCGCTCGACGCGATCGCGATCGCCGGGCAGGCGATCATCGGGCGCTACCTCGGCGCCGACGATCCCCAGGGCGCGCGCGAGGCCTGCCGCCGCATGGTCCAGTGGGGCATGGCGGTCGGGGTCGTCCTCGGGTTCCTCGTGTTGACGAGCCGCCCGCTCTTCCTGCCTCTGTTCACCAGCGACGCCGTGGTCAAGGACGCAGCGCTGCCCGCGCTGCTCATGGTGGCGCTCTCCCAGCCGATCTGCGGCGTGGTCTTTGTGCTCGACGGTGTGCTGATGGGTGCCGGAGACGGGCCTTATCTCGCGGGCGCCATGCTGGTGACCCTCTTGGTCTTCACGCCGGTGGCGCTGCTCGTGCCCATCCTCGGAGGCGGACTCACCGCCCTCTGGGCTGCGATGACGCTGATGATGACCGTGCGATTGCTGACCCTGTGGCTGCGCTCGCGTTCGGGCCGCTGGGTAGTCACCGGTGCGACGCGCTGACCGTTTCACGTGAAACACCGTGCCTGTCATGTTTCACGTGAAACACCCGGCGCCGCATCGCGAGTGACGGCCGTGGAAAATCGCGGACACGACGCCCGTGGAACCACACCCGTGGAAAGGGGCCGCACCCTCGATGGGTGCGGCCCCTTTCCCGACTGCTCAAGCAGCGCGCAGCACTCAGGCGGCGACGACCTCGATGCTGACCTTGGCGGCAACCTCGGGGTGCAGACGCACGGACGTCTCGTGGGCGCCCAGGGTCTTGATCGGCGCACCCAGCTCGATGCGACGCTTGTCGACCTCGGGACCACCGGCGGCCTTGATCGCCGAAGCGACGTCGGCCGGGGTGACGGAACCGAAGAGACGGCCGGCGTCGCCGGAGCGAACGGCCAGACGGACCTTCACGCCCTCGAGCTGGGCCTTGACCTGGTTGGCCTGCTCGATGGTCTGGATCTCGTGGATCTTGCGAGCACGACGGATCTGCTCGACGTCCTTCTCGCCACCCTTGGTCCAGCGGATCGCGAACTTCCGCGGGATCAGGTAGTTGCGAGCGTAGCCGTCCTTGACGTCGACGACGTCGCCCGCGGCACCGAGGCCGGAGACCTCGTGGGTGAGGATGATCTTCATGAGTAGGTCACCCTTCCCTTAGCGCGCGGTGGACGTGTAGGGCAGCAGCGCCATCTCACGGCTGTTCTTCACGGCCGTGGCGACGTCACGCTGGTGCTGCGTGCAGTTGCCGGTCACGCGGCGGGCACGGATCTTGCCGCGGTCGGAAATGAACTTCCGCAGCATGTTCGTGTCCTTGTAGTCCACGTACGTGACCTTGTCCTTGCAGAAAGCGCAGACCTTCTTCTTAGGCTTGCGCACAGGCGGCTTCGCCATGGTGTTTCTCCTGTGTGATCAAGAAGTGTGGGTACGGCCCACCCGACCCGGGCCCGGCCCCGGAAGGCCGGCCGCAAGGCCTAGAAGGGGGGCTCGTCCGAGTAGCCGCCACCGCCGCCGGAGCCGCCACCCCAGCCGCCGCCCTGGTTGCCACCGGCGGGAGCGCCGGTCGCCCACGGGTCGTCGGCGGGAGCACCGCCCTGCTGACCGCCACCGGGGCCGCCGCCCCAGCCGCCGCCACCCTGGCCGCCACCGCCGCCGTAACCGCCCTGGCCCTGCCCACCGCGGCCGGCGGTCTTGGTGACCTTGGCCGTTGCGTTGCGCAGGCTGGCGCCGACTTCCTCGACGTCCAGTTCGTAGACCGTGCGCTTGACGCCCTCACGGTCCTCGTAGGACCGCTGCTTCAGCCGGCCCTGCACGATGACGCGCATGCCTCGCTGGAGCGACTCGGCGACGTTCTCCGCCGCCTGCCGCCAGACCGAGCAGGTCAGGAAGAGGCTTTCGCCGTCCTTCCACTCGTTCGTCTGACGGTCGAAGGTGCGGGGGGTGGACGCGACACGGAACTTCGCGACCGCCGCACCGGAGGGGGTGAAGCGCAGCTCGGGGTCGTCGACAAGATTGCCGACGACCGTGATGACGGTCTCGCCTGCCATGGGGAACCTCTCGGCGGGTGTGCTGCTGGCTGCTTGTGCTGCTACTCGAATCCCGAGACCGGCTGAGCGGGAGGGCTCAGTGGGTCTCGGGGCGGAGGACCTTGGTCCGGAGGACCGACTCGTTCAGGTTCATCTGGCGGTCGAGCTCCTTGACGACCGCAGGCTCGGCCTGCAGGTCGATGACCGAGTAGATGCCCTCGGGCTTCTTCTTGATCTCGTACGCGAGACGACGACGGCCCCAGGTGTCGACCTTCTCGACCTTTCCGCCGCCGTCACGGACGACAGAGAGGAAGTTCTCGATCAGCGGGGAGACAGCGCGCTCCTCGACGTCGGGGTCGAGGATGACCATCACCTCGTAGTGACGCATGTGGAACCCACCTCCTTTGGACTCAGCGGCCACGGTCGTTCCGTGGCAGGAGGGTTGTGATGCGTACGCAATCGTGCTTGCCAGTAAATCAGCCGGCACTGACAATCGGGGTCGGCCGACGGAATCTCCGGGCCGTCCCCAGGTTGCCCTGGCTTCGGTCCGGGCAGACACGAGTGCAGACGGTACAGACTACCCGCACCCCCGCTTCCGGTTGAAATCGGGGCGCAGGACCCGGCAACCTGGACACCTCGGGTGTGCACGGCGCTACGATGCGCCGCTTTTCGCTGGAGGTGCCCCATGGCACAGACGATGCGACCGAACACCGCCGCGAGCAACGGGCTTTTCGCCACGGACGGCAAGTCCCATCCGCTGCAGGACACCCTGCTCGCGGTGACCCTGGTGCTGGGTGTGCTCGCCTTCATCACCGGGCTCCTCTTCCACAACCTGCATCTGGTGAGCTCCTGGGCCGGACTGGCGGGCATCCTCACCGGGGCGTACGGCCAGTGGGTCTCCGTGACCACACGCGAACGCTTCGGGCTGATCCTCGGCCTCGGCGCCGCCGCGATCGGCTTCTTCCTCGGCATGGCACACGGCGGCCTCTTCGGCGGCGTCATCAGCTGACGCCGGGCATCCCGGCCGCTCCTGTCCCGGACGGCGTCCGCCCGACCCCGCGGGCGCCGTCCGTCCGACCCGCAGCACGCCCCGGCCAGGCAATGGGCCGGGGCGAAGGTTGCGTGCGGCCAGAGTGCGCGCTCCCGGGGCGCAGTAGGCTTCGGCGCGAGAGCCGGAGCCCCTGAACCCATGGGGACACGCCAGCCCGAGGAGCGCCCCGAATGAGCCTGACCCTGAGGACCATCAGTCGAGAGCAGCATCTGGCCTACATCCAGAGTCTGCCGGCGGCGAGTCACATGCAGGTCCCGGCATGGGCGGACGTCAAGGCGGAGTGGCGCTCGGAGAATCTCGGCTGGTTCGACGACCGTACCGGCGAGATGGTCGGTGCCGGCCTGGTCCTCTACCGTCAGCTGCCCAAGATCAAGCGCTACCTCGCCTATCTGCCCGAGGGCCCGGTCATCAACTGGTTCGCGCCGAACCTCGACGACTGGATCCAGCCGATGCTGGCGCACCTGAAGCAGCAGGGTGCCTTCTCGGTGAAGATGGGCCCGCCGGTGATCATCCGCCGCTGGAGCTCGGAGACCATCAAGAGGGGCATCCAGGACTCCGACGTCAAGCGCCTGCGCGACCTCGAGGCCGACTTCATCGAGCCCCGCGCCTTCGAGGTCGCCGACAAGCTGCGCCGTATGGGCTGGCAGCAGGGCGAGGACGGGGGCGCCGGCTTCGGCGACGTACAGCCCCGCTACGTCTTCCAGGTGCCGCTCGCCAACCGGTCCCTGGAAGAGGTGCACAAGAACTTCAACCAGCTGTGGCGCCGCAACATCAAGAAGGCCGAGAAGGCGGGCGTCGAGGTCGTCCAGGGCGGCTACCACGACCTGGAGGAGTGGCAGCGGCTGTACGAGATCACGGCCGTGCGCGACCACTTCCGGCCGCGCCCGCTGTCGTACTTCCAGCGCATGTGGATGGCCCTCAACTCGGAGGACCCCAACCGCATGCGGCTGTACTTCGCCCGGCACAACGGCGTGAACCTGGCCGCGGCGACGATGCTGATCGTCGGTGGCCACGTCTGGTACTCCTACGGGGCCTCCGACAACATCGGCCGTGAGGTCCGTCCTTCGAACGCGATGCAGTGGCGGATGCTGCGGGACGCCTACGCCCTCGGCGCCACGGTCTACGACCTGCGCGGCATCTCCGACTCGCTGGACGAGACCGACCACCTGTTCGGCCTGATCCAGTTCAAGGTCGGCACCGGCGGGCAGGCCGCCGAGTACCTCGGCGAGTGGGACTTCCCGCTGAACAAGCTGCTCCACAAGGCGCTCGACATCTACATGTCGCGTCGCTGACCTCGCGTTCTCCGCGTCGACACCGTTGCTCCGCTTCGACACCGTCGGCAATTCCCACACTTCTGATTCACCGCAGCCACGAGAAAGGTTCCGGGTCCGGCCATGGCGCTCACGCTCTACGTCGACACCGCGCGCTGGCGGGCGCACCACAAGCACGTGCAGGAGCAGTTCCCGGGGCTGGTCCCGGTCTGCAAGGGCAACGGCTACGGCTTCGGCCACGAGCGGCTGGCGGAGGAGGCCACCCGGCTCGGCTCGGACGTCCTCGCCGTCGGCACGACCTACGAGGCCGCGCGGATCAAGGACTGGTTCGGTGGCGACCTGCTGGTGCTGACCCCCTACCGGCGCGGCGAGGAGCCCGTGCCGCTGCCCGACCGGGTGATCCGCTCGGTGTCGTCGATCGACGGCGTGTACGGCCTCGTCGGGGCGCGTGTCGTCATCGAGGTGATGTCCTCGATGAAGCGGCACGGCGTCAGCGAGCAGGAGTTGCCCCAGCTGCACGCCGCCATCGAGAACGTCCGCCTGGAAGGCTTCGCCATCCACCTGCCGCTGGACCGCACCGACGGCTCGGACGCCGTCGAGGAGGTCATCGGCTGGATGGACCGGCTGCGCGCGGCGCGGCTTCCGCTGCACACGATGTTCGTCAGCCACCTCAAGGCCGAAGAGCTCGCCCGGCTGCAGCAGCAGTTCCCGCAGACCCGGTTCCGCGCCCGCATCGGCACGCGGCTGTGGCTCGGCGACCACGAGGCCACCGAGTACCGCGGCGCGGTCCTGGACGTCACACGGGTGGCCAAGGGCGACCGCTTCGGCTACCGCCAGCAGAAGGCGGCCTCCGACGGCTTCCTCGTCGTCGTGGCGGGCGGCACGTCGCACGGAGTGGGCCTGGAGGCGCCCAAGGCGCTGCACGGCGTCATGCCGCGCGCCAAGGGCGTGGCACGGGCCGGGCTGGCCACGGTGAACCGGAACCTCTCGCCGTTCGTCTGGGGCGGCAAGCAGCGCTGGTTCGCCGAGCCCCCGCACATGCAGGTCTCCATCCTGTTCGTGCCCTCGGACGCGCCGGAGCCGAAGGTCGGGGACGAACTGGTGGCCCATCTGCGGCACACCACCACGCAGTTCGACCGGCTCGTGGACCGCTGAGCGGCCCAGCTACGCCGAAGGCCGTACACGATGCTTACCGTGTACGGCCTTCGCTCTTCCTGAAGCTCCTCAGCGCCGTTCGCTCACAGCGAACGGTCGTCGGGTGGCGCCGGGATCCGACTGCCCCACTCCACCGGAGGCCCGCCGAAGTGTGCCGCGTGGAGCCGGGAATGACCCGAGGTGCCGAGGACGAAGGCATCCGGCGCGCCGTCGAGCACACCCCCCGAGGGATCGTCGTCCCCGCCCTGGCGCACCACGTCCCGCTCCGGCATCAGGATGTCGCGGACGACGATCGCGCACAGGTACACCGTCCCCGCCAGATGCACGGCGATCGCCCACTGGTAGCCGTGGGTCGGCAGTCCCTTGTGCGCGTCCCCGCTGGTCGTGTACGCGAGGTACATCCAGATACCGAGGAAGTACGCCACCTCGCAGGCCTGCCAGATCAGGAAGTCCCGCCACTTCGGGCGGGCCAGCACCGCGAGCGGGACCAGCCACAGCACGTACTGCGGTGAATAGACCTTGTTGGTGAGGATGAACGCCGCCACCACCAGGAAGGCCAGCTGGGCGAAGCGCGGGCGGCGAGGAGCGAACAGAGCCAGCGCCGCGATGCCGAGGAAGCACAGCACCACGAGCAGCGTAGCCACGGTGTTGACGAAGTCGATGCTGGGCGGACTGCTGGAGTTCTGGGCCCAGATCAGCCAGAAGGATCCGAAGTCGACGCCCCGGTCGTGGCTGAACCGGTAGAACTGCCACCAGCCGTCGGAGGCGAAGGCCATCACCGGCACGTTCACCACCAGCCAGGCGACGACCGCACCCGCCAGGGCCTTGCCGAAGTCCCGCCATCGGCCCGCGCGCCAGCACAGCACGAGCAGGGGGCCGAGCAGGAGCACCGGGTAGAGCTTGGCGGCCGTGGCGAGCCCCAGGAGGACGCCGAAGGCGAGGGAGCGCCGCCGGGACCACATCAGCATCGCGGCGGCCGTCAGGGCGACCGCCAGCAGGTCCCAGTTGATGGTCGCGGTCAGCGCGAAGGCCGGCGCCAGGGCCACCAGCAGACCGTCCCAGGGCCGCCGGGCATGCGTGCGGACCACACAGACGGCGATGACGGCCGCGCAGACCATCAGCATCCCGGCGTTGACCATCCAGTACCACTGCTCCTGGTGCTGGATGGTGCCGCTGTGCGGGGTCAGCCAGGAGGCCACCTCCATGAACACACCGGTCAGCACCGGATACTCGAGATACGGCATGTCGCCGGTGAGCTTGTCGAAGTAGGGCACGAGACCGTCGGCGAAGCCGCGCCCCTGGTAGAGGTGCGGGATGTCCGAGTAGCAGGCCTTCGTGTACTGAGAGCTGGCCCCGAAGAACCATGCGCTGTGGTAGCAGGGCGCCTTCTGGACCAGTCCGAGGGCGAACATGCCGATCGCGACGAGCGCGACGACCCGCACCGGAGTCCACCAGGACGTCCCGAGCAGGGCGCGCCGCCCGGCAGGACCGCCGATCAGCTCGCTGCCGGCCGCGGCGACCTCGTCCTCCCTGGTCGGCCGCACCGGGCCGGGGGCGGGCTCATGCACGCTCGCTTGCGTCGATTCAGCACTGGGCATGCCGCCATCCTGCCGTACGTGTCTCGGAAAAGCCGTGGGCCGCCGCACCTCGACGGTGCGACGGCCCATGTTTCACGTGAAACGTCCTTACCGGACGGCGCCGGATCCCGGGCTCACGGCTTCACGGCTAATTGCCCGTGCCTCCGAAGAAGCCCCCGTTTCCATTGCCTCGGGTGGTGCTTTGGGTGCTGGTATCCGTGGCGGTGGGTGTCGAGCTGGGGAAGCCTCCGTCCGTGCCGCCTGTGCCATTGCCTCCGTTGCCGTTGCCGCCGTTCTGACCGCCGGTGTCCGAGCAGCCGAAGAAGCCACAGTTCGACTGGGACGGCGTGGGCGACGGGCTGTTCGTCGCGCTGGGCGTGGGCGTCGGCGTCGGGCTCGACTCCTGGCTCTGAGTGGCCGAGGGAGTGGGCGTGGGGCTGGGAGCGGCGTTGACGATCTCCCCGATGGGCTCGGGCGTCGGGAACGGCTCGGCCGGCTGGCCCTTGAGCGCCTGGAACATGTAGTCGTGCCAGATCTGAGCCGGGAACGAGGCACCGTGGATCTTCTTCTGGCCGCCCGTTCCGTACATCTCCAGGAAGGTGCGCGACTTGTTCTTCTCGTTGTCGTCCAGCCGGAACATGCTGATCGCGGTGGACAGCTGCGGAGTGTAGCCCACGAACCAGGCGGACTTGTTGCCGTCGGTGGTACCGGTCTTGCCTGCCACGTCGCGACCGGGCAGCTGGGCGTTGGTACCCGTTCCCTTCTCGACGACGGTCTTGAGGACGTCCGTCACATTGTCGGCGACCGCCGCGGTGAAGGCCTGCTTCGTGTTGCTCTTGTGCTTGTAGACCGGCCCGTCCTTGCTGTCGACCTGAACGACGGAGTACGGATCGTTCTGCTTGCCGCTGGCCGCGAAGGTGGCGTAGGCGCCGGCCATGCGGATCGCGCTGGGGTCGGAGATGCCGATGGAGAAGGACGGGTAGCTGGTGCCGGCCAGGCTGTCCTCCTTCAGGCCCGCGTCCAGGGCCGCCTGCTTGACCTTGTCCAGGCCGACGTCCATGCCGAGCTGCACGAACGCGGAGTTCACCGACTCCCGCATCGCCTCGCGCAGATCGATCATGTAGTTCGGCGGCTGCCCGTAGGACTCATTGCCGTCGTTGGTCTGCAGCCACTCCTCGCCCTTCTCGTTCTTCCAGACCGTCCCGTCGTAGTCCTTGATCTTGAGCTTGTTCTTGCCGCTGAAGCGGCTCTTGGGCGAGACCTGGGTGCGTTCGTCCTGCGCCTGTACTGGGTCCTTGTGCGGGTCGCGGACACCGTCCCGCATGGCCGCCGCCAGCACGAACGGCTTGAAGGTCGAACCCACCTGCGCGCCGGTGGCGTCGGCGTTGTCGGTGAAGTGCTTCGTCCAGTCCTCGCCGCCGTAGATCGCCTTGATGGCCCCGGTTGCCGGGTCCACCGAAGCCCCGCCGAACTGGACGTGGGTGTCGGTGTCCGGTCGCTCCTTGGGCTTGATGTTGGCCTTCTGGACCTTCTCGACCGCGTCCTTGAGCTGGTTGACCTTCGTCTTGTCGAAGGTCGTCTTGATCCTATAACCGCCCAGCTGCAGCTTCTCCTGGGTGATCCCCGTCTCGTCGCTGTGGGATACCAGATAGCTGTTGGCCAGGTCGACCAGGTATCCGATCTGACCGCTCAGCCTGGTGTTGGACCGCGGGTTCTCCCAGTGGGGGAACCCGGTGTACTTGGCCCGCTCGGTGGCGCTCAGATGGCCGTACTTGACCATCTTGTCGAGGGTGTCCTGCATCTGTGCCGTGGCGCGGCGGGTGTTCGCCTGGGGCGTGGCGGTCGGGTCGATGGACACGGAGCCGGCGGGGTCGTAGTACGTGGCGCCCTTGAGCATGGCCGCGAGGAAGGCACACTCGCCGGGATTCAGCTTGTCGGAGTCCTTGTTGAAGTACGCGCGCGCTGCAGCCTCGATCCCGTACGCCCCCCGGCCGTAGTACGCCGAGTTCAGGTAGCCGGCCAGGATGTCGTCCTTCTTGACGGTGGCGCCCACCTTGATCGAGATGAAGATCTCCTTGAACTTGCGGGAGACCGTCTGGGACTGGTCGTCCAGTCGCGCGTTCTTGACGTACTGCTGGGTGATCGTGGAACCACCCTGCGTCTGACCACCGGTGGCCATGTTGAAGACCGCTCGGGCGATGCCCTTGGGGTCGATGCCACTGTCGGTGTAGAAGGTCTTGTTCTCCTGCGAGATGACCGCCCACCGCATCGCCTCGGGGATGTGCGAGAGGTTGACGATCTGGCGGTTCGTCTCACCGCCCGTCGCAACCATCTGCGACCCGTCGGACCAGAGGTAGACGTTGTTCTGCGCCGTCGCGGTCTGGGCGACGTTGGGCACGCTCACCATCGCGTAGCCGATGCCCGCCACGGCCACCAGGCTCCCGATGAAGCCGATGAACAGTCCGGAGACCAGCTTCCAGGACGGCACCCAGCGCTGCCAGCCATACTTGCCCGCGCGCGGGTAGTCGATGAACCGCTTCCTGGCGGGGGGAGCCGTGCGGCCCCGGCCGCGCCCCGGCCCGTTCGGGCCGCCGGGGCCGCCCCCTCTGCGCCGGCCACCGCTTCTCTGCGCCGCCCGGCGTGCCTCGGCGCGCCCGCCGTACGGGCGGCCCTCACCTCCCGCACCGTACGAGCCCGACCCGTAGGACGTGGACCCATAGGAGTCGGCAGGTGACCCGGTGGCGCCTCGCGGTGCCGCACGGCGGCCGGAGGACGAACCGGACTGGCCGCGTCGGGCCGCGGCACGTCCGCCTCCCTGCGGCTGCTGCGGTTTGCGACGGTGCTCGCTCATCGAACGACTACTCCTCGGGCAGGCGCACCTTTGCGCGCCTGGAAACGGCGGCTGGTTTCCGGTCCCCCCGAAGTACGGATGTGGTCGGTCGCGCATTCACCCGTACTGCACCAGGGACGAGGACGTCCCCAGGCGTCACTCGGTTCCCGGAGGTCTGCATGGCGCACAGACTACGCACCGCCAAAACCCACCGGGTCCCGAAGTTCACCCCAAATCAGGCAACTTGCCTGCACCGAAACAGTGATGTGATCCCGTTCACCATGTCACCCCTTGTCGCATGCGCGGCGCCGTTCTATCGTCGTGATGTATCGAGTCGATACATCAGGGCGACATAAAGACCGTCACGGCACCCGGAGTGGCCCGCCACCACCGGGTCGCGGCAGAGAGGAGGCGACAGTGGGCCGGCGTTCCGGAATCCTCGAGTTCGCCGTACTCGGCCTGCTCCGCGAGTCCCCGATGCACGGCTATGAACTGCGCAAACGACTCAATACGTCACTGGGTGTGTTCCGTGCGTTCAGCTACGGGACGCTCTACCCCTGCCTCAAGACGCTGGTCGCGAACGGCTGGTTGATCGAGGAGCCGGGGAGCACCGCCGAGGACACCGTCGCCGCTGCACTCGCGGGACGTCGCGCCAAGATCGTCTACCGGTTGACGGCAGAAGGTAAGGAGCACTTCGAGGAGCTGCTCTCCCAGACGGGCCCCGACACGTACGACGACGAGCACTTCGCCGCGCGCTTCGCCTTCTTCGGGCAGACGTCGCGCGACGTACGCATGCGCGTGCTCGAGGGCCGCCGCAGTCGGCTGGAGGAGCGCCTGGAGAAGATGAGTGCCTCCCTCGCGCGCACCCGGGAGCGCCTCGACGACTACACCCTCGAGCTCCAGCGCCACGGAATGGAGTCCGTGGAGCGCGAAGTGCGCTGGCTGAACGAGCTCATCGAGAGCGAGCGGGCCGGACGGGACCTGAAGGGTTCCGCCACCGGGGGGACCGCTCAGCAGGACACCACCAATGGAGCGACGGGCGGCCTGCCCCGGACCGGGGATCCTTCCCGGCCGGATACGCCCGGCGACACCGCCACGTGAGGTCCCGTCGGGGCTTCACCGAGTACACACAGGGAGCAACCGGAATGGGTTCGGTTCGCGTAGCCATCGTCGGCGTGGGCAACTGCGCCGCATCGCTGGTGCAGGGCGTCGAGTACTACAAGGACGCCGACCCGGCGTCCAAGGTCCCGGGCCTCATGCACGTGCAGTTCGGCGACTACCACGTGCGGGACGTCGAGTTCGTCGCCGCGTTCGACGTCGACGCGAAGAAGGTCGGCCTGGACCTCGCGGACGCCATCGGCGCGTCCGAGAACAACACCATCAAGATCTGCGACGTCCCCTCCACCGGTGTGACGGTGCAGCGCGGCCACACCCTGGACGGTCTCGGCAAGTACTACCGCCAGACCATCGAGGAGTCCGCCGAGGAGCCGGTCGACGTCGTCCAGGTCCTCAAGGACAAGCAGGTCGACGTCCTGGTCTGCTACCTGCCGGTCGGCTCCGAGGACGCGGCGAAGTTCTACGCCCAGTGCGCCATCGACGCCAAGGTCGCCTTCGTCAACGCCCTCCCGGTCTTCATCGCCGGCACCAAGGAGTGGGCGGACAAGTTCACCGAGGCGGGCGTGCCGATCGTCGGTGACGACATCAAGTCCCAGGTCGGCGCCACCATCACGCACCGCGTCATGGCGAAGCTGTTCGAGGACCGCGGCGTCATCCTGGACCGCACGATGCAGCTGAACGTCGGCGGCAACATGGACTTCAAGAACATGCTCGAGCGCGAGCGCCTGGAGTCCAAGAAGATCTCCAAGACCCAGGCCGTCACCTCCCAGATCCCCGACCGGGACCTCGGCGAGAAGAACGTCCACATCGGCCCGTCCGACTACGTGGCATGGCTCGACGACCGCAAGTGGGCCTACGTCCGCCTCGAGGGCCGCGCCTTCGGTGACGTCCCGCTGAACCTCGAGTACAAGCTCGAGGTCTGGGACTCCCCGAACTCCGCCGGTGTCATCATCGACGCCCTGCGCGCCGCGAAGATCGCCAAGGACCGGGGCATCGGCGGCCCGATCCTGTCGGCGTCCTCCTACTTCATGAAGTCCCCGCCGGTCCAGTACTTCGACGACGAGGCCCGCGAGAACGTCGAGAAGTTCATCCGCGGCGACGTCGAGCGCTGAAAAACCGCTCCTGCCAGGGCTGTTGGGTCCCCGGGCCGGGTACGCCACACGTACCGGACCCGGGGACCCTTCCCATATGTGAGGCTGTGCCTCATGGCCGTCGTCCGTGACCTGCGCGTCCTGCTGCGCTTCAAGGATTTCCGGCGCCTTCTCGCCATACGGCTGCTCTCCCAGGGCGCCGACGGCGTGTATCAGGTCGCGCTGGCCACCTACGTCGTCTTCTCCCCGGAGCATCAGGCCTCGGCCGCCGCGGTCGCCTCGGCGATGGCGGTGCTGCTGCTGCCCTACTCCCTGGTCGGCCCCTTCGCCGGGGTCCTGCTGGACCGCTGGCGGCGCCGCCAGGTCTTCCTGTACGGCAATCTCGTGCGCGCGGTGATGGCGGCGGCGACGGCCGTGCTGATGGTGGCCACCGTCCCGGACTGGCTGTTCTATGTCTCGGCGCTGTGCGTCACCGCCGTCAACCGCTTCGTCCTGGCGGGGCTGTCCGCGGCACTGCCACGGGTGGTCGACGCCGAGCGGCTGGTGATGGCCAACTCCCTGTCGCCCACGGCGGGCTCCCTGGCCGCCTTCGCAGGCGGCGGTCTCGCCTTCCTCGTGCGCCTGGTGGGTGCGGACTCCGACGCGGCCGTGGTGCTGCTCGGCGCCGTCCTCTATCTGTGCTCGGCCCTCGTGTCTCTGCTCATGGCTCCGGAACTGCTCGGCCCCGACCGTGGCCCGGCCCGGCCGCGGCTGGGCGCCGCGCTGACCGGCACCGCACGCGAGCTGGCGGCGGGCGTCCGCCATCTCGCGGCGCCACCCCGCAGGGCGGCGGCCCGAGCGCTGGCCTCGATGACGCTGATGCGGTTCTGCTACGGCGCGCTGACGGTCATGGTGCTGATGCTGTGCCGCTACGGCCTGTCGTCCGGCACCGGTGAGGGCCTGCGCCTGCTCGGGCTGGCACTGGGCTTCTCCGGTGCCGGGTTCTTCACCGCGGCGGTCGTGACCCCTTGGGCGGCGGGACGGCTGGGCCCGGCCCGCTGGATCGCCGTGTGCGCCGGCGCGGCCGCCGTCCTGGAGGCCGCCCTCGGCTTGCCCTTCGCCATCGGCCCGCTGCTGGTCGCGGCCTTCGTCCTCGGGCTGACCACCCAGGGGGCGAAGATCGCCACGGACACGATCGTGCAGTCGGTGATCGAGGACGGTTTCCGCGGCCGGGTCTTCTCCGTGTACGACGTGTTGTTCAACGTCGCCTTCGTGGGCGCCGCGGGCGTCGCCGCGCTGATGCTGCCGCCGGACGGCCGCTCGGCCGTGCTCGTCGTCACGGTGGCCGTCATCTACGGGGTCGTTGCGGGAGCTATGGCCCGGTTTGAACGCCAGTAAGTGTCACATCAATGACACAGACCCCCTACGGAGTACTGGGTTGTCACTGGCGGGCTGTAGCTTACGTGCGTCTTATTTCGACGCCATGTCCGCGTCATCCTGCCTACGTTCCAGGGGGACTCCCACGTGACCACTCCGCCGCCCCAGGGCCAGAACCCGTACGCCCAGGCGCCCTCCGCTCCGATGGGGCAGCAGCCCGGCCAGCCGTACCCCCCGCAGCAGCCCTACGCCCCGTTCCCGCAGCAGCAGGGCGCGCCGGTTCCGCCGCCGCCCGCGCCGACGAGGCGCGGTGGCAAGAAGACGCTGCGCATCGTGGGCGGCATCCTCGTCGCCGTCATCGTCGCCCTGCTGAAGTTCGGTGGCGCCCTGGGGCTGGGCTGGTTCCTGGGCCGCGACGACGCGGAGACCACCTCGGTGGGCGCGTGCATGCACAACAACGGCACGATGACCGATCCGGACCTCAAGGAGGTCGACTGCTCGTCCAGTGAGGCGCAGTACAAGGTGGTCCAGAAGTTCGACGGCTCCACCGACGAGGACAAGTGCCAGGCCGTCACCGACGCGACGATCTCGTACGTCCAGTACGGCGGCGGTCACGACGTGGTGCTCTGCCTGAAGGAAAGCAAGTAGCACACCGCTCGACTCACGACGGAGGGGCGACGTTTCACGTGAAACGTCGCCCCTCTCGCGTCTCGGGGTGATGTTTCACGTGAAACATCACCCCGCCGCATGTGCTCAGCCCTGCTCGGCCCACCATTCCTTGAGGGCCGCCACCGCCGCGTCGTGCCCCATCGGACCGTTCTCCAGGCGGAGCTCCAGCATGTGCTTGTAGGCGTGGCCGACGGCCGGTCCGGGCTTGATGCCCAGGATCTCCATGATCTGGTTGCCGTCCAGGTCCGGGCGGATCGCGTCCAGCTCCTCCTGCTCCTGCAGCTGGGCGATGCGCTTCTCCAGGCCGTCATAGGCGCGGGAGAGAGCGGTCGCCTTGCGCTTGTTGCGTGTGGTGCAGTCGGAGCGGGTGAGCTTGTGGAGGCGGTCGAGGAGAGGCCCGGCATCGCGGACGTAACGGCGGACCGCAGAGTCCGTCCACCCGCTGGTGCCGTAGCCGTGGAACCGCAGGTGCAGCTCGACGAGACGGGAGACGTCCTTCACCAGCTCGTTGGAGTACTTCAGGGCGGTCATGCGCTTCTTGGTCATCTTCGCGCCGACCACCTCGTGGTGGTGGAAGGAGACCCGGCCGTCCTTCTCGAAGCGCCGGGTGCGCGGCTTGCCGATGTCGTGCAGCAGCGCGGCCAGGCGCAGTGTGAGGTCGGGGCCGTTCTCCTCCAGAGCCATCGCCTGTTCCAGGACGATCAGCGTGTGGTCGTAGACGTCCTTGTGCCGGTGGTGCTCGTCGCTCTCCAGCCGCAGGGCCGGCACCTCGGGCAGCACCCGGTCGGCGATCCCCGTGTCGACGAGAAGGGACAGGCCCTTGCGCGGGTGGGCGGAGAGGATCAGCTTGTTGAGCTCGTCCCGTACGCGTTCGGCAGAGACGATCTCGATACGCCCGGCCATTTCCTTCATCGCCGTGACGACCTCGGGGGCGACGTCGAAGTCGAGCTGGGCGGCGAAACGCGCGGCCCGCATCATGCGCAGCGGGTCGTCGGAGAAGGACTCCTCAGGCGTTCCGGGGGTGCGCAGCATGCCCGCCGCGAGGTCCTCCAGGCCGCCGTGCGGGTCGATGAACCTCTTCTCGGGCAGGGCCACCGCCATTGCGTTGACGGTGAAGTCCCGGCGGACGAGGTCGTCCTCGATGGAGTCGCCGTACGACACCTCGGGCTTGCGCGAGGTGCGGTCGTAGGCCTCGGACCGGTAGGTCGTCACCTCGATCTGGAAGGAGCGATCGGCGTCTCCGACGCGGGCCTGCTTCTGGGCGCCGACCGTGCCGAAGGCGATGCCGACGTCCCACACCGCGTCCGCCCAGGGCCGCACGATCTTCAGGACGTCCTCGGGACGGGCGTCGGTCGTGAAGTCCAGGTCGTTGCCGAGCCGGCCGAGCAGCGCGTCCCGGACCGAGCCGCCGACCAGGGCGAGCGAGAACCCGGCCTCCTGGAAGCGGCGCGCGAGGTCGTCGGCGACGGGGGCCACTCGCAGCAGTTCGCTCACCGCGCGCTGCTGCACCTGGCTCAGGGCAGAGGAAGTGTCATCGTTGGCGTTCGGCACAACAGAAAAGGGTACGTGGCCCGGGCGCCGGGCCGCCGCGACATTAAGCGCCCGACCGCGGCGACGTCTACGGGCACCCGGCTTCTGCTCGTTCCTTGCTCATTCCCTGCACCGGCGCCCACCTCTCCACCGTGCAGAAGCCTCGTCTTTGTGACGTACTGAACAGCATCCCCGGATAGGGGCATATCCAGGGCGCCCTCGCCTTGCGACCGATCTTGTGACCGCCTCCGCGGCACTTCCCCTCGGCGCGCATCGTTACCATGCGTGGACGCACATTCCGACGACCACTGACGACGACGAGGGACGGGCGAGCGCGTGGCCGAGGCGGCAGACTTCCAGGGGACCAGTCCCTCACCTGCCCGCCGCATGCTGCGGCGGGCCGGGGCACTGCTCGCCGGGGCGCCCCTGCTGGCCGGTCTGCTCCAGTTCTCGGCCGCTCCCAGCGCGCACGCCACTGGCCAGGACTCGCTCCGGGCCGCCTCCGGCTCGCGCACGGTGGCCGTCTCCCTCGACTCGCTCAGCCCCAGTGCCCCCTCGGACGACGACACGCTGACCGTCTCGGGCACCGTGACGAACAACGGCAAGCAGGCGGTCACCGACGCCCACGTGGGTCTGCGCGTCGGCCAGGAACTGGGCACCCGCTCCGCGATCGACGACGTCGCCCGGCGGACCGATTTCGTACCGATCGCCGACGGCCCGGAGATCGGCGACAAGTACGCCCAGAAGTTCGCCGAGCTCGCCCCCGGCGTCGCCGAGCACTTCAGCATCTCCGTGCCGGTCGACAAGCTGGACCTGGGCGCGGACGGGGTCTACGAGCTCTCCGTCTCGCTGTCCGGCCAGACGTCCGCGCAGCCCTGGGAGCAGGTGCTGGGCATCCAGCACACCTTCCTGCCCTGGCAGGCCGACGATGCCGACACGAAGACGAAGACGACGTTTCTGTGGCCGCTGGTGTCCACCGCCCACATGACGGCGGAGACGGGCCCCGGCGCGCAGCAGACCCCGGTCTTCCTCAACGACGACCTCGCCAAGGACCTCGCCCCCGGCGGCCGGCTGGACCGGATGCTGACCCTGGGCAAGGACCTCGACGTCACCTGGGTGATCGACCCGGATCTGCTGGCGTCCGTCGACGCGATGACGCGCAACTACCGCATCCAGACGAAGGCCGGCGCGACCCCGGTCGCCGGCACCCACCAGGCCGTGGCCAAGCAGTGGCTCGCCGCACTGCAGCAGGCGGTGGCGGGCAAGGAAGTCGTGGCGCTGCCCTTCGCCGACCCGGACCTGGCCTCCATCGCCCACAGCGGCACGAGCGTCACCGGATCGCTGAGCCAGCTCAAGGACGCCACCGACGTCGCCAGCAGCACGGTGGAGACCGTGCTCCACGTGAAGCCCGACACGGACTTCGCCTGGCCGGTGGACGGCGCCGTCGACCCGGCGATCGTCAGGGTCGCCACCTCCGCGGGCGCGGACAAGGTCATCGCCCGCAGCGACAGCATCCGGGAGTCCGACGCCCTGACCTACACGCCCTCCGCGGCCCGCCCGGTCGGCGGGGGCACCACGGCCGTCGTCACCGACGCACGGATGTCGACGGCGTTCGAGGGTGACATGACGCGGGCCGGTGCCGGCACGCTCGCCGTGCAGCGTTTCCTGGCCCAGAGCCTCGCTCTGAACGGCCAGACGGGCAAGCAGCGCAGTATCGTCGTCGCCCCGCAGCGCATGCCCAGCGCGAGCCAGGCGCAGGTCATGGCGCAGGCCCTGACGGCGCTCCAGCAGAGCACCTGGTCCCAGCCCCAGAACCTGGCCGCGGCCGCCAAGGCCAAGCCGGACCCCGAGGCCACGACCACGATCCCCTCGGCCTCGGACTACCCCTCCTCGCTGCGCAAGCGTGAGCTCCGGCACTCCGCCTTCTCGGTGATCGCCAGGACGCAGGACAAGGTCGACAACTTCAAGGTCGTCCTCACCGACCAGTCCCGGGTCGTCACGCCGTTCGGACGGGCCATGAACCGCGAGATGTCCACGTCGTGGCGGGGCCGGAAGAGCGCGGCGGAGAGCTTCCGGGACGGGGTGGAGGCCTACCTCGACGACCTCACCGACCAGGTCAAGCTGATCGACAAGTCGGAGACGAAGCTCTCCGGCCACAGCGCCACGATCCCTGTGACCGTTCAGAACAACCTGGTGCAGGGCGTCGACCATCTGGTGCTGCGGCTCACCTCGACCAACCCCACCCGCCTCAAGATCGGCGGCGAGGCCTATGCGGAGCAGCCGGTGGCGGTCTCCGGCGGCCACACCCAGTCCGTGAAGTTCACCACGTCGGCCAACGCCAACGGCCCCGTCACGGTGATCGCCCAGCTGTACACGCAGGACGGCCAGGTGTACGGCGCACCCGTCACCTTCGACGTGAAGGTCACCGAGATCACCGCCACCGTGATGCTGGTCATCGGGGGTGGCGTGCTGCTCCTCGTCCTCGCCGGCTTCCGCATGTACACCCAGCGCAAGCGGGCGGCGGCCGGGGAGAGGGCCGAGGCCGCGCAGGAGACGGAGGACGCCGAGGACGGCTCCGGCGGCCCCGACGAGTCCTCCTCGAGCGCTGCCGAACCGAAGACAGGCGGACCGGAGAACCCCGAGACCCCTGCCGAACGTCTTACGGAAGAGTCGGGCTCCCGTTCTCGGGCAGATGCCCCGGAGCAGGCGAGTGACCCGGCACCGGACACCGCAGCGGAAAGCGCCGACCCGTCCGGCACGGGTGAGAAAGTGGACCGTTGAGGATGTCGTGGCCCGGAGGGCCCGGGACGATGAGGTGGGGTAAGCATGAACGCGCCGTACGACGGTGACCGCGGCCAGGCCGTGGGCGGCTCGGGTCACCACGACGCACCGCCCCCCGAACACGGTCAGATGCCGCAGCAGCCTCCGGCGGACATGTACCTCCAGGACGCCTACTCCGAGGACCCCTACCGGGCGCAGGACCTGACCGCTCAGGACCCGGTCGGCGAGGCGCTGTACGACCGTGCCGCGCACCCGCCGCCGCCCGCGGGCACGTACGGGCCGCAGCAGCCGCTGTACGGCAGCCCGCCGCCGTCGCCGTACGCCCCCGACCCTCGTGTCTGGGCGCACACCCCACCGCCGGAGCCGTCCGGCACCACCCAGTACCTGCCCTACGGCGAGGACCCCCGCACCACGCAGTTCGTGGGCGTCGACGACCTGGTCAGCCACTCCGGCGAGGAGCACCACGAACCGGACGCCTTCGCCCACCTCTTCCGCGATCAGCAGCAGGGCGGCTACCAGGACCCGCGCCAGGCCGGTTACCAGAACCCCGGGCCGCAGGGCTACGACCCCCGGCAGAGCGGCTACCAGACCCCGCCCTCCGGCCCGCACGGCTACCAGACCCCGCAAGGGATGGGCGGCCGTCCGCCGATGGAGGTTCCTTCGGTTCCCGGACCCGCTCCGGCCCCGACAGGCACCGGCACCGTCGCTCCGCCCTCCACAGCCACCTCCGCGCCCGCCCCGGCGAAGAAGGGCGGGAAGGCCTCGGGCCTGCTGAAGTCGAGCGCGGTGATGGCAGCGGGCACCCTGGTCTCCCGCCTCACCGGGTTCATCCGTTCCGCGCTGATCGCGTCGGCGCTGGGCATCGGCCTGCTCGGCGACACCTTCCAGGTCGCCTACCAGCTGCCGACCATGATCTACATCCTGACCGTCGGCGGCGGCCTCAACTCGGTCTTCGTCCCGCAGCTCGTCCGCTCCATGAAGGAGGACGAGGACGGCGGCGAGGCCTACGCCAACCGGCTCCTGACGCTCGTCATGCTGGCCCTCGGTGGGCTCACCGTGGTCGCCGTGCTCGGGGCCCCCTATCTGATCCGCCTGCTGTCCGACTCCGTCGCCGGCGACCCGGCGGCGAACCAGGTCGGCGTCACCTTCGTCCGGTACTTCCTGCCCTCGATCTTCTTCATGGGCATCCACGTGGTCATGGGCCAGGTGCTCAACGCGCGCGGGAAGTTCGGCGCGATGATGTGGACGCCGGTGCTGAACAACATCGTCATCATCGTCACGCTCGGCACGTTCATCTGGGTGTACGGCAGCGCCGCGCACTCCGGGATGAAGGTCACCAACATTCCGCCCGAAGGACAGCGGCTGCTCGGTGTCGGCGTCCTGCTCGGCATGGTGGTGCAGGCCCTGGCGATGATCCCGTACCTGCGCGAGTCCGGATTCCGGCTGCGGCCGCGGTTCGACTGGCGAGGACACGGCCTGGGCAAGGCCATGACGCTGGCCAAGTGGACCGTGCTGTTCGTCCTCGCGAACCAGGCCGGCGCACTCGTCGTCACCCAGCTGTCCACGTCGTCGGGCAAGCACGCGCACATCGACGGCACCGGCTTCGCCGCCTACGCCAACGCCCAGCTGATCTGGGGCCTGCCGCAGGCCATCATCACCGTCTCCCTCATGGCGGCCCTGCTGCCGCGGATCTCCCGCTCAGCCCATGAGGGCGATGCCGGCGCCGTCCGCGACGACATCTCACAGGGCCTGCGCACCACGGCCGTCGCCATCGTTCCGGTCGCCTTCGCCTTCGTCGCCCTCGGCGTCCCGATCTGTACGCTGATCTTCGGCTCCGCCGGCACCGGCGCTGCCACGAACACGGGCTACATGCTGATGGCCTTCGGCCTCGGACTCATCCCGTACTCCGTGCAGTACGTCGTCCTGCGCGCCTTCTACGCCTACGAGGACACCCGCACCCCCTTCTACAACACGGTCATCGTGGCCGCGGTCAACGCGAGCGCCTCGGGCCTGTGTTACTTCCTGCTTCCGGCCCGCTGGGCCGTGATCGGCATGTCCGCCGCCTACGGTCTCGCCTACGCCATCGGCGTGGGCGTCGCCTGGAACCGGCTGCGCAAGCGGCTCGGCGGCGACCTCGACGGGGCGCGCGTGATGCGGACGTACACCCGGCTGTGCATCGCGGCGGTACCGGCGGCGCTGCTCAGCGGCGCGGCCTGCTACGCGATCGGCCACTCCCTCGGCCAGGGCGTCGTCGGATCGTTCGCCGCGCTGCTGGCCGGCGGTGCCCTGCTGCTGGGCGTCTTCTTCGTCGCCGCCCGCCGGATGCGCATCGAGGAACTCAACTCGCTCGTCGGCATGGTCCGCGGCCGTCTGGGACGTTGAGGCTGGGGTACACGCACAACCATCGTCCGCCGCTGTGTGTCGTGCATAGCAGCAGACTGTGGGCACAATTGGTTTCGGCGTCGGACAGCGCGCAATGGATGGGGAGGCAGGAGCGACGGTGGCGGAACGGAGCACGGCTGCCGTCGACGTGGCAGACAACAGCGGCGACAAGTCGCTGACCGCGGAGGCGGACCAGTCCACGGCCGACGGGGTGGCCCAGAACCGGGAGCGGGACACGGACAACGACGAGGCACAGGGGAACGCCGGGGCCGAGCGTCCCGGAAGGAAGGCCTCACCGCCTGAACTGCACAGCGGTCACAAGCTGGCCAGACGCTACCGCCTCGAGGAGTGCGTCACCCGTCTGGACGGATTCAGCAGTTGGCGAGCGGTGGACGAGAAACTCCGCCGTGCCGTCGGCGTGCACGTCCTGCCCGCGGACCACAGCCGCGCCCGCGCCGTGCTGGCCGCGGCCCGCTCCTCCGCCCTGCTGGGGGACCCCCGCTTCGTCCAGGTCCTCGACGCCGTCGAGGAGAACGACCTCGTATATGTCGTCCACGAATGGCTGCCGGACGCCGTCGAACTGACGACGCTGCTGTCCGCCGGGCCGCTGGAGCCTCACGACGCCTACCAGTTGGTCAGCCAGGTCGCCTCCGCCATGGCCGCGGCGCACCGTGAGGGCCTCGCGCATCTGCGCCTGAACCCCAACGCCGTGCTGCGCGCCTCCACCGGCCAGTGGCGCATCCGCGGCCTCGCCGTGAACGCCGCGCTGCGTGGCATCAGCTCCGACACCCCGCAGCGCACCGACACCGAGGCGATCGGCGCCCTGCTGTACGCGGCGCTCACGCAGCGCTGGCCGTACGAGAACGACGCCTACGGTCTGACCGGCCTGCCCAAGGACATCGGCC
Organism: Streptomyces spiralis; assembly: GCF_014654675.1. Taxonomy (GTDB): domain Bacteria; phylum Actinomycetota; class Actinomycetes; order Streptomycetales; family Streptomycetaceae; genus Streptomyces; species Streptomyces spiralis. The sequence goes on from NZ_BNBC01000020.1 coordinate 138,984, forward strand.
TCATCGCCCCCGACCAGGTGCGTGCCGGTATCCATCGCGGTCTGTCCGAGCTCTCCATGCGCGCCCTCGCCAACGACGGTGCCACCGCCTCCCGCCACGAGTCTCCGTGCACCACTCCGGAGGAACTGGTCAAGGCGATCGGGGAGATGCCGCGGATCCGTCCGCCGGAGCCCTCCTTCACCACGCCGCCGGAGTACCAGGGCACGTCCTACCAGCAGGGCACATACGGTCGTCCGGCCCCGCATCCCGGCGTCGGCCACCCGGTCCCGGCCCCGCCGCCCGCGCTGCAGAGCCGCACCGGCAAGGCCCTGAAGTGGGCCGTCTCCGCGCTGCTCATCGCCGCCCTGGGCCTGGGCAGCTGGCAGCTCGCCGACGCCCTGATGGACCAGGGCGGAAAGTCCACCAAGGACAGCCAGACGCAGACACAGGACGGCGGCAACAAGAACAAGCAGCAGCCGAAGCCGGCCCAGCCGATCGCCATCAGCAGCGTCCGTGACTTCGACCCGTTCGGAGACGGTTCCGAGAAGTCGTCCGACACAGGCAAGGTCACTGACAGCGATCCGAGTTCGTACTGGCAGACCGACTACTACACGAGTGCGGACTTCGGGAGGCTGAAGTCGGGGCTGGGCGTCATTCTCGATCTCGGCAAGGTGCAGCAGGTCGGCAAAGTGACCGTCTCGTTCGTCGGGTCGACGTCCGTGGAACTGCGTGCCGCGAGTGGGGACAGCGGTGCAGAGCCGACAGCCTTCGGGAGCTATGCCAAGGTCGCCTCGGGTGCCGGGACGAGCGTGACACTCAAGCCCGCTCGCCCCCTCACGGCGCGCTATCTTCTGGTCTGGCTCACGAAGCTGCCGTTGCAGACGGACGGGACCTACCGGGCCAGAGTGGCGGACATCAAGGTGACCTCCTGAATCAGGTCTCACCGTCAACTGACGGTGGTTGTCGGGCGAGGGGGTGAAGGTGCATGCCGCAGGGCCTCGAAGGCGTCTCCGACCATGAACTTCTGACCCGCCATGTGGCGGGCGACCCCGACGCCTTCGGTGAGCTTGTGCGGCGGCATCGGGACCGGCTCTGGGCGGTCGCCCTGCGCACGCTGGGGGACCGTGAGGAGGCCGCCGACGCCGTGCAGGACGCGTTCGTCTCCGCCTACCGCGCCGCCCATACCTTCCGCGGCCAGTCGGCCGTCACGACCTGGCTGCACCGGATCACGGTGAACGCCTGCCTGGACCGGGCCCGCAAGGCGGCCACCCGGAAGACCTCTCCGGTGGACGACACCGAGCGGCTGGAGCAGCTCCTGGAGCCGCACGAGTCGGCCTCGGCGCCCGCCGAGCGCAACGACGTGCAGCGGCAGCTCGTAGAGGCGCTGGGCACTCTCCCGCCCGACCAGCGGGCCGCCCTGGTGCTCGTGGACATGCAGGGCTATCCCGTCGCCGAGGCCGCCCGCATCCTCGACGTGCCGACCGGGACGGTGAAGAGCCGCTGTGCCCGGGGCAGAGCCAGGCTCCTGCCGTTGCTCACCCATCTACGGCCGGGCGCGCCCGGCGATCAGAAGGACGAGAAAGAACCGGGCACGGGACGGAACCGGGCGGAGGGGACATCCGTCCCACCAGCAGCGGCACCCCGGAACAGAGGTGCGCAGGACATCGGGCCAAGTGATTCAGCTGCTGTGAAGGGCGGAGGTGGGCGAGCATGACATTCACGACGGATACGGCCGGGCACCCGGACGTCACCGAGATCTCCGACCTCACCGAAGGCCTGCTGCCTGCCTCCCGGGCCGAGGAACTGCTCCGGCACCTGGACGAGTGCTCCTCGTGCGCCGATGTCCATGAGTCGCTGGAGGAGATCCGAGGGCTGCTCGAGGCCCCGTCGGAGCCGCTGGCGATGCCCCAGGACGTCGCGGAGCGGATCGACGTGGCTCTCGCCGCCGAACGCGTCAGCGGCACCGCCATCGACCGGGCCGGCAACGGCGATCGCGACGGTCATCACGCGCTTGTTTCACGTGAAACATCGGTCGCGGACCGTCCGGCGGGCCGCGCTCGCACCGACGGCACCGGACCGGGCCGCAAGGCCCGCACACGTCGCGGGCGCCGTAGGGTCGCCGTCCTCGGCACCGCCCTCACCGTCGCCGCCCTGGGAGTCGCGTCCGTGGTGCTGACATCCCTGCACGACGACAAGGGGTCCGACACCACGGCTCACGGCCGGTCCAGCGCCTCCGCGGACACCTTCTCCGAGGGAACGCTCGAGAACCGGGTCACGCATCTCCTCGACAGGACCCAGAAGGCGCAGGGCACCACCCACACGCCGCACAGCTTCGGCGCGGATTCGGACCCGGGCACCGACAAGCCGAACATCCTCAAGAGCGCGCCCACCGTCTCGGTTCCCCCGTGCGTCCTGGAGGGCCTCGGCAGCACCGCGAACCCGCTCGCCGCCGAGGCGGGCACCTACGGCGGCAAAGACGCCTATCTTCTGGTGCTGCCCGACGCCTCCGGAAGCAACACCCACGTCACGGCCTACGTCGTCGACGCGACGTGTGTCCACCGCCCGTCGGCCGCCGCCAAGGTTCTGCTCTCGCACCCCTACACGCGTTCCTGAGTACGAACGCCTGCTCGTCGCGTTGCGCGGTACTCCCTCCATCGAGGTAGCTCCGTGTGCCCGTCCGCACCGGGAATGCACGCCCCTTAGGATCCGTTGGGTGGGGTGAGAGCAGCGAGCAAGGCTCCCCCCGGCAGTAGGCATAGTCCAGAGACGAGGAATCAAGCCGTGAGCGACGTCCGTAACGTGATCATCATCGGCTCCGGTCCTGCCGGCTACACGGCGGCGCTCTACACCGCGCGCGCGTCGCTGAAGCCGCTGGTGTTCGAGGGCGCCGTCACCGCGGGGGGCGCGCTGATGAACACCACCGAGGTGGAGAACTTCCCCGGCTTCCGCGACGGCATCATGGGCCCCGAGCTCATGGACAACATGCGCGCCCAGGCCGAGCGCTTCGGCGCCGAGCTGATCCCGGACGATGTGGTCGCCGTCGACCTGACGGGCGAGATCAAGACCGTCACGGACACCTCGGGCACGGTGCATCGCGCCAAGGCCGTGATCGTCACCACCGGCTCGCAGCACCGCAAGCTCGGCCTGCCGAACGAGGACGCCCTCTCCGGTCGTGGTGTCTCCTGGTGCGCCACCTGTGACGGCTTCTTCTTCAGGGAGCAGGACATCGCGGTGATCGGTGGCGGTGACACCGCCATGGAGGAGGCGACCTTCCTCTCCCGCTTCGCCAAGTCGGTCACCGTCGTCCACCGCCGGGACACCCTGCGTGCCTCCAAGGCCATGCAGGAGCGCGCCTTCGGCGACCCGAAGATCAAGTTCGTCTGGGACAGCGAGGTGGCGGAGATCCAGGGGGACCAGAAGCTCTCCGGCCTGAAGCTGCGCAACGTCAAGACCGGTGAACTCTCGGACCTGCCGGTGACGGGACTGTTCATCGCGATCGGCCACGACCCGCGGACCGAGCTCTTCAAGGGCCAGCTGGACCTGGACGACGAGGGCTACCTGAAGGTCGCCGCGCCCTCCACCCGCACCAACCTCACCGGTGTCTTCGGCGCCGGTGACGTGGTCGACCACACCTACCGGCAGGCCATCACCGCGGCCGGCACCGGCTGCTCCGCCGCTCTCGACGCCGAGCGCTTCCTCGCCGCCCTCGCGGACAACGAGCAGAAGGCCGAGCCCGAGAAGACCACCGTCTGAGACCCCAACCACCTCACCGCCCCGCATCAGTTAAGGAGCCCGCCGTGGCAGGCACCCTGAAGAACGTGACCGACTCCTCCTTCGAGGAGGATGTCCTCAAGAGCGACAAGCCCGTCCTGGTGGACTTCTGGGCCGCCTGGTGCGGTCCCTGCCGCCAGATCGCGCCGTCCCTCGAGGCGATCGCCGCCGAGTACGGCGAGAAGATCGAAATCGTCAAGCTCAACATCGACGAGAACCCGGGTACGGCTGCCAAGTACGGCGTGATGTCGATCCCGACGCTGAACGTCTACCAGAACGGCGAGGTCGCCAAGACCATCGTCGGCGCGAAGCCGAAGGCCGCGATCCTGCGCGACCTCGAGGACTTCATCGCCGAGTGACACAGCGGGCCGTCGAGTAGACGGCGGATGTTTCACGTGAAACACGAATGGGCCAACCCTCTCGGGTCGGCCCATTCGTGTTGGAGGGCGACGCTGGCGACGCTCACAGCGGCCGGAGCACCGGTTCCTTCTGCACTGCCCCCAGCAGCCGGTCGATCGCCATCTCCACGTCTTCCCTCCAGGAGAGGGTCGACCGCAGTTCCAGCCGCAGTCGTGGGTGGGCGGGGTGGTGCCGGACCGTCTTGAAGCCGACCGCCAGCAGATGGTCGGCCGGCAGCACACAGGCGGGTTCCTTCCACCGGGCGTCCCCGAAGGCCTCGATGGCCTTGAAGCCTCGACGCAACAGATCCTTCGCCACCGTCTGGACCAGCACGCGCCCCAGCCCCTGTCCTTGATAGCCCGGCATGATGAAGCCGGTCATCAGCTGCACCGCATCCGGGGAGACCGGACTCGTGGGAAAGGCCAGGGAGCGCGGTACATAGGCAGGGGGAGCGTAGAGCACGAAGCCCACCGGTACGTCGTCGACATAGACCACTCGGCCGCAGGAGCCCCAGTCCAGGAGGACGGCGGAGATCCACGCTTCCTTCTCCAGCGCCGGCGTGCCTGCCTTCACCGCGGCTTGGCCACTGACGGGATCCAGTTCCCAGAAGACACACGCGCGACAGCGCTTGGGGAGGTCCTGGAGGTTGTCCAGCGTGAGCGGTAGGAGCCTACGGCCCATGAAGGCTGATCCTCGCTTCCTGCGCCCGCGATGTCGCGAGCGGCCGTCAACCAGAGGTGCTGCCGGGTGGATGCGCCGTACCCGATCGCATCGTATCCAGGATGCGATTCCATCGATACCGCCGCAAAGCAAAGGACGGACCGTGTTCCGGTATAGACCGGACACGGCCCGTCCCAGCCGAGCGCTTTCTGTCGTGCGTCCGAAGCGCAGCCGTCAACCGAGGCCGTCCCTTGCACAAGGGGCCTCAGTCGTCCGTCTCCTCCGACCCGCCCTCCACGAGGCTCTTCTGCAGCACCGGGCCCTCGCCCGGAGCCAGGGTGCCGAGGATGCGCTCCAGATCCTCCATGGAGGCGAACTCGACGGTGATCTTGCCCTTCTTCTGGCCCAGGTCCACCTTCACCCGGGTCTCGAAGCGATCGGACAGCCGGGTCGCGAGGTCCGACAGGGCCGGCGAGACCCGGGTCCCGGCACGGGGGCCCTTGGACCGCGGTGCCGCCTGCGGCCGCGCCCCCATCAGCTGCACGATCTCCTCGACGGCCCGCACCGAGAGCCCCTCGGCCACGATCCGCCGGGCCAGCCGGTTCTGCTCCTCCGGGTCCTCGACCGACAGCAACGCCCGAGCGTGCCCGGCGGACAGTACTCCGGCGGCGACCCGGCTCTGTACGGCCGCCGGGAGCTTGAGCAGTCGCAGCGTGTTGGAGACCTGCGGACGGGAGCGGCCGATGCGGTCGGCCAGCTGGTCATGGGTGCAGTTGAAGTCCTTCAGCAGCTGGTCGTAGGCGGCCGCCTCTTCCAGCGGGTTCAGCTGCGCCCGGTGGAGGTTCTCCAGCAGGGCGTCCAGAAGGAGCTTCTCGTCGTCCGTGGCCCGCACGATCGCCGGGATCGCCTCGAGCCCCGCCTCGCGGCAGGCCCGCCAGCGTCGCTCACCCATGATGAGCTCGTACCGCTCGGGACCGAGCTGCCGTACGACGACGGGCTGGAGGAGGCCGACCTCCTTGATGGAGGTGACGAGCTCAGCGAGCGCGTCCTCGTCGAAGACCTCACGCGGCTGGCGCGGGTTCGGCGTGATGGAGTCGAGAGGGACCTCCGCGAAGTGGGCACCCATCGGAGGTGCCGGCACTTCCGGGCTTCCGCTCGTCGGCAGTTCCTCTGTTTCACGTGAAACAGCGGGCAGCGTCGTCACCTTCGCCGCGGCCACTCCGCGATCGCTGCGGTCAGCGGTCAGCACCGGAACGGCCGTAGGTGATGTGGAGGCAGCGCCCCCGACCGCCGCCGGAGCCGACGGCCTCTCTCCTGTGGGGGCAGGTGGGATCAATGCTCCCAGGCCACGGCCCAACCCCCTTCGTCGATCACTCACTGGATCCCCTCCACCATGCTCGGGTCGCTCTGTGCGCCGATGTGGGCACGCATGGGGTCATAGCTGACGCCAACGCCCTTCAGCGCGATTTCTCGTGCCGCCTCGAAGTAGGAGAGGGCACCGCTCGATCCTGGATCGTAAGTCAGCACCGTCTGTCCGTAGCTGGGTGCCTCCGAGATACGGACGGAACGGGGAATGCTCGTCCGTAGCACCTCGTCACCGAAGTGGCTGCGCACCTCTTCCGCGACCTGGGACGCCAGGCGCGTCCGGCCGTCGTACATGGTGAGCAGGATGGTCGAGACGTGCAGAGCGGGGTTGAGGTGCCCGCGGACCAGGTCGACGTTGCGCAGCAGTTGCCCCAGGCCCTCCAGCGCGTAGTACTCGCACTGGATCGGGATGAGGACCTCCTGCCCGGCGACCAGCGCATTGACCGTCAGCAGGCCGAGCGAGGGCGGGCAGTCGATGAGGATGTAGTCCAGCGGCTGCTCATAGGCCTGGATCGCCCGCTGCAGCCGGCTCTCGCGGGCCACCAGGGACACCAGCTCGATCTCCGCACCGGCGAGATCGATCGTGGCGGGGGCGCAGAAGAGACCCTCGACATCGGGGACGGGCTGGACGACCTCTGCCAGCGGCTTGCTCTCCACCAATACGTCGTAGATGGAGGGGACTTCCGCATGGTGGTCGATACCCAGTGCGGTGGAGGCATTGCCCTGGGGGTCGAGGTCGATCACCAGGACACGGCTGCCGTGCAGAGCCAGCGAGGCGGCAAGATTGACGGTCGTCGTCGTCTTGCCCACGCCACCCTTCTGGTTGGCGACCACGATGACTCGGGTCTGTTCGGGCCGCGGAAGGCCCTCACCGGCGCGGCCTAGAGCCTCGACCGCCAGTTGGGCAGCACGACCGATCGGAGTGTCGTCCATCGGGGGCGGTGTTTCACGTGAAACATGCTCCCCCATCGACTCGGTACGGGGACCGGGGACCGGATCGGTCATCGGTCCCGCGATGTTGGCGTCGGACCGCAAGGATTCACTCTCCTCGACTTCAGGCTCGCAATGAACAGAGCCTCCCATGCCATCGGGGTCGCGAACCAGTGAGGCCTGACGTTCTGTGGAGAAATCCACCTCTGTGGACAACTCCGTTCCCTGTCCGAGTGAGCCGAGCGGCTTGCGATCGCGGGGTTGGGCCGCAGCCCGACCACGGTTGATGATGCCGTGCAGTAGTGAGCGACGTTTCACGTGAAACACGATGCACAGCAGCCGTGGCCGAACTGTCGCGACACTCCGTCATGCGTGGGTTGGGCAGCTTGTGTGGAGTACGCCCGATCATTCGGGCCGGCCACGGGCGCCATCGCGCCCGCAGCTCCGCAGGGGTCGTCAGCGACGGCGTCGCGTCCGCCCCGTCCGGGCCGCCTTCGCCCGCTTGGCCGCGAAACGCACACCGCCCGGGCTCTCCCCGACCTCGACGCGCACCACCGTGGACAGCGGATCCACGACGCCCTCACCCACATGCAGGATGGAGGTCTCCACCGCGCCGAGCTTGCTCAGAGCCGTGGCCGCGCTCTTCAGCTCCTCCTCGGCCGTGTCCCCCTTGAGGGCGAGCATCTCGCCGTACGGGCGCAGCAGGGGAATGCCCCAGGTGGCCAGCCGGTCCAGCGGGGCGACGGCCCGGGCGGTCACCACATGGACCGGCGGGATCTTGCCCATGACCTCCTCGGCCCGGCCCCGGACGACCGTCACATGGTCGAGTCCGAGGAGCTCGACAACCTCCGTGAGGAAGGTGGTGCGCCGCAGCAGCGGCTCCAGGAGCGTGATCTTCAGGTCGTCCCGGACCAGCGCCAGGGGGATGCCCGGCAGGCCCGCACCGGAGCCGACGTCGCACACCGTCACCCCTTCGGGGACGACCTCGGAGAGCACCGCGCAGTTCAGCAGGTGCCGCTCCCAGAGACGGGGTACCTCACGCGGGCCGATGAGCCCTCGCCGTACTCCTGCCTCGGCCAGCAGCTCGGCGTACCGGACCGCATCCGCGAAGCGATCACCGAATACGTCACGTGCCTGCTCGGGCGCAGGGGGGAGCTCCGCTGCCTCCGTCACGGGGACCGTCCTTCCGTACCGCATCAGCGCGTTCAGCGCCGACCACCAGAACTACCAGGCTGACAAGATTGCGGCCCCGCCTGCGCAACAGACGGGGCCGGTGGAGTGTGAGACCGCTCAGGCGGGAAGCACGACGACGAAGCGCTGCGGCTCCTCGCCCTCGGACTCGCTGCGCAGGCCCGCGGCCTTGACCGCGTCGTGCACGACCTTGCGCTCGAACGGCGTCATCGGCCTCAGCTTCACGGGCTCTCCGCTGCTCTTGGCCTCGGCCGCGGCCTTGGCGCCCAGCTCGGACAGCTCGGCCCGCTTCTTGGCTCGGTAGCCCGCGATGTCCAGCATGAGGCGGCTACGGTCGCCCGTTTCCCGGTGCACCGCCAGGCGCGTGAGCTCCTGCAGCGCCTCCAGCACCTCGCCGTCCCGGCCGACCAGCTTCTGCAGGTCACGACCGCCGGTGTCGCTGATGATCGAGACAGAGGCGCGGTCGGCCTCGACATCCATGTCGATGTCGCCGTCGAGGTCGGCGATGTCCAGCAGACCCTCGAGGTAGTCCGCCGCGATCTCGCCCTCCTGCTCCAGGCGGGTCAGGGCGTCTGCGCCCTCGGCAGCGGCGGAGGTGGTGCCTTCCGTCACGGGATGGGCTCCTTCTTACTTCTTGGACGGGGACTTGGGCCGCTGCGGGCCCTTGCGCTGTCCGGACTGCGCCTTGCTGCGCTGCCCGGACTGGGCCTTGCTGCGGTTGTCGTTCCCGGACTTCGGGGCGGACTTACCGGCAGCGGCGGGCGGGGCGTCCTGTGGCTCGTCGGACTTGCTCAGCGACGTCGACGGCGTCTCCGGCTCGGCGTCACCGGCCCCGGCGTCACCGGCCCCGGCCGCCTTCGGGCCGCCCGACTGGCGCTGGGCCTTGGTCTGCCGCTTGGGCTGCTGGCGCCGGGGGGCGGTGCCGGCGGTCGCGGTGGTGGTCGTGCCGTCCTCGGACTGCGCGGCGACGGCGGCCTCGCTCTTGACCACGCTGCCGTCGGTCTGGGCCGCCAGCCCGGCCTTGTTCAGGCCGTTGATGAACTTGCGCTCGAACTCGTTGCGGTCCCGGCCCTTGACGACGATCGCCTTGACGATGGCCTTCTCACGCCGGTTGCGGGTCTTGCCGTGGTGCGTCACGTGCTTGTACAGACGCTCCAGGTAGGCGGCCTGGGCCTTGGAACCCGGGGTCGGGTTGTTGTGGATGACGTACATCTGCTGGCCCATGGTCCACACGTTGGTGGTCAGCCAGTAGACGAGGACACCGACCGGGAAGTTGATGCCGAAGACGGCGAACATGACCGGGAAGACGTACATCAGCATCTTCTGCTGCTGCATGAACGGCGTCTTCACCGTCGTGTCGACGTTCTTGGTCATCAGCTGGCGCTGCGTGTAGAACTGCGAGAACGACATCAGGACGATCATGACCGCGGTCACGACCCGGACGTCGGTCAGCGAGGCGCCGAGGGCCGCGACCTTGTCCGAGCTGTCCATGAACTTCGCCGCGAGCGGCGCACCGAAGATGTGCGCCTTACGGGCGCTGGCGAGCAGCTGATCGTCGATGACGCCGATCGTCTTGCCCGTCGCGATGCCGTTGAGCACGTGGTACAGGGCGAAGAAGAACGGGGACTGCGCCAGGATGGGAAGGCACGAGGAGAGCGGGTTGGTGCCCGTCTCCTTGTACAGCTTCATCATCTCTTCGGACTGACGCTGCTTGTCGTTCTTGTAGCGCTCCTGGATCTTCTTCATCTCCGGCTGGAGCGTCTGCATCGCGCGTGTCGCCTTGATCTGCTTCACGAAGAGCGGGATCAGGCAGATGCGGATCAGGATCACCAGGGACACGATGGACAGGCCCCAGGCCCACCCGGTGTCAGGTCCGAAGATCGCCCCGTACACCTTGTGGAACTGGACGATGACCCAGGAGACGGGCCAGGTGATGAAACTGAAAAGACTGGCAATCGTGTCCACTAATCATGCTCCTTGGGCATGGGACGAGGTCTTCGCGGCCGGGCTCGACGGGATGGTCCCGTCGGTGGCCGTTTCGGCGGCGGAGGGCCCGCCCTTGCGTGCACGCCAGGCGTCACGCAACAGTTCGTGCCACCGCGGACGCTTGCGCGGAGGAACGTGGTCCACACCACCCGGCGACCACGGATTGCACCGCAGGATCCGCCAGGCGGTGAGCGCTGTTCCCTTCACCGCACCGTGCCGGTCGATGGCCGTGTAGCCATAGTGGGAACACGACGGGTAGTACTTGCACACCGGCCCGAGCAACGGGCTGATGGTCCACTGGTACAGCTTGATGAGAGCCAGCAGCGGGTACTTCATCGCGCGCCCCCTCCCAGCAGTCGTCGAAGGGCGGCATCCAGGTCTCGGGCCAGCTGTGCTTGGTCGGCGTCACCGGCTCCGGGCAGCGCTCGTACGACTACCAGGCTACCGGGGGGCAGCAAGGCGACTCGGTCACGCATCAGATGGCGAAGTCTGCGCTTCACGGCGTTGCGCACGACCGCGCCACCCACTGCCTTGCTCACGACGAAACCCGCACGCGGCGGGGGAGCGCTCTCCCCTGACGCGTGCGGGTCCGTGGCACCGCTGCGAAGGTGGACGACGAGGAGTGGGCGTCCTGCCCGGCTTCCTCGTCGTACCGCGGTCGCGAAGTCCTCGCGCCGCCTCAGCCGGTTCTCGGTGGGCAGCACGATGTCATGACCTGACCGGGATCAGGCGGACAGACGGGCGCGACCCTTGCTACGGCGGGACGCGAGAATCGCGCGGCCGGCACGGGTGCGCATACGCAGCCGGAAGCCGTGGGTCTTCGCGCGACGACGGTTGTTCGGCTGGAAGGTGCGCTTGCTCACTCGGGGGCTCCAGAAGAAATCGGTAGTGGCGGGGTGCCGTCCTGGCTGTCACCGTGCGCCCACGAGTAGCTCGCAGTAACGCCCGAGTGCACCGCTTACCGATCACCTTGACGCGATCTGTGCCCATCGGAGGCAGGCGGCAGCAGCCATCGACAACTCGACCTGGTTACGGTACGCGGGGCTGCGCCATCCGGTCAAACCAGCACCACGTGAGAGACACTTGTCCACAGGCTGGGGACAACAACTTGAACCGTGGCCGCCGCCCTGACTACCGTGGCTGGACTCCCATTCGTTGACTTGTCCCCCGTTTACACCCCGACCCGTCCCGAACCACACGTTCGTGGGAACCCGTGAGAGAGCGTGCCCTGTGGCTGACGTACCCGCCGATCTTGCCGCAGTGTGGCCGCGAGTACTGGAGCAACTTCTCGGGGAGGGCCGCGGACAGGGCGTCGAGGCGAAGGACGAGCACTGGATCCGCCGCTGCCAGCCGCTCGCGCTGGTCGCGGACACCGCCCTGCTCGCCGTTCCGAACGAGTTCGCGAAGGGCGTCCTGGAGGGCCGGCTGGCCCCGATCGTCAGCGACACGCTGAGCCGGGAGTGCGGCCGCCCCATCCGTATCGCGATCACCGTCGACAGCTCCGTCGGCGAACCCCAGAACCCCACGCCTCCGGCGCCCGGCTCGCGCTACGAGGAGCAGCAGCTGCCCTCTGGCCAGGGAGGCGGCTACGAGGGCTACGGCCGCCACCGCGGCGAGCCACGCCCCGACAGCCACCGCCCTTCGGGTCGCGCCGACCAGCGCCCGGGCGGCTCCGGCGAGCCACTGCCGCCGCCGCGCACGGGCCCGCAGCAGGACGACGGCACGGATTCACTGCCGACCGCCCGCCCGGCCTACCCCTCGGACTACCAGGACTACCAGCGCCCCGAGCCCGGCGCCTGGCCGCGCGCCGGCCAGGACGACTACGGCTGGCAGCAGCAGCGGCTCGGCTTCCCGGAGCGGGACCCCTACGCGTCGCCGGGCGGGCAGGACGCGTACGGCCCGCGCGACGGCTACGGCCAGCAGGACTCGTACGGCCAGCAGGATTCGTACGGCTCGCAGGACCCGTACGGACCCGGCAAGGACTCCTACCCGGGGTCGCAGGACTACCGTCCGCGACCGATGGACCGCGCGCCGTACGACCAGCCACGCTCCGATTACGACTCCTCCCGCGCCGACTACGACCAGCGGGACTACGACCAGCGGGACGGCGGGCGCCGGGAGCTGCCCGAGCCTCCGGCGGGCTCCGGGCCGGTGCGCCGTGGGGGACCCGCGGGCCCGAGCCCGTCCGGCACCGGCGGCGTGGGCCCTTCGTCCGGGCAGCCCGCGCCGGCGAGCGGCCCGGGCGAGCCGACCGCGCGGCTGAACCCGAAGTACCTCTTCGACACCTTCGTCATCGGCGCGTCCAACCGCTTCGCGCACGCGGCGGCGGTCGCCGTCGCCGAGGCGCCGGCCAAGGCGTACAACCCGCTCTTCATCTACGGCGAGTCGGGACTCGGCAAGACGCACCTGCTGCACGCGATCGGTCACTACGCACGCAGCCTGTACCCGGGCACGCGCGTGCGGTACGTGAGCTCGGAGGAGTTCACCAACGAGTTCATCAACTCCATCCGCGACGGCAAGGGCGACAGCTTCCGCAAGCGCTACCGCGAGATGGACATCCTGCTCGTCGACGACATCCAGTTCCTGGCGGACAAGGAGTCGACGCAGGAGGAGTTCTTCCACACCTTCAACACGCTCCACAACGCCAACAAGCAGATCGTGCTCTCCAGCGACCGGCCGCCCAAGCAGCTGGTGACGCTGGAGGACCGGCTGCGGAACCGTTTCGAGTGGGGTCTGATCACGGACGTCCAGCCGCCCGAGCTGGAGACGCGCATCGCGATCCTGCGCAAGAAGGCGGTGCAGGAGCAGCTGAACGCCCCGCCGGAGGTGCTGGAGTTCATCGCCTCCCGGATCTCGCGGAACATCCGTGAGCTGGAGGGCGCGCTGATCCGGGTGACGGCGTTCGCCTCGCTCAACCGGCAGCCGGTGGACCTGGGCCTGACGGAGATCGTCCTCAAGGACCTCATCCCGGGCGGCGAGGACACGGCCCCGGAGATCACGGCGAGCGCCATCATGGCCGAGACCGCCCAGTACTTCGGGCTGACGGTGGAGGACCTGTGCGGCACCTCGCGCGGGCGCGCGCTGGTGACCGCCCGGCAGATCGCCATGTACCTGTGCCGTGAGCTGACCGACCTGTCGCTGCCGAAGATCGGCGCGCAGTTCGGCGGACGCGACCACACGACCGTCATGCACGCCGACCGCAAGATCCGCGCGCTGATGGCGGAGCGGCGCTCGATCTACAACCAGGTCACCGAGCTGACCAACCGCATCAAGAACGGCTGACGGCCGCCGAGAGCAGCGCCGAGGGCGCCCCGGGGAACCGACTCCCCGGGGCGCCCTCTTGCATGCGTCGGGGGCCTCGCCCCGGGCCTCCAGGACTGTCGATCGCACTCCCAGGTGGACTCCCAGGACAGTCGATCGGGCCCCGAGACCGTCGATCGAGGGGCGACGCCACCCACCGCCACGCACAGCCACCCACAGCGCGGTGTTCGATTAAATGCCTGGTTACGGCCGCTCTCCACAGATTCGGTGACTTTCTTCCGTCCACATCCTGGGGACTGCGAAGTTGTCCCGAACGGCATCCACAGGCATGCCACGGCACAGCCATCGCTCCAGCTCAGCAGCCTGTGGACTCGTGGACGAGCGATCTCCACAGACTGTGGACGAAGCGGAGATCCACAGGCTGTGCACGAAGTTGTCCACGGGCAACCCACAGGCTGCGCCCCGTTGTCCCCAATGATCCGCCCGTTCTCCACATCCCTGTCCACTGTTCGGCAACGCGACGCCCCCGGTCACCGCGTCGAGTGAAAGCCGTCACACGAAGCTGCCGGATTGGGGTGTGGGAAACGTGGGTAAATCTGGGGACGCAGCTGGGGAGAACTGGCCTCAGGCTGTGGGTGGGGTGTGCAGAACTTCCTGTTCTCCACAGAAACCCCGAGTTGTCCACTGCCGTCGCCCACAGGGCCCGTGGACAAAATTTCCGCGCTGAGCTGGGCAAACGTGGTTATCCACGGTATCCACAGGCCCTACTACTACTCCCGACTAGAGAGAGTGCGGAATTCGTTTCGAAGCGGGTCCTGTGCACAACTTGCCCGCCGGACCCCGACCGTCCCTCGGAGCGACTTGACCCCGACAGGCACCTACTGTCAGTGGCGTGCGTCAGACTGGTCCCCGGTGTCCTTCCCGTCGCAGTGGGTGGTGACACCGAGTCGGAGGACTCAGTAGCAACAGCAGGAGGCGGCTTACGGTGAAGATCCGGGTGGAACGCGACGTACTCGCGGAGGCAGTGGCCTGGGCGGCACGCAGCCTCCCGGCCCGTCCGCCGGCGCCTGTTCTCGCCGGCCTCCTGCTGAAGGCCGAGGACGGCCAGCTGAGCCTGTCGAGCTTCGACTACGAGGTCTCCGCCCGGGTGTCGGTGGAGGCCGAGGTCGAGGAGGAGGGCACGGTCCTCGTCTCCGGCCGACTGCTCGCCGACATCTCCCGTGCCCTGCCCAACCGCCCGGTGGAGATTTCCACAGACGGTGTACGGGCGACGGTGGTCTGCGGCTCCTCCCGCTTCACGCTCCACACACTGCCTGTGGAGGAGTACCCGGCGCTGCCGCAGATGCCGAACGCCACGGGCACGGTCCCCGGCGAGGTCTTCGCGGCCGCCGTCGCGCAGGTGGCCATCGCCGCCGGCCGCGACGACACGCTGCCCGTCCTGACCGGTGTGCGCATCGAGATCGAGGGCGACACGGTCACGCTGGCCTCCACCGACCGCTACCGCTTCGCGGTCCGCGAGTTCCTGTGGAAGCCGGAGAACCCGGACGCCTCCGCGGTCGCCCTGGTGCCCGCCAAGACCCTGCTGGACACCGCCAAGGCGCTGACCAGCGGTGACAGCGTGATCCTGGCGCTTTCCGGCTCGGGTGCCGGTGAGGGCCTGATCGGTTTCGAGGGCGCTGGCCGCCGGACGACCACCCGGCTCCTCGAAGGCGACCTGCCGAAGTACCGCACGCTGTTCCCGACGGAGTTCAACTCGGTCGCCACCATCGAGACCGCCCCCTTCGTGGAGGCCGTCAAGCGCGTGGCCCTGGTCGCGGAGCGCAACACCCCGGTGCGCCTGAGCTTCGAGCAGGGCGTGCTGATCCTGGAGGCCGGCTCCAGCGACGACGCACAGGCTGTGGAAAGGGTCGACGCCCACCTCGAGGGCGACGACATCTCCATCGCCTTCAACCCCACGTTCCTGCTGGACGGTCTGAGCGCGATCGACTCCCCGGTGGCCCAGCTGTCCTTCACGACCTCCACCAAGCCGGCGCTGCTCAGCGGCAAGCCGGCGATGGACGCGGAGGCGGACGAGGCCTACAAGTACCTGATCATGCCGGTGCGGTTGAGCGGCTGAGCTGCTCGCAGTGGCGGCGCCGGTCCACAGCCTGTGGACCGGCGTGCGACGAAGTCGCAGGTGAGGGCGTACGTTTGAGCGCGTATGCCCACGGATGTGCGCGAGAGTCCGGGTTTAGGCTCGGACGCGGGTACGAATGTGCCCTCACGCCACGTCGCACACCTAAGGACACAACTGATGGAGCTCGGTCTCGTCGGCCTCGGCAAGATGGGCGGCAACATGCGCGAGCGGATCCGCCGCGCGGGCCACACCGTCATCGGATACGACCGCAACCCGGACCTCGCGGACGTCCACAGCCTGCAAGAGCTTGTGGAGAAGCTGCAGGGCCCGCGCGTGGTCTGGGTGATGGTTCCGGCCGGTGCCCCGACCCAGTCGACCATCGACGAGCTCGCCGAGCTGCTGCAGCCCGGTGACGTGGTCGTGGACGGCGGGAACTCGCGTTGGACGGACGACGAGAAGCACGCGAAGGAGCTGGCCGCCAAGGGCATAGGCTTCGTCGACTGCGGCGTCTCCGGCGGTGTCTGGGGCCTGGAGAACGGCTACGCGCTGATGTACGGCGGTGACCCGGAGAACGTCGCCAAGGTGCAGCCGGTCTTCGACGCGCTCAAGCCGGAGGGCGACTTCGGCTCGGTGCACGCCGGCAAGGTCGGCGCGGGCCACTTCGCGAAGATGGTCCACAACGGCATCGAGTACGCGATGATGCAGGCCTACGCCGA
>NZ_BNBC01000021.1:0-72335 GCF_014654675.1 Streptomyces spiralis
TTACGGTGGGACACGAGGGCCTCCTGGCGGTCGGCGGTAGATGTCGCAATCCACACCGAACCCAGAAGGCCCTCACCCGTTCAAGCACCCAGCACGCGTGTCACCAACGTCCCGGGACAACACACCTAGCTGCAGCCGCAGGCCGACAACGCCGTCGCCGTCCTGTCCAGGGTCGACTGGGCCGCCTGGGGGTCGGTCGTGCCCTCCGCCATGAAGGCGAAGGCCAGGAGGTGCCCGTCCTGGTCGACGGCCGTGCCCGCCAGGGTGTTAACGCCGGTCAGTGTGCCCGTCTTGGCTCGTACGATCCCGGCCGCGCCGTCGGATGTGTAGCGGTCGGTCAGGGTGCCCGTGAAGCCGGCGACGGGGAGACCGGTGAGGACCGGGCGGAGCTCGGGGTGGGCGGGGTCGGCGGCCTCGCGCAGCAGCGCGGTCAGCAGGTCCGCGGTGAGTTTGTCGTCGCGGTTCAAGCCGCTGCCGTCGTGGAACTCCGCGCCGTCCAGGGGCAGGCCGAGTGCCTTCAGCCGGGCGGCGATCGCCCGGGCGCCGCCGGCGAAGTCCGGGCGCCCGCCGGTCGCGGCGGCCGTCTGGCGCGCCAAGGCCTCGGCGATGTCGTTGTCGCTGTTGGTGAGCATGCGTTCGACCACGTCGGACAGCGGGGGCGAGGAGACGGACGCGAGGGCCTGTGCGCGGCCGGTCGCCTTGGCGGGTCGGGGGTCGGTGGTACGGATGCCGTGGCCCTGGAGGAAGCGGCCGAAGGCGCGGGCGGCCGCGGCCGCCGGGTCGGCCTCGCGCGGGGCCGGGCCGCTGCCGGAGTCGTCGGTGCGGGCCTCGTCGGCCATCAGTGCGGTGACCGGGGCGAGGTTCTCGTTCACGCCGATGGGGTGCAGGTCCGGACCGGCGTACAGGGACGTGTCGTACGACAGCGTGACCTTGCCGAGCCCACGCTTCTTCAGGGCGGCCGCCGTCGCGTCGGCGAGGGTGCGCAGGCTCGCCCAGCCGTGGGCGTCCGCGTGGGCGGTGAGGGTGGGGTCGCCGCCACCGATCAGGACGAGGTTCCCGGCGGTGGGCTCCAGGGCGACGCGGGTGGTGAGGCGGTGGTCGGGGCCGAGGGCGGACAGGGCGGCGACCGCGGTGGCGATCTTGGTGGTGGAGGCCGGGGTGAGCGCCTCGCCGACGTCACGGCCGTAGAGCCGCCGACCGGTGGCGATGTCGACGACCACGGCGGAGTGGCGGGTGCCGAGGGCGGGGTCGCGCAGGAGCGGGTCGAGGACGGTGGCGAGGGCCGGTCCGCCGGCCGCCGACTTCACCAGGCTGCCGCCGCTGCCGAGGCCCACCAGCACGGGTGCGGCGCTGGGCGCGGGCCTCGGTCCGTCGGCCGCCGCGTCGGACGTACCGGACGTATCGGAAGCACGGCCGTGATCTGTGCCACCCGCGCGCTCCAGGGCGACTGCCCGGTCCCGCTCGGCCGTACGCTGGCCGGTGGAGTCCCAGGGACCGGCGGCGGTCACCACACCGGCGGCCAGTGCCAGCCCGGCGGTGGCGGCGCCTGCGGTGAACCGCCAGGCCGTCGGCCCGGCGGGCCGTGGCCGGGTGGCCCCCGTGAGCCGTGCGACCTGCGGTCTCATGGACCGCACGGCCCGGACCAGACCTGGTCGGGCGGCCTGCGCCAGCCGTGCCAGACGCGGCTTCGCGGCCCGCGCCAGGCCTGTCAGACGCGGTCTCGCGGCCCGCCAGCCCCTCAGCTCCGGCACGACCACCAGCCCCTTTCGCGATCACACACGTGCGTGAGGGACACTTAATCACCAGAACTATGTGCTGATCATGGAGGAGCCACCGGTGGAGTTCGACGTCACGATCGAGATCCCGAAGGGTTCGCGGAACAAGTACGAGGTGGACCACGAGACCGGTCGTATCCGCCTGGACCGTCGACTCTTCACTTCGACCAGCTACCCGGCCGACTACGGCTTCGTCGAGAACACCCTCGGCGAGGACGGCGACCCGCTGGACGCGCTGGTCATCCTGGACGAGCCGACGTTTCCCGGCTGCCTCATCAAGTGCCGCGCCATCGGCATGTTCCGCATGACGGACGAGGCCGGCGGCGACGACAAGCTGCTGTGCGTCCCGGCGTCCGACCCGCGTGTGGAGCACCTGCGGGACATCCACCACGTGTCGGAGTTCGACCGCCTGGAGATCCAGCACTTCTTCGAGGTCTACAAGGACCTGGAGCCGGGCAAGTCGGTCGAGGGCGCCAACTGGGTCGGCCGCGCCGACGCCGAGGCGGAGATCGAGCGGTCCATCAAGCGTGCCCAGGAGCACGGCGGTCACTGACCGTACGCCCGGTACGACGCCCGCGGGCCGCGTCCACCCCTCGGGGGTGAC
Organism: Streptomyces spiralis; assembly: GCF_014654675.1. GTDB lineage: Bacteria > Actinomycetota > Actinomycetes > Streptomycetales > Streptomycetaceae > Streptomyces > Streptomyces spiralis. The sequence continues at coordinate 2,380 of NZ_BNBC01000021.1, forward strand.
GCGGCCCTTTGGCGCGTGGGTGGGGGTGTCCGCGCATACTGTGGCTGACGGAAGGTGTCGTTCAGGGAGCGTTGCCCAGTGACGGATGCGGAGGACCGCAAGCCGCAGTCGGACGAGGCGCGGAGCGCGTTCAAGGCTCCTGCGGATTCGTCGGTGACACAGGCGACGCAGGTGATCCAGGTGCCGAAAGTGACTCCAGCGGCGCCGGCGGCACCGGGAACGGACAGCGAGTCGTCCACGACGTCGGAGTTCGCCGTTCCCGAGGGACTGGCCCTGCCCAGGGCGGGCAGCGAGTCGGAGGCCACCTCGGAGTTCGCGATCCCCGACGGCCTCACGGTGCCCGAGCACACGGTCCCGGAGGCCGAGGGCTCCGCGTTCAGCCTGCCGAGCACCTACAGCGCCCGGCAGGCGCCGGCCGCCTTCACCCCGCCGGGCGGCATCCCTGCGGTCAGCCTGACCAAGGACATCCCCTGGCAGGACCGGATGCGCACGATGCTGCGCATGCCGGTGGCCGAGCGCCCGGCCCTGGAAACGGTCCCGAAGACGGAGGAGGAAGGCCCCGCCGTCCCACGCGTCCTCGACCTGACCCTGCGCATCGGCGAGCTGCTGCTCGCCGGCGGTGAGGGCGCCGAGGACGTGGAGACGGCGATGTTCGCGGTCTGCCGCTCCTACGGCCTGGACCGCTGCGAGCCGACGGTCACCTTCACCCTGCTGTCCATCTCCTACCAGCCGTCCCTGGTGGACGACCCCGTCTCGGCGCAGCGGACGGTACGGCGCCGGGGCACCGACTACACCCGCCTCGCGGCCGTCTTCCAGCTCGTCGACGACCTGAGCGACCCGGAGACCCATGTCTCCCTGGAGGAGGCCTACCGCCGGCTGGCGGAGATCCGCCGCAACCGGCACCCCTACCCCGGCTGGGCACTGACCGGGGCCGCCGGACTGCTCGCCGGCGCGGCCTCCGTCCTCGTCGGCGGCGATCTGATCGTGTTCGTCGCCGCCGCGTTCGGCGCGATGCTCGGCGACCGGCTGGCATGGCTGTGCGCGGGGCGCGGGCTGCCGGAGTTCTACCAGTTCACCGTGGCCGCGATGCCGCCGGCCGCGCTGGGCGTCGCGCTCACGGTGGCGCATGTCGACGTGAAGGCGTCCGCGGTCATCACCGGTGGACTGTTCGCGCTGCTGCCGGGGCGGGCGCTGGTGGCGGGCGTGCAGGACGGCCTGACCGGCTTCTACATCACCGCCTCCGCGCGCCTGCTGGAGGTCATGTACTTCTTCGTCGGCATCGTCACCGGCGTGCTGGTGGTGCTCTACTTCGGCGTGAAGCTGGGTGCCCAGCTCAATCCCGACGTGGCACTGGGCGTCAACGAGCAGCCGGTGGTGCAGATCCTCGCGTCGATGCTGCTGTCGCTGACCTTCGCCGTGCTGCTCCAGCAGGAACGGTCCACCGTGCTGCTGGTGACGCTCAACGGCGGCGTCGCCTGGGTGGTGTACGGCGCGATGCACTACGTCGCCGACATCTCCCCCGTGGCGTCCACGGCGGTCGCAGCGGGCCTGGTGGGCCTGTTCGGGCAGTTGCTGTCCCGCTACCGGTTCGCCTCCGCGCTGCCGTACACGACCGCCGCGATCGGTCCGCTGCTGCCGGGTTCGGCGACGTACTTCGGCCTGTTGTCGATCGCGCAGAACAACATCGACAAGGGACTCGTGTCGCTGGCCAAGGCGGTGTCGCTCGCCATGGCCATCGCGATCGGGGTGAACCTGGGGTCGGAGATCTCCCGGCTGTTCCTCAGGTTGCCGGGCGCCGGCAGCGCGGCCGGCCGCCGGGCCGCCAAGCGCACGAGGGGCTTCTGAGGGGCGTCTGCGACGGGAGCGCCGTCTACGGGGCGCGGTGGTAGCCGCCGTTGTTCGGGTACTGCGGGGCCTGGGTCCGGCCGTGGTCGCCGCCGTGCTGATCGCCGTAGGGCTGCTGCTGATCGCCGTAGGGCTGGTGGGGGTACTGCCCGCCGTAGTACTGCTGGTCGTAGCCGCCGCCGTACTGCTGCTGCTGCTCCTGCGGCCGGCCCTGGTCGCCGTACTGGTACGGCGACTCCTGGTAAGGAGCGTCCTGGTACGGAGTGTCCTGGTACGGCGGCTCGATGCGGCGCAGGCGGGTCGTGGCGTCGTCCATGACCGGCTGCTGCTGGTACGCCTGCTGCTGATATGCCTGCTGTTCGTGCGGCTGCTGCTGCCGTGCCGGGGCCTGCGGCGCCTTCTTGGCCTTGGAGCGGGCCCGCAGGAACTCGATGGCGATCGGGACCACCGACACGAGGACGATCAGGATGAGGATCGCCTCGATGTTGTCCTTGACGAAGGCGATGTTGCCCAGCCAGGAGCCGAGCAGGGTGACGCCCGCGCCCCACAGGACGCCGCCGATCACGTTGAAGACCAGGAACGAGCGGTACCGCATACCGCTGACGCCCGCGATGATCGGCGTGAAGGTCCGCACGATGGGCACGAAGCGGGCCAGGACCAGGGACTTCGGGCCGTACTTCTCGAAGAACTCGTGCGCCTTGGTGACGTTCTCCTGTTTGAACAGGCGGGAGTCCGGGCGGTTGAAGAGCGAGGGACCGACCTTCTTGCCGAACATGTAGCCGGCCTGGTCGCCGAGGACCGCCGCGAGGCAGATCAGCGCGACGGCCGCCCACAGGGGGAAGTCCAGCTGGTGCGACGTGATCAGCAGGCCACACGTGAACAGCAGGGAGTCACCCGGCAGGAAGAAGCCGATGAGCAGGCCGGACTCGGCGAAGACGACGAGGAGCAGACCCCAGATGCCGTAGGTGTCGAGGAGGTAGTTCGGATCGAGCCAGCTCGGGCCGAGGGCAAGCGTCGTCACGGTTCCGGGCTCCTGAGGGGGTGAGGACGGACGGCGGCGGTTCGGCCTCCGTTGTTCTGCCGCACAAAGCTATCAACGGATGGTGTACGCCCCTGGTTCCACCGATGCCGAGGGGGCCCGAGGCCCTGGCCCGGGAATGACCCCGGGCCAGGGCGGCCTACACGGTGTGGCGGGCGGCGTTGGCGACGATCGCGTCCCGCATGTACGCGGCCAGGCCCGGCCGGATCTCCTCGTACGTCGCCGTGAAGCGCGGGTCGGAGACATACATCTCGCCGAGACAGGTGTGCATCTGGTGCGCGCAGTCGTAGTACGACCGCGTGATGAACAGGCGGTGCTCCTCGGCGACGTCCATGGCCGCCTCGGAGTCCGCGGGCACACCCTGGGCGAGCAGGTCACCCATGCGGTGGTGGATCGCGTTCAACTCGTCGGTGACGCGCTTCCAGTCCTCCTTGGTGTAGCCGGCCGTCCGCTGCCGGGACTGCCGGTAGGCCTCGGTGTCGCCCCAGCGCTCCTCGACCTCGTCCGCGTACTGGTCGGGGTCGTGGTCCCCGAAGACCTCGAACTTCTCCTCCGGTGTGAGGTTGATCCCCATCTTGCGTGCCTCCATGGCGTGCTCCACGGCTGCGGCCATCTTCTGCAGCTTCTCGATCCGGGCGGTCAGCAGTTCGTGCTGGCGGCGCAGGTGCGCGCGCGGGTCCGCGGCCGGGTCGTCGAGAAGCGCCGCGACCTCCTCGAGCGGGAAGCCGAGCTCCCGGTAGAACAGGATCTGCTGCAGCCGGTCGAGGTCGGCGTCGCTGTAGCGCCGGTGGCCCGCGTGGCTGCGCTCGCCCGGGACGAGCAGGCCGACGTCGTCGTAGTGGTGCAGTGTGCGCACCGTCACTCCGGCGAAACCGGCGACCTGTCCCACGGTGTAGCTCACTTCCGCTCCCTTCTCGGTACGCACTCCACGGTCGGCCCTCACGTGACGTGAGGTGCAAGTCCGTTTCTCCCTCGGCCTCCTCCGGATGTTGCTCCCGATTCGCGACCTTTGTCCGCCCTATCGTGAGCCCGTGGCCCAGGACAGCGCGCAGCAGGCGCCCGCCGCCCGGGCGGCACCGTCGGCCCCGGCCCGCGTGCTGCTGCCGCTGATCCTGCCCGCGCTCGTCGTCGGTGTCGGCTCCAGCCTGCTGTACCTGCTGGTGAGCGGGGTTGCCGAGCGGCTCCAGGGCGCGCTGTGGGGCGATCTGCCGGACGCGCTGGGCATCGGCCGCTACTCGGTGGCGTGGATGGTGGTCATGCTGACCGCGACCGGCGTCCTGGTGGGCCTGGTGGTGTGGAAGGCGCCGGGGCACGCGGGCCCCGACCCGGCCACGCTGGGCCTGGCGGCGGCCCCGCCGTCCCCGGCCGTGGTGCCCGGTCTGCTGCTGGCCACCATGCTGATGCTGGCGGGCGGTCCGAGCCTGGGCCCGGAGAACCCGATCATCATGGCGAACGCGGCCCTGGCGCTGTGGCTGGGCCGCAGGCTGCGGCCCGGGCTGCCGGGCTCGCTGTGGCCGGCGCTGGCCGAGGCGGCGACGATCGGCGCGCTGTTCGGTACGCCCGTCGCCGCCGCGCTGGTGGTCTCCGAGGCGCTGGCCGGGCGGCCGATGAAGGGGGCGCTGTGGGACAGCCTCTTCGCGCCGCTGGCCGCGGGTGCCGCGGGCGCCATGACCACCGGCCTGGTGGCCCATCCCACGTTCGACCTGGGCCTGCCTCCCTTCGGGCCGCCCCGCTGGGGCGACACCCTTGCGGTGCTGGTGATCGCCTCCGCGGGCGCGCTGCTCGGCCTCGCCGCCGTCCAGGCCTTCCCGTACGTGCACCGGGCCTTCGCCCGGCTCCGGCACCCGATGCTCACGCTCCCGGCCGGCGGCCTGGTCCTCGGTCTGCTGGGGGCGGTGGGCGGGCATCTGACGCTGTTCAAGGGGCTCTCGGAGGTCGCGGAGCTGGCGCGGCACCCGGAGGACCGGACGGCGGGGCAGTTCGCGGCGATGGCGGTGGTGAAGCTGGCCGCGCTGCTCGTCGCCGCGTCCTGCGGCTTCCGCGGCGGCCGGATCTTCCCGTCCGTCTTCATCGGGGCCGCGCTCGGCCTCGCCGCGCACGCCCTGGTGCCCGCCGTACCCCCCGCGCCGGCCGTGGCGGCGGGCGTGCTCGGCATGCTCCTGGCCATCACCCGGCAGGGCTGGGTGAGCCTGTTCACGGCCGCCGTCCTGGTCTCCTCGCCGACGATCCTGTCCCTGCTGTGCCTCGCCTCGCTCCCGGCCTGGCTGCTGGTGACCGGCCGTCCGCAGATGCAGCTGCGGACGGACGGGACGGCGGTGCGGTGACCACCGCCCCGTCCGGGCGGTGGATACGGCGTCAGCAGGTCCCGCACGGCCGTCGCCGTGGCGACATCGGGTTCCACGTCGCGGGATCGCCCGGCCCCACCAACGCCTCCCGCCTCGGTGGCACCGACGTCTACCGACTGCTGCTGGGTGACTACCGCGCTCTGTACGAGGTCCAGGACAAGACAGCAGCAGTCGAGGTGCTCACTGTCGGCCGTAGCGATCAGGCACGGTAGCCGAAAGTCGGCGTCACGCTCAGCGGCCATCTCCCGGATGCCGCATCGCGGTCGCGTACGGGTTCTCCTGCCCCTCCTCGAGGACGCCGACGAACGGCTCGCCCTCGCCGGCGAAGGTGTAGGCGCCGTCGCGGATGCGGTCGATGAGACCGCGGGTCCACTGGGCGCCGGAGTCGGCGGAGTGCACCCAGAAGTTCATGATCTCGCCGATGTGGCCGAGTTGGCCGGGGCCTTCCTCGGGTGTGTAGTACTCGGTGACCGACCTGCGCCACTCCTCGATGCCGCGCACCCGCTCCTCGAGGAGTTCGAGGACCTCCGCCCGCTCCAGGTCGACCATGAAGCCGAGCGCGGCGGTGAGCACGTCGGGCCTCTGGTCGTGGGCGGTGAGGTACTCGCGCAGCAGGGTGAAGTACTCCTCGGCACCCGTCTCCGTGATCTCGTACTCGACCCTCGGCGGGCCGCCCGCCGTGGACGGCGCGATCTCGTGCGCGAGCAGCAGTCCCTGTTTCGCCATCTGCTTCAGGGCGTGGTAGATCGAACCCGGCTTGGCGTTGGACCACTCGTGGGCGCCCCAGTACTCCAGGTCGTTGCGCACCTGGTAGCCGTGGGCGCGCCCGTGCTGGCGCACCGCGCCGAGCACGAGGAGACGGATCGCGGACATGCTGCCCAGGTTATTGCCCGCTGCTCCGCCGCCTCGTTCCGGGCGTCAGAACGGGAAGCCGCTCCGTCCGTGCTGTACCGAGATCCACTTCAGCGTGGTGAAGGCGTCCACCGTCGTCTCGCCGTTCAGGCGGCCGATGCCGGAGTGCTTCTCGCCGCCGAAGGGGACCAGGGGCTCGTCGTGGACGGTGCCGTCGTTCACATGGAACATGCCGGTGTCGATCTGCCGGGCGAAGGCGACCCCGCGCTCGACGTCCGCCGTGTGCACGGCGCCGCTGAGTCCGTACGGGGTGTCGTTGACGATGCGGACCGCCTCCTCCTCGCCGTCGAAGGGGATGAGGAAGGCGACCGGTCCGAAGACCTCCTGACGGAGCAGGGCGGAGCCGGCGGGCACGTCCGTGAGGACGGAGGGCGAGACCAGGTTGCCGGAGGTGGTGCCGCGCACCAGGGCCGTGGCGCCCTCGGCGAGCGCCTGCTCGACGGCGGCCGACACGTCGTTCGCCTGGGTGGAGTTGATGAGCGGGCCGATCACGGTCCGCGGGTCGCGCGGGTCGCCGACCTTCAGCGACGTCACCTTGGCGACGAACTTCCGGGTGAACTCCTCGGCGACCGAACGGTCCACCAGGATGCGGTTCGCCGCCATGCAGACCTGGCCCTGGTGGACGTACCGGCTGAAGACGGCCGCGTCGACCGCGTAGTCGAGGTCGGCGTCGTCCAGGACCACGATGGCGCTGTTGCCGCCCAGTTCGAGCACGGAGCGCTTGAAGTGCGCGGCGCAGACGGTGGCGACGTGGCGGCCGATCCGGTCGGAACCGGTGAAGGAGATCACCTTGGGCACCGGGTGCTCCAGGAAGGCGTCTCCTATCTCCGCTATGTCCGTGACGACGACGTTGAGCACGCCGCCCGGCAGCCCCGCGTCCTCGAAGATCTTCGCGACCAGGGTGCCGCCGGCGATCGGGGTGTCCTGGTGCGGCTTGAGCACCACGGCGTTGCCGAGCGCGAGGGCCGGCGCGACCGACTTGACCGACAGCAGGAAGGGGAAGTTGAACGGGCTGATCACGCCCACGACCCCGACCGGAACGCGGTAGAGCCGGTTCTCCTTGCCCTCGCCCGGCGAGGGAAGGATCTGTCCCTCCGGACGCAGCGCCAGGTGGATCGACTCGCGCAGGAACTCCTTGACCAGGTGGACCTCGAAGCCGGCCTTGACGTGGGTGCCGCCCAGCTCGGCGATGATCACCTCGGTGATCTCCCGCTCGCGCTCCTCGACCAGCCGCAGCGCCTTCTCCAGGACCGCGCGGCGGGCGTAGGGGTTGGTCGCGGCCCATTCCTTCTGGGCGCGGGCGGCTGCCCGGTAGGCCTGGTCCACCTCGTCGGTCGTGGCGATGGTGATCGAGGCCAGCTTCTCGTCGTCGTAGGGGTTGAAGTCGATGATGTCCCAGGAGCCGGTGCCCGGGCGCCACTCGCCGTCGATGTACTGCTGGGCCAGGTCGGTGAAGTAGGACGACATGTGATCCCTCGAATCCCGGGGCGCGCTCACTGATGCGATGTCATCGTACGTGCGAACGAGGCGAGTTGCCCGGGTACTCAAGAGAGCTGAAGCAGACCGCGCAGCAGGTCGCGGCTCTCGTCCGGTCCCGGACTGTCCTGCTGGAGTTCCTTCAGCGCCTTCTCGTACTGGGCGACGTCCTCGCGTTTGTCCAGGTAGAGGGCGCTGGTCAGCTGCTCCATGTAGACGACGTCCGACAGGTCGGACTCGGGGAAGCTGAGGATGGTGAAGGCGCCCGACTCGCCGGCGTGCCCGCCCAGGCTGAACGGCATGACCTGCAGCCGTACGTTGGACCGCTCGGAGATGTCGATGAGGTGCTGCAACTGGCCGCGCATCACCTCGCGGTCGCCGTACGGGCGGCGCAGGGCCGCCTCGTCCAGGACGATGTGCAGCTCGGGGGCGTTCTCGGAGACGAGGTGCTTCTGCCGCTCCAGGCGCAGCGCCACCCGCCGTTCCACATCGGCCTCGCTCGCGCCCTGCATGCCGCGCCGGACCACCGCGCGGGCGTACGCCTCGGTCTGCAGCAGACCGTGCACGAACTGCACCTCGTAGACGCGGATCAGCGACGCCGCACCCTCCAGACCCACATAGGTGGGGAACCAGGTGGGCAGGACGTCGGTGTAACTGTGCCACCAGCCCGCCACGTTGGCTTCCCTGGCGAGCGAGAGGAGCGAGGTGCGCTCCGCGTCGTCCGTGATGCCGTACAGGGTCAACAGGTCTTCCACATCACGCGTTTTGAAGCTCACCCGGCCCAACTCCATCCGGCTGATCTTCGACTCCGAGGCGCGGATCGAGTACCCCGCCGCCTCACGCGTGATCCCCCGTGCCTCGCGCAGCCGCCTGAGTTGCGAGCCGAGCAGCATGCGCCGCACCACCGATCCGGGCTCTCCCGCGCTCACGTTCGCCAGCCTCCCCAACCGTCTTCAGGGGCCGCAGTCTGCCACTAAATCACTCCGAGCAGTACTCGTACGATTACGGAAACGGAAAGAGATCAAAGAAAACGCGCAGCCGGAGGCAAGAAGGAGGCATACGGCGGACGAGAAGATGGCGGAAAAAATGGCCAGTAAGCGGTACGGGAGGGTCCAATTCGGTCTCGTGCACGTGCATCTGCCCTTGCATCTGCTGTGCGCATCCGAAACCATGGTCCCCGCGCCACCGCTGCATCGCCACGACCACAGCATCGCAACGACCGCGATTTCCCGGGAGTGCCTCGCATGGGGACGAATGGATCGACCATGCTCGAGCCGTTACGGCAGGGCCTTCCGCCGCTGGACCCCGCGGCCGTGTCCGACGCCGCCTCCTGTGCCCTTCCGGCCCGGTTCGAGGCCGTGCGCGAGGCCAGACGCTTCACCCGGAGAACGCTCGACCAGTGGGAACTGGGCGACCGCTTCGACGACGTCTGCCTGGTGGTCTCCGAACTGGTCACCAACGCCCTGCGGCACGCGCTTCCTATCGCATCGGCCGCGCGCGGGTGCGAACAGGGAACGCTCGGGCCGGGTTCGCCGGTGCGGCTGCACCTGATGCACTGGACCGAGCGGCTGGTGTGCGCCGTGCGCGACCCCAGCCAGGACAGCCCGGTGGCCCGCGACACGGACGACTTCTCCGCCGAGTCGGGCCGCGGCCTGTTCCTCGTCGACTCCTTCAGCGACAGCTGGGGCTGGCATCCGCTGGCCGGCACGCTGGGCGGCAAGGTCGTCTGGGCGCTGTTCCGGCTCCAACCCCGCGACTGAGGAACCGCGGCGTCTTTCGACGCCGCGGTTCTACGCGCGTCACGGATCGTCAACCCACCGTCATTTCGGGCCGGTCGTGTGGGTGACGGCGTGTACGGCCCGCCGCCAGGGGGGCGCCAGTCCGCCGTCAGGGGGCCTCACCCTGCTATCAGGTGGTCGAACTCGCCGTCCTTCACGCCCAGGAGCATCGCCTCGATCTCCGCGCGCGTATAGACGAGCGCCGGACCGTCGGGAAAGCGCGAGTTGCGCACAGCCACGTCTCCGCCCGGCAGCCGCGCGAACTCCACGCAGGAGCCCTGCGAATTGCTGTGCCGGCTCTTCTGCCAGGCCACTTCGCGCAGCAGCGTGGCCGCCATGCCGTTGTACACGTCGTACTCCTCGTACACGCCCTCAACGTCGTGGTCCACAGGTCGCTCCCCGGTGGTGCACTGGCTGGTGTGGCCATTGATGCATCGGTCAACTGAACCGGATCATAACCTTGTTCATGTGCACATGCATGAGCGGATGCACGTGCACGCGGAGTGTTTCAGCGGTTACAGCTTTGACGAGCGCTTTACCGAACCTGTTTCGGCGCCTGCCCCGGAACCACCAGGACATGCGCTCGCAGGCCCCCGTTCAAGATCTTCCGTACCGTCGTCCGCGCGAGTTCGTCCGAATCGAATCCCTCGTGCACAGGAAAGGACGCAGCCGGCGCCGTTCTTGTTCCAGTGTTCATGTGAGAGTCCGATGGACGGGAAGAACTCGCCGATGGCCGCTGTGACTCCTGGTAACTTGCTGCGGTGGCAGGGCCGCGGCGCGGCCGGCCGGTTCCAGGTTGGGGGCTTGTGGTGACCACGGTGAACACAACGGCCAGGGCGGTGCGGATCGCGGCCGCCGGACTGCTCGGCGCGCTGGCGCTGACCGCGTGCGACAGCGGGTCGGGGTCCGGATCCGGCTCGGGATCGGGGTCCGGCTCCAGGGCCTCCGCGACCCCCGGCGCGTCCTCGTCCGCGACCGACGACGACAGCGGCGGGACGAACAGCACGGGCGGCGGGTCCGGCGGCACCACGGCCAAGAACGGCGGACTGACCGGCAGCTGGCTCGCCACCACCGACGGCAAGGCGGTGGTCCTGATGGTCACCGACGACGAGGTGGCGCTGTTCTCCACCGACCGGACCACCTGCACCGGAAGCGCGGGCGAGGAGTCCGGCAAGGACGTGATCCACCTCCGCGACTGCAAGTCCCGGACGACGGGCACGGTGGACTCCGTCAACAAGACCACGCTCCAGGTGACCTGGGAGGGTGGTCTCGGTACGGAGACGTACACGCGGTCCGAGGGCGCGACGCTACCCTCGGGGCTGCCCACGGCGAGCCTCGGCTCCTGACGTACACACAAGGCCGGTGGCGGGACGGGCAACCGTGCCGCCCGCTCGTACGTGATGATCCTTGAGCATCGTCACGACCCAAGGAACCAGCTCATGCGCGCCATTCCGATCACCGTCACCGCCCTCGCCGCGGCCCTCCTGCTCACCGCCTGCGACAGCGGCGGCAGCGACGGCAGCGGCAGCGACACCGGGAGCAAGAACACCGACTCCACCGCCTGCCGCATCGACCAGGTCGGGTTGCAGGTCGGCCCCGCCAACGCCGCACCCGCCGCCGGGGACACCGGCAACGTACCGGTCACGCTCACCAACCAGGGCGCCCGCTGCACCCTGGACGGCTTCCCGGGCGTCACCCTGTCCGCGGGGAGCGCCTCGGCGGCCGTGGCACAGGACAGGACCGGCACCCCGCAGAAGCTGACCCTGGCCAAGGGCGACACGGCGACCTTCACCCTGACCTACGTCCGGGGCAAGGAGGGCGACGGCAAGAGCCTGGCGGCGACCTCACTGAAGATCGGCCTGCCGGGCGCGGCGGCCGAGCCCCGGAGCTTCACGTGGTCGTACGGCCCCGTACAGGGCAAGGAGACCGCGAGCGACCCGGACGCATCGGTGACGGCCTTCCAGCAGGCCGGGGACTGAGCCGTCCCCGGGGGCCGGGGCGGCCCGGGAGAGATTTCAGCTCAGCGGGCGCCGCGGTTCCACTTGCGCCCGGTCCGCCGCCTGGGCGCCCTCGGTCCACCCCGCCGCGTCGCTCACCCCGCGCAGACGGGTGGTGGTCGTCTCCGGGAACATGCGTTCCAGGCGGTCGGTGACCGCGACGTCCCGGGTCGCCAGGACGGGGAGGAGGTCCTCGGTCACCTGGGTCCTGGCGGCGGCCTCGAGCCGGGTGCCGATGCGGTGGGCGTAGGCGGCGAGGAAGGACTGCCGGAAGGTCTTGGTCCGCTTGCGTCCGCCCGCTCGCTGCGCCGACTCCGCCCTGGTCATCGCGGTCGTGGCCTGGACGAGCAGCGAGGTGTAGAGCAGCTCGACCGCCTCCAGGTCGCCCTCGAAGCCGACGACGGTGGAGAAGCCGAGGGCCTCGTTCCACACGGCGCGGCAGTGGTTCGCGGTGGCGACGGCGTCCAGCAGCACGGCCTTGGTCTGCTCGTACGGCGGCTCCACGCCGATGCGGCAGGCACCGGGGGCGTCGGGGGACGGAGCGCGGGCGGCGAGCAGCGCCTCGTCGACGCTGTGCCGGGCCATCAGCTCCTGCGCCTTCGCGCTGAGCGCCTCGGCCTCCTCCGGGTAGCCGGTCGCCTCCGCCTTGGCGAGCAGCGCGCGGATCCGGCCCAGCATGCGCGACTCGCCGTCGCCGTGCCGGGCGGCGGGCGCGGACGCGGGCCCCGCGGAGGCGTCCAGGCTCTCGAGCGTGGGCAGCCGCAGCAGCAGGCGGTACAGCTCCAGCACGGCGGTGGCGTACGAGAAGCGGTCGGTACGGGACGGTTCGTCGCGCGTCAGCTCGTCCAGCTGGGCGGCCCAGCGCCGGCCGCGCGGGCGGTCGTCGGCGGACTGCGCGCGGATCAGCGCCGCCACGAGCCGTACGTGGACCTCGTCGAGCTCCCGGCGCACGATCCGTACGACATCGGCGGGCTGCCAGCCGCGCCGCCAGGCGGTCGCGACGAACTCCTCGCCGCGCCGGGCCAGTTCGGCGTCCGCGGCGGGGTCGGCCGCGAGCAGGGAGGCGCCCGTGTCGAGGGCGTCGTCATGGCCGGATCTCGCGGTGGCGGAGTAGAGGGCGGCCGTGAAGGCGCGCTCGACGGTGCTGGACGTGCTCACACGTCGATCGTGTCATGGAGGGTGCGCGAGTCCGTCCACACCCTGTGGACAGTGGACGGCCGGGGGCCCGCCGGTGGACTCGCGGCACCCGGTACGCGCCCGTCCCGCCCCCCGAAAATCGCTCGCCCCCGGCATCGGCGGCCCCAAGCATGGCAGGCATGGTCGACACATCTCTCTACGCGGCGTTCCTCGTCGCCGCCTTCGTCCTCTGCGTCACACCGGGCCCCGACATGATGTTCATCGTCGCGGTGGGCGGCCGCGGCGGCCCCGCGACCGGGGTACTGGCCGCGCTGGGTGTGGCCTGCGCGATGTTCGTGCACACGGTGGCCGCCGCGCTCGGCCTCTCGGCGCTGTTCACGGCACTGCCGACGCTGTACCACGCCCTGCGCTGGGCGGGCGCCGCCTATCTGCTGTACCTCGCGGTCAAGGCGTTCCGGAGCCGCGGGGGCCCGGTCGAGGCGGACGGGACGAGCGGCTCGGGGCGGCGGCGGGCCTTTTGGCGGGGAGCCGTCACCAACCTGCTCAATCCGAAGGTGATTCTCTTCAACGCCTCCTTCCTTCCGCAGTTCGTGAGCCCCGAACTGGGCCATGTGCGCGAGCAGTTCCTGCTCCTGGGGACCACGATCACGGTGATGGGATTTCTGGTGGACGGCTCGGTCGGCCTGCTCTCCGGGAAGCTCTCCGCGCTGCTGCGGCGCAGCCGCCGGGTGGCGCGGGGACTGGACATCTTCAGCGGGACGGTGTTCGCGGGGCTGGCGGTGCGGCTCGCGGCGGCGCCGAAGTAGGAGGTCACCATGTGATCGTCAACTTCGGGTTGACACCACTGGGGTGTCAACCTAAGGTTGACACATGACGACGAACCCCACCACGGCGTCGATCCGTCTCGACGACCTCATCGCGGCCATCAAGACGGCCCACACCGAACCGCTCGACCAGCTCCAGGACGCGGTCATCGCCGCCGACCACCTGGGCGACGTGGCCGACCACCTGATCGGCCACTTCGTGGACCAGGCACGGCGCTCCGGCGCGTCCTGGACCGACATCGGCAAGAGCATGGGCGTCACCCGGCAGGCGGCACAGAAGCGCTTCGTGCCCAAGGAGTCGACCGACCTCGACCCCAGCCAGGGCTTCGGCCGCTACACCGCGCGCGCCCGGAACGTGGTGGTCTCCGCACACAGCAAGGCCAAGGACGCCCACAGCGCCGAGGGCCTGCCGGCGCACCTGGTCCTCGGCCTGCTCGCCGAGCCGGAGGCCCTCGCCGCGAAGGCGATCACCGCGCAGGGCGTCTCGCTCGACGCCGTCGAAGAGGCCGCCACCGCCGCGCTCCCGCCCGCCGCCGACGACGCGCCCGAGCTCGTCCCGTACGGCTCCGACGCCAAGAAGGTCCTGGAACTCACCTTCCGCGAGGCCCTCCGTCTCGGCCACAACTACATCGGCACCGAGCACATCCTGCTGGCCCTGCTGGAGCACGAGAACGGCCACGGCGTCCTCAGCGGCCTCGGCATCGACAAGGCCACGACCGAGCGGTACATCGCGGAGGCGATCGAGGAGCTGATCAAGCAGAAGGAGGAGCTCGACAAGCTGCAGGACTGAAACCGCAGGCCGGAGGGCCGTTGTCAGTGCCGCCTGCGACACTCGCGACATGACCGACCGGTGGGCTCTGGCTCCGGCCGAGGAAGGTGGCGTGGAGCTCGCCCCCCTCGGCCCGGACGGGCTGCCCGCCGGGCCGGTGCGCGAGGAGGCGGACCTCGCCGAGGCCGTCCGGAGCAGGCCGGACGTCACGCGGTGGGTGTGGCGGTCCACCGCCGAGGTCTATCCGCGTCTGCTCGCCGCGGGGGTGCGAGTGGAGCGGTGCTACGACATCGAGGACGCCGAGACGCTCCTCCTCGGCCACGAGGGGCGCCACGGCGAGCCCCGCTCGGCGGCCGCCGCCCTGGCGCGGCTGCGCGGCGGCCCCGTACCGCCGGATCCGCCGCAGCGGTCCGCCGCGCCGGGCGCGCAGTCCTCGCTCTTCGAGCCGCAGGGCGTAGGTCTGCCGCTGGCGGATCTGCTCGCGGTCTACGCCGAACAGCAGCGGCGGCACGAGCGGACCGCGCACCCGGACCGCATGCGTCTGCTGACCGCCGCCGAGTCGGCGGGCATGCTGGTGGCGGCCGAGATGAACCGGGCCGGCCTGCCCTGGAGCGCGGACGTGCACCGCCGCGTGCTGCACGAGCTGCTCGGCGAGCGGTACGCGGGCGGCGGGGAGCCGCGCCGCCTGGCCGAGCTCGCCGACGAGGTGTCCGCCGCCTTCGGCCGCCGGGTCCGCCCCGACCTGCCCGCCGACGTCGTCAAGGCCTTCGCCCGGGCCGGGATCAAGGTCGGCTCCACCCGCCGGTGGGAGCTGCGGTCCGTCGACCATCCGGCGGTGGAGCCCCTGCTGGAGTACAAGAAGCTTTACCGGATCTGGGTCGCCCACGGCTGGTCCTGGCTTCAGGACTGGGTGCGGGACGGGCGGTTCCGGCCGGAGTTCCTCGCGGGCGGGACGGTCACCGGGCGCTGGGTGACCAACGGCGGCGGCGCGCTGCAGATCCCCAAGGTGATCCGGCGGGCGGTGGTCGCCGACCCCGGCTGGCGGCTGGTCGTCGCCGACGCCGACCAGATGGAGCCACGCGTGCTGGCGGCCATCTCCCGCGACCCCGGGCTGATGGAGGTGGCCGGCCGGGAGAGCGACCTGTACCAGTCGGTCTCCGACCGCGCCTTCTCCGGCGACCGCGCCCAGGCCAAACTCGCCGTGCTCGGTGCGGTCTACGGCCAGACCTCGGGCGACGGCCTGAAGAACCTGGCCGCCCTCAGACGCCGCTTCCCCCGCGCGGTGGCCTATGTCGACGAGGCGGCGCGGGCCGGCGAGGAGGGCCGGCTGGTGCGGACCTGGCTGGGGCGGACGTGCCCGCCGGCGGCCGGGGCGGCCGAGGACGCGGCGGAGGAGGCGGGTCTCCCTCAGGACGACCCGGCCGAGCACCCCGCCGGGGGGCCCGCCGGACAGTCCGCCGACCAGGGCTGGATGCCGGGCTACGCCTCCGGCAACTCCCGCGCCCGCGGCCGCTTCGCCCGCAACTTCGTGGTGCAGGGCAGCGCCGCCGACTGGGCCCTGCTGCTGCTCGCCGGGCTGCGCCGCGCCTGCCGGGACATGGCGGCCGAACTGGTCTTCTTCCAGCACGACGAGGTGATCGTGCACTGCCCGCAGGACGAGGCCGAGACGGTGGTCGAGGCCATCCGGGAGGCGGCGGAGCTGGCGGGGCGCCTCACCTTCGGTGAGACCCCGGTGCGGTTCCCGTTCACGACGGCGGTGGTGGAGTGCTACGCGGACGCCAAGTGACGACCGCGGCGCCCCCGGACCGACTCCGGACCGACCGCCGTCCCGGCACCACCGGGTCAGCGTGCGCCCGGCGGCGGGTCGGCGAGCAGCCGCCGCAGCTCGCCCGTCACCGCCTTCTCGTCCGTGCCGTCCAGGGCGGCGAGCGCGGTGCGCCACTGCGCGTAGGCCTCCTCGGTGCGGCCCTGGTCCCGCAGCAGGAGCCCGTGCTGGTGGCGGGCGAGACCGCCCGTGTAGCGGTCGGCGCGGGCGTCGGCGCGGCACAGCAGCTCGACGCACTCGCGGTGGGCGCGTTCGGTATGGCCCAACTGCCGCAGCGCGCGAACCAGTCCGAGCCGGGTCTGGGACTCGCCGTGCCAGTCGCCGTGCCCGCCGAGGATGCGCAGGCTCTCCTCGAAGTGCCGGGCGGCGGCGGCCGGTTCGCCGAGGGCGAGGTGGGCGTAGCCGATGTTGCAGTGCGCGGTGTGCTGGACGATGACGGCGCCGATCTCGTCGCCGATGGCGAGCGAACGCCGGTGCTGCCCGATGGCGGCGCGCGGGTCGGTGTGCTCGTAGAGGTTGCCGAGGTGGCTGTGGGTGACGGCCTCGCCGTAGGGGTCGTTGAGCTGCCGCGAGTACGCCAGGCTCTGCCGCAGCGCCTGCCCGGACTCGGCGTACCGGCCGAGCCCCTCGAGGAGCAGACCGCGGTTGTTGAGGCCGCGCCGGATGCGTGAGACGACGCCGAGCCGCCGCCAGATCGCGAGCGAGGCGTCGTTCAGGGCGAGGGCGTCGCTGTGCCGGCCGGTCAGGAAGTGCAGCCCGGCGAGATCGCTCAGCGCGTACGCCTCGGCCGCCTCGTCCCCCAGTCGGCGCGCCACGGCGAGCGCGGCCCGACCGAGAACCTCCATCTCGGCGACGCGCCCGCTGCGTTGGACGTAGGGGAAGAAGAGGCGCAGGAGGCGGGAGAGGTACGCGTCCCGCCGCGCGCCGACCGGGTCGGTGCCGGCGTAGCGCTCGGCCAGCGCGACGACGTTCGCCAGCTCCCCGCGCCCCCATTCGGCGGCCTCCTCGGCGGACCCGAAGGACGGAACGGCGAGGACGCCGGCGGTGTTCTCGGACGGTTCGGACTCGGACGGTTCGGACACAGTGGGACGGCGGCGGTCGTCCCGTTCATGACCGGGCTCGACGACCGCGGCGAGCACCCGCTCCGCCACGGCCGCATACCAGCGCAGGGCCACTTCTACGACGTCCATCCCGTCCGCCGCGCCCACCGCGTCCACCGGGTCCATCCCGTCCGCCGCGCCCTGGCCACGCACCGTCCGGGAGCCCGCACCGCCGCCCTCGGCGGGACGTGCGGCGGCACGCGCTTCGGATGTCGCCAGTTCGCGGGCGAAGTCGCGCACGAGGTCGTGCGGGGCGTAGCGGCCGAGTGCCGTCTCCTCCAGGAGGGCCACGTCGACGAGGCGGTCCAGGGCGGCCTCGGCGCGGCGCTCGTCGGTGCCCGTGAGGGCGGCGAGCAGGGCCGCACCGTAGGCGGGCAGGTCGAGGGCGCCGATGCGGCGCAGGGCGAGGGCCGCGTCGCGGTCGGCCTCGCGTTCGGAGGCGGCGAGCGCGTCGTGGGCGACGGCCAGGGAGCGGCGCACGCTCAGGTCGTCGTACTCCAGGTGGTGCAACCGCCCTTCGGTGGCGGCCAGTTGCCCGGCCAGCGCGTCCGGGGTGAGGGCGCGCCGGGCGGCCAGCCGGGCGGCGACGACGCGCAGGGCGAGCGGGAGGCGGCCGGTGAGCTCGACGAGCGGGTGCCCCGCGTCGAGGCCGTCCCGGTCGTCGCGTCCGGAGACCGCCCGCAGGAGTGCCGCGCTGTCGGGCGCGGACAGCGGCGTGAGCGGGAAGCGGCGGGCGCCGTCGAGGGCGGTCAGCGGGGAGCGGCTGGTCACGATGACCGCGCAGCCGGCGCCGGCCGGCAGCAGCGGCCGTATCTGTGCGGCGCTCCCGGCGTCGTCCAGCACCAGCAGTGTGCGCGTCGGCGCGAGCAGGGACCGGAGCAACGCGGCGGCCGCGTCGGGGTGTTCGGGGACGTGGCGCGGCTCGGTTCCCAGGTCGAGGAGGAGGGAGCGCAGGGCCTGTGCCGGGGCGAGAGGGGCCATGCCGGGCGTGGCGCCGTGGAGGTTGACGTAGAGCTGCCCATCGGGGAAACGTTTTGCCAGGCCATGGGCCACATGCAGTGCGAGCGCGCTCTTGCCGACGCCGGCCATGCCGCTGAGGACGACGAGCGGACTGCCGTCGCCCTCGCCGTGGTTCGCGGTCAGCGCCCTGCGCACGGCGGGCAGGACGTCGTCCCGTCCGGTGAAGTGGGCGGGTGCGGGCGGGAGTTGCGCGGGGCGCGGCGGCTGCGGGGTGCCCTCGGGCGGTGATGCCGGGGCGACGGGCCCTTCCGCGCCGTCGCGGTGCTCGCCCCCGGCGCCCCTGAGTACTTCGAGGTGAGCCTCCCGCACGGCGGGCCCCGGCTCGACGCCGAGTTCCTCGATCAGCCGGGCGCGCAGATCGCGGTGGACGGCCAGCGCCTCCGCCTGCCGGCCGGTGCGGTGCAGGGCGAGCATGAGCTGACGGTGGTACGCCTCGCGCAGCGGGTGCTCGGCGGCCAGCGCCGCCAATTCCGGCACGAGTCCGGAGGGCCGGGTGCCGCCGAGGCCCAGCTCGGCGTCGTAGCGCCACTCGAGGAGCAGCAGTCGCGCCTCCTCCAGGCGCTGCACCAGGGCGTACCCGCCGAAACCGGAGGGCAGGCCGCTGAGCGGCGTGCCCCGCCACAGCGCGAGCGCGTCGGCGCAGGCGCGCGCAGCCCGCGCCCATTCCCCGCCGGCGTGCGCGGCGCGCGCCTCCGCGACCCGCGCCTCGAACAGATGGAGGTCCAGCTCCCCCCGCCCGACCCGCAGCAGATAGCCGGGCGGTACGGCGCGCAGACGCTCGGGGTCGTCGAGGAGCCGGCGCAGCCGGGCCACGTGGTTGTGCAGCGAGGCCTGCGCGGAGACCGGCGGCGCCGCGCCCCACAGCGCCTCCTTCAGCGACTCGACGGAGACGACCCGCCCGGCCTCCAGCAGCAGCGCGGCGAGCAGGGCGCGGACCTTGGGACTGCCGATGGGACGGACCGCGTACTCACCGGGGGCGGGCTCGTACAGGACCGGCGGTCCCAGCAGCCCGAACCGCAGCTCGCCGCGCATCACACCGTCCGTTCACTGCCTCTCCGGGCGGCCGCGACCGCCCCTCTCCGCCAGGAGAACAACCGGTCCCATGTTAGCGATCTGTTGGCCGGACCTGATGTGATCATTTCATCGGATCGGGGCCCGACCGGCGCGCGCACGGGGTGCGCAACTCGGGGGAGTGTCGCCGTCGGCCTGATCCGTGGACGCGAGGGGTCCCGGTCGGCGGAGGTGAACGACCGGGACCCCGTCCGCGCCGTGAACCCGGGCCCGTACCCGCCCTGCGCCCCGCCCGACCAGGCTCGCAAGCCCCAGCCTCGGATCCGCCGGTTGTCCCGGCGTCGAATCGCCGGGCGACGCGAGGGAGAGGCGAACGCGAGAGGGAGAATCGCCGGGCGACCCGAGGGAGAGAACAGACATGCGACTGCGCTGTGCCGTGCTCGACGACTTCCAGAACGCCGCGACCACCGCCGCCGATTGGTCCCCCCTGGCGGGCCGGGTGGAAGTGATCTCGTACGCCGAACACTTCGCCACCGAGGACGCGCTGGCCGCGGCGCTGGTGGACGTCGACATCGTGGTGACCCTGCGCGAACGGGTCCGCTTCCCGGCCTCGCTCCTGGACCGGCTCCCACGGTTGAAGCTGCTGGTCGCCTCCGGCATGCGCAACTCGGTGATCGACTACGCCGCCGCGCGCGCCAACGGTGTGACCGTGTGCGGCACCGAGAGCTCCTCGACCCCGCCGGTGGAGCTCACCTGGGCCCTGCTGCTGGGCCTCGCCCGCGGACTCGTGCGGGAGAACGACGCCCTGCGCTCCGGCGGCCCCTGGCAGTCCACCGTGGGCGCCGACCTGTACGGCCGCCGCCTCGGCCTGCTGGGACTCGGCAGGATCGGCAGCCGGGTCGCCCGAGTCGGTCTCGCCTTCGGCATGGAGGTCACGGCATGGAGCCAGAACCTGACGAAGGAGCGGGCGGACGAGGTCGGTGTGACCCTGGCCCCCACCAAGGAAGCCCTCCTCGGGGCCGCGGACTTCGTCTCGGTCCACCTGGCCCTGAGCGACCGCACCCGCGGCCTGCTCGGCGCCCCCGAGCTGGCGCTCATGAAGCCGACGGCGTACCTGGTCAACACCTCGCGCGCCGCGATCGTCGACCAGGACGCCCTGCTCACCGCCCTGCACGAGGGCCGTATCGCCGGCGCGGGCATCGACGTCTTCGACACCGAACCGCTGCCCGCGGACCATCCGATGCGCACCGCCCCGCGCCTGCTGGCCACCCCGCACCTGGGCTACGTCTCCCGCGCGAACTACGAGCGCTACTACGGCCAGGCGGTCGAGGCCATCGAGGCGTACCTGGCCGGCGCCCCGATACGACTGCTGCCGAAGGCCTGAGCACGAGCCCCGCCGAAGGCCTGAGCACGAGCCCCGCCGAAGGCCTGGGCACGAGCCCTGCCGAACGCTCAGGACCGCCGCTTCCGAAGGCTCGGGGCGACCGGTGCCGGAGGCCGGGGCGGTTGTCCGGGAGCCGCCCGGTTCCAGCAGCCGGCGTACCTGGCTGACGTAGGTGTGGACCAGGCTCTGGTGGGAACCGGGCGGCCCGGACGGCCAGAGGATGTCGGTGATCTCCTGCTGAGTGGCGGGCTCGGGGTGCTTGAGCGCCAGCAGGCCGAGCAGACGGCGCAGCATCGGGCTGGTGACCGGGACGGGGGTCCGGCCGCGTTGGAGGGAGAGCGGGCCGAGGATCAGCAGGCGCGGCCGGCCGGCGCCGCGCGGAGGCCCGGTGCGGGCGGCGGCCAGCAGGTCCGTCAGCTCGCCACCGGTCAGCCCTAACGCCTGGGCCAGGCGCTGGAGCGTACGCGACTGGGGCCGCCGGACCCGGCCGCGCTCGATGTCGCGCAGCGCCCTGGTGCTGATCCCGGCCCGTGACGCGGCCACCTCCTGGCTCAGCCCGGCCCGCCTGCGGAACGACTGGAGCCGCGGGCCCAGCGGTCCCGGCTCGCCCGCATGCCCCACCCGGGGAAGCCCCGGGACCGGCGTCCTCTCCGACATGGCATCCCCCTCGTCCGATGACCGCGACCTGTCGATCAGGACCGGCGACGGCACTACGGATCGTGCACGGCCGACTCTGCAGAGCTTCACCAATGGCCAGTTTGGACTAGACCAATGGGGCCAAGCAAGGGCAGGAGCCTCCGGCATCGCGGCCCAGCGCCGCGAAACCCCCGAAACAACCAAAAGGCCAGGTCACGAACTACGTGACCTGGCCTTCGACCGAGCCGCTTTCGGCGGGCATCCCTCCGATGCGAGGGCTCAGGGCCCCTCGGTGACAGCATCGGTGCTATGAACACCGAGACGGACTGGGCATATCGGGTGTTCGAGCCGCACGGCTCCGAGGGATGGCGCCCCTACGGCAGCGACGCCGAACGGTGGCAGGGAACGATCACCACCGACGATGCGAATGAGGGCCCCCAATACGCCGCCGCCCTCGTCGTCGCCGACCTGCTGACGGAGTGGGAGATGCGCGGCCTCCCCCGGGCGAGGCACGTGCGGGTCATCCTTTGGCACGACGAGGAGCGTGACCCGGAGGACCCGGACTTCATCGTGGACGTCCGACCGCCGTCGGACATCGACTCAGCGTGACCTCCGGCGCATGAGACTCCTCGCGGTGACAGGATCGGTGGTATGGGCATGCAGACGGACTGGGCATACCGGGTGGATGAACCGCACGGTTCCGCGGGGTGGCGCCCCTACGGGGACCCCCAGCAGTGGCGCGGCACCATCACCACCGACGAGCCCACCAAGGATGCCGAGTACGTCGCCGCCCTCGTCGTGCGCGACCTGGCAGACGACTGGACCGCCAACGGCCACATGAAGCATGTCCGGGTCATTGTGTGGGAGGACGGGGAAGGCACCGGGCTGGAAGACGCCGCCTGCGTCCTGGAAGTCCAGCCCGACCTCGACGCAAAGTGATGCATCGGGCGGTCCGGCGGCTCGAATGCGGCCACGTGTCGGTCGCGTGGCGCTGCCTGCAAGGTCGCCGACCCCGCCAACGAGCGGTGGCTCGCGCTGGTGAGTCGGTCAGCCCGCGTCCCTCTCGGTCGTCGGTGAGGCGGTGAGAAGCGAAGTGGCCTGGGGCCAGGTCTCCTGGCGGAGGAGGTCGAGCAGGGCCGTCTCGGCCGGGCCCACGCTGTCCCGGAGGACGGCGATGACCGGCTGGGAAACTGCTGGGAACAGCGGCCGGGTGAGGTGTTCGTGTTCGTGCGGTACGGCGGACGCGGGGACGAGCGCCGTACCCAGCCCCTGGGCGGCCAGGCGTACGGCGGTCGCTGTCTGGGTCACGCGGGCGGCGGTGATCGGGGTGAGCTCGTTGTCCTGCAGCACCTGACGGAGTATGGCGTCGAGGGCGCTGTCGTCGTCGAACCTCACCCAAGACTGCTCCTCCAGGTCACTCAGATCGACCCTGTCGGCGGCGATCTGCGGGTGCCCTGGGTGCAGTACTACGACGAACTCTTCGGCCCCCAGACGGTGTGCGGTGTCGGGCGACTGTTCGCAGGCTGCCATCAGCGCAAGGTCGAGCACTCCGCGGCGGCACATTCGGTCCAGCTCGGCGGCGCTTGGCTCCTCGAAGACGGTGACCTCCAGTCGTGGGTAGCGGCGGCGCAGTGCAGCGAGCGCGTGTGGCAGCTGTCGTGTGCCGAATCCCATCTGCACCGAGACCAGCAGCTCCCCGCCCAGGTCGTCGGCGGCGGCCCGAGCTGTCGCCCGGGCGCGTCGCGCCGCGTTCACCGCGACCTGTGCCTCCCGCAGGAAGGCCCGTCCGACGGCGGTAGGCGTCAAACCGGTCGGCGTGCGGGCGAACAGGCTCACACCGAGGTCGCGTTCGAGGCTGCGGATCTGCTGGGACATCGACGGCTGGGCGACGTGCAGCCGCTCCGCCGCCGCGGTTACGGATCCCTCTGCGGCCACGGCCAGGGCGTACTCGTACTGGCGAAGGGTCATGGCCTTCCGTCCTCTCGGCGTCGGCCCCGGGAGGCGGCCCACCTCGGTCGTTGTCGTTGCACCATCGTCGTGCCAACAGGCGAGGTGGGTCTTTTACTCCCAGGCTTGATGCCATAGGAACGGCCTATAGCCTCGGCTGCTATTTGGTCTTTGCCCCGCGATTTCCCGTCGCGTAGCGTGAAAAAGGTCGGCGTCGCGCATTGCGTGACTGTTTTTCGACAGCCACATTCCGGGCGCGCCGATCATTCTTGCGAGACCGAATTATCGAATAAGGGGAATTGTGGCATGACCACGAACGAGAACGGATCGGTTGTGCGCGAGCTGGCGGGGAAGCGGGCGCTGGTCACAGGCGGTTCTCGCGGGATCGGCGCGGCCATCGTGCGCCAGCTCCTGGACGCGGGCGCTGAGGTCCTGACGACTGCCAGGTCGGCGGCGAGCCTGGTGCCTGAGGGAGTTTCTTTCGTGGCGGCCGACGTGCGGACGCGGAGCGGAGCGGAGGCGCTTGCCGCAGCCGCGGAGGAGAGGCTCGGCGGAGTGGACATTCTGGTTCACAACGTGGGTGGCGCGCAGCCGTACAACGGTGCGCTGGCCATCCCCGACGAGGGGTGGCAGGACGCCCTGAACCTGAACCTCCTGGCGGCCGTGCGCCTGGACGCGCTGCTGGCACCAGGGATGCGTGAGCGGCGTTCAGGTGCGATCGTGCACATCTCGTCGGCCGCGACGCCGACCGTGGCGCCGCCCTTCCTGCACTACACGGCGGCGAAGGCGGCACTGGAGAACTACAGCCGGGGCTTGGCCCTGGAGCTGGCCGGCTTCGGGGTCCGGGTCAACAGCGTCTCTCCCGGTCGGACCACCACTCCGGGGGGCGAGGCGACGCGGGAGCAGTGGGCGCAGATCAGCGAGGGCCCGGGTCTGGACAACACCACGCCGCCGCTGGGGCGCGACGGCCGGCCGGACGACATCGCCAACGCGGTCTTGTTCCTCGTCTCCGAGCGGGCGAGCTGGGTGACCGGGAGCGGTCTCATCGTCGACGGCGGCGAATTCCCCAAAGGCTGACGATTACCGGGCATCATCGTTCCGGGAAAGCGAAGGAACAAAAGGCATGGACGAGTACAGCGGTAAGAATGTTGTGATCACGGGCGGCGCCAGTGGCATGGGATTCGCGATGGCGAGGCTTCTCGCCGACGGCGGAGCACGTGTGGTGATCACCGGCCGTTCCCGGGCTAGGCTCGACGCCGCTCGGAGGCAGCTCGGCGAGAACGCGACGGCCGTCCAAGGCGATGTGAGCTCGCTTTCGGACCTGGATGCCCTGGCCGACCACGTCAAGCGCGAACTCGGCAGCCTCCAGGCGCTCTTCGTCAACGCCGGCATCGCCCGCACGATGCCGTTCGAGTCGATGACCGAGGAGGTGTACGACGAGCTCTTCGCGATCAACACCAAGGGTGCCTACTTCACGGTGCAGAAGCTTGCCCCGCTGCTGAGCCAGGGCGCCGGCGTCGTCCTCACCACCTCGGTCGCCAACGTCATCGGCTTGCCAGAGACCAGTGCCTATGCGGCCAGCAAGGCGGCATTGCGTTCGCTGGCCCGAAGTCTGGCCAGCGAACTGCTCCCGCACGGGGTCCGGGTCAACGCGCTCAGCCCCGGGCCCATCGACACAGGAATCCTGGAGAGCAGCGGGATGACCGCAGAGGCTGCCGAGCAGTTCAAGGCGCAGCAAGCAGCACACAACCCCATGCAGCGCTTCGGCACCCCCGACGAGATCGCCAGGGCTGCCGCGTTCCTGGCCTTTGAGGCCACCTACACCACGGGCGCCGAGCTCGCCGTCGACGGGGGCGCCACTCAGCTGTGAGCCACCGAACGGCGGCCATGTGCGGGAGGTTGCGACGGCGGGGAAGTTCCTGCTTCGGAGGACGCGCCGTTCTGGAGCCCAATCGAGGTAGTGGTGTAGACCGCGAGTCGATCAAGGAAATAAGAAAGGCCCAGGTCAGATTGGGTGACCTGGGCATTTCCGACGGAGCCGCTTTCGGGATTCGAACCCGAGACCTACGCATTACGAGTGCGTTGCTCTGGCCATCTGAGCTAAAGCGGCGTGCTGCTCGCACCATGGTGCGATCGGCAACGTCGGTAAGTCTACACAGTTTCCGGGGGTGCTTCGTACCCGCCCCGGTGAGGGTCTTCCGGGGCGGGGCGTGGGGCGGGTGTGGGGGCTACGAGCAGCGCTTTCCCTGTGTCGGCGGGGTGCCGTGGAGGAGGTAGGCGTCGATGGCGGAGTCGATGCAGCGGCTGCCGCGGCCGTAGGCGGTGTGGCCGTCGGCGACGAAGGTGAGCAGGCGGGCCGAGGAGAGCTGGGAGGCCAGGGCCTGGGCCCAGCGGTAGGGGGTGGCCGGGTCGCGTGTGGTGCCGACTACCACGATGGGGGCCGCCCCCTTCGCCTCGATGCGGTGCGGCTCGCCGGTGGGCTTGACGGGCCAGTACGCGCAGTTCAGGGACGCCCAGGCCAGGCCCTCGCCGAAGACCGGGGACGCCTTCCGGAAGGAGGGCAGGGCCTCCTCCACTGCGGCCGGGCCGGAGAAGGCCGGGGGCAGGTCCAGGCAGTTCACGGCGGCGTTGGCGAACATCAGGTTGCTGTAGTGGCCCCGGGTGTCACGTTCGTAGTAGGTGTCGGAGAGGGAGAGCAGGCCGGCGCCGTCGTTCTTCTTCATCGCCGCCGTCAGTGCCGCGCGCAGCTGCGGCCAGGCCCCCTGGTCGTACATCGCCGCGATGACCCCGGTCGTGCCGAGCGCCTCGACGAGGCGGCGGCCGTCCGGGTCCCCGGTGGGCAGGGGGTGTGCGTCCAGCTTGCGGAAGAAGGCCTCGAGGTGGTCGCCGGCCTGGGCCGGAGTGGTGCCCGGTCCGCCGAGTGGGCAGTCGCTCTGGCGCACGCAGTCCTTCGCGAACGACTGGAAGGCGGTCTCGAAGCCCGCCGTCTGGTCCAGGTTCAGCCGGCGCGCGGTCAGGGACGGGTCCATCGCGCCGTCCAGGACGAGACGGCCCACCCGTCCCGGGAACAGCCCGGCGTACGTCGCGCCGAGGAGCGTCCCGTACGACGCCCCCACGTAGTTCAGCCTCTGGTCGCCGAGGACCGCCCGGAGCACGTCCATGTCGCGGGCAGCCTCCACGGTGGAGACGTGCCGCAGCACCCGGGGGTCGTGCGCGCCGCAGCCCTCCGCGAACCTCCGGAACCCGCCGACGAGCGCGTCGGTCTCGGCGCGGTCGTCGGGAGTCATGTCGGTCTTGGTGAAGGTGTCCATGTCCCGGTCGTCGAGGCACTCCACGGGCTCGCTGCGGGCGACCCCGCGCGGGTCCATCGCCACCAGGTCGTAGCGGGCGCGGATCTCCTCCGGATAGCCGACGCCGGCGAACTGCTGCAGGTAGTCGATGGCCGAGCCGCCCGGGCCGCCCGGGTTCACCAGCAGCGAGCCAAGGCGGCTGCCCGGTCCCGTGGCCTTCTTGCGGGCAACGGCCAGCCGGATGTCGCCCGCGGACGGGTCGGCGTAGTCGAGCGGTGCCCTCAGCGTGGCGCACTGGAAGCCGGGGGCCCCGCAGTCGCGCCAGGTGAGCTTCTGGACGTAGTACGGCGCGAGGGCGGAGGGCGTGGACCGCGGCAACGCGGCCAGGACCGCGTTCGCCGCGGGGGCGGGCCGGTGCTGTGTGCTCGCGGAGGAGCAGGCCGAGACGAGCAGGGCGGCGGCCGCGAGGAAGACGCCGCCCGCGCGGGCTGTGCGGGCCAGGCGGGCCACGTGGGTGGCGACGGGGGGTCGAGGAGCCTGGGGATCTCGGGAACCTCGGGGACTCCGGGAACCTCGGGGACCCTGACTGGTCGGACGAAGGGCGCGCCTGATGTACATCAGGCGAGCGTAACTCTCTGCGACCGCTCCGGTGCGCTTCGTGGGCAGCGCGCCTCGTACGAGTGAAGCCGTCAACAGCACCAGCGGGGCCGCCTGGCGCCACCGACCCGCCGACCCGATCCGTCCGGCCGGACCTGCCGGCCTCTGTCCGGCCGCTCCTGTCGGCCGGACCCGTCAGCCGGCTCTCAGGGACATCGTCATCGCCTCCACCGCCAGCAGCGGGGCCACGTTGCGGTCGAGGGCGTCGCGGCAGGCGGCGATCGCCTCTATCCGGCGCAGGGTCGACTCCGGGGAGCTGCCGCGCGCGATGCGCTCCAGGACGTCCTCCACGTCCGCGTTGGCGATCGCGACACGAGAGCCGAGCTGGAGGGCGAGGACGTCGCGGTACAGCGCGGTGAGATCGGTCAGGGCGAGGTCGAGGCTGTCGCGCTGCGTACGCGTGCGGCGGCGCTTCTGCTTCTCCTCCAGGTCCTTCATCACGCCCGCCGTGCCGCGCGGCAGCCGGCCGCCCTGGGCCGCGCCCAGCGCCGCCTTCAGCTCCTCGGTCTCCTTGGCGTCCATCTCCTCGGCGAGCGCCTTGGCGTCGTCCGACGCGGCGTCGACCAGCTCCTGGGCGGCCTTGAGGCAGCCGCCGATCTCGTCGAGGCGGAGCGGGAGCTTCAGGACGGCGGCGCGGCGCTCGCGCGCGGCCGGGTCGGTGGCCAGGCGGCGGGCCCGGTCCACGTGGCCCTGCGTGGCGCGGGCGGCGGCGGCCGCGACGTCGGGCTCCACTCCCTCGCGGCGCACGAGCATGTCGGCGACGGCGGCCACCGACGGCGTGCGCAGGTTCAGGTGGCGGCAGCGGGAGCGGATCGTGGGCAGGACGTCCTCGATCGAGGGCGCGCACAGCAGCCACACCGTGCGCGGGGCGGGCTCCTCGACCGCCTTCAGGACGGCGTTGGCGGACTTCTCGTTCAGCCGCTCGGCGTCCTCGACGAGGATCACCTGCCAGCGGCCGTTCGCCGGGGAGGTGAACGACTTGCGGACGGTGTCCCGCATGTCCTTGACCAGGATCTCGGCGCCGACGGCGGCGACCGTGCTGACGTCGGCGTGGGTGCCGACCAGCGCGGTGTGACAGCCGTCGCAGAAACCGCAGCCGGGGGCGCCACCGAGCGCTCGGTCGGGGCTCACGCACTGCAGCGCGGCGGCGAAGGCCCGCGCCGTCTGGGTGATCCCGGCCCCGGGCGGCCCGGTGAACAACCACGCGTGCGTCATCTTCGACGCCTCCGGCGGCGGAGCGTCACCGGAGGCCGCTGTGACCAGGGCGTCGGCGTCCCGGGCGGCGGCGGCCAGCTGCTCGCTGACCCGCTCCTGCCCGACGAGGTCGTCCCACACGCTCATGGGTCACGCCGCCCTTCCGTCCTGGTTCGTGCTCCGGGATCCATTGTGCGGGCAGCCACTGACAACGAGTCCGGCGGCCGACCGGGCCAGAGGCCGACGACGGCATGGACCGGCCTGCGGAGGGTGTGGAGGGACCCTCCGCAGGTTCCGGCGGAGAGGCTCCGCAGGTTCCGGGTCAGCCCCGGCGGCCGCGGCCGCGTCCGCGGCCCCGTCCGTTCCCGTGGCCGTCGTCGTACTCCTCCCCGGCCTCGCCGCCCTCCTGGTACTCGTGCGGTCCCAGCAGCTCGTCCGCCAGGGTCGGCAGGTCGTCCAGCGGGGTCTCCTCGGCCCAGTCCGGCCGGGGACGCCGTGGCGCGCCGCCCTCGGCCTCGATCTGCGGCAGCTCGCGCGTACGGTCGTCGGAACCGTCCGGCCGGGCGGCCGCCGGCCGCTCGTCCCGGAAGAACCCGGGCGGAACGCGGTCCGCGATGTCCCCGCCCCGGAGGTCCCGGTCGTCCCTGTCGTCCCTGTCGCTCGAAGCACCCTGGGCGCTCCGGGCACCGTGCGCATCCGCGGGGTCGTCGAACCGCACCGGGGGCAGCACCGCGGTCTCGTCGGCCGCCCCGGCCGGGGGCTCTACGGCACCGACCGGCGGCAGGACCGCCGTCTCTTCCGCCGTCCCGGCCGGGGGCTCCCCGGCACCGACCGGCGGCAGGACCGCCGTCTCGTCCGCCGCTCCCGGTACCTCCGGCGCTCCCGGAGTTCCCGCGCTTCCCGGACCGGCCGGAGGCACGGTCGGCTGCGGCAGCTCGGCCGTGACCTCGGAGTCGGGTGCGGACCCGGGCCCCTGGGGCGCGTCTGAACCCTCGGCCGCGCCTTCACCCGAGGCCTCGCCCCGCTCGTCGTCCCGTACCGGCGGCAGGACCGCCGTCTCGTCCGTCGGACCACCCGTCGGACCGCCCGGCGGGTTCGCCGGGCCACCCGCGGCGTCCGTCGGCGTCACCACCGGCGTCGGCACGGTCACCGCCTCCGGCGGCGTGGCATCGGCGGCGGGAGGCGCCGACCGGCGCGGACCGGCCTGCGCGGCGGCAGCCGCCTGCTCGGCCGCCCGCCGGGCCTCCTCCGCCCGCAGCAGGGCCTCCTCGGCCTTCTGCTGCTTCTCCAGGCGGCGCGCCTCGGCCTCGGCCCGCAGCCGGGCCTCCTCCTCGGCCTGCCGGCGCAGGCGTTCCTCCTCGGCCTTGCGGCGGGCCTCGGCCTCCGCCCGGGCCTGCTCCTCCGCGAGCAGCCGGGCACGCTCCTCCTCGGCGCGCCGGCGCGCTTCCTCGGCCCGCTGCCGGGCCTCTTCGGCCTGACGTTCGGCCTCGCGGCGCTGCGCCTCCTCCAGCTCGCGCCGCTTGCGCTCCTCCTCCTCGGCGCGCAGCCGGGCGAGCTGCTCCTGGCGCTCACGCTCCAGGCGTTCCTCCTCGGCCTTGCGCCGGGCCTCCTCCTCGGCCCTGCGGCGGGCCTCCTCCTCGGCCTGCCGCCGCGCCTCCTCCTGGGCCTTCACCTCGGCCTCGGACAGCGGCAGCATCTGGTCGAGGTGGTGCCGTACGACGGTCGTGACGGCCTCGGGCTCCTGGCCCGCGTCCACCACGAGGTAGCGGCCGGGGTCGGCGGCGGCCAGGGTGAGGAAACCGGAGCGCACGCGCGCGTGGAACTCCGCCGGCTCGGACTCCAGCCGGTCCGGCGCCTCGGTGAACCGCTCCCGGGCCACGTCCGGTGACACGTCCAGCAGGACTGTCAGATGGGGCACGAGCCCGTTCGTCGCCCAGCGGTTGATGCGGGCGATCTCCGTGGGCGACAGGTCGCGGCCCGCGCCCTGGTAGGCCACCGACGAGTCGATGTACCGGTCGGAGATCACGACGGCACCGCGCTCCAGCGCCGGCCGCACCACCGTGTCGACGTGCTCCGCGCGGTCGGCCGCGTACAGCAGGGCCTCCGCGCGGTGCGACAGGCCGGCCGAGGACACGTCCAGCAGGATGGACCGCAGCCGCTTGCCGACCGGTGTCGCGCCCGGCTCGCGGGTCACCACGACCTCGTGTCCCTTGGACCTGATCCAGTCGGCGAGCGCCTCGGCCTGGGTGGACTTCCCGGCGCCGTCGCCGCCCTCCAGGGCGATGAAGAAACCCGACTGCGCGGGTGCCGTCACCGGGTCGTCGCCTCGCAGCGCGTCGACCAGGTCCTGCCGCAGCGGTACGCCGGAGCGGTCGTCGACCTTGGCCAGCACCAGCGCGGCCACCGGCAGCAGCAGCGCGCCGACCAGCATCAGCGTGAAGGCGGCGCCGCCGTGCGCGAACACGAACCGGCCGTTCTCCAGCCGGTGGGGGCCGATTCCGGCCGCGACCACCGGGGCGAGCACGGCACCGAGGGCGACGAAGACCCGTACCACCGCGTGCAGGTGCTCGGTCATGCGCGGCCGGCGGTAGTCCTCGGCCTCCTGGTCGAGCAGGGTGTGCCCGGTGTTGGCGGCGATGCCCGCGCCCACGCCGGCCACGGCGAGGATCAGCAGGACGGTGGTGACGTCCGGGACGAGTCCGGCGGCGAGCAGCGCGATACCGGTGACGGCGATGGCCAGCGCCAGCAGCCGCCGCCGGGACAGCGCCACGAGTGCCCTGGGTGCCGTACGGATGCCGACTGCGACCCCGCCGGTCAGGGCGAGCACCGCCAGGCCGTAGAGCACCGGGCCGCCGCCGAGGTCCGCGGCGTGCAGCACGCAGACGGAGACCGCGGCGGCGATCGCACCGGCGACGGCGGCGGAGGCGAGCACGAGCAGCGGAACGGCCCCCGTGCGGCCCTTGTCGACGCCGGTGCCCGTCCTCGGGCGGCGCAGCCCCTCGAGCGGGGACCGCGCGCGCGGGGTGCGGGTGCCGGGGAGCTCCAGGGAGGTCAGCACGGACAGGGACGCGGCGAACAGACCGGCCGCGACGTATGCGCCGAGGGCCGCCTGGTGCTGGTCGAACCAGGCGACGCCGGTGCCCAGGAGGTTGTTGAACAGGGACGCGACGACCAGTGCGGCCGCGGCCAGCGGGATCGCCAGGAAGTTCGTGCGCAGCGACAGGCGGCGCAGGGCGTCCATGTGGTCCGGCAGGGGCCGCACGGTGGCGCCTTCCGGAGGCGGTGCGGGCAGCAGGGCGGGGGCGGCGCTCTCGCGGCAGACGGTCCAGAAGCGCTCGGCGATCCCGGTCACGAAGACGGTGACCACCAGGACGGTCGGCGCGTTGCCCGGTGTCCAGTCGATCCACAGCGGCGCGACGATCATCAGCGCGGCCCGCAGCCCGTCCGCGCCGACCATGGTCCAGCGCCGGTCGAGCGGCCCCTCCTGGGAGGTCAGCGACGTGAGCGGGCCGAGGAGGACCGCGCCGAAGAGCACGGTCGCGAGGATCCGCGCCGCGAAGACGATCGCCACCGCGAACGCCACGCCCCGGTAGCCGCCGCCGAAGGAGCCCTGGGCGAGAGTCGCCTGCAGGACGAGGACGACCAGGACCAGGAGCGCGAGGGTGTCCCCGATGCCCCCCACCAGCTGTGCGCTCCACAGTCGCTTCAGCTGCGGGCGGCGCAACAGGGCGCGGACGGCACGCTCGCGGGAATCCGCCACCAGTGCGTCGTCGGGGGCCGGGGTGTGGGCCGTTGGCTGCTCGGCTCGCGTCATGCGTTCAGCCTATCGGGACGCACCGACAGCACGCCGTGACCGTCCGAACGTGTGCGCGCCCCGACACCGAAGCGGTGCCGGGGCGCGCTCTGCCCGTGATCAGTCCTCCGCCGCCGCGTTCGAGGCGGTCGCCTTCTTCGCGGCCGTCTTCTTCGCGGTGGTCGTCTTCTTGGCGGTCGTCGTCTTCTTGGCCGCGGTCTTCTTGGCCGCCGTGGACGTCGTCTTCTTCGCCGTCGTCTTCTTGGCGGCCGCCTTCTTCGCGGTCTTCTTGGCGGGGCCCTTCGCGCGCTTCTCCGCGAGCAGCTCGAAGCCGCGCTCGGGGGTGATCGTCTCGACGCTGTCGTCGGAGCGCAGGGTCGCGTTGGTCTCGCCGTCGGTGACGTACGGACCGAACCGCCCGTCCTTGACCACGACCGGCTTGCCGCTGACCGGGTCCTCGCCCAGCTCCTTCAGCGGCGGCTTGGCCGCGGCCCGACCGCGCTGCTTGGGCTGGGCGTAGATCGCCAGCGCCTCCTCCAGCGTGATCGTGAAGAGCTGGTCCTCGGACTGCAGCGAGCGCGAGTCCGTGCCCTTCTTCAGATACGGACCGTAGCGGCCGTTCTGCGCGGTGATCTCGACGCCGTCCGCGTCGGTGCCGACGACACGCGGCAGCGACATGAGCCTCAGCGCGTCGTCCAGCGTCACCGTGTCCAGGGACATCGACTTGAAGAGCGAGGCCGTGCGCGGCTTGACCGCGTTCTTGCCCGTCTTCGGCGTGCCCTCGGGGAGCACTTCGGTGACGTACGGACCGTAACGGCCGGCCTTGGCGACGACCGGGCGTCCGGTCTCCGGGTCGGTGCCCAGCGCTCGCTCGCCGCTGGGCTTGGCCAGCAGCTCCTCGGCCAGCTCGACGGTCAGCTCGTCCGGGGCCAGGTCGGTGGGGATGTCGGCGCGCTGGTGTGCCTCGGTCTCCCGCTCACCGCGCTCGATGTACGGCCCGTAGCGGCCCACGCGCAGCACGATGTCGTTGCCCACCGGGAACGTCGACACCTCGCGCGCGTCGATCGCGCCCAGGTCCGTCACCAGCTCCTTGAGCCCGCCGAGGTGGTCCCCGTCGCCGTTGCCGGCCTCGGCCGCGCCGCCGATGCCGTTGGCCTCGCCGAAGTAGAACCGCTTCAGCCACGGCACCGCCTTGGCCTCGCCGCGTGCGATGCGGTCGAGGTCGTCCTCCATCTTGGCGGTGAAGTCGTAGTCGACGAGCCGTCCGAAGTGCTTCTCCAGGAGGTTCACCACGGCGAAGGACAGGAAGGACGGCACCAGGGCCGTGCCCTTCTTGAACACATAGCCGCGGTCGAGGATCGTGCCGATGATGGACGCGTACGTCGACGGGCGGCCGATCTCGCGCTCCTCGAGCTCCTTGACCAGCGAGGCCTCGGTGTAGCGGGCCGGGGGCTTGGTCGAGTGGCCGTCGACCGTGATCTCCTCGGCGGACAGCGCGTCGCCCTCGGCGACCTGGGGCAGGCGCCGCTCGCGGTCGTCGAGCTCGGCGTTCGGGTCGTCGGCGCCCTCGACGTAGGCCTTGAGGAAGCCGTGGAAGGTGATCGTCTTGCCGGAGGCGCTGAACTCGACGTCCCGGCCGTCGGCAGCGGTGCCGCCGATCTTCACGGTCACGCTGTTCCCGGTCGCGTCCTTCATCTGGGAGGCGACGGTCCGCTTCCAGATCAGCTCGTACAGCTTGAACTGGTCGCCGGTCAGGCCGGTCTCGGCGGGGGTGCGGAAACGGTCACCCGAGGGGCGGATCGCCTCGTGCGCCTCCTGCGCGTTCTTGACCTTCCCGGCGTACGTACGCGGCTGCGGCGGCAGGTAGTCGGCGCCGTACAGCTGGGTGACCTGGGCGCGGGCGGCGGCGATCGCCGTGTCGCTCAGGGTCGTGGAGTCCGTACGCATGTACGTGATGTAGCCGTTCTCGTACAGCTTCTGCGCGATCTGCATGGTCGCCTTCGCGCCGAAGCCGAGCTTGCGGCTGGCCTCCTGCTGCAGCGTCGTCGTACGGAACGGGGCGTACGGCGAGCGGCGGTACGGCTTGGACTCGACGGAGCGGACGGAGAAGCGGGTGTTCTCCAGGGCCGCGGCGAGCGCACGGGCGTTCGCCTCGTCGAGGTGGAGGGTGTTCGCGGACTTCAGCTGCCCCAGGGAGTCGAAGTCCCGGCCCTGGGCCACGCGCCGGCCGTCGACGGTCTGCAGGCGGGCGACCAGCGACGACGGGTCGGACGGGTCGCCCGCGCGGCCGGTCGCGAAGGTGCCCGTCAGGTCCCAGTACTCGGCGGAGCGGAAGGCGATCCGCTCGCGTTCCCGCTCGACCACGAGCCGGGTCGCGACCGACTGCACACGGCCGGCCGACAGCCGCGGCATGACCTTCTTCCACAGCACCGGCGAGACCTCGTAGCCGTAGAGGCGGTCGAGGATGCGGCGGGTCTCCTGGGCGTCGACCAGCTTCTGGTTGAGCTGGCGCGGGTTGGCGACGGCCTCGCGGATCGCGTCCTTGGTGATCTCGTGGAACACCATCCGCTTGACCGGGATCTTCGGCTTCAGGACCTCCTGGAGGTGCCAGGCGATGGCCTCGCCCTCCCGGTCCTCGTCAGTGGCGAGGAAGAGCTCGTCGGAGTCCTTCAGCAGATCCTTGAGCTTCTTGACCTGCGCCTTCTTGTCCGCGTTGATGACATAGATCGGCTGGAAGTCATGTTCTACGTCCACACCGAGGCGGCGGACCTCACCGGTGTACTTCTCGGGGACCTCCGCGGCCCCATTGGGAAGGTCGCGGATGTGCCCGACGCTCGCTTCGACGACGTAGCCGGGGCCGAGGTAGCCCTTGATCGTCTTCGCCTTGGCAGGCGACTCGACGATGACGAGTCGGCGGCCGCCCTGTGCGGTCTCGCTGGTCGGGGACAACTTCGCTCTTCTCTCCGGTCGACGCTGGGTCTCGCTGGGTCTCCCCAGGCGTTGGCTTCCCGGGGTCGGGTCGTGCTGACGCTGCGGAGTGTGACGGTACAGCCCGCCCCCGTGTCAAACGGGAAAAGCCCGCAACGGCCACTCGAACGGTAACCCGACTACAGCCCTTCCTGCCGCCCGGACCGCTCACCCGCCCGTCCGGCCGGACACGTATCGTGACGTGCCGATTACGCGGACCGGGGTGCCGTGGCGGTCCTCACAGACGTGAGAAACACCACGCTCCGAGGGCCAGAGCTCCCAGCGCGATCACGCTCGCGGCGGTCGCCGCCATGATCGGGTGCACGCCGAGCGCGACGGGTTCCCGCTGCCGCACCCGGACCGCCGTCCACCCCAGCAGAACCGCTCCGAACAGGGCGAACACCGCCCCAGCGAAGATCGCCGGTCCGCTCTCCATGTACATCCCCTCCCCGTTCCGGAACCCCGGTCGGGGAGGCTGGCACGCGCGGACCACGGCCGGGCCAACCCTTGGTGAACGGGGGGCGGACGGGCTCCCATTCCCGCTCACGTACGGTCATCGGCCGGTGGCTCACGCGCGCCGGGGCCGTGTCCGAAAAAAGTTCGCCGCCCCCTGTCCCCTGTCGTCTGTTTCCCTGTCGTGCGTTCCCTGTCAGCTGCCGTCTGTCCCTGTCCCTGTCCGCTGTCCCCGGTCCCGCCCGCTCTCAGTGAGCCGGCTCCAGGAACCCCTGCTCCACCAGCAGCCGGATCTGCGCGGGCGTCCGGTCGCGCAGCAGCGCCGGGTCCTCGCCCACCAGCTGGGCGATGGCGTCCAGGATCCGGCCGGCGCTCAGCGTCCCGTCGCAGACACCGGCGAAGCCCGCGCCGACGGTGTCCACCGTGGTGGCCCGGCGCATCCCGCGCTGCTGGCGCAGCACCACGTGCTCCGGGTCCTCGGCGCCCGGCAGCCCGACCTGCTCCTGCACGATCTCTCCGACGAGCCGGAAGTGTCCGTCGAGCAGGGCCGCGTCGTCGTGGTCCCGCAGATAGTCGAGGCGGGCGAAGTGCGCGCGCACGGTGTCGCCGAGCGGCTGCTCGACCGGGTGCGGCCACTCCTCCGCGATGACGGAGGGCACGGCCGAGCCCGTCCGGCGCAGGGTGATCCAGCCGAAGCCCACCGCCTTCACCTTGCGCGCCTCGAACTCCTCCAGCCAGGCGTCGTAGCGCACCTGGTACTCGGCCGGGTCACCGCGGTGGTCGCCCGCGTCCCTGAGCCACAGCTCGGCGTACTGCGTGACGTCCTGCACCTCGCGCTGCACGATCCACGCGTCGCACCCGCGGGGCACCCACGACCTGAGCCTGTCCTGCCAGTCCTCCCCCTCCACGTGTTGCCAGTTGGCGAGGAACTGCGCGAACCCGCCCTCGTTCAGCCGCTCCCCTGCCTGCTGAACGAGCGTGCGGCACAGATCGTCCCCGCCCATCCCGCCGTCGCGGTAGGTCAGCCGGGCGCCGGGAGAGATCACGAAGGGCGGGTTGGACACGATCAGGTCGAACGTCTCGTCGTCCCGGACCGGCCCGAACAGCGAGCCCTGGCGCAGATCGGCGGCCGGGGCGCCGGACAGCGCGAGCGTGAGCGCGGTGATGTGCAGCGCACGCGGGTTGACATCGGTGGCGGTCACCCGGGTGGCGTGCCGGCTCGCGTGCAGGGCCTGGATGCCGGAGCCGGTGCCGAGGTCGAGCGCGGAACCGACGGGCGTACGGACGGTGATGCCGGCCAGGGTGGTGGAGGCGCCGCCGACGCCGAGGACGACGCCCTCCTCGCGGCTGCCGATGCCTCCCGCGCCGCCGACCGCGCAGCCCAGGTCGGAGACGATGAACCAGTCCTCGCCGTCGAGACCGCCGTACGGCCTGACGTCCACGGTCGCGGCCAGTTCGTCCCCGCCGACGCGCGTCAGCCAGCCGGCCTCCAGGCACTCCGGCACAGGCAGGACGTCCGCCACGCGCGCGGCCGGCACGGGCTGCTGCAGCAGGAACAGGCGGACGAGCAGTTCCAGCGGCGTGTCCCCGCGCGTCGCGCGGAGCGCGGGCACGGTCTCGCTGCGCGCCAGCGCCGCGTACGCGGGGGCGCCGAGCAGTTCGAGCAGGCCGTCGGCGGTGAAGGAGGCGCCGAGCAGGGCGTCCCGGAGCCGGGCGGCGACATCGGGGCGGTCGGCGGCGGGCAGGGCGGTCGGTGCGGGCAGGCTGGAGTCACTCACGCACCCATTGTGTCGGCTCCCACCGACATTGCGTGTCCCACCGACGCGCACACGCGCGTCTCACGCTGTCGTACGCGCACGTCCCACCGAAGTCGTACGCGCGGCATCGCACGCGCGCGTGCCTGTGGTGCGGCGGCACGCGCGCGTACCGGTCAGCCGTTGGTCGTCGCGCCCGACGCGGGGGCGGAAGCGGAGGCGGACTTGCAGCTCGGCTGCTTGGCCATCGCCTTGCCGACGTCGCCCTCCTCGAGGTTCTTCAGGGCGTCGCTGCCGCTCTTGCTCAGCTTGTCCAGCTGGGTCGCGATGTCCTTGAGGCCGTCCGCGAACTTCGCCTGGTCCTTGGTGTCGAGCTTGTCCACCTGCTGCTTGAGCGAGGCGTAGGAGGCGCCGAGGTCGTTGAGCTCCTTGACGGCGTCCTGCTGCTTCTTCTTGCCGTTGTCGACCTTGGGCACCCCGGCCGTGTTCACGGCGGCGCCGATCGCCTTGTAGGCGTCGGACATGTCCTGGAAGGCCTGGGCGTCGGTCTTCTGCACGTCGGCCGGAGAGCTGTTGTCCGAGGTCTCCTTCTGGATCGCGGCGTTGGCGGCCTCGATCTTCTTCGCCTGCGGCTGCACCCCTTCGCATACCTGCTTGGCCCAGGCGTCCAGCGCGTCGTTCTTGTCGTCGGCGCTGTTGCCGGTGCATCCCGTCAGTGCCAGTACCAGTACCGCACCGCCGGACAGTGCGGCCGCGAGCTTCTTGTTCACCGGTTTGGTCCCTTCCATGGCTCTCGGCCCCGGAACATACACGCCGTATGGGCGACAACCAGGATCCGAGCGCACCATATGACCTTTCTTGTAGCCATTTGCACCAAGCGAGAGAAGGCTCACGGAAGCGGGTCCGGGCGCACACGCGGCGGGCGGGCGACGCCTTGTGTGCGCCGCCCGCCCGCCTCGTGAACTGGGCCTGTCGTACGACCGCCTACGAAACCACCGCGGGGTCGGCCGACTTGGACACCTGTTCGGCGTTGTCTTCGTCACCCACGGCGATTCCGCGCCGCTTGGAGATGTAGACCGCGACGACGATGACGACCATCGCGAGGACCGCGATCGCGATCCGTACGCCGAGACTCTTGTCGCTGCCGTAGCTGAACTTGATGACCGCGGGCGCGATGAGCAGCGACACCAGGTTCATGACCTTCAGCAGCGGGTTGATCGCGGGACCGGCGGTGTCCTTGAAGGGGTCGCCGACCGTGTCGCCGATGACGGTGGCGGCGTGGGCCTCGCTGCCCTTGCCGCCGTGGTGGCCGTCCTCGACGAGTTTCTTGGCGTTGTCCCAGGCGCCGCCGGAGTTGGCGAGGAACACCGCCATCAGCGTGCCCGAGCCGATGGCTCCCGCGAGGTACGCGCCGAGCGCGCCGACACCGAGGGTGAACCCGATGAAGATCGGCGCCATGACGGCGAGCAGACCGGGCGTGGCGAGTTCACGCAGGGCGTCCTTGGTGCAGATGTCGACGACCTTGCCGTACTCCGGCTTCTCGGTGAAGTCCATGATCCCGGGCTTCTCGCGGAACTGCCGCCGCACCTCGAACACCACCGAGCCCGCCGACCGCGACACCGCGTTGATCGCCAGTCCGGAGAAGAGGAAGACGACCGCGGCTCCGGCGACGAGACCGACCAGGTTGTTGGGCTGCGAGATGTCCATGATCAGGCTCATCGGAGCCCCGGGTCCGGACAGCTTGGCGCCGACGTCCTGCGCGCCGGTGGTGATCGCGTCGCGGTACGACCCGAAGAGCGCCGACGCCGCGAGCACGGCGGTGGCGATGGCGATGCCCTTGGTGATGGCCTTCGTGGTGTTGCCGACCGCGTCCAGGTTGGTGAGCACCTGGGCGCCCGCGCCCTCGACGTCGCCGGACATCTCGGCGATGCCCTGCGCGTTGTCGGAGACCGGGCCGAAGGTGTCCATGGCGACGATCACACCGACCGTGGTGAGCAGGCCGGTGCCGGCCAGGGCCACCGCGAACAGCGCCAGCATGATCGACGTACCGCCGAGCAGGAACGCCCCGTAGACGCCGAGGCCGATCAGCAGGGCGGTGTAGACGGCCGACTCCAGGCCGACGGAGATGCCGGCGAGGACGACGGTGGCCGGGCCGGTGAGCGAGGTCTTGCCGATGTCGCGGACCGGCCGCCGGCTGGTCTCGGTGAAGTAGCCGGTCAGCTGCTGGATCACGGCGGCCAGCAGGATGCCGATGGCGACCGCGACCAGGGCGAGGATCCGCGGGTCGCCGTCCTTGCCACGGACCGCCGCGTCGGTGACGCCGGTCAGATCGGCGTACGACGACGGCAGATAGGTGTAGACGGCGATCGCGACCAGCGCCAGCGAGATCACCGCGGAGATGAAGAAGCCGCGGTTGATCGCGGACATGCCGCTGCGGTCGGCGCGTCGCGGTGCCACCGCGAAGATGCCGATCATGGCGGTGATCACGCCGATCGCGGGCACCAGCAGCGGGAAGGCGAGCCCGTCGTTGCCGAAGGCCGCCTTGCCGAGGATGAGCGCGGCGACGAGCGTGACCGCGTAGGACTCGAAGAGGTCGGCCGCCATGCCCGCGCAGTCGCCGACGTTGTCGCCCACGTTGTCGGCGATGGTCGCGGCATTGCGCGGATCGTCCTCCGGAATGCCCTGCTCGACCTTGCCGACCAGGTCGGCGCCGACGTCGGCGGCCTTGGTGAAGATGCCGCCGCCGACACGCATGAACATCGCGATCAGCGCGGCGCCGAGGCCGAAGCCTTCCAGCACCTTCGGCGCGTCGGCCGCGTACACCAGCACCACACAGGAGGCGCCCAGCAGGCCGAGCCCCACCGTGAACATGCCGACGACGCCGCCCGTGCGGAAAGCGATCTTCATGGCTTTGTGCGAGACGGTGGTGAGATCCTTTTCCGGCTCACCCTCCGCCGGAGTCGCTTCCCGCGCCGCCGCGGCGACACGCACATTGCTGCGCACGGCGAGCCACATGCCGATGTAACCGGTGGCCGCCGAGAACGCGGCTCCGATCAAGAAGAACACCGACCGTCCGGCGCGCTGATTCCAGTCGTCCGCGGGCAGCAGCATGAGCAGGAAGAACACCACGACGGCGAATACGCCGAGCGTGCGCAGCTGACGGCCCAGATAGGCCTTCGCGCCTTCCTGAACCGCTTCCGCGATCTTCTTCATGCTGTCGGTGCCTTCGCCCGCCGCGAGCACCTGGCGCACCAGGACGCCCGCGACCACGAGCGCGGCCAGCGCGACGGCCGCGATGACCGCCACGATGATCCGATTGTCGTGGGTCAGCACTGCGGCTGCGAAGGTTGTGGGTTGGCCCAACTGATGAGGGGTAGAAAGCCCCGCCATTCGTCCTCCTTGACGCTTGGGCTGAGCTCAAGATGTGGACGGATTGTAGGTAGCTGAACCCGATCAAAACAGTGTGCGGTAAATGGAATCAGCCGTCACACCCTTCTCAGCAAATGATCGCCGGGCGCTACGACACCCGAAAGCAGTAATGCCTCTGGAGCATTGACCCTTGATCCATTATCGGGCTATCGATCGTGAATGACTTCACGAAATGATGGTCAACCCATAGTAGGTACGTTCACCCGTCCCGCGACATGCCGAAGGGCCCCACCTCGGTGGGGCCCTTCGGTACGAGAACGGTGAGCCGTCGGCTCAGGCGAGCACGGCGGTGGGCGGTGTGGTCGGCCAGGTCATCTTGATCAACCCGCCGTCCTGCCCGGCCGTGACCTTCACGTCGTCGACCAGGCCGCTGATGACCGCGAGGCCCATCTCGTCCTCCTCGGCCTCCGCGTCGTCCACGGCGACCGGAGCGTCCCCGGGGCCGTGCGACGCGTGGCGGGCCTCGTCGCCGACCTCGATGGAGAACTGCTTCTCCTCCTCGATCAGCATCACCGTCACCGGTGCCGCAATGCCGCCGCTCTGATGCAGCCCGACCGCACGGGAGCAGGCCTCGCCGACGGCGAGCCTGACCTCGTCGAGGACGGCCTCGTCCACTCCGGCCCTGCGCGCCACCGCTGCCGCCACCAACCGGGCGGTCCTGACATGCTCGGGCTGCGCGCTGAAGCGGAGTTCGACGGTGGCCATGCATCCCCCTAGGAGCTACGGGCGTGCTGTCGCGGGGCCGGGCCGCCGAGAGCCCGGTCTCCCGCGTGTAGTTCTTCCGCCCCGGGCACCGGCCCGGGACCGGCGGTCAGTCGGTGGCCGCCACCGCTTCGTCGACCGAGGTGTGGATCGGGAACACCTTGGTCAGACCGGTGATGCGGAAGATCTTGAGAATGCGCTCCTGGTTGCAGACCAGGCGCAGCGAGCCCTCGTGGGCACGCACTCGCTTCAGACCGCCGACCAGCACGCCGAGCCCGGTGGAGTCGAGGAAGTCCACGCCCTCCATGTCGACGACGAGGTGGAAATTCCCGTCGTTCACCAGCTCGACCAGCTGCTCGCGCAGCTTGGGCGCGGTATATACGTCGATTTCGCCACCGACCTCGACGACCGTACGATCGCCGACGGTACGGGTCGACAGGGACAGGTCCACGGATCCTCCAGCACCTTGCTATCGAGCGGTCGCCCCTCGGGCACCTCGGCAGAGGCCCCCAGGACGGTTCGCCAGCCGCGATGGCATTCAATCACTTACCGGCAGGCGTGCACGACGCCTTGGCTCCATTGTCCGTCACGCCGGTGACACACTCGGGGCCAATGGCCAAGAATCACCGATCCGATCGATCCCCGACGGACCCCGCAACCCGCCTGACTCCGGGCGCGATTCTGCACCGGCTCACCTCGGGGCCGAGCAGGGCTGCGCGCATCACTCATACGGAGCACTTGCCCCCGCGGGCGGGTCGCCATGCCGTCTGGCCCGCAGAGATTCGCCCGGAGGTCATCGCGGCGGTCCAGGCATGCGGAATCGAACACCCCTGGGCCCACCAGGCGCGCGCGGCCGAGCACGCCCTCGACGGCGACTCCGTGGTCGTCGCCACGGGCACGGCGTCCGGAAAGTCCCTGGCGTATCTGGTGCCGGTGCTGTCGACGCTGCTGGAGGGTTCCGAGGCGCCGAACGGCCGTGGCGCCACGGCCCTCTACCTGGCCCCCACCAAGGCCCTCGCGGCCGACCAGTGCCGTGCGGTACGGGGCCTGGCCCGGCCGCTGGGCAGCGCCGTACGGGCCGCCGTGTACGACGGCGACACGCCGGTCGAAGAACGCGAGTGGATCCGCCAGTACGCCAACTACGTCCTGACCAATCCGGACATGCTGCACCGCGGGATCCTGCCCTCGCACCCGCGCTGGTCCTCCTTCCTGCGTGCTCTGAAGTACGTGGTCATCGACGAGTGCCACACCTACCGGGGCGTCTTCGGCTCCCATGTCGCCCAGGTCCTGCGCAGGCTGCGCCGGCTGTGCGCGCGCTAC
Organism: Streptomyces spiralis; assembly: GCF_014654675.1. Lineage (GTDB taxonomy): Bacteria > Actinomycetota > Actinomycetes > Streptomycetales > Streptomycetaceae > Streptomyces > Streptomyces spiralis. Next base: position 44,984 of record NZ_BNBC01000021.1, read on the forward strand.
GGCGCCTCGCCGGTCTTCCTGCTGGCCTCGGCGACCGCGGCACAGCCCTCGGTGGCCGCCCGCCGACTGACCGGTCTGCCGGTGGTGGAGGTGGCCGACGACGCCTCCCCTCGCGGTGAACTGGTGTTCGCCCTCTGGGAGCCCCCGCTGACCGAACTGCACGGCGAGAAGGGCGCCCCGGTCCGCCGCACGGCCACCGCCGAGACCGCCGACCTGCTGACCGACCTCACCCTCCAGGGCGTGCGCTCGGTCGCCTTCGTGCGCTCCCGGCGCGGCGCCGAACTGATCTCGGTGATCACCCAGGAACGGCTGGCCGAGATCGACCGCCCGCTGGCCCGGCGTGTCGCGGCCTACCGCGGCGGCTACCTCCCCGAGGAGCGCCGCGCCCTGGAACGCGCCCTGCACTCCGGCGAACTGCTGGGCCTGGCCGCCACGACCGCCCTCGAGCTCGGCGTGGACGTCTCCGGCCTGGACGCGGTGCTGATCGCCGGCTATCCCGGCACCCGCGCCTCCCTGTGGCAGCAGGCCGGCCGGGCGGGCCGCGCCGGCCAGGGCGCCCTGGCCGTGCTGGTGGCCCGCGACGACCCGCTGGACACCTTCCTCGTCCACCACCCCGAGGCCCTGTTCGACCAGCCGGTGGAGTCCACGGTCCTCGACCCGGACAACCCCTACGTCCTCGCCCCGCACCTGTGCGCGGCCGCCGCCGAGCTGCCCCTCACCGACGAGGACGTCGAGCTGTTCGGGCCGGCCTGCGCGGAGCTGCTGCCGCAGCTGGAGGCCGCGAAGCTGCTGCGCCGCCGGACGAAGGCCTGGCACTGGACGCGCCGGGAGCGGGCCGCGGACCTCACCGACATCCGCGGCGGGGGCGGACGCCCGGTGCAGATCGTCGAGGCGGACACCGGGCGGCTGCTCGGCACGGTCGACGAGGCCGCCGCGCACACGACCGTGCACGAGGGCGCCGTCCACCTCCACCAGGGCCGCACCTACCTGGTGCGCTCCCTGGACCTGGACGACTCGGTCGCCCTGGTCCAGGAGGCCGACCCGCCGTACACCACGGTCGCCCGCGACACGACGGCGATCTCCGTCCTGGAGACGGACACCGAGGTCCCCTGGGGCGACGGCCGCCTGTGCTACGGCTCCGTCGAGGTCACCAACCAGGTGGTCTCCTTCCTCCGCAGGCGTGTCATCACCGGTGAAGTGCTGGGCGAGACGAAACTCGACCTCCCTCCTCGTACGCTGCGCACTCGCGCGGTGTGGTGGACGGTCACCGAGGACCAGCTCGACGAGGCCCGGATCAACCCGGAGATCCTCGGCGGCGCCCTGCACGCCGCCGAACACGCCTCGATCGGCATGCTGCCCCTCTTCGCCACCTGCGACCGCTGGGACATCGGCGGGGTGTCCATCCCGCTGCACCCGGACACGCTGCTGCCCACCGTCTTCGTCTACGACGGCCATCCCGGCGGCGCGGGCTTCGCCGAGCGCGCCTTCCACACCGCCCGCGCCTGGCTCACCGCCACCCGCGAGGCCATCGCCTCCTGCGAGTGCGACGCCGGCTGCCCGTCCTGCATCCAGTCCCCCAAGTGCGGCAACGGCAACGATCCGCTCCACAAGAGGGGGGCCGTCCGACTGCTGACGGTGCTGCTGAAGGGGGCTCCCGAGTTGCCCGAGCAGCCTGAGGAGCTTGAGGAAAAGGAGGGCGGGGCTTAGGCCGTCAGGGTGCGGCTTGCTCCATTCGGGTGAACGGTGACGCGGTTCCCGACGGATCCGGCGGTCCCGCTCTCGCCCTGACCCGTGCCGTGAACGGACCGCGTTCCGACTCCGCCGTGACGTCCGAGGTGTCACCCGCGATCGCGCACCGGGCGAGTCCGGCGCCCTGTGCGCGCGCCACCCGGTCGGCCCGGGCACAGGCCGCTGCACGGCCCTCCGCCCAGTGCTCCGCTGCGGCCAGGGCCGCGAGGTCGGCGGCCCCGGCAGCACGGTGCCGGGTGACCACGGCCTGTCCCAGGGCGAGACCGACCCCGAACACCACGCACAGCAGGGCGATCGCCCCCACGCTCCAGACGGTGGCGGAGCCTCGGTCGCCGCCGGAGAACCGGTGCCTCATGAGCCTGTTCCGCTCTTCGTCCCGTTCTGCGTCCCGTTCTTCGTCCCGTTCTTCGTGGCGGTCCTGCTCTTCGTGGCGGTCCGGTCCGGGTCCCGGGCCGCTCCGACCGACTCCTCCGCCTCGGCGACAGCCTCCTCTCTCAGGTGGAAGGGCAGTGCGCCCATTCCCGGCGGCTCGGCCACGACGACCACGCGGACGTACTCTCCCTGCCGGGTCACCGTGACTCTCGCGCCATGCGGTGCCGCCTCGCGCGCCACCCGGGTGACGGCCCCGTCCGGGTCCTGCCGGGCGGCGGCCCGGGCGCCCACCCGGGCCGCGTCCACGCACTGGATCTGCGCGAGCACCACCAGCAGTCCCCAGACCAGTGTCGTCACCACCAGCACCAGCACGGGCAGGACCATGGCGGCCTCCGCGGTGACGAACCCCTGGTCGGCTCCCCGGTCGCGCCGGTGCTCACATCCGGGCACTGAGCGCTCGTTTCACGATGTTCTGCAGCTCGGTCTTCACCTGCCCGCTCGTCACCACCTCGTACAGCAGCACGGCGAAGGCCACCGCCGCGATGATGCCCATCGCGTACTCGGACGTGACCATTCCCGCGTCTCCGCGCATCCGGCTCAGCAGGGCACGCAGCCGTGCCCGTGTTTTTGCGTACATCTCAACCCCCGTGAGGTCTTGGTCCGTTGTTCACTCACCGCGCTCGCTCATCGCCCGTCCAGCGCCTCCAGCCCGTCCACCGCGTCCACCGCCCCCGTCAGCCACCACCCCCTCTCAGCACCCCTCCCGCGAGGCCGATCACCACGGGAAGCACACCGACCGCGACGAAGGCGGGCAGAAAGCACAGCCCCACCGGCGCGGTGACCAGGACGGCCGCCCGGCGGGCCCGGGCCGTGGCGGCGCGCGACCGGTCGGCGCGTACATCGGCGGCGAGCCGCGCGGCCGGTCCGGCGGCGGGGAGCCCGGACTCGTCGGCTCGCTCCAGCAGCCGCGCGAGTGCCGCGGCGCCCGGTATCGAGGCGAGCTGCTGCCAGGCGTCGGCCGGTGCGCCGCCGAGCCGTACCTCCGCCGCGCCCCGTGCCAGCCCTTCGCCCACAGGCCCGCCCAGGGCCTCCCCCACCGCCTGGGCGGCGATCACCGGACCGGCGCCGGCCGCGATGCAGGCCGCCACCAGGTCGGCCGCGAGGGGAAGTTGCCGGGCGGCTTCGGCCGCGTCGAACTCGGCCCCGGGACGGGCCGCCCCCTGCCGCCGCTGTCGCCACAGTCCCACCGCGCCGGCGAGCCCGGCCACGACCCCGGCGGGAGCGCCGACCAGCACCCATCCGGCGCCCACGACCCCTGCCGCGGACAACCACCACCACAGGGCGCCCGGCACCGGGATGCGAGGACCGGTACGCTCCCGCTGGAGCGCCTGAGCCGTCTCCAGCAGCGCGGCCATCCGCCGCCGCAGTCTCCGCTTCCCGCGCAGGGCCCTCAGCCACCGCACCGACAGCGCCAGGAGCACCGCCGCTCCCGCGGCCGTCCCCAGCCTGTGGACAACATCCCCGCTCACGCCGCCTCCGCCCGTCGCACGACCCCGAGGGCCCACCACAGCCCCGCGGCCTCCAGCACCCCGCCGACCAGCAGGCAGCCCAGGCCCGCTCCCGTGTGCAGCAGCACGTGCAGGGGATCGGCACCCATGGCCGTACCGAGCAGAAGACCCAGGGCCGGCAGCCCGGCGAGCATCACCGCGGTGGCCCGCGAGCCCGCCAACTGAGCGCGCAGTTCGGCGCGTTGGTCCCGCTCCGCGCGGAGCGCCGCTTCGAGCCGATCGAGCCCGGCGGCCAGGCCCGCGCCCTGGTCCACGGCCACCAGCCAGCAGGCCGCGAGCCCACGCAGCCCCTCGGCACCCGCTTGCCGGGCCGCCGTGGTGAGCGCTCCGGGCACGTCGCCGCCGTACCGCGCCGCCGCCAGCACCGCCGCCTGGGCCTCCCCCAGACCTCCCGACTCCCGCGCCGCGTACAGCAGCGCCTCGCCCGGCTGGCGCCCGGCCCGCACCTCCCCCGCAAGCGCCGAACACAGGGCGATCACCGCATCGGCCCGCCGCTCCCGCTCCCGGCGCGCGGCCCGGGCGAGCCGGATCCGGCGCAGCACCGGCACTCCGGCCACCCCCGCGACGACCGGCAGCACCGAGGCGCCCAGAACCGCCAGCACCAGCCCGGCCGCCGGCGCCCACCACTCGGCCCGCACCCGCCCGCGGACGCGGGCCAGTTCGTCGCGGACCCTCTCCCACACCGGCGGCCCCGTGCCCACCACCCCGCCACCGGCGAGCAGCAACCGCGCCCGCCGCGCCGCGGAGCGCCGCCCGCCCAGCAGCCACACGGCAGCTGCGGCACACAACACGGCCGCCGCCATGGACACCGGCCCCGAAGGCGCCGATCCGGAAATCGCCGGTCCGGAGAACGGCTCCCCCACGGAGAACAACTCCCTCATTGCGTCCGCCACTTCCTCTCCGCAATCGCCGGATCCCTCTCCGGACCCTCCGCGCCGAGCAGCTCCCTCAGCCGCTCCCATCCCCGTTCCGCCACGAACGCGTCCGGGCCCCAGCGCAGTGCCGGTACCGTCCGCACCAGCCCCGAAGCGTCCCGTTCCAGCACCCGCACCTCGGCGATCCGCCGCCGCCCGGAGCGGTCCCGCACGAGGTGCACCACCACCGACAGCGCCGCGGCCAACTGGCTGTGCAGCGCGGCCCGGTCCAGCCCGGCGGCCGTGCCCAGCGCCTCCAGCCGGGCCGGCACGTCCGCGGCCGCGTTCGCGTGCACCGTGCCGCAGCCGCCCTCGTGCCCCGTGTTCAGCGCGGCCAGAAGATGGACCACCTCGGCACCGCGCACCTCGCCCACGACCAGCCGGTCCGGCCGCATCCGCAGCGCCTGCCGCACCAGGTCCTCGAGGGTGACGAGGCCCGCGCCCTCCTGGTTGGCGGGTCTGGTCTCGAGGCGGACGACGTGCGGATGGTCGGGGCGCAGCTCCGCCGAGTCCTCGGCGAGCACGATCCGCTCTCCCGGCCCGACCAGGCCGAGCAGCGCGCTGAGCAGTGTGGTCTTGCCGCTGCCGGTGCCACCGCTGATGAGGAAGGACAGCCGCGCCCGCACCAGTGCCCGCAGCACGCGGTCCCCGCCCGGCGGCACCGTGCCCGCCGCCACCAGTTCGCCGAGCGTGAACGCGCGCGGCCGTACGACGCGCAGGGACAGGCAGGTGCAGCCGACGGCGACCGGGGGCAGCACGGCGTGCAGCCGGGTGCCGTCGGGCAGGCGGGCGTCGACCCAGGGCCGGGCGTCGTCCAGGCGCCGTCCGGCCACGGCGGCCAGGCGCTGCGCGAGGCGTCGTACGGCCGCCGCGTCGGGGAAGGCGACGGCGGCCCGCTCCAGTCCGCCTCCACGGTCGACCCAGACCCGGTCCGGGGCCGACACCAGGACGTCGGTCACCGAGGGATCGGCGAGCAGCGGCTCCAACGGGCCGCTGCCGATCAGCTCGGACCGCAACCGCTCGGCCGCCCCGAGCACTTCCGCGTCCCCGAGCACCCGGCCCTGCTCCCGCAGCGCCTGGGCCACACGCGCGGGCGTCGGCTCGGCCCCGCTCTCGGCGAGCCACCGCCGCACACGGTCCAGCAGCTGCGCGGACATATCGGAGTCCCCGGGCCCCTGGCCGTACCCGAAGCCCTCGGCACGCGCCTGCCCATCCACATCCTTCAACCCGTCAGCGCTCCCGACCCCACCGACAGGACCGGCCCCGTCCGCACGGCCGGACCCGTCCGTGGCGCCCGTCGACGCGCCCCGAACCCCCGTCCGTCCCCGCCGGGGATCGACCACCGGCCTCATGCGGCACCCGCCTCGATCAGGGCCCGCTCCCAGAAGGCCGTGCAGAACCGGGCCAGCGGGCCGCGCGCGTTCCCGCCGGGCGGTGTCCTGCCCTCGCCGGGCCGTCGCAGCCCGGACTCCACGGGCACCTCGCCCACCAGCGGCAACCCGAGCAGCCTGGCCACCTCGCGGTCGTCGAGGCCGGGCGCGTAGGGCCCCCGTACCGCCACCCGCAGGTCGCGCAGGACCATGCCGACGGCGGAGGCCACGCGTGTGGCGGCGGCCACGGCCCGCAGCTCGGCGGGGACCACGAGCAGGCCGACGTCGATCTGGGCCAGGGCCTCGGCGACGCCCTCGTCCACACGGCGGGGCAGGTCGACGACCACGGCGCCGCCGCGCCGCCGGGCGGCGGCCAGCACCGCCCGGACGGCCTGCGCCGGGACGGCGACGCAGTCGCCACGGTCCCAGCTGAGCACTCGCAACGAATGCAGTTCCGGCAGCGACTCCTCCAGGGCGCCACCACCGACCCGCCCGCGCGAGGCGGCGAACGCCGGCCAGCGCAACCCCTCGGCCGCCTCCCCGCCCAGCAGCACATCGAGCCCGCCGCCCAGCGGATCGGCGTCCACGAGCAGGGTGCGCAGGCCTTCCCGCGCGGCGGTGACGGCGAGCGCGCAGGCGAGCGTGGACGCGCCGGCTCCACCCCGGCCGCCGATGACGCCGACGGTGAGTGCGGGCCGGCCGACGCCCTCGGCGACGTCGGCGATCCGGTCGACCAGCCATTGCTCGCCGTCGGGCAGCACCAGCACATGGTCGGCACCGATCTCGACGGCACGCCGCCAGACCCCGGAGTCGTCCTGGTCGCGGCCGACCAGCACCACTCCGCGCCTGCGCGCGGCCCCGCGCACCCGCCGGGCGGCGTCGTCCCCCACCAGCACCAGCGGCGCGGCCTCCCAGGTCCCTCTGCGCTCGGGCACCCCGTGATGGACCTCGGGTGTGGCGCCCGCCGCCGCGCACAGGCGCAGCAGGTCGTCGAGGAGTTCGGCGTCCTCGGTGACGATCAGCGGTCCGCCCTGTCGCCCTCCGGTACCGGGCGGCGGATCGTGTGTGACGGTTCCGGTCACGGGTGGGTCCCCCTTCGCTGGATCACTCGCGCGGCCCCCGCGGCCGCGCGAATCCCGAACATGTGAAGAACCGGCAACCGGCCTTCATATGGACGGCCGATACGAACCGGCCATACGCGCCCGACAAACGGAACCGGCCATGAACTCGCCCCGAGCGGTGCGCGCAGGAATCACGGTGCAGCGAACCGGGAAATGATGTGGATCTTGGTCGAAATCTGTGGACAACTCAGCCGTTGTGAAAATGGCCGTCACCCAAACCGGTGACCCCTGTGCTGGTTCTCGTGCGACTGCCGCAGCGCAGCCCCGCGACTACTCACCGTGATGGACCGCGGGCAGGCCGCGGAGGGCATGCGGAACGGCAGGTGTGGCACCACGAGGGTGCGGAGAAGGGGAAAACCCACCCGGACATGCGACGACCCCCGCCGGGGGGGAGAGCGGGGGTCGTCTCCACGGCCGACTCGGGGGGGGAGGAGTCGGACCGGGTTAGCACGGTCGCGAACGATCCGTGACTTCCATGGTGTACCCGAGAGGCCTCTCAGGCAAACCCACGCGCCCACCTTACGCCGAATGGGCTGCCCCTATGCTCAGGGACGTGGAAAACCACTCCTTGCCCCGCACGGCGGCCTTCTTTGATCTGGACAAGACGGTCATTGCGAAGTCGAGCACGCTCACGTTCAGCAAGTCGTTCTACCAAGGCGGGCTGATCAACCGCAGGGCTGTCTTGCGTACCGCGTATGCCCAGTTCGTCTTCCTCGCCGGCGGCGCCGACCACGATCAGATGGAGCGCATGCGCGCCTACCTCTCCGCGCTGTGCCGCGGCTGGAACGTGCGGCAGGTCAAGGAGATCGTCGCCGAGACGCTGCACGACCTGATCGACCCGATCATCTACGACGAGGCCGCCTCGCTCATCGAGGAGCATCACAGCGCCGGGCGGGACGTGGTCATCGTGTCCACGTCGGGCGCGGAGGTGGTCGAGCCGATCGGGGAGCTGCTGGGCGCGGACCGGGTGGTGGCCACCCGGATGGTGGTGGGCGAGGACGGCTGCTTCACCGGTGAGGTGGAGTACTACGCCTACGGCCCGACGAAGGCGGAGGCGGTGCGCGAGCTGGCCGCGTCCGAGGGCTACGACCTCGACCGCTGCTACGCCTACAGCGACTCGGTCACCGACGTTCCGATGCTGGAGTCGGTGGGGAACCCGCACGCCGTGAACCCGGACCGTGCGCTGCGCCGGGAGGCCGTCGCGCGCGGGTGGCCGGTCCTCGACTTCCACCGTCCGGTACGGCTCAAGCAGCGACTGCCCGGGTTCTCCGTGCCGCCGCGTCCCGCCCTGGTCGCGGCGGCTGCCGTGGGAGCGGCCATGGCCACCGCGGGACTCGTCTGGTACGCGAGCCGGCGCCGGGGCACGGCCGGCTGAACCCCGGTTGCCGGGGGTCGCCCGTCGGGCTCGCGCGGGAAATTACGTCCGGCATCCCGGCGCTTTTATGTCCTGTTTGAACCTAAAAGTAAAGAAGTGCGGGCAGGGGTTCCGCTTGCCCCCCGCTTGCAGTACAAAGGACTCAGTGGCCCGCGAGACCGAAGGACATCCGAGAGGATCACCTTTAAAACGCATTCGGCCCCACGGACCCCGCATGAACACCGGGCACCCACGCGACGTCGACCCGTCGATTACGGGCCAGCCGCACCAGGTGACGGGCAAAGATCCCGACCTGATGGGCGACATATCGAGGACGCTTGGTAACTCGGTGCTCATGCCAGCGGCGGTACGAGATCTCGTACCGCCGCAACTCTGTGCCCGTCGCCTTGGAGGCGGCCGTCACGCGGCCCCGCGCTGCAGCGCCTCGCACACCGCCGTCGACTCGCGTACGCCCAGCTCGACGGCCTTGGCGCAGTGGCCGATCCAGGCCGCCATGCCCTCCGGAGTGCCGGAGACATAGCCGTCCAGGGCCGCCAGATAGGCCGCGCGGCCCAGTTCGGCGTGGCCGACCTCGGCCGGGCAGACCGACTTCGGGTCCAGGCCGCTGGCGATCAGGACGATGCGCTCGGCCGCCCGCGCCACCAGGCCGTTGTGGGAGACGAAGGGGCGTAGCGCCAGCAGTTCGCCGTGCACGACGGCCGCGGTGACCAGGGCGGGCGCGGAAGTGCCCGCGACGATCAGCTCGGACAGGCCCTCCAGCCGCCCGGAGACCTCGGCCGCCCGGGGCAGCGGCAGCTCGATCAGCGGCTCATGGACGTCCTCACCCTCCTGACGCGGCCGCCCGACGGTGTCCTCCGTGCCGGCGGCGGCCACCAGGTGCAGCCGCGCCAGGACCCGCAGCGGCGACTGCCGCCAGATGGACAGCAGCTGACCGGCCTCGGCCGTCAGCCGCAGGGCCGCGCCCAGCACGCGTGCCTCGTCGTCGCCGCTGAAGTCGGTGCGCCGGCGCACCTCCTCCAGGGCCCAGTCCGCCCCGGACAGCGCCGCGGAACCGCGCGCACCGCGCAGCGCCGCCTCGGAGGTGATCGCGTTGCTCCGGCGCCGCATGATCCGGTGCCCGTAGACCCGGTCCACGGCCTTGCGCACGGACTCCACGGACTCGGCCACACCGGGCAGCGCGCCCAGGGCCGCGAGCGGATCGGCGGTCGCGCCTTGCGTACTCATGGGTACGACCCTACGCACCCGAGCAGCCCGGTCCCCGAAGGAGTGGTCTTCTTCACGCACGGTGCCACGTACAGCTATCGCACCACTACCCTTGGTGAACATGAAAATTGCTTTCGTCGGGAAGGGCGGCAGCGGCAAGACCACTCTGTCCTCCCTGTTCATCCGCCATCTCGCGGCGGCCGGGGCGGCCGTCGTCGCGATCGACGCCGACATCAACCAGCATCTGGGCGCCGCGCTGGGCCTGGAGGAGGCCGAGGCGGCCGCCCTGCCCGCGATGGGCGACCGGCTGACGCTGATCAAGGACTATCTGCGGGGCAGCAATCCGCGCATCGCCTCCGCGGAGACGATGATCAAGACGACTCCGCCCGGCGAGGGCTCGCGGCTGCTGCGGGTGGGCGAGGACAACCCGCTGTACGAAGCCTGTGCGCGCGAGGTGGAACTCGAGGGCGGCGCCGTCCGTTTGATGGTCACCGGGCCCTTCACGGACGCCGACCTGGGCGTCGCCTGCTACCACTCCAAGACCGGTGCGGTGGAGCTGTATCTGAACCACCTGGTGGACGGCCGCGACGAGTACGTCGTGGTGGACATGACGGCGGGTTCGGACTCCTTCGCCTCCGGCATGTTCACCCGCTTCGACATCACGTTCCTCGTCGCCGAGCCGACCCGGAAGGGGGTCTCCGTCTATCGCCAGTACAAGGAGTACGCCCGCGACTTCGGCGTCGTGCTGAGGGTCGTCGGCAACAAGGTGCAGGGGCAGGACGACCTCGACTTCCTGCGGGCCGAGGTCGGGGACGACCTGCTCGTGGCCGTCGGGCACTCGGACTGGGTGCGCGCCATGGAGAAGGGCCGGCCGCCCCGGTTCGAGCTCCTGGAGGACGCCAACCGCCGTGCGCTGCGCACGCTCCAGGTCGCCGCCGACGCCACGCACGAGCTGCGCGACTGGCAGCGCTACACACAGCAGATGGTGCACTTCCACCTGAAGAACGCCGCCTCGTGGGGGAACGAGCGGACCGGGGCCGACCTGGCGGCTCAGGTCGACCCCGGCTTCGTCCTCGGCGAGGGCGTCACCGCCCTCGCCTGACGACCGACACCCCCTTAGGACCTCGGCGCCCCGGGCACACCCTTGGGCGCCGGGGCCGGGTCGGCCGACAGGAAGGACGCCCAGCCCTGCTTGGGGGCCTCGCCGACCTCCAGCGTGCGCAGCTTGGCCAGGGCCCGCGGGTCCTGGGCGTCGAGCCAGTCGACCAGCTGATGGAAGGAGACGCAGCGCACCTCGGGCTTGTTGCAGACCTCCTTCACGACGTCCTCGACGGCACGCATGTAGGTGCCGCCGTTCCAGGACTCGAAGTGGTTGCCGATGATCAGTGGTGCGCGGTTGCCGTCGTAGGCCCGGTAGAAGCCCTTGAGCAGACCGTCGCGCATCTGGTCGCCCCAGTACTCGAACTTGTCGGGGTCGCCCTGCGTCAGCGTCCCCGACTGGTTGACCATGAAGTTGTAGTCCATGGTCAGTTGCTCGAAGGTGTGCCCGGGGAACGGCACGAGCTGCATGGACAGGTCCCACAGGCCGGCTCTCTTCTTCGGCCACACCTGGTTGTCGACGCCGCTGCTGTCGTAGCGGAAGCCGAGCTCACTCGCCGCCTTCACGAAGTTCTTCTGGCCCTCCAGACAGGGGGTGCGGGCGCCGATGAGTTCCTTGTCGTAGTCGAAGGGCAGCGGGGCCAGGTTCTCCAGGCCGCTGTTGGTCTTCCAGGTCTTCACGAAGCCCTTGGCCTGGGCGATCTCGCTCTTCCACTCGTCGACCGACCACTGGCCGACCCCGCCGTTCGGGCCGCAGAAGTGGCCGTTGAAGTGGGTGCCGATCTCGTTGCCCTCCAGCCACGCCAGGCGGACCTGCTGTGCGGTGTCGGCGATGCCCTGCGCGTCGTTGAAGCCGATCTCCGAGCTGCCCGGCGCGTGCTGCGGGGGCTCGTACAGGTCGCGCTTGTCCTTGGGCAGCATGTAGACGCCGCTGAGGAAGAACGTCATCGTCGCGTTGTTGGCCTTCGCCACCTTGCGGAAGTGGGAGAAGAGCTTCTGCCTGTCCTCGCCGGCGCCGTCCCAGGAGAACACGACGAACTGCGGGGGCTTCTCACCCGCTCTCAGCCGCTCCGGCCGGGGCAGGTGCGGCTGGGCCCCGGTGTACGCGGTGGATCCGTCCCCGATCAGGCGGACGACGCTCCCGGGCGGCTGCTGCACGGCTTTGGGAGCACCGTGCGCGCCCTGCGGGCCCGGTGAGGGACCGTCGGTGTCGCTCACGCACCCGGCGAGCGACGAGGCGCAGGCCGCGGCGGCTACGACGCTCGCGGCGATCCTCTGGATGGCGGCCATGTTCGGCCCACCTTCTTCCTTCTCTCGTCCAACGCCGAGGCGGCGTGTGCTGGTGAGGTGCCGGGCATTCCGGCAGCGCCGCCAAGGTCGCACGAGGGCGAGAAGGAATTAGTACGACAAGCCGATAAAAGACCAAATTCACCCATCGAGATGATTAACTGCCCCGTTTGCTCCGAAAATCCATGTGCGGGCTTTACGTTGCATTACGATTGCTTTACTCAGCATTGGTTCAGCTGATCCGGAGAAGACCAGAGATCCGGAGGAGACCGGATACATGTCAGCCTGCGCCCCCACACACGCGGCCGACTCCACTCGGCCCCAGCACTCGCACCCACCCCACAGCCCGCCCCCGCGGCGCCGCCCCCGACTCGCGGGCGCCGATGTCTCGGCCGCCGTCGCGGTCTTCCTGATCGCCCTGCCCCTGTCCCTCGGTATCGCCCTCGCCACCGGCGCCCCGCTCCAGGCGGGCCTCGTGGCCGCCGCCGTGGGCGGACTCGTCGCCGGACGCCTCGGCGGATCCCCGTTGCAGGTCAGCGGCCCCGCCGCCGGACTCACGGTGGTCACCGCCGACCTGATCCACCGTTACGGGTGGCGTACGACCTGCGCCATCACCGTTCTCGCCGGCCTCGCCCAACTCGGCCTCGGCTGCCTGCGCGTGGCCCGCGGAGCGCTCGCCGTCAGCCCCGCCGTGGTGCACGGCATGCTCGCCGGCATCGGCGTGACCATCGCCGTCGCCCAGCTGCACATCGTCCTCGGCGGCAACCCGCAGAGCTCCGTGCTCGACAACCTCCGTGCGCTGCCCGCCCAGTTGGCCGACCCGGACCCGGCCGCCCTCGCCGCCAGCGCGCTCACCCTGACCCTGCTGCTGCTCTGGCCCCGGCTTCCCGGCCGGGCCGGGAGCCTGCTGCGCCGGGTGCCGGCCGCCCTCGTCGCCGTCGCGGGCGCCACCGCGATCGCCTCCGCCGCCGGGCTGGTACTGCCCCGGGTCGATCTGCCGTCCTGGCGCAGCCACGCCCTGGCCGGACTGCCCGAGGGGCCGGCGCTCGGCCTGGCCGCCGCCGTCCTCAGCACCACGCTGGTGTGCAGCGTGCAGTCGCTGCTCGGCGCCGTCGCCGTGGACAAGCTGCTGGCCGGCCGCCCGGGACCTGCCGCCCGCACCCCCCGCTCCGACCTGGACCGGGAACTGCTCGGCCAGGGCGCCGCCAACGTCGTCTCCGGCGCGCTCGGCGGGCTGCCCATCGCGGGGGTGGCCGTACGGAGTTCGGCGAATGTGCGCGCGGGTGCCGTGAGCCGGAACTCCACGATGCTGCACGGCGTTCTCGTAGTGATCGCCGCGCTGCTGATGGTCCCGATCCTGGAGCTCATCCCGCTCGCCTCGCTCGCCGCCCTGGTGATGGCCGTCGGCATCCAGATGGTGTCCCTGCACCACATCCGCACGGTGACCCGCCACCGCGAGGTGCTGGTCTACGCCGTCACCACCCTCGGCGTGGTGGCCCTCGGTGTCCTGGAGGGCGTGGCCCTCGGGGTCGCCGCGGCCGTCGCCGTCGCCCTGCACCGCCTCGCCCGCACCCGCATCACGCACGACGAGCAGGAAGGAGTCCATCACGTACATGTACGGGGACAGTTGACGTTCCTCGCGGTGCCGCGGCTCAGCCGGGCCCTGCATCTGGTGCCCCAAGGAGCCCGTGCCGTCGTCGCCCTGGACGGCTCGTTCATGGACCACGCCGCGTACGAGTCACTCCAGGACTGGCAGCGTACGCACACCGCGCAGGGCGGCTCCGTCGAGCTCACCGGCCGCCGCGCCGGAGTCCGCATCGCCGAGCCGGCTGGGCCCGCCGGATCAGCGGGCTGCCGGTGCCGGCCCTGGACGCCCTGGCGCAACCACCAGTGCGAGGGCGGCCCACGGACGCTGCCGGCGTCGGGCGACGGCACCCACCCCGGAGCGGGACCGGCACCGGTCCGCGACACGGGCAGGGGCGTGGGCGCGGCTCGGGGCGTGGGCGCGGACACAGGTTCGGGCGCGACGCAAGACGTGGACGCGCACGCAGACTCGGGCGCGGACAGGAGCGCGGGCGCGTTCGAGGCACACGGGCCGACTTCGGACCCCGGTCCGAGCAGACGGCAACTGGCCAGAGGCATCAGCATGTTCCAGCGGACGGTCGCACCACATGTGCGGGACGAGCTGGCGCGGCTGGCGCGGGAGGGGCAGCAGCCTTCCCAGCTCTTCCTCACCTGTGCCGACTCCCGGCTGGTCACGTCGATGATCACCTCCAGTGGGCCCGGCGACCTCTTCGTCGTGCGGAACGTGGGCAATCTCGTGCCGCCGCCCGAGGAGGACCGTGGTGACGACTCGGTGGCGGCCGGGATCGAGTACGCGGTGGACGTGCTCGGCGTGCGCTCCATCACCGTGTGCGGCCACTCCGGGTGCGGGGCGATGCAGGCCCTGCTCGGCTCGGGCTCGGGCAGCGGTCACCGCACCGGCTCCGGCTCCGGCTCCGGCTCCGGCTCCGGCTCCGGCTCCGGTAACGCCGGGACGCCGCTCGGGAGATGGCTGCGGCACGGGCTGCCCAGTGTGGAGCGGATGGCCGACGGCAGCCGCCCGGTGCCCTGGACGGCCGGGGGACGGCCCGCCGAGGCGGTCGAGCGGCTGTGTCTGATCAACGTCGTCCAGCAGCTGGAACACCTGCGCGCCCACGACTCGGTGGCCCGGTCCCTGCGGGAGGGCACCCTGGAGCTGCACGGAATGTACTTCCACGTGGCCGAGGCCCAGGCGTACCTGCTGACCGGGACGGGTGGGGACGAGGTGTTCACCCGTGTGGAGGCGATGGAGGACCTGCCCAGACCGGTGTGAGGCGATCCGAGCACGGTCCTGCGGGCTGCCACCGGCTGAACCGGGGCAGCCCGCCGTCCGTGGGAACGGATGACACCGGCGCCCGGCGCGAGCGGCGCAGGCAGCTCGGACAGCGCAGGCAGCCCGAGCAGGAGGGCGAAGGTTCGACAACAGGTCTAAACCAATTTCCCGTCGGCCCTTGTCAGCGGGCCCCCGGGTCTGATGAGCTGTGGCCTGGGACACAACGGACACCCTGAGAAAGGGAGATGTCGTGAGCAACGAAAGCCTGGCCAACCTCTTGAAGGAGGAGCGACGCTTCGCGCCGCCCGCTGACCTGGCCGCGAACGCCAACGTCACGGCCGAGGCGTACGATCAGGCCAAGGCTGACAGGCTCGGCTTCTGGGCCGAGCAGGCCCGCCGGCTGACCTGGGCCAAGGAGCCGACCGAGACCCTCGACTGGTCGAACCCGCCGTTCGCCAAGTGGTTCAAGGACGGCACGCTCAACGTGGCGTACAACTGCGTGGACCGCCATGTGGAGGCCGGGCTGGGCGACCGCGTCGCGATCCACTTCGAGGGCGAGCCCGGTGACAGCCGGGCCATCACCTACGCCGAGCTGAAGGACGAGGTCTCCAGGGCCGCGAACGCCCTGCTCGAGCTGGGCGTCCAGAAGGGCGACCGGGTCGCGATCTACATGCCGATGATCCCGGAGACGGCGATCGCGATGCTGGCCTGCGCCCGCGTCGGTGCCGCGCACTCCGTGGTCTTCGGCGGCTTCTCCGCGGACGCACTCGCCACCCGTATCCAGGACGCCGACGCCAAGGTCGTGATCACGGCCGACGGCGGCTACCGGCGCGGCAAGCCGTCCGCGCTCAAGCCGGCCGTCGACGAGGCGATCGGGCGCGTGGACAACGTGCGCAACGTCCTCGTGGTCCGCCGCACCGGCCAGGAGGTCGCCTGGGACGACAGCCGCGACCTGTGGTGGCACGAGGTCGTGGGCCGGCAGTCGGCGGAGCACACCCCGGAGGCGTTCGAGGCCGAGCACCCGCTGTTCATCCTCTACACCTCGGGCACCACGGGTAAGCCCAAGGGCATCCTGCACACCTCCGGCGGCTACCTCACGCAGGTCGCGTACACGCACTGGGCCGTCTTCGACCTCAAGCCGGAGACGGACGTCTACTGGTGCACCGCCGACGTCGGCTGGGTCACCGGCCACTCGTACATCGTCTACGGGCCGCTGGCCAACGGCGCCACGCAGGTGATGTACGAGGGCACTCCCGACACCCCGCACCAGGGCCGTTTCTGGGAGATCGTGCAGAAGTACAAGGTCAGCATCCTGTACACGGCGCCCACCGCGATCCGTACGTTCATGAAGTGGGGCGACGACATCCCCGCGAAGTTCGACCTGTCCTCCCTGCGGGTGCTGGGCTCGGTGGGCGAGCCGATCAACCCCGAGGCGTGGATCTGGTACCGCAAGAACATCGGCGCCGACCGGACGCCGGTCGTCGACACCTGGTGGCAGACGGAGACCGGCGGCATCATGATCTCCCCGCTGCCGGGCGTGACCGACGCCAAGCCCGGCTCCGCCCAGCGCCCGCTGCCCGGCATCAGCGCGACCGTCGTGGACGACGAGGCGAGCGAGGTGCCCAACGGCGGCGGTGGCTATCTGGTGCTCACCGAGCCGTGGCCGTCCATGCTGCGCACCATCTGGGGCGACGACCAGCGCTTCATCGACACCTACTGGTCGCGCTTCGAGGGCCGTTACTTCGCCGGTGACGGGGCCAAGAAGGACGACGACGGCGACATCTGGCTGCTCGGCCGGGTCGACGACGTCATGCTGGTGTCCGGCCACAACATCTCCACCACCGAGGTCGAGTCCGCGCTCGTCTCCCACCCCTCGGTCGCCGAGGCGGCCGTGGTCGGCGCGGCGGACGAGACGACCGGGCAGGCGATCGTCGCCTTCGTGATCCTGCGCGGTACGGCCGCCGAGACCGACGACCTGGCCGCCGAGCTGCGCAACCACGTGGGCGCCACGCTCGGCCCGATCGCCAAGCCGAAGCGGATCCTGCCGGTGGCGGAGCTGCCCAAGACCCGCTCCGGGAAGATCATGCGGCGCCTGCTGCGTGACGTGGCGGAGAACCGGCAGCTCGGGGACGTCACCACGCTGACGGACTCCACCGTCATGGACCTCATCCAGGCGAAGCTCCCGGCGGCGCCCAGCGAGGACTGAGGACCGGGACCGAGCGAGGACCGAGCGCCCGGCCAGGACTGAGCACGGCCCGAAGGGGCACCCGACGGCACACGCCCCGGGTGCCCCTTCCGCCGTACAAGGGCGCACCCACGCGAAGCGGGCGAACCACGGACGCACCCCCGCCGCAGCTTAGGTAAACTAAACAAAGCGACGCCAACGCAAGCAGATCCACAAGATCCTCAGGTGTGCCGGGAAGTCTGGTCGGCATTGTGCTCGACCATGCCCGCCGACCGGAGGTTCCTGTGGCCACGCCCCGCACCAGCACCCCCCGCAAGTTCCTCGGACGCCTCTCCCTGCCCGAGCGGAAGTTCGTCGCGGACGCGCTGCGCACCGAGACCGTCGGCGGCGTCCTGCTGCTCCTCGCCGCGATCGCCGCGCTCCTGTGGGCGAACATCCCGGCCCTGCACGCGAGCTACGAGAGCCTCGCCCACCACCACGTGGGCCCCGCCTCCCTGGGCCTGAGCCTGTCCGTCGAGCACTGGGCCGCCGACGGACTCCTCGCGATCTTCTTCTTCGTCGCCGGGATCGAGCTCAAGCGCGAGCTGGTCGCCGGTGACCTCAAAGACCCCAGAGCCGCGGTCCTGCCGGTGGTCGCCGCGCTGTGCGGCATGGCCGTTCCCGCCGTCGTGGACGTGCTCACCAACCTCACCGGCGGTGGCTCGCTCGGCGGCTGGGCGGTGCCGACCGCGACCGACATCGCCTTCGCGCTCGCCGTGCTCGCGGTCATCGGCACCTCGCTGCCCAGCGCCCTGCGCGCCTTCCTGCTCACCCTCGCCGTCGTCGACGACCTGTTCGCCATCCTGATCATCGCGGTCTTCTTCACCGACCGGCTGAACTTCGCCGCCCTCGGCGGGGCCGTCGCCGGGCTGGCCGTCTTCTGGCTGCTGCTGCGCAAGGGCGTGCGCGGGTGGTACGTGTACGTACCGCTCGGCCTGGTCATCTGGGCGCTGATGTACAACAGCGGCGTGCACGCCACCATCGCGGGCGTCGCGATGGGCCTGATGCTGCGCTGCACCACGCACGAGGGCGAGACCCACTCCCCCGGCGAGCACATCGAGCACCTTGTGCGGCCCGTGTCGGCGGGCCTGGCCGTACCGCTGTTCGCGCTGTTCAGCGCGGGCGTCTCGATCTCCGGCGGGGCGCTGGCGAACATGTTCACCAAGCCCGAGACGCTCGGGGTCGTCCTCGGCCTGGTCGTCGGCAAGACGATCGGCATCTTCGGCGGGACCTGGCTGACCGCCCGGTTCACCAGGGCGTCGCTCAGCGAGGACCTGGCCTGGGCCGACGTCTTCGCCGTCGCCTCGCTCGCCGGGATCGGCTTCACCGTCTCCCTGCTCATCGGCGAGCTCGCCTTCAAGGGTGACGCGGCGCTCACGGACGAGGTCAAGGCCTCCGTCCTCGTCGGCTCCCTGATCGCCGCGGCACTGGCCACCGTCCTGCTGAAGATGCGGAACGCCAGGTACCGGCGGCTGTGGGAGGTCGAGGAGCGCGACGAGGACCTCGACGGCGTACCGGACGTGTACGAGGAGGACGACCCCGCCTACCACTTGCGCATGGCCGGCATCCACGAGCGCAAGGCCGCCGAACACCGGCGGCTCGCCGAGCTCAAGGAAGCCGAAAGGGCAGGGCGGCGTGCCGAAGTGCCGGGCGGGGCAAGCGATGAGGACGACAGTCCGGCATGATCTGACGGGACGGTACAAAAGCAGCACCGTTCCCAGTCAGGCAGGAGAGGGAGATTGCGATGAGCGCACCCGACGGCAGCCCGGTCGGCGCCGAACGCAGCATCGGCCAGCTGTTCGCCTCGGCGACGACCGAATTGTCGGCGCTGGTGCATGACGAGATCGCACTGGCCAAGGCCCAGCTGAAGCAGGACGTCAAGCGCGGCGCGGCGAGCGGCGGCGCACTCTCGGCGGCCGGCGTCGTCCTGGTGTTCTCGCTGCCGATGCTCAACTTCGCCCTGGCCTACGGCATTCGGACGTGGAGCGGCTGGAACATGGCGGTCTGCTTCCTGCTGTCCTTCGCGGCCAACGTCCTGCTCGCCGGCCTCCTCGCGCTGATCGGCCTGGTGTTCGCGAAGAAGGCCAAGAAGAGCAAGGGCCCGCAGAAGGTCGCCGCGTCGATGAAGCAGACCGCGGGCGTCCTGCAGAATGCCAAGCCGCACCCCCGTCCGGAGCGCCCCGCTCTGGAGGACCGGACACCCGAGGCCATCGAAGCTGTGGCACGCTCGTCCTCATGACGGACCCCGCCACCCCTTCGGCGCATTCGACCTCGGTCGTACGGATCGACGTACCCGGCGACCGGAAGGTGACGCACCGGGACGTCGCCGCCAACGGCGCCCGCTTCCACATCGCCGAGCTCGGCGACGGCCCGCTGGTACTGCTGCTGCACGGCTTCCCGCAGTTCTGGTGGACCTGGCGGCACCAGCTGGTCGCGCTCGCCGACGCGGGATTCCGGGCGGTGGCGATGGACCTGCGGGGCGTGGGCGGCAGCGACCGCACACCCCGCGGCTACGACCCGGCCAACCTGGCCCTCGACATCACCGGCGTGGTCCGCTCCCTCGGCGAACCGGACGCCGCCCTGGTCGGCCACGACCTGGGCGGCTATCTGGCGTGGACGGCGGCGGCGATGCGCCCCAAGCTGGTCCGGCGCCTGGCCGTGGTCTCCATGCCGCACCCGCGGCGCTGGCGCTCGGCGATGCTGGCGGACGTCCGGCAGACCGCGGCGAGTTCCTACATCTGGGGGTTCCAGCGGCCCTGGATCCCCGAGCGGCAGCTCACCGCCGACGACGGCGCGCTGGTGGCCCGTCTCGTACGGGACTGGTCGGGGCCGCGGCTGCCGGACGACGAGGCGGTGGAGACGTACCGCCGGGCCATGTGCATCCCGTCCACGGCGCACTGCTCCATCGAGCCGTACCGCTGGCTGGTGCGCTCGCTGGCCCGACCCGACGGCATCCAGTTCTACCGCCGGATGAAGCGCCCCGTGCGCGTGCCGACCCTGCATCTGCACGGCTCTCTGGACCCGGTGCAGCGCACCCGCAGCGCGGCCGGTTCCGGCGAGTACGTCGAGGCGCCGTACCGCTGGCGGCTGTTCGACGGGCTGGGCCACTTCCCGCACGAGGAGGACCCGGTGGCGTTCTCCGCCGAGCTCGTCAACTGGCTGAAGGATGCAGAACCCGATCGATGAGGCGGCGTGTGGTGCCCACTCGGCCGTGACGCGGCGTGAGGTGGCACCCCGGTCGTGACGGCCTGTGAGACGCCCGGTCCGGTCGGTGATGCGTCGCGCGGCGCCGGGTGACCGGTCGGTGACTCTCGTCGATGCGCCCGGTATCCGAACGTGAACACCTGTCCTTCGAACGGCCATTTGCCTGGCGCATAGGCCAATTGGTGCGCCCTCGGGAGGTTATCGACCTTGGGGCAGGGGCAGACGTCGCAGTATGGGCTGGACGCACGACTACAGTGACGTAGCACACACCCGCCGTTCGGCGAGCGGTCCGGGCTCCCTCCATGAGGACGCCCGACAACTGACGGGCGCGGACCCCCGGGTGGGCATTCCGCGCATTCTGCGCCGCCGGGCCCGCTGGGTCTCGGTACGCCTGCGCCACCCTCGCGGCTGACCCTCTCCGCCGGCCTCAAGGACCTGACACCGGGCTACATCGCGCAGCTGTCGCTGTCCACCTGCTGGTTCGCGGCCCGTCCCTTGGCGATGTCCTGCTGGATCTCGTCCGCCGTCAGCGCGTAACCGGTGTTGGCGTCGTCGAGCGACTTGGCGAACACCACGCCGTACACCTTGCCGTCGGTGGTGAGCAGCGGGCCGCCCGAGTTGCCCTGGCGGATGGTCGCGTAGAGCGAGTAGACGTCGCGGCTGACATTGCCGCGGTGGTAGATGTCGGGGCCGTTGGCGGTGATACGTCCGCGCACGCGCGCGGCGCGCACGTCGTACGACCCGTTCTCCGGGAAGCCGGCGACGATCGCGCCGTCACCGCTGCGCGCGTCCTCGTCGGTGAACCGCAGGGCGGGCGCCTTCAGGTCCGGCACGTCGAGCACGGCGATGTCCCGGTGCCAGTCGTACAGGACGACCCTGGCGTCGTACTTCCTGCCCTTGCCGCCTATCTGGACGGTGGGTTCGTCGACGCCGCCGACGACGTGCGCGTTGGTCATGACGCGGCGGTCGCCGAAGACGAACCCGCTGCCCTCCAGCACCTTGCCGCAGCTGTGCGCGGTGCCGACGACCTTGACCACGGATCGCTGGGCGCGGGCGGCGACGGCGCTGTGCCTCAGGGCCGGGTCCGGGGGCCGCACCTCGGTGATGGGCTCGTCGGCGAACGGGCTGAACACCTGCGGGAACCCGTTCTGCGCGAGGGCCGAGGTGAAGTCGTCGAACCAGGTGTTGGCCTGCGTGGGCAGCACCTCGGAGACCCCGATCAGCACCTTGGAGCTGCGGACCTCCTTGCCGACGGTCGGTATCGTCGTGCGGCCGATGAGCGAGCCGATCAGCCAGGCGACCAGCAGCAGGGCGGCGACGTTGACCAGGGCGCCGCCGGTCGCGTCCAGGGCGCGGGCCGGGGACCAGGTGATGTGCACGCGCAGCTTGTTGCCGAGGTGGGTGGTCAGGGCCTGGCCCACCGAGGCGCAGACGATGACGATGATGACCGCGACGACGGCCGCGCTGGTGCTGACCGGTGTGTTGTCCGTCAGGGCGTCCCAGAGGACCGGGAGCACGTAGACGGCGGCCAGGCCACCGCCCAGGAAGCCGATCACCGACAGGACGCCGACGACGAATCCCTGGCGATACCCCACGACCGCGAACCACACGGCGGCGACCAGCAGCAGGATGTCCAGCACGTTCACCGCGTCGAGCCTCGCCTCATCGTCTTCTCGATCCCCACGTCCGGCCGGGGCCCGCCCCGCCGTTCAGCGGCGCAGGACGCGGCGTCCTTTCAGGGCCCCGGCCGCGACGGCAGGGAGTCCCACCCTGTCATGCCCGCCAGTCGAGCGGGACCTGCTTCTCTCGGTCCCAGGGCAGCTCCCAGCCCGCGTAATGCAGCAGGCGGTCGATGATTCCGGCGGTGAAGCCCCAGACGAGGGCCGATTCGACCAGGAATGCCGGACCTCGGTGACCCCTGGGGTGGACGGCCATGGCCCGGTTGTCCGGGTTGGTGAGATCCGCCACGGGGACCGTGAAGACCCGGGCGGTCTCGGCGGGGTCGACCACACCGACCGGGCTGGGCTCGCGCCACCAGCCGAGCACGGGGGTGACCACGAAACCGCTGACCGGGATGTAGAGCCGGGGCAGCGCACCGAACAGCTGTACGCCGTCCGGATCCAGCCCGGTCTCCTCCTCCGCCTCGCGCAGCGCGGCCCGCAGCGGACCCTGGCCCTGCGGGTCGCCGTCCTCGGGATCGAGCGCCCCGCCGGGGAAGGACGGCTGGCCGGCATGGGAGCGCAGCGAGCTGGCCCGCTCCATGAGCAGCAGCTCGGGCCCGCGCTCGCCCTCACCGAACAGGACGAGGACGGCGGACTGGCGCCCCGCACCGTTCTCCGGGGGCAGGAAGCGGCTCAGCTGGACCGGCTCGACGGTCTCGGCGACGCGCACGACCGGGCGCAGCCACGTGGGCAGCCCGTCCTTGCTGAGCGCGATCGCACCGTCGCGCGTACCGCTCGCCGTCCCATGCGCCGGCCCCTGTGCCGTCCCGCTCGCTGTGTCGCCGACCCGCGTCATCGCCACCCCCGTCCCCGTCGCCGTACTGCCGTGTCCAACGCCCGGCGGCACCTGGATCGTTCCACCGAGTCCGCCGGTTCCGCCGAATCCGCCGGGCCGGTTGGCTTCGCCTGTTCCGCCGGTTCCGCCTGTTCCGCCGGGGTCATCCGGTGGCTCCCAGGGGCGGGGCCGGCTTGCCGCCCGCCTCCAGGTAGGCCTGCGGGGGCTTGAGGCGCTGGCCCGGGAAGCCGCCCTTCTCGTACTTCAGCAGCTTCTTCGCCTTCTCCGGGTCGGTCTCGCCCTCGCCGTACGCCGGGCACAGCGGGGCGATCGGGCAGGCACCGCAGGCGGGCTTGCGGGCGTGGCAGATGCGGCGGCCGTGCCAGATGACGTGGTGGGAGAGGTCGGTCCAGTCACTCTTGGGGAAGAGCGCGCCGACGGCGGCCTCGATCTTGTCGGGGTCGGTCTCCTCGGTCCAGCGCCAGCGCCGCACCAGCCGCTGGAAGTGGGTGTCCACGGTGATGCCCGGGTGTCCGAAGGCGTTGCCGAGGACCACGAAGGCGGTCTTGCGTCCGACGCCCGGCAGCTTGACGAGGTCGTCCAGCCGGCCCGGGACCTGCCCGCCGAACTCCTCCACCAGCGCCTTGGACAGGCCCATGACCGACTTGGTCTTGGCCCGGAAGAAGCCGGTGGGGCGCAGGATCTCCTCGACCTCCTCCGGGTTGGCGGCGGCGAGGTCCTCGGGGGTGGGGTACTTCGCGAACAGGGCGGGCGTCGTCTGGTTGACCCTGAGGTCCGTGGTCTGGGCGGACAGGACGGTGGCGACCAGCAGCTGGAAGGGGTTCTCGAAGTCCAGCTCGGGGTGGGCGTACGGGAACACCTCGGCGAGCTCGCGGTTGATGCGGCGGGCACGGCGGACGAGGGCCGTGCGGGACTCGCCCTTCGGCGGCTCGGGGGCGACGGTCCTGGCGGGCGCCGCCTCGCCCAGGGCGACGGTCGCCTTCGGCGGCGCGATGGTCACCTTCTTGGGCGGGCGGGCCTTGCTGATGGGGGCGGCCTTCTTGGTGGTGGTCTTCTTGGCAGAGGTGGTCTTGCCGTTGGTCTTCTTGGCGGCAGCCGTCCTGCCCGGGGCCTTCTTGGCGGCGGCAGCCTTCTTGGCAGGGGCGGCCTTCTTCGCGGCAGCGGCCTTCCTGGCGGAGGCCGTCTTCTTGGCGGAACCCGCTCCTCCGGCCCCGGCGGAGGCCGTCTTGCCGGACTTCCTCCCGGACGCACCTTTCGCCGCTTCCGCCACTTTCCGGCCGCCGTCGGGCTCGTGTTCGCCCACAGCGGAATCCTGATGTGCAGCCACCTGCCCAGCCCCCTAGACCTGTGCTCTCACCGGCGATTTGGACACCCGGCCAGCCTAAAGCCCGGCACCGACATCCGCCCGGGACCCCGAAGATCAGCGTCCGATCGGACCCCTGCCGCGTACCCCGGGACACCTGTGCGGCATCCTTGTGACAGATCACACTGTTTGGACCGTCCGGCAAAATGGGGAACACGGTCCCCTGGCACACCGGGGGAGCAAGATCCCCTGAGCAGGTCGACAAGGAGAGAACTCGTGGACGACGTTCTGCGGCGGAATCCGCTCTTCGCGGCGCTCGACGACGAGCAGGCCGCGGAGCTTCGCGCCTCCATGACGGAGGTGACTCTCGCCCGTGGCGACTCCCTGTTCCACGAGGGCGACCCGGGCGACCGTCTCTACGTGGTCACCGAGGGCAAGGTGAAGCTGCACCGCACCTCCCCCGACGGCCGCGAGAACATGCTGGCCGTCGTGGGTCCCGGCGAGCTCATCGGTGAGCTGTCCCTCTTCGACCCCGGCCCCCGCACCGCGACGGCGACCGCGCTGACCGAGGTCAAGATGCTCGCCCTCGGCCACGGCGACCTCCAGCCCTGGCTCAACGCCCGGCCCGAGGTGGCCGGCGCCCTGCTGCGCGCCGTCGCCCGGCGCCTGCGCAAGACCAACGACCAGATGTCCGACCTGGTCTTCTCCGATGTGCCGGGCCGCGTCGCCCGCGCCCTGCTGGACCTCTCGCGCCGCTTCGGCGTGCAGTCCGAGGAGGGCATCCACGTCGTGCACGACCTGACGCAGGAGGAGCTGGCCCAGCTGGTCGGCGCGTCCCGCGAGACGGTCAACAAGGCCCTGGCCGACTTCGCCCAGCGCGGCTGGCTCCGGCTGGAGGCGCGCGCGGTCATCCTGCTGGACGTGGAGCGGCTGGCCAAGAGGTCCCGCTGACGGGACACCACCGGCACGTCCCGGACGAGGTCCGGCTCAAGGGGCTCTCCCCGGGACTCACACCGGAGGGATACATCGCGCGCGAGGGTTCCCTCGCGCGCGTGCCGCACGCCTTCCGCCCCGTCGTGGCGGCCGCCCGCGACCGGCTGCCGGAGATCTACGGCAGCCGCCTGCACAGCGCCTACCTCTACGGGTCGATCCCCCGCGGCACCGCGCGCGTGGGACGCAGCGACCTGGACCTGCTGGTCGCGCTGCGGGACGAGCCGACGGACGCGGACCGGCGACGGGCCGGTGCGCTGGGTACGGCGCTGGACGCGGAGTTCCCGCAGATCGACGGCGTCGGCACCCTGCTCTTCGGCCGGGAGCGGCTGCTGAGCGACCTGGAGCGGTACGACCTCGGGTGGTTCGTCGCCTGCCTGTGCACGCCCCTGCTGGGGCAGGACCTGGCGGCACGCCTTCCCCGCTACCGCCCCGACGACCCGCTGCTGGCGCGCGAGACCAACGGGGACCTGGCCCTCTTCCTCCCCCGCTGGCGGGCGCGCATCGCGGCCGCGGAGGACACCGAGGAGGCCCGCAGGCCCCTGGTGCGGTTCATGTCCCGGCATCTGGTCAGGACCGGCTTCACCCTGGTCATGGGCCGCTGGCGCGGCTGGACCAGCGACCTCCACGAGATGGCCGCCGCCTTCGGCGCGTACTACCCGGCGCGGGCCGCCCAGCTGCGTACGGCGGCCGCGCACGGCTACGACCCGGTCGGCGACCCCACCGTGCTGCGCACCTACGTGGACGATCTCGGCCCCTGGCTCGCCGGGGAGTACGCGCGCGTGCACGGCATCAAGGCACCCAGGCCGGAGGCTCCGGGCTAGGGCCTAGATCAGCCCGTGTTCCTCCAGGTAGTCCAGCTGGGCCCGGACCGACAGCTCGGCCGCCGGCCACAGGGAGCGGTCGACGTCGGCGTAGACGTGGGCGACGATGTCGTCCGGGGTGCGGTAGCCGTCCTCGACGGCCGTCTCGACCTGGGCGAGCCGGTGGGCGCGGTGGGCGAGGTAGTACTCGACGGCGCCCTGGGCGTCCTCCAGGACGGGTCCGTGCCCCGGGAGCACCGTGTGCACGCCGTCGTCGACCGTGAGGGACCTGAGCCGCCGCAGCGAGTCCAGGTAGTCGCCGAGGCGGCCGTCGGGATGGGCCACGACCGTCGTGCCGCGGCCCAGGATCGTGTCGCCGGTGAGGACGGCCCGGTCTGCCGGGAGGTGGAAGCAGAGCGAGTCCGCGGTGTGGCCGGGGGTCGGTACGACCCGCAGCTCCAGGCCGTCCAGGGTGATCACGTCGCCCGCGCCCAGGCCCTCCTCGCCCAGCCGCAGAGCCGGATCCAGGGCACGCACGCGCGTGCGGGTCAGTTCGGCGAAGCGGGCGGCGCCCTCCGCGTGGTCGGGGTGACCGTGGGTCAGCAGGGTCAGGGCGATCCGCTTGCCGGCCTTCTCCGCGGTGTCGACGACATTGCTCAGATGACCCTCGTCCAGCGGCCCCGGGTCGATGACGACCGCCAGCTCGGAGTCGGGCTCGGAGACGATCCAGGTGTTGGTGCCATCCAGGGTCATGGCGGAGGCGTTGGGCGCGAGGACGTTGACGGCCCGCGCGGTGGCGGGACCGGAGAGGACGCCGCCCCGGGGCTGGCCGGGGAGCGCTGATGCGTCCGTCATGCGAGGGGACCTTCCTGGGCGTCGGTCGGTCGGGGCCGGCGCGCCGTCACGCGGGCGCCGCGCCGCCGTTGGGGATGTGCTTGGTGAACTCGTCGTGGCCCGGCCAGGTCAGGACGACCTCGTCGCCGACCAGGCGGGCCCGGGCCAGCACGGGGGTCAGATCGCGGGCCGGCGCGGCCGCGAGGGCCTCGGCGGGAGAGCCGTAACCGACCAGCTGGCGCAGGGTGGCGACGGTGGGCGGCAGCATCAGCAGCTCGCCCTTGTCGTATCCGGCCGCCGCGTCCTCGGGGCGGATCCACACCGTGCGGTCGGCCTCCGTGGAGGCGTTCCGGGTGCGCTGGCCCTCGGGGAGGGCGGCGACGAAGAACCAGGTGTCGTAGCGGCGCTGTTCGAACTCGGGGGTGATCCACCGCGTCCAGGCGCCCAGCAGGTCCGAGCGCAGCGCCAGGCCCCTGCGGTCCAGGAACTCCGCGAAGGACAGCTCACGGGCGACCAGGGCGGCACGGTCGGCCTCCCAGTCCGGGCCCGTGGTGTCGCCGACGACC